>CALRTJ020000010.1:0-162067 GCA_943371055.1 Hydrogenophaga intermedia | reverse complement strand
CCCGCGCCACCGTCCAGCGTGTCGTCGCCGGTGTCGCTGGCGTCGCCACCGCTCACCGTGTCGTCGCCGTCGCCGCCGCTGACGCTGTCGTTGCCCGCGCCACCGTCCACGGTGTCGTCACCCAGGCCGCCGTCGACCGTGTCGTCGCCGGACCCACCTTGGGCGTCGTCGTTGCCGTCGCCGCCGCCGACCGAGTCATTGCCCTGACCGCCCGTCACCGAGTCGTTGCCGGCGCCGCCGTCCAGCGTGTCGCTGCCGGTGTCGTTGGCGTCGCCACCGCTCACGGTGTCGTCGCCGTCGCCGCCACTGGCGCTGTCGTTGCCTTCGCCACCGTCCACGGTGTCGTCGCCCTGGCCGCCGTCGACCGTGTCGTCGCCGGACCCACCTTGGGCGTCGTCGTTGCCGTCGCCACCACCGACCGAGTCGTTGCCCTGGCCGCCGGTCACCGAGTCGTTGCCCGCGCCGCCGTCCAGGGTGTCGTCGCCGGTGTCGCCGGCGTCGCCGCCGGTCACGGTGTCGTCGCCGTCGCCGCCACTGGCGCTGTCGTTGCCTTCGCCGCCATCCACGGTGTCGTTGCCCAGACCGCCGTCGACCGTGTCGTCGCCGGACCCGCCTTGGGCGTCGTCGTCACCGGCCCCGCCGCCGACCGAGTCATTGCCCTGCCCACCAGTCACCGAGTCGTTGCCCGCGCCACCGTCCAGCGTGTCGCTGCCGGTGTCGTTGGCGTCGCCACCGGTCACGGTGTCATCGCCGTCGCCGCCGCTGGCACTGTCGTTGCCTTCGCCACCGTCCACGGTGTCGTTGCCCGCACCGCCGTCGACCGTGTCGTCTCCGGACCCGCCTTGGGCGTCGTCGTCGCCGGCCCCACCGCCCACCGAGTCACTGCCTTGGCCGCCAGCGACCGAGTCGTTGCCCGCACCGCCGTCCAGCGTGTCGCTGCCGGTGTCGTTGGCATCGCCTCCGGTCACCGCGTCGTCGCCCTCGCCGCCACTGACGCTGTCGTTGCCCTCGCCACCGTCCACGGTGTCGTTGCCCGCGCCGCCGTCGACCGAGTCATCACCCGTGCCACCCGAGCTGCTGTCGTTGCCCAGGCCGCCTTCGACCGAGTCGTTGCCCGAGCCGCCGTCCACGGTGTCATCGCCGGTGTCGTTGGCATCGCCACCGGTCACCGTGTCGTCGCCTTCACCGCCACCGACGCTGTCGTTGCCCTCGCCACCGTCCACGGTGTCGTTGCCCGTGCCGCCGTCGACGGTGTCATCGCCAGAGCCGCCCTGGGCCTGGTCGTCACCGGCGCCCCCCTCCACCGAGTCACTGCCCTGGCCACCCAGAACCGAGTCATTGCCGGTGCCGCCGTCCAGCGTGTCGCTGCCGGTGTCGTTGGCATCGCCACCCGCGACGGTGTCGTCGCCCTCGCCGCCACTGACGCTGTCGTTGCCCTCGCCACCGTCCACGGTGTCGTTGCCCGCGCCACCGTCGACCGAGTCGTCGCCGGTGCCGCCCGAGCTGCTGTCGTTGCCCTGGCCACCTTCGACCGAGTCGTTGCCCGACCCGCCGTCCACGGTGTCATCGCCGGTGTCGTTGGCATCGCCACCGGTCACGGTGTCGTCGCCTTCGCCGCCACTGACGCTGTCGTTGCCTTCGCCACCGTCCACGGTGTCGTTGCCCGCGCCGCCATCGACCGAGTCATCGCCCGTGCCGCCCGAGCTGCTGTCGTTGCCCTGGCCTCCTTCGACCGAGTCATTGCCCGACCCGCCGTCCACGGTGTCGTCACCGGTGTCGTTGGCATCGCCACCGGTCACGGTGTCGTCGCCTTCGCCGCCACTGACGCTGTCGTTGCCCTCGCCACCGTCCACGGTGTCGTTGCCCGCGCCGCCGTCGACCGAGTCATTGCCCGAGCCGCCGTCCACGGTGTCGTCACCGGTGTCGTTGGTGTCGCCACCCGTGACCGTGTCGTCACCCTCGCCGCCACTGACGCTGTCGTTGCCCTCGCCACCGTCCACGGTGTCGTTGCCCGCGCCGCCGTCGACCGAGTCGTCGCCCGTGCCACCCGAGCTGCTGTCGTTGCCCAGGCCACCCTCGACCGAGTCATTGCCCGAGCCGCCGTCCACGGTGTCATCGCCGGTGTCGTTGGTGTCGCCACCCGTGACCGTGTCGTCACCCTCGCCGCCACTGACGCTGTCGTTGCCCTCGCCACCGTCCACGGTGTCATTGCCCGCGCCGCCGTCGACCGAGTCATCGCCCGTGCCGCCCGAGCCGCTGTCGTTGCCCAGGCCACCCTCGACCGAGTCATTGCCCGAGCCGCCGTCCACGGTGTCGTCACCGGTGTCGTTGGTGTCGCCACCCGTGACCGTGTCGTCACCCTCGCCGCCGCTGACGCTGTCGTTTCCTTCGCCACCGTCCACGGTGTCGTTGCCCGCGCCGCCGTCGACCGAGTCGTCGCCCGTGCCGCCCGAACTGCTGTCGTTGCCCTGGCCGCCTTCGACCTGGTCGTTGCCTTCGCCACCGTCCACGGTGTCGTTGCCACTGCCGCCGTCGACCGAGTCGTCGCCCGTGCCGCCCGAGCTGCTGTCGTTGCCCTGGCCCCCTTCGACCGAGTCGTTGCCCGACCCGCCGTCCACGGTGTCGTCACCGGTGTCCTGCGTGTCGCCACCGGTCACGGTGTCGTCGCCTTCGCCGCCACTGACGCTGTCGTTGCCCTCGCCACCGTCCACGGTGTCGTTGCCGCTGCCGCCGTCGACCGAGTCGTCGCCCGTGCCGCCCGAACTGCTGTCGTTGCCCTGGCCGCCTTCGACCGAGTCATTGCCCGACCCGCCGTCCACGGTGTCATCGCCGGTGTCGTTGGTGTCGCCACCCGTGACCGTGTCGTCGCCCTCGCCGCCACTGACGCTGTCGTTGCCCTCGCCACCGTCCACGGTGTCGTTGCCCGCGCCGCCGTCGACCGAGTCGTCACCGGTGCCACCCGAGCTGCTGTCGTTGCCCTGGCCACCTTCGACCGAGTCGTTGCCCGAGCCGCCGTCCACGGTGTCATCGCCGGTGTCGTTGGTGTCGCCACCCGTGACCGTGTCGTCGCCTTCGCCGCCACTGACGCTGTCGTTTCCTTCGCCACCGTCCACGGTGTCGTTGCCGCTGCCGCCGTCGACCGAGTCATCGCCCGTGCCGCCGGAACTGCTGTCGTTGCCTTGGCCGCCCTCGACCGAGTCGTTGCCCGACCCGCCGTCCACGGTGTCATCACCGGTGTCCTGCGTGTCGCCACCGGTCACGGTGTCGTCGCCTTCGCCGCCACTGACGCTGTCGTTGCCCTCGCCACCGTCCACCGTGTCGTTGCCCGCGCCACCGTCGACCGTGTCGTCGCCAGAACCGCCGCTGGCGCTGTCGTTGCCGCGACCACCGCTGACGGTGTCGTTGCCAGTGCCGCCATCGACCGTGTCGTCGCCCTGGTCGTCGGAGCCACCGCCGGTCACCGTGTCGTCGCCCTCGCCGCCGCTCGCGCTGTCGTTGCCCTGGCCACCGTCGACGGTGTCATTGCCTTCGCCACCCCGGACGGTGTCGTTGCCTTCGCCACCGCTGACCAGGTCGTTGCCGGCGCCGCCTTCGGCGACGTCGTCGCCCACACCGCCGTCGACGGTGTCGTCGCCCGCGCCACCATCGACGCTGTCGTTGCCTTCGCCGCCGTCGACGACGTCGCCGCCCGCACCGCCGATCACCCGATCCCCACCGCGGCCACCAGCGATCGCCTGGCTGTCGGTGAGCGCCACGCTGTCTTCCACCTGGCCCACGGTGCCGTTGACCAGGTCCGTGATGCGGACCCGCACGGTGGCCAGGGCATCACGGGTGGTGTTGGCGGCGATCGGCAGCTCGAAGAAGGTCTGCGTGGTGCCCGGCACCACGGTCAGCTGCAGCACGCCCCCGGTCACCCGGCCCAGGGCCGAGCCAGGATCGATCTGCAGGGTCACGATGACCGGCTGGGTGGTGGCCGAGGACAGCTCGACCACGAATCGCAGCGGGCCCGACTGCTCGTCCACCTGGTCGTCCAAGGCGATCAGGCGCACCGACGGGATGATGGCCGGGGGGTTCTGGCTGCCGCCGGAGCCGGCGGTGGAGCCGCCCGCCACACCACCACCGCTGGTGGTGGTGGTGGTCGTTGAAGAGGTTGTGGTGGTGCCCCCGCCGAGGCCTCCGGAGGCGCCGGTGGCGCCCGAGAAGCTGCCCTGGCTCAGACTGACACCGGCCCCCAGACCGCTCAGCGAGGCCCCCGCGTCCAGACCGCCGAGCCCTCCGCCCAGGCCCAGACCAAGCCCCAGGCCGCCCGAGCCTGCCGGACTGCCGCCGACACCCGGAGCATTGCCGAACAAGGTGTTGCCCTGACCCGCGCTGGAGCCTTCCGCCCCCGCGCCGCCGGCCGGGCCGCTGGACAGCAGGCTGGTGATCGGCGCGGTCTGGGACGAGCCGGCCGCGCTCACGCCCAGGCCACCGGCCGAGGCGCCTGCGGCACCGCCGCCCAGCACCACGCCGTCGCCGGGAATCTGCAGCTGCTGGGCCACGCCTTGGGCATTCACCACGGACACCGTGCCGCCATCCGTGGCCGGCTGGCCATTGGCCCCCAGCAGCACGATGGTGGTGGCGCCGCTGGCCGCGTTGACGTTCACGCCCAGGCCCTGGCCCTGTGCGGCCACCTTGCCAGCCGGGGTCTCGACCACGATGGTCGACAGGGCCTCGCGGCTGCCGTCCATGGCCAGCGCACCGTCGGCCACCTTCAACACCAGGGCGCGGCCGCCGCCCTCGGCGCCGGCCGCCTCCTGCGTCAGGGTCATCTCGGCACGGCCGCCCAGCGTCACCGTGACGGCGGCACCCTCGCGGCTGCGCAACACCAGCTTGGCCGCCGTCTCCTGGGTCGCCACCACGTCGCCCGCCAGCAGCGCGTCGCCCGGGCGCAGCTGGACCGTCTTGCCGTTGCGCACCACGCGGACCTGATCGCCCTCCTGGAGCTGGCCCACCACCTCCTCAGGGGCCTCGGTGGCCGGCAGGCCGCCGCCTTGCTGGGCCACCAGAACACCCGGGCCGGCCGGGGCCAGCAACTGCTGCAGCTGGGCCAGCAGCTCGGGCGGCAGTGCCTGCGCCAGCCGCTCCAGCCAACGGGCATCGGCCAGGCCGCCTTCCATGCGGACCACCTCACCATCGGCCAGCCGCAGCACCAGATCGGTGCCGCTGTGTTCCAGCCCTTGCACCTGGGCGACCAAGGCCTGCAGCGCGTCGGCCTCGGGGGCCTGGGCGGGGGTGTTGGAGACGTTGGCGGGGGTGTTGGAAGTGCGACGGGCCATGGCAACCTCTGTGAATCCGGTGTGCCGGCCCCACGCGCGACGCCATGGGGCCGACGGCGGACGGATGTCCGCTGTTTGAGCGGAATCCTAGGAATCACTGGGTTACAAAGGCTGTCAATTGCTGACATGTGGGCCGCGCGCCTCAGGCGCCGGCCCAGGGTCGGGACGCTCAGTCCGTGGCCGGCAGCCGTTCGGGTATCCAGACCCGGATCGGGGCCACGAAGACGTAGCCGACGCTGCGCGCGCTGCGCAGCGGGCTGGAGCTTCCGGCGCCATCGTCTTCGATCTTTCGCCGAAGTCGACTCATCGCCGTCTCGAGACGCCGGTAGTCGAAATCAAAGTCCCGATAGCCCAGGACCCCGACCAGGTGGGCCCGGGTGACCGGCTCCGGCGCCACCTCGGCCAGGGCACGCATCAGCGCGAACTCGCGCGGGGTCAGCAGGAAAGCCCGGCCGGTGGGCGACACCAGCTCCGAGGTCTGGCCGTCCAGCTGCCAATAGGACTGCCGCTCCGGCCGGTTGACCCGGTGGTTGCGCTGGTACAGGCTGTTGACCACGGCCGACAGCTCCCGCAGGTCGGCCGGCTTGACCAGGTAGATGTCGGCGCCATGCCCGAAGCCGGCCACCCGGTCGTTGATGTCGCCGCGGGCGGTCAGCATCACGATGCCCATGTCAGGGTGGGCCGGCCGCAGCCGCGCGGCGATCTGCAGCCCGTCCTCGCCGGGCAGGCCGATGTCCAGCACCACCACGTCCGGCCGGCGCTCCCGCAACAGCGCGTCCAGTGACGCGCCATCACCCACGGCATGCACCCGGTAGCCCTGGCGCTGCAGGTGAAAGGCCAGTTCCTCGCGCAGGTCCGCGTTGTCCTCGACCAGGGCAATCTCGATCATGGGGCTTGGGGTCCGGTCAGGGGTTGCAGGGGCAGCCAGCAGCACATGCAGGTGCCGTGGCCATCGGGCACCGGCTCCACCCGCACGGTGCCGCCATGGCGCTGGACAATCTGGCGCACCAGGTACAGGCCCAGTCCCAGGCCGGGGACCTCGGGGGCGCTGCCGCTGCGGTAGTACTTCTGGAAGATGCGGTCGCGGTCCTCGGCCCGGATCCCCGGGCCCTGGTCGCGCACCCGCCAGGCCACCCCTGGGCGGCCGGCCGCGTCGGGCTCCGGCCGCACCTCCAGGTCCACCGGGGTCAGGGTGGGCGCGTATTTCAGGGCGTTGTCCAGCAGGTTCTGCAGGGCGTAGAGCAACATGCGGCCATCGGCGTGCACGGCCGGCAGCGTGGCCGGCAGACGCAGCTCGACCCGCGCCCGGGCCTCGTCGCCGAGTTCATCGATGGCGGTCCGGCTCAGGTCTCCCGGGTCCAGGTCCTCGGCGTGGTGGTGCCACTGGCTGACGTCCACCCGGTTGCGCGAGACCACCAGCTCGACCAGCCCCGAGAGCCGGCGCAGGGCGCGGGCGATGCGCTCGTAGCGCTGGCTGCGCTCGGGCGGCGGGGCCTCGTCCACCAGGGACAGGGATTGGATCGAGGCCTCCATCACAGCCAGCGGCGTGCGGATCTCGTGCGCCAGCATGGCCACCAGGCTGGTCTTGTCCTCCAGCGCCTCCTCGCGCATGCGGTTCTCGACTTCGGCGGCCCGGGCGCGCTGGTCCGACGCCTGCGCCGCCCGGCGCTCGCGCAAGGTTTCGTGCAGCAGGTAGGGCACCAGCAAGGCCAGGTGCATCAGGTGGGCCAGCGGACCGGCCGCCTCGGCCTGTGGCAAGGCAGGCACCCACCCCAGGGCCGCCAGCGAGTTGACCGCCGTCAGCAGCGACATGGACATCACCGCCACCGCGAGGAGCCGGCTGGACGTCTCCAGCCGCCGCCATGCCAGGACCAGGGCGGCCAGGACGAGCACCTGGCAGCCGGTGAGGTCCCACAGCACGACCTCGGTGAAGCGGCCGTTGAAGCCCATCCAGGGCAGCCCTCCCCCCAGCAGGGCCAGGGCCAGCGCGTTCGCGCTCAACACCCGGCTCCAGAGCGGCAGGGTGCGGGTCAGGCCGAGCAGGCGGAAATACAGCCACGGCCCCAGCGCCGCCGACAGCGCGATGGCGCTGGCGGTGGTCCGCTCGGCCCAGGGTGGCTCCTGCCCGAACAGCATCACATGGGCCCAGCCCGTGATGCAGGCCCACACCACGGCATTGGTCGTGATCAGCGCGGCGTAGCTCAGGTACACCCGCTCGCGCAGCCACAGGCCCGCGACCAGGGCCATCAGAACCACCACCAGGGAGGCCCCGATCAGCAGGGCGACCGGCACCAATTCCATGGCCGCGCGCCGCGGCACCAGGTCCTGGCCGACCAGGGACACGGGGATCCAGGCGGTCGAGCCGGTGGCCACGCGCAGCACCACCAGGTGCTCGCCCGGAGCGGTCAGGTCCAGGGCGAAGGCCGGCACGGGCGCCAGCTGCGCCCCCGCCGGCCGCACCAGATCGCCGGCCTGCCAGGGTCCGCCGCGCAGCCCGCCGCCCGGCTCGAAATGCCACAGGCGCACATCGTCCAGGTAGGCACGTTCCACCCGCAGCCACCATTGCAGGCGTTCGGTGTCGGCGGCGCGCAACCGCAGGCTGAGCCAATAAACGCGTTGACTTTGATAGCCGTCTGCAATCACTCGCCGCTGGGCGGTCAGGCGTTCGGGCTGGCGCAGGGTGTCGTCGAGGGTCCAGAGACCGGTGTCGTCCCGCAGCACCCCCAAGTGGGGCGCCACATCGGCCGAGGCGACCGCGCTCCGCCCGCCCAGGTCCAGCAGCGCGGGCCCTGGCGGCAGCGCCCCCACGGGCCGGACCGCCCAGGCCAGCACCGCCCATCCGAGCACCAGCAGCACCGGGACCCAGCCCCAACGCCACCATGTCCCGGGGAAGCCGCGCGTCCCCGTCGCCTGCATGTCCCGCTCCCATGGTCCACGGCCCCGCGACGGCGGGGCCCTCCGACCCTCTATCGGCCGGGCGTCGGGGAACTCAAGGGGCCAGGCGCTCGTGCAGGAAGGCCTCCAGGGCCGGGGCCATGCTGAACGCGACATTGAAGCGCATCCAGGGCGTCGGCTGCAGGTCGGCCATGAACAGGTGGCCCGGGCCCAGCATGATGTCGTGCTCGGCGGCCTCGTTGGACAGGGCCATGGGGTCCTCCAGGGCCGGGTGGCGGGCCCACAGGAACATGCCGGCCTTGGGCTCGTGGAAGAGCTCGAAGCCCAGCCGCAGCAGCCGCCCGGCCACCACCTGGTGGGCCTGGGCCAGGCGTTCGCGCAGGCCCTTGAGGTGCTTGCGCCAGCGGCCCTCGGTGAGCGCGCCGTGGGCCAGGCGCTCGCCGAACTCGGCACTGGTCAGGCCCGAGATCATCTTGAGCTGGGCCAGGTCCTCGACCAGGTCGGGGTGGCCGATCAGGAAGCCGACCCGGATGTTGGGCGAGATGGTCTTGGAGTAGCTGCCGATGGTCAGCACCCGGCTGAGCTGGTCCAGGCTGGCCAGGGACGGGCGCGGCTCGGGGTCCAGGTCGACATAGATGTCGTTCTCGACCACGGTCAGGTCATGGCGGTCGGCCAGCTGCAGCACCCGGTGCAACTGGGCCAGCGAGGCCACCGAGCCGGTCGGGCTGTGCAGGCGTGGCTGGGTGAAGAAGACCTTGGGCCGGTGCTCGGCGATCAGGCGCTCGAGCGCGGCCAGGTCCCAGCCCTGGGGCGTGCGCGGCACGCCCAGCAGCCGGGCGCCCTGGTAGCGCAAGGCGAACAGCAGGTTGGCGTAGCCGGGGTCGTCGACCAGCACCGCGTCACCGGCCCGCACCAGACGCCGCACCACCAGGTCCAGCGCCTGGCTGCTGCCCTGGGTGAGCAGGACCTGTCCGGGGTGCACCTGGACCTCCTGCTCGGCGAAGGACTCGGCGATGTACTGGCGCAGCGGCGGGAATCCCTTGGGATCGCCGTAGCCGCCCAGGTCGGCGTCATCGGCGGCCAGGCCGCGCAGCGCCCGCCGCAGGCCGTCCTCGAACAGCCAGTCGCCCGGCAACCACCCGCAGCCGGCCTTGATCGACAGGTGGCGGTGCTCGAAGATCTTGCGCAGGTACCACATCGAGTCGAAACCCTGCGGCCCTGGCGCGGCCACCGCCATCGGGGTCCCGGGGTGGCTGGCCCGGCGCCGCACGAAGAAGCCCGAATGCGGCCGCGACACCAGGTAGCCCAATGCCACCAGGCGGTCATAGGCCTCGACCACGGTGAACACGCTGACCTGGTGGGCGTGGGCGAACTGCCGGATCGAAGGGACCTTGGTGCCGGCGCGCAGCCCGCCCTCGTCGATCTGGGCCTTCAGGCCGTCGACGATCTGGGCCACCAGCGGGGTGGCGGAGTGGGGGGACAGCGTCAGCATGGGGGTTGGTGTGTACAGGCCGGAGGACCTGCACAGTGCACCGCGCCGTGCAGGCCGGTGTACATGGTAGCGCCGCCCCCCGCGCCCTAGAGTGTGCCGATTGACCGTTTGATGACGAGGCCCACCATGCACCGCGATCCCGACGTGAACCACTCCACCAACGCCGACCTGATGGCCCGCCGCCGCGCCGCCCTGCCCTCGGGCCTGGGCCAGACCTACGAGGTCTTCGTCGACCGTGCCGAGAACGCCGAGGTCTGGGACGTCCAGGGCAAGCGCTACATCGACTTCGCCGGCGGCATCGCCGTGCTGAACACCGGCCACCGCCACCCCAAGATCGTCGAGGCGGTGAAGGCCCAGCTCGACAAGGTCCACCACACCTGCTTCCAGGTCGTGGCCTACGAGCCCTACGTCGAGCTGGCCGAGCGCCTGATCGCCAAGACCCCGGGCGACTTCGCCAAGAAGGCCTTCTTCCTGTCCACCGGCGCCGAGGCGGTGGAGAACGCGATCAAGGTGGCCCGCGCCGCCACCGGCCGCCAGGCCGTGATCGCCTTCGGCGGCGGCTTCCACGGCCGCACCCTGCTGGGCATGGCCCTGACCGGCAAGGTCGCGCCGTACAAGGCCGGCTTCGGTCCCTTCCCGGCCGAGATTTACCACGCCGAGTACCCGAACCCGCTGCACGGCGTGACCGAGGCCGACGCCCTGCGCACCGTCGAGCACATCTTCAAGTACGACGTCGAGGCCGCCCGCGTCGCCGCCATCATCCTCGAGCCGGTCCAGGGCGAGGGCGGTTTCTACGCCATCACCCCGTCCTTCGCCCAGAAGCTGCGCGCCCTGTGCGACCAGCATGGCATCGTGCTGATCGCCGACGAGGTGCAGACCGGCGCCGGCCGCACCGGCACCTGGCTGGCCTGCGAGCAGTGGGGCGTGGCCCCCGACCTGGTCACCATGGCCAAGTCGATGGCCGGCGGCTTCCCGATCTCGGCCGTGATCGGCAAGGCCTCGCTGATGGACAAGCCCCTGCCGGGCGGCCTGGGCGGGACCTACGCCGGCAATCCGCTGGCCTGCGCCGCCGCGCTGGCCGTGCTCGACGTGTTCGAGGAAGAGCGGCTGCTGGACCGCTCCAAGGCCGTGGGCGAGCGCCTGAAGGCCGGCCTGGCCCAGCTGGCCACCCGGCACAAGAGCATCCAGGACGTGCGCGGCCTGGGCTCGATGGTCGCCATCGAGCTGTTCAAGGACGGCGACATCGCCCGCCCCGACGCCGACCTGACCAAGCGCGTCTGCGCCGAAGCCATCCAGCGCGGCCTGATCCTGCTGTCCTGCGGCGTGTACGCCAACGTCATCCGCATCCTGGTGCCGCTGACCGCCAGCGACGCCGTGCTGGACGAAGGCCTGGCGATCCTGGGCGCCTCCCTGGACGCCGCCAGCGCCGCCTGAGGCCATCCAGCCACCGCCGCCGGAGGAGGCGGCGGCACGGGGCTTGCGTGTTCCCGGTGCACCCCGCACCGGGCCACGCCCAGAACTTGAACAAGACCGCCTTGGGATCCCCCACACCATGTCCCCCAACACCCCCCTGGTGCGCTTTGCCGGCGTCCAGAAGACCTACGACGGCCTGAGCCTGGTCGTGCGCTCGCTGGACCTCGACATCCAGCGCGGCGAGTTCCTGTCCCTGCTGGGCCCGTCGGGCTCGGGCAAGACCACCACGCTGATGATGCTGGCCGGCTTCGAGTCGCCGACCGCCGGCGAGATCCTGCTGGACGGCGCGCCGATCACCCGCACCCCGCCGCACAAGCGCAACTTCGGCATGGTGTTCCAGAACTACGCGCTGTTCCCGCACATGAGCGTGGCCGACAACGTCGCCTACCCGCTGACCGTGCGCAAGGTGCCCAAGGCCGAGATCGCCAGCCGCGTGGCCAAGGCCCTGGACATGGTGCAGCTGGGCGGCAAGGGCGAACGCTTCCCCGGCCAGCTCTCGGGCGGCCAGCAGCAGCGCGTGGCCCTGGCCCGTGCCCTGGTCTTCGAGCCGCAGCTGGTGCTGATGGACGAGCCCCTGGGCGCGCTGGACAAGCAGCTGCGCGAGCACATGCAGATCGAGCTCAAGGAACTGCACCGCCAGTTGGGCGTGACCTTCGTCTACGTCACCCATGACCAGGGCGAGGCCCTGACCATGAGCGACCGCGTGGCGGTGTTCAACGACGGCGAGATCCAGCAGATCGACGCCGTCGAGAAGCTCTACGAGACCCCCTCCAACCGCTTCGTCGCCGGCTTCGTCGGCGACAGCACCCTGCTCACCGGCACCGTGGCGCAGTCCGAGCGCGACGCCTGCGAGCTGGTGCTGCCCACCGGCGAGCGCCTGTCGGGCATCAACGTCAACCACGTCGCCTCCGGCACCGCGGTGGTGGCGTCGGTGCGCCCCGAGCGCATCGAGGCCTGGTTCACCCCGCCGGAACACGAGGCCAACACCCTCAAGGCCGCGGTCACCGACGTCATCTACTTCGGCGACCACCTGCGCCTGCGCTGCGCCATCGCCGGCCAGGCCCCCGCCACCGTCAAGCTGCCGCTGTCCAGCGGCGAGCAGCCGGTGCCGGGCCAACAGGTCTGGCTGCACATCCCGACGCCCTACCTGCGCGTCTACCGCTGACCCGAGTTTCCACAACCAGGACCGCCGCGACCGCTGCCCATCCGGTGCAGCGGCGACGGACGGTCCCACGGCTTCCCGATCGCTCCCCCCCGGTTCCTTCACCCCCCTAGAGGAGTCTTGCGATGATGAAATCCACCCTGGCCGCGGCCGCGCTGCTGGCCGCCCTGCCGGCCCTGGCCCAGAGCCAGCTGACCGTCGTCAACTTCGGCGGCGCCAACGGCGCGGCCCAGAAGAAGGCGTACGTCGAGCCCTTCGAGAAGACCACCGGCACCAAGGTCGTGACCGTCGAATACAACGGCGAGCAGGCCAAGATCAAGGCCATGGTCGAGGCCAAGAAAGTCACCTGGGACGTGGTCGAGGTGGAGAGCCCCGACGTGGCCCGCGGCTGCGATGAAGGCCTGTTCGAGAAGATGGACTGGGCCAAGGTCGGCAACAAGGCCGACTTCCAGCCCGCCGCCGTGACCGAGTGCGGCGTCGGCGCTTTCGTCTGGTCCACCGTGATGGCCTACAACGGCGACAAGCTCAAGGACGGCCCCAAGAGCTGGGCCGACTTCTGGGACACCAAGAAGTTCCCGGGCAAGCGCGCCATGCGCAAGGGCGCCCGCTACAACCTCGAGTTCGCCCTGATGGCCGACGGCGTCAAGAGCGCCGACGTCTACAAGGTGCTGTCGACCAAGGAAGGCGCCGACCGCGCCTTCAAGAAGCTGACCGAACTCAAGGCCAACATCCAGTGGTGGGAAGCCGGCGCGCAGCCGCCGCAGTTCCTGGTCGCCGGTGACGTGGTCATGGCCACCGCCTTCAACGGCCGCATCGACGCCGCCCAGCGCGAGGGCAAGAACCTGAAGATCACCTGGGTCGGCGGCATCTACGACCTGGACTTCTGGGTCATCCCCAAGGGCGCCCCGAACAAGGAGCTGTCGATGAAGTACATCACCCTGGCCGCGTCCACCGACGCCCAGGCCGAGTACGCCCGCAACATCTCCTACGGCCCGACCAACAACAAGGCCCTGGCCAAGCTCGACCCGAAGGTGCTGGCCCTGCTGCCGACCTCGCCGGCCAACAGCAAGGACGCGCTGCAGTTCGGCGTGAAGTTCTGGGCCGACCAGGGCGAAGAGCTGGAAAAGCGCTTCGCCTCCTGGGCCGCGCAGTGACGGCGTGAAGGGTTGACGTGATGAGTTCCGCCGCTTCCAGCGCCCTGCCCGCCGTGGGCACCCCCGAGCTGGCCCGCTCGCTGGCCCGCGCCCAGCGGCGCCGGCACGCGGTGGCCATCGCGCTGACCCTTCCGCTGCTGCTGTTCCTGCTGGTCACCCTGCTGGTGCCGATCGGCGCGCTGCTGGTGCGCGCCATCGAGAACCCCGAGGTGGCCACCGCCCTGCCCCGCACCGCCCAGGCGCTGTCGGGCTGGGACCGCCAGGCCGAGCCGCCCGCCGCCGCCTTCGCGGCGGTCGCGGCCGACCTGGCCGCCCTGCCCGACGGCTCGGACGCCGGCGCCCTCGCCCGGCGCCTGAACACCGAGGCCTCGGGCGCCCGTTCCCTGGTGATGGGCACCTACCGCGCCCTGCCGCTGGGCGAGGGCCTCTCGCCCGACCAGGTCCGCGAGAAGATGCTGGCGGTCGACGCCCGCTGGGCCGACCTGAAGTACTGGCACGCGATCGCCAAGAACGCCTCGCGCTGGACCCCGGATTACCTGCTGACCTCGGTTGACCTCAAGCGCGCCCCCGAAGGCGGCATCACCCAGGTCGAGCCCGACCAGCGCGTGTTCGGCCGCATCCTGCTGCGCACCTTCGAGATCAGCGGCCTGGTCACCCTGGGCTGCCTGCTGCTGGGCTATCCGCTGGCCTACTGGCTCAGCACCCTCAGCGCCCGCCAGGCCAACCTGCTGATGATCCTGGTGCTGGTGCCCTTCTGGACCTCGATCCTGGTGCGCGTGGCGGCCTGGATCGTACTGCTGCAGCGCGAGGGGCTGGTCAACAGCGCCCTGGTCGGCATCGGCCTGGTCAACGCGCCGCTGGAACTGCTGTTCAACCGCACCGGCGTGATCATCTCGATGGTCCACATCCTGCTGCCCTTCATGATCCTGCCGCTGTACAGCGTCATGAAGAGCGTGCCACCCACCTTCGTGCGCGCCGCGGTGTCGCTGGGCAGTCCGCCACTGGCCGCCTTCTTCCGCGTCTACGTGCCGCAGACCCTGCCCGGCGTGGGCGCCGGCGGCCTGCTGGTGTTCATCCTGGCGATCGGCTACTACGTCACCCCGGCGCTGCTGGGCGGCGCCGACGACCAGATGCTGAGCTACTACATCGCCCAGTACACCAACGTCGACATCAACTGGGGCATGGCCTGTGCGCTGGGCGCGATCCTGCTGGTGGCCACCCTGCTGCTCTATGGCCTGTACCGCCGGGTCGTCAAATCCGAACTGAGCCTGGGCTGACCACGATGGCACTGCTTTCCTTCCTCAAGCCCCAGTTCCCGGCCTATGCCACCCCGCTGGACAAGGCGGGCTGGTGGGCGCTGCGCCTGTTCTGCACCGCGGTGCTGCTGTACCTGCTGGCGCCGATCCTGGCGATCATCCCGCTGTCGTTCTCGTCCTCGTCCTTCCTGGCCTACCCGATGCCGGGCTGGTCGCTGCAGTGGTACGAGAACCTGTTCACCTCGGCCGAATGGGGCCGCGCCACGAAGAACAGCTTCATCGTCGCGCCCGCCGCCACCATGGTCGCCACGGTGCTGGGCACCCTGACGGCCGTGGGCCTGGCCCGCGTGAACTTCGCCGGCAAGGGCCTGCTGATGAGCATCCTGATCGCGCCGATGGTGGTGCCGATCGTGGTGGTGGGCGTGGCCTGCTACCTGTTCTTCGCCCGCATCGGCCTGTCGGACACCTACCTGGGCCTGATCGTGGTGCACGCCGCGCTGGGCGCCCCCTTCGTCGTGACCACCGTGCTGGCCACGCTGCAGGGCTTCAACCACAACCTGGTGCGCGCCTCGCTCAGCCTGGGCGCCGGCCCGGTGCAGACCTTCTTCCGCGTGACCCTGCCGGTGATCGCCCCGGGCGTGATCAGCGGCGCGCTGTTCGCCTTCGCCACCTCCTTCGACGAGGTGGTGGTCACGCTGTTCATCGCCGGCCCGGACCAGGTCACCCTGCCGCGCCAGATGTTCACCGGCATCCGCGAGAACATCAACCCGACCATCGCCGCGGTGGCCACCCTGCTGATCCTCTTCACCACCTCGCTGATGGGCGTGCTGGAGTGGATCCGCGGCCGCCGCCGCTGAGCCCCGATTCCCGATCACCGAAAAGCAGAACCGCGATGACTGTAGAGTCCGAGATCAACCGCGGCGACCACCTGTCGCCCGCCCAGGAGACCGTCATGGACACCAAGACCTCCCCGCTGGCCGGTCTGAACGACCCCAGCCTGCTCAAGACCGACGCCCTCGTCAACGGCGAATGGGTCGCCGGCAACGGCCGCTTCGACGTCATCGACCCCGCCACCGGTGAAAAGCTCGCCGACGTCGCCAATCTGGGCGCCGAGCACACCCACCACGCCATCGTCGCCGCCAACAAGGCCTGGCCGGCCTGGCGCGCCAAGACCGCCAAGGAACGCGCCGCGATCCTGATGCGCTGGTTCCACCTGCTGCACGCCAACGCCGATGACCTGGCCCGCATCATGACCGCCGAGCAGGGCAAGCCCCTGGCCGAGGCCAAGGGCGAGGTCGGCTACGGCGCCAGCTTCCTCGAATGGTTCGCCGAGGAATCCAAGCGCATCTACGGCGAGACCGTGCCGACCACCGACGGCAACAAGCGCTACCTCGTGATCAAGCAGCCGATCGGCGTCTGCGCGGCGATCACGCCCTGGAACTTCCCGATCGCCATGATCACCCGCAAGGTCGCCCCGGCCCTGGCCGCCGGCTGCCCGGTGGTGATCAAGCCGGCCGAAGCCACCCCGCTGTCGGCCCTGGCCGTGGCCGAGCTGGCCCAGCGCGCCGGCATGCCCGCCGGCGTGCTCAACATCGTCACCGCCGACGGCGCGCAGTCGATCGAGGTCGGCAAGGTGCTGTGCAGCTCCGACGTGGTCCGCCACCTGTCCTTCACCGGCTCCACCGAGGTCGGCCGCATCCTGATGCAGCAGTGCGCCCCGACGGTCAAGAAGCTGGCCCTGGAGCTGGGCGGCAACGCCCCCTTCATCGTCTTCGACGACGCCGACCTGGAGTCGGCGGTCGAGGGCGCGATGGTCAGCAAGTACCGCAACGCCGGCCAGACCTGCGTCTGCGCCAACCGCTTCTACGTCCAGGCCGGCGTCTACGACGCCTTCGTCGAGAAGCTCTCGGCCAAGGCCGGCGCCATGAAGGTGGGCAACGGCTTCGAGGCCGGTGTCAACGTCGGCCCGCTGATCGACGAGCAGGCCATCGGCAAGGTCGAGTCCCACGTGGCCGACGCCCTGGCCAAGGGCGCCAAGCTGGTGGTCGGCGGCGAGCGCGTGGGCGAGCGCTTCTACACCCCGACCGTGCTGTCCGACGTCACCCCGGACATGCTGGTCTCGCGCGAGGAGACCTTCGGCCCGGTGGCCCCGGTGTTCCGATTCGAGACCGAGGCCGAGGTGATCGAGCTGGCCAACGCCACCGAATTCGGCCTGGCCAGCTACTTCTACAGCCGCGACATCGGCCGCGTGTTCCGCGTCGGCGAGGCGCTGGAGTACGGCATGGTCGGCATCAACACCGGCCTGATCTCGACCGCCGAGGTGCCCTTCGGTGGCGTCAAGCAGTCGGGCCTGGGCCGCGAAGGCTCGCACCACGGCATGGACGACTATGTCGAGGTCAAGTACCTCTGCCTGGGCGACATCCTGAAGTGAGGTGGCTGAAGGGCATGGGCGGCCCGACCGCCCGGCCCCTCCAGAAACGCCAAGGGCCGCTGACGCGGCCCTTTTTCATGGTGGATGAGCGTGCTCAGGCCGGGTCGTTGGCCGCCTGGCCCTGGCCCCACAGCCGCCCTTCGCCGCCGCCCGAGGCCTGGGCCATCGCCCGCTTGAGCAGCACCGGGGCCTCGCGCCCATGCGCCGGAAACTGGGCCAGGCCGTAGCGCGCCGCCAGCGGCACGCTCTGGCCGGCCACCTGCAGCGGGTGGCGGGTGGCGGCCAGCAGCTTGCGAGCCACCGGCTCGGCGTCGGCGTCGGCGTCCATGCGCGCCAGCAGCACGCCGAACATGTCGCGGCCCAGCGAGGCCACCACGTCCGAGGCCCGCAGCGCCGCGCGCAGCCGCACCGCCGCCTTGCGGCGCAGCACATTGGCGGCCTCGACCCCGAGCTGGGACTCGACCGCGGCGAAGCCGTCGAGCTGCAGCACCACCACCGCCATCGGCGCGGGCTCGCGCTCGCGCAGGGCCAGCAGGTGGGTCATGTGCTCGAGCAGCTGCTGGTGGTTGGGCAAGCCGGTGGCCAGGTCGATGCTGAGCGCCCGGCGCGCCACGTCGTCCAGGCGCTTGCGCTCGACCGCCAGGCGCAGCTGGCGCCCCAGGGCGTCGGCGTGCAGCTCGCGCGAACCGATGACCTCGCGCACACCGGCCTGCAGCCAGCGCAGACAGGACGCCAGGGTGGGCTCGGGCGCGGCGACCACCAGCGCCGATTCCAGGGCCGCACGGGCCAGGCCCGGCCAGGCCAGCAAGGCCTCGGAACCCAGCGAACGGTCGAGTTCAATCACCGTGGCATCGAAGCTGTGGTGGTTGAGCTGGTCATCGAGCTCCTGCAGGCTGCGCACCGGCTGCACCACGAAGGGGCCGAACGCGGAGGTGACGAGGTCGAGCGGTCGACCGCTCAAGGCCAGGATCTGCAGGGGGGTGGGGGACATGGCAGGACGGACAGCGCGCGTGTGTCCATGATGCACGAGTCCTCGACCGACAAGGGACCGGAAAACACCAACCCCGGCGCCGGATTCATCCGCCGGGCCCCGGAAAGCACAACGCCGGCACGTGGCCGGCGCTGGTGAAAAGAAAACTGGAGCGGGTGAAGGGAATCGAACCCTCGTATGAAGCTTGGGAAGCTGCCGTTCTACCATTGAACTACACCCGCGGCGCCGCGGATTCTAGACCACTTGGCGGGCCTTGCGGCGCGCTCAGGTCAGGGCCGCCTCGAACTCCTCGATCGGCTGCGGCCGGCCGAAGAGGTAGCCCTGCCAGTGGCCGCAGCCCGCGTCCCGCAGGACCTGCTGCTGGGCAGGGGTCTCGACGCCCTCGGCGATCACGCCGAGGCCGAGGCTGCGGGCCATGGCCAGGATGGTGCGCACGATCGCCTGGTCGTTCACGTCCTCGACGATGTCGCGGGTGAACGAGCGGTCGATCTTGAGCTCGTCCAGGGGCAGCCGCTTGAGGTACTGAAGCGACGAGTAGCCGGTGCCGAAGTCGTCCAGCGAAAAGGCCAGGCCCAGGTCGCGCAGCCCTTGGAGCTGGGCCACCGAGTGGGCCGAGCCATCGAGCAGCGAACTCTCGGTGAGTTCCAGCTTGAGCCGGCCAGGGGGCACCTGGTGCTGTTTCACCAGTCGCTCGACCCGCTGGTGGAAGGACGGGTCGTGCAGCTGGCGCGGGCTGACGTTGACCGACAGCACCAGGTGACGCCGCCCCGGATGGGCGGCCCAGGCCTGCAGGCGCCGGCAGGCCTCGGCCAGCACCCACTCACCCAGTTCATGGATCAGACCGGTGTCCTCGGCCAGGCCGATGAAGTCCTGGGGCGGCAACAGGCCCCGACGCGGGTGGCGCCAGCGCAGCAGGGCCTCGGCGCCGGTGGTCAGGCCGTCGGCGTTGACCTGGGGCTGCAGGTGCAGCAGCAACTGGTCGTGCTGCACCGCGGCCCGCAGGTCGGCCTCGAGCTCGGCCCGGCGCGACAGTGAATCCTCCATCGCCGGGTCGAAGAAGCAGACGGCGTTGCGGCCGGCGCCCTTGGCCGCGTACATCGCGGTGTCGGCGTGGCGCAGCAGGTCATCGACCTCGGCCTGGTGGTCGAACAGGCGCACGCCGATGCTGCAGGTCATGGCCACGTCGACGGCCTGCAACCGCATCGGCCGGGCCACCGCCAGCCGGAGCTTCTCGCCCACGCTTCGGGCCACCGCGGCGGCGGCCCCTTCATCGGGCCCGAGGGCTTCAAGCAGGACCACGAACTCGTCGCCGCCCAGCCGGGCCACGGTGTCGACCTCGCGCAACACGGGGCGCAGGCGCTCGGCCACCGCGCGCAGGAGTTCGTCACCGAACAGGTGGCCCTTGGTGTCGTTGAGGGTCTTGAAGTTGTCCAGGTCGATGAACAGGAGCGCCGCGTGCTGGCCGCCGCGTGCCGCCAGGGCGAGGGCATGGTGCACTCGCTCCATCAGCAGCCGGCGGTTGGGCAGGCCGGTCAGGGCGTCGTGGAAGGCCAGATGGTGGATGTGGGCCTCGTCGCGCTTGCGCTGGGTGACGTCGACCACCGAGCCGACGTAGTGGGTGATGTGGCCGCGCTTGTCGCGCACGCCGGTGATGCTGAGCCAGGCGGGGTAGAGGTCGCCGCTGCGGCGCCGGTTCCAGACCTCGCCTTCCCAGCGACCGCCTTCGAGCAGACGCTCGCGCAGCAGGGCGTGGAAGCGGCTGTCGTGGCGGTCGGACTGCAGCACCGCCGGGGTGCGGCCGACGACCTCGTCGGCGGTGTAGCCGGTGGACTCGGTGAAGGCGCCGTTGACCCGCATGATGCGGTGGGCCGCGTCGGTGATCATCAGCGGCTCATGGCTCTGGAAGGCCGTGGCCGCGATGCGCAGCTCGTCCTCGTCGCGCACCCGGGCACTGACGTCGCGCGACAGCGCCAGCAGGCGCGGGCCGCTCTCGTCGTCGATGCGCGCCACCGAGAGCTCGAACCACATCTCGCCCTGGGGCAGCGGCAGCAGGATGCGCTGGCCCTCGGAGCGGCCATCGCGCAGGGCCTGCTCGATCGCGGCCATGGTCCCCATGTGGGCATCGGGCGGCATGAGGTCGGCCAGCGTGCGCCCGATCAGTGCCCGGGGCGGCGCCAGCAGCAGCTCCTCGCGCCCACCGGCCCACACCCCCAGGATGGTGCCGCGGTCGTCGACCTCGAACAGCAGGTCGGGAAGGGCCTGCAGCAGCTGCTCGAGCCGCCGGTGGGCCTGCAGCACCCGCTGCTCGTCCCGGGCCTGGCGTTGGCGCGAACGCACCAGCACCCAGACGCCACTGCCGGAAACCAGCACCAGCAGGGCCCCCAGGCCGCGGATCAGCAGCAGGCTCTTGGAGGACGGCCGCTCGCGCGGCACGGCGGCGATCTCCCAGCTGCCCCCGGGCAGCTGGATGGTCTGGCGCACGGCATCGGTGGCGAACAGCGTGGCGTCGCCATGGAAGGTCTCACCGGCGGCGCCCAGGCCGTCGCGCCCGCGCAGGGCCAGGCGCAGGTCCTGGTCGGCCCCGTCCAGGTCCGCCTGGGCCAGCACCGCGCGAGCATCCAGCGGGATGCTGACGGCCCCGAGGAAATCCCCGGCGGCCTGACCGGCAAGGCCTTCGGCCGCATGGACCGGGATGCGCACGATGATGCCGGTGCCGCCCTGCACCAGTGGCACCGGACCGGCGATGACGGTGCGGCGCTGCTCCATCATGCGCTGGAAGGCCGGCCACATCGCGGGGTTCTGGCGGATGTCCAGGCCGACCGCGGCCTCGTTGCCCGGGATCGGGTAGACCTCGGAGAGGACGGTGCCCCGGATCAGGCCGACGTTGATGATGCTGGGCTGCAGCTCGACGATTTCGCGGGCCAGCAGGCGGAACTCGGCCGCGTTGAGGCGGGGGTGGGTCGCATAGACCACCGACAAGGCCCGCGCCGAGGCGATCACCTGGTTGAGGTGGCTCTCCAGGCGCACCCGCAGCAGTGACAGCCGTTCCAGCAGATGGCTGCGCTGCTGGTGGACCATCCGGGCCTGCTCGCCACGGTCCACCACCCACACGCCCGCCGCCACCACGGTGGCGGCCAGCACACCGGCGAGCAGCGCGACGAGGTGGTCACGTGTGGGCAGGACGCGGCGCATGGACAAGGGAGGGACCGCGGGGCGGCGGCGAGCCAGGGTGCCCGAGTGTAGTCAGGTCTCCCGCGGGCGCGCGCCGCCACGGCACATCGGCGACAATTCCGGCCCCACCGGATCCCCCTGCGCCATGAACCTGCCCGAGGAACACGCCTCCGTCCCCGCCTCCGAACCCGTCGCCGAGCCGGGCGCGGGCGCGCCCGATGACGCCCACCACCGGACCATCCGCAGCTACGTGCTGCGCGCCGGCCGCATGGGCACCGGCCAGCAGCGGGCACTCGAGGAACTGGGGCCCCGCTTCGTGTTGCCCAGCCAGGACACGCTTGCCGATTGGGACGCGGTCTTCGGCCGCACGGCCCCGCGGGTGATCGAGATCGGGTTCGGCATGGGTGCCGCCACCGCCGAGATCGCGGCAGCCCGGCCCGACACCGATTTCATCGGCATCGAGGTCCACACCCCGGGCGTGGGCGCGCTGCTCAAGCGGATCGGCGAGGAGGGCCTGGAGAACCTGCGCATCATCCAGCACGACGCGGTGCAGGTGCTCGAGCAAATGGTGGCGCCGGGCTCGCTGGCGGGCGTGCACGTGTTCTTCCCGGACCCGTGGCACAAGAAGAAGCACCACAAGCGCCGCCTGATCCAGCCGCCGCTGGTGGCCCTGCTGGCCTCGCGCCTGGCGCCGGGCGGCGTGCTGCACTGCGCCACCGACTGGCAGCCCTACGCCGAGCAGATGCTCGAGGTGCTGTCGGCCGAGCCGCTGCTGGCCAACACCGCCGAGGGCTACGCGCCGCGGCCCGACTACCGGCCGCTGACCAAGTTCGAGGCCCGCGGCATCCGCCTGGGCCACGGCGTCTGGGACCTGGTGTTCCGCCGCCGCTGATCCCGCGCCCGCCGGCCCCCGCCAGGGTGGCCGGCCTGAAGACTCAATCCGCCCAGGTGACCCAGCCGAAGTGGGCGGTCACCAGCACCAGCACGCCGAAGGCGATGCGGTACCAGGCGAAGGGCTTGAAGTCGTGGGTGGCGACATAGCGCAGCAGCCAGCGAACGCACAGCCACGCCGACAGAAAGCTGAACACCAGACCCACCCCGAACATCGGCGCGTCGGCCCAGGCCAGGTCGTGACGGGCCTTGTACAGGCTGTACAGGCCGGCGCCGATCAGCGTGGGGATGCCCAGGAAGAAGCTGAAGTCGGTGGCGGCCTGGCGCGACAGGCCCATCAACATGCCGCCGATGATGGTGGCACCCGAGCGGCTGGTGCCGGGCACCATGGCCAGGCACTGCACCAGCCCCACCTTCAGGGCGTCCATCGGCCCCATGTCGTCCACGCTGGCCACCCGCACCGTGGCCGCCTGGCGGCGCTCGGCCCACAGGATGACGAAGCCGCCCAGGATGAAGGTGGTGGCCACGACGGTGGGCGTGAACAGGTGGGCCTTGATGGCCTTGCCCAGCAGCAGACCCAGCACCACCGCCGGCAGGAAGCCGATCAGCACGTTCAGCGCGAAACGGCGTGCCTGCGGTTGGCTGCCCAGGCCGGTGACGGTGTCGCGCACCCGCTGCCAATACACCAGTACCACGGCGAAGATGGCGCCGGTCTGGATGGCGATCTCGAAGACCTTGCTCTTCTCGCCGGTGAAGTCCAGGAGCGAGCCGGCCAGGATCAGGTGACCGGTGGAGGAAATCGGCAGGAACTCGGTCAGTCCCTCCACCACGCCCATCAGCGCGGCCTTCAACAGAATCAAGGCGTCCATCGTCAGGTCTTGCAGCGGCCGCCCCGCGGGCGGCCAAACCCGGCATCTTAGCGGGGGGCCAGCAGCAGACGCACGCCGTCGTCCTCCACCCGCACGCCCGAAGGCTGCACGCCCCAGCGGCCCAGTCGCTCGAGCTGGGCAGGCGTCATCGTCAACACCACCAGGTCCTCCAGCAGTGGCGCGATCAGGGCAGCGCCCAGTCGCTGGCGGTCCAGCGCCGGCGGCTGGCCCTGGCCGCTCAGGCCCAGGCCGGTCACCTGCACGCCCGCCAGCCGCAGGGTCTGGTCCGAGGCCTGCCAGCGCAGCCCCGACTCCAGTCCCAGCCGAGCCACCCATTGGCCGCCGAACACGCGGTCGTGCAACGAGGCCTGCAACTGCACCGCCAGCTTCTGCCGCCCGGGCAGCGGGGACAGGTGCGGCACCTGCACGTTCACGTCCAGCAGCTCCAGCCAGCGCCGCTCGACCGGAAAGCGCCGGTCCAGCGCCTGCTGCAGCTCGTCGGTACCGTAGTGGAGGGAAGAGGGCGCCAGGGTGGCGCAGGCGGACAGGGCCAGCAGCGGTGCCAGGGCCCAAAGCCAGAGCGATCGTCGGTTCATCACGCCAGCGTAAACGGTCGGCATGTCAGAATACCCACATGGGTATTGACGGACAGGGCTTCGCTGCTAGCATTAATGACCAGTCAGTCATTAGCATGAACCCCAGCCCCCCGACCCGGCAGCGCCGCAAGGACGCCCGCCCCCAGGAACTCCTCGACGCCGCGCTGGCGCTGTTCGTCGAGAAGGGATTTGCCGCGACCCGCGCCGAAGAGGTCGCCCAACGCGCCGGCGTCGCCAAGGGCACGCTCTATCTGTATTTCTCCAGCAAGGAAGAGTTGCTGCAGGCGGTGATCCGCCACACCCTGTCGGCCGATGTGGCGGTGGGGCGGCAGCGCCTGCTGGACCACGCCGGCTCGGCCACCGACGCCCTGACCCGCCTGCTGCCCGAATGGTGGGAAGAGGTCTATGACAGCCCCAGCTCCGCCCTGTTCAAGCTGGTGGTCACCGAGGTCCGGAATTTTCCCGAGATCGCGGAGGTCTACGCCCGCGAGGTGATCGAACCCGGCCTGGAGGTGATCGAGTTGCTGCTTCAACGCGGCATCGACGCCGGCGAGTTTCGTCCGGTGGACACCACCGCGGCGGCACACTCCCTGGTGTTGCCGATGATCATGCTGTGCCTGCACAAGCACTCGATCGGTGCCTGCCCGCTGGCCAGCCGGGTGGTCGAGGACCCACGACAGCTGATCCGCGCCCACCTGCAGCTGGTGTTCCAGGGCCTGCGCGCCCCCACCGAACCGGGCGTTGCCGCGCCCCACACGCCATGACCCGACCCAAGCTCCTGATCGGCGCCCTCGCGCTGGCCGCGCTCGCGACCCTCGGCTGGCGCCTGCGCAGCGCTGCCCCGCCGTCCCCGGCCCCCGCCGCCGCCTCGGCCCCCGCCGAAGCGCGGCTGGAGCTGCTGCCCGGCGACCTGCTGGCGGCCCGCCAGCGGCCGCTGGTCGACGGCGTCGAGCTCACCGGCAGCGTGCGCGCGGTGCGCACCGCGCTGGTCAAGGCCAAGGTGGCCGCCGAGCTGGCCGAGCTGGGCGTGCGCGAGGGTGACACGGTGCAGGCCGGCCAGCGCCTGGGCCGGCTCGACACCACCGAACTGGATTGGCGCCTGAAGCAGGCCCAGCAGCAGGCGGATGCCGCCCGCGCCCAGCTCGACATCGCCGAGCGCACCCTGGCCAACAACCAGGCCCTGGTGGCGCAGGGCTTCATCTCGCCCACCGCGCTGGACACCTCGCTGGCCACCGCCCAGGGCGCCCGCGCCACCCACGCGGCCGCGCAATCGGCGGTCGAGCTCGCCCGCAAGTCCCAGCAGGACGCCCAACTGGTCGCGCCCATCGCCGGCCAGGTCTCGCAGCGCCTGGCCCAGCCCGGCGAGCGCGTCGCGCTGGACGGCCGCATCCTGGAGATCGTCGACCTGTCGGCGCTCGAGGTCGAGGCCGCCCTGGCCCCGCAAGAGGTGGCCCGGCTGCGGGTCGGCGCCACCGGCACCGTCCAGGTCGACGGCCTGAGCGAGCCGGTCGGCGTGCGCGTGGCCCGCATCAACCCCGCCGCGACCAGCGGCGCCCGCACCGTGTCGGCCTACCTGACCCTGACGCCGCACCCGGCGCTGCGGCAGGGCCTGTTCGTGCAGGGCCGGCTGGCCCTGGGCCGCCAGGAAAGGCTGGCCGTCCCGCTCGAGGCCGTTCGCCTGGACCAGCCCCAGCCCTACGCCCTGGCGGTGCGGGACGGCCGGGCCGAGGCCCGCCCGCTGAAGCTGGGCACCCGCGGCCACTCGCCCGAAGGCGAACCACTGGTCGAGGTGCTGTCCGGCCTGGGCGCCGGCGACACCGTGCTGGCCGCCCGAGTGGGCACCGTCCGCCCCGGCACCGCGCTGCGCCTGCCCGGCGCGGCCGCCCCGGCCTCGGCCGCCAGCCGCTGACGGAGCGCCCCGGCCATGTGGTTCACCCGCCTGTCGATCGCCAACCCGGTGCTGGCCACCATGGTCATGCTGGCCTTCGTGGTGCTGGGCGGCTTCGCCTTCCAGCGCCTGAAGGTCGACCAGTTCCCGAACATCGAATTCCCCTACGTCGTCGTCAGCGTCGGCTACCCCGGCGCCTCGGCCGAGGTGGTCGAGAACGAGGTCACGGTCAAGGTCGAGGAGGCGGTCAACACGATCGCCGGCATCAACGAGCTCTACAGCCGCAGCTACCAGGGCAACTCGGTCGTCATCATCAAGTTCAACCTGGACGTCGACGGCCGCAAGGCCGCCGACGACGTGCGCGAGAAGGTGGCCCAGGTCAAGGCCGCCTTCGCCGACGAGGTCGACGAGCCGCGCGTGCAGCGCTTCGACCCGGCGTCGCGGCCGATCTGGAGCGTGGCCCTCACCTCGCCCGACGGCAGCCGCAGCCAGGCCGAGCTCAGCGCCTGGGCCGACCAGGTGCTGAAGAAGCGCCTGGAGAACGTGCGCGGCGTCGGCTCGGTCACCCTGGTCGGCGCCTCCAAGCGCGAGGTCAACGTCTACCTGCGCCCCGACGCGCTCGAGTCCTACCAGCTGGGCGCCGCCGCGGTCGCCGACGCCGTCCGCACCGAGACCCGCAACCTGCCCGCCGGCACCCTGCGCCAAGCCGCCCGCGAGGACGTGGTGCAGGTGGACGGCCGCGTCGCCGCCCCGGCCGACATGGGCGCCCTCATCATCGCCCGGCGCAACGGCCAGCCGGTGCGGCTGGACCAGGTGGCCCGTGTGGTCGATGGCCCCGAGGAGACCGACTCCCTGGCCCTGCGCAACGGCCAGCGCACCCTGGCCCTGGACGTGGTCAAGGCCCAGGGCGAGAACACCATCGAGGTGGTCGACGGCCTGACCCGGGTGGTGGGCGAGCAGCAGGCCCGGTTGCCCGCCGGCATGGCGCTGGACGTGGTGCGCGACAACTCGCGCCCGATCCGCGTGTCGGTCGAGAACGTGCGTCGCACCCTGATCGAGGGCGCGGTGCTGACCATCGGCATCGTCTTCCTGTTCCTGAACTCCTGGCGCTCCACCGTCATCACCGGCCTGACGCTGCCGATCGCCCTGATCGGCACCTTCCTGTTCATGCAGGTGTTCGGCTTCACGATCAACATGATCACGCTGATGGCGCTCAGCCTGTGCGTGGGCCTGCTGATCGACGACGCCATCGTGGTGCGCGAGAACATCGTGCGCCATGTGCAGATGGGCAAGCCCGCACGGCTCGCGGCGCTCGACGGAACCAACGAGATCGGCCTGGCGGTGCTGGCCACCACGCTGTCCATCGTCGCGGTCTTCGCGCCCATCGGCTTCATGGGCGGCATCATCGGCAAGTTCTTCCACGAGTTCGGCATCACCATCGTCTCGGCGGTGCTGATCTCGATGTTCGTCAGCTTCACGCTCGACCCGATGCTGAGCTCGGTCTGGCACGACCCCGCGATCGACCGTGAAGGCCAGCCCTTCCAGCCCCGCAACCTGTACGACCACACCCTGGGTCGCCTGACCCACTGGGTGGACCGCGCCTCGCACCGCCTGGGCGAGGGCTACGGCCACGCGCTGTCCTGGTCGCTGGCGCACCCCCTGGCCACGCTGGGCCTGGCGCTGGGCAGCCTGGTGCTGGCCCTGGGCCTGACCCGCTTCATGGGCACCGAATTCGTGCCCAAGGCCGACTTCTCCGAGACCCAGGTGGCCTTCTACACCCCGGTCGGCTCCAGCCTGGAGCTGACCGAGGAGCGCACCCGCCAAGTCGACCGCATCCTGCGCGAGATGCCCGAGGTGCGCTACACCCTGGCCACGATCAACACCGGCGTCGCGCTGGGCCACAACCAGGTCAGCATCTACGTGCGCCTGGTCGACCGCCAGGCCCGCAGCCGCTCGGTCGACCAGATGTCGGCGGTGCTGCGCGAGCGCCTGGCCACGGTCCCCGGCATCACCGTCACCCTGGTCGGCCTGGTCGATCCGGTGGGCGGCGCCAAGCCGATCTCGCTGTCGCTGCAGGGCCCGGATCTGACCGAGCTCAAGCGCCTGTCCGACCAGCTCGCCGGCCGCCTGTCCGCGGTCCCCGGCCTGGTGGACCTGGACAGCAGCATGAAGCCCGACACCCCGACGGTGGCGGTGCAGGTGCGGCGCGACGCCGCCTCCGACCTGGGCCTGACCCTGGGCAGCATCACCAGCCAGCTGCGCGCCCTGGTGGCCGGCCAGACCGTGGGCACCTGGCGCGCCAGCGACGGCCAGAACTACGACGTCAAGGTGCGCCTGGCGCCCGAGGCCCGCACCGACCGCGCCGACCTGCAGCGCCTGGTGCTGTCGGCCGGCCAGAACGCCGACGGCACGCCGCGCATGGCACGGCTGTCGCAGGCGGCCGAGCTGGTGCCTGCGGGCCTGGCCAACCAGATCAACCGCCGCGACCTCAACCGCGAGGTCGAGTTCACCGCCGGCACCGAGGGCCGCCCCCTGGGCGAGGTCTCGGCCGAGATCCGCCGCGTGCTGGCCGAGAACCCGCTGCCGCCGGGCTACCAGTACCGCTTCGGCGGCTCGACCAAGGACATGCAGGAGTCCTTCGTCTACGCGGTCAGCGCCCTGGCCATGGGCGTGATCTTCATCTACATGATCCTGGCCAGCCAGTTCCGCAGCTTCCTGCAGCCGCTGGCCCTGATGAGCTCGCTGCCGCTCACGCTCATCGGCGTGGTCGGCGCCCTGCTGCTGTGGCGCTCCACGCTCAACATGTTCTCGATCATCGGCGTGGTGATGCTGATGGGCCTGGTGACCAAGAACGCGATCCTGCTGATCGACTTCGCGATCCGCCTGCGCGAGCAGGGCATGGCCCGCGACGCCGCCCTGCTGGAAGCCGCACGGGTGCGTCTGCGCCCGATCCTGATGACGACGCTGGCCATGGTCTTCGGCATGGTGCCGCTGGCCTTCGCCCTGAGCGAGGGCTCCGAGCAGCGGGCCCCGATGGGCCAGGCCGTGATCGGCGGCGTCCTCACCTCGTCCGTGCTGACCCTGGTGGTCGTGCCGGTGATCTACCGCTACCTCGATGACTTGGCCGCCTGGGCCCGCCGCGGCCGCGGCGCCGCCAGCGCCACGTCATCCGGCGCGGCCTAAAATGAAGGGTTGCCCACGCATGGCCCACCGGACGCCCCCCGCGTCCGCCGGACCGAGCCCCCTTCAGAGGACACTGACATGAACATCGAACAAGCCCGCTTCAACATGATCGAGCAGCAGATCCGTCCCTGGGACGTGCTCGATCCCGCCGTGCTGTCGCTGCTGGCCGTGGTCAAGCGCGAGGACTTCGTGCCCGCCGCCCACCGCGCCCTGGCCTTCGTCGACTCCGAGATCCCCCTGCCCGAGGGCCAGGTGATGCTGGCCCCGCGCGTCGAGGCCCGCCTGCTCCAGGAAGCCCAGGTCCAGCGCCACGAGACCGTGCTCGAGGTCGGCACCGGCTCGGGCTTCATGGCCGCCCTGCTGGCCCACCGCGCGCTGCGCGTGGTCACGCTCG
Source organism: Hydrogenophaga intermedia (assembly GCA_943371055.1). GTDB lineage: Bacteria > Pseudomonadota > Gammaproteobacteria > Burkholderiales > Burkholderiaceae_C > Ideonella > Ideonella intermedia_A. Next base: position 132,903 of record CALRTJ020000010.1, on the reverse strand, counting down.
AGAAGCGCCCCGCCCTGGCCCGCATGGCCCGCGAGAACCTGGCCCGTGCCGGCATCACCAACGCCGAGGTCCGCGAGGCCGATGGCAGCGCCGGCCTGGCCGCCGAAGGCCCCTTTGACGTCATCGTGCTGTCCGGCTCGGTCGCCCAGGTGCCCGACACCCTGCTGCAACAGCTCAAGGTCGGCGGCCGCCTGCTGGCCATCGAGGGCTCCGAGCCCGTGATGCGCGCCGTCCAGATCACCCGCACCGGCGAGTCCGGCTTCGCCCGCGTCGAGCTCTTCGACACCGTGGCGCAGCGCCTCGACGGGTTCGCCGAACCCAGCCGTTTCCACTTCTGAACCGATGAAATCGCTGCACGTCCAGACCCTTCGATCCTTTCTTGAGACCGAGGCAGCGCGACAGCCGCTGCTGCTGGACGTGCGCGAGGCGTGGGAACGCCAGCTCGCCCCGCTCGACCTGCCCGGCGTGGAGAACCTCCACATGCCGATGCACACGGTCCCGCTGCGGCGCACCGAGCTCCCCGACGTGCGGCCTGTCGTGGTTTTCTGCCACCACGGCGGCCGCAGCGCGCAGGTCGTCGCATTCCTCTCGCACCACGGCCACCCCGAGGCGTACAACCTCGAAGGTGGCACCGACGCCTGGTCCCGCCTGGTCGACCCGTCCGTGCCGCGCTACTGAGCCGCGCCGACCGCACCCCCCATTCCACGCCCATCGTTCCAAGGAAACGCCATGACGCCCAAGCGCCCTTCCGTCCTGACCCGCACCGCCCTCGCGCTGGCCCTCGGCCTGGCCGGCGCCGGCGCCAGCGCCCAAAGCCTGCAGGCGCTGTACGACGCGGCCCGGGGTTATGACGCCACCTACCTGGGCGCCCAGGCCAGTGCCCAGGCCGCGCAGGCCCGAGCCGACCAGGCCAACGCCCTGCTGCTGCCCACGGTGGGCTTGCAGGCCTCGTCCACGCTCAACCGGGCCGAGAGCTCCTCACACACGGTCGGCACAGGCCTGGACCAGTCCGTGTCCTCCGAGGTCCACACCCGCTCGGACGTGGTCGGCCTGAGTGCATCGCAAACCCTGTTCAACGGCGCCAACAGCGCCACCATCCGCCAGGCAGAGCGCGGACTGAAAGTGGCCGAGGCCCAGCTTAGGGCGGCCGAGCAGGACCTGATCATCCGTGTGGCCCAGGCCTACTTCGATGTCTTGGGGGCCCAGGATGCCCTGTTCACGGTGCAGGCCAACAAGAAGGCGAATGCCGAGCAGCTGGCCTCGGCCAAGCGCAACTTCGAGGTGGGCACGGCCACGATCACCGACACCCGTGAAGCCCAGGCCCGCTACGACCTGGTGCTGGCCCAGGAAGTGGCCGCAGACAACGACCTTCGCGTCAAGAAGTTGGCGTTGGAGCAACTGGTCGGCCGCCCAGGGCTGACGCCGCGCCCGCTCGCCACGCCGGTCGCCCTGCCGACGCTGGCGCCGGCCAGCGTGGACGAGTGGGTCAACCGGGCTGAGGCCGAGAACACGGCGGTCACCCAGGCCCGACTGGCCCAAGAGGTGGCTCGCCTGGAGACCGACAAGGCCCGCGCCGGCCACCTGCCCACCGTGGTGCTGGGCGCCACCTACGGTCGCAGCTACCCGGCGGGCTCGACCGACACCACCACCAATGGCTTTCCGACCACCACCCGACTGGGCAATGGCCACAGCGCGACACTGGGCGTGACGGTCACCGTGCCCCTGTTCGCCGGTTTCGCCGTGCAGAACCGCGTGCGAGAGACGCTCTCCCTGGAGGACAAGGCCCGCAACGATCTGGAGGCCGCGCGCCGGAGCGTGACCCAAGGCACCCGCAGCGCCTTCTTCGGCGTGCAGGCCGGCCAGGCCCAGGTCAGGGCCCTGGAGGCGGCCGAGTCGTCCAGCAGGCTGGCCCTCGAGGCCACGCAGCTGGGCTACAAGGTGGGCGTGCGGGTGAACCTGGACGTGCTCAACGCCCAGGCCCAGCTGTTCCAGACCCAGCGCGACCTGGCCAAGGCCCGCTACGACGTGATCGTCGGCGGCCTGAAGCTGCGCCAGGTGGCCGGCTCGCTGGCGCCCGAGGACGTGGGCAACGTCAACGCCCTGCTGTCGAACTGAGCAGGTCCAGCAGGCGGGCCGCCATGCGGTCCGCCGCCCCGCGGTGGCGCGCGCTGAAGGCGGTGGCCGCCGCGGCCGCTGCGGTCAGGCGCGGCGCGTCGGCCAGCAGCTCGCGCGACAGCGCCAGCGCCGCCGGCAGGTCGCCCGATCGCCAGGCCGCCCCTTCGGCCAGGGCCCGCTCGGCGGCCTCGGCGAAGTTGAAGGTCGACGGCCCCAGCACGATGGGGCAGCCGCAGGCCGCGGCCTCGATCAGGTTGTGGCCACCCAGCGGCGCGAAGCTGCCGCCCAGCAGGGCCAGGTCGGCCAGCGCGTAGTAGCGCGACATCTCTCCCAGGCTGTCGCCCAGCCAGACCTCGGCTGACCGGTCCTCGGCCGATGGGCCCTCGGCGCCCCAGGCGCTGCGGCGCGACAGGCGCAAGCCGCGCGAGCGGACCAGTGCAGCCACCTCGTCAAAGCGCTGCGGGTGGCGCGGCACGATCAGCAGCAGCGGGCGCGGCACCTCGGCCGGCCACTGCGCCCAGGCGTCCAGCAGCATCGATTCCTCGCCGTCGCGGGTGTTGGCCATCGCCAGCACCGGACGGCCCAGGTCGGCCCGCCAGGCGCGACCGGCGGAACACTGGGCCTCGTCAGGGCGCAGGTCGTACTTGAGGTTGCCCACCACCTCGACCAGGGGCACGCCGGCGGCGCGCAGGCGTTCGCCATCCTCGGGGGTTTGGGCCAGGGCCAACCGAAGCGCCCGAGCGGCCGGACCCAGCAGGGCCGGCAGGCGCTGCCCCTTGCGGGCGCTGCGCTCGGACAGGCGGGCGTTGGCCAGCACCACGGGCAGGCCCGCTTCGGCAGCCGCATTCAACAGGCCGGGCCAGACCTCGGTCTCCATCAGCACCCCCAGCGCCGGGCGGTGCCGGCGCAGGAAACGGCGCACCGCACCCGGCGTGTCGAAGGGCAGCCAGGTCTGCACGTCGCCCTCGCGCAGCAGCGCGCGGCCGGCCTCGCGCCCGGTGGCGGTGCCGTGGGTGAGCAGCAGGCGCACGCCAGGGCAGCGGGCGCGCAGCGCGTCGACCAGGGCGGCGGCGGCCTTGGTCTCGCCCAGGGACACCGCATGCAGCCACACCGCCCCGGCCGGCGCGGCCGTGCCGCCCAGGGCCAGCCGCTCGGGCAGGGCCTGGCGGTAGCCCGGCTCGCGGGCACCGCGCCACCACAGCCGCGCCAGGTACAACGGGGTGGCCAGGCGCAGCAGACCGCCATAGGCGGCCAGGGCCAGGCGCTCGCGCCAGCGGGGCGTGGCCTCGGGCATCAGTGCGCCGCGGCGCCCACCTGGGCGTCGGGCTTGACCCGGCGCAGCACGGCCATGAACTCGGCCTCGATGCGGTGCAGGGCCGCCTCGGTGTGGCCCTCGAAGCGCATCACCAGCACCGGCGTGGTGTTGGAGGCGCGGATCAGACCGAAGCCGTCCGGGTAATCGGCGCGCAGACCGTCGATGGTGGAGACCTCGGCGCCCGGGAAGGTGGCGCTCTGCTGCAGCTCGGCGATCAGGCGATGGGGCTCGCCCTCGGCACAGGCCACGTTCAGCTCGGGCGTGTTGAAGCTGGTAGGCAGCGCGTTCAGCACCGCGCTGGGGTCGTCATGGCGCGACAGGATCTCCAGCAGGCGGGCCGCGGTGTACATGCCGTCGTCGAAGCCGTACCAGCGCTCCTTGAAGAACATGTGGCCGCTCATCTCGCCGGCGATCGGCGCACCGGTCTCCTTGAGCTTGGCCTTGACCAGCGAGTGGCCCGTCTTCCACATCATCGGCACACCGCCGGCCTCGCGGATGGCCGGGGCCAGGCGCTGCGTGCACTTGACGTCGAAGATGATGGTGCCGCCCTTGACCCGGGTGAGGATGTCGCGCGCGAACAGGATCAGCTGGCGGTCCGGGTAGATGATCTGGCCGTCCTTGGTGACGACGCCCAGGCGGTCGCCGTCGCCGTCGAAGGCCAGGCCCAGCTCGGCGTCGGTGGCGTTGACCACCTTGATCAGGTCGGCCAGGTTCTCGGGCTTGGAGGGATCGGGGTGGTGGTTGGGGAAGTCACCGTCGACCTTCGAATACAGGTCGATCACCTCGCAGCCCAGGGCGCGCAGGATGGCCGGGGCGCTGGCACCGGGGATGCCGTTGCCCGAGTCGACGACGATCTTCATCGGGCGGGCGAGCTTGCAGTCGGAGGTGATGCGGTGGGCATACTCGGGCACGATGTCCATCCGGGCGATGCGACCCCGGCCCTGGACATAGTCCTCGGCCTCGATGCGGCGGCGCAGGCCCTGGATCTCCTCGCCGTAGATGGCTCGGCCGGCCAGCACCATCTTGAAGCCGTTCCAGTCCTTGGGGTTGTGGCTGCCGGTGACCTGGATGCCGCTGTGGCAGCCATGGGCACCGCGGGTGGCGGCCACGTAGTAGGTCATGGGCGTGGTCACGGCGCCGATGTCCACCACGTCCAGACCGGTGGACGCCAGGCCGCGCATGAGCGCGCCGGCCAGCCCCGGACCCGACAGGCGACCATCCCGGCCGACCACCACGGCCTTCTCGCCAGCCTTCAGGGCTTCGGTGCCGAAGGCGCGGCCCAGGTGCTCGGCCATCTGCTCGTCGAGCGTCTTGCCGACGATGCCGCGGATGTCATAGGCCTTGAAGATCGATGCGGAGACTTGCATGGTGCGATGGGGCCGCCGGTGCGGCCAGGTTGGGTCTGCGGGCATTGTAGGGAGCCCCGGCGCGCCCCAGGTTTCAGACGAGGGACATCCAGTGGTCCGAAAACGGCCAGCACATGGCGTGCCAGCGACCTACGATGGCGGCCATGGACCCCTCTGCCCACCTTGACGACACCGCCGCCTATCAGGCCCTGTCCAGCCGGGACCCGCGCTTCGACGGCCATTTCTTCGTCGGGGTGACCAGCACCGGCATCTACTGCCGGCCGGTCTGCCGGGTGCGCCTGCCCCGACGCGAGAACTGCCGCTTCTTCGGCCACGCCGCCGCCGCGGAGCAGGCCGGCTTTCGCCCCTGCCTGCGCTGCCGTCCCGAACAGGCGCCGGGCCTGTCCGGTGCCGACGCCGCCCGCAGCCTGGCCGAGGCCGGTGCACGGCTGATCAGCCACGCGGTCGCCGCCGGCGAGTCCCCCGCCCTGCCCGAGATCGCTGCCCGCCTGGGGATCACCGAGCGCCACCTGCGCCGCATCTTCCAGGCCCACCTGGGCGTCAGCCCGGTCGACTGGCAGACCACCCAGCGCCTGCTGCTGGCCAAGCGCCTGCTGACCGACACCACGCTGCCGGTCAGCCAGGTGGCGGCGGCCAGCGGCTTCGGCAGCCTGCGGCGTTTCAACGCCGCCTTCGCCGAGCGCTACCGCCTGGCCCCGGGGGCCCTGCGCCGGGAGGCCAGGCCCGACGCGGTCCCCGGGGTACGGCCGCTGCGCCTGCCCTGGCGGCCGCCCTACGACCGCGCCGCGATGACCGGCTTCCTGGCCGCACGACCCCTGGCCGGTGTCGAGGCCGCGGGACCGGACGGCTGGTGGCGTCGAACCCTGTCCGTGCCTCACCTCGGACAGGCGCTGTCGGGCTGGATCGCGCTGCGACTGGACGAGGACGCGGCGGCGCTGGAGGTGTCGCCCTCGCTGGCCCCGGCCTTGGGCACGGTGGTCGAACGCGTGCGCCACCTGCTGGACCTGGACGCCGATCCCGCCCGCATCGACCCCGCCCTGGCCAGCCTGCCGGTCCCGGTGCGCCCGGGGCTGCGGGTGCCCGGCTGCATCGATGGCTTCGAGACTCTGGTGCGCATCGTGCTCGGCCAGCAGGTGACGGTGGCGGCCGCCTGCACCTTGGCCGGTCGGCTGGTCGAGCGCTTCGGCGCCCCGGTGCAGACCCCTTGGGCGGGGCTGGACCGGCTGTTCCCCACCCCGGCGGCGATCGCCCAGGCCAGCGCCGAATCGATCGGGACGCTGGGCATCGTGCGGGTGAGGGTCGGCGCCTTGCAGGCCTTGGCGGCCGCCGTGGACCGCGGCGAGCTCTCATTGCACCCGGCGGCCCCGGTCGAGGACACCCTGGCGCGGCTGCGGCGCTTGCCCGGCGTCGGCGACTGGACCGCCGAGCTGGCGGCACTGCGGGTGCTGGCCTGGCCCGATGCCTTCCCGGCCACCGATGCCGGGGTCGTCAAGGCGCTGGGCGGCTTGCGGCCGCCACGGTCACAGGCCCTGGCCGAGGCCTGGCGTCCCTGGCGCTCCTACGCCGTGATGCAGCTTTGGCAATCGTTGGTCGACCTTTCACCGGATCCCAAGACATGACCCCCCTCGCCTCCCGTCCCTGGGTCGCCCAATGCCGCCTGGACACGCCCCTGGGCCCGATGACGGCCGCGGCCACTGCGCACGGCCTTGGCGGCCTGTGGTTCGATGGCCAGGCCCACCACCCCGGGCCACTGGAGGCGCCCATGCGGGCCGAGCTTGCCGTGTTGCGGCACACGGCGGAGGCGCTGGGCAGGTACTTCGCGGCCCCCGGGCGGGCGCAGCTCGACCTGCCGCCGCTCGACCTGGGCGGCACGCCGCTGCAGCAGGCGGTCTGGCAGGCCCTGCTCACCATTCCTCCGGGCCGCACGCGACGCTATGGCGAGTTGGCCGCCGCCCTGGGACGACCCACGGCGGCGCGCGCCATCGGGGCCGCGGTCGGACGCAACCCGATCAGCGTCCTGGTGCCCTGCCACCGGGTGGTGGGCGCCGACGGCGCCCTGACCGGCTACGCCGGCGGGCTGGAGCGCAAGCGACAACTGCTGGGCGCAGAATCCAGCCCTTCATGAAACCCGCCCACCTGCTCGAACTCCTCCTGCTCGCCGCCCTGTGGGGTGCGTCCTTCCTGTTCATCCGCTTGGGGGCGCACGAGTTCGGACCGCTGGCCCTGGCCGGCCTCCGCGTCGTGGGCGCGTCGGCCTTGTTGCTGCCGGTGCTGGTGTGGCGCGGCGAATGGCCGGCCCTGCGGCAGCACTGGCGCCGCATCGGCCTGGTCGGGTTGACCAATTCCGCCCTGCCCTTCGTCTGCTACGGCGTGGCCGCGCTGGCGATCACCGGCGGGCTGTCCTCGGTGTTCAACGCCACCACGCCGCTGTGGGGCGCGCTGATCGGCTGGTGGTGGCTGAAGGACCGCCCCGACCTGAACAAGGGGCTCGGCCTGGCCTTGGGCGTTGCCGGCGTGCTGTGGCTGGCCGGCGGCAACGCCAGCTTCACCGCGGGAGCGAACGGCGTGAGTCCGGCGGTGGCGGTGGCCGCCTGCCTGCTGGCGACCCTGATGTACGGTTTCTCGGCCAACTACACCAAGCGGTACCTGAAAGGCATTCCGTCGATGGCGCTGGCGGCCGGCAGCCAGTTGTCGGCCACCGTGCTGCTGCTGCCCCTGGCCCTGTGGCGCTGGCCGCAGACGCCGCCGTCGGCCATCGCCTGGGGCGCGGGCATCGCGCTGGCGCTGGCCTGCACCGGCGTGGCCTACATCCTGTATTTCCGCCTGATCGCCCATGTGGGCGCCAGCCACGCGATGAGCGTGACCTTTCTGATCCCCGCCTTTGCCGTCCTGTGGGGCGCGCTGTTTCTGGGCGAGGCGATCACGCCCACCATGGTGGCGGCCTGCGGGGTCATCCTGGTGGGCACCGGGCTGGTGACCGGCTTGCTGCGCTGGCGGCGCTGAGTCGTGATCAGGCGCTGCCGCTCGAGGTCTTGCCACGCTTCGTGGCGGCCTCAGGGCTCGGAGGCTGCCGAGGTCGCTGCTGTGGTCACGACGTGCACGCCAAGCGGACGAGCGCCACACGTGAACCTGGAGGTCCGGCGGCGGCAGGCGCCAGCGGCGGACAAGGCCGGGTGGCGTGGACCCGGAAATGAAAACGCCCACCGCGAGGGTGGGCGTTTTGCAGATGCTTGGCGGAGTGGACGGGGCTCGAACCCGCGACCCCCGGCGTGACAGGCCGGTATTCTAACCAACTGAACTACCACTCCGCGTGGCGCAACTTTGATGGGCGGAACCATCCAGGCATCTGCCGCCTGTGCTTTCATCACCGAAGTGAATCTGGCATCCCCTAGGGGATTCGAACCCCTGTTACAACCGTGAAAGGGTCGTGTCCTAGGCCTCTAGACGAAGGGGACGTAACAGTGACGAGTCTTTCGGTGCGACCGCCTTGATGGTTGGTGGAGGTAAGCGGGATCGAACCGCTGACCTCTTGCATGCCATGCAAGCGCTCTCCCAGCTGAGCTATACCCCCATTTGACCTGAGGCGAGCACGCCGAAGCGACTCTTCAACCACATCCGTCCCGGTTGAACCGGCACGTCTGCGTGCTGAATGTTTGGCGGAGTGGACGGGGCTCGAACCCGCGACCCCCGGCGTGACAGGCCGGTATTCTAACCAACTGAACTACCACTCCGCGTGGTGCTGTTTTTGCTGACTCGCATCAGCCAGGCAACAACCGCCTGTGCTTCATCACCGAAGTGAATCTGGCATCCCCTAGGGGATTCGAACCCCTGTTACAACCGTGAAAGGGTCGTGTCCTAGGCCTCTAGACGAAGGGGACTTTGATCTTTCACCACTACGCGACGCTACCAGATGGTGGAGGTAAGCGGGATCGAACCGCTGACCTCTTGCATGCCATGCAAGCGCTCTCCCAGCTGAGCTATACCCCCGTGTGCTTGACCGCTGTCGCTTGGGGCTCTCACCCCCCGCTTGGCTGTCGTCGCTTCGTTCGGTAACGTCGTTTAGCGAAGACCATGACTATACATCGATTCTCAGACTTTTGACAAGCGGTTCAAAATTTCTTCGCGAGAAAAGAGCGCGAGCACCGCGTCGACCGACGGCGTCTGCGCGCGGCCGCAGGCCAGCACGCGCACCGGGATCGCCAGTTGGGGCATCTTGAGCTTGAACTCGGCGATCGTGTCCTTGATCGCCTGGTTGATCGCGGCTTTCTCCCAGTCGCACTGGCCCAGGCGGGCCACCAGAGCCGCCAGGGCAGGCTTGACGGCCTCGGTGACATGCTGGGCCAGGTCCTCGGCCGACGGGGCCACGGGGGCAAAGTACATGCCCAGCCAGTCGGCCAGCTCCACCGTGGTGGCGCAGCGGTCCTTGAACAGGGCGCACATGGGCACCAGGGTGTCGGCCACCACCTCGGTGCCCCGACGGGCCAGTTGCGCGGCCACCAGGGTCGCCAGGCGGGCGTCATCGGCCTGCTTCATGTAATGGGCATTGACCCAGGTGAGCTTGGCCGCGTCCCACTGGGCCGGGCTCTTGTTCAGGTGGCTGCCATCGAACCAGCCGACCAGCTGCTCGCGCGTGAAGAGCTCGTCGTCGCCATGGCTCCAGCCCAGGCGGGCCAGGTAGTTCAGCATGGCCTCGGGCAGGTAACCGCCGTCCTCGTAGTTCGACACCGCCACGGCGCCGCGGCGCTTGGACAGCTTGAGGCCGTCATCACCCAGGATCACCGGCAGGTGGCCGAACAGCGGCTGGGCCGCCCCCAGGGCCTGGTACAGGTTGATCTGCCAGGGGGTGTTGTTGATGTGCTCGTCGCCCCGGAACACATGGGTGATGCCCATGTCCCAGTCGTCGACCACCACCGCGAAGTTGTAGGTGGGCACGCCGTCGGCGCGCTGGATGATCAGGTCGTCGAACTCCTTGTTCCCGATGACGATCTCGCCCTTGACCAGGTCGTTCCAGCGCACCTCGCCGTCACGGGGGTTCTTGAAGCGGATCACCGGCGACACACCCTCGGGCACCGGGGGCAGGACCTTGCCGGGCTCGGGGCGCCAGCGGCCGTCGTAGCCGGTCTTCTCGCCGCGGGCCTTCTGCTGCTCGCGCAGGGCGTCGAGCTCCTCGGGCGTGGTGTAGCAGCGGTAGGCGGTGCCCGCGGCCAGCATCTGCTCGATCACGGCCTGGTAGCGGTCCAGGCGCTGCATCTGGTAGATGGGGCCCTCGTCGTAGTCCAGGCCCAGCCAGTGCATGGACTGCAGGATCTGGTCGACCGAGTCCTGGGTCGAGCGCGCGACGTCGGTGTCCTCGATGCGCAGGACGAACTCGCCGCCATGGTGGCGGGCGTAGGCCCACGAGTACAGCGCGGTGCGTGCGGTGCCCAGGTGCAGGAAGCCGGTGGGCGACGGGGCGATGCGGGTGCGGATCTTGGAGCTCATGCGGATTTCAGGGTGGACAGGCCGCGCAGCAGGTCGTCGGTGAGGTCATCGACGTGCTCGAGGCCGACGGCCAGGCGCACCAGGCCCTGGCCGATGCCGGCCGCCTGGCGCTGGGCTTCGGTCAGGCGCCCGTGCGAGGTGGTGGCCGGATGGGTGATGATGGACTTGGTGTCGCCCAGGTTGGTGGCGATGCTGACCACGCGGGTGCTGTCGATCACGTGGAAGGCGGCGGCGCGCGCGGCCTCGGGCGAGACGGCCCGCAGCTCGAAGGACAGCACCGCGCCGCCCAGGCCCGACTGCTGGGCCATCGCCAGCGCGTGCTGGGGGTGCGAAGGCAGGCCGGGGTAGAAGACCCGGGACACCTCGGGCCGGCCTTCCAGCCAGCGGGCCACGGCCAGCGCGGCCTCGCTCTGGGCCTTCATGCGCAGGTACAGGGTCTCCATGCCCTTGAGCACGACCCAGGCGTTGAAGGGCGCCAGGGTCATGCCGGCAGTGCGGACCACCGGGGCGAAGACCTCGTGGATCAGCTGGGCCGAGCCGCACACGGCGCCGGCCATGACGCGGCCCTGGCCGTCCAGGTACTTGGTGGCGGCATGCATCACCAGGTCGGCGCCCAGCGACAGCGGCTGCTGCAGCGCAGGCGAGCAGAAGGTGTTGTCCACCGCCAGACGAGCGCCGGCCGCGTGGGCGATCTCGGCCAGGGCGCGGATGTCGCAGACCTCGGTCAACGGGTTGGTCGGGGTCTCGGCGAACAGCAGGCGGGTGTTCGGTCGGATGGCGGCGCGCCACTCGGCCAGATCGGTCTGCGACACGTAGGTGGTCTCGACGCCGAACTTGCCGAACTCCTTGGTGAACAGGCCGATGGTGGAGCCGAACACCGAGCGCGAGCAGACCACGTGGTCACCGGCCTTGAGCAGGCCCATGATGATCATCAGGATCGCGCTCATGCCGGTCGAGGTGGCGATGGCCGCCTCGGCCCCCTCCATCGCCGCCAGGCGCATCTCCAGGCTGCGCACCGTCGGATTGCTGGTGCGGGCGTAGGTGAAGTCCTCCATGTTCGCGAAGCGGCGCGCCGAGGTCTCGGCGTCGGGCTGCACGAAAGCACTGGTCAGGAACAGGCCCTCGGAGTTCTCGCCGTGCTGGCTGGGAGCCATCGCGGCGCGCACCGCCAGGGTCTCGGGCCGCACGCCCTCGGGCAGGCGGGCCCGCGCCAGGCGGCGGGCCTCGTCATCGGCCCCACTCACGCGTCGCCTCGGCTCTGCAGCGCCAGACGGCTGCGCGAGGCGGCATCTTCCTCGTCCTGCGGCTGCGAGGTGCGCTGGGCCTTGATGGCCGCGAAGTCGTCCAGGCTGACGTCACCGGTGATGTACTGGCCGTCGAAGCACGAGGCCTCGAAGCCCTTGATCGCCGGGTTGAGCTGCGCCACCACGCGCTTCATCGCGTCCACGTCCTGGTAGATGAGGGCATCGGCGCCGATGTAGGCGCGGATCTCCTCCATCGTGCGGTCGTGGGCGATCAGCTCTTCCTGGGTGGGCATGTCGATGCCGTACACGTTGGGGTACTTGACCGGCGGCGCGGCCGAGGCCATGTAGACCTTGTTGGCGCCGGCCTCGCGCGCCATCTGCACGATCTCCTTGGAGGTCGTGCCGCGCACGATGGAGTCGTCGACCAGCAGCACGTTGCGGCCCTTGAACTCCATGCCGATGGCGTTGAGCTTCTGGCGCACGCTCTTCTTGCGGGCGCTCTGGCCCGGCATGATGAAGGTGCGGCCGACGTAGCGGTTCTTGACGAAGCCTTCGCGGTAGGGCTTGCCGATCTTGTGGGCCAGCTGCATCGCGCTCGGGCGGCTGGATTCGGGGATCGGGATGACCACATCGATCTCGCTCGGCGGCATGGCCGAGATCACGCGCTGCGCCAGGGTCTCGCCCATGTTCAGGCGGGCGTGGTAGACCGAGATGCCGTCGATGACCGAGTCCGGGCGCGCCAGGTAGACGTACTCGAACATGCAGGGGCTGAGCTGGGTGTTCTCGGCGCACTGCTGGCTGTGCAGCTGGCCGTCGGTGCTGACGAAGATCGCCTCGCCCGGCGCGATGTCGCGCACGAACTGGTGCGTCGTGCCTTCCAGGGCGACCGATTCGCTGGCCACCATCACGTCCTTGCCGTCACCCGAGACGCCGTAGCACAGCGGGCGGATGCCGTGCGGGTCGCGGAAGGCCAGCAGGCCGTGGCCGGCGATCAGGGCCACCACCGCATAGGAGCCCTTGATGCGCTGGTGCACCGCCGCCACCGCCTTGAAGATCTCCTCGGGGGTCAGCGGCAGGTCGCGCGCCGCCAGCTCCAGCTCGTGGGCCAGGATGTTGATCAGCACCTCGGTGTCGCTCTCGGTGTTGATGTGGCGGCGGTCGATGTCGAACAGCTCGGCCTTGAGCGCGTGGGCGTTGGTCAGGTTGCCGTTGTGCACCAGCACGATGCCGAAGGGCGCGTTGACGTAGAAGGGCTGGGCCTCCTCCTCGCTGTAGGCATTGCCCGCGGTGGGGTAGCGCACCTGGCCCAGGCCGACGTTGCCCGGCAGCGCCCGCATGTTGCGGGTGCGGAAGACGTCGCGGACCATGCCGCGGGCCTTGTGCATGTAGCACTTGGTGCCCTGCATGGTGACGATGCCGGCCGCGTCCTGGCCGCGGTGCTGCAGCAGCAGCAGCGCGTCATAGATGAGCTGGTTGACCGGTTGCTTGGAGATCACGCCGACGATGCCGCACATGGGATCAGTCCGTTCTGACGAAAGAGGTGGAGAAAGGGATCAGGGGGCCCGTGCCGACCACCAGGCGCGCGCCGACAGCACCACCTGGTCGAGCCAGGGGGTCAGCCGCGCGCCGGTCCAGACGGGCGATTTGGTAAAGGGGGTCCAGGACACCAGCGCGGCCAGCGCCAGGCACAGCAGCAGACCGCGGGCGGCACCGAACACCAGGCCCAGCAGGCGGTCGATCCAGCGCAGCGGCGTGGCGCCGACCAGCATCTTGAGCAGCCGGGCGCTGAGGGCGCCCAGCAGCAGCACGCCGACGAAGGCCAGCACATGGCCGGCCACCGGCCGCCACAGGCTGCCCGGCGCGCCCCACTGCAGGGCCTCGCCCAGCTCGCCCCCCCAGCGGGCAGCCACCAGCCAGGCGACGACCCAGGTCAGCAGCGACACCAGCTCGAAGACCAGGCCACGCCAGATGCCCACCAGCGCCGACACCAGCAGCACGGCCAGCAGCGCCAGGTCGATCCCGGTGAGGCCGAGGCCGGCGATGCCCGCGTGCACCGCGGACTGTGCATCCATTGGCGTCCCCTGGCGTCACAGCACCAGCACGGCGGCCTGCAGGCCGCCCGCCTTGATGCGGGCCGCGGCCTTGTCGGCCTCGGCCTTGCTGGCATAGGGGCCCACGCGCACGCGGATGCGCCGGCCGGTGGCGGACTCGATGACCTGGGTGTAGGTCTTCAGGCCCATGCCCTCGACCTTCATGCGGGCCTGGCGGGCGGAATCCTGTTCGGCGAAGGCGCCGATCTGGACCACGAAGCGGCCATCGTCGGCGGCCGCGGGCGCCTTGGCCTCGGGCTTGGCGACCGGTTTGGCTTCGGGCTTGCTGGCGGCCTTGGCCTCGGGCTTCGGCTCGGGCTTGGCGACCGGTTTGACTTCAGGCTTGGGGGCGGGTTTGGGCTCCGGCTTGGCTTCGGCCTTCGGCGCCGGCTTGGGCTCGGGGCGCGAGGCGGCCACGGACGCCGCCGCAACCGGCTTGTGCTCGGCCTTGGCGTCGGCCAGCTTGGTGGCGGCGACCCCCGCGGTGGTGGCCGCCACCGCCGCGACGGCCCCCTTGGCCGAGGGTGCCGAGGCGGCGGGCAGCAGGGGTTCGTCGATGGGCTGGGACTCGGGGGCGCGGTTGTCGGCCCGGGCCACCGGCGCGGACAGCGGCCCGGCACCGTCGCGCGAGGGGATCTCGATCGGGATGTCCAACGGAATCGGGCGCGGCCGGCTCTCGAAGAGCAGGGGGAAGCCGATGATGCCGACGCCCAGCAGCACGCTGGCGCCGATCAGGCGGCGACGGGCGCGCACCCGCGCCTCACGGGCGATGTCGCCGGCCTCAAGCCCGGCATGTGCCGACGCCGCGGTGGCGGATTTCTTGCGAAAGACGGACGTGAGGAAGGAAGGCAGGGCCATGCGGGCAGCGGGCATCCGGGGCGGGACAGGCTGGGCGCCAAGGGCCTCCCGGGCACACGGTGCGCGAGGGGCGCTCCAGACGTCCCGGCCGCTCTGGCAGGCCAGCCCGCGGTGATCAGCCCTGGTGAGGGGCGCTCAGGCGGGGCAGGCCATGCTTCAGCACGCCGCCCACGGTGAGGAACGAGCCGAAGACCACGATTCTATCAGCGGGGTCCGAGGCGGCCAGGGCGGCGTCCAGTGCGGCCTGGGGGTCGGGACAGGGCTTGAGCGAGGCCGGCGCGGCCCCGGCCTGGGCCACCACCTCGGCCAACTGGGCCGCGGTGGCAGCCCGCGGCAGCGGCAGGTCGGTCAGGAACCATTCGTCGACCAGCGGCGCGATGCGCGCCACCACCGCCGCCAGGTCCTTGTCGTGCATCGCCCCGAACACCGCCCGGGTGCGGGGGAAGAAGCCCATCTGGTCGAGGTTGAGCGCCAGCGCGGCCACGCTCTGCTCGTTGTGGGCCACGTCCAGCACCAGCGCCGGCTGGCCCGGCACGATCTGGAAACGCCCCGGCAGCTCCACCGTGGCCAGCCCCACCCGCACCGCCTGGGCGTTGATGGGCAAGCGGTCGCGCAGAGCCTCGAGGGCTGCGATCGCGCCGCTGGCGTTGAGCAGCTGGTTGGCGCCGCGCAGCGCGGGATGCCCCAGCGCGTGGTAGCGGCGACCGCGACCGCTCCAGGACCACTGCTGGCGGTCGCCCTGGTGGTTGAAATCGCGCCCGATCAGCCACAGGTCGGCACCCAGGGACTCGGCCGCGGCCAGCACGCTGGCCGGCGGAACCGGGTCGGCCACGACCGCCGGACGCCCGGCGCGCAGGATGCCGGCTTTCTCGCGGCCGATGCTCTCGCGGTCCGGGCCCAGGAAGGCGACGTGGTCGATGTCGACCGTGGTGATCACCGACACGTCCGCGTCGAACGCGTTGACCGCGTCCAGACGCCCACCCAGGCCCACCTCCAGGATCACCAGGTCGGGCTGGGCGGCGATCAGGCAGCGGGCGATGGCCAGCAGCGTGAACTCGAAGTAGGTCAGGCTGATCTCGCCGCGCGCGGCCTCGACCGCCGCGAAATGTTGGGCCAGGTCCGCGCCGTGGACCATCTCGCCATCGACCCGGCAGCGCTCCTCGAAGTGCACCAGGTGCGGCTTGCTGAACAGGCCGACGCGGTAGCCGGCGGCGCGGGCGATGCTGTCGAGCATGGCGCAGGTCGAGCCCTTGCCATTGGTGCCGGCGACGCTGATCACCGGACAGTCGAAACGCAGACCCAGGCGCTCCTTGACCGCGCGCACGCGGTCCAGGGTCATCTCGATCTCGGTGGGGTGCAGGCGCTCGCAGTGGGCGAGCCAGCCGTCGAGCGTGGTGGGCAGCGGTGCGGTGCTCATGAATGACAGCGCCCCGGGCGCCATCGACGCACCGGGGCGGTGGGCAAGGAGGTGGGGATCAGGCGACGGCGTCGGCGCTCTGGCGCTGCAGCATGGCCAGCTGCTGGGCGATGGACTGGCGCAGTTGGCGGCGGTCCAGGATCATGTCGACCGCGCCCTTCTCGAGGAGGAACTCGGCGCGCTGGAAGCCCTCGGGGAGCTTCTCGCGGACGGTGTTCTCGATCACGCGCGGACCGGCGAAGCCGATCAGGGCCTTGGGCTCGGCAATGGTCACGTCGCCCATGAAGGCGAACGACGCCGAGACGCCCCCCATGGTCGGGTCGGTCAGCACGCTGATGTAGGGCAGGCGGGCCTTGGCCAGGCGGGTCAGCGAGGCGTTGGTCTTGGCCATCTGGAACAGGCTGAACAGGCCTTCCTGCATGCGCGCACCGCCGGTGGCGGTGAAGCAGATGAAGGGCACCTTCTGCTCGATCGCGGTCTCGACGCCGCGCACGAAGCGCTCGCCGACCACCGAACCCATCGAGCCGCCCATGAAGTCGAACTCGAAGCAGGCCGCCACCACGGGCACGCTCATCACCGCGCCACCGAGCACGATCAGCGCGTCGGTCTCACCGGTGGTCTCGAGGGCGCCCTTGAGGCGCTCGGGGTACTTCTTGCTGTCCTTGAACTTCAGGGCGTCGACCGGCAGCACCTCGTGGCCGATCTCGTAGCGCCCCTCGGCATCGAGGAAGGCGTCCAGGCGGGCCCGCGCACCGATGCGGTGGTGGTGGCTGCACTTGGGGCAGACGTTGAGGTTGCTCTCGAGGTCGGTCTTGTAGAGCACCGACTCGCAGGAGGGGCACTTGATCCACAGGCCTTCCGGGACCGAGCGGCGCTCGGCGGGGTCGGTGTGCTGGATCTTCGGCGGCAGCAGTTTCTCTAGCCAGCTCATGGATCGGGGCTCCTCAACGATGCAGATGTTCGGTCATGCGGCAGCCCTGGTGGGGCGACCGTGCCCGCGCAAGTGTACCGGAGCCCCGTCCGGGCGGGCGGGACAGCCGCGCCGCCCGAGGGGGCGGGCGCCGGAGCGCCCACCCCGCCCGCGGCTCAGAGCGCGTCGAGCGCGCCGCGGATCTCGGCCACGAAGGCGCCGGCGGCGGCAGCCACCTGGTCGCGCGGCTGGGACTCGAGGATCTGGATCAGGCGGGTGCCGATGACCACGCCGTCCGACACGCGGCCCACGGCCTGGGCGGTCGCGGCGTCGCGGATGCCGAAGCCCACACCCACCGGCACCTTGACGTGCTGCCGGATGCGCGGAATGGCCTGGGCCACGGCGTCGGTGTCCAGGTGGCCGGCGCCGGTCACGCCCTTGAGCGAGACGTAGTAGACGTAGCCGGTGGCGATCTCGCCGACCTGGCGCATGCGCTGCTCGGTGGAGGTGGGCGCCAGCAGGAAGATCAGGTCCATGCCATGGGCCTGCAGGGCCTGGGCGAAGGTGCCGCACTCCTCGGGCGGGTAGTCGACCACCAGCACGCCGTCCACGCCAGCGGCGGAGGCGTCACGCACGAAGGCGCCCGCGCCGTGCTTCTGGTCGTAGCGCTCCACCGGGTTGGCGTAGCCCATCAGCACCACCGGGGTGTCGGCGTGGGTGGCGCGGAAGGCCCGCACCATGTCCAGCACCTGGGCCATGCCGATGCCACGCGCCAGCGCGCGCTCGGCAGCCTTCTGGATCACCGGGCCGTCGGCCATCGGGTCCGAAAAGGGCACGCCCAGCTCGATCACGTCGGCACCGCCATCGGCCAGCGCCCGCATGATCTCCACCGTGGCGTCGGCGAAGGGGTCGCCCGCGCAGATGTAGGGGATCAGGGCCTTTCGGCCAGCCGAGTTCAGGTCGGCAAAGGTCTTGGCGATACGGCTCATTGGTCAGCCCTCCGTGCGACGCACGTCGGGATTCGCACTTGGGAACGGCCCGGCGTGCTCATGCGATGCCCTCCAGGCCAGCGAGCTTGGCCACGGTGTTGATGTCCTTGTCCCCCCGGCCCGACAGGTTGATCAGCACGTGCTGGTCCGGACGCATGGTGGCGGCCAGCTTCATGCCGTAAGCCACGGCATGGCTGGATTCCAGCGCGGGGATGATCCCCTCGGTGCGGCACAGGCGATGGAAGGCGGTGAGCGCCTCGTCGTCGGTGCAGCCCACGTACTCGGCGCGGCCGATGTCGTTCAGGTAGGCGTGCTCGGGGCCGACGCCCGGGTAGTCCAGACCGGCCGAGACGGAGTGGGTCTCGATGATCTGACCGTTCTCATCCTGCAGCAGGTAGGTGCGGTTGCCGTGCAGCACACCGGGCGAACCGGCGGAGATGCTGGCGGCGTGGCGACCGCTGTCCAGGCCCTCGCCCGCGGCCTCGACCCCGATCAGGCGCACGCCCTCGTGCGGGATGTAGGGGTAGAAGATGCCCATGGCATTGCTGCCGCCGCCCACGCAGGCGACCACGGCGTCCGGCTGGCGGCCGGCACCCAGGAACTCGGGCATCTGCTGCAGGCACTCGTCACCGATCACCCGCTGGAAGTCGCGCACCATCGCCGGGTAAGGGGCCGGGCCGGCCACGGTGCCGATGATGTAGAAGGTGTTCTCGACGTTGGTGACCCAGTCGCGCAGCGCCTCGTTGAGCGCATCCTTGAGCGTCTTGGAGCCGCTTTCCACCGGCACCACCTTGGCGCCCAACAGGTGCATGCGGTAGACGTTGGGGCTCTGGCGCTTCACGTCCTCGGAGCCCATGTAGACGATGCACTCCAGGCCGTAGCGGGCGCAGATCGTGGCGGTGGCCACGCCGTGCTGACCGGCGCCGGTCTCGGCGATCACGCGGGGCTTGCCCATGCGCTTGGCCAGCAAGGCCTGACCGATGGTGTTGTTGACCTTGTGCGCGCCGGTGTGGTTCAAGTCCTCGCGCTTGAGGTAGATCTGGGCCCCACCCACTTCGCGCGACAGGCGTGCCGCGTGGTAGATCGGGCTGGGACGGCCGACGAAGTGCTTGAGTTCGTACTCGAATTCGCGGCGGAACTCGGGGTCGTTCCGGTAGTGGGCGTAGGCCGCCTTGAGCTCGTCGAGCGCATGGGTCAGCGTCTCGGAGACAAAGCTGCCGCCATAGGGGCCGAAATGGCCCGAGGCATCGGGCTGGTCGTAGGCGAACATCGCGGAAATCCTTGGAAAGACAGGGCAGCGGTCAGTGGACCGCGTCGGCGGCACGGGCGTCGGCCTCGCGCACCGCCTCGCAGAACCGACGCATCAGCGCGGCATCCTTGATGCCTTTCGCGCTCTCCACGCCGGAGCTCACGTCAACGGCCCAGGGCCGGACGTGCAACACCCCATCGATCACGTTTGCAGGATTCAACCCACCAGACAAAACGACCGGAGAGGGCACGCCTGCGGGAATGAGAGACCAATCGAACGCCTTTCCGCCACCGCCGTAGCCCTCGACATGGGCATCGAGCAGGAGGGCCTGCGCTTGGGGGTGGCGCGCCGCGAAGTCTAGCAAATCGACGCCCGGGGCCATCCGCACCGCCCGCAGGAAGGCGCGGCCGGGCGCGGTGCAGGCCTCGGGCGACTCGTCGCCGTGGAACTGCAGCAGCGCATTCGGCACGCTGGCCAGGCCCGCGGCCAGTTCGGTCTCGGTGGCGTTGACGAACAGCAGCACCGGGGTGACGAAAGGCGGCAGGCGACGGGCCAGCTCGCCCGCCCGGGTGGGGGTGACCGCGCGCGGGCTCTTGGGGTACAGCACGAACCCGATCGCGTCGGCCCCCGCCTGCACGGCGGCGTCGACATCGGCTTCACGGGTCAGGCCGCAGATCTTGATGCGGGTGCGCTCAGGGCGGGTGGTCATGGCATCCAGTCCATCGCCGGGGTGTGCTCCGGCAATCCGAACTCGGCATCGTATTGCGGGCCGAGGAAATACAGGCCGTCCGGCGCGAAGGTGGGTGCCGCCGCGTCCCGCGAGCGGGCCGCCAGCACCTCGGCCATCCACGACGGCGGTCGGCTGCCGGCGCCCACGGCGACCAGGCAACCCATGAGGTTGCGCACCATGTGGTGCAGGAAGGCGATGCCGTCGAAGTCGAAGCGCCAGTAGGCGCCGCGCCGCTCGATGCGGATGGCCTTGAGCACCTTGACCGGGGACGCCGCCTGGCATTCCGAGGAGCGGAACGACGAGAAGTCGTGCTCACCGATGAGGTGGGCGGCGGCGGCACGCATCGCGTCGCCGTCCAGCGGCCGGAAGGTCCAGCCGCAGCCGCCACGCTCGATCGCCGGACGCACCGGCGACTCCAGCAGCAGGTAGCGGTAGCGGCGGCCACGGGCCAGGTTGCGGGCATGGAAATGGCCGGGCACCGGCTGGCACCATTGCACCGCGATGTCGGGCGGCAGGTAGCGGTTGGTGCCGCGAACCCAGGAAAAGGCCTCGCGCGAGAGCGCGGTGTCGAAGTGCACCACCTGGTTCAGGCCGTGCACGCCGGTGTCAGTGCGGCCGGCGCAGACGGTGTGCACCGGTTGCGCGGCGAACTGGGAGAGCGCCGCCTCGAGGTGGTCCTGCACGGTGCCGACGCCCGGCTGGCTTTGCCAGCCATGGTAGGCATCCCCCCGGTAGGCCACCCCCAGCGCGATGCGCCGCTGGGCGGGGGCGGCGGGCCCGTCGCCTCGCGGCGACGGGGCCGCGTCAGAGCTCATCCAGCAGGGCCTGGGCGCGCGCCTTCAGAGAACCTTCTGCCTGTTCGACCACTTCCTGCAGCAGGTCGCGGGCGCCTTCCACGTCCCCGATGCGGCGGAACTCGTCGGCCAGCTCGATCTTGCGCTGCAGCGGATCGGCGGCACCCGCATCGAGGTCATCGCCCGAGGCCGGGGGAGGCGGCGAGGGCTCGGGCGCGGCCAGGTCCAGGGTCAGATCGCCGAAATCGAAGTCGGCGGGGGCGGCCGACACCTCCGCGGCGGGCAGCGGGGTGACGTCCGGCAGTTCGGGCAGGTCCAAGCTCTCGTCTTCGGGCAGGTCCAGCGACAGCTCGTCCAGAGAAGCCGCCTTGTCCGGCGCCGGTGCGTCCAGCGGCGGCAGATCGAGCGAGGGCATGTCCAGAGCGCCCGGCTCGGCGCTGACAGGCTCCGCGGCCGCAGCCTCGGTGCCCAGGGGCTCCAGCGACAGCGCGTCGAAGGCACTGGGTTGTGTCGGGGGCACGTCGTCGTCGAGCAGGCCCGGAGCCGAGGGCGCCAGGTCCGGCGGCAGGCCGGTTCCGGTCATCGGTCGGGTGTTCTCCAGACCCATCAGGTCCGAGGGGGCATCCAGGTCGATGTCCAGGTCGTAGCTGGAGGGCGGGCCGGCCGGCGCCGCGGCAGCCGGGGAGATGTCCAGCGGCGGCAGCGAGTGGTCGACGGGGGCCGGGGCCTCGGCAGGAGCGGACAGGCCGACGGGGTCCGCTTCGTCGGGCTCGACCGTTGCAGGGGCGACGTCCTGGTCAAGCGCGGGTTCGGCCAGGGCGTACAGGGGGTTGGCCGGGTCGATCTGGCGGCCCAGCTCGGCCGCACGCGCCCAATCGTCGCCTTCCCCGCCGGTCAGCTGATGCAACTGCTCAGCCTGCTGGTTGAAGGCCCGCACATCCGCACGCTTGGCGTAGACCTCGAGCAATTTGGTGCGGATGGCCGGGCGCTGGCCGTCGCTGCGCAAGGCCTCTTTCAGGATCTCCTCGGCCTGCAGATCACGGCCGTAGGCGAGGTACACATCGGCTTCAGCCACGGGGTCGACGTCACCGATGGCGTCCAGCTGGCTGAGCGAGTAGCTGAGCGAGGACGAGGCCGCCGCGCTGTTGGGGCCATCGCGCGTGTCGACGCGCTGACCACCCGAGACGCCGAAGAACGAGTCGGGCTGCAGCTTGCTTTCGATGAAGGAGGTTTCCCCGCCGCCCTCCTGACCCCGTCGGCGCAGCCGCATGAAGCCCCAGCCACCCAGCAGCGCGACCAGCGCGACGCCCAGGGGCACGGTGAGTTGTTCAAGCAGCCCAGGCTCCTCGGCCACCACCGGCGCCGGCGCGGCGGCCACCGGCGGACGCGAGGCCGCGGGACGCGGCGCGGACGCTGCCGACGCCGGCATCGACGCCACCGCGGCCGTCACCGCGCTCGGCGCGCTGGCGGCCACCGAGGCGCTGGCGGGGACCGGCACGGCCGGGGCGGCGGCACTGGCCGGCACGGCCGGCGCCGGCGGCGCCACCTGGGCGGCGCCGACACTGGGCACGCTGGCCGCGGCCAGCTTGGACGGGGCCGGCCCGGACGCCTGGACCGCCGGCGCAGCGCCAGTGCCGGCGGACAGACGCTTGAGCTCCTCGACGTTGCGGGTCAATTCGGCCACGCGGGCCTCGGCAGCCTTGCGTTCGGTGTCCTTGGAGATCTTGGCTTCGGGAGCGCTGGCCGCCTTGGCCGCGCCCTTGGTGAGCTTGAGTTGGTCCGGCGTCGGCGCGGCGGGCGCCTTGCGGTCCTGCACGGCGGCCTCGACCTTGCCTTGGGACTGGCGCGGCGGCTCCGCCGACTTGACCGTCGGTGCCGCTCCGGCCAGGCGCTGACGGAAAGCGCCGAAATCGGCGCTCTGGGCCTGAATGACCTGTCGGGCTTCGCCGGCGGTGATGTCCTTGGCGGCGGCCTGGGCCTGGGCCACGTCCAGCACCACCCCGGATTTCAGGCGGTTCATGTTGTTCCCCAGGAAGGCCTGGGGGTTGCCGCGGTAGAGCGCGACCAGCATCTGGTCCAGCGAGACCCCGGGTCGGGCGTTGGCGGACGCGATCGACGACAGGGTGTCGCCCGACTTCACGCGGTAGCCGTCGGCAGCCGGAGCCGGCGGCGGCACCGGCGCCGCGGCGGGGGCCGGAGGCGGGCTGGGGGCCCGTGCGGCGGGGCGCGGCGCGGCCGGGGCGGCAACCGGCGGCGTGGCCGGGGCTGCCGACAGCACCGGCGCGGCGGTCGTGGTGACCGGCGCAGGTGCCGGCGCGGCCCGCACCGGCGGATCGATCAACAGCGTGTAGGACCGCTGCAGGCGGCCGGCGTTCCAGTTCAGGTCCAGGATCACGTCCAGGAAGGGCTCGGAGACCGAGCGGTCGCCGGTCACGCGCAGCACCTGGCGGCCATCGGGCCGCTTGACCAGGGCCACCTGGGCGCCCTGCAGCGCGCCGTTGAAGTCCACGCCGGCGGCGCGGTAGGCGTCGGCCGAGGCCAGCGCAGCCCGCAGGGTGTCGGCCTCTTCGGGGGTGATGCTGCTGATGTCGATCTCGGCGCGCAGGGCCTCACCCAGCGCGGACTGCACCGTCAGCCGCCCCAGGCTGAGGGCCTGGGCGCTCGGCGCATGCACGGCCAGCAGGGCGGCGAGCGCCACGCTGGAGAGGATCGGCCCCGCCGACAGATAGGAGGTGTTCTTCAAGGCGTCTCCAACAACGCATGGCGCCCTGCCCTGCGGCCGGCGCCCATCCCTGATGGTTCTTCGCGCCGAGGCCTGATGGCTTCCGGCGGGAAAAACACGTTAGCAGCAAGCATATAGGCAGGCAAGCTCATCCAAAACGTGACTTCCGGCGCGGCGCTCGCTTTCCCTGCCCCCGGGAGAGCCTTTCGTTGTGGTGGGGCAACGTCCGGAAACGTCTTGACACACTGTCGGACAGGCTGGATGGACAAGCGCCGCCGACCGGCAGGCCGGCGGCGGCGCGAAGGGCTGGCAGGCCGGACCATGACGATCCGGCCTCGGGATCACTGGTCGAGCAGGATGCGCAGCATGCGGCGCAGCGGCTCGGCCGCGCCCCACAGCAGCTGGTCACCGATGGTGAAGGCGCCGACATACTCGGGTCCCATGGCCAGCTTGCGGATGCGACCGACCGGGATGGTCATGGTGCCGGTCACGGCCACCGGCGTCAGGTCCTTGAGGGTGGCCTCGCGGGTGTTGGGCACGACCTTCACCCACTCGTTGTCGGCGGCGATCATGGCCTCGAGCTCGGCGACCGGCACGTCCTTCTTGAGCTTCAGGGTCAGGGCCTGGCTGTGGCAGCGCATGGCGCCCACGCGCACGCAGAAACCGTCCACCGGCACGGCGGGGGCGCTGAAGCCCTCACCCAGGCCGAGGATCTTGTTGGTCTCGGCCATGCCCTTCCACTCTTCCTTGGACTGGCCGTTGCCCAGGTCCTTGTCGATCCAGGGGATCAGCGAGCCGCCCAGCGGCACGCCGAAGTTGGCGGTCTCGGCTCCGGACAGGGCGCGCTGCTTGGCGATGACCTTGCGGTCGATCTCGAGGATCGCGCTCTTGGGGTCGTCCAGCAGGGCCTTGACCTCGGCGTTCAGGGTGCCGTACTGGGTCAGCAGCTCACGCATGTGCTGCGCACCGCCACCCGAGGCCGCCTGGTAGGTCTGGGTGGACATCCACTCGACCAGACCGGCCTTGTACAGCGCGCCCACGCCCATCAGCATGCAGCTGACGGTGCAGTTGCCGCCGATCCAGTTCTTGCCGCCGTTGGCCAGCGCGTCCTTGATGACGGGCATGTTGACCGGGTCGAGGACGATCACCGCGTCCTTTTCCATGCGCAGCATGGAGGCGGCGTCGATCCAGTGGCCATTCCAGCCCTCGGCGCGCAGCTTGGGGTAGACGGCGGAGGTGTAGTCGCCACCTTGGCAGGTCAGGATGATGTCGCAGCGCTTGAGGGCGGCGATGTCGTGCGCGTCCTGCAGCTTGGTCTCGTTCTTGGCCTGCGACGGGGCGGCGCCGCCAGCGTTCGAGGTCGAGAAAAACAGGGGTTCGAAGTGGGCGAAGTCGTTCTCCGCCTGCATGCGGTCCATCAGGACCGAGCCGACCATGCCGCGCCAGCCGACCAAACCTACGAGTGCCATTTCAGTGTTTCCTTGGGTGTTGCGTGTCCCGGACCCCTGACTCCCCCGGCTTGCTCGCCGGGGTCCAGGGAAGGGGCGAGACGAAACCGAGCTGTCAGCTCTTGATAATGGTTTTGCCGGTGATCGCCGCAACCACGGCGTCACCCATCTCACGCGTGCCCACCTTCTGGGTGCCCTCGCTCCAGATGTCCGGCGTGCGGTAGCCGGCAGCCAGCACCGATTTGACGGCCGACTCGATACGGTCGGCAGCCTCGGGCTGTTGGAGGGAGAAGCGGAGCATCATGGCTGCGGACAGGATTGTAGCCAACGGGTTGGCGACCCCCTTGCCGGCGATGTCCGGGGCGCTGCCGTGGCTGGGCTCGTACAGGCCCTGCTGGCGGTCGTTCAGCGAGGCCGAGGGCAGCATGCCGATCGAGCCGGTCAGCATCGAGGCCTCGTCCGAGAGGATGTCGCCGAACATGTTGCCGGTGACCACCACGTCGAAGGCCTTGGGCGCCTTGACCAGCTGCATCGCGGCGTTGTCCACGTACATGTGCTGCAGCTCGACGTCCGGGTACTGGGCGTGCACCTCGGTGACGATGTCCTTCCAGAACTGGAAGGTCTCGAGCACGTTGGCCTTGTCGACGCTGGTGACCTTGCGGCTGCGCTGGCGGGCGGCCTGGAAAGCGACGTGGGCGATGCGCTCGACCTCGGGGCGCGAGTAGCGCATGGTGTCGAAGGCCTCGTCGGCGCCCGGGAACAGGCCGTCGACCGCGGTGCGGCGGCCGCGCGGCTGGCCGAAGTAGATGTCGCCGGTGAGTTCGCGGATGATCAGGATGTCCAGGCCGGCGATCAGCTCGGGCTTGAGGCTGGACGCGCCGACCAGCTGCTCGTAGCAGATGGCCGGGCGGAAGTTGGCGAACAGGCCCATGTGCTTGCGCAGGCCCAGGATGGCCTGCTCGGGGCGCAGCGGGCGGTCGAGCTTGTCGTACTTCCAGTCGCCCACGGCGCCGAACAGCACCGCGTCGGCAGCCTTGGCCAGGTTCAGGGTGGACTCGGGCAGCGGGTGGCCGTGGGCCTCGTAGGCGGCGCCACCGACCTTGGCCTCTTCCATCTCGAAGGGCAGGTCCAGCACCTTCAGGACCTTGACGGCCTCGGTGACGATCTCGGTGCCAATGCCATCGCCCGGCAGGACGGCGATCTTCATGCTCATGGTGTGTCTTTCAGGGATTCGGGTGTCAGAGCTGGGGCATCGAGGCGGCGAGCCACGGCATCCTGGCCAGGCGTTCGGCCTCGTAGGCCTTGATCTTGTCGGCATGGCGCAGGGTCAGGCCGATGTCGTCGAAGCCGTTGACCAGGCAGTACTTGCGGAAGGCCTGCACGTCGAAGGGCAGCTCGGTGCCATCGCCCTTGACGATGACCTGGCGCGGCAGGTCGATGGTCAGGGTGTAGCCCGGGAAGGCGTGCACCTCGTCGAACAGCTTGGCCACCTGCGACTCGGGCAGCACGATCGGCAGTACGCCGTTCTTGAAGCAGTTGTTGAAGAAGATGTCGGCAAAGCTCGGCGCGATGATGCAGCGGAAGCCGTACTGCTGCAGGGCCCAGGGCGCGTGCTCGCGGCTGGAGCCGCAACCGAAGTTGTCGCGGGCCAGCAGCACGCTGGCGCCGGCGTAGCGCGGCTGGTTCAGCACGAAGTCCGGGTTGGGCTGGCGGTCGGCCGGGTTCTGGCCGGGCTCACCCTTGTCCAGGTAGCGCCACTCGTCGAACAGGTTGGGGCCGAAGCCGGTGCGCTTGATCGACTTGAGGAACTGCTTGGGGATGATCGCGTCGGTGTCGACGTTGGCGCGATCCATCGGGGCCACCAGGCCCTGGTGAACGGTGAACTTGTCCATGTCGGTTCCTTACTTTTTCTTGGCGGCGCCTTCGATGGCCTCACCCGCCTTCTGGATGTCCTTGCCCACGCCTTCGAAGGTGTTGCAGCCGGCCAGCACGAACAGGGCGGCGATCAGTGCGAACAGGGTCTTCATGTCGGGACTCCTCGGTCTCAGGCGATGCGGCGGATGTCGACGAAATGACCGGCCATCGCGGCGGCGGCGGCCATCGCGGGGCTGACCAGGTGGGTGCGGCCGCCATTGCCCTGGCGGCCCTCGAAGTTGCGGTTGCTGGTGCTGGCGCAGCGCTCGCCCGGCTCGAGGCGGTCGGCGTTCATGGCCAGGCACATGCTGCAACCCGGCTGGCGCCATTCGAAGCCGGCGGCGATGAAGACCTTGTGCAGGCCCTCTGCCTCGGCCTGGGCCTTGACCAGGCCCGAGCCCGGCACCACCAGCGCCTGCTTGACGTTGGCCGCCACGCGGCCGCCCACGCGCTGGACCACCGCGGCGGCCTCGCGCATGTCCTCGATGCGGCTGTTGGTGCACGAGCCGATGAAGACCTTGTCGATGCGGACGTCCGCGATCGCCTTGTTGGGCTCCAGACCCATGTAGGTCAACGCGCGCTCGATGGCTGCGCGCTTGACGGCATCCTTCTCCTTGTCGGGGTCCGGCACGCGCTCGTCGATGGCCAGCACCATCTCGGGGCTGGTACCCCAGGTGACCTGCGGG
Source organism: Hydrogenophaga intermedia (assembly GCA_943371055.1). GTDB lineage: Bacteria > Pseudomonadota > Gammaproteobacteria > Burkholderiales > Burkholderiaceae_C > Ideonella > Ideonella intermedia_A. The sequence continues at coordinate 105,574 of CALRTJ020000010.1, read as the reverse complement.
CGAATCTCGGCGGCGTCGAGCTCGACGACCTTGTCGAAGTGGGCACCAGGGTCGGAGTGCAGGGTGCGCCAGTGGGCCACCGCGTGGTCCCACTCCACGCCCTGCGGCGCGAAGGGACGGCCCTTGACGTAGGCCAGCGTGGTCTCGTCCACCGCCACCAGACCGGCGCGCGCGCCGGCCTCGATGGCCATGTTGCAGACCGTCATGCGGCCTTCCATGCTGAGCGCGCGGATGGCCGCGCCGCCGAACTCGATGGTGTAGCCGGTGCCGCCGGCGGTGCCGATCTTGCCGATGATGGCCAGCACGACGTCCTTGGCGGTCAGACCCTTGGCCAGGGTACCGTCCACCCGGACCAGCATGTTCTTGGCCTTCTTGGCCAGCAGGGTCTGGGTGGCCATCACGTGCTCGACCTCGGAGGTGCCGATGCCGTGGGCCAGCGCGCCGAAGGCGCCGTGGGTGGAGGTGTGCGAGTCCCCGCAGACCACGGTCATGCCGGGCAGCGTGGCGCCGTTCTCGGGACCGACCACGTGGACGATGCCCTGGCGCTGGCTCATGAAGGGGAAGTAGGCGGCCGAGCCGAAGGCCCGGACGTTGGCGTCCAGCGTGACGACCTGCTCCTTCGAGATCGGGTCCTTGATGCCGTCCAGGCCCAGCTCCCAGCCGTCGGTGGGGGTGTTGTGGTCGGCGGTGGCCACCACCGAACTGGTGCGCCACAGCGGACGACCGGCCTCGCGCAGGCCCTCGAAGGCCTGCGGGCTGGTGACCTCATGGACCAGATGGCGGTCGATGTAGAGCACGGCGGTGCCGTCGTCCTCGGTGTGGACGACGTGTTCGTCCCAGAGCTTGTCGTAGAGGGTGCGTGCGGTCATGGCGGCAGCGGGTTCAGGGGTGGACGGTGCCCGGGGGCGCGAGGCTCAGGGCGAATCGTGGATTGTCGGGGAAGACGCCCCGGCTGGCGATGCCAGCGGCGCGTCACGGGTGAGGGCATCGATGAAGCGCTGCACGACGGCCGGCAGCACCTCCTGCTCGCGCGCGGCGATCAGGTAGGTGCGGCGGGCCCAGCCATCCAGCAGGGGGCGGACCTCGATCGCGAACAGCCGGGCGAAGCGGCGGGCGACCGCGGCAGGCAGCACCGCCACACCCAGGCCGGCGTCCACCAGCTGGGCGATGGCGTCGAAGCCGCGCACCTGGAGCCGGGCGTTCAGGGTCCGGCCGCGCTCCAGGGCCCGGCGCATCATCAGCTCGTGGACCGAGGCACCCAGGTGCAGGCCGACGATGTCACAGTCCAGCAGGGATTCGAAGTCCAGCGCGCCCTCGCGGGCGGCCAGCGCGTGACCGCGCGGCAGGACCACGGCGAGCTCGCCCTCGCGGTAGGGCCAGGCCCGCAGCCGGGCGTCGACCAAGGGCGGCGCGAAGATGCCCACGTCGGCGCGGCCCTCGGCCACCGCGGCCTGGACCTCGGCGCTGGTCAGGTCTTCCAGGCTGATGCGGATCTGCGGGTGCTCGCGCGAGAAGGCGGCCAGGTCGGCCGGCAGGCACTCGGCGATCGCCGCGGCGTTGGCGGCGATGCGCAGGTGGCCCTTGATGCCACGGCTGAACTCGACCACCTCGCTCTCGAGCGCATGCAACGAGGCGTGCAGGCCGCGGATGTGGCGCACCAGCGCGCGGCCGGCCTCGGTGGGCTCGACACCCCGGGCGCGGCGCTCGAACAGCTGCACACCGAGGCGGGTCTCCAGGTCCTTCAGCCGCTTGCTGGCCGCGGCCAGCGCCAGGTGCTCGCGCTCCGAGGCCCGCGTGATGCTGCGGGTCTCGGCGATGGCGAGCACCAGGTTGAGCGTGACGAGGTCGAACCGCATGTGGGGACCGGAGGAAATGAGGGGTAGCGACCGCTGCATGCACCAGCCCCGCGCCGCCACGGTGAGGCGGGAAGAGCCTGGCTGGATGAGGACCGGTGAGCCCAGCACCAGCAGCCGCATCGCTGGACACGATGATGCACGAAGGCTCACCTGGCTGCACACGGGCATTATCAAGCAATCCTTCGTATGCCACGAAGGGTGCAGACCCCATGCTCCGGGAAGATCCGCCAATCCGCTTACAGTCAAGACATGTCCGCCCCCCAGGCCTCTCCACCCCGACCGGACGCGACCTGGCGCCTCGAGGGCGACACCGCCACCCTGCGGCTGTCGGGGGACTGGCGCCACCGCCCGCCCGAGTGGCCGGCCGCGCCGCCAGGCGCCGCCCGCTGGCGCCTGGAAGCCGACGACGACCTGCGGTGGGACAGCCGGCTGGCGGCCGCCCTCTGGGCCCTGGAAGGGCCCGAAGGCCCGAATGCCCGCCGCCCGGACCCCGGGGGCCTGCCCGCCGGCCTGCGCGGCGTGCTGGCCTTGGCCGACGGCAGCGGCCCGCTGCCGGCGCACGAGACCGAACCCGAGGGCACCCTGGCGCGCGTCGGCCTGCGCACCCAACTGGCCCGGGCGCGCCTGTCGCAGACCCTGGGCTTCGTCGGCGAGTTCCTGCTGGCCGCGGGGCGGCTGCTGCGCGGACGCACCGCCATGCGCGGGCAGGACCTGGTGCTGCAGCTCTGGGCCTGCGGCCCGGCGAGCCTGCCCATCGTCTCCCTGGTCAGCGCCCTCGTCGGGCTGATCATCGCCTACCTGGGCGCGGCGCAGCTCGAGCGCTTCGGCGCCCAGATCTACATGGCGGACCTGGTCACCATCGGCGAGGTGCGCGAGGTCGCGGCGCTGATGACGGCCATCATCCTGGCCGGCCGGGTCGGGGCCGCCTTCGCCGCCCAGCTCGGCAGCATGCAGGCCAACGAGGAGATCGACGCACTGCGCTCCCTGGGCCTGGATCCCATGGAACACCTGGTGCTGCCGCGGGTCATCGCGCTGACGCTGATGACCCCCCTGCTGACCGTCTACGCCGCCGGCGTCGCGATGGTCGCCGGCATGTTCGTGGCGGTGGGCATCTTCCGCGTCGAGCCGCTGGAGTACCTGGTGCGCAGCGGCCTGTCGCTGAGCTTCGCCCACCTGGGCATCGGCCTGCTCAAGGCCACGGTGTACGGCCTGCTGGTGGGGCTGGCGGGCTGTCGCCAGGGCCTGTTCGCCGGTCGCAGCGCACAGGCGGTGGGCGATGCCACCACGGCCGCGGTGGTGCAGGCCATCGTCTGGATCGTGGTGGCCGCCTCGGCGCTGACGATCAGCTTCCAGCGCCTGGGGTGGTGAGATGCAGGCCCCGCTGCTCCATGTCGAGGACCTGACGCTGGCCTGGGGCGACCGGGTCATCCAGCAGCACCTGACCTTCGAGGTGCAGGCCGGCGAGATCCTGGTGCTGATCGGCGGCAGCGGCTGTGGCAAGAGCACCCTGCTGCGCCACCTGATCGGTTTGTCCCGGCCCGCCGCCGGCCGCATCCTGCACGGCGGCCGCGACCTGGCCAGCGCCGACGAGGGCGAACTCGACCGCCTGCGCCGCGGTTTCGGCGTCATGTTCCAGGCCGGGGCGCTGTGGAGCTCGATGAGCGTGGGCGAGAACGTGATGCTGCCGCTGCAGGAACACACCCGCCTGCCCGCGGCCGAGGTCGAGCGGCTGGCGCGCTTCAAGCTGGCGCTGGTGGGGCTGGCCGGCGCCTTCGACCTGGAGCCCGCCGCGCTTTCGGGCGGCATGCGCAAACGCGCCGCCATCGCCCGGGCGATGGCGCTGGACCCGCCGCTGCTGTTCCTGGACGAGCCCAGCGCCGGACTGGACCCGATCACCTCGGCCCGACTCGACGAGCTGATCCTGCACCTGCGTCATCATCTGGGCACCACCATCGTGATGGTGACCCACGAGCTCGACAGCATCTTCGCGGTGGCCGACCGCGCCCTCTACCTCGACGCCCAGGAGAAGACCATGACCGCGCTGGACACCCCCAGTGCCCTGCTGCAGCACGGCCCGGAGCCGGTGCGGCGATTCCTGCGCCGTGGAGGCCGGCCATGATCCGCCGCCATGGCAACCCGGTCTGGCTGGGCCTGTTCGTGGTGCTGGCCCTGAGCCTGCTGTTCGTCACCGTGTTCACGGTGGCCGGCGGCAAGCTCTTCACCCGCAAGCAACGGGTGGTGATGCATTTCGCCGGCAGCATCTACGGCCTGCAGGTGGGCGCGCCGGTGGTCTTTCGCGGCGTGCGGCTGGGCAACGTCAGCTCGATCGGGGTGCGCTGGGACGACCGCGACCACGAGGTCAGCATTCCGGTGGTGGCCGAACTGGAGAGCGAAGTCATTGCCAGCGTGGGGGGGCGCGAGCGGGGCGACGACCCCGGCCAGACCGTGCCCCTGCTGGTCGAGCGGGGCCTGCGCGCCCAGCTGGCGATGCAGAGCATCCTCACCGGCCAGCTCTACATCGACCTGGACTTCCGCCCCGGCAAGACGGCCCTCGTCGAGGGGGGTGGCCAACGCCACCCCGAGATCCCCACCGTCTCGACCGCGATGCAGAACCTGCGCAACCAGGTCGACCAGCTCGACCTCAAGCGCCTGATCGAGGACGTGGGCGTGATCGCCAGCACCACCCGCCAGCTGGTGGGCTCGCCCGACCTGGCACGCGCCATCGCGCAGCTCGACGACATCACCCAGCACCTCAGCCACCTGAGCGGCCAGATGGACCGCCGCGCCGGGCCGCTGATGGACCGTTCCGAGAACACCCTGGAGGCGGTGCGCAGCGCCGCCGAACGCATGGGCGCCGCGGCCGGCACCGTCAGCCAGGCGGCCACCCGGGTCGGGACCACCTTCAACCCCGAAGGCCCGCTGGTCAGTCGTTTGCGGCAGACCGCCGACGAGCTGACCCGCACCGCCACCCAGCTCGGCGATGGCGTGGGCCCCAACGCCCCCTTGCAACAAGACCTGCAGCGCGCGCTGCAGGACCTGGCCTCGGCCGCGCGATCGCTGCGCGAGCTGGCCGACACCCTTCACCAGCAGCCCGAGTCGGTGCTGCGCGGACGCCACTGAACGCCATGCCCCGCCGATCCCTGCCCCTGCGCCTCCAGCCCTTGACCGCCTGGCTGCTCGCCGCGCTGCTGGCCGGCTGCGGCACCTCGCCGGCACCGCAGTACCACCGGCTGAGGCTGGAGGCGCCGGCCGAGGCCCGCGTCCCCGCCCCGCCCCTCGACGCGCCGGTCTGGCAACTGCTGCCGGTGCAACTGCCGCCCTACCTGGAGCGCGAGGTTCTCTGGCAACCCCAGACCCAGGGCGGCCTGCAGCCCCTGGGCGCCCACCGTTGGGCCGAACCGCTGCGCGACGCCGTCGCGCGGGTGCTGCTGGCCGACCTGGCCCGCCTGCGGGGCGCGGCCAGCGTGTTCGCCACCCCGCTGCCCACCGGCCTGACGGCGCGGCGCCAGCTGCGCGTCGAACTGCTGCGCCTGGACGCCGAGCCGGGCGGCAACGAGGTGGTGTTGCAGGCCCGCTGGTGGCTGCAGGACCCGCGTGGACAGCTCGCGCCGGAAGTGCGCGAACTGCGCCTGCGCCACCCGGCCCCTGGCGGTCAGGCCGAAGCCCTGGTGGCCGCGCACCGCGAGCTGCTCTGGCAGCTCGCGCAACAGGTCGCCGGGTCCGCCACGCAGCCCTGAGCGACGGCCGACCTGCGGACAGGCGCCACACCGTTGTCGCGCCGGCGACGCACCGCCGGCTCAGGGCTGTCGAGGAATGCACGGACACGGCCCGGCGGCACTGGCGCAGCGGCCTGCCAAGCCCTATGGTGCGGGCCACCCCCCCACCCGGGGACATGCCGTTCCCGCCGCCCATGCTCCAAGGTCTGATCCGCCGCTTCTTTCCCGACACCGAACCGGAGGCCCTGCTGGCCCCCGAGCAGCTGCACGCGGTCAACCTCTCTCTGGACGTGCAGGCGGCGATGGCCGCCCATGAACGCTGGAAGATCCATTTCGAGGGCTATCTCAAGGGCTACCACGATGAGGCCCCGTTGCCCGAGCAGATCGTCTTCGACGACCGCTGCGATCTGGGTCTTTGGCTGCACGGTGATGGGCGCCGACACCTGGGCCACCTGGCGGTGTTCCGTCGCCTGTGCGAAGACCACCGGACCTTTCACCACGTGTCGGCCAACCTGCTGTCGATGCATCTGGCCGGCCGATTCGAACCCGCCCGGCGGCTGCGCGACGGCGACTACCGCACGCTGTCACGCCGCGTGATGGCCGCGCTGGAGGACCTGCGCCAGCAGGCCGAACTCGGACTGCCGCCGCGCAGCTGACGGCTTGGGGCCCACCGGCCCGAGGCAACAAAAAGGGCGGTCACCCGGAGGTGACCGCCCTGGTCTCAGGCGAAGTCCTCAGCGGGACTCAGGCGCGCACGGCGGCCAGGGCCGCGTTGAGCGTCTGGCTCGGCGCCATCACGGCGGCCAGCTTGGCCATGTCGGGCTTGTAGTAGCCGCCGATGTCCACCGGCTGGCCCTGCACCGCGGCCAGCTCGGCCACGATGGTGGCTTCGTTGGCGGCCAGGGCCTTGGCCAGGGGCGCGAAGTGGGCGGCCAGTTCGGCATCCTCGGTCTGCGCGGCCAGGGCCTGGGCCCAGTACAGGGCCAGGTAGAACTGGCTGCCGCGGTTGTCCAGCTGGCCGGTCTTGGGGCTGGGGTTCTTGTTGTTGTCCAGCAGCTGGCCGGTGGCGGCGTCCAGCGTCTTGGCCAGCAGCTTGGCGCGGGCGTTGCCGGTCTTGATGCCCAGGTCTTCCAGGCTGACGGCCAGGGCCAGGAACTCGCCCAGGCTGTCCCAGCGCAGGTGGTTTTCCTCGACCAGCTGCTGCACGTGCTTGGGGGCCGAGCCGCCGGCACCGGTCTCGTACATGCCGCCACCGGCCATCAGCGGCACGATCGACAGCATCTTGGCCGAGGTGCCCAGCTCCATGATCGGGAACAGGTCGGTCAGGTAGTCGCGCAGGATGTTGCCGGTGGCGCTGATGGTGTCCAGGCCGCGGATCACGCGCTCCAGGGTGTAACGCATCGCACGCACCTGGCTCATGATCTGGATGTCCAGACCGGTGGTGTCGTGCTCGTGCAGGTACATCTTGACCTTGCGGATCAGCTGGGCCTCGTGCGGGCGGTAGCTGTCGAGCCAGAAGACGACCGGCATGCCCGAGTTGCGGGCGCGGTTGACGGCCAGCTTGACCCAGTCGCGGATCGCGGCGTCCTTGACCTGGCACATGCGCCAGATGTCGCCCACCTCGACGTTCTGGCTCAGCAGCACTTCCCCGGTTTCCAGGTCGGTGATGTTGGCGACGCCGTCTTCGGGGATCTCGAAGGTCTTGTCGTGCGAGCCGTACTCTTCGGCCTGCTGGGCCATCAGGCCGACGTTGGGCACCGTGCCCATGGTCTTCGGGTCGAAGGCGCCGTGCCACTTGCAGAAGTTGATCATCTCCTGGTAGATGCGGGCGAAGGTCGACTCCGGCATCACGGCCTTGACGTCCTTCAGGCGGCCGTTGGCGTCCCACATCTTGCCGCCGTTGCGGATCATGGCGGGCATGGACGCGTCGACGATCACGTCATTGGGCGAGTGGAAGTTGGTGATGCCCTTGGCCGAGTCCACCATGGCCAGCTCGGGGCGGTGCTCGTGGCAGGCGTGCAGGTCGCGCTTGATCTCTTCCTGCTTGCTGGCCGGCAGGGCGGCGATCTTGTTGTACAGATCGACCATGCCGTTGTTGACGTTGACGCCCAGCTCCTTGAAGGTGGCGGCGTGCTTCTCGAACGCGTCCTTGTAGAAGATCTTGACGCAGTGGCCGAACACGATCGGGTGCGAGACCTTCATCATGGTGGCCTTGACGTGCAGCGAGAACATCACCCCGGTCTTGCGGGCGTCCTCGATCTCGCGCTCGTAGAAGGCCAGCAGCGCCTTCTTGCTCATGAACATGCTGTCGATCACCTCGCGGTCGAGCAGCGAGACCTTCTCCTTCAGGACGATGGTCTTGCCCGAGGCGGTGATCAGTTCCATCTTGACGTCACGCGCCTTGTCCAGCGTGATCGACTTTTCACCGTGGTAGAAGTCGCCGTGGTGCATGTGCGAGACATGCGAGCGCGAGGCCTGGCTCCACTCGGCCATGCTGTGCGGGTTCTTGCGGGCGAATTCCTTGACGGCCTTGGGTGCGCGGCGGTCGGAGTTGCCTTCACGCAGGACCGGGTTCACGGCCGAGCCGGTGCACTTGGCGTAGCGGGCCTTGAGCGCCTTCTCTTCGTCGTTGGCCGGGTTCTCGGGGTAGTCGGGGATGGCGTAGCCCTTGCCCTGCAGTTCCTTGATCGCGGCCTTGAGCTGGGCGATCGAGGCGCTGATGTTGGGCAGCTTGATGATGTTGGCCTCGGGGCGCAGCGTCAGCTTGCCCAGGGCGGCCAGGTCATCGGAGACGCGCTGCTCCTCGGTCAGGTATTCGGGGAAGGTCGCCAGGATGCGACCGGCCACCGAGATGTCGCGGGTCTCGACGTTGACGCCGGCCGGCTGGGCGAAGGTGCGGATGATCGGCAGGAAGGACGCGGTGGCCAGCAGCGGGGCCTCGTCGGTCAGCGTGTAGATGATGGTGGACGACTGGTCGCTCATCGCTTATCTCCTGGTTCGATCGGTGTGTGTGTGCGGACAAGGTCGGCCGGCGTTGACGGCCAACCGGTGACGATGCGGCATTTTGCTTTCGGACGTCTGACCTGAACCCCACTTTTTGCAGTTATATCTCATATAGCGAAATTTGAAGGGCCCGCATTCCACAAAATCGGTGCCCCGCCCCGCCCGGGCCGCACCGGCAAACAGGGTGCGCGCCGAGAGGGCCTGCCGCTAGACCGGGGGCGCTGCGGGCCTTCCGACCGGGTCTCCCAGGCCCCTGGCCAGGTGCTCCACCAGGGCCCGCACCCGGGCCGGGATGAAGCGGCCGCTGGGCAGCAGCGCGTGCAGCGGGTAGGGCTCGGCCTGCCAGTCGCCCATCACGGCGGTCAGCCGCCCCTCGTCCAGCAGGTGCCGCAACTCCAGCGCGGAGCGCAGCAGCAGGCCGGCCCCCTCCAGGCCCCAGGCGGTGGCGATCGAGGCGTCGTCCACCGTGCGGTCGCCGTCCACCCGCACCTCCAGCCACTGGCCGTCGCGCTGGAAGCGCCACTGGCGGTGCGGCCGGCCGGCGCGGTGGAACACCAGGCAGTTGTGGCGGCGCAGGTCGTGGGGGTGGGCCGGCGTGCCGTGGCGGGCCAGGTAGGCCGGCGCGGCACACAGCACGCGGGGGCTGATCGTCAGCGGCCGCGCCACCAGGCGGCTGTCGGCCAGCTCGCCATAGCGCAGCGCCAGGTCGATCTCGTCGCGCAGCAGGTCCTGCGGCCGGTCGCTGACCGACAGCGCCAGGCGGACCCCGGGGTGCAGGGCCTGGAATTGCCCGAACAGGGGCAGCAGCCGGGTGCGCGCCAGGTCAGAGGGCGCGGCCACCCGGATCCAGCCGGTCAGCACGGTGGCAGTGTCGTCGAGCTGGGCCTCGCCCTCGGCCAGCAGGTCCAGCGCGCGCTGGGCGTAGTCCAGCAGGGTCTGGCCGGCCTCGGTCAGCCGCATCGAGCGGGTGGAGCGCTCGAACAGGCGGGCGCCGAGTTGGCGCTCCAGGCGCTGCAGCCCGGCGCTGGCGGCGGCGGGGCTGAGGTCCAGCGCCCGGGCCGCGGCGCTGAGCGAGCCGGCGCGGGCGGTCTGGCGCAGCAACTCCAGGTCCTTCAGATTTTCAATTTTCATTTGAAATTCAATCCATCCACTACCCATTTATCTCATGGCACAAGGTTCCTACAGTGACCTTTTTCTGCATTGGCCCAGGAGCCTCCCATGAAAGCCGTCGGACACCGACACGCCCTGCCCCTGAGCGCCCCCGAGGCGCTTCTGGACCTTGAACTGCCCGAGCCGGTCCCCGGCCCGCACGATCTGCTGGTGCGGGTGCGGGCGGTCTCGGTGAACCCGGTGGACACCAAGTTGCGCGGTGGCAGCGCGCCGCCGCCGGATCAGGCCCGCGTGCTGGGCTGGGACGCGGTCGGGGTGGTCGAGGCCACCGGACCCGAGGTGCGGCGCTTCCGCCCGGGCGACCGGGTGTTCTACGCCGGCGCGATCCAGCGCCCCGGCTGCCACAGCGAACAGCACCTGGTCGACGAGCGCATCGCCGCGCACGCCCCGGTGTCGCTGAGCGATGCCGACGCGGCCGCGCTCCCGCTGACCGCGATCACGGCCTGGGAGCTGCTGTTCGACCGCCTGCGGGTCTCCCCGGGCGGCGGTGCCGGACAACGCCTGCTGGTGGTGGGCGGCGCGGGCGGGGTCGGCTCGATGCTGATCCAGCTCGCCCGGGCGATGACCGAACTGGAGGTGGTGGCCACCGCCTCGCGCCCCGAATCCCGCGACTGGTGCCTGGCGCTTGGCGCCCACGCGGTGGTCGACCACCGCCAGCCCCTGGACCAGGCGCTGGCGCAGGCCGGCCTGGCCCCGGTGGACCTGGTGGCGGCGTTGACCGGGACCGAGTGGCACCTCCCGGCCCTGGTCGAGGCGCTGCGGCCGCAGGGTGCGCTGGCCTGCATCGACGACCCGGGCGCGCTGGACATCCGCCCCATGAAGCGCAAGTCCCTCTCGTTCCACTGGGAGCTGATGTTCACCCGGCCGCTGTTCGACACCCCCGACCTGGCCCGCCAGGGCGCCCTGCTGGGCGAGGTCGCGGCGCTTGCCGATGCCGGGCGCCTGCGCAGCACCCGGCACCGCCACTTCGGCCGCATCGGCGCGGCCCAGGTGCACGAAGCCCACGCCTGGCTGGAGTCGGGCCGCGCGATCGGCAAGGGCGTGCTCGAAGGCTTCTGAGGACCGCCGGACGTGAAAAGGGCCGCCCGCGGGCGGCCCTTCCGGCCGGTGACGGCGCCGGAGATCAGCGCGTGACCATGTCCTTGACCTGCTGCAGCGCGGCGGGGTCTTCCATGGTGGTCAGGTCGCCCGGGTCGCGGCCCTCGCAGACGGCCTGGATGGCGCGGCGCAGCAGCTTGCCCGAGCGGGTCTTGGGCAGCACGCTGACGAAGCGCACGCGGGCCGGGCGCGCCACCGCGCCCAGCTGCTCGTCCACCACCTTCATGATGGCGCCTTCGAGCTTGAGGGCGTCGGCGTCGCTGGCGGCCTGGCTGGGGTCCTTCAACACGGCGAAGGCCACGGCCACCTGGCCCTTGAGCTGGTCGGCCACGCCCACCACCGCCACCTCGGCCACGTTGGGGTGGCTGGAGATGCTTTCCTCGATCTCGCGGGTGCCCAGGCGGTGACCGGCCACGTTGATCACGTCGTCGGTGCGGCCCAGGATGAAGAAGTAGCCGTCGGCGTCCTTGATGCCCCAGTCGAAGGTGCTGTACATGACCTTGTTGTGGATGCTGGACCAGTAGGTCTTGACGTAGCGGGCGTCGTCTCCCCAGACGGTCTGCAGGCAGCCCGGGGGCAGCGGGCCCTCGACCGCGATCACGCCCTTCTTGCCGGGCTCGGTGATCTCCTCGGCGGTGGACTCGTCGATCAGCTTGACGTCGTAGCCGTACACCGCCTTGCCCGGCGAGCCGAACTTGGTGGGGGCCTGCTCGACCCCGTTGCAGACGGCCATGATCGGCCAGCCGGTCTCGGTCTGCCAGTAGTTGTCGATGATCGGCTTGTTGATCGCGCCGGCGATCCAGGTGGCGGTGGGCTCGTCCAGCGGCTCGCCGGCCAGGAACAGCGCGCGCAGGCTGGACAGGTCGTACTTGGTCAGGAAGGCCGGGTCCTGCTTCTTGAGCACCCGCGCGGCGGTGGGGGCCGAGAACATCACCGTGACCTTGTACTTCTCGACCAGGCTCCACCAGACGCCGGCATCCGGGCGCGTCGGCAGGCCCTCGTACATGATGGTGGCCATGCCGTTGATCAGCGGGCCGTAGATGATGTAGCTGTGGCCCACCACCCAGCCGATGTCGCTGGTGCTGAAGTAGGTCTCGCCCGGCTTGCCCATGTAGATGTGCTTCATGGACGCCGCCAGCGCCACCGCGTAGCCGCCGGTGTCGCGCTGCACGCCCTTGGGCTTGCCGGTGGTGCCGCTGGTGTACAGGATGTAGCTGGGGTGGGTGGCGTCCACCCACTCGCAGGGCACCTGCGCGTCCAGGTTCGCCGCACGCAGCTCGGCGTAGTCCACGTCGCGGCCGTCGACCTTGGCGAACGCGGCCAGGCCGCGGTTGACCATCAGCACCTTGGCCGGCTTGTGGGCCGCCAGGGCGATGGCCTCATCCAGCAGGTGCTTGTAGGGCACCGACTTGCCGCCGCGCATGCCGGCGTCGGCGCTGATGATGGCCACCGGCTTGGCGTCGTCGATGCGGCTGGCCAGCGAGTGGCTGGCGAAGCCGCCGAACACCACCGAATGGATGGCGCCGATGCGCACGCAGGCCAGCATCGCGAAGCAGGCCTCGGCGATCATCGGCATGTAGATCAGCACGCGGTCACCCTTGCCCACGCCCAGGCCCTTGAGGATCGCCGCCATGCGGTTGACCTCGGCGTGCAGCTCGCGGAACGAGTAGGCCTTCTCGGTGTCGGTCTCGGTCGAGACGAAGATCAGGGCGTTCTGGTCGGCGCGGTCCTTCAGGTGGCGGTCGACCGCGTTGTGGCACAGGTTGGTCAGGCCGCCCTTGAACCACTTGGCGAAGGGCGGCTGGCTGTAGTCGCAGACTTCGTCGAAGGGCTTGTGCCAGTCGACCAGCGCGGCTTGCTCGCGCCAGAAGCCGTCACGGTCCTGGATCGAGCGGCGGTGGAAATCGGCGTATGCGGTCATGGTGGGTCTCCTGGGCGGTCCGGCCTTGAGGCGCCGGGACTGAATTCATAATTCAAAATCATCCGGCTGACACGCGCCTGTCTGGCGTGATCAGGGTTTGACCTGACGCAAGCCGGGCGCCCTGGCCACGCCCACCCAGGCGGGCAATTTGCCCGGGCCTGCGCGGGCAGCGGCACCCTGGCCCTGGGTGCGGGGGCTGCCTATCGTCATCGGCATCGATCCACTCGACGCCGATGGCGGCCCGCGATGACCCCCACTCCCCTCGCCCCCTGGCAGCCCTGGCTGCGCAACCTTCTGCTGGTCGGCTGTCTGCTCGGCCCGGCCCTGGCCCACGCCGACCCCGACGAGGGCGACCCCGGCAGCGGCCGCTGCGGCCAGGCGCTCAGCGACCCGGCCAGCGACCTGTCGGTGGCCCACGCGGCCCGGCAACCGGCCAGCCTGATCACCTGCGGCATGGGCTACCTGGCGGCCAAGTGCGGCGACTACCGCACCGCCAACGTCATCTTCGACAAGTGCATCGCCAAGGGCTACGCCGGCGCGATGATCTGGAAGGCCCACCTCCACGAGAACGGCCACGGCACGACGCGCGACCTGGGCAAGGCCGCCGAGCTGTTCCGGCAGGCCGCGCAGAGCCCCGACGAGCAGTACGCCGCCCTGGGCAAGCTGCACTACGCCAGCGCGCTGCAGGAAGGCCGTGGCGTGGCCCGCGACGAGGCCGCTGCCCGCCAGTGGTTCGAGGCCGCCGCGGCCCAGGGCAGCGAGGACGCCAAGGAATTCCTGCGCACCGGCCACCACACCGCCTCACGCGACGCCTACGGCCACGGTGTGGGCCCGGCCCCGGGCGAAGACGGCCCCGGCCAGCGCCTGCTGCGCCGCGTCCAGGCCCTGGCGCCCGAGGCCCTGCCCGGCGCCCAGTCCGCCGCCCTGCTCGCCCTGCTGGCCGGCCTGATGGGCCTGGGCGCCTGGCGCCAGGCCCGCGCCGCCCGCCCGCAGCCCACCCCTGCCCCCTGACCCCCCCCACCATGACCCCCACCCTCGAACACGCGATGCACGGCGTCAGCCAGCTCTTCCTCGGCCCGGTGCTGCTGGCCATCGGCCTGCTCTTCGCCCACGCCTTCGTCGCCCTGGGCGCCTGCCTGCTGCAGGCCTGGCAGCGCCGCCGCGGCCAGGCCGCCGCCTACGAACTCACCCGTCTGCACGCCTTGCAGCCCCACCTCGGCCAGGAGGCGCTGGAACTGCAGGCCCTGCGCCGGCTCGAGCCGGTGCGGGTGGCCACCCGGGTGGCCCCGATGCTGGGCCTGGTCGCCACCATGATCCCCATGGGCCCGGCCTTGCAGGCCATGGCCGGTGGCCAGATGGCCGAGGTCGCCCAGGGGCTCCAGGTGGCCTTCTCGGCGGTCATCCTGGCCCTGCTGGCGGCGGCCATCACCTACACCGTGGCGCAGGTGCGGCGGCGCTGGTATGCGGGCGAGCTGCTGGCCCTGTCGCAGGCCCGGGCCCAGGCGGGGGCCGGCGCATGATCGGCGAACGCCTGCTGGCCGAGGAGGACGAGGACCCGGTGCTCTCGCTGGTCAACCTGGTCGACGTCTTCCTGGTCGTCATCGCCGCCCTGCTGCTGGCCGCCGGCCAGAGCCCGCTGCGCTTGCTGGGCGCCGACGAGGACTACACCCTGATCCGCCACCCGGGCCAGGCGAACATGGAGATCGTCATGCGCAAGGGCCAAAAGCTGGAACACTACCGCTCCGAGCCCAAGCCCTCGACACCGGGCGCCGCCAGCCCCGGCGTGCGCGCCGGCGTGGCCTACCGCCTGCCCGACGGCAGCATGATGTTCGTGCCCGAATGACCCTGACCCCGCCGCGCCCGCCTGCCCTGTTGCTGGGCGCCAGCCTGATCGCACGACTGGCCGGTGCCACCCTGGCGCTGGTCCTGGCCCTGGGTGGGCTGGTCTGGCAGGACTGGCGCGGCCAGCTCGCCGCCGACCTGCCGGCCACGGCCGAGCTGGCGACCCAGCTGCTGCGCGACGAGCTGGCCGGGCGTGCCGGCGCCTTCAACCGGCCGCAACTCACCACCACCCTGCAGCCCTTGGCGCCGCTGGCCCGCCGCGCGGCGTTCTGCGCCGAGTTGCGCAACCTGCAGGGCCGGCTGATGGACCGCGGCTGCCTGCCCCGCGAGGCCCCCGCCACCCAGCGCGGTGACCTGCAGGCGCCCCAGGACTTCGGACTGGTGCTGGCCGGGGCCGAGCCGGCTGCGGCGCCCTGGTCTTGGGCAGCCCGGCTGACGCGCGGGCTGGCCGGCCCCCTGCCCGCCACGCCGGCCCAGACCCTGGTGCTGCCCGAGGGCCTGAAGCTGGGCACGCTGGAAGTCGGCCCGGATTGGCGCCACGAGGCCGGTGAACTGGGCCGCCGCTGGAGTGCGCTGGCCCTGGGCGGCCTGACCCTGCTGGCCGCGCTGCTGCTGATCGCCCGCACCCACACGCGCCAATGGCAGGGCCTGCAGCAACAGCAACGCCTGCTGGCGCGGCAGCTGCTGCAAGGCCGCGAGCAGGAGCGCCGGCGCCTGGCCCGTGAACTGCACGACGAGCTGGGACAGAGCCTGGCCGCCCTGCACGCCGAAGCTGCAGTGGTCGGGCTGCTGGCCTCGCAGCCCCCGGAAGGCACCGTCGGCGGCGCCGCCACGCTGCAGCGCAGCGCCCAGGCGATGCGCGGTCTGCTGGGCCAGATGCAGGACGAGCTGCAGCGGGTGCTGGCGGACCTGCGCCCGCAGGCCCTGGACCGTTTCGGCCTGGGGGCCGCGCTGCAGGGCCTGGCCACCCAGCCAAGGCGTCTGCCCGACGGCGGTCTGCTCCAGGTCACGCTGGTGCTGCCCGAGGGCGGCGCCCGCCTGCCCACCGACCACGAGGTCCACGCCTACCGCATCGCCCAGGAGGCGCTGACCAACGCCTGGCGGCACGGCCAGGCCCGCCACGCCGCGGTGCGCCTGACGATCGGCGACGGCCAATGGCAACTCACGATAGAGGACGACGGCCGCGGCCTGACCGATCCCACCACCGCGTCCGGCCACGGCCTGCTGGGCCTGCGCGAGCGGGTGGCCGCGCTGGGCGGCCAGTGGCGCTGGGCGGCCGTCCGACCCGCCGGCGTGTCCCTGACGGTGTCGGTGCCCTGGCCGGACGACGAAGACCCGCCCGCCGGACCGGCCGTCGCCAAGCCCGCCCTGGAGACCGTCCGCCCATGATCCGCGTGATGCTGGTGGACGACCACGCGGTGGTGCGCGAGGGCTACCGCCGCCTGCTGGAGTGCCAGGGCGACCTGCAGGTGGTGGCCGAGGCCGGCGACGGCCAGCAGGCGCTGCTGGTCTGGCGCGAGCAGCAACCCGAGGTCACCGTGGTCGACCTGGCCCTGCCCGGCCTGGGCGGTCTGGAGCTGATCGGCCGGCTGCGCCAGCGCGACCCGCGCGCCCGGTTGCTGGCCTTCAGCATGCACCGCGACCCGGTCTGGGCCACCCAGGCGCTGCGCGCCGGCGCCCTGGGCTACGTCACCAAGAGCAGCCCGCCCGAGGCCCTGGTGGACGCGGTGCGCAGTGTGCACGCCCGCCGCCGCGTGATCAGCCCCGACATCGCCGGCGAGGTCGCCGCGGCCCTGCTCGAGGCCCCCGCCGAGGCCGGCCGCCCGGCCGACCTGAGCCCGCGCGAATTCGAGGTGCTGCGGGCCCTGGTGGGCGGCCGCAGCCCGGCCGAGATCGCGGCCGACCTTCACCTGAGCGTCAAGACCGTCCACAACCTGCATTACCAGGCCAAGGCCAAGCTGGGCGCCGGCAGCGACTTCGAGCTCGCCCGCATGGCCTGGCAGAACGGCTGGATGGGCTGATCCTGGCGCCCTCCCTGGCCGCTTAACATGCCGGCAAACTTCAGGGAGAACCTCAATGCCCATCCTCGCCCGCGCGCGCCGGGCGGCCACCGCCGCCGTGCTCACCTGGCTGTGCACCCTCGCACCTGCCCACGCCGACCTGGCGCAGGACCATGCCCGGGCGCCGGAAATCGCCACCGCGCAGCTCTCACCGTCGGGCCGCTACCTGGCCATGCTGACCCAGCTGCCCGGTCGTGCCACCGGCCTGACCGTGCTGGACCTGGTCACGCAGGACCGCATGGTCAGCAACGCCGCCGACCCGATGACCCTGCTGACCCGGTTGGCCTGGGTCAACGAAGACCGGCTGGTGATCTCGGCCATGGACATCGGCAACGGCGTCGAGGTCATGGCCGGCCGCGCCGGCCTGTACGCGGTCAACCGCGACGGCAGCGATTTCCGTGAGCTGATCCGCTGGCGCCGGGCCAACGACACCACCGGCACCCGCATCGCCAACCGCACCCTCAACTACGAGTGGTCGATGGAGGGCGTGGTGCAGGACGGCAGCGCCGACATCTGGGTGGTGCGACAGCACCGCGACGCGCGCGGCGACTGGACCCACAACAGCTACGCCCGGCTGAACACCGCCGACGGCGCGCTCAAGCCGGTGCCGCTGAACGGCCCCGAGCACGTGCAGCAGTGGCTGCGCCACCCCGGCGGCCAGGGCGATGTGGTGGTCACCGTCTGGAACGGCCGCCAGCAGCTGCACCACCGCGCCGGATCGGACGCCGCCTGGCGCACTCTGCAGGACGAGGACGCCGTGGCGGGTGACGCCTGGCAACCGCTGGCCTTCCTGGGGCCCACCCAGCTGCTGGTCAAGGCCCACGCCGGGCAGGACACGCTGGGCCTGTACACCCTGGACCTGGCCAAGGGTCAGCTCTCGACCGAGCCGGTGGTCGCGGTCAAGGGTTTCGACCTGAACCCGAGTCTGGCCCTGGACGGTGCCGACGGCCCGCTCCTGGGTCTGCGCCTGACCGCGGACGGCCCGCTCAACGTCTGGTTCGACCCGGCGATGGACCAACTGCAGCGTTCGCTGGATGCGGCCCTGCCCAAGGACCGCCGAAACACCCTGTCGTGCAGCCGCTGTGGCCAATCCAGCCATGTGCTGGTGTGGTCGCGCTCCGATCGCCAGCCCGGCGAGCTCTATGCCTACAACCGCGCCAAGGGCTCGCTGCAGCGCGTTGGCGAGTCCCGCCCCTGGCTGCAGGAGGACCGGCAGCCGCGGCGCACGCTGCACCGCGTGACGACCCGCGACGGCCAGTCCATGCCGGTCTACATCACCCACCCGGTCGGCAAGGTGGCCGGCGACCGCCTGCCCGCCGTCATGCTGGTGCACGGCGGCCCCTGGGTGCGCGGAGCCGACCTGGCCTGGGACGCCGAGGCCGCCTACCTGGCATCGCTGGGCTTCCGCGTGATCGAGCCCGAGTTCCGCGGCAGCACCGGCTACGGCGCGCGCTGGACCGGTGCCGGCCGGCAGGCCTGGGGCCGCGCGATGCAGGACGACCTGCTGGACGCCGTGGCCTGGGCCGATGGCCAGCGCCTGATCGACCCGAAGAAGGTCTGCATCATGGGCGGCAGCTATGGCGGCTACGCGGCGCTGATGGGTGCGGTGCGCGACGGCGCGCACTACCGCTGCTCGGTCGCCTTCGCGGCGGTCAGCGACATCGGCCTGCTGTTCAAGGTCTTCCGCAGCGACATGTCCGACCAGGTCAAGGACCACTTCCTGCAGCGCATGGTGGGTGACCCGGACGCCGCCTCGCAGCGCGAGGTCTCGCCCCTGGCCCGTGCGGCCGAGGTGCAGATGCCGCTGCTGGTGGTGCATGGCATGCAGGACCGGCGCGTGCCGATCGACCACGCCCACCGCTTCGTCGACGCCGCCCGGTCCGCCAAGGCTCCGGTCGAGCTGGTGACTTACGACCTGGAAGGCCACGGCTTCATCAACCCGGTGAACCGGACGGACTACTACCGCCGGGTGGGCGCCTTCCTGCAGCGCCACCTGGGTGACGCCACGGCCCAGCCGGCCTCGCCCTGAAAGGTCGGCCCGGCCTCCCGGCCGGGCCACCGCCCCCCGAGAGGGGCGGACGGATCAGCCCAGCGCCGCCACCACGTCCGGCGGCGCCTGCACCAGCTCGATCAACACCCCCTCACCGCCCACCGGGAACTCCTCGTTGCCCTTGGGGTGGATGAAGCAGATGTCGAAGCCCGCGGCCCCCTTGCGGATGCCGCCGGGGGCGAAGCGCACGCCATTGGCCGTCATCCACTCGACGGCCTTGGGCAGGTCGTCCACCCACAGGCCGACGTGGTTGAGCGGCGTGGCGTGCACCGCCGGCTTCTTGTCGGGGTCCAGCGGCTGCATCAGGTCGACCTCGACCGCGGTCGGGCCCGAGCCCAGCGCGCAGATGTCCTCGTCGACGTTCTCGCGCTCGGAGACGAAGGTGCTCTTGACCTGCAGGCCGAGCATGTCGACCCACAGGCTCTTGAGCTTGTCCTTGCTCGGGCCGCCGATGGCGATCTGCTGGATGCCCAGGATCTTGAAAGGTTTGGTCATGGTGTCTCGCTGTGACGCTCATGGTCGCCGCTGGCCCACCCAGGACCTGGCGCGGATCCGGCTTCGCCGGTCCGCTGCCAGAGCCCCCTTGGGGGGTGGCGAACGCCAGTGAGCATGGGGGTCATTCAAACGCGATGATGGCCTGGTCCACGCTCAGGCTCTCACCCTTGTGGGCACGGACCTCCTTGACCACGCAGTCCTGCGTGGCGACCAGGATGTTCTCCATCTTCATCGCCTCGATGACGGCCAGCTTCTCGCCGGCCAGCACCTTCTGGCCCACCGTGACGGCCACGTCCACCAGCAGGCCCGGCATCGGCGAGAGCAGGAACTTGGACAGGTCCGGCGGCGCCTTGTAGGGCATCAGCTTGTGCAGCTCCGCCGCACGGGGCAGCAGCACCATCGCGTCGATCGCGGTGCCGTTGTGGGCCACGCGCATCGCCAGGGGTTGCTTGGCCGAACCGCGCTCGACCTGGGCGCTGAAGGCCTGGCCATTGACCCGGCCCACCATCAGCACCTCGCCCAACTTGGTATGGCTCTGGATGGCGAAGGTCTTGCCGCCCACGGTCACGTCGGCGGTGCCGGTCTTCGGGTCGAAGTCGCCCAGGGTGACGTCGTGGTAGACGTGCCGGCCTTCGGCACCCAGCTGCACCACCACCAGATCGTTCTTGTGCGCGACCTCATGGCCCGGCAGCTGACCGGTGATGCCGGCGGCGCGCTCGCGCGCCTTGCGGCGCACGAAGGCGGCCAGGGCCACCAGGAACAGCGGCTCGTCGTGCGGCACGTCCTCGGCGCGGAAGCCCTTGGCGTAGTGCTCGGCGATGAAGCCGGTGTTGAACTGACCGGTGACGAACTTCGGGTGGGCCAGCAGCGCGGCCTGGAAGGGGATGTTGCTGCTGATGCCGCGGATCACGAAGGCGTTGAGCGCCTCGCGCATCTTGGCGATGGCATCCAAGCGGTCCTTCCCATGCACGATGAGCTTGGCGATCATCGAGTCGTAGAACATCGGGATCTCGCCGCCTTCGTAGACACCGGTGTCCACGCGCACGCCACCGAAGCGGCCGCCGTGGTAGGCCGGGCCCTGCAGGGTCTCGGTGCCTTGCTCCAGGTCCGCCGCCGGCGGCGCGTACTTGACCAGGCGGCCGGTGGACGGCAGGAAGTTGCGGAACGGGTCCTCCGCGTTGATGCGGCACTCGATCGCCCAGCCCTCGCGCTTGATGTCGGCCTGGCCGAAGGACAGCTTCTCGCCGGCCGCCACGCGGATCATCTGCTCGACCAGGTCCAGACCGGTGATGCACTCGGTGACCGGGTGCTCCACCTGCAGGCGGGTGTTCATCTCCAGGAAATAGAAGTCCTGGTCCTTGCCGACCACGAACTCCACCGTGCCGGCGCTCTGGTACTTCACCGCCTTGGCCAGGGCCACGGCCTGCTCGCCCATGGCCTGGCGGGTGGCGTCGCTGATGAAGGGGCTCGGCGCCTCCTCGATCACCTTCTGGTGGCGGCGCTGGATCGAGCACTCGCGCTCGTTCAGGTAGACCACGTTGCCGTGGCTGTCGCCCAGCACCTGGATCTCGATGTGGCGCGGCTCGAGCACGTACTTCTCGATGAAGACGCGGTCGTCGCCGAAGCTGTTGCGGGCCTCGTTGCGGCACGACGAGAAGCCCTCGAAGGCCTCCTTGTCGTTGAAGGCCACGCGCAGGCCCTTGCCACCGCCGCCGGCCGAGGCCTTGATCATCACCGGGTAGCCAATGCCCTTGGCGATCTCCACCGCCTGCTCGGGCGTGTCGATGGCGTCGTTGTAGCCGGGAATGGTGTTGACTTTCGCCTCATTCGCCAGCTTCTTCGAGGCGATCTTGTCGCCCATCGCGGCGATGCTGAAGTGGCGCGGGCCGATGAAGGCGATGCCCTCGTCCTCGCAACGCTTGGCGAAGGCCTCGTTCTCGGACAGGAAGCCGTAGCCCGGGTGGATGGCCTCGGCGCCGGTGGCCTTGGCCGCGGCGATGATCTTCTCGGCCACCAGGTAGGACTCGCGCGAGGGCGCCGGGCCCAGCAGCACGGCCTCGTCGGCCAGCTCCACGTGGCGGGCGTCCTTGTCGGCCTCGGAGTAGACCGCCACGGTCTGGATGCCCATCTTCCGGGCGGTCTTGATCACCCGGCAAGCGATCTCGCCGCGGTTCGCAATCAGAATCTTCTTGAACATAGCGTTGACCTTCGATCAACGAGCTCCGCTTCGCGTCGCTCTGAATTTCAACCAAGCCGCATGCGCGGATCCGGCTCCGCCGGTCCGCTGCATGAGCCCCCTCGGGGGGGCAGCGACCGGCAGGGAACGTGGGGGCACCGTTACAGCGGAATGTTCCCGTGCTTGCGCCACGGGTTTTCCAACTTCTTGTCACGCAGCATCACCAGCGAGCGGCAGATGCGCTTGCGCGTCTCGTGCGGCTGGATCACGTCGTCGATGAAGCCGCGAGCGCCCGCCACGAAGGGGTTGGCGAAGCGGGCCTTGTATTCGGCCTCACGTGCGGCCAGCTTCTCGGGGTCGCCCTTGTCCTCGCGGAAGATGATCTCCACCGCGCCCTTGGCGCCCATCACCGCGATCTCGGCGTTGGGCCAGGCGAAGTTGACGTCACCGCGCAGGTGCTTGGAGGCCATCACGTCGTAGGCGCCACCGTAGGCCTTGCGGGTGATGACGGTGATCTTGGGCACGGTGCATTCGGCGTACGCGTAGAGCAGCTTGGCGCCGTGCTTGATGATGCCGCCGTACTCCTGCGAGGTGCCGGGCATGAAGCCGGGCACGTCGACGAAGGTGACGACCGGGATGTTGAAGGCGTCGCAGAAGCGCACGAAGCGCGCCGCCTTGATGCTGCTCTTGATGTCCAGGCAGCCGGCCAGCACCAGCGGGTTGTTGGCCACGATGCCCACGGTCTGGCCTTCCATGCGGGCCATGCCGATGACGATGTTGGCGGCGTAGTCGGGCTGCAGCTCGAAGAAGTCGCCGTCGTCCACCACCTTGCCGATCAGCTCCTTGATGTCATAGGGCTTGTTCGGGTTGTCCGGCACCAGGGTGTCGAGCGAGTGGTCCAGGCGGTGGGCCGAGTCGCCGCTGGGGCGCACCGGCGGCTTCTCGCGGTTGTTCAACGGCAGGTAGTTGAAGAAGCGGCGCAGCATCAGCAGGGCCTCGACGTCGTTGTCGAAGGCCAGGTCGGCCACGCCGCTCTTGGTGGTGTGGGTGGACGCGCCGCCCAGCTCCTCGGCGGTGACCTCCTCGTGGGTCACGGTCTTCACCACCTCGGGGCCGGTGACGAACATGTAGGAGCTGTCCTTCACCATGAAGATGAAGTCGGTCATCGAGGGCGAGTACACGGCGCCACCGGCACACGGCCCCATGATCATGGAGATCTGCGGGATCACGCCCGAGGCCATCACGTTCTTCTGGAACACGTCGGCGTAGCCGCCCAGCGAGGCCACGCCTTCCTGGATGCGGGCGCCGCCCGAGTCGTTCAGGCCGATCACCGGCGCGCCCACCTTCATCGCCTGGTCCATGACCTTGCAGATCTTCTCGGCGTGGGTCTCGGAGAGCGCGCCGCCGAAGACGGTGAAGTCCTGGCTGAAGGCGAAGGCCAGGCGGCCGTTGATCATGCCGTAGCCGGTGACCACGCCGTCGCCGGGGATCTTGGTCTCGTCCATGCCGAAGTCGACGCAGCGGTGCTCGACGAACATGTCCCATTCTTCGAAGGTGCCTTCGTCGAACAGCAGCTCCAGGCGCTCGCGCGCGGTCAGCTTGCCCTTCTTGTGCTGCGCGTCGATGCGCTTCTGGCCGCCGCCCAGACGGGCCTTGGCTCGCTTTTCCTCGAGCATCTGCTGGATGTCGTGCATGTTGTGGCTCCTCGGTGAGTCCTGCGTGAAATCGGGTGTTCAGGAAAAGAGGTCGAGCAGGCGGCGCGCGGCAACCGATGCCGCGATGCGCCCCTGCCAGACCGCGTCGGTGGTGTCGGCCAGCCGGGCCTGCACGGCCGGGTGGCTGCGGAAGCGCTGGCGCAGCCCGCTCTCGATGCGCTCCCACATCCAGGCCTCGTCCTGGGCGCGGCGGCGCGCGTCCAGCCGGCCGCTGCGTGTCTGCAGGTCGCGGTAGCGGCCCACGGTCTGCCAGAACTCCTGGATGCCGGTGGCCTTGAGGGCACTCATCTGCAGCACCGTGGGTTGCCAGAGGGTGTCGTCGCCGGTCATGCGGTCCGGATGGCCCTGGTGGCCGTAGATGCGCAGCGAGCTGGTGATCTGGGCCCGGGCGCGGGTGGCGGCGTGCTCGTCGATATCGGCCTTGTTGATGACGACCAGGTCCGCCAGCTCCATCACGCCCTTCTTGATCGCCTGCAGCTCGTCGCCGGCGTTGGGCAACTGCAGCAGGCAGAACATGTCGGTCATGCCGTGGACCGCGGTCTCGCTCTGGCCCACGCCCACGGTCTCGACGATGACCACGTCGTGGCCGGCGGCCTCGCACACCAGCAGGGCCTCGCGGGTGCGCTCGGCCACGCCGCCCAGGTTGCCGCTGCTGGGGCTGGGGCGGATGTAGGCCGAGGGGTGCACGCTGAGCTGTTCCATGCGGGTCTTGTCGCCCAGGATGGAGCCGCCCGAGACGCTGCTGGAGGGGTCGATCGCCAGCACCGCCACGCGGTGGCCCTGGCCGATCAGGTGCAGGCCCAGGGCCTCGATGAAGGTGCTCTTGCCCACGCCGGGCACGCCGGAGATGCCCAGGCGGAAGCTGCGGCCGGTGTGCGGCAGCAGCGCGTTGAGCAGCGCGTCGGCGCGCAGGCGGTGGTCGGCGCGGGTGCTTTCCAGCAGCGTGATGGTCTTGGCCACCGCGCGGCGGCGCGGCGCCGGCTCGCCCGCCGTGACCTGCTGCAGCAGCAGCGCGTCCGCGTCGGGCAGTGCGGCGGTGCCGTCCAGCGGCGACGGCGGCACCGGCATGGCCAGGCCGCTCGTGGCGTCCCCCGCAGTCGTGCCTGGGGGAGCGCCGCAGGCGCTACGGGAGAGGGTCATTTCGCCGGGCGCAGGTAGTACAGGTCCCACTCGCCCTCGGCCTGCAGCACGAAGCCGTGGCGCAGGTAGAAGCGGTTGGCGTCGGAGTGCTTGAGCGCGGTGACGCTGACGGCCATGTGCTGGGCGTCGGCCTCCTGCAGCACCCGGTCCAGCACCCACGAGCCGATGCCTTGGGCCTGGGCACTGGGGTGGATGTAGAGGTGGTCGAGCAGCCAGTCCTTTTCGCGCGGGACCAGCACCACGAAGCCCACCAACTCGCCCTGCAGGCGGATGTGGCGGGTGTAGGCGGGCAGGTAGCCGCGCGACAGGCGCTCGCGCGCGCGCTGGGGATCGAATCGACCGACCTTCTCCAGGCTCTCGCGCATGGCGGCCATGCGCAGGGCCAGCAGGGCCTCGAAATCGTCCTCGCCGGCGGGCGAAAGCGTCAGGCCCTCGGGGGCGCGGTGCTGGTGCGGCATCCGGGCTGCTCCGGCTCAGAGGCCCTGGGCCTGACGGATCTGTTCCAGCACGTCCTTGGCGCTGGCGGGGATCGGGGTGCCGGGGCCGTAGACGCCCTTGACGCCGGCATCGAACAGGAAGCCGTAGTCCTGCGCCGGGATCACGCCGCCGACGAAGACGATGATGTCGTCGGCGCCCTGCTTCCGGAGCTCGGCGATGATGGCCGGCACCAGGGTCTTGTGGCCGGCGGCCAGGGTGGACACGCCCACCGCGTGGACGTCGTTCTCGATCGCCTGGCGCGCGCATTCCTCGGGGGTCTGGAACAGCGGGCCCATGTCCACGTCAAAGCCCAGGTCGGCGAAGGCCGTGGCCACCACCTTGGCGCCGCGGTCGTGGCCGTCCTGGCCCAGCTTGGCGATCATCACCCGCGGGCGGCGGCCGGCCTGCTCGGCAAAGGCGTTGATCTCGTCCTTCAGCTTGTCCCAGCCCTCGGCCGAGTCGTAGGCGGCAGCGTACACACCGGTCACCTTCTGGATGTCCGCACGGTGGCGGCCGAACACCTTTTCCAGCGCATCGCTGACCTCGCCCACGGTGGCGCGCAGGCGGATCGCCTGGATCGAGAGGTCCAGCAGGTTGCCCTGGCCGGATTGCGCAGCGGCGGTCAGCGCCTCGAGCGCGGCCTGCACCTGCGCGGTGTCGCGGCTGGCCTTGATCCGCTGCAGGCGGGCGATCTGGGCCTCGCGCACGCGGACGTTGTCCACCTCGAGGATCTCGACCGGGTCTTCCTTGGCCAGCTTGTACTTGTTGACGCCGACGATCACGTCCTTGCCGGAGTCGATGCGGGCCTGCTTCTCGGCCGCGCTGGCCTCGATCTTGAGCTTGGCCCAGCCACTGTCCACCGCCTTGGTCATGCCGCCCATGGCCTCGACCTCCTCGATGAGGGCCCAGGCCTTGTCGGCCATCTGCTGGGTCAGCGTCTCCATCATGTAGCTGCCGGCCCAGGGGTCGACCACGCTGGTGATGTGGGTCTCTTCCTGGATGATCAGCTGGGTGTTGCGGGCGATGCGGGCACTGAACTCGGTGGGCAGGGCGATCGCCTCGTCCAGCGAGTTGGTGTGCAGGCTCTGGGTGCCGCCGAAGACCGCGGCCATGGCCTCGATCGTGGTGCGGACCACGTTGTTGTACGGGTCCTGCTCGGTCAGGCTCCAACCGCTGGTCTGGCAGTGCGTGCGCAGCATCTGGCTCTTGGGGTTCTTCGCCCCGAAACCCTTCATGATGCGGCACCACAGCAGGCGCGCCGCGCGCATCTTGGCGATCTCGAGGTAGAAGTTCATCCCGATCGCCCAGAAGAAGCTCAGGCGGCCGGCGAAGTCGTCCACGTCCAGTCCCTTGGCCATCGCGGTCTTCACGTACTCCTTGCCATCGGCCAGGGTGAAGGCCAGCTCCAGCGCCTGGTTGGCGCCGGCTTCCTGCATGTGGTAGCCCGAGATGCTGATCGAGTTGAACTTCGGCATCTTCTGCGCCGTGTACTCGATGATGTCGCCGATGATCTTCATCGACGGCTCGGGCGGGTAGATGTAGGTGTTGCGGACCATGAACTCCTTGAGGATGTCGTTCTGGATGGTCCCGGACAGCTTGTCCTGGCTGACGCCCTGCTCCTCGGCCGCCACCACGTAGCCGGCCAGCACCGGCAGCACCGCGCCGTTCATCGTCATCGACACGCTGACCTTGTCCAGCGGGATGCCGTCGAACAGGATCTTCATGTCCTCGACGCTGTCGATGGCCACACCGGCCTTGCCGACGTCGCCGGTCACCCGCGGATGGTCGCTGTCATAGCCGCGGTGGGTGGCCAGGTCGAAGGCCACGCTCACGCCCTGGCCGCCGGCGGCCAGCGCCTTGCGGTAGAAGGCGTTGGACTCCTCGGCGGTCGAGAAGCCGGCGTACTGGCGGATGGTCCAGGGCCGCACCGCGTACATCGTGGCCTGCGGGCCGCGGATGAAAGGCTCGAAGCCCGGCAGCGTGTTGCCGAAGGGCAGTGCCGCGGTGTCTTCGGCGGTGTAGAGCGGCTTGACCGTCAGGCCCTCGGGGGTGTGCCAGTTCAGGGCATCGACCTGACCGCCGGGGGCGGACTTGGCGGCGGCCTTGGCCCACTGCTCAAGGCTGGCCGGGTTGAATTCGTTCGCGTTCGACATCTCGTGGCTCCGGGGGGCTGTGGCCGCTTCCAAGGGTGTTTCACCGCCTGGGGGGCTGAGCCTCAGATGATACATGATGCATAATTATGAATACAGACTTGAACGCAGCCTGACAACCGTGCCCGACGCCGCCGATTCCCCCTTCGCTCCGCGCGCCCTGTACCAACAGGTGGCCGAGAAGCTGCGCGAGCAGATCTTCAACCGCGCCCTGGAGCCCGGCAGCTGGATCGACGAACAGAAGCTGGCCATCGAGTACGGCATCAGCCGCACCCCCCTGCGCGAGGCCCTGAAGGTGCTGGCCGTCGAGGGCCTGGTGACCATGAAGGTACGCCGCGGCGCCTATGTCACCGAGATGTCGGCCGAGGATGTGCGCCAGGTCTACCGGCTGCTGGGTCTGCTCGAGAGCGATGCCGCGGCCGAGGTCGCCGAGCGCGCGCCCGCGGCCGAACTGGACGAGCTGCAGACCCTGCATGACGCCCTGGAGCGCGAGGCCGACCGGCGCGACGCCTTCTTCGACCTCAACGAGCGCTTCCACCTGCGCCTGCTGGAGATCGCCGGCAACCGCTGGCGCCAGCAGATCGTGGGCGACCTGCGCAAGGTGATGAAGCTCAACCGCCACCACTCCCTGTTCAAGAGCGGCCGCCTGCAGGAATCGCTGGCCGAGCACCGCGCCCTGATGCGGGCCCTGCAGGCCCGCGACAGCGCGGCCTCCGGCCGCCTGATGCGCGCCCACTTCGAGAACGGGCTGGCCGCGGCCACCGTCTGAGGCGCCCGAGGCGCCCCCGTTGAGCGCCCCGATAATCCGGGCCCGATGGACCTCGAATCCCCCCTGCTGATCGGCGCCGGCGGCGCCCCCGAATTGGCCGCCGCGCTGCGCCAGAGCCGCCAGGCCTGGTGGCCCCTGGTGCAGGGCCTGGCCCAGCACCTGGGCCCGGCCATGGAGCTGCGCTACCTGCCTGAACACACCCCGCCGCGCTGGCAGCTGGGCCACCTGGGCTGGCTGGAAGACTGGTGGCTGGCCCGCAATCCGCTGCGCTTGCAGGGGCTGGAGGCCAGCGCCAACGCAGCCCGGGCCGCCGCCCGCAGCGCCAGCGAGGACGCGGCCCTGGACCCGCGCCGCGTGACCCACACCGCCCGCTGGCACCAGCCCCTGCCCGGCTGGCCGGCCATCGGCCGCGAACTGGCGCGGCGGCGGGAGCGCAGTCTGGGGCTGCTGGCCGCCCTGGGACGCACCCCGACTGCCGCCGCGCTGGAGCCCTTCCGAGCCCTGCTGTGGCACGAAGACCTGGAGCGCAGCCGCTGGCTGCAGCTCGCCCAGTCCCTTGGCCACTGGCCCGGCGACACCCTGCCCGCCTGGCCGGCACCGGTCGTGGACGACGGCGCACTCGCCATCCCCGCGGGCGAGCACACCCTGGGTTCGCCGGCCTCGGTGGCCTGGCGCGCGCCGGACGAGGGCCCCGCCCGCACCGTGGCCTTGCCCGCCTTCGAGATCGACCGGCACCCCTTGCGTTGGGGCCGCTTCCTGCCCTTCCATGAGGCCGGCGGCTACGAGGACCCCCAGTGGTGGAGCCCGGCCGGCTGGTCCTGGCGCCAACGCCAGAACCTGTGCCATCCCCGGGCCCTGGCCCGCGACGAGGACGGCGGCTGGAAGCAGGCCCACTTCGGCCGCTGGGTGCCGTTGGACCCGGCCGCCCCGGCGGTCCACCTGAGCCTGCACGAGGCCGAGGCCTGGTGCCGCTGGGCTGGCCGCCGCCTCCCGAGCGCCGACGAGTGGGAAGCCGCCGCCCGCGCCACCGACGGCATCGCCTGGGGCGCAGTCCTTGAATGGACCGCCGACCTGGCCACCCAGCCCCAGCCGAACGCCGGGCCGAGTGCCTGGGCCCTCAGCAGCTGCCACGCCCCGCAGCCCGGCGCAGGTGCTCGTGTCCTGTGCGGCGCCTCCACTGCGCAGGCGCTCCGCCTGCACCGGCCCGGGGCCCGCCACAGCGCCGCGCCGGACGACCTGTCAGGCTTCCACGGCATGCGCAGCTGTGCCGGCGCCCTGCCGGCCGCCGAGCCGATCGCGCCCGCCGCCGCCGCGGACGCCGCCCCGCGCAGGTCCCGCCACCGGGCCAGACCCAAGGCCTCCGCCAGCACGCCCCAGGCCGAACCACCCGCCGACCAGGCAAGCCTGCTCGCGCCGGAGGACCCGCCACCGAGGCCGCCCGAGGCGGCCGATGGCGGCCCCGCCGCACCAGCGCCCGCGGACACAGCCGCCAGCAGCCAGGCCGTGGACCCAGGCGGAAGACCGCCAGAGGGCGACGCCCCAGCCCGGGCCGACTGAGCCCCACGCATCCCGGCACCATGAAAAAAGCCGCCCCCAGGGGCGGCTTTCCTTTGAGCCGAGCGCCACCGCCCCGGAGGGCGACGGACAGCCGGATCAGCGCTGGGCCAGCGGCTTGACGTCGCGGTTGCCGGCGCCCACGAAGAGCTGACGCGGACGACCGATCTTGTACTCGGGGTCGGCGATCATCTCGTTGAGCTGGGCGATCCAGCCCACGGTGCGGGCCAGGGCGAAGATCGCGGTGAACAGCGACACCGGGATGCCGATCGCACGCTGCACGATGCCGGAGTAGAAGTCGACGTTCGGGTACAGCTTGCGGGCGACGAAGTAGTCGTCTTCCAGGGCGATCTTCTCGAGCTGCATGGCCAGCTTGAACAGCGGGTCGTCGTGCAGACCCAGCTCGTTCAGGACCTCGTGGCAGGTCTCGCGCATCAGCTTGGCACGCGGGTCGTAGTTCTTGTACACGCGGTGACCGAAGCCCATCAGCTTGACGCCGGAGTTCTTGTCCTTCACCTGGTTCATGAACTCGCCGACCTTGGCGACGCCACCCATCCGCTGGATGTCTTCCAGCATGTTCAGGCAGGCCTCGTTGGCGCCGCCGTGCGACGGACCCCACAGGCAGGCCACGCCGGCCGCGATGGCCGCGAACGGGTTGGTACCCGACGAGCCGCACAGCCGCACGGTGGAGGTGGAGGCGTTCTGCTCGTGGTCGGCGTGCAGGATGAAGATGCGGTCGAGCGCGCGCTCGATGACCGGGTTGACCTTGTACTCCTCGCACGGGGTGGCAAACATCATGCGCATGAAGTTGCCGGCGTAGGACAGGTCGTTCTTCGGGTAGATGAAGGGCTGGCCGATGCTGTACTTGTAGGCCATGGCCACGAGCGTCGGCATCTTGGCGATCAGGCGGATCGCCGCGATCTCGCGGTGCTCGGGGTTATTGATGTCGGTGCTGTCGTGGTAGAAGGCCGACAGGGCGCCCACCAGACCGGTCAGGACAGCCATCGGGTGCGCGTCACGGCGGAAACCGCGCAGGAAGAACTGCATCTGCTCGTTGACCATCGTGTGGTTGATCACACGCGAGTGGAACGTGCCGCGCTGCTCGGCGTTGGGCAGCTCTCCGTACAGCAGTAGGTAGCAGGTGTCCAGGTAGTCGCAGTTGACCGCCAGCTGCTCGATCGGGTAGCCACGGTACAGCAGCTCACCCTTGTCGCCATCGATGTAGGTGATGGTCGAGTTGCACGACGCGGTGCTCAGGAAGCCCGGGTCATAGGTGAACTTGCCGGTCTGGCCGTAGAGCTTTCGGATGTCGATCACGTCAGGGCCGATGGTGCCCTTGTAGATCGGCAGGTCCATGCTGGGGCTGCCGTCGGAGAACGACAGGGTGGCTTTCACGTCGGACGGGGTCATCGTCGGGTCCTTTCTAAGACAAATCGTTCTTCAACCGGGTTGGCGCAGCTGCGCCAGAACGTCCCGCACCTCGGGCCTGTCGAGTTCGCCTTCGGGCTCCTTGCGGGCCAACAGCAGATCGAGCAGATCGTTATCGGCCAGGTCCATCAGGGACTGCAGCCCTTCCACCTGGGTCCGCGTGAGCGAATCCTCGTGGCGGCGGAAAAAGCGCTCCACGAACAAGTCATTCTCGAGCAGGCCGCGACGGCAGCGCCATTTCAGGCGGCTGACGTCGGTGGCCGTCAGGGTGTCAGTGTTCATGGCTGGCCTTGCGAGAGCTTGACGCCAGGGCGCCGTCAGACGGCGCGGCGCACCATCAGTTCCTTGATCTTGCCGATGGCCTTCGTCGGGTTCAGGCCCTTCGGGCAGACGTCGACGCAGTTCATGATGGTGTGGCAGCGGAACAGGCGGTACGGATCCTCGAGGTTGTCGAGGCGGGCCGAGGTGTCCTGGTCGCGGCTGTCGGCGATGAAGCGGTAGGCCTGCAGCAGACCGGCCGGGCCGACGAACTTGTCCGGGTTCCACCAGAAGCTCGGGCAGCTGGTGGAGCAGCTGGCGCACAGGATGCACTCGTACAGGCCGTCCAGCTCCTCACGCTGCTCGGGCGACTGCAGACGCTCCTTCTCGGGCGGCAGGGTCTCGTTGACCAGGTAGGGCTTGATCGAGTGGTACTGCTTGAAGAACTGGGTCATGTCCACGATCAGGTCGCGGATCACCGGCAGGCCGGGCAGCGGGCGCAGCACGACCGTCTGCGGCAGGGTGCGCATGTTGGTCAGGCAGGCCAGGCCGTTCTTGCCGTTGATGTTCATCGCGTCCGAGCCGCAGACGCCTTCGCGGCAGGAGCGGCGGAAGCTCAGGGTCGGGTCGACCGCCTTGAGCTTGACCAGGGCGTCCAGCAGCATGCGTTCATTGCCTTCGAGTTCGATCTCGATGGTCTGCATGTACGGCTTGGCGTCCTTGTCGGGGTCGTAGCGGTAGATCTGGAAAGTGCGCTTGTCAGCCATGATGTGGGTGTCCTCTCGTGGCGATCAGAAGGTACGGGCCTTGGGCGGCACGGATTCGACGGTCAGCGGCTGCAGGTTCACCGGCTTGTAGTCCAGGCGGTTGCCTTCGGAGTACCACAGCGTGTGCTTCATCCAGTTCGCGTCGTCGCGGTTCGGGAAGTCGTCGTGGGCGTGCGCGCCACGGCTTTCCGGACGGGCGGCCGCCGAGATCATCGTGGCCTTGGCGGCCTCGATCAGGTTGTCGACTTCCAGGGCCTCGATGCGGGCGGTGTTGAAGACCTTGGAGGTGTCCTTCAGGCCGATCGACTTGACGCGCTCGGCCACCGCGGCGATGGCCTTGACGCCCTCGTCCATCGACTTCTGGGTGCGGAACACGCCGGCGTGCTTCTGCATCGTCGAGCGGATGTCGTTGGCGACGTCCTGGGCGTATTCGCCGTTCTTGGCGCTGTCCAGGCGGGCCAGACGGGCCAGCGTGGCGTCGGCGGCATCGGCCGGCAGCGGCTTGTGGTTCTTCTGCTTGAGCGCGCTGGCCACGATGTGGTTGCCGGCGGCGCGGCCGAAGACCACCAGGTCCAGCAGCGAGTTGGTGCCCAGGCGGTTGGCGCCGTGCACCGACACGCAGGAGCACTCGCCCACGGCGTACAGACCGTTCACCACCGAGCGGGCGTCGCCGTTCTTCGGGATGACGACCTGGCCATTGACGTTGGTCGGGATGCCACCCATCTGGTAGTGGATGGTCGGCACCACCGGGATCGGCTCCTTGGTGATGTCGACGTTGGCGAAGTTGTGGCCGATCTCGTAGACCGAGGGCAGGCGCTTGAGGATGGTCTCGGCACCCAGGTGGGTCATGTCGAGCAGCACGTAGTCCTTGTTGGGACCGCAGCCGCGACCTTCCTTGATCTCCTGGTCCATCGAGCGGGACACGAAGTCGCGCGGGGCCAGGTCCTTCAGCGTCGGGGCATAGCGCTCCATGAAACGCTCGCCGTTGGCGTTGCGCAGGATCGCGCCCTCGCCGCGGCAGCCTTCGGTCAGCAGCACGCCGGCACCGGCCACGCCGGTCGGGTGGAACTGCCAGAACTCCATGTCCTGCAGCGGCAGGCCGGCACGGGCGGCCATGCCCAGGCCGTCACCGGTGTTGATGAAGGCGTTGGTCGAGGCGGCGAAGATGCGGCCGGCACCACCGGTGGCCAGCAGCACGGTCTTGGCTTCCAGGATGTGGACGTCACCGGTCTCCATCTCGAGGGCGGTGACACCGACCACGTCGCCTTCGGCGTCGCGGATCAGGTCGAGGGCCATCCACTCGACGAAGAAGTTGGTGCGGGCCTTGACGTTCTGCTGGTACAGGGTGTGCAGCAGGGCGTGGCCGGTGCGGTCGGCCGCGGCGCAGGCGCGCTGGACCGGCTTCTCGCCGTAGTTGGCGGTGTGGCCGCCGAACGGACGCTGGTAGATCGTGCCGTCGGGGTTGCGGTCGAACGGCATGCCGAAGTGCTCGAGCTCGTAGACGACCTTGGGCGCTTCACGGCACATGAATTCGATCGCGTCCTGGTCGCCGAGCCAGTCGGAGCCCTTGACGGTGTCGAAGAAGTGGTAGTGCCAGTTGTCTTCCGACATGTTGCCCAGCGAGGCACCGATGCCGCCCTGGGCAGCGACGGTGTGCGAGCGGGTCGGGAAGACCTTGGACAGCACGGCCACGTTCAGGCCGGCCAGGGACAGTTGCAGCGAGGCGCGCATGCCGGAACCACCGGCACCGACGATCACGACGTCGAACTTGCGCTTGGAAACTTGGGTCATGGTGTGTCTCTTCTCAGTCGTGGAGCCAGGCGATCACAGGCGCCACAGGACTTGGACGGCCCAGCCGGTGCAGCCGGCCAGCCAGACGAGGGTGAAGACGTGCAGCGCCAGGCGCAGGCCCACCGGCTTGATGTAGTCCATCCAGATGTCGCGCACGCCGACCCAGGCGTGCCAGGCGAGCGAGATGATGAGGGCGAAGGTCAGGAACTTCATCCACTGGGCGGAGAAGATGCCGGCCCAGCGGTCGTAGCCCATCTCGCCGGGCAGCAGCACCTGCACCAGCAGCACGACGGTGAAGAGTGCCATCAGCACCGCGGTGGCGCGCTGGGCCATCCAGTCGCGCAGGCCGTAGCCGGCGCCAACGACCAGGCGCTTGGAACCGTGTTCGATTGCCATGTCTCGTGTCCTTTCGGGGCGGTTCAGTACAGGCCGAAGAGCTTGGCGCCCAGGCCGGCGGTCAGCACCAGGGTGATCGCCATGGTGAGCACGGCGGAGCTCTTGCCCTGCTCCTTGCTGACGCTGTGGGTGGCGTCCATCCACAGGTGCCGCACGCCGGCGGTGAAGTGGTGCAGGTAGCCCCAGATCAGGGCCAGGGTCACCAGCTTGACCAGCACGCCCGGGATCGGACCCAGGCCGGCGACGAAGGCGCTCTTGAACGCCTCGAAGCTCACTTCGGAGGTCAGGCTGGTGTCGAACAGCCAGACCACGAAGGGCAGCAGCAGAAACATGATCATGCCGCTGATGCGGTGCAGGATGGATGAGTAGGCGGCTGCCGGCATCCTGTAGTTGCGGAGGTCCGTGACATGGATGTTGCGGAACTCCGGGCGTTGCTTGAGCGTGTCGGCCATGAAGTCAGTCCTTGTTGTGATCGCTCGGGAAGGAGGACGGGGATCGGGGGGGATCGGCGCTTCAGCGCGTAACGCAACTGAAACCGAAAGATTCTATTGCAGCGCAGCAAGCTTTCAGAGGGCTTGCCACCGTCAGGGTTGCAGCGTCGCGGCGCACTCAGTTCAGCTCGTTGCGGTAGTAGTGGGTGGCGGTGTTGTAGAGACCCCGGCGCAGCTCCACCGGACGGTCGCCGTAGGTGTGGGCCAGACGCTCGACGCTCAGCAGGGGAGTGCCGGGCGCCACCTCGAGCAATTCGGCAGTGGCGGTGTCGGCGGCCACGGCGCGGATCTTTTCCTCGGCGCGGATCATCCGCACGCCGAATTCGCTCTCGAACAGGCCGTACATCGGGCCGGCGTACTGGGACAGGCGCTCGGCGCTCAAGCCCTTGAAGGGCGCGGCCGGCAGCCAGATCTCGTCGAGCACCACCGGCTGGCCGTTGCGGCTGAGGGTGCGGCGCACCAGCAACGCGCTCTCGCCCGCCTTCAGGTCCAGGGCCCGGGCCACATCGGCCGGCGCCCGCATCCGGCGGCAATCCAGGAAGCGCCTGGCCATGCCGGTGGCAGGGCCTTCGTCCGGGGCCAGCCGCAGGAATCGGTACTGGATGTTCTCTTCGGCGTGGGTCGCCACGAAGGTGCCCTTGCCCTGGCGGCGCACCACCAGGTTCTCGGCGGCCAGCTCGTCGATCGCCTTGCGGACCGTGCCCTGGCTGACGCGAAAACGCTGCGCCAGTTCGATCTCGCTGGGGATGGATTCGCCGGGCTTCCACTCGCCGCCCTGCAGGCTCTTGACCAGCAGCGACTTGATCTGCTGGTAGAGCGGACTGAACGCCGGGCCCTCGACGGCGGGCACGGTCGGCTCGGCGTCCTGGGGAGCGGCGGGCGGGATGGCGGGCATGGGGCGCGATTGCAGCACAGCGCCCGGGCGCTCGTCCACGAATCCCCGACCAATGTCTTATATAAGACATAAGAATATTGACACACCCCGGGTTGCCCCCTAGACTCGCCCGCTACACTCGCGTGGCTGCCGCCCGGCAAGCCTCACGAGGCGGCCCGACAGGCCCGCGTCAGCCGGTGACCGCAATCTCCTCCCCTTTTCTCCTCCTCTCCTCCGGAGTCTCCCCATGAGCAAGAAACCCGTTCGCGTGGCCGTCACCGGCGCCGCTGGCCAGATCGGTTACGCCCTGCTGTTCCGCATCGCTTCCGGCGAAATGCTGGGCAAGGACCAGCCCGTGATCCTGCAACTGCTGGAAGTGCCGGTCGAGAAGGCCCAGGAAGCCCTGAAGGGCGTGATCATGGAGCTGGAAGACTGCGCCTTCCCGCTGCTGGCCGGCATCGAAGCCCACAGCGACCCGATGGAAGCCTTCAAGGACACCGACTACGCCCTGCTGGTCGGCGCCCGTCCCCGCGGCCCCGGCATGGAGCGCGCCGACCTGCTGGCCGCCAACGCCCAGATCTTCACCGCCCAGGGCAAGGCCCTGAACGCCGTGGCCTCGCGCAACGTCAAGGTGCTGGTCGTCGGCAACCCCGCCAACACCAACGCCTACATCGCCATGAAGTCGGCCCCGGACCTGCCGGCCAAGAACTTCACCGCCATGCTGCGCCTGGACCACAACCGTGCCGCTTCGCAGCTGGCTGCCAAGACCGGCAAGCCGGTCGCCGCCATCGAGAAGCTGGCCGTGTGGGGCAACCACTCGCCGACCATGTACGCCGACTACCGCTTCGCCACCATCGACGGCGCCTCGGTCAAGGACATGATCAACGACCACGAGTGGAACAAGGACGTGTTCCTGCCCACCGTCGGCAAGCGTGGCGCGGCCATCATCGCCGCCCGTGGCGTGTCGTCGGCCGCCTCGGCCGCCAACGCCGCCATCGACCACATGCGCGACTGGGCCCTGGGCACCAACGGCGCCTGGGTCACCATGGGCGTGCCGTCCAAGGGTGAGTACGGCATCCCCGCCGAAACCATGTTCGGCTACCCCGTCACCTGCGAAGGCGGCGAGTACAAGATCGTCGAGGGCCTGCCCATCGATGCGTTCTCGCAAGAGTGCATCAACAAGACCCTGGCCGAACTCGAAGGCGAGAAGGACGGCGTCAAGCACCTGCTGTGATGTCCGTGGCCGGCGCCTGACGCCGGCCCGCCAGCCCTGCTGCAAGCCGGTGTGCGCCCTGTGCGCCACCGGCTTGTTCCATTTCAGGCCAGGCATCGGCCTTCCACCCGGACTTGGGGACAGCCCGGCGCCCTCGATCCGCCTATCCTGTGCTTGACGGGCCTGCGGCCCGCCCGCGCAGGAGGTGGCCCGATGCCCGTTGCCCCGTTCCACGCCCGGCGCCCACTGGGGCTGCTGTTGCTGCTCAGCGCGGCCAGCGCCGCTGGCGCCACCCCCACGGAGCCGGCCACGCTGCCGAGCGAAGAGGACTTGGCGTCCACCGCGGCCCCGCCCTCGCTCGCACCCTGGTCCTGGCGCGCCACCGGGCTGCGGCGCGGCTTCACGCCCCCCGCCGCCCCGGACGCCGCCGCGCGCGGCGCCTTCGGTTCGGTCCAGCCCTGGCCCAGCGTGCCCATCCACTGGGCGCTGACCCCGGACGGTCGGGTGCTCAGTTTCGGGGCCACCTCGGACGGGCGGCAGGGCGGCCAGCGGGACTACTCGGTGTGGGACCCCACCCGCGGCTTCACGCCCGAGGCGTTCGCGGTGCTTTCCAACACCACCACGGTCAACAACTTCTGCGCCGGCCAATGGCTGATGCCCGACAGCGGCGACGTGCTGATCACCGGCGGCACCCGGAACGCGCCGCTGCGCTACCAGGGCATCGGCGCGACCACGGTGTTCCAGACCGCCAACGCCTCGCTGGGACGGGTCGCCGATCTGCAGTGGCGGCGCTGGTACCCGACCACGCTGGGCACCGCGGACGGTCAGGTCCTGGTGCTGGGCGGCCGTGTGGACCCGGCCACCCCCGGCAGCGCGGCGGTCCCGGCCCTGGTGCCCGAGCTCTACCACCCCGCTAGCGGCACCTGGCGGGCGCTCGACGGCGCGGCCAGCGCGGGCGCCTTCGGCCTGAGCCACTCCGCCTGGTACTACCCACGGGCCTGGCTGGGGCCGCAGGCCCTGCCCGTGATCGCCGGCCGCAACGGCAGCCTGTACCAGCTGGACCCTGGCGGCGCGGGCAAGCTCACCCGCCTGGCCGGCGGCCTGCCGCCTCAGGACCCCTTCCTGCCCGCATTGATGACTGCGCCGGGCCGCCTGATGCTGGTGGGCGCCGGGCGTCGGGTGTCCCTGGTCGACCTCAACACCCAGCCGCCCACCCTCCGGGACGGCGCGCCGATCAGCCGCCACCGCCGCTACGGCAACGCCACCCTCCTGGCCGACGGCCAGGTGCTGGTCAACGGCGGCGTGGACGCCCCCGACAACCGGCTTGAGGGCGCCCACCTGGAGGCCGAACTCTGGAGCCCGGCCGATGGGCAGTGGCGCCCCGCCGCCAGCGCCGCGCTGCCGCGCCTGTACCACGGCAACGCCATCCTGCTGCCCGACGCCACGGTCCTGACCGGCGGCGGTGGCCTGCCCGGCCCGCTGACGAATGCCAACGTCGAGGTCTACTACCCGCCCTACCTGTACCGCCGCGACGGCAGCGGTTTGCCGGCGGAGCGGCCGGTGATCGACACCCAGCCCGTCGCCCGGGCCTGGGGCGAGCCGATGGAGCTGCCCTGGAGCGGCCCGCGCGCCATCGCCCGCCTGACGCTGCTGGGCACCGGCCAGGCCACCCACGCCTTCAATGTCGGCCAGCGCCTGGTCGAGCTGTCCTTCAGCGACGACGGTGCGGTCCTGCGCACCCGACTGCCCGCCACCCGGGGCGAACTGCCGCCGGGCTTCTACCTGCTGTTCGCCATCGACCGCGACGGCGTGCCCTCGACCGGCAAGATCGTCCGCGTCGCCCCTTGAGGCCCGGCGGCGGGCGTTAAGCTCCCACCCTCACCTCCTTCAGTCCCGCCCACCCGATGAGCCTGCCGCGCCACCCCGCCGATGTCCTGTTCGAGGAGGGCGATGCCGTCCCCGAGATCCCCGTGTGCGACCACTACTGCGGCGTCGAGGCCCGGATGCGCAAGAGCCTGGCCCTGCAGGCCGAGCTCGGGCCGGTCTTCGACGTCACGCTGGACGGCGAGGACGGCGCGCCGGTGGGCGGCGAGGTGGAACACGCCCACCTGATCGCCGAGCTGGTGGAGTCGCCGCTGAACGCCCACGGTCGCGTCGGCGCGCGCGTGGTGCCGGTCGACCACCCGGCCTTCCAGCCCATGCTCGACGCCCTGCTGCCACGCGCCGGCCGTCGGCTGGCCTACCTGATGATTCCCAAGCCCCGCCACGCCCGGGACCTGGACGACGCCGCCCGCGCGGTCGACCGCACCCTGGCGGCCGCCGGCATCGACCGGCCGCTGCCGCTGCACGCCCTGGTCGAGACCCATGGCGCGCTGCAGGAGGTCGAGGCCATGGCCCGCCACCCCCGGCTCGAGAGCCTGTCCTTCGGCCTGATGGATTTCGTCTCGGCCCACCGCGGGGCGATCCCGCAGTCGGCCATGGGCGTGCAGGGCCAGTTCAGCCACCCGCTGGTGTTGCGCGCCAAGTTGGCCATCGCCGCCGCCTGCCACGCCGCCGGCAAGGTGCCCTCGCACTGCGTGGTCACCGAGTTCAAGGACCAGGACGCGCTGCGCGCCGCCGCGGCCCGCGCCGCTGGCGAGCTGGGCTACACCCGCATGTGGAGCATCCACCCCGACCAGATCCGGCCGATCGTCGAGGCCTTCACGCCCAGCGCGGCCGAGGTGGAGCAGGCCACCGAGATCCTGCTGGCCGCCCAGGCCGCCGGCTGGGCCCCGATCCGCCACCGCCACCAGGGCCAGGACCAGCTGCACGACCGTGCCAGCTACCGCTACTTCTGGCAGCTGCTGCAGCGGGCGCACCGCACCGCCCGCGCCGGCGCCGGGCTCCCGCCCGAAGCCCGGGCCGCCTTTTTCACCGGCCACTGAAACGTCCGGACACGCCCCGCGGCCCGTCTGGGTGGAGAATGCGGGGATTGCCTTTCGGGAGTTCCTGCCTCATGAACCGCTCCACCGCCGCCGCCCTCGGCCTGGCCCTCGCCTTCGCCTGCGGCGCCGCCTGCGCCGCCCAGAACACCCCGGCCAAGAAGCCCGCCGCCACCAAGCCGGCAGCCACCAAGCCGGCAGCCAAGGCCCCGGCCGAGGCCCCCCTGCCCGAGCCCTCCGGCGAACAGACCGCGGCCGCGGCCATGACCCACTTCGGCGACTACGCCTGCGAGTTCAACCAGAGCGTCAAGGTCTCGATGACGCCCAAGCACGACGGCTACGTGGACGTGCAGTTCGGCAAGCGCACCTGGACCATGCGCCCGGTGCTCTCCAGCACCGGCGCCCTGCGCCTGGAAGACGTCAAGGGCCAGACCCTGATGCTGCAGATCGCCCACAAGTCCATGCTGATGGACGTCAAGGTCGGCCAGCGCCTGGTCGACGAGTGCCAGCACGAGAAGCAACTCGAAGCCAAGCGCGCCTACCAGCAGCAGCAGGCCCAGGCCGGCGGCTCGGGTGGCGGCCTGCTGCAGGCGGACAACCCCTCGCGCTGAATCCCCTCCTCGCTGTCGGCCGGCTGACGCCCGCCGATTGCCCCATGTGCCGGGTCGAATATGGCCCGGCATTTTTGTTTCTGGCGCCAGAATGCCCGCTTCGGGCCCCTTGGCCCGGCGGCGCCCGGCCTGCCCCCGCTTGGCAAGTCTTATATAAGATATAAAATACGGTAGTTACCCCAGCCCTGGCCCCGGCCGGAGCGCCCGCAGATTTCCCGACGTCAGCCCCCTCAGGAGCCCCCGACATGCTGCAAGCCTATCGCCAACATGCCGCCGAACGCGCCGCGCTCGGCATCCCGCCGCTGCCCCTGGATGCCAAGCAGGTGTCCGATCTGATCGAACTGATCAAGAACCCGCCGGCGGGTGAGGACGCCTTCCTGCTGGACCTGCTGACCCACCGCGTGCCCCCGGGCGTGGACGACGCCGCCAAGGTCAAGGCCTCGTTCCTGGCCGCCGTCGCCCACGGCGACATCCAGGTCGCCCTGGTCTCCAAGGCCAAGGCCACCGAGCTGCTGGGCACCATGGTGGGTGGCTACAACGTCCACCCGCTGATCGAGCTGCTGGACGACGCCGAAGTGGCCGGTGTGGCCGCCGACGCGCTCAAGAAGACCCTGCTGATGTTCGACTACTTCAACGACGTCGCTGCCAAGGCCAAGGCCGGCAACGCGAAGGCGAAGGAAGTCATGCAATCGTGGGCCGACGCCGAGTGGTTCACCTCGCGCCCCGAAGTCGAGAAGAAGATCACCGTCACCGTCTTCAAGGTGCCCGGCGAGACCAACACCGACGACCTGTCGCCCGCCCCCGACGCCTGGAGCCGCCCGGACATCCCGCTGCACTACCTGGCGATGCTGAAGAACACCCGCCCCGACGCGGCCTTCAAGCCCGAGGAAGACGGCAAGCGCGGCCCGATGCAGTTCATCGAGGACCTGAAGAAGAAGGGCCACCTGGTCGCCTACGTCGGCGACGTGGTCGGCACCGGCTCCTCGCGCAAGTCCGCCACCAACTCGGTGATCTGGGCCACCGGCCAGGACATCCCCTTCGTGCCGAACAAGCGCTTCGGCGGCGTCACCCTGGGCGGCAAGATCGCCCCGATCTTCTTCAACACCCAGGAAGACTCCGGCTCGCTGCCGATCGAGGTCGACGTCTCCAAGCTGGAGATGGGCGACGTCATCGACGTGCTGCCCTATGACGGCAAGATCCTGAAGAACGGCGCCGAAGTGGCCTCGTTCGCCCTGAAGTCGCAAGTGCTGCTGGACGAAGTCCGTGCCGGCGGCCGCATCAACCTGATCATCGGCCGCTCGCTGACCGCCAAGGCCCGCGAGGCCCTGGGCCTGCCCGCCTCCACCGCGTTCCGCCTGCCGGTGGCACCGGTCGACAGCGGCAAGGGCTTCACGCTGGCGCAGAAGATGGTCGGCCGCGCCTGCGGCCTGCCGGAAGGCCAGGGCGTGCGCCCGGGCACCTACTGCGAGCCCAAGATGACCACCGTCGGCAGCCAGGACACCACCGGCCCGATGACCCGCGACGAGCTGAAGGACCTGGCCTGCCTGGGCTTCTCGGCCGACATGGTGATGCAGTCCTTCTGCCACACCGCCGCTTACCCGAAGCCCGTCGATGCCAAGATGCACCGCGAGCTGCCGGCCTTCATCAGCAACCGCGGCGGCGTGGCCCTGCGCCCGGGCGACGGCGTGATCCACAGCTGGCTGAACCGCCTGCTGCTGCCCGACACCGTCGGCACCGGCGGCGACAGCCACACCCGCTTCCCGATCGGCATTTCCTTCCCGGCCGGTTCCGGCCTGGTGGCCTTCGGCGCCGCCACCGGCGTGATGCCGCTGGACATGCCCGAGTCGGTGCTGGTGCGCTTCAAGGGCCAGATGCAGCCCGGCGTCACCTTGCGTGACCTGGTGCACGCCATTCCCCTGTACGCGATCAAGGCCGGTCTGCTGACCGTCGCCAAGGCCGGCAAGAAGAACATCTTCTCGGGCCGCGTGCTCGAGATCGAAGGCCTGCCCGACCTGAAGGTCGAGCAAGCGTTCGAGCTGTCCGACGCCTCGGCCGAGCGTTCCGCCGCCGGCTGCACGATCAAGCTGAACCAGGCACCGGTGGCCGAGTACCTGCGCTCGAACATCGTCCTGATGAAGAACATGATCGCCGACGGTTACGCCGACGCCAAGACGCTGGCCCGCCGCATCGAGAAGGTCGAGGCCTGGCTGGCCAACCCCAGCCTGCTGGAAGCCGACGCCGATGCCGAGTACGCCGCCGTGATCGAGATCGACCTGGCCGAGATCACCGAGCCGATCGTCTGCTGCCCGAACGACCCGGACGACGCCAAGACCCTGTCCGAAGTCGCCGGCACCAAGATCGACGAGGCCTTCATCGGCTCGTGCATGACCAACATCGGCCACTTCCGTGCCGCGGCCACCGTGCTGGGCGGCGCCCGTGACATCCCGGTCAAGCTGTGGGTCGCCCCGCCGACCAAGATGGACGCGTCGGAGCTGATGAAGGAAGGCCACTACGCCAACTTCGGCGCCGCCGGTGCCCGCACCGAGATGCCCGGCTGCTCGCTGTGCATGGGCAACCAGGCCCAGGTCAAGGAAGGCGCCACCGTCATCTCCACCTCGACCCGCAACTTCCCGAACCGCCTGGGCAAGAACACCAACGTGTTCCTGGGCTCGGCCGAGCTGG
The DNA here is from genome assembly GCA_943371055.1 of Hydrogenophaga intermedia. Classification (GTDB taxonomy): domain Bacteria; phylum Pseudomonadota; class Gammaproteobacteria; order Burkholderiales; family Burkholderiaceae_C; genus Ideonella; species Ideonella intermedia_A. The sequence continues at coordinate 62,950 of CALRTJ020000010.1, read as the reverse complement.
CTGCCGTGGCGTCCAAGCTGGGCAAGCTGCCGACCAAGGACGAGTACCTGGCCGCCACCGGCGTGGTCACCGCCAAGGCCGACCAGATCTACAAGTACATGAACTTCGACCAGATCGAAGAGTACGTGGAGACCGCCAAGACCGTCGCCTGACGCGTCCTGCCGCTCCCCTGAAGGCCCGCCCCGTGCGGGCCTTTTTCATGACCGCGCGGCGGCGATGGGCCGGCGCTCAGCCGGCGTGCCGCAGGGTCTGCACCAGCATGCGCTGCAGGCTGTCCACCGCGCGCGAGCCGCGCGAGGCCGGGCTGCGGTAGACCGCCACCTGCATCGGCTCGAGCGGACCCAGGCCCTGGGCGGCCCCCAGGATCTGCAGGTGCTCGGGCGCGCTGCACTGGGTCAGGGCGGCGATCGCCAGACCGCTCTCGACCGCGGCGATCTGGCCGGCCAGGTTGGAGCTGGCATAGACCACCTTGTAGGCCCGGCCCTGCAGGGCCAGCGACTGGATCGCGCTGCGCCGCCCGGGGCTGACCTCTTCGTAGACGGCGATCGGCAGCGGGTGGCGCTGCCAGACCGGGAACTGTGCCGAGCCCACCCAGACCATGGGCTCGTGGAACAGCAGGGTGCCGCGGCGCGGGTGGTCGCGCGAGACCAGGGCCAGGTCCAGATCGCCCCGGGCCACGCGCGGGATCAGGGCCGGCGACTGCTCGCAGTCGAGGTGGATCTCGACCCCGCCGTGCAGCGGCCCGAAGCGCCTCAGCACCGGCGTCAGGTAGCGCTGCGCGTAGTCGTCGGGCACGCCCAGGCGCACCACGCCAGTGACCGGCTCGGCCTGCAGCGCGGCACGGGCCTCGGCGTGCAGGTCCAGCAGGCGCCGGGCATAGCCGAGCAGGGTGCGGCCCTCGGCGGTCAGCTGCAGCAGGCGCGGGCCGCGCTGCAGCAGGCGGTGGCCCACCGCCGCCTCGAGCTTCTGCAGCTGCATGCTGACGGCGGACTGCGAACGGTGCACTTCGGCCGCGGCGCCGGACAGCGAGCCGGCGTCCACGGTGGCCACGAAGCTGCGCAGCCAGTCGATCTGCAGGTCCTGCATGGATTCGATCATCGAATGGTTGACTGCCGAATTATCCGCTTTCCAGCTTCACGCACCGGCGGCACCATCGGGTCACCATGAACACCGCCAGCCCCACCGCCTCTTTGCGCCCCGCCCTGCCCGCCGCGCCAGCCCCGCTGGACACGCGCGCCACCGCGGTGATGACCCTGCTGTGCCTGCTGTGGAGCCTGCAGCAGATCTCGCTCAAGGCCGTCGCCCCCCAGGCCAGCCCGATGTTGATGATCGCGCTGCGCTCGGCGATCGCCGTCAGCCTGCTGGGCCTGCTGATGTGGCGGCGCGGCGAGGGCCTGGGCACCGGCCGCTGGCGCCCCGGTCTGCTGGCCGGCGGCCTGTTCGGGCTCGAATACCTGCTGGTCAGCCAGGCGCTCACCCTGACCGCCGCCTCGCACGTGGTGGTGTTCCTCTACACCTCGCCGATCTTCGCCGCGCTGGGCCTGCACCTGCGCCTGCCGGCCGAGCGCCTGGGGCCGCGCCAGGCCGGCGGCATCGCGCTGGCCTTCGGCGGCATCGCCTGGGCCTTTCTGGAGGGCCACCCGGCGGGTGCGGCCGGCGGCGGCACCGCCTCGCTGCCGGGCGACCTGCTGGCCCTGCTGGCTGGCGCCGCCTGGGGCGCCACCACGGTGACGATCCGCTGCAGCAGCCTGGCCCAGGCCCCTGCCACCGAGACCCTGCTCTACCAGCTGCTCGGCGCATTGGTGCTGCTGCTGCCGGCGGCGGCCCTGGGCGGGCAGTGGCACTTCGAGCCCGCGCCGGTGGTCTGGGCCCACCTGGCTTTCCAGGCGGTGATCGTGTCCTTCGCCAGCTTCCTGACCTGGTGCTGGCTGCTGCGCCACTACCTGGCCTCGCGCCTGGGGGTGTTCTCCTTCCTGACCCCGCTGCTGGGCGTGCTGCTGGGTGCCTGGCTGCTGGGCGAGGCACTGGAGCCCGCCTTCCTGGGCGGCAGCGCGCTGGTGTTGGCCGGCATCGCCCTGGTCAGCGGCGGCGGCGCCAAGGCGGACCGGCGCGCCTGAGCAGGGCGGCGCGCAGTTCGCCCCCGGTCGCGCGCCAGCGCGGCGCCGCGCGGATCCGGTCCCGCGCTCTGCGACACTGCGGTCACCCCATGGCCGCATCCCGCCACACCGGCGATCGATGCAGGCCACGCCCGTGCGGCCTGGGGCCCGCGCGCCCCTCACCCGACCCCAAGCACCACCATGACCCTCGATCGACGCCAGTTCCTCGCCGGTGCGGCGGGTGCGTCCGCCAGCCTGCTGACCGCCTGCGCCACCCCGGCCACCCCCACCCCCGCCGCGCCCGCCAGCGCGCCGCCGATGCCCTTCCTGATCGGCCAGCCCGGCACCGCCCTGGTGGCCAAGGGACGGGCCCCGCGGGTGGTCGTCTGCGGGGGCGGCTGGGGCGGCCTGTCGGCGGCCAAGCAGATCCGCCTGCAGGCGCCCCAGGCCGAGGTCTTCCTGCTCGAGCGCAACCCGGTCTTCTTCAGCTGCCCGATGAGCAACAAGTGGCTGGTCGAGGTGGTGGACACGCCGTTCCTGACCCACGACTACCTGCAGGTCTCCGAGCGCCATGGCTACCGCTTCATCCAGTGCGAGATCACCCAGGTGGACCGCCCGGCCAAGCGGGTGCACACCAGCCTGGGCTACCTGGATTACGACCTGCTGGTGCTGTCGCCCGGCATCCGCTACGGCTACGAGTCCTGGTTCGGCAACGACCGCCGGGCCGCCGAGGCCACCAAGGCCCGCTTCCCCGCGGCCTACATCCCCAATGCCGAGCATTTCGCCCTGAAGCGGGCGCTGCAGAACTTCAAGGGCGGCGAGTGGGTGATGACCCTGCCGCCGCCGCCGCAGCGCTGCCCGCCCAGCCCCTACGAGCGCGCCTGCCTGGTGGCCTGGTGGTTCAAGACGCACGGCATCAAGGGCCACATCACGATCCTGGACCACAAGGACGGCGTGCGGCCGATCGGCACCGGCTTCCGCGAGGCCTTCCGCGACCTGTACGGGGACCTCATCACCTATGTGCCCAACGCCCATGTGCAGGAGCTCGATCCGTTCGCCAAGCGCATCAAGACCAAGGCCGGCGACCTGAAGTTCGACCACGGCGTGTTCATGGCGCCCCACCAGGCCGGTGACCTGGCCTGGCGGGCCGGCGCGATCGGCACCACCGCCGAGGGCAAATCCACCGGCTGGGCCGCGGTGGACCCGCTGATGCTGACGCTCAAGGGCGACCCGGATGTCTACGTGATCGGCGACGCGGTGGGCCAGGTCTCGCCGCAGTTCCTGTTCTATCCCAAGGCCGGCCACGTGGCCAACGCCCAGGGCAAGATCGTCGCCCGCTACATCGCCGAGCGCCTGGCAGGCCGCAGCCCCAGCGCCGCCCTGCCCGACAACCTCTGCTACATGCTGGTCAACGGCGAGCCGCGGGAATCGATCTCGGTGCAGTTCGACTACCGCATCAACGACAAGGGCATCATCGAGCAGACCCAGATCGACGACAACGACCGCCGGCCCGAGCTGGTGACCGAGGATTTCCGCTGGTACGCGCGGATGGTCGACGACCTGTTCGCCTGATCCGAGGCGTCCCGCCCGCCCGAGGGCCGACCCGCGCCAGCCCGCTTGACCACGGCAAGACCTGATGCCGGAGGACCGCGCCCACAGCGGCGCGGTGGGTGCCCCGCGCGGTCGGGACGAGCGCCCGGTCTGCACCGACGGGAGGCGACTCAGGCGGGCATCAGCGCCTGCAGCATGCCGTGGCGGTTGCCTTCGGTGTCGATGAAGGCGATGTAGTCGCCAACGCCCGGAATGGTCATCGGCTCGCCCTGGCACTCACCTCCGGCCGCCCCCACACGCGCCATCGCCGCGGCCAGGTCCGGCACGCCGATCACCACGCTGGGGTGCTGCACCGGCATGCCGGGCTCGAGCGGGAACAGCCCACCCTGGATCGCGCCACGCACCGCACCGGGCGCCGGCGGGGCATCGGACTCGGAGGTGGTGGCCATCAGGTAGCCGCCCATCTCCGGCCCCAAGGCCTCAAGGCGCCAGCCGAAGGCCTGGGTATAGAAGCGGCTGGCGCGCTCGGCGTCACGGTAGGCCATCTCGAAGTGGATGACCGGACACATCGGGGTGCTCATCGGGGACCTCCGCAGGCGGGGTGGAGTGCCGATGCTAGCGGCCGCGGACGGCGCCGCGGACCCCACGCTTGCAGGGGCATGGCGCGGGCCGCGGTTCAGACGCTGCGGTCGCGCACCTGGGTCAGGTTCAGCAGCACCGGCCGGCGACCGGCGCCCCCGCGGCTCAGCGCGGCGTAGCGGTCCCACAGCGCGTCCAGTTCCTGGCGCAGGGCGGCTTCCTCGGTGTCGGACAGCCACAGCCGCGCCCAGTAGGCCAGGTAGTCGTCGACCACCTCGCGCCCGGGCACCGCCTGAACGCCCACTTCCGAGCCGGCGGCCCCGCCGTGCGCGATGGTCATCTCCAGGTCCCGCGCGCTGGCCGAGATGCCGCGCGCCACGCTGTGGCGCGCCAGGCGCTCGAAGCGCTCGGACACGCAGGCCAGCACCTCCTCGTGGGTCTCGACCGGCAGGTGGTGCAGGCCCACGCGCCAGCGCCGAGCCACGGCCTGGAACCACTGCACCCGGTGACGGCCGCGCCGCTCGACGCCCCACAGCCGCAGCAGGCCGGCCGCCTGCAGCCGCCCGACCCAGTACTGCATCGCCGGCGCCTTGACCTGCAGGTGGCGGGCCGCCGTCTGCACCGTGCAGGGCCGCGCCATGAAGGGCAGCAGGTAGCGGCGGCTGTCGGCCCGCCCCAGCAGCTGGGCGACCTCGGGGTCCTCCACGCAGCACTCGTCCTGCACCGCCCAGTCGGGCGGCGGGTCGAAGGCGGGGGGCGGGGGAAAGGCGTCGGCGGCGATCGTGGCCATCGGCTGCGGGGCGCACGGATCAGGCCGGGCCCTGTCTTTTGAACGGTCGGGCGCCTATCTTCGCCGCCGACCCTCCGCAGGCGCCGCGACGCCGGTCCTTCAGCCTGGGGAGGTGCCGCATCCACACCACATTCAGGAGGAACCTCATGAACCCTGCCCGCTGGGCCTGGACCGCCACGCTCGCCAGCAGCCTGTCACTGCTGGGCGCCTGCTCCACCGTGGCGCCGTCGCGCTACGCCGTCTCGGCGGACAACGTGGTGCAGCTCAAGCGCCTGCCGGCCGGCCGCTGGCGCATGGGCACGATCACGCCCCCGCCCGAGTATTCGGGGCGCTGCCGCTTGGCCGCACCGATCGACGGCCCCGACGGCCTGAGCATCCCCCAGTACATCGAACGCGCCTTCAACGACGAGTTCAAGCTGGCCGGCCTGCACGCCGACGGCGCGCCGGCGATCACCGGTCGCCTGCAGCGCCTGGCCTTCGACAGCTTCGCCGGCCTGGGCCGCGGCCGCTGGGTGATCGAGCTGACCCTGCGCGGCACCGACGGCCGCGAAATGAGCGTGACGCAGCAGCACGAGTTCAACGTCGGCTTCGACGGTCTGGCCGCCTGCGAGCAGACCGCGCGGGCCCTGCAGCCCGCCGTGCAGGACCTGATCCGCCAGGCGATCGCCCAGCCCGGCTTCGCCTCGCTCGCCCGTTGATGCCCCCCGAGACCCTTGATCCCCACCGGAACCCCGACATGACCACCGTCCTGAACACCCGCGTCCCCCCCCTGCTCCATGCCCTGAGCCGAGCCGCCTTGGCCACGGCCCTGCTGGGCCCGAGCCTCCCCGCCGTCGCCGCCCCGCCCGCCACCGCCAGCCCCTGGTACCTGGCGGGGGACGTGGGCATCGCCAACTTCAGCGGCTCGGGTGCCGATGACGACGACAGCACCTTCTCGGTCGCGCTGGGTTACCAGTGGGCGCCCCAGGTGGCGCTGGAGCTGGCCTACCGCGACCTGGGCCAGCCCGGCGGCGTGTCGGCCTGGGCACTGCAGGGCAGTGCCGTGGGCACGCTGGCGCTGCAGGGGCCGCTGGGCGCCTACGGCCGCCTGGGCCTGGCCCGCGTCGATGCCGACCAGGGGTACTGGCGCCTGGCCTTCGGCTTCGGGGCCCAGTACGACTGGAAGCCCCAGCTCCGGGTGCGCGCGGGCTACGAGCGCTACGGCAAGGTCGAGGGCGTCAGCACCGGCCTGTGGACGGTGGGGGCGGCCTACCGCTTCTGACGGCGCTAGCGTGCCGGGGCCACGGCCGGCTGCAGTGGCCAGGTCTCGCCCCGGCGCACCACCCGGAAATCGGCCTCGTCCAGGCCGGCGGCCTCGCGGGCCCGGGCCAGGTCGTGCGGGGCCTGGTCCAGCGGCTCGTCGCACAGGTCCTGGAAGGTTCCCCAGTGCACCCCCACGGCACGGCGCGCGCCCAGGTCCAGGAACACCCGCACCGCGTCCGCCGGGTCGACATGCTGGTCGCGCATGAAGTCCCGCGGCGCATAGCAGCCCACCGGGATCAGCGCCAGATCGAACGGCCCGCGGGCGGCGAAATGCTGGCGGATCTCGGTGAAGTCCGGCGAGTAGCCGGTGTCGCCGGTGTAGAGCAGGCGCAGGCCGTCGCCGAACACCGCGAAGCCGCCCCACAAGGTCTGGCGCCGGTCCCAGGGCGTGCGGCTGGACCAGTGGTGGGCGGGGGTCAGCACCAGCTCCACGCCCTGGACCGTGTGCGACTGCCACCAGCCCAGCTCGACCACCTGGTCGATGCCCTGCTGCGCGAACCAGGCCTTCAGGCCCAGGGGCACGACGAACAGCGGCGAACCACCGGCCTGCGCGGCCAGCGCCTGCACCGAGGCCAGGTCCAGGTGGTCGTAGTGGTTGTGCGAGATCAGCACCACGTCCACCCGCGGCAAGGCATCCAGCGCCACCCCGGGCGGGTAGGCGCGCTTCGGCCCGGCGAAGGACAGCGGCGACGCCCGCTCGGAGAACTGCGGATCGGTCAGCAGCGTCAGGCTGGGCAGGCGCAACAGCACCGTCGAGTGGCCGATCCAGGTGGCGTGGGGGCCCGGCAGGTCCAGCCGCGGCGTGGCCGCCGGCAGCGGCGGGTCGGGCAGCGGCGGGGTCTGGCGGCTCAGCCGCCAGCGCAGCACCTCGAGCAGCGGCTTCTCGATGTCCCCGCCGTGGCGGTTGCGGTAGGGCGGGCCGTCGTCACGGGCCTGCGCCGACCAGGCGCCGCCGGCCAGCCCCACGGCCAGCCCCAGCACCCCCAGGCCGCCGAGCGCGCGGGGCCAGAGCGGCCGCATCAGGCCGCCGGGGCCAGCAGGCGGGCGATCAGCGCGCCCTCGACCGGCCCCTCCAGCGGCAGCCAGACGTGCAGCGGGCTGCCCGGGGCTACGGTCAGCGCCTCGCCCTCGGCGCCCTGCATCGCGGTGAGGGTGACGGTGCGGTTGCCCTGCGGGTGGATGAGCTCGAGTCGGTCGCCCACCGCGAATCGGTTCTTGGTCTCGACCTCGACCCAGCCGTCTGCGCGGCGGCCGACCACCTCGGCGACGAACTGGCTGCGCTGGCTCTCGGAGTGGCCGCTGAGGTAGTTCTGGTAGTCTTGGCTGGGCCGGCGCTCCAGCAGGCCACCGGTGTAGCCGCGGTTGGACAGGCCTTCGAGCTCGAGCAGCAGCTCGGGGTTGAACGGCCGGCCCGCCACTGCGTCGTCGATCGCCCGGCGGTAGACCTGCGCCGTGCGGGCGACGTAGTAATGGCTCTTGGTGCGGCCCTCGATCTTCAGCGAGTCGATGCCGATGGCCGCCAGGCGTGCCACGTGCTCCACCGCGCGCAGGTCCTTGCTGTTCATGATGTAGGTGCCGTGCTCGTCCTCCATCACCGGCATCAGCTCGCCGGGCCGCTCCTTTTCCTCGAGCAGGTAGACGCCGTCGGCCAGCGGGTGGCGCTGGCCGCCGCCGCAGGTGGCGAAGGATTCGTCCGCCTCGGCCTGCGCCTTCGAGAAACTGAAGTCGCGGATGAGCTCGATCGGCTGCACCTCGCCGGTGTCGGTGGCGTCGGTGCCCGCGTGGGTCTTGTAGTCCCAGCGGCAGGCGTTGGTGCAGGTGCCCTGGTTGGGGTCGCGGCGGTTGAAGTAGCCGCTCAGCAGGCAGCGCCCCGAGTAGGCGATGCACAGCGCGCCGTGCACGAAGACCTCGAGCTCGATGTCCGGACAGTCGTCGCGGATCTGCGCCACCTCGTCCAGGCTGAGCTCGCGCGACAGGATGATGCGGCTGACGCCCTGGCGGCCCCAGAACTTCACGGCCGCGCTGTTGGTGGTGTTGGCCTGCACCGAGAGGTGGATCGGCACCTCGGGCCACAGGCCCTTCTCCATCTGCTCGCGCACCAGCATGATCAGGCCGGCGTCGGCCATGATCAGCGCGTCGGGGCGCAGCTCGACCACCGGCTGCAGGTCGCGCAGGTAAGTGCGCAGCTTGTCGTTGTGGGCGATCAGGTTGCTGGTGACGAAGAACTTCTTGCCGCGGGCATGGGCCTCGGCGATGCCCTGGGCCAGCTGCTCGAGGCGGAACTCGTTGTTGCGCGCGCGCAGGCTGTAGCGCGGCTGGCCGGCATAGACCGCGTCGGCGCCGAAGTCGTAGGCGGCGCGCATGCGCTGCAGCGAGCCGGCGGGGAGCAGGAGTTCAGGGGCACGGAGGGTCATGGCCGCGATTGTCCCCCGGCGGCCACAGCCCTGCGGGGCGCCGGGATGTGGCCGCTGCGGCCCCTTCAGGCCAGCAGGGCCTGCTCCCGCTCGGGCGACAGGCCGGTGGCCTCGAAGCGCTGCTGCGCCGGGGGCAGCCCGCGCCACCAGGCCAGGGTGTCGGCCACGGTCTGGCCTGGCGATCGACAGGCCAGACCCAGCGACTGGGCCCGGCGGCAGTCCACCTGCAGGAAGGCGGCGTGCGGGCCCTCGCCTTCAGGGATCCACAGCGGCAGCTCGGACCAGGGCTGCACGCCCGCGTCCAGCAGCACCGCCTGCGGCCGCCAGACCGGGGTGAAGGCGGCGTCGGTGGCCTCGGCGCAGGCCTGCGCCAGGTCGCCCCAGCCCCACTGGCCGGCGGGGGAGCCGACGTTGAGGGCCCCTTGCCAATCTTGGGCCGCGGCCTGCAACGCGAAGGCGGCCAGGTCGCGGGCGTCCACCCACTGCAGCGGCGCCGCCGGGCGACCGGGCCAGAGCATCGGGCCGCCGTCGGCGGCCCGCGCCGGCCACCAGCTGAAGCGGCCGGTGGGGTCGTTCGGGCCGACCACCAGGGTCGGGCGCAGGCACAGGGCGGAGCCGTGCCAGTGGGCCCGCAAGGCGGCCTCGCAGCCAGCCTTCAGGGCGCCGTAGCGCTCGGGGCTGAAGGTCTCGTCGTCGGGGTCGACCAGCCCGGCCAGGGGGTGGTCCTCGGCCCGCGGTCGGGCATGGTCGGCGTAGACCGACACGCTGGAGACGAAGACGTAGCGCGGGCAGCGACCGGCCAGCGCGCGGGCCATGGCGGCGACCTCGCCGGGCAGGTAGCCGCAGCAGTCGATCACCGCGTCCCAGCGCCCGCTGCCCAGGGCCGACAGGTCCTGCCGGCGGTCACCGTGCAAAGCCTGCACGCCAGCGGGCACCGGCTGTTGACCCCGGCTGAAGGTGCTGACGCGGTGGCCCGCGGCCAGCGCGGCCAGGACGATGCCGCGGCCGACGAAGCGGCCGCCACCGATCACCAGCAGGTCCATCGCCGCGACCGCCTCAGCGTCCGGCCGCGATCACTTGCCCGAGCGGATGATCTTCTCGTGCTCTTCGAGGTAGGGCCGGTTGGCGCAGCGCTGGCGCCAGTCCAGGCGCTGGTCCTCGTAGGCCTGGAAGTCGTTGTCCAGGGCCTTGCTGCGGGCGTTCCAGTCGGTGGCCTTGGCGGCCTGGGCCTCGGCGCGCTGGTTGTAGCCGGCGGTCAGGCGCTCGCGCTCGACGCCCAGGGCCTTGCTTTCGGCGTCCAGCGCGGCCTCGTTCTTGGCCAGGTCGCCGCGGTCCTTCTCGAGCTCACGGCGCTGGCGGTCCACGGCGGGGCCGCTGCGGTCGTTGGCGGCCAGCTCGTCGGAGCGGGCCTTCCAGGCCGCCACGCGCTCGCCCTGGGCCTTCATGCGCTCGTTGAAGTCCTTGACCTTGCCGGCCAGGGCGTTGATTTCCTCGCCACCGCTCTTGAGGGCCTCGGCCTCGGCCTGGATGCCCTTGCGCTCGGCGTCCATGGTGTCGCGGCGGGCCTGCAACTGCTTGACGCGGTCGGCCATGCCGTCCTGCTCCTTCAGGCAGGACTCGAGCTCCTTGAAAGTCATGACCTTGCCGCTGCCGGCACTGCCGCTGAGGGTCTTGGGCTTGGCCTGGGCCAGGACCGCGGGGGCCATGGCCAGCAGCGACAGGCTGGCCGCGACGGCCAGGGCGGAGCGGGAGATCGAACGCATCGGGAAACAGTCCTTGTGGGAGGGATCAGGCGGGCGCGGCGGTGACCGCGCCCGGAGGGCCGGGGACGCCTCCCGCGGGCCCTCAGGGCGGCAGGGGATGTCGGCCAACCCTGAAATTGTGGCCGAATCCGCCGATAAGCCGTACAGCGTCTGCCCGTAGTCCGCATGTCCGACCCTGCCGAGCCCCCTCATCCGCCCGAGGCCGCCACCGCGTGGCGGGTGGATCCTGCGCCGCAGCCGGTGGAGGCCGAGGACCGGCTGCGCCACCGCCTGACCCTGCTGGCCGGCGCCGCGCTGGCCGGGGCGGGCGCGCTGATCACCGGGCTGCTGGTGACCGACCCGCACGGCAGCGCCCTGCACATCTGGATCCACGTGGCGCTCACCGCCCTGGGCCTGGGGGTGCTGAGCATGGCCTGGGGCGGCCGGGACCAGCCCGCCGCCACCCTGCTGGTCTGGGGCATGTGGAGCCTGTGCACCCTGGTGGCCCTGACCAATGGCGGGGTGCGCGGGCCCAACCTGCTGAATTACCCGGTGCTGATCATCTTCTCGGGCTGGTTGCTGGGCCTGCAGGCCACGCTGGCCCTGTCGCTGGCCAGCGCGGCGGTGATGCTGGGCATGGTGGCCGCCGACGGTCGCTGGCCGATCCCGCCGGCCGACTTCTCCAACAAGACCGCCTACGCGGTCTACCTGCTGGCGATCACCGGCGCCACCGCGGCGCTGACCCTGCTGTCGCGCCGCAGCTGGCAGCAGCGGCTGGCCCGCGAGCGCCAGGTCTCGGCCGCGCTCGGCCAGCGCGAGCAGGAGCTGCGCCAGCTCAGCCTGGCGGTCGAGCAGAGCCCCGAGAGCGTGCTGATCACCGGCCTGGACGGCCGCATCGAGTACGTCAACGAATGCCTGCTGCGGCGCAGCGGCTACCGCCGCGACGAACTGCTGGGCCAGCCGGCCGCGCTGCTGGACGCCCCCGGCCACCCCGCGTCCGCGCAGGCCGACCCCGCCCGTGCACTGAGGGAAGGCCAGCCGTGGACCGGAGAGGTGCTCAGCCGCCGCAAGGACGGCAGCGAGTACACCGAATCGGCCTGGATGGCGCCGATCCGCCAGGCCGACGGCCGGATCACCCACCACCTGACGATCCGGCAGGACCTGAGCGCCCGCCTCGAGGCCGAGGAGCGCATCCGCCGCCTGGCCTGGTACGACCCGCTCACCGGCCTGCCCAACCGACAGCGCCTGATGCAGCGCCTGGACGAGTTGCGGGCCGAGGACCTGCCGCGCCGGCGCCCGCTGGTGCTGCTGCTGCTCAACCTGGACCGCTTCAAGAACGTCAACGAGGCCCGCGGCCAGGACAGCGGCGACGCGCTGCTGCGCGCCGTGGTGACCCGCCTGCAGCCGGAACTGCCCGAGGAGTCGCTGTTCGCCCGCATCGGCGCCGACGAGTTCGCGCTGGCCTGGCTGCCCGGCACCGACGACGCCAACCAGGCCCACCACGAGGCCCTGGCCCGGGCCCAGGCCCTGCAGGCGGCGCTGCGCCAGCCCCTGGCCCTGGGGCCGCAGGAGCAGGTGCAGGTCACCGCCAGCCTGGGTCTGGCACTGGGGGCGGCGGGCGAGGCCGACAGCGCGGCGGAGCTGCTGCGGCGCGCCACCACCGCGCTGCACCGGGCCAAATCGATCGGTGCCGGCGAGGTCGCCTTCTTCGAGAGCGCGATGGGCGAGGCGGCGCAGCGCCGCTTCCGCATCGAGCGCGAGCTGCGCGAGGCCCTGGACCGGGGCGAGTTGCAGCTCTACCTGCAGCCCCAGGTCGATGCCCAGGGCGGCTGGACCGGCGCCGAGGCCCTGGTGCGCTGGCTGCACCCGCAGCACGGCATGGTGCCGCCCGGCGTGTTCGTGCCGGTGGCCGAGGAGACCGACCTGATCATCGACCTGGGCCGCTGGGTCTTCCAGGAGGGCTGCCGCCTGGTCGCGCAGGAAGCCGCCCAGGGCCGAAGCCTGCGGCTGTCGATCAACCTCAGCCCGCGCCAGTTCCGCCAACCCGATTTCGTCGAGTGGTTCCGCGAACTGCTGGCCAGCACCGGGGCCGACCCCACCCAGCTGACGCTGGAGGTGACCGAAGGGCTGGTGATCGACGACGTGGACGCGGTGGTGGCGCGCATGCACGCGCTCAGCGCGATGGGGGTGCACTTCTCGATCGACGACTTCGGCACCGGCTACAGCGCGCTGGCCTACCTCAAGCGCCTGCCGATCGACGAGCTCAAGATCGACAAGACCTTCGTGCAGGACGCACCGCGCCACGGCGACGACGCGGTCCTGGTCGAGACCATCCTGTCGGTGGCGCGGCACATGCGCCTGCAGGTGGTGGCCGAGGGCGTGGAGACCCCCGAGCAGGCGGCCTTCCTGGCCGCGCGCGCGGCCGACGTGGTGTACCAGGGCTACCTGTTCGGCCGCCCGGCGCCGGCGCAGGACTGGCTGCGGCGCCGGGCCAGCGGGGCGCTGGACTTTCCGGTGACGCAGGCTCTGGCCATCTGAGCCGCAGCGGGCCTGGCGGCCGACCGCCGACGGCTCAGCCCTGCCCGCTCAGCACTTGCGCACGACCACGCTGCCGATCGAATAGCCAGCGCCGAAGGAGCAGATCACACCCACATCGCCCGCAGCCAGGTCGCCGCGGTGGTGGTGGAAGGCGATCACCGAGCCGGCCGAGGCGGTGTTGGCGTACTCGTCCAGGATCAGCGGCGCGATGTCGTCGCCGACCTCGCGGTCGACCAGCTTCTTGAGCACCAGCTGGTTCATGCCCAGGTTGGCCTGGTGCAGCCAGAAGCGGCGCACCCCGGTGGGCACGTGGCCCAGGGCCTGCAGGTGGGACTCGATGTGGGCCGCGGCCATGGGCACGACTTCCTTGAAGACCTTGCGGCCCTCCTGGCGGAACTTCTTGTCGCGCGCGTCGGGGTCGCTGTCCTCGGCCGCGTTCATGAAGCCGAAGTTGTTGCGGATGTTGTTGGAGAACTTCGTCGCCAGGCGGGTGCCCAGAACCTCCCACCGGTCGGCCGAGGTGGCGGTGTCGGCCGCCTCGATGACGACGGCGGTGCAGACGTCGCCGAAGATGAAGTGGCAGTCGCGGTCGCGCCACTCGAGGTGGGCCGAGGTGATCTCGGGGTTGACCATCAGCACCCGGCGGGCGGTGCCGGCCTTGACCGCGTTGACCGCCTGCTCGATGCCGAAGGTGGCCGACGAGCAGGCCACGTTCATGTCGAAGCCGTAGCCGCCGCAGCCCAGCGCGTTCTGGACCTCGACCGCCATGGCCGGGTAGGCGCGCTGCATGTTGGCCGAGGAGCACAGCACCGCGTCGATGTCGGCGCCGGTCAGGCCGGCGGCGGCCAGCGCCTGGCGGCCGGCGTCCCCCGCGATCTCGGCCATCAGCGAGAGCTGGTCGTCCGGGCGCTCCTGGAAGCGCGGGTACATGCGGGTGGGGTCGAGCACGCCGTCCTTCTCGAGGACGTAGCGCTGCTTGATGCCCGAGGCCTTCTCGATGAACTCGACGCTGGAGGGCACCAGCGGCGCACGGGTGCCGGCGGCGATCTCGTCGGCATGGCGCTGGTTCTGCAGCTCGGCGTAGGCGTTGTAGGCGGCCACCAGCTCGGCGTTGGTGATGACGTGCTGCGGGCGGAACAGGCCGGTGCCGCTGATGACGACGCGGGTCATGGTGGGGTGCGTGGTGAAACGAAGGGAATCGGAAGAGGCGAGCCGTCCGGGGGGACCCCGGAGCAACCCGCCAGTGTAGGGGCCAGCCCCGGCGCGGCGAGGCCCCGGGCTGGAGTGGCGCCTCTAGGTGGGCGCCGCGCGCTCAGCGCTTGCGGGCGGTCTTGGCGGCCGGGGCGGGGGCGGCCTCGGGGGCCGGCGCGGCCGGCGCTCGCAGCGCATCGGACAGGCCCATCAGCACGCCGCTGACCAGCGCGGTGTAGCTCTGGGCCAGGGCCTGGGCGGCCTTCAGGCCGACGGCGCGGCCCTCGCGCAGCGCCTGCTGCATCTGGTCGGCCATCTGGTCGGCGGTGGCGTGGGCCTGGGCCCCGGCCAGCGAGCCCTGGGCCTGGAACTTCTCGAGCACCTGCTGCCAGGGGCCCTCGAGTGCGCTGCCGGCGCCGCTGGCGGACTTCTTGAGGGCGGCGAACATCGTGTCCTCGAACTTCTCGAGGTCGGACAGGGCCTTCTGCAGCTGCTTTTCCTGCAGGCCCACGCCCTGGTCGACGAAACGCGAGAGCGCGACGCGGTTGGCCTCGACCGCCTTGAGCAGCGCGTCGTCGATGCCCGCCACCGCGGTGGCCAGCATCTTCTCGACGTCGACCTTGGGCATGGCGTTCTGGGCGGCGCCGGCGCTGGCCGCCTCGGAGACCGACTTGACCACGCCGCGGATGTTCTTGAGCGTCATCTCGCGGCCCTGCAGGGCCTTGAGGGTGGCGTCGGTGACCGCCTGGCGCAGCTGCGCGGTCTGGCGCGCGCTGGCGTGGGCGAACTGGTCGATCAGGGCGTGCTGGTCGATGCCGGATTTGGCCATGGGAGCTCCTGGGGGTGGTGGAACAGGTCAGTGGCCGACGATACGCCAGCCGTGTGACCGCGGCCAGCCCGGAAACCCGATCCCCTGCGCCGGATCAGAGGTGCGCCGGGGCGATCTGCTCGGCCCAGTCGGACAGGGCTTCGAGCAGGCCCTGCGCGCGCTCGTCGGCGTGCTCGAACAACTGGTCGATCTTCTCGGCGTAGGCCGCCAGCGTCAGGCCGCCGGCCGCGCCCTCGTGCAGCGCCGCGGCGCGCCACTGTTCCCAGCGGGCGCGCTCGGCCTCGTCCAGCGTGGCCGGGAAGTTGCGCGCGCGCCAGCGGAACACCAGCTCGGCCAGGCGCGGGTCGTCGAAGCTGGCGCGGCGCAGCGCGGCGGGCTCGGGCGCGCGGCGCAGGCCGTCCAGGCGCTTGCGGTCGGTGGGCGACAGGAAGCCGCCGTACAGGTCCTCGTCCACGTCGGGCGTGCGCTCGGGCGCGGGACGGCCGAAGACCTCGGGCCAGCGCGGCGCCAGCTGGGGCGCCAACGCGGCGGCGGCATCGGCGTGGCGCAGGCAGGCGGCCATGTCCAGGCCCCAGCGCTCGGCCTGGGCCGGCTGCAGGGTGCGCAGGTTGCCGATGACCACCGGCGACTTGTTGGCGTGGATCGTCTTGATCGGCAGCCGGGTCAGGCCCTCGGGCAGGTCCTCGCTGCGGCTGAACATGCGCTGGCGCATCGCAGGGGCGTCCAGGCCCGCCAACTCGGCCGGATCGTGGGCGCAGTCCCAGACGATCAGTTCGTTGCGGTTGGTCGGGTGCAGGCCCAGCGGAAAGACCACCGCCAGGCAGCCGCGGTCGGGGCCGTACATGCCCGACAGGTGCAGGAACGGCCGGCCGACGCCGATCTCGTCCCACACCGCCTGCTTGTGGCGCATCTTCAGGCAGAAATCCCACAGCCGGGGCTGGGCCTGTCGGATCAGGCGGGCCAGGCCGATGGTGGCGCGCACGTCGGACAGCGCGTCGTGGGCGGCCTCGTGCAGCAGGCCGTTGGCGGCGCTCAGGTGCTCGAGCTTGAAGCTGGGGCGGCCGTCCTCGTGGCGCGGCCACTGCAGCCCCTCGGGCCGAAGCGACCAGACGCAGCGCACCGTGTCCAGCAGGTCCCAGCGGCCGCAGTCGTTCTTGTACTCGCGGGCATAGGGGTCGATCAGGTTGCGCCAGAACAGGTGGCGGCTGACCTCGTCGTCGAAGCGGATCGAGTTGTAGCCCACGCCCACCGTGCCCGGCTCGGCCAGCAGTTGCTGGATGCGGCCGGCGAAATCGTTCTCGGGCACCCCGTGCTCGGCGCAGTGCTGCGGCAGGATGCCGGTGAGCAGGCAGCTCTCGGGGTCGGGCAGGCTGTCGAGCGCGGGCTGGCAGTACAGCATCACCGGCTCGCCCACCTCGTTCAGGTCGGCGTCGGTGCGGATGCCGGCGAACTGGGCCGGTCGGTCGCGGCGTGGCACCCGGCCGAAAGTCTCGTAGTCGTGCCAGAAGAAGCTGATCTCGGTCATGCCGGCACGATAGCAGCCGAAGGGTCGGCGCCGCACAATCCGCGGATGGACATGGCCCTGCACCCGCGCATCACCGAACTGGACCCGGAGGCCCAGCAGCGGATGGTGCCGGCCCTGCTGCGCTGGCTGGCGGCGCGCCACGGCGAGCCGGTGGCCCAGGTCGAGACCCACCTCTCCCAGGTGCTGCTGGCCGGTGGCCTGGCCTGGAAGCTGCACAAGGCCCTGGTCACCGATTTCGTGGATTTCCGCCTGCTGTCGCAGCGCCTGCACGATGCCCACGAGGAACTGCGCCTGAACCGCCGCCTGGCAGAGCCGCTGTACCTGGGCCTGGACACCGTCACCGGCAGCCCCGACGCACCGGCGCTCCAGGGCTGGCCGCCCGCCGCCGGCTCCGTGCTGCTGGACGTGGCGGTGCGCATGCGCGCCTTCGACCCGCGCCAGCAGTGGGACGTGCTGCTGGCCCGCGGCGCCCTGACGGTGCCGATGCTGCAGCACCTGGCCCAGCGCCTGGCCCAGGCCCAGACCGACGCCCCGGTGGCCGCCCCGACGGGCGCCGCCCAGGCCGCCGAGCGGGCCACCCGCCCGCTGCACGACACCCTGAGCACGCTGCGCCGGCTGTGCCCGCACCTGGCACCGCGTTTGCAAGCGCTGCAGGACTGGGCGGCGGCCCAGGCCCGCGATCTGGCCGGCTGGTGGTCCGAGCGCCACGCCGGCGGCTTCGTGCGCGAGGGCCATGGCGACCTGCACCTGGCCAACATCGCCCAGGTCGATGGCGTGCCCATGCCCTTCGACGCCTTGGCCTTCGACCCCGCGCTGCGCTGGATCGACGTCGGCGCCGATCTGGCCTTCCTGCGCATGGACCTGGCCGCTCACCTGCGCCCGGACCTGGCGGGTCGGCTGCTGGACGCCTGGCTTCAGCACACCGGCGACGCCGGCGCGCTGCGAGGCGAGCGCCATGCACGGGTGGCCCGCGCCCTGGTGCGCGCCAAGGTGGCCGCGCTGCGTCAGGCCCAGGCCCTGGCCGCCCGGCAGGCCACCGAAGCCGGCGCCGCCGAGGCCTCGCTGCTGCAGGCCCTGGCCCTGGCCGAGCGACTGGCGCGGCCGCGCCGGCCGGCACTGCTGCTGTGCAGCGGCCTGTCCGGCAGCGGCAAGAGCGCGCTGGGCGAGTCGCTGCTGGACCAGGGCGAGCTGGTGCGCTGGCGCTCGGACATCGAACGCAAGCGCCTGCGCGGGCTGGCGCCCCTGGCCCGCAGCGGCAGCGCCCTGGACCGCGGCCTGTACCGCCCCGAGGCCCAGGCGGCCGTCTACCAGCACTTGCTGGCACTGGCCGAGGCCACCTTGGCCGGCGGCCAGCACGCCCTGCTGGACGCCACCTTCCTGCGCCGCGAGCAGCGCGAGGCCGCCGCGCGCCTGGCCCGGCGCCTGGGGGTGGATTGCTGGATCCTGCCCTTCGAAGCCCCGACCGAGGTGTTGGCACAGCGCCTGCGGGCCCGCGGCGCCCGCGGCGACGACCCCTCCGAGGCCGACGAGGCCGTGCTGGCCGCGCAGCTGCAACGCGCCGAGCCGCTGGACGAGGACGAACGCGGCCGCTGCTGGCGACCCGACGCGGTCTGGTGCGGCGCCGACGGCCGCCCCCAGGCCGACTGGGCCGGCCTGCGCGCCCGGCTGGACCGGGCCCCCTGAGGCGGCAAGCCGCCCCACCCTGCCGCCGAAGGCCTGCCCCCCCAGGCCGCGGCGGGCACGCCAGCCCGTTGCAGCCGCCGGCGATCAGGCCCGGGTCGCCGCGGCTCAGACCCCGGGCGGTCGCAGGCGCCAGAAGGTGGGCTGGCGCGGCAGGCCGTGCGCCGTCAGTCCCCGGTAGCGGTAGCTGACCACCGTGCCGGCGGGCGGCGGCTGGCGCCGCAGCGCCTCGTCCAGGCCGCTGCCCAGCGCGAAGGTGCGGCCCTGCCCGTCGCGCACCTGCAGCGCGCCGGTCATCCCCGCGAAGCGACCTTGGCCCGGCAGGTGGCCGATGACCACCGCCTCGGCATCGGGCTGGGGCTTGAGCCGGTACACCGCCCCGCTGCGGCCGGCCTGCCAAAGCGCATCGGCGCGGTGCAGCACCAGGCCCTCGCCGCCCTCGGCGACCACCCGATCCAGGGCCTGGCGCAGCGCGGCGGCGTCGGCCAGCCGCTGCTGGAGCACCGGGGCCCACACGCCCTCGGGCCCCTGGGCATGCCAGTCCTGCAGGACCTGCAGGCGCTGCGAGAACGGCCCGGCCAGACCGGGGCTGTCGAAGGCCTGGAAGCGCACGCCGGGCCAGTCGTCGGGCGCGCGTGCATGCAGGGCCAGCGCGGCCATGGACTGGAACTGGCCGCGGCCCCGCCACAGCTCACCGTCCAGCGGGTGGGGCGGGAGGACGGCCAGAAACCCGGCGGGGGCCGGCAGCACGCGGCCGCTGCGGCTGCGCAGCACCCGGCCGTCCCAGTGGGCGCGCACGCCGTCGTATTTCTCGCTGACCAGCCAGCCGGCCGGGTCGAGGCCGGGCGGCGCGTCGCGCGCCAGCTCCAGCAAGGGGGCCACCGCGCCCGCGGTGGGCGATGCGGTGGCAGACCGGGCATGGCCCGCATGGGGAATACACAGCAGGGCCAGCAGCCCGCGGCGGGAAAGCGTCATCGGCCATCTCCTGGGTAAAGCCCCAGGCTAGGCGCGCGCGCCGTCGCGCCTCAAGCCCCCGCTGGGGGGTGGCCGGCGGCGTTCAGCCCTTCAGGCGAGGGGCGGCGCCGGACAGCAGGGCCTCGCGGTCCAGGCCCTTCTCGGCCAGGAACTGCTCGAGCAGGGGCATCAGCGGGCCCAGGCGCTCGTCCAGCGCGTCGCGCACGGTGTCGACGAAGACCTGGGTCTGGCGTTCGATCTCGATGTTGAGCGCGTCGCCGGGCCGCTTGGCACCGAAGGTGGTCATGCGCAGGGTCTCGGGGATCAGCCAGACCTCGAACCAGCCGGCCTGGCGGTCGGCCTCGGCCACGGTCAGGCTGGCGCCGTTGATGGCGATGTAGCCCTTGGCGAAGACATAGCGCATCCACGGCGCCGGCACCTGGATGCGCAGCACATGGTTGTTCTCGGGCTGGCGCACCTCGGCCACGGTGGCGGTGAAATCGACATGGCCCGACAGCGGGTGTCCGCCGATCTCGGCGCCGTCGCGGGCGGCGCGCTCGACGTTGAGCGGGCTGCCCTCGACCAGGGCCCCCAGCGAGGTCAGGCGAAGGCTCTGGGCCATGACGTCGAAATCGGCGGCGTCGTCGCCGTGCAGCGCGGTCACGGTCAGGCAGACGCCATCACAGGACACGCTGGCGCCGATGGCCAGCTCGTGGGCGAAGCCGGGCGGGAAGCGCAGCGTGAAGCTGCGCAGGCCGGGATGGTCGGTGATGCGGGCGACGGTGGCGACGCCCTGGACGATGCCGGTGAACATGGGTGCGGACGCTCCGGAGGCACCCCTGACTGGGGCACCCCTGCATGACGAATGGGTGAAATGGGCGGCTCGCGACCGGTTGTTGCCTGCAACGGACCGGGTGGCAGGCCGGCAAGATGTGCGCGGCTTCGCAGTACGCCGCCCCTGTCCAGAAGTGTCGCACGGAGTGCCCATGACCCTCAAACGCAAGATCCCGCTGGCCATCGCCCTGGCCATGCTGCTGGCGCTGCTGGCCGGCGGGCTGGGCCTGTTCCTGGCCTACCGGGCGCTGTCCACCTTCCATGTCGAGGTGCAGGGCCACGTGGCCCAGGAACGGGCGGTCCTCACCCTGCAGAACCACTTCAAGACCCAGGTCCAGGAATGGAAGAACGTGCTGCTGAGGGGCTCGGACGCGGCCCTGCTGGCCAAGCACTGGAAGGCCTTCGAGCAGGAAGAGTCCCGGGTGCGCGAGGGCGTGGAGCGGTTGCAGGCGCAGCTGGCCGACGAGCAGCAGCGTGACCTGGCCCGCACCTTCTTGCAGGCCCACGCGCGCATGGCCAAGGCCTACCGCGACGGGCGCGACAAGTTCGAGGCCGCCGGCTTCGAGGCTTCGGTCGGCGACCTGGCCGTGCGCGGCGTCGACCGCGAGCCCACCAAGCGCCTGGACGAACTGGCGGAGGCCATCGCCCGGCACAGCGCCGAGGTGTCCGATCAGGCCTACACCGGCGGACGCGACGCCCTGCGCTGGAGCGTGGCGCTGATGCTGCTGGCCGCCGCGGGCGGTGTGGCCGTGGGCTGGCGCATCAGCCGCGCCGTGGTGCGGCCGCTGCTGGAGGCGATCGGCGTGGCCTCGGCGGTGGCCGAGGGTCAGCTGCACCTGCGCATCGAGACCGAGCTGCGCGACGAGACCGGCGAGCTGCTGCGCGCCCTGTCCCACATGCAGGGACAGCTGACCGCACTGGTGGGCGAGGTGCGCGAACGCGCCGAGGCCGTCTCCGGTGCGAGCCGGGAGATCGCGGCGGGCAACGCCGACCTGTCGGCCCGCACCGAACAGCAGGCCGCCGAGCTGCAGCAGGCGGCCTCGTCGGTCGAGCAGTTGGGCGCCACCGTGCGGCGCAACGCCGAACACGCCGCCGAGGCCAGCCACCTGGCCCGCTCGGCCAGCGAGGTGGCCGGCCAGAGCGGCGAGCGCATGGAGGAGCTGGTGCGCACCATGCGCACCATCCAGGAATCCTCGCGCCGGGTGGTGGACATCATCGCGGTGATCGACGGCATCGCCTTCCAGACCAACATCCTGGCCCTGAATGCGGCGGTCGAGGCCGCCCGCGCCGGCGAGCAGGGCCGCGGCTTCGCCGTGGTGGCGGGCGAGGTGCGCAGCCTGGCGGCCCGATCGGCCGAGGCGGCCCAGGAGGTGCGTCACCTGATCGGCGGCAGCAACGACCGCGTCGAGCAGGGCGCCGCCCTGGTGGACCAGACCGGCGGCACACTGGCCTCGGTGGTGCGCTCGATCGCCGAGGTCAGCACCCTGATCCACGCGATCAGCCGGGCCAGCGCCGAGCAGAGCGAGGCGATGGACACCGTGGGCCGCTCGGTCAGCCGGATGGACCAGGGCACGCAGCAGAACGCCGCCCTGGTCGAGCAGACCAGCGCTGCCGCCGAGAGCCTGAGCCGGCAGGCCCAGGAGCTGGTGCGGGTGGTGCAGCCCTTCCGGCTGGCCTGACTCAGTACTGCTGGTAGGACGGCCGCGCGCCCTGGCGCGGCGCCACCGCCCCCAGCCGCGCCACCAGCTTGGCCTGCACCGACACCGGCAGCGGCGCGAAGCCGGTGCCGCGGGTGAGCTGGTCGCCGTGCATGAAGCACCACCAGACGAAGCGCATCGCCGCCTCGACGTCCGTCGCCGTGGCGGGCTGCGCGTCGAGCAGGAGGAAGCTGGTCATGGTGATCGGCCAGGACTCCTGACCGGCACGGTCCAGCAGCGGCGCCAGGTCGTCGCCCTGGCGGTTGAGGTCGCTGTTGAAGATCGCCGCGCGAAAGGCCGCCTCGCTGGCCGACACCCACTGGCCGCTGCGGTTGCGCAGCGCGACGGCGCTCAGCCGGTCGGACTCCACCCGGTCATGGCTGACATAGCCGATCGCACCGGGCGTCGCCCGCACCTGGCCCGACACCCCGTCGTTGCCCGGCGCGGCCTGCACCTCGCCCGGCCAGGCCGGCAGCGAGGACTGGCCCGGCCCCGTGCGGAAGGCGGCCGAAGCCCCGGCCAGGTAGCCGGTGAAGCCTTCACTGGTGCCCGACTTGTCGGCGCGCACCACCCGCACGATCCGCCGGGCCGGCAGGTTCAGGCCCCGGTTGAGCTCGGCGATGCGCGGGTCGTCCCAGCGCGCCACCGCGCCCAGCATGATGTCCGCCAGCAACTCGCCACTCAGGCGCAGGCCCTCGAGGCCCGGCAGGTTCACCACCGGCGTGATGCCGCCGACCAGCATCGGCAGCTGCACCAGGCGGTGGCGCGACAGGTCTTCGGGCTTGAGGGGCGCATCGGTGCCGGCCAGCGGCACCTTGCGGGCGATCGCCTGCTGGATGCCGTCACCGGAGCCGGTGGGCTTGTAGTCGATCCGCACGCCGGACAGCTCGGCGTACTGCCTAGCCCAGCGCTGGTAGACCTTGGACGGGAAGCTGGCGCCGGCGGCGCTCAGGGTGGCGGGGGCGGCGGCCTGCGCGGGGCGCAGGACCAGAGCGGCGGCCGCGCCCAGGCCCAGGGCCAGGCAGCGGCGCCGCGCGAACGGGGCGGGCGATTCCAACGACATCGGATCTCTTGTGTTGACTGCGGAACGCGCGGCAGTCTATGAACGTTGCGTGACGACTCCGTGACATCCGCGGCCGTCGCCGGGGCGTCAGAAGCCGGGCAGCGGATGGGCCTGCAGCCAGGCCGCCTCGTCCTCGCTCCACAGGCGCTGACGCGTCTTGAAATGCAAGCCCTCGCCGTCCTCGAGCGAGAAGGTGCCCAGGCTGCCCTGCCCCACGTCCAGGATCAGCTGGGTGCCCTGCATGTACTCGGCCTGGGTGCGGCCCACCCACACCACCACGCCGTCGACCTCGCCGTAGCGCAGGTCCTCGGCGGTGAGCGTCATCTCGCCGGGCTTGAAGGCCATCGGCGTGGAGCCGTCGCAGCAGCCGTGCGACTGGTACACGAAGACCTCGCCATGGCGCTGGCGCAGCGTGGCCAGCAAGGCGCGGGCGGCCTCGGTGGCCACGACCCGTTGAACATCCATCCGACACCTCCGGACTGAAGGAAGAAAGGAAAAAAAAGGGTGGCCGCGGGGCCACCCTTCAAAGAGACCGCCCCCAGATGCAAGCCGAGGGGGCGTCCCGATCACGAAGAAACAGGTTCGCGCGAGGCGATCAGAAGAAGCCCAGCTTGTTGGGGCTGTAGCTGACCAGCAGGTTCTTGGTCTGCTGGTAGTGGTCCAGCATGACCTTGTGGGTCTCGCGGCCGATGCCCGATTCCTTGTAGCCGCCGAAGGCCGCGTGGGCCGGGTAGGCGTGGTAGCAATTGGTCCACACGCGGCCGGCCTGGATGCCACGGCCCATGCGGTAGGCGCGGTTGCCGTCACGGCTCCACACGCCGGCGCCCAGGCCGTAAGGGGTGTCGTTGGCGATGGCCAGGGCCTCGGCCTCGTCCTTGAAGGTCGTCACGGCCAGCACCGGGCCGAAGATCTCTTCGCGGAAGACGCGCATGTTGTTGTGGCCCTTGAACAGGGTCGGCTGGATGTAGTAGCCGCCCGACAGGTCGCCACCCAGCTGGGCCGCGCTGCCGCCGATCAGGACCTGGGCGCCTTCCTGCTTGCCGATCTCCAGGTAGGACTGGATCTTGTCCATCTGCATGGCCGAGGCCTGGGCGCCGATCATGGTGTCGGTGTCCAGCGGGCTGCCCTGCTTGATGGCGGCGACGCGCGGGAGCACGCGGGCCATGAACTTGTCGTAGATCGATTCCTGGATCAGGGCGCGCGACGGGCAGGTGCAGACCTCGCCCTGGTTGAAGGCGAACAGCACCAGGCCTTCGATGGCCTTGTCGAAGAAGGCGTCGTCGGCATCGGCCACGTCTTCGAAGAAGATGTTGGGGCTCTTGCCGCCCAGCTCCAGGGTGGCGGGGATCAGGTTGGCGGCGGCGGCCTGGCCGATGATCTTGCCGGTGGCGGTCGAGCCGGTGAAGGCGATCTTGGCGATGCGCTTGCTGGTGGCCAGCGGCATGCCGGCTTCGCGGCCGAAACCGTTGACGATGTTCAGCACGCCCGGGGGCAGCAGGTCGGCGATCAGCTCGACCAGCACCAGGATCGAGATCGGGGTCGACTCGGCGGGCTTCAGGACCACGCAGTTGCCGGCGCCCAGGGCGGGGGCCAGCTTCCAGGCCGCCATCAGGATCGGGAAGTTCCAGGGAATGATCTGGCCGACCACGCCCAGCGGCTCGTGCAGGTGGTAGGCGACGGTGTTCTCGTCGATCTCGCTGATCGCGCCTTCCTGGGCACGCACGCAGCCAGCGAAGTAGCGGAAGTGGTCGATCGACAGGGGGATGTCGGCGGCCAGGGTTTCGCGGATCGGCTTGCCGTTGTCGACGGTTTCGGCGTAGGCCAGCTTCTCCAGGTTCGCTTCCAGGCGGTCAGCGATCTTCAGCAGGATGTTCGAGCGCTCGGCCGGGCTGGTCTTGGCCCAGGCATCCTTGGCCTTGTGGGCGGCATCCAGCGCCAGCTCGATGTCGGCTTCGGTCGAGCGGGCGGCCTGGGTGTAGACCTTGCCGCTGATCGGGGTGATGACATCGAAGTACTGGCCACCCACCGGGGCGACGAACTTGCCGCCGATGAAGTTGTCGTAGCGGGCCTTGTAGGCGATCGGGGCGCCGGCGGCGCCGGGATGGGCATACAGCATGGGGTGTCTCCTGTTGGTGGATGCGGCGCGGTGAACCGTTCACCTTGCAGCGCGGCCGCCGCTTCGCACGGCTTGTGCCAGCGCAAGATCCACAGGCTTGCGGCGGTTTGCGGAACGAACCGGGCCCGGAAACTGCACGCCCTGTACCAGACACCCCGATCACGCGGTGCACCTGTCACGACCCGACGCACATGCCCCAGGAATTCATGCTCAAAGTCAGCCGCCCTTCACGGGCCGGGGCCACGGCGTCGGTGTTCTCCCTCATGCAACGGCTTGCATATGTCCTGTGCCGGCCGCTGGTTCTGCTTGTTTCTGCACCATGCACCATGCCCTGACCCCGCCGCTCGCCCCCGCCCAGGTGCGCGAGGCCCGCAAGCGGCTGAACAACTCCGGCCAGATTTCCACCGAACTGCTGGGCCCGATGCTGGCCCGCTCCTGGCAGCGCTGCACCGGCGCCGGCCTGTCGCCCGACGGCCGCGCCCCGGGCACGCCGCACGCGTCGGCGCCGCAGCTGGCGCGCGCCCAGGAGCTGCAGCGCGACCTGCTCTCGCACGCCCGCCCGGTGATGGAGTTCCTGCACGAGCAGACCCGGGACACCGACTCGATGGTGATCCTGGCCGACGCCCAGGGCATGCTGCTGCACGCGCTGGGCGACGCGCGCTTCATGGACCGCGCCGAACGCGTGGCCCTGCGCCCGGGCGCCACCTGGCACGAGCGCTGGCGCGGCACCAACGCCATCGGCACCGCGCTGGCCGAGGACCAGCCGGTGTCGGTGCACGCGGGCGAGCACTTCCTCGAGCGCAACGGCTTCCTGACCTGCGCCGCCGCCCCGATCCACGACCCCGCCGGCCGCCTGATGGGGGCGCTGGACCTGTCGGGCGACCACCGCGGCTACCACCGCCACACCCTGGGCCTGGTGCGCTCGTCGGTGCGCATGATCGAGCACGGCCTGTTCCAGTCGCGCCACGGCCAGGCCCTGCGCCTGCGCCTGCACGCCCACCGCGAGGGCCTGAGCAGCCTGACCGAAGGCCTGCTGGCCCTGAGCGAGGACGGCTGGGTGGTCGGCGCCAACGAGACCGCGCTGCGCCAGCTGGGCATCGGTTGGGCCGATGTCGGTGCCTGCCAGGTTGGCGAGCTGCTGGCGGTGCGCACCGAGCAGTGCCTGGAGGCCGCTTACCGCGGCCCGCGCCAGCCCCACGAGACCGTCACCCGCGACGGTCGCACCCTGTGGTGGACCGCCGAGGCCGGGCGCCAGACCATCACCGTGGCTGCGCCCCGCCCGGCCCCTGCCCTGTCCCGGGTGGCGCCGATCGACGCGCTGGCCGCGCTGGACACCGGCGACACCGCCCTGCGCGCCGCGCTGGACCGCGCCCGACGGGTGCTGGACAAGCCGATCGCCCTGCTGCTGCTGGGCGAATCCGGCGTCGGCAAGGAAGTGCTGGCCCGCGCGGTGCACGCCAGCGGCCCGCGCCGTGAGCAGCCGTTCGTGGCGGTCAACTGCGCCGCCCTGCCCGAGACCCTGATCGAGGCCGAGCTCTTCGGCTACCGCGCCGGCGCCTTCACCGGCGCCAGCCGCGACGGCGCGCCCGGCCGCATCCGCGAGGCCCACGGCGGCGTGCTCTTCCTCGACGAGATCGGCGACATGCCGCTGGCCATGCAGGGCCGCCTGCTGCGCGTGCTGCAGGAGCGCCAGGTCACGCCGCTGGGCGGCGGCAAGCCGGTGTCGGTGGATGTGCAGCTGGTCTGCGCCACCCACCGCTCGCTGCGCGACGAGATGAAGGCCGGTCGCTTCCGCGAGGACCTGTATTACCGGATCAACGGTCTGGCCCTGCAGATCCCGCCGCTGCGCGAGCGCCAGGACCTGCCCGCCCTGGTCGAGCGGCTGCTGGCCGAGACCGTGCCGGGACGGGCCGTGCGCCTGTCACCGGTGCTGGCCCCCCTGGTCGCGGCCTACCCCTGGCCGGGCAACCTGCGCCAACTGGCCAACGCGCTGCGCACCGCCTGCGCGCTGATGGAAGACCACGAGGACGAGATCGACTGGCCGCACCTGCCCGACGACCTGGCCGAGGACCTGCGCGCCGCCACCCAGGCCGCCCCCGCGCCCACCGAAGGCACGCTGCGGGCGATCGAGCGCGAGCGGGTCGCCCAGGCCATGGCCGCGGCGCGGGGCAACGTCTCCGAGGCGGCACGGCGGCTGGGCATCAGCCGCAACACCTTGTACCGCCGGTTGCGGGACGACGCCGCCTGAGCAGGCGGAACCGGTCAGAAGAACTCGACGTTGTCCTGGGCGCCGGCGGCACCGGCGGCCTTGACGGGCGGCAGCTCGGCCAGGCGCCGCGCGGCGGGTGGCACGGAGGTCGCCAGGACCGGCGCGGCCGGCACGGCCATCGCCGGTGGCTCCGGCGAACGGGAGGCGGTCCGGTCCGTCCCCGGGCCGGCCCCCTCGGCGGTGGCGTCCCCCAGGCTGAAAGCGCCCAGCACGGCCTCGAGTTGATGGCCGCGGTCGCGCAGGGCCTCGCCGATGTGGCCGAGCTCCGCGGCCATGGACGCGTTGTCGCGGGTCAGCTGGTCGACCTCACGCACCGCGTCGGTCACGGTGACGATGCTGCCGGCATGCTCGCTGGTGTCGGCCGACAGCGTGGCGAAGACCTCGCCCACGTTGCGCACCGAAGCCACGATCTGGTCCATGGCCCGGCCGGCCTCCTGGACCAGCGCGGTGCCGCTGCGGACGGTCTCGCCCGAGCGCTGGATGACCGCCTTGATCCGGGCCGCGCTCTGCGCCGAGCGCAGCGCCAGCTGCCGGACCTCATGTGCGACCACGGCGAAGCCGCGGCCCTGCTCGCCCGCTCGGGCGGCCTCGACCGCCGCGTTGAGCGCCAGGATGTTGGTCTGGAAGGCGATGCCGTCGATCACCCCGATGATGTCGGCGATCTCGCGCGAGGCGGTGTCGATCTCGTCCATGGTGTCGACCACCTGGTGAAACAGCGCGGCCCCGTGTTCAGCCTGGGCCGAGGCGTGTTCCGCGGTGGTGCGGGCCTCCATCGCCGCGTCGGCGCTGGTCTGGACGATGACGCTGATCTGTTCGAGGGTCATCACCGTGTCGCGCAGGCCCGCGGCACCGCGCTCGGTGCGCTGGGTGAGTCCGCTGGAGTCGCGCGCCAATTCATCGGCGGCCATCTGGACGTCCAGGGCCACCTCGCGGGCGCCGCGCAGCGCGGCGACCATGCGGTCCTGCACCGTGCGCAGGCGGCGACCCAGGGACGTCTCGGCCTTGAGCACCGCTAGGTTCAGTCGGATCGGCCCCTCACGGCCCATGGCCCGCACCAGAAAGGCCACGTCCTCGTTCTCCATGGCCTGCCGACGCAAGGCCAACGTGCGCAGGCTCGTCAGCACGGTCTGCACCAGCAGCAGCGCCTGGGCCGTGCCCGGCGCCTCGCCGGCCGCCCAGGGGCTCAGGGCCAGCCACAGCCCGGCGCCCACCACCAGGAGCGGCTGGCCCAGTTGGGGCAGGCCGCTGATCGTCAGCATCGAGGCCGCCAGCGCCACCAGCGGGTCCAGTCCGGTCCAGGGCATCAGGCCCGCCATCGCCGTCCAGCCCAGGCCGGTGGCCGCGGTCTCGAGGCTGTGCCAGCGACGCCAGGCCCAGAGCTTCAGCACCGCGGCCGCGGCCAGGGCGGCGCCGACCAGGGGCCAGAGAGCGGGCCGTGACGCCGCCTGGGCCAGCAGCACGCCGGCCAACAGGCAGGTGGGCAGCCACAAGGTCAACACCGGCAGTCGTCTGAGCATGGTGGTTTCTCGGGGCGCCCTGCGCCCGATGGAGGTTTGGAGGCAGCTTAGAAGATCCCGGCGCGGGCCATGCCGTGAAATGCGGCGGTCGGACGCGCCAATTGAGGCCCACGCGGCCGCGGCGCTGGCCTAGAGTGCGTGCAGGGCGGCCACCGACCGGGCCGCCGTCTGCGCGCCACGCGCGAGAAAGTCCCGCCATGAAGCGCATCCTGATCGTCGAAGACCAACCGGACATCCGGGACCTGATCCGCATGAGCCTGGAGTCCGACGACTTCGAGATCCACGAAGCCGAGAGCGGTGATGCCGCGCTGCAGATGGTGGGGCCACTGCAGCCGGACCTGATGCTGCTGGACGTGATGATGCCCGGCCAGGTCGACGGCCTGGGCGTGTGCCAGCGCATCAAGGGCGACCCGGCGCGCAAGCGCACCCGGGTGATCATGCTGTCGGCGCGCAGCAGCGCGGCCGATCGCCAGGCCGGCCTGAGGGCCGGGGCCGACGACTACCTCGTCAAGCCCTTCAGCCCGCGCCAGCTGCTTCAGGTGGTGCGCCGAGCGCTCTGAGACGCGTCCGCGCATGGAGGTCATCGAGCACCATCGGCGCGGGGACGGCGCGCCGGGCCCCCGCGCCCTGCTTCGGCCGCTGCGCGCCCTGAGCCGCCCGGTGGTGGTCTGGGGGGCGGTGCTCACCTCCTGTCTGGCCAACCTGCTGGACTGGGTGGTCGATTGGCCGCCCATCCACGCAGCCGCCCTGGCGGCGGACGTGCTGCTGATGGTCCTGCTGTGGCTCATGCTGCAGCAGCGCGACCAGGCCGAGCGCAGCGCGGTGCAGCAGGGCAGCGATGCGCTCGCCCGCGCGGCCTGGCTGGAGGGGGTGAGCAGCCTGTCGCCCGACGCGGTGCTGGTCTTCGAGCGCGACCCCGAAGGCGACCTGCGCCTGGTGTTCACCAACCCCGCCTTCAGCGAGTTGTTCGGCTTGCGCCCGCAGGACCTGCTGGGCCTGAGCGAAGCGGCCGCCGGCGAGTGGCTGGCCTGGCTGGCCCGCGACGACCGGCCGATGCCCCCGCTGCAGGCCGGAGAGGCGACGCTGGAGTTGGCGGGGCCGCCGCGGCGGGTGCTGCAACGCCGCTCCCGCGAGGACGGGCGCCAACGGGTGTACTACTTCCGGGACATCACCCACGAGAGCGAAGTGGAGCGGCTGAAGAACGAGTTCCTGACCACCGCCGCGCACGAGCTGCGCACCCCGCTGGTCAGCGTGTACGGCTTCTCCGAACTGATGGCCTCGCCCCGGATCGAGGCCCGGCGGCTGCCCGCCATGGCGCAGATGGTTCACCAGCAGGCCGCAGTGCTCAAGCACCTGGTCGACCAGCTGCTGGACCTGGCGCGGCTGGACGCCCATGGCGCGGCCGACTTCCGGCTGGCGCCCCAGGAGCTGGGGGCGTTGCTGCAGGAGACCGTGGACGCGATGGCCGAGCCGCGGCTGGTGCTGGAACGCCCGCAGGCGCCCTGCTGGGTGCAGGCGGACCCCGACAAGCTGCGGCAGGCGCTGGGACACGCGCTGTCCAACGGTCTGAAGTTCTCGGAGGATCCGTCACCAGTCCACCTGCGGCTGCACACCGCGCCGCGCGACGGCGAGGACCGGGCCTGGGTCACGGTCGAGGACCGGGGCCTGGGCATGGACGAGGCACAACGGGCCCGGGCCCTGGAACGCTTCTACCGGGCCGACCCTTCGGGGCACCGGCTGGGAGCCGGTCTGGGCCTGCCGATCGTGCAGGCGGTGGTGCACCACCACCGCGGCACGCTGGCCCTGCACAGCGTGCCCGGCCAGGGCACGCGGCTGGAGATCGGGCTGCCGGTCTGCCCGGCGCCCGCCACGATCACCAGCTGACTTCGCGGTCGGGGGTGGCGCCGATGCGGTGGATCGACAGGTCCGCGCCCTCGTATTCCTCTTCCTGGCTCAGGCGCAGGCCGAGCACCGCCTTGATCACGCCATAGACCACGAAGCCGCCCAGCAGGGCCCAGGCCACACCGGCCAGGGTGCCGATCAGCTGCGCCCCGAAGGTCACGCCGCCCAGGCCGCCCAGCGAGGTCTGGCCGAAGATGCCGCAGGCGATGCCGCCCCAGGCGCCGCACAGGCCGTGCAGGGGCCAGACGCCCAGCACGTCGTCGATCTTCCAGCGGTTCTGGGTCAGGGTGAACAGCTGCACGAAGATCGCACCGGCCACGCCGCCCACCACCAGCGCGCCCGCCGGGTGCATCAGGTCCGAGCCCGCGCACACCGCCACCAGGCCGGCCAGGGGGCCGTTGTAGGCGAAGCCCGGGTCGTTCTTGCCCAGCAGCACCGCCACCAGGGTGCCGCCGACCATGGCCATCAGCGAGTTGACCGCCACCAGGCCGGAGATCTTGTCCACCGTCTGCGCGCTCATCACATTGAAGCCGAACCAGCCCACGGCCAGGATCCAGGCCCCCAGCGCGAGGAACGGGATGCTCGACGGCGGGTGGGCCGACACCGCGCCGTCCTTGCGGTAGCGGTTCTGGCGCGCGCCCAGCAGCAGCACCGCCGCCAGGCCGATCCAGCCGCCCACCGCGTGCACCACCACCGAGCCGGCGAAGTCATGGAACTCGGCACCGGCGAAGCCCTTGAGCCATTCCTGCAGGCCCAGCTTGCCGCCCCAGACCACGCCCTCGAACAGCGGGTAGACCGTGCCGACGAGGACCGCGGTGGCCAGCAGCTGCGGGTGGAAGCGTGCCCGCTCGGCGATGCCGCCCGAGACGATGGCCGGGATGGCGGCCGCGAAGGTCAGCAGGAAGAAGAACTTGACCAGCTCGTAGCCGTTCTTCTGCGCCAGCACGTCGGCGCTGCTGAAGAAGTCGACGCCGTAGGCCACGGTGTAGCCAACGAAGAAGTAGACGACGGTCGACACCGCGAAGTCCACCAGGATCTTGACCAGGGCGTTGACCTGGTTTTTCTTGCGGACCGTGCCCAGCTCCAGGAAGGCGAAGCCGGCGTGCATCGCCAGCACCATGATGGCGCCGAGAAGAATGAACAGGGCGTCGGTGCCCTGCTTGACCTGATCCATGGGGCTGTCTCCGGGTTGGCACCCCGGATGACGCACCAGGGTTGCGCAAAAAGCGCACCAAGGAAGCAAACGCCATGCCTAAGCTGGTGCGACACCAGCCTCGCGCACCGAGCCCGGGCGCACCAAGCCCAAGCGGAATTGCCCAAACATGAGGCAACCATGCACCGCCACGGTGCATTCAACCGGTTGGTCGGCGCTGACTCACATCTGCTCGGCCGAGCGAACCGCCACCAGCACCACCTCGCCGCGGTCCTCCCGCGGGCGGTGGCGCAGCCACCAGACACTGCCCTTCTTCACCGACCAGGGGGTCAGTGCACCGCCCGAGGCCTCCACCAGCCGGGCACCGGTCATCAGGTAGGCCGCGGCCAGACCCAGGGTGGGCTGGTGGCCCACCACCAGCACCGGCTCGCGGGCGTCGGGCCAACGCGCGGCGGCCAGCAGGCCGTCCACCGTGCCCTCGGGGCCCAGGGCCTCGACCAGCTTGAACTTGCGGTCCAGCGCCGTGGCGGTCTGCTGGGTGCGCAGCGTCGGGCTGCACAGCACGCGGGTGGTCGCGGGCAGGAAGCGGTTGAGCCATTCGCCCACCCGGCGGGCCTGCTTCAGGCCCTTGGGCGTCAGGCCGCGGTGGGGGTCGTCCAGACCGGGGGCGAGTTCTTCGGCGTCGGCATGGCGCCAGAGGATCAGGTCCATGGGGGCGTCTCTGTTCGGGGTCGCTCTTCGCAACTCTGGCTCGGGTCGGGCGTCAACGCCCGGGCGCGGCGTACAGGGCCATCAGCGCCTGCTGGGCACTGGGGCCGTCGACGCGGTGGCGGTGGTAGGCGCCCTGGGCGTCCAGGTCCCAGGCGTCGCAGCCGTCGTGCAGGTAGGGCACCAGGCACTCGTCGATCACGCGCTGGCGCAGCGCGGCGTCGCGCACCGGCCAGGCCACCTCCACCCGGCGCACCATGTTGCGGCTCATCCAGTCGGCGCTGCTCAGGTACAGCACCTCGTCGTCCTCGGCTGCGCCCCAGCGCAGGTAGATGACGCGGGTGTGCTCCAGGAAACGGCCAATGACCGAACGCACCCGGATGCGCTCGGTGGCGCCGGGCCGGCCGGGCGGCAGCATGCAGGCGCCGCGCACCAGCAGGTCCACCTGCGCCCCGGCCCGCGCGGCCGCGACCAGCGCGTCGATCAGGGCATGGTCGGTCAGGGCGTTGCACTTGACCACCACGCGGGCCGGGGCGCCGGCCCGGGCCGCGGTGGCCACCTGGGCCAACTGGCGCAACAGCCGCTGGTGCAGCACGAAGGGTGCGGTCAGCAGGTGCCGAGGGGCGCGGCCGCGGCTCTGGCAGGCGATCTGCTGGAACACGCCCTCGGCGTCGGCGCACAGGCCCGGGTCGGCGGTGAGCATGCCCAGGTCGGTGTAGAAGCGCGCGGTGCGCGGGTTGTAGTTGCCGGTGGACAGGTGCAGGTAGCGGCGCAGCAGCGGGCGGCCGCGGGCATTGCGCTCGCGCCGGGTCACCAGCAGCAGCTTGGCGTGGGTCTTCAGGCCGACCACGCCGTACACCACCTGGGCGCCCACCGCCTCCAGCCGTTCGGCCCAGTTGATGTTGGCCTCCTCGTCGAAGCGGGCCTTGAGCTCGACCACCGCGGTGACCTCCTTGCCCCGGCGCGCGGCCTCGACCAGCAGGTCGCCCAGCACCGATTTGTCGCCGGTGCGGTAGATGGTCTGGCGGATCGCCAGCACATCGGGGTCGTGCACCGCCTGGCGCAGCAACTCGACCACCGGCTCGAAGCTGTCGAAGGGGTGGTGCAGCAGCACATCGCGCTGGCGCAGCACCTCGAACATGTCGGCACCGCGCGGCAGGTGGCGTTCGGGCCAGCGCGGCTCCCAGGGCGCGAAGCGCAGGCCGGCGGTGTCGTCGGCCTGGTCGATCAGCTGGGCCAGGCGCACCAGGTTGACCGGGCCGTTGACGCGGTAGAGCGCGGCCTCGGGCAGCTTGAACTGCTCGAGCAGCAGGCGCCACAGGTCCTCGGGGCAGCTGCGCACCACCTCCAGCCGGATCGCCTGGCCGTAGTGGCGGGTGCTCAGGCCGCTGCGCAGCGCGGTGCGCAGGTTGGCCACGTCCTCCTCGTCGACCTCGAGGTCGGAGTCGCGGGTGACGCGGAACTGCGAGAAGGACTCGACCCGCCGCCCCGGGAACAGCGATTCCAGGTGGGCCCGGATCACGCTGGAGAGCATGACGAAGCGTTGCTGACCCGCCGGACACAGCGAGGCCGGCAACCGGATCACCCGGGGCAGCACCCGCGGCACCTTGACGATGGCGATCGCGCTGTCGCGGCCGAAGTCATCGCGGCCTCCCAGCCGCGCGATGAAGTTCAGGCTCTTGTTGGCGACCTGCGGAAAGGGGTGGGCCGGGTCCAGCACCACCGGCATCAGCAGCGGGCGCACCTCGCGCTCGAAGAAGCGCGCCACCCAGGCGCGCTGGCCCTCGTCGCGGTCGGCGTGGTTGACCACCGAGATGCCCTGCACGGCCAGCGCCGGCATCACCTCGTCGTTGAAGCAGGCGTACTGCTCGTCGATCAGGGCATGGGCCTCGGCGGCCACCCCGGCGAGCTGGCCGTCGGCCATGTGGCCGGCGCGCGCCGCGTCGAGGACGTCGGCGAAGCGGACCTCGAAGAATTCGTCCAGGTTGGAGGAGACGATGGTGATGTAGCGCAGGCGCTCGAGCAGCGGGACGTCAGGGCGGCGGGCCTGGGCCAGCACGCGCCGGTTGAACTCCAGGATCGATCGCTCGCGGTCCAGCAGGGGCAGGCCTTCGGGGGAACGTGATGACATGGGGCCAGTTTATGAAGGCACCGTGACAGGTCCGTGACGAGGGGGTGCCATGGTCGGCACCAGCAGTTGCAGGAAGCGCTGCGTCACCGCGGGCCATCCCCGCCGCTCGGCGTGGGCCCGGGCGTTGGCGCGCGGCACGTCCAGCGCCCGCAGCGCGGCCGCACGCAGGTCTTCGTCCAGCACGCCGGCAGCGCTGTCGCCCAGCACGTCCAGCGGCCCGGCCACCGGGTAGGCGGCCACCGGCGTGCCGCAGGCCAGGGCCTCCAGCATCACCAGGCCGAAGGTCTCGCTGCGGCCCGGGAACACGAACGCGTCGGCACTGGCGTACAGGCGTGGCAAGGTCTCGCGCGGGACCACCCCCCGCCAGACCACCTGCGGGTAGCGCGCCTGCAGCGACGCGGCCAGCGGCCCCTCACCGTAGACCAGCTTGGTCCCGGGCAGGTCCAGGTCCAGAAAGGCCTCGAGGTTCTTCTCCCAGGACAGCCGCCCGACGTGCAGCCAGACCGGCCGGGGCAGCCCCAGGTCGACGCGGGGCAGCGGACGGAAGAGCTGCAGGTCCACGCCATGGTCCCAGCGCCGCAGCCGTTCGAAGCGGTGGCGCTGCAGGATCCGCAGCATGCCCTCGGTCGGCACCATGACCGCGTCCGAGGCGGCGTGGAAACGGCGGAACAGCGCGTAGCCCCAGGACACCGGCAGGTGCAGCGCGCCGGCCAGGATCTCGGGAAAGCGGGTGTGGAAGGCGGTGCTGAAGCGCCAGCCGCGGCGCCGGCAGTGGCGCCGCGCGGCCCAGCCCAGCGGGCCCTCGGTGGCGATGTGGACCGCGTCGGCCGCGGCCTCGTCCAGGCGGCGGGCCACCTCGCGTCCGGGGCGCCAGGCCAATTCCAGCCCGGGGTAACCGGGACAGGGCACGCGGCGGAACGCCGAGGGTTCGATCAGCAGCACCTCGTGGCCCGCGGCCCGCAGGCCCGAGACCAGCTCCACCAGGGTGGTGACCACGCCGTTGACCTGGGGCTGCCAGGCGTCGGTGACCAGGGCGATGCGCATGGGCTCAGCGCGGCTCGGCGCCGCGCCCCTCGTGCAGCACGGCGGCGATCGCCAGGCCGGGTGGGGCCACCCCGACCGATGGGGCGGGGACCCCCGAGGCCTGGGGCCGGCGGGCATGGGCCGACCAGTCCAGCACCTCGAGCCGGCCGTCGGCATGCTCGGCCAGCGCGGTCAGGCTCTCCACCCAGTCGCCGTCGTTGGCGTAGAGCACCCCGTCCACCTCGCGCAGCTCGGCGTGGTGGATGTGGCCGCAGACCACGCCCTGGGCGCCGCGCTCGCGGGCCTCGCGCGCCACCGCCTGCTCGAAGTCGTTGACGTAGCTGACCGCCCGCTTGACCTGCCGCTTGAGGTAGCTCGACAGGCTCCAGTACGGCAGGCCCAGCCGGGCCCGGCCGTGGTTGAGCCAGCGGTTGAGCTTGAGCGTGAACTCGTAGGCGTGGTCACCGACGATGGCCAGCCAGCGGGCGCACTGGATCACGCCGTCGAAGTGGTCGCCATGGGTGATCCACAGGCGGCGGCCGTCGGCGGTGGTGTGCATCGCCTCGTCCATCACCTCGATGCCGCCAAAGCTGTGGCCCAGGAAGTGGCGGGCGAACTCGTCGTGGTTGCCCGGCACGTAGACCACCCGAGTGCCCTTGCGCACCTTGCGCAGCAGCTTCTGCACCACGTCGTTGTGCGACTGCGGCCAGTACCAGCTGCGGCGCAACTGCCAGCCGTCGATGATGTCGCCGACCAGGTACAGGGTCTCGCAGTCGGTGTCGCGCAGGAAGGTCAGCAGGGCCTCGGCCTGGCAACCGGGGGTGCCCAGGTGCAGGTCCGAGATCCAGAGCGTGCGGTAGCGCTGGGCGGGGGCCTCGTCGGCCGGGACGGGGGCGGCGTCGTGCATGGGTGGCCATGCTCGGGCCCGCGGGCGACCCCGTCATGACGGGCCCGTGACGCTCCGGTGACTCAGCGCCGGGGCACCCGGCGACGGGCCCGCCACAGCCGCAGGCCGATGCCGCCGGCCAGCGCCAGCAGCCACGCGGCCGCCAGGAAGCGGCCCATGAAGAAGGCCAGACCGGCCGCGGTGACCGACGCGAACTGCAGCACGCTGTAGAGCGCCACGCCGAACGCGCCGGGTCCCCACCACCGGGTCATGGCGGTCCTCAGGCCAGCCGGAAGGGCAGCTCGCGCAGCGGGCGCACGCCCAGGCGCGCGAGCGCGTTGGCGAAGGCCGGGGCCAGCGCGGGCAGGCCCGGCTCGCCCATGCCGGTGGGCGGCTCGGCGCTGGGCACGATGTGGACGCTGATCTCGGGCATGTCGGTGATCCTGGCCACAGTGTAGTCGCCGAAGTTGCCCTGCTGGACCACCCCGTCCTGCAGCGTGATCGCCGCGCCGGGCAGGCACATGCCCAGGCCCATCAGGGCCGCGCCCTGCACCTGGGCCTCGACCGTCGCCGGGTTGACCGCCAGGTGGCAGTGCACGCCCGCCGTCACCCGGTGCAGGCGCGGCTGGCCGTCCTTCAGCGAGGCCTCGACCACGTAGGCCACCACCGAACCGAAGGACTCGTGCACCGCCACGCCCCAGGCGCGGCCGGCCGGCAGCGCCCGCTGGCCGTAGCCGCTGCGGGCCACCGCCAGCTCCAGCGCGGCGCGGTGGCGCGGGTGCTGGCTGCCGAACAGGCCCAGGCGGTAGGCCACCGGGTCCTGGCCGGTCTCGCGGGCGATCTGGTCGATCAGGGTCTCCATCACGAAGGCGGTGTGGGTGCTGCCCACGCTGCGCCACCACAGCACCGGCACGTTGACCTTGGGGTGGTGCACGGTCAGGCGCATCGGCAGCGGATAGGGGTCGCGCATGCCCTCGACCGCGGTGGCGTCGATGCCGTTCTTGACCATCATCGCCTCGAAGGGACTGCCGGCGACGATGGACTGGCCGACGATCACGTGGTCCCAGGCCAGCACCCGGCCGCGCTCGTCGAAGCCGATGCGGGCGCGGTGCAGGTGCATCGGGCGGTAGTAGCCGCCACGCACATCGTCTTCCCGGCTCCACACCGTCTGCACCGGGGCTTTCAGGCCGCCGGCCCAGGCCGCCTTGGCGATGGCGCAGGCCTCGACCACGTAGTCGCTGCTGGGGATGGCGCGCCGGCCGAAGCCGCCGCCGGCCATCTGCACCCGCACCTGCACCTGCTGGGGCTGCAGGCCCAGGGTGCGGGCCGCGGCCATGCCGTCCAGGCCGGGCATCTGCGAGCCCACCCACAGCGTGGCGCCGCCGTCGGCGGTGGGCTCGACGGTGCAGTTCAGCGGCTCCATCGGCGCGTGCGCCAGGTAGGGAAAGACGAACTCGGCCTCGAGCCGTCGCGGGGCGGTGGCCAGCGGCGCCAGGTCGGCGTCGTGCTGGCGCGGGCCCGGCTGGTCGGCCAGGGCACGGTACTGCGCCAGCTGGCGCACGCTGTCGACCTTCTCGACGGCCGAGGTGTCCCACTCCAGCTGCAGCGCCTGGCGGCCCTGCATCGCCGGCCAGGTGCCGGTGGCGATCACCGCCACGCCCTCGGCGCCGCGGTCGAGCGGCACCCGCAGCACGGCCTTCACGCCCGCGACCGCACGGGCGGCGCGGTCGTCCACCGATTTCAGGCGGGCGCCGAAGACCGGCGGGCGCGCCACCACGGCGGTCAGCTGGCCGGGGCGGCGCACGTCCAGGCCGAAGGCCTGGCGGCCGCTGCTCTTGTCGCGGCTGTCCAGGCGTGGCGTGGCGCGGCCGATCAGGCGGAACTGCGCCGGGTCCTTCAGCGTAACCCGGGCCGGCACCGGCAGCGCGGCGGCGGCCTCGGCCAGCTCGCCGTAGCCGGCGCGCCGGCCGCCCGGGCCCAGCACCGCGCCGGGTTCGGTGCGCAGCGCGGCGACGTCCACGCCCCAGCGGGCGGCGGCGGCCTGCAGCAGCATGGCGCGGGCCCGGGCACCCAGCTCGCGGTACTGGGTGAAGCTGTTCTTGATCGAATTGGAGCCGCCGGTCAGGTGCAGACCGAACATCGGATCGGCATAGCGCGGGTCGTTGCTGCCCAGCTGGGCCGACACCCGCGACCAGTCGGCGTCCAGTTCCTCGGCCAGGATCAGGGGCAGCGCGGTGTGGATGCCCTGACCGAACTCCAGGCGGTTGACGGTGACGGTGACGCCGCCGTCGCGGTCGATCCGGACGAAACCCTCGGGCTGCTGCGTGGGTTTGAGCTCGGTGGTCGCGGCCTGGGCGCCGGCGGCGCCGGGGAACAGGCCCAGGGCGAGGCCGGAGGCGCCAGCCAGCTTGAGGAAGTGGCGGCGCGGCATCGCGGCGGCGGTCTCGGGGGCCGGGGCGGCGTCGCGGGCCAGGATCTGCTGCAGCCCGCGGGGCAGCTCGTGCATCAGGGATTCGTGCATGGGGCGTGCTCCTTCAGGCCAGGGCGCGGGCGGCGTCGGCCACCGCGGCGCGGATGCGGGCATAGGTGCCGCAGCGGCAGACGTTGCCGGCCATCGCGGCGTCGATCTGCTCGGGGCTGGGCTGGCTGCCCTTGGGCAGCGACGCCAGGAAGGCGGTGGCGCTCATGATCTGGCCGCTCTGGCAGTAGCCGCACTGGGCCACGTCGTGGCGCACCCAGGCCTCGCGCACCGCGTTGCCCACGCGGTCCTGGCCGCCGGTGACGGCCTCGATGGTGGTGATGCGCTTGCCCTCGACCGCGGCCACCGGCATCACGCAGGAGCGGGTGGCCTGGCCGTCGATGTGCACGGTGCAGGCGCCGCACTGGGCGGCGCCGCAGCCGAACTTGGTGCCGGTCAGGCCCAGCTCGTCGCGCAGCGCCCACAGCACGGGCGTGGAGGGATCGGCGGCCAGCGAATGGTCGCGGCCGTTGACGTTCAGGGTGCTCATCGGGGTCTCCTCCGCGGTGGCGGGATGGCATCGGGGCGTGCGCGCCGGGATGGGCCGCGCCGGGTCGCCAGTGTCGGGCCGCCGGCCCGGCCCGCGGTAGCCTGAAGCTGCGCGATGCTTGCCTGATCCTGCGGACCCCACGGACAAATCCGCCACGGTTCTATAGCATCGGCCCGGCCTGCACCGGATGCCCCGACCATGACCCCGCCCGCGCCCCTGCCTTTGACCCCGGACCCGGTGCCCGACCCGCTGGCCGGACCGCGCCAGCGCCTGGCCGACCGCTTGCTGGCCCGCGCCGTCCCGGGACGGCCGACCACGACCGCGGCATTGCCGGGGCTGATGATGTTCCGCAACGACCAGCCCTACGCCAACCTGTGCGGGGCCTACGAGCCCTGCGTGGCGCTGATCGTGCAGGGCCGCAAGCGGCTGGCGCTGGGGCAGGAGACCCTGGGCTACGGTCCGGACCGCTACCTGATCGCGTCGATGGACCTGCCGGTCACCGCGGCGCTGCTCGAGGCCAGCCCCGAGCGCCCCTACCTGGCCGTCGGCCTGCGGCTGGACTGGCGCGAGGTGGCCGCCCTGATGCTGGACACCCCGCCACGGCCCGCCACGCCCGCCGAGCCCGGCGGCCGGGCCCTGACCACCGGCGCCCTGGGCGCCCCGCTGCTCGAGGCCTTCGACCGCCTGGTGGGCTTGCTCGATCATCCGGAGGACATCCCGGCGCTGGCCCCGCTGGTGGTGCGCGAGATCCACTACCGCCTGCTCACCGGCGAGGCCGGCCCGCGCCTGCGCCAGATGGCCACCGCCGGCAGCCAGGGCCAGCAGCTCTCGCGCAGCGTGGCCCTGCTGCAGCGGCGCTTCCACGAGCCGCTGCGGGTGGACGACCTGGCGCGCGAGGCCGGCATGAGCGCCAGCACCTTCCACCAGCACTTCCGGGCCCTCACCGCGATGAGCCCGCTGCAGTTCCAGAAGACCCTGCGCCTGGCCGAAGCGCGGCGGCTGATGCTGTCCGAACGCCTCGAGGCCTCGGCCGCCGCCTACCGCGTCGGCTACGAAAGCCCGTCCCAGTTCAGCCGCGAATACAGCCGCCACTTCGGCGCCCCGCCCAGCCGCGACATCGCCGCCCTGCGCGAGCGGCAACTGGCCGCCTGAGGCCCAGCAGGGCCGCGGCTGGCCGTCGGCCCGAGCAACAGGACGGCCGAGCCCGGGCCACGCCCGCGCAGGCCAGCGCACGGCCAGTCCACGGGCTCGCGGTGCTCGCCCGGCTGGTGCGGCGAGCCGACGTCCACCGGACGTCGTCACGTCCCACTCGCCCAACGCGGCCTGCTCACCCTCTCGGCGGGTGGCTGCGTTACCCCGAAGCCGGGTGCCCCGCAGCAGACCAGCGCACGGCCTGTCCACGGGCTCGCAGCGCTCGCCCGGCTCGTCAGGCGAGCCGACGTCCACTGGACGTCGTCACGTCCAGACTCGCCCGAAGCGGCCTGCTCGCCCTCTCGGCGGGTGGCTGCGGTACCCCGCAGCCGGGTGCTCCATCTAGTGCGCCTGGTCCCAGTTGGCGCCCTCGCCCACCTCGGCCAGCAGCGGCACGCTGAGCTCGGCCACGCCGGCCATCAGGCGCGGGATGGCTTCGCGGGCCCAGGCGACCTCGGCCTCGGGCACCTCCAGCACCAGTTCGTCGTGCACCTGCATCACCATGCGGGTGGCGCGGCCCTCGTCGTCCAGGGCCTTCTGCACCGCGATCATCGCCAGCTTGATCAGGTCGGCCGCGGTGCCCTGCATCGGCGCATTGATCGCCTGGCGCTCGGCGGCGGCCTTGCGCGGGCCGTTGCCGCCGCGGATCTCGGGCAGCACGATGCGGCGCCCGAACAGGGTCTCGACATGGCCGCTCTCGCGGGCCGCGGCCTTGACCGAGTCCATGTAGACCCGCACGCCGGCGAAACGGTCGAAGTAGCGGTCGATGTAGTTCTTGGCCGCCTTCTGGTCGATGCCCAGGCTTTGCGCCAGGCCGAAGGCACCCATGCCGTAGATCAGGCCGAAGTTGATCGTCTTGGCGTAGCGGCGCTGCTCTGAGCTGACCTCGGCCACCGGCACGCCGAAGACCTCGGCGGCGGTGGCCTTGTGCACGTCCAGGCCCTCGGCGAAGGCGCGGGTCAGGCCCGGGTCGCCGCTGATGTGGGCCATGATGCGCAGCTCGATCTGCGAGTAGTCGGCGCTCATCAGCACATGGCCCGGCGGCGCGATGAAGGCCTCGCGCACGCGGCGGCCCTCGGCGGTGCGGATCGGGATGTTCTGCAGGTTGGGCTCGTTGCTGGACAGGCGCCCGGTCACCGCCACCGCCTGCGCGTAGTTGGTGTGCACCCGGCCGGTGACCGGGTTGATCATCAGCGGCAGCTTGTCGGTGTAGGTGCCCTTGAGCTTGGCCAGGCTGCGGTGCTCCAGCAGGCGCGCCGGCAGCGGGTAGTCGGCGGCCAGCTCCTGCAGCACTTCTTCGTCGGTGCTGGGGGCGCCGCTGGCGGTCTTCTTCTTGACCGGCAGGCCCAGCTTGCCGAACAGGATCTCGCCGATCTGCTTGGGGCTGGCCATGTTGAAGGGCTGGCCGGCGATGGCATAGGCCTCCTGCTCCAGGGCCACCATGCGCTCGGCCAGCTGCTGGCTTTGGGCGGCCAGGCGGGCCGGGTCGATCAGCACGCCGTGGCGCTCGATGCGCTGCAGGATGGTCGCCACCGGCATCTCGATGTCGGCATAGACGCGGCGCAGGCCGTCCTCGCGCTCGACCACCGGCCACAGGCGCTGGTGCACCTGCAGGCACATCTCGCTGTCCTCGCCGCTGTAGGTGCTGGCGCGCTCCACGTCCACCTGCGAGAACGGGATCTGGTTGGCGCCCTTGCCGCACAGCTCCTCGTAGCTCAGGCCGCGGCGGCCCAGGTGGCGCTCGGCCAGGCTCTCCAGGCCGTGCGGGCGGTGGGCCTCGGCCACGTAGCTCTGCAGCAGGGTGTCGTGGCGGTAGCCGCGCACGGTGATGCCGTGGTTGGCGAACACGTGCAGGTCGTACTTGATGTTCTGGCCCAGCTTGGGCGCTGCCGCGTCCTCCAGCCAGGGGCGCAGCGTGGCCAGCACTTGCTCCAGCGGCAGCTGGTCGGGGGCGCCGGGGTAGTCGTGGCCGGTGGGCACATAGGCCGCGCGGCCGGGCTCGACCGCGAAGCTGATGCCCACGATGCGCGCGCGCATCGGGTCGAGCGAATCGGTCTCGGTGTCGACCGCGGCCAGCGGGGCGGCGCGCAGGCGCTGCACCCATTCGGCCAGGCGCTCGGCGCTGAACACGGTCTCGTACTCGCGCGCCAGGGGCTCGGCCGGCGGCGGCACGGGGGCGTCGTCGAACAGGCCGGGCGCCGCGGCCGGGGCCGACGCCGCGGCCGCCGGGGCGCGGCCCAGCTGCTGCTCCAGCGCCTTCAGCGCGCTGCGGAAGCCGTAGCGGGTGTAGAAGTCCAGCAGGCCCTCGGTGTCGGGGGCCTTCAGGGCCAGGGGCTCCAGCGCCGGCCAACCCGGGATGTGGCCGACCAGGTCGCAGTCGGTCTTCACGGTGATCAGGCGCCGGCCCAGGGGCAGCCAGTCCAGGGCCTTGCGCAGGTTCTCGCCGGCCACGCCCTTGATCGAGCCGGCGGCGGCGACGATGCCCTCGAGCGTGCCGTGCTCCTGCAGCCACTTGACCGCGGTCTTGGGGCCGACCTTCTCGACGCCGGGCACGTTGTCCACCGCGTCGCCGATCAGGGTCAGGTAGTCGATGATCAGGGACGGTGGCACGCCGAACTTGGCCAGCACGCCGGCCTCGTCCGCCACGCTGGGCGGCTTGTCCATGGTGTTGATCAGGGACACCCGCGGCGTGACCAGCTGCGCCAGGTCCTTGTCGCCGGTGGAGATCACCACCCGGTGGCCGGTGGCCTCGCCAAAGCGGGCCAGCGTGCCGATGGCGTCATCGGCCTCGATGCCGGGCACCTCCAGCACCGGCCATCCCAGCAGGCGCACCACCTCGTGGATCGGCCCGATCTGGGCCCGCAGGTCGTCGGGCATGGGCGGGCGGTGGGCCTTGTACTCGGGGTACCACTCGTCGCGGAAGGTCGGGCCCTTGGCGTCGAACACGCACACCGCGTGCTCGGCGCCGACGTGCTCGCGCAGCCAGCCCATCATGTTGACCACGCCGTGGATCGCGCCGGTGGGCACGCCCTCGGGCCCGCGCAGGTCGGGCATGGCGTGGTAGGCGCGGTAGAGGTAGCTGGAGCCGTCGACCAGCAGCAGGGTCGGGGCGTCGGAGGAGGCGTTCGTCATGGGGCGATTCTCGCCGCCCCGGCGCGGCCGCGGGGTGGCCTGCCTACAATGGCGGGATGCGTGCTCCCCTCCTTGCCCTGATCGCCTGCCTGCCGGCCACGCTGCTGGCGGCGCCGGCCGCTGCCGTCCCCGCGGAGCAGCCGCCGCTGGCCGGCGAGCCCGAGGTGCTGCAGCGCGTGACCGAGGACGACCAGGTGCGGATCGAGGAGCTGCGCGTGCGCGGCCAGACCCGCCGCCTGACGGTGCAGCCCAAGGTCAAGGGCCTGGGCGCCTACGAGGTCGCCGCGCCCGAGC
The DNA here is from genome assembly GCA_943371055.1 of Hydrogenophaga intermedia. Lineage (GTDB taxonomy): Bacteria > Pseudomonadota > Gammaproteobacteria > Burkholderiales > Burkholderiaceae_C > Ideonella > Ideonella intermedia_A. The sequence continues at coordinate 18,835 of CALRTJ020000010.1, read as the reverse complement.
CGGGCCGCGACCCGGCCCGCGACCCCAAGGCCGGCCAGCGGATCTGGTTCTCCCTCACCTTCTGACCCGGCGGCGCCCGCCGGGGCCTCCCTTTCCTGTCTCTCCATGGCGGTCTACACCGAGGTTTCCCTTGACGATGCGCAGGCGCTGATGCAGCGCCTGGGCCTGGGCGCGCTGCAGGCCCTGCGCCCCATCCCCAGCGGCATCGAGAACACCAACTACTTCGCCACCACCGAGACGGGTGAGTGGGTGCTCACCGTCTTCGAGCGCCTGCAGGCGGATCAACTGCCCTTCTACCTCGAGCTGATGCGCCACCTGGCGCGCCACGGCCTGCCGGTGCCCGAGCCCCGCGCCGACGCCGCTGGCGCCCTGGTCCACACCCTGTCGGGCAAGCCCGCCGCGGTGGTCGACCGCCTGCCCGGCGCCGCCCTGGACGCGCCCGACGTGCACCACTGCCACCAGCTGGGCGGCGTGCTGGCGCGCATGCACCGCGCGGTGGCCGATTTCCCGCTGGCCCAGCCCAACCTGCGGGGCGCCGACTGGCGCCGCGGTGCGGCCGAACAGGCCCTTTCCTGGGTCGAGGGCGACACCGCCGCCCTGCTGGCCGACGAGAGCGCCTTCCAGCAGGCCCTGGCCGGCTCGGCCGCGCTGGCCGCCTTGCCCACCGGCGCGGTGCACGCCGACCTGTTCCGCGACAACGCCCTGTTCGACGGCCTGCCCGGCCGCGAGCGCCTGTCGGGCGTGTTCGATTTCTACTTCGCCGGCACCGACCACCTGGCCTACGACCTGGCCGTGGTGCTCAACGACTGGTGCGTGGACCTGGCGAGCGGCGCGCTGGTGACCGAGCGGGCCGAGGCCCTGCTGGCCGGCTACCAGGCCGAACGTCCGCTGGAGGGCGGCGAGCAGCGCCTGCTGCCGGCCCTGCGCCGGGCCGCCGCGCTGCGCTTCTGGCTCTCGCGCCTGGACGACTGGCACCGCCCGCGCGACGCCAGCCTGCTGACCCCCAAGGACCCCGCCCACTTCGAGCGCGTGCTGCGCCATGCCCGCACCGAGCCCTGGCACCCGGCCTGACGCCCCACCCATGAAACTCCGCCTCCAAGACGTCGCCCCGCACCGTGGCCTGCACTGGGTCCGGCAGGGCTTTGCCAACGCCTTCGCCCAGCCGCTGGGCTATGCCGGCCTGTTCGCGGTGTTCATGCTGGCCGTGATCCTGGTGGGCTCGCTGCCGCTGGTCGGCGGCCTGCTGCTGCTGGCCTCGGTGCCGCTGCTGGGCCTGGGCTTCACCATGGCCGCCGTCGGCGCGGCCCGCGGCGTGCGGGTGCACCCGGCGGTGTTCGTGGCGCCCTGGCGCGGCGCCCCCGCGGTGCGCCGCCAGCGCCTGATCGTGCTGTGCCTGGGCTACGCGGTGGTCAGCCAGGCGGTGCTGTCGCTGTGCGGCCTGATCGACGGCGGCAGCCTGGATGCCCTGATGGCACTGGCCGCCAGCGGCCAGGCCGACGCGGCCCAGATCGACGCCGCCCTGGACGCCCCCGGCCTGGTGCCCGGCGTGGTGGCGCGCCTGCTGCTGTCCACGCTGGTGGCCATTCCCTACTGGCACGCGGCGCCCCTGGTGCACTGGGGCGACCAGGGCGTGGCGCAGTCGCTGTTCTCCAGCGTGCTGGCGCTGTGGCGCAACCGCGGCGCCTTCCTGCTCTACGGCCTGGGCTGGGCCGGTGCGGCACTGGCCGGCGCTGGCGTGCTGCTGCTGGCGGTGGCCGTCGGCCTGCCGGCCTCGCTGCTGGCACTGCCGCTGTCGCTGCTGTGCACGGTGGCGTTCTACGCCTCGCTGCACCCCTGTTTCACCGACTGCTTCGCGGTGGTCAGCGAAGCGGACGACACGCCGGCGCCTCAGCCCGACAGCCCGTCGGCCTGAAGCCGGCGGCGCCAGCGCAGCGACACCAGGCCACGCACCCGGGCCTGCTCGAACTCGCTGGCCAGGCATTCCCGGTCGGCGTCGCTGTCGGCCTGCACGGACAGCACCCGCACCCAGGCATCCCGCCCGGCGTCCTTGGCGGCATACAGCGCCAGGTCGGCGCGGGCCAGCGCGGTGTCCCAGTCCGACGGCGTCGCATCACCCGGCAGGGGCAACACCACCACCCCGATCGATGCGCTCACCGCCAGGCCCTCGGTCACCGGCTGGTCGCCCACCAGGTGCAGCAGGCGCTGGGCCGCGGCCTCGGCCGCGTCCGGGCCCATGCCCGGCGCGGCGATCAGGAACTCCTCGCCGCCCCAGCGGCACAGCAGGTCCTCCCCGCGCAGGCCGCTCGAGAGGCGCTGGGCGACACCGCGCAGCACGGCGTCACCGGTGGCGTGGCCATGGCGGTCGTTGACCTGTTTGAAGTGGTCCACATCCACCAGCATCACCGCCCCCTGAAAGCCCTGTGCCCTTCCCAGGTGCGGGGCCAGCGATGCCAGGAAGTGGCGGCGGTTGGACAGGCCGGTGAGCGGGTCACGCCCACCCAGCCGCGCCAGCCGCACGGTGCGGCGCAACAGCAGGCGGTTGCCGGCGCGGGTGCGCCACATCAGCAGACCCAGCAGCACCGCCATCACCAGCGACGAGGCGCCCAGCAGCCACTGCACCCGACGCTGCCACTGCTGGCTGGACAGGCGCGCGCCCGCCAGGCGGTTCTCGTCGGCCAAGCGGTCCAATTCCTGCCGCTCGGCCTCGCGGCCGTGGCGCTGGCGCAGTTCGCGCAGCGCCGACTCGCGGTTGGCGGCGTCCAGGGCCTCGGCCAGCGCCCGCTCGCGGTGCATCCAGTCCAGTGCCTCGCGGTGGTCGCCGACCGCGTGCAGGGCATCCCCGCCCTGGCGCAGCGCCTCGCGCAGCGGCCCCTGGGCGCCGGCCTGCTCCCACAGCTGCAGCGCCGCGGCCAGGTCGGCGCGGCCGGCGCGCGACTGCCCCAGGGCCAGCCGCGCGAGGCCGCCATTGAACAGCAGCAGCGGCTCGAAGCGCCCGTCGCCGTGGGCCCGGACCAGCGGCAAGGCGCGGTCCGCCGCGGCCAGGGCCTCGCGGGTGCGGCCGGTCCGCAGGCGCAGGTCGCTCAGGTTGGCCAGCAGCACGGCCTGCAGCCGCGGCGCCGACAGGGCCTCGGCCTGGCGCCAGCTGTCCTCCAGGGTGTGCAGCGCGGCGGCGGTTTCACCCCGCCGGTCTTCCAGTCGGGCCTGGTTCAGCCGCACCCGCAGGCGCAACTCGGGCGGGGTGTCGCGCTGGGAGAGGCGCTCGGCCTGGGCCATGCGGGCGCGGGCCGCCTCGGGCTCGCCCAGCCCCTGCAGCAACACCGCCAGGCTGGACAGCGCCCAGGCCTGCAGACCCGGTTCCCCCTGGCGCTGCGCCAGCTCGACGGCGCGCTCCTGCCAGCCGCGGGCCTCCACGCCCAGGCCGCGGGCCTCGGCATAGGCCGCGCGCAGGCGCATCAGGCGCCACCAGATCCAGGGATCGCAGTCGACGCCGTCCTCCTGGGCGCAGGCCTGGGCATAGGCGGCCTCGGCCTGGCCGGCCGGGGGCTCGATCGCGGCCATGCGGCCCAGGCGCTCGGCTTGCACCGCCTCGATCAGCGCGGCGTCGGCGGCGGCCAGGCCACGGTCGGCGCCGCGCCAGGCGCGCAGGCGCCGCAGGGTTTCGTCGGTGGCGTCCGGCACCGCGCCGCCGGCGGCCACCAGGCCGCGCTGGCGCCACCAGCGCCGGGCGGCGGGGCTGTCGGTGGACAGGTCGGGCGCACCGGCCGACCAGCGCTCCAGCACCTCGGCCGGGCGCTCGTGCCCGTCCAGCATCCAGCGGCTCCAGGGCATGTCCGGCGCCGGAGCCGCCCAGGCCAGCGTGTGCAGCAGGCCCAGCGGCGCCCAGGCCAGCAGGCGCCAAGGCAGGCGAACGCGGCGGTTCATGCGGCCCCTCCGTCGGCGTGCCAAGGGCCTTGCAGCATCTGCAGGCGGACCTCGCCGCGCTGGGCCGCGGCCTCCAGGTCGGCGCACACGCCCGGCCAGGCCGAGGGCGCCAGGCCCGGCAGGGCCAGCACCTCGCAGGCGCGGTTGCGCCCGCCGCTCTTGGCCAGGTACAGCGCCGCGTCCACCAGGCCCAGGGCCTCGGCCCAGGTGGGCTCGGCGCCCCCAGGCAACGGAAAGCACGCCAGCCCGATCGAGCCGCTGACCGGCACCGCGCGGTCATCCAGCGCCACCGGCTCGTCGGCCAGCAGGCCCAGCAGGCGTGTGGCCAGGCCGGCCGCATCGACCGCCCCCGGGCCCGAGACCAGCAGCAGGAATTCCTCGCCGCCCCAGCGCACCAGCAGGTCCGGATCGCGCACCGCCGCGCGCAGGCGCCGCGCCACCTCGACCAGCACCGCGTCGCCCACCTGGTGGCCATGGCGGTCGTTGACGCGCTTGAAGTGGTCCAGGTCGATCAGCAGCAAGGCCCCCCGCGCCGGGCCGGCCTGACCCAGCGGGAAGGCACGGCGGTTGGCCAGACCGGTGAGCGGGTCGACCGCGCTGTCGGCGCGCAGCTGGCGGTGGCTGGCGTCGAGCTCGGCCCGTGCGCTGCGCATGCGGTGGTACAGCAGCGCGGCCAGGGCCGCCAGCACGCCGGCGGCACCGGTCATCAGGAACCAGAAGCGGGCGCTGAGCTCGCGCTCGCGCCAGAGCTCCTCCTTGAGCTGGTTGTCCTGCAGCAGGCGGCGGCGCTCGTGGTCGCGGCGGTCGGCCTCGAAGGACTCCTGCAGCTCGACCAGCTGGCGCTGGCGGTTGCGCCGCGCCAGGTCGTCGGTGATCTGGCGGTGCTCGCGGAAGGCCTCGTAGGCCTCGGCGTAGTCGCCGGCGCGCTCCAGGTACTGGCCCAGGTCCTGCAACGAGTCCGCCGCGCTGAGCACGTCGTCCATGCGCAGGTCGGACTCGATCGATGCCCGCACCAGGCGCAGCCCCTCATCTTTGCGGTGCATCAGGATCAGGGCCAGGCCGGCGTTGACCTGGGCCACGCCCTCGGCCAGCACGTTGCGGGTGCGGCGGGCCAGGGGCAGCGCGCGCTCGGCCACGGCCAGGGCCTTCTCGGGCTGGTCGTGGCGCAGGTGAAAGTCGGACAGGTTGGCCAGGCAGTGGGCCTCGTCGCTCAGGGCGTCGGCCTCGCGGGCCAGGGCCAGCGCCTCTTCCAGGGCCTGGCGCTCCTCGTCGATCTGGCCGCGGGCGCCGGCCTGCATGGCCGCCACGGTCTGGGCATGGGAGTGCGCCAGCCGGTCGCCGCGCAGACGGGCCAGGCGCAGGGCCTGCTGCAGCATCTCCTGGGCAGCCTCGCGCTGACCCGCACGCCAGAGCACGTCGGCCAGGGTGGTGCGCAACTCGCTGCGGCGCCAGCTCGGGCCGGTGTCGTCGGCGTCGCGGATCGCGTCCTGCAGCAGGCGCATCGCGTCCTCGTACTGGCCCAGGCTTTCCTTGACGTTGGCGTGGATCAGGGCGCAGCCCTGGCGCAGGCCCGGGCTGCGGGCCTGGCGCAAGGCCGCTTGCGCGCCCTGCAGCAGGGCGTCGGCGCGGCCCATGGTGCCGCTCTTGCGCTGGCGGGCGCCGCGCACGCAGGCGGCCAGCGCGCCAGCGTCGCGGCGCTGGTCGGCGTCGGGGGCGGTGGTGGCCAGGCGGTCCAGCCGGCCCAGCAGCTCATCCACCGCGGCCAGGTCGTTGCGCCAGACCTGGGCCGAGCCCAGGATGCGCAGCAGCTCGAGGTGGGCGACGCTGTCCTCGGGGGCCTCGGTCAGGGCCGTCTGCAGGGCCTCGACCGCCTTGTCGGGGTCGGCCCAGGCCAGCTGCTCGAGGCGGTCCAGGCGGGCGGCATCGGGCACGGCCGCGGCCAAGGGCGCGCAGAGCGCCCACACGCCCACCCCCACCGCGGCCCGAAGGCCCCGCCAGCCAGCGCCCAAGGCCTCACTCCACCGGGGTCAGCTTGGCCACCGACAGCGCCAGCCACTTCAGGCCGTGGCGGCCGAAGCGGACCTGGGCGCGGGCGTCTTCACCGCTGCCCTCGAGGGTGACGATCACCCCCTCGCCGAACTTGTTGTGGAACACACCCTGCCCCACCCGCAGGCCATGGCCGGCGGCCTTGGCGGCGCTGTCGCGCATGGCCTTGGGCACCGGGGCGGCAGGCGCCGCGGGCGGACTCCAGGCCTGGCGGCCGGCCCCCACGACCGAGCCCAGGCCGCTGCCGCGCTGCCAGGCCTGCTGGTAGTCGCGGGCGAAGCCCGAGCCGAAGCCCTGGTGTCGAGGGGTCAGCCACTTCAGGCATTCCTCGGGCAGCTCGTCGAAGAAACGGCTCTTGACGTTGTAGCGGGTCTGGCCGTGCAGCATCCGGGTCTGGCAGAAGCTCAGGTACAGGCGCTGGCGGGCCCGGGTGATGGCCACGTACATCAGGCGGCGCTCTTCCTCCAGGCCACTGGGGTCGGAGGCCGAGTTCTCGTGCGGGAACAGGCCTTCTTCGAGGCCGGTGATGAAGACCGCGTCGAACTCCAGGCCCTTGGACGAGTGCACCGTCATCAGCTGCACCGCGTCCTGGCCGGCCTGGGCCTGGTTGTCACCGGCCTCCAGGGCGGCGTGGGTCAGGAAGGCGGCCAGCGGGCTCATGATCTCGCCGGTCTCGGCGTCGGGCGTCAGGTCCACCGCCGCCAGCGCCGGCGGCTCGCCGGAGCGCGGCGCGGCGATCTGGCCGGGGCCGTGCTCGTCCACCGGCAGCGCCACCGCATCCTTGCCGAAACCCTCCTGGGTGACGAAGGCCTCGGCGGCGTTGACCAGTTCCTCCAGGTTCTCGATGCGCTCGGCGCCTTCCTTCTCGGTGCGGTAGAAGTCCACCAGACCGGAGCGCTCGAGCATGTGTTCGATGATCTCGCGCAGGGTCAGACCCAGGGTGGCGTTGCGCATGGAATCGACCAGCGCGTTGAAGGCGATCAGGTTGGCGCCGCCCTTGCCGCCCACCGCGCCCACGCTCTGCCACAGGCTGCGGCCGGTCTGGCGGGCCGCGTCCTGCAACTGCTCGAGGGTGCGCGCGCCGATGCCGCGGGTCGGGAAATTGACCACCCGCAGGTAGCTGGTGTCGTCGTGGCAGTTCTCGATCAGGCGCAGGTAGGCCAGCGCGTGCTTGATTTCGGCGCGCTCGAAGAAGCGCAAGCCGCCATAGACGCGGTAGGGAATGCCGGCGTTGAACAGCGCCGACTCGATCACCCGGGACTGCGCGTTGCTGCGGTAGAGCACCGCGATCTCGCGCCGGTGCAGGCCCTGGCGGTGCAGCTGCTGGGCCTCTTCCAGCAGCCACTGGGCCTCGTTGTAGTCGCTGGCGTTCTCCTGCACCCGCACCAGCTCGCCCTGCCCGGCCTCGGTGCGCAGGGTCTTGCCCATGCGGCGGCTGTTGTGGGCGATCAGGTGGTTGGCGGCGTCCAGGATGTGGCCGCTGGAGCGGTAGTTGGTCTCGAGCTTGATCAGGTGCCGGACCTTGAACTCGCGCTCGAAGTCGGCCATGTTGCCGACCTGGGCGCCGCGGAAGGCGTAGATGCTCTGGTCGTCGTCGCCCACCGCCAGCACCGAGGTGTCGGGGCCGGCGAACATCTTCAGCCAGGCGTACTGCAGGCGGTTGGTGTCCTGGAACTCGTCGACCAGGATGTGGCGGAAGCGGCGGCGGTAGTGGTCGCGCAGCATCGGGTCGTCGCGCAGCAGTTCGTAGGTGCGCAGCAGCAGCTCGGCGAAGTCGACCACGCCCTCGCGCTGGCATTGGTCCTCGTAGGCCTGGTAGACCTGGACCATGGTCTGGGTCTGGCCGTCGTGGATGGGCACATCCTTGGGGCGCTGGCCGTTTTCCTTGGCGTCGGCGATGAACCAGGTGACCTGCTTGGGCACGAAGCGCTCCTCGTCGAGCTTCATCGCCTTGATCACGCGCTTGACCGCGCCGAGCTGGTCGCCGCTGTCGAGGATCTGGAAGCTCTGCGGCAGGCCGGCGGCCTTCCAGTGGGCGCGCAGGAACCGGTTGCACAGGCCGTGGAAGGTGCCCACCCACAGGCCGCGCACGTTGATCGGCAGCATCGCCCCCAGGCGGGTCAGCATCTCCTTGGCCGCCTTGTTGGTGAAGGTCACGGCCATCAGGCCGCCCGGCGACACCCGGCCGGTCTGCAGCAGCCAGGCGATGCGGGTGGTCAGCACCCGGGTCTTGCCCGAGCCGGCGCCCGCCAGGATCAGGGCCGGCTCGTCGGGCAGGGTGACGGCGGCCAGTTGCTCGGGGTTCAGGCCCCGCAGCAGGGCATGGGCGTCCGGGCGTGCAAAGGCCTCGGAAGGGTCGGGAGCGTGCATCCGGTGATTGTAGGGAGCCGTCCATGTCGCTACACTCGATCACCGGGCCCAAATTCTGGCGCCCGGTTTTTTGTGCCCGCACCGCCCTCGCCTGGCGGCCTCGCGGGACAGGACCGGCCCCAGGTCAAGCGCTCGCAGCCCTCGGCGGCGCACTGCCTGTTCAACGCGCCGCCATCTTCACCAGGAGCCTGTGAGATGGAAATCTTTGACTACGACAACATCCTGCTGCTGCCGCGCAAGTGCCGCGTGGAAAGCCGTGCGGAATGTGACACCGGCGTGGACTTCGGCGGTCGCCGGTTCAAGCTGCCGGTGGTGCCGGCCAACATGAAGACGGTGCTCGACGAGCGGATCGCCGAGTACCTGGCCGCCAACGGCCACTTCTACGTGATGCACCGCTTCGACCTGGACAACGTGGCCTTCGCCAAGGCCATGCGGGACAAGGGACTTTACGTGTCGATCAGCTCGGGCGTGAAGCAGGCCGACCGCGAGACCATCGACCGCCTGGCGGCCGAGGGCGTGGGCGCCGACTACATCACCATCGACATCGCCCATGGCCACGCCGAAAGCGTGCGCCAGATGATCGAGTACATCAAGCGCAAGCTGCCCGCCGCCTTCGTGATCGCCGGCAACGTGGGCACGCCCGAAGGCGTGATCGACCTGGAAAACTGGGGGGCCGACGCGACCAAGGTGGGCATCGGCCCGGGCAAGGTCTGCATCACCCGCCTGAAGACCGGCTTCGGCACCGGGGGCTGGCAGCTGTCGGCCCTGAAGTGGTGTGCCCGCGTGGCCAGCAAGCCGATCATCGCCGACGGCGGCATCCGCCACCACGGCGACATCGCCAAGAGCGTGCGTTTCGGCGCCGCGATGGTGATGGTGGGCTCGCTGTTCGCCGGCCACGAGGAGTCGCCGGGCAAGACGGTCGAGGTCGACGGCCAGCTCTTCAAGGAGTACTACGGCTCGGCCTCGGACTTCAACAAGGGCGAGTACAAGCACGTCGAGGGCAAGCGCATCCTCGAGCCGGTCAAGGGCCGGCTGGCCGACACCCTGCGCGAGATGCGCGAGGACCTGCAAAGCTCCATCAGCTACGCCGGCGGCCGCCAGCTGGCCGACCTGCGCAAGGTCAACTACGTCATCCTGGGTGGCGAGAACGCGGGTGAGCACCTGCTGATGTGAGGCGACGGAACGCTCTTGAGCGACGCTTGCTCAGGACGTGGCGTGGCGCGAAGGCCGTGCGGCGCCTGCCCAGGTCAGCACGAGACTCGGAGGAGGGCTTTGGCCCTTCTCTCATGTCCCCCGGCCTTCGGCCTCCTCCTTTACTTCCTTCAGGGCCAAAGCCCTCCTCCGCGCCGGCCACCGGCCGTTGACTGCACCCGCGAGCAGTGCAGACCGTGTCGAACTGGCGCCGGCCGCGGGGCAGCGGGCCGGGCGCGATTCGGGGGGCGCTGAGGAGCGCAGCCGCCTGGGGGCCTGACCGCAGGTCAGGCTTCCAAGACTGACTTGGGCTCGGCTGTTCGACCACAGCGAGGCGTAGCCGAGCGGCGGGAGTTCCGAGCCCACCCCAGGCGGCGAGCACCGCAAGGGAGTCGACGCGTCAGCGTCGACCGCCCCTCGTGCGCCCGGCCCGCTGCCCCGCGGTCGGCGCCACGCCACCCACCCCCCCAAGCCCGCCACGCACACGGAAGTTGCGGTCGGGCATCACCCCTTCGCCGGCGACCTCAGTTTCAGCACCATCGCCCGCGCCGCCTCCGAGGGTGGCGGGGTCAGCAGGCTGACCGCGATGGTCACCACGAAGCCCAGCGGGACGCCGAAGATGCCGGCCGAGATGGGCTGGATGCCCCACCACAGCGACACCGGCGACTCGACCCCGAACAGGCCGCGCAGCCAGGGGTGGGTGGTGGCCATGTACCAGAAGCTCAGGGCCAGGCCGGCCAGCATGCCGGACGCGGCGCCCCACTTGTTGGCGCGTTGCCAGAAGATGCCCAGCACCAGGGCCGGGAAGAAGGCCGAGGCGGCCAGCGAGAAGGCCGCCGACACCAGGAACAGGATGTTGGCCGGCTTCTGGGCCGCCACGAAGGCCGCTGCCAGCGCCACCCCCAGCAGGATCACCTTGGACAGCATCACCCGGCGGGCGGTGCTGGCCTTGGGGTCGGCGATCTGGAAATAGGCGTCGTGGGACAGCGCGTTGGCGATGGTCAGCAGCAGGCCGTCGGCGGTGGACAGCGCCGCCGCCAGGCCGCCGGCCGCCACCATGCCCGAGATCACGTAGGGCAGGCCGGCGATCTCGGGCATCGCCAGCACGATGATGTCGCCGCCGATGCGCAACTCGCCCAGCTGCAGGATGCCGTCGCGGTTGATGTCCTCCACGCTCAGCAGGCCGGTGTCGACACGCGCCCAGTTCGAGATCCAGGCCGGCAGGGTGTCGATCGGGGTGCCGATCAGCTGGGTGAAGACCTCGACCTTGACCAGCACCGCCAGCGCCGGCGCGGTCAGGTAGAGCAGCACGATGAAGAACAGCGACCAGGTCACCGACTGGCGCGCCTCGGCCACCGAGGGCGTCGTGTAGTAGCGGATCAGGATGTGCGGCAAGGCGGCCGTGCCCACCATCAGGCAGAAGACCAGGGCCAGGAAGTTGCGCCGGGAGAGCTCGAACTCGCGCCGCTCGTCCACCGTGCCCTCGGGGTTGCCGGCGAACGGGATGGCGTGGTCGGGCATGCCCGCCAGCGGGCGGGCACGGGCCTCCAGCTCCAGGCGCTGGCGCCGCCAGAGCTCGGCCGCGACGGCCTCGTTCTTGGGCAGCTGGGCCAGCGCCCGCTCGGCCGCCTGGATCTCGCGCTGCGGGGCATTCGCATGCTTCAGATCGGCGACATGGCGCTGGGCCTCGGCGCGGTCGGCGGCCAGGGCGCTCGGCACGTCCTTGAGCTTGCGGCCCAGGTCGTCGGCGCGCGACCGCAGCACCGCGATCACCTCGCGCTCCTTGGGATCGGCCTTGAGGGCGCGCTCGGCCTCCCCCACCTTCTGCAGCTGGTAGCCGTAAATGGCCTGCGAGAACGGCACGTCGGTCTGCTTGACCGCCAGCCAGGCCACCGGCACCAGGTAGGCGATGACCAGCACGATGTACTGGGCGACCTGGGTCCAGGTGACCGCCCGCATGCCGCCCAGGAAGGAGCACACCAGGATGCCCCCCAGGCCCAGAAAGACCCCGATCTCGAAGGACGCGATGCTGGTCAGGCGGGTGGTGATCAGGCCCACGCCATAGATCTGCGCCACCACGTAGATGAAGGAGCACAGGATGGCGGCGGCCAGGCCGATGAAGCGGGTCAGGTGTCCGTCGTAGCGCGCGCCCAGGAAGTCGGGCACGGTGTAGCGGCCGAAGCGGCGGAGATAGGGCGCCAGCAGGAAGGCCACCAGGCAGTAGCCGCCGGTCCAGCCCAGGATGAAGGCCAGCCCCTCGTAGCCGGTCAGGTAGAGCGTGCCCGCCATGCCGATGAACGACGCCGCGCTCATCCAGTCGGCCGCGGTGGCCATGCCGTTGTAGACCGCGGGCACGCGCCGGCCGGCGACGTAGTATTCGGCGGCATCGGTGGTGCGGCACAGCACGCCGATCACCGCGTAGATCACCAGCGGCGCCGACAGGAAGACGAAGCCGATCGCCGCGCGCGGCAGGCCCATGCGCTCCAGGGCCATCATCACGCCGATGAAGACCAGGAAGCACAGCGCGTAGCCGGCGTAGATCAGGTGCAGGCGGCGGCGGAAGGCCGCGCCGGGGTTCTGGTACTGGCCGGTGGTCTCAATCATGGTCGGCCTCCCCGTGCTGCCGGTCGAGCCGGGCCGTGGCCCATTGGTAGACCCAGACCAGGCCCAGGAAGACCAGCAGCGCCCCTTGGGCCGACCACCAGAACGAGAAGGTCCAGCCGAAGAAGCTGAAGTTCAGGCTGCGGGCGAAATACACCACGCCGAAGGCGGCGACCGCCCAGCACAGCATGAGTCCGGCGGTCAGCCAGCGCATGGCGCGCCAGTAGCGGCGCTGCGGGGAATCGGGCTCGGGGCCGGCGCTCAGCGGCATGCGGCGCCCCCCAGGCACAGCGCCACCTTGGCGGCCGTGGCCAGCAGCCACAGCCCCAGCAGCGCCGGCAGCGCCCAGCGGCCGAAGGCGCGCTCGAAAGGCCGCACCAGCCAGCCCAGCAGGCGGTGGAAGGGGTTGGTCTCGTGGGCGGCGGGGCCGATCAGACGGCCCAGCAGCCAACGCCCGAGCGCGGCCAGCAAGGCCACCTCGCACACCAGTTTCACGCTCAATGACAGCCAGAGCATCGCCGCTGGGGTCTCCTCGTGGGTCTTGTCCCGGCCAGGCTGGGCAGGGCCGGTCTTGTGGGGCGATTGTCGCAGTCGCGCGGGCCCCGCCACAGGCGGACGGGCCATGCGAAAATGAAAGGTTGCCGGCCAGCCCTCAGCAGGGCCGCCACCACACCATTTCAGCCCGCGCCACGGCGCCGGGCCCATCCGGAGAGACCCCATGGACATCGAGCAAATCAACGCCATCGGCACCACCCTGTCCGACCTGAGCGCCCGCACCGCGGCGCTACGGGGGTATCTTTGACTACGACCGCAAGTCCCTGCGCCTGAGCGAAGTCAACGCCACCCTCGAGAACCCGGACATCTGGAACGACCCCAAGCGGGCGCAGGAGCTGGGCAAGGAGAAGAAGGCCCTCGACGAGGTGGTGGGCACGATCGACCACCTCACCAGCAACCTCTCCGACAACGCCGAGCTCTACGAGATGAGCAAGGAGGAAGGTGACCTGGACGGCCTGGCCGCGATCGAGGCCGAGGCCGACTCGCTGCGCGAGGTCGTCGAGCGCCTGGAGTTCCGCCGCATGTTCAGCAACCCGGCGGACCCGAGCAACTGCTTCATCGACTTCCAGGCCGGCGCCGGGGGCACCGAGGCCTGCGACTGGGCCGGCATGCTGCTGCGCCAGTACCTGAAGTACTGCGAGCGCAAGGGCTTCAAGGCCACCGTCGAGGACGAGACCCCGGGTGACGTCGCCGGCATCAAGAGCGCCACGATCAAGGTCGAGGGCGAGTACGCCTTCGGCCACCTGCGCACCGAGACCGGCGTGCACCGCCTGGTGCGCAAGAGCCCGTTCGACTCGGCCGGTGGTCGCCACACCTCCTTCGCCTCGCTGTTCGTGTACCCCGAGATCGACGATTCGATCGAGATCGAGATCAACCCCTCGGACGTGCGCACCGACACCTACCGCGCCTCGGGCGCCGGCGGCCAGCACATCAACAAGACCGACTCGGCGGTGCGCCTGACGCACATCCCGACCGGCATCGTGGTGCAGTGCCAGGACGGCCGCAGCCAGCACAGCAACCGTGACGTGGCCTGGAAGCGCCTGCGCAGCCGCCTGTACGACCACGAGATGCGCAAGCGCCTGGAAGAGCAGCAGAAGCTCGAGGACACCAAGACCGACGTGGGCTGGGGCCACCAGATCCGCTCCTACGTGCTGGACCAGAGCCGGATCAAGGACCTGCGCACCAACGTCGAGATCTCGGCCACCCAGAAGGTGCTGGACGGCGACCTCGACGCCTTCATCGCCGCCAGCCTGAAGCAGGGCCTGTGAACCCCACCGCACCCGGGCGCTGGGGCGCCCTGCTGTTCGACCTGGACGGCACGCTGATCGACAGCATGCCGCTGCACGGGCGCGCCTGGGTGCAGTGGTTCGCCGACATGGGCCGCGACGACACGGCCGACGAGGCCTTCTTCGTGGCCACCGCCGGCCGCACCGCGGTCGAGATCGTGAGCGATCTGTTCCCCGGCGCCACGCCGGCCCAGGTCGAGGCCATGGCCGACGCCCGCGAGGCCCGCTACCGCGAACTGGCCCGCACCGAGCTGCAGACCATCGCCGGCGCGGTCGAGCTGCTGCACGCGGCCCGCGCCCGCGGCCTGAAGCTGGCCATCGGCACCGCCGCGCCGCCGGCCAACATCGCCGTGGCCTTCGAGCGCTTCGGCCTGGGCGAACTGGTCGACACCGTGGCCAGCCCGGCCGACGGCCTGCGCGGCAAGCCGCACCCCGACATCTTCGCCGCCGCCGCCCAGCGCCTGGGCGTGGCGGCACCGCGCTGCCTCGTCTTCGAGGACGCGCCCCTGGGCCTGGAGGCGGCGCGCCGCGCCGGTATGCCCGCCATCGCCCTGACCACCACGCTGAGCGCCGACGCGTTCAGCGCCTTCCCGAACCGGATCGCCACGGTGAGCGACTTCACCGCCCTCGATCCGGCCCTCCTGTTCGACTGACCCCAAGGACGCCCACCATGATGCTGATGCGTGAAGGCACCGCCCCCATCGTCCGCCGCGAGGACTACACCGCCCCGGCGTACACCATCCGCCAGGCCGAGCTGACCTTCGACCTGGACGCCGCCAAGACCATCGTCGCCAGCAAGCTGGCGATCGAGCGCGACACCACCCAGCCCACCCAGCCGCTGCGCCTGCACGGCGAGGACCTGAACCTGCTGCGCGTGCTGATCGACGGCCAGAGCGTCTCGTTCCGCCACGAGGACGGCCTGCTGGTGCTGGACGCGCCCGCCGCCGACGCCTTCACGCTCGAGATCCGCAACACCGTCGCGCCCGAGAAGAACACCCAGCTCAGCGGCCTGTACGCCAGCGGCTCGGGCCTGTTCACCCAGTGCGAGGCCGAGGGCTTCCGCCGCATCACCTACTTCCTGGACCGCCCCGACGTGATGGCCACCTACCGGGTGACCCTGCGCGCCGACAAGGCCCGCTACCCGGTGCTGCTGTCCAACGGCAACCTGGTCGAGCAGGGCGACCTGGACGGCGGCAAGCACTTCGCCGTCTGGTCCGACCCCTTCCCCAAGCCCAGCTACCTGTTCGCGCTGGTGGCCGCCGACCTGGTGCGCCGCGAGCAGCGCGTGCTCAGCCGCTCGGGCCAGGAGCACCTGCTGCAGATCTACGTCAAGCGCGGCGACCTGGAGAAGACCGAACACGCGATGAACTCCCTGATCGCCTCGATCATCTGGGACGAGCACCGCTTCAAGCTGCCGCTGGACCTGGAGCGCTTCATGATCGTCGCGGTCGACGACTTCAACATGGGCGCGATGGAGAACAAGGGCCTGAACATCTTCAACACGAAGTTCGTCCTCGCCAGCCCCGCCACCGCCACCGATGACGACTTCGACGGCATCGAGAGCGTGGTCGGCCACGAATATTTCCACAACTGGAGCGGCAACCGCGTCACCTGCCGGGACTGGTTCCAGCTCTCGCTCAAGGAAGGCCTGACCGTCTTCCGCGACCAGGAGTTCAGCGCCGACATGAGCGGCAGCGCCAGCGCCCGCGCGGTGCGCCGCATCGCCGACGTGCGCACCCTGCGCGAGCGCCAGTTCGTCGAGGACGCCGGCGCCATGGCCCACCCGGTGCGCCCGGACGCCTACCAGGCGATCGACAACTTCTACACCCCCACCGTCTACGAGAAGGGCGCCGAGGTGGTGCGGATGATGCACACCCTGGTCGGCCGCGACGGCTTCGCCGCCGGCATGTCGCTGTACTTCCAGCGCCACGACGGCCAGGCCGTGACCTGCGACGACTTCGCCCAGGCGATCGCCGACGCCAACCCCGGCAGCGCGCTGACCGCCCATCTGGAGGTCTTCAAGCGCTGGTACAGCCAGGCCGGCACGCCCCGCCTGCGCGCCCGCGGCGAGTGGAACGCCGAAGCCGCCACCTACACCCTGACCCTGTCCCAGGCCACCCCCGCCACCCCGGGCCAGGACGCCAAGCTGCCCCAGCTGCTGCCGGTGCGCATGGGCCTGATCGGCCGTGACGGCCAGGCCGTGGCGCTGCAGCTCGACGGCGAAGCCGCCGCCCAGGGCACCGAGCGCGTGCTGGTGCTGACCGAGGCCTCGCAGCGCTTCGTCTTCACCGGCGTCACCCTGGACGTGGTGCCCTCGCTGCTGCGCGGGTTCTCGGCCCCGGTGCTGCTGGACGACGGCCTGTCGGACGCCGACCTGCTGGTGCTGCTGGCCCACGACGCCGACGCCTTCAACCGCTGGGAGGCCAGCCAGCGCCTGGCCGTCAACCGGCTGCAGGCCGCCATCGCCGGTGACGGCCAGGTGGCCCTGGACCCGGCCTATGTGCAGGCCCTGCGCGGCCTGTTGAACGACGCCGCGCTCGACCCGTCCTTCAAGGCCCTGGCCCTGCAGCTGCCGGCCGAGACCTACCTGGCCGAGCTGGTCACGCCGGTCGACCCGCAGCGCATCCACGCCGCCTGCGAATCCTGGACCGCCCAGCTGGCCGAGGCCCTGCACGCCGACTGGCTGGCCGCCTTCGAGGCCCAGCAGGTGCGCGAGGGCTACCGCCCCGACGCCGCCCAGAGCGGCCGCCGCGCCCTGGCCAACCTGGCCCTGGCGATGCTGGTGCGCCAGGCCGTGGCCAGCGGCGACGCCGTCTGGCCGGGCCGCGCCTTCCAGCGCTTCAAGGACGCGACCAACATGACCGACCGCCTGGGCGCGCTCGAGGCCCTGGTCAACGCCCACGCCGAGCTGGCCCAGCCCGCGCTCGAGCGCTTCCTGGCCCTGTTCCCGCACGAGGCCCTGGTGGTCGACAAGTGGTTCCAGGTTCAGGCCCGCGCCGCCGAGAAGGACGGCCGCGTCTTCGCCCGCGTGCGCCAGCTGCTGCAGCACCCGCAGTTCACCCTGTCCAACCCCAACCGCGCCCGCTCGCTGCTGAGCTCGCTGTTCATGTTCAACCCGGCCGCCTTCCACCGCGCCGACGCCGCCGGCTACGTGCTGTGGGCCGACATGGTGATCGCCCTGGACGCCGCCAACCCGCAGCTGGCCTCGCGCATCGCGCGTGCGCTGGACCGCTGGAGCGCCCTGGCCGAGCCCTACCGCAGCGCCGCCCGCGAGGCGATCGCCCGCGTGGCCGCCAACCCCAAGCTCAGCGGCGACGTGCGCGAGATCGTGACCCGAGCGGCTGGTTGACCCCCACGCTCCCTTCCGGTCGCTGCCCCCCAGGGGGGCGCCCGTCAGCGGACCAGCGGAGCTGGATCCGCGCCGGTGCCGGGTTTGGGAGGGTGGTGGTGATGCCGAACTTTTTCTTTCTACCAACGCAAAGGCAAATCCATGAGCCAACGCATTTCACTCACCCGCTACCTGGTCGAGCAGCAGCGCGAGCATGGCCACATCCCGGCCCAGCTGCGGCTGCTGATCGAGGTGGTGGCCCGCGCCTGCAAGAGCATCGCGATCTCGGTCAACAAGGGCGCGCTCGGCGAGGTGCTGGGCTCGGCCGGTTCCGAGAACGTGCAGGGCGAGGTCCAGAAGAAGCTGGACATCATCTCGAACGAGGTGCTGATCGAGGCCAACGAGTGGGGCGGTCACCTGGCGGCCATGGCCTCCGAGGAGATGGACAGCATCCACGTGGTGCCCAACCGCTACCCGCAGGGCGAGTACCTGCTGCTGTTCGATCCCCTGGACGGCAGCAGCAACATCGACGTCAACGTCTCGATCGGCACCATCTTCTCGGTGCTGCGCAAGGTCAACAACAGCCGCGGCGTGGCCGAGGAAGACTTCCTGCAACCCGGCAAGCAGCAGGCCGCCGCCGGCTACTGCATCTACGGCCCGCAGACCACCCTGGCGCTGACCGTGGGCGAAGGCGTGGCCATGTTCACGCTGGACCGCGAGACCGGCTCGTGGGTGCTGATCGAAGACCAGGTCCGCATCCCGGACGACACCAAGGAATTCGCGATCAACATGTCGAACATGCGCCACTGGGACACCCCGGTCAAGCGCTACATCGACGAGTGCCTGCTGGGCAAGGAAGGCCCGCGCGGCAAGGACTTCAACATGCGCTGGGTGGCCTCGATGGTCGCCGACGTGCACCGCATCCTGACCCGCGGCGGCATCTTCATGTACCCCTGGGACAAGCGCGACCCGGACAAGCCCGGCAAGCTGCGCCTGATGTACGAGGCCAACCCGATGGCCTTCCTGGTCGAGCAGGCCGGCGGCCTGGCCACCAACGGCCAGCAGCGCATCATGGACGTGGCGCCGACCAAGCTGCACGAGCGCGTCAGCGTGATCCTGGGCTCGAAGAACGAGGTCCAGCGCGTCACCGACTACCACCGCGACGCCAAGGCCTGATCGGCCCGGCCCGGACGAATCCCACCGCCCGGGCCCTGAAGCGCGGCCAGACCCGGTCTGAAAATCCTGGTCTATAATCCACGCTTTCGCCGGTGTAGCTCAGTTGGTAGAGCAGCGCATTCGTAATGCGAAGGTCGGGAGTTCGACTCTCTTCACCGGCACCAAACAAAGGCGGACGTTAGACGGTGAGCAACCGCTAACGTCCGTTTTTCTTGGCTCTTTGCCCGTTGCCTATGGATGGGCGAACCGTCCTAGGGAGAGGTCGAGGAACTGCTCGGCTGGCAGATGGCGAGGGGCGCAGCGGTCGACGGCTCTGAACCAGCCCAGGTAGTGGTGCAGGTAGCGGGTGGCCACGCCGCGG
>CALRTJ020000009.1:0-178413 GCA_943371055.1 Hydrogenophaga intermedia | reverse complement strand
TGGCACGACCCTGCCGGGCGGTGGCCCGACCCTGCCGGGCGGTGGCCCGACCCTGCCGGGCGGTGGCCCGACCCTGCCGGGCGGTGGCCCGACCCTGCCGGGCGGTGGCCCGACCCTGCCGGGCGGTGGCCCGACCCTGCCGGGCGGTGGCCCGACCCTGCCGGGTGGTGGCCCGACCCTGCCGGGCGGTGGCCCGACCCTGCCGGGCGGTGGCCCGACGCTGCCGGGTGGTGGCCCGACCCTGCCGGGTGGTGGCCCGACCCTGCCGGTCAGCCATTCGAGCATGCCGACCTGGGTGCTGGGGCAGGCCCTCGCCTGGGGCTTGCAGGGCGACGGGACCCGCCTCGCCGTGTTGCACTTCGCCAACTGCTTCAACCTGTCGGTCGAGGTGCTGCACACCGTGGCGCCCTTTGCCGACGCCGCGAGCGGCTATTGCAGCACCAACTACTTCTCCGGCGCAGCGTCATATGCCCCGGTGTTTCGCCGATTGGCCCTGCTGGACAGCGCCTCCCCGGAGGCCCTGCTGGACAGCGCCTCCCCGGAGGCGCTGGCGGCATGGTTCGTCGAGGAGAACCACCGGCTGCTCCAGGCGCGGGGCCGTCACCCCTTGGTCGGAGGGGCGCTTGACCTGCGCCGGATGGGGCCGATCGCCCGAGGGGTGGACCGGTTGTCCGATGCGCTGCTCGAGGAACTCCGACGCACCCCGCGGCCCAGGCGAGCCCGCCGGCGCATCCAGGAATCCATGGTCCGTGCCCAGCAGTACGACACCAGTGGCGACCTGTTGCTGGAGGGGCCTGACCAACTCACCGACCTCCACAGCCTGGCCCACTGCATGGCACTGGACCTCCAGGACTGGCCCCGCGTTCATGCCGCGGCAAGGGACTTGAGCGCCGCCCTGGAGGGCATCAAGCGGGTCGGCGACACGGATTCGCCGTGGATGGACCCGACGGGGAAGGTGGTCTGGGACTTCTCGGATCGCCACCTGGCCATGAACATCTTCCTGCCCGACCCCGGGCGAAGCGGCCAGTGGGACTGGCGCACGCCGTTCTACGTCGACATCAACCCGGGCCAGGGACCGGCCCGGATGCAGGCCGGGGTGGTGCCATTCCTTCAGGAGACCACCTGGGTCGAGTTCCTGCGTGAGTACCACAGCGCCACCGTCTTCCGGTCGATCAGCGTTCCCGGGCTGTTCGCGGTGCCGACCGTGCGTCAAGGCGTTCCGCCGATCGATCCCGATCGTCGGGTGCCCGGTCGGCGGCCCGAGCGCAAGGGGCCGCAACCCGGACCGATCGCCCGCCGCGTGGCCCAGCTGCTGCCCAAGGACGAGGCGGTCGACGACTGACCCTCGGTGCGGGCTGGTCGGGCCCGCACCGGTGAATCGTCCATGGATCGTCCATGAGTGAGGTGTGAAGGGCTCGTGGCGTGCGTCGCGTTGTCGCCACAGGCCCGGTGAAATGCACACCATGCCGACGGGGATCGATCCCGCCGGAGCGAACCCAGGAGATTCCGAATGGCCACCTTGCCCGACATGCTTCACGCCGAGATCCAGCGTTGCCGCCGCGTCGCTGAAGACTGCGCCTCACTTGGCACCTCTGGTGCCTTCGCCTCCGCCCTGATCCAGCAGGCCCTGAGCCAGGCCGAGCGCGCCCTTGAGGCCCGCGAGTTGCCGGCGATCCAGCAGTCGATCGACCGGCTGCGCGGTTGGCAGGACGTGATGCCTGATGCCCCGCGGCGGGCGGTGCCGGCACCGGTGGCACCCCGGCGCCCCAGCCTGGGCGCCGCGCCGCAGGGCCGTCCCCTGTGGGCGCCCACGCCGCGTGAGCAGTTCTTCACCTGGAAGCGGGCGGTCTGAGCCATGGCCCACGATGCACCCCAGACGATGACCGCCTTGCTCAGCGGTCGTCAGGACGGCGTGACCCTCTATCCGCTGCCCGCCGAGATGGCGGTGTGGGACCCCAGCGAGGAACTGCTGGACCCTGCCCAGGCCTTTCGCAGCGCCGACGAGCACGGCCTGCGTGCCATGGGCTGGATCGGCCTGGTCGCCGTGGCCACCATCGTCTGCACGGTGGTGGCGCAGTGGGTGGGCCCCTGAGGCTTCGGGACGGGGCGGGGACGGGGCGGGGGCGGGCCGGCGCTTCGTACAATGGCCGACCCTTCTACCCGGATGCCCTGCGCCGCTGCCATGCCCGTCCACCTGACCGCTCCCCACCCCGCTGATCTGCATCCCGTGCCCGGCCTGCGCCTGGGCATCGCCGAGGCCGGCGTGCGCAAGGCCAACCGCAAGGACCTGGTGGTGCTGGAGCTGGCCGAGGGTTCGGCCGTCGCCGGCGTCTTCACCCAGAACCGCTACTGCGCGGCCCCGGTCCAGGTCTGCCGCGAGCACCTGGCCAGCGGCGCCGGCGTGCGTGCGGTGGTGATCAACACCGGCAACGCCAACGCCGGCACCGGCGGCGATGGCCTGGCCCGCGCCCGCCGCACCTGCGAGGCCCTGGCGGGCCATCTGGGCCTGAAGCCGCAGCAGGTGCTGCCGTTCTCCACCGGCGTGATCATGGAGACGCTGCCGGTCGAGCGCATCGAGGCCGGCCTGCCCGCCGCCCTGGCCGATCTGTCGCCCACCCACTGGGCCCGCGCCGCCGAGGGCATCATGACCACCGACACGCTGCCCAAGGCCGCCTCGCGCCAGCTGCAGATCGGTGGCCGCACCGTCACCGTGTCAGGCATCTCCAAGGGCGCTGGCATGATCCGCCCGAACATGGCCACCATGCTGGGCTTCGTGGCCACCGACGCGGTGGTCGCGCCGGGCCTGCTGCAGGGCCTGGTCAAGGGCGCCGCCGACGCTTCGTTCAACCGCATCACGATCGACGGTGACACCTCGACCAACGACAGCTTCCTGCTGATCGCCACCGGCCAGGCCGGTCACCCCGAGATCACCTCGCTCGACAGCGCCGAGGGTGCCGCGCTGCGTGAGGCGGTGTTCGCGGTGTCGCAGCAACTGGCCCAGGCCATCGTGCGGGATGGCGAGGGGGCGACCAAGTTCATCACCATCCAGATCGAGGGTGGCCGCACCGAGGCCGAGTGCCAGCAGGTGGCCTATGCCATTGCCCACTCGCCTCTGGTCAAGACCGCCTTCTTCGCCAGCGACCCCAACCTGGGCCGCATCCTGGCGGCGGTGGGCTACGCCGGCGTGTCCGACCTGGACCAGTCTCTGATCGAGATGCACCTGGACGAGGTGCACGTGGTCACCCAGGGCGGCCGCCACCCGGCCTACCGCGAGGAAGACGGCCAACGCGTCATGAAGCAGCCCGAGATCACCGTGCGCGTGGCCCTGGGCCGCGGCACCTCGCAGGCCACCGTCTGGACCTGCGACCTGTCGCACGACTACGTCAGCATCAACGCCGACTACCGCTCCTGAGCGCACGACACCGCCCGCGCGGTGCTCGGGCGATGATGCAGGCGCCCACGGCCCGGGAGGGCCGCTGGGGCGTCAGGCCGCCTCGATGTCGCCGCGGTACTCCACCTTTCCGCGCAGGCGTGCGCGCGGGTGGACGTCCAGCTGCGTGTCGTACAGCGCATCGCCCAGCAGCGTGGCGGTGCCGGTGATCTCCAGGGTCTTGCGCGCCACGATGGTGCCGCGGACCTTGCCCTCGACCAGCACATGGTCGGCCTCGATGGAGGTGGCTTCGATGCTGCCGGTGGGACCGATGTGCACCGTGCCGCCGTTGGCGAAGGCGATGTCGCCCTTGAGCACCCCATCGATCTTCAGGCCCAGGTCCTGACGGGAGCTGAACGAGCCTTCGAACACCGCGCCTTCGGCGATCAGGCTGGAGATGGCATTGAGCTGCTCGGCCGGGACGAGGCGGGCCGGGGCGCGGAGGGAGTCGGTCGGGTTCACGGTGTCTCCTGGGAGGGGGCGGCGCCGCTGGGCGCCGAGGCGGTGGATCGGGTGGCCGTGGCGGGGCGGACCGGGGCGCGGGGGGCGCGCTCCAGCGGGTCCAGCCGCAGCCTGAGGGTCTGTTCAGCGGCGCTGGCCGTGTCGGCAGGCCCGGACGGGGCGGGCGCTGAGGTGATGGCCGATGGCGCCGAAGCGGCGGACGGTGGCGACACCCGCATCGCGGCGCTCGCCACCGGGGCCGCAGGCGGCGGCGCGACCACGTCGCCGCGCTCGCCCAGGGGCAGCACGGCGTTCAGCCAGCCAGGCAGTTGGTCGGGTGCCCAGGCGTGCAGGGCGCCGACCAGCAGCACCGCCGGCAAGACCGCAACCTTCAGGAGCCAGCCCAGCAGGTACTGCACCCATCGCCATGCCAGTCGGCGGCGGCCCACTTGACGCCCGCGCTCGGCCGACCGCCTCAGCGCGGCCTGCAGCAGTTCCTGGCGGGTCGCGACCGGCGCGACGGCGGGCTCAGGCCAGTCCGCGGCCGTTCGGTCCATCGGGGCGCACGCGCTCCAGCTGGGCGTTCAGGTCCGCCCCGTTGACTTGCAGGTGGGTGTAGCGGATGCGGCCGTCCACGCAGGCGCTGGCGTGCAGCGTCACGCGGCCGCCCGCGGCATCCAGCAGGCCCTGCGTGTGGCCCAGCACCGAGATGTTCGGGGCGCTGATGTCGCCTTGCACCGAACCGGTCTCGGTGACCGTGACGTGGCCGTCGGGCTGACCCTGGACGCTGAGGTTCCCCAGCACCTCGCCGGCGACGGTGACCGAGCCCTGGATGAGGGCCGTGCCGCTGAAGGCCAGGCCCTGGGCCAGGGTGGACAGCCGGGCCGGGCCGCCGGCCGCGGGCAAGGCCTGCAGCGCCGGCTGCAGCGTGGGCAGGCGTTCGATGTCCGGCATGGTCTGCCCCAGGGCGACGGCGGGCACCTCGGGCGCGGTGGGCTCGGCGGGCAGGTCGGGGGCGTACGGGTCGGGGATCGGGGTGTCGTCCATGGGCGCGGGCAGGGGCGATAGAAGGGGCAGCACCGGCTCAGGCGGTGTCGCCCAGCACGGGCAGGGCGCCGTCGCCGCGCAGGGTGCGGAACGGCCCCTGGAGGGTCGCTCCATCATACATACGCAGGCGGCTGGCCAGCAGGGTGCCGGTGGACACGCCGGTGCTGGCGACGTAGACGGTGCCCTGGCACTCGATCACGGTGTCGGGGTCGGTGTCACCGTCGGGCAGGTCGGCCCCGGCGCGGCCCAGCAGGTACAGGTCGCCGCGCACGCGGAAGCGACCGCGGATCACGCCGCTGCCCCACACCACCAGGCGCCCCACGACCTCGCCGCGGCCGGCCAGCTCGCCTTGCAGCAGCAGGCCGCCCAGCACCCGGTGCTGACCGTCGAGCACGCAGCCCTCGGCCACGCGGTTGACGATGCCCAGTCGCACGGGGTCGATCACCAGGGTGTCCTGGTCGCCGAAGATCGGGGCTTGCGTGTCGCTCATCGTGCTCACCGTGCCCAGAAGGTCCAGCAGGTGGCCACGACCGCGCCCGTCCAGAGCAGGGCACCGCCGCCCAGCCAGCCGCGTCGCCAACGGCCCAGCCGCTCCAGTGACACCGGCTGACCCGATACCACCGCGGCCGGGTCGGCGGCCCAGGCGCTGCGCAGTGCCAGCGCACTCAGCTCGGCGGCACCGCCCAGGGCCTGCACCAGCACACCCCGCCGGGGCTCTTCGCGGCGACCGATGGAGCGGCCCAGGTCCACCGTGAGACGGGTCCCGACGATCTGTTCGGTGAAGTAGTGGTCGATCGACTGCGGGTCCTGCATGGGCCCGGATTATGGCGCCGCGCTGCTAGCATCCCACGCTCGGGAGGCCCCGATCGCGCGTTGCGCGCCGGCTGCGGCCCCGGTCCCCAACACCCCCAGCAGGAGGCCTGGCTTGCGGCCCTGGATCGAACGTTGCCGCCGGGCCTGGCGCCCGGCACCCGGAAGCCTGCTCCACGATGCGGCCTATCGGCGGCTGTTCGCCTCGGTGCTGTGCAGCTCCTTCGGTGGGCAGATCACGCTGCTGGCGCTGCCGTTGACGGCGGCGCTGCTGCTCCATGCCAGCCCGACCCAGATGGGCTGGCTGACCGCGATGGAGCTGTTGCCCTTCGCGCTGTTCTCGTTGCCTTCCGGCGTGTGGCTGGACCGGGTGCGCAAACTGCCCGTGTACGTGGCGGGCGAGTTGCTGGTCGCCGCGGCCGTCGCCTCGGTACCCCTGGCCTGGGCGATGGGCTGGCTGGACATGCGCTGGCTGTACGCCGTCGGCTTCATCGTGGGCCTGGTCAACGTCAGCGCGGGCACCGCGGCGCAGATCGTGCTCACCCAGGTGGTGCCGCGGGAGCGTCTGGTGGAAGCCCATGCGAAGAACGCCTTGGCGTCCAGCGGTGCCGAGGTCGTCGGCCCCGGCCTGGCCGGCGTGCTGATCCGCCTGTTGGGGGCGCCGCTGGCCCTGCTGGCCGATGCGGTCCTGCTGCTGAGCTCGGCCGTGGTGCTGCGTGGGCTGTCGGTTCAGGAGGACCGCAGCGAGGACCGACGACAGTCCTTCTGGCGCGAGCTGGTCGAGGGCCTGCGCTTCGTGCGCTCGCAGCCGCTGCTGGTGGCCCTGTGCGTGTGCGTGGGTGGCTGGCAGATGTGCCACCAGGCCGCCCTGGTGGTGCAGATCCTGTTCGCCAGCCGGACCCTGGGGCTGGACGAGCAGCAGATCGGCCTGTGCTACGTGGCGCTGGGTGCGGGCACCGTGCTGGGCAGTCTCAAGGGTGATGTGCTGAGCCGCCACATCGGCCCGGGGCCCAGCCTGGTGGTCGGTTTCAGCTGCACCGCGCTGGGTTGGGGTGTGTTGTCGCTGGCCCCCGCCGGCCCCTGGGGCGTGGCCGCCTTCGTCGCCATGCTGGCCTTGTTCGGCCTGGGCGCGGTGGTGCTGTTCATCAACTTCATCTCGCTGCGCCAGGCGATCACCCCCGAGCCCCTGCTGGGCCGCATGACCAGCACCGTGCGCTGGCTGATCCTGTTGCCGGCCGGTCCCGGCGCCCTGATCGGCGGCGCGCTGGGCGAGTCCCTGGGCCTGCGCGGGTCACTCGGGTTCGCGGCGGTGGGCAGCGCCGCGCTGGCCCTTCTGGGCTGGCGGCTGGCCGCGATCCGTGGCGCCCGCACCCTGCCCGTGGCCGCACCGATGCCGGCCATGGAGCCGGCGGGCACCTGAGGCGGCGCTGCCGCCGATCGTTCAGCCCCGCGCGGGAGCGAAACGGTCGACCGCGTCGGTGATCAGCCCGTCGATGCCCAGGGCCTGCAGGCGGGCCGCGTCCTCGGGCTCGTTCACCGTGTAGCACAGGGCCTTCAGGCCGGCGGCATGCAGGCGCTGGCACAGCGCCTCGTCCATCAGCTGGAAATTGGTGATGACGGCGGTGCAGCCGAGTTCGATCGCCACCTCCCACCAGCCCGACCAGTCGGTGTCCACCAGCAGGGCCCGTTGCAGGTGCGGCGCGGCGTCAAGGGCGCCGGCCAGGGCTTCGGGACGGAATGAGCTGAGCAGGGGGGGGCGGGGCTGACCGGCCCACAGCCGGGCGACCTCGGTCGCCACCACACGGCCGGTCTGCGCCTCGTCGCCCGGGGTGGGCTTGATCTCGAGGTCGAGGTCGAAGCCGTTGCGCAGCAGCCAGGCGGCGACGGCCTGCAGGGTGGGCAGCGGCTCGCCGGTGTAGTGCGGGCTGTGCCAGCCGCCGGCGTCCAGGCGCGACAGCGCGGCCCAGTCCAGGTCGGCGGCCCGGCCTGCGCCATCGGTGGTGCGCTCCAGCGTGGCGTCGTGCAGCAGGAAGGGCACGCCATCGGCCGAGAGCTTGACGTCGCACTCGAAGGCGCGCCAGCCCTGGCGGGCGCCTTCGCGGAAGGCCGCCAGGGTGTTCTCGGGGGCTCGCAGACCAGCACCTCGGTGGGCGATCCAGAAGGGCAGCGGCCAGGGGTGGGGGGCGTTCATGGGGCCTCCGGGGTCAGGTCAGTCCTCGACGCGCAGGCCGGTGGCGGTGTCGAACCAGTGCAGGTGGGTCGGGTCGGCCCCCAGGTGCACCGTGTCGCCGGCCACCGGGGCCGGCAGGGTGCTGTCGATGCGCAGGGTGAAGGGCTGGCCCAGCAGCAGACCGTGGACCAGTCGCTCGGCGCCCAGCATCTCGACCGTGTGCACCGCCAGCGGCCATCCCTGGGCTGACAGGCGGGCGTGCTCGGGCCGCAGGCCCAGCACCAGCGCGCCTTCGCGCGGCGCGGCCTGGGGCAGGGCGAGCGTGACGCGCTCGGCGCTGAAGGCGCCGCCACGGGCCTCGCCGCGCACCAGGTTCATCGGCGGCGAGCCGATGAAGCTGGCGACGAAGGTACTCGCCGGGCGGGCATAGACGGCCTCGGGCGTGCCGAACTGCTCCATGCGGCCGGCGTTCATGACGATCATGCGCTGCGCCAGCGTCATGGCCTCCACCTGGTCGTGGGTGACGAACAGGCTGGTGATGCCCAGCTCGCGGTGCAGTTTCTGGATCTCGAGGCGGGTCTGGGCGCGCAGCTTGGCGTCCAGGTTGGACAGCGGCTCGTCGAACAGGAAGACCTGGGGCTGGCGCACGATGGCGCGGCCCATGGCCACGCGCTGGCGCTGGCCACCGGAGAGCTCGCGCGGCTTGCGCTCGAGCAGGTGGCCCAGCTCCAGGATCTTCGCCGCCTTGGCCACGCGCTGTTCGATCTCGTCCTTGGGGCGGCCCGCGATCTTCAGGCCGTAGGCCATGTTGTCCCGCACCGTCATGTGCGGGTAGAGCGCATAGTTCTGGAAGACCATCGCGATGTCGCGCTGGGCCGGCTCCAGGTCGTTGACGACGCGCTCGCCGATCAGGATCTGGCCGCCGGTGATCTCCTCAAGGCCGGCCACCATCCGCAGCAGGGTGCTCTTGCCGCAGCCGGATGGGCCCACGATGACGATGAATTCGCCGTCCGCGATCGTCGCGTCGACGCCGTGGATGACCTTGTTGAGCTTGGCGCCAAAGCCGTAGTGCTTCTCGACCGCGCGCAGGGTGATGCTTGCCATGGGGTGTTTACTTCTCGGTGTCGACCAGGCCCTTGACGAACCATTTCTGCATCAGGACCACGACCAGGGCTGGCGGCAGCATCGCCAGCATCGCGGTGGCCATGACCACGTTCCACTCGGTGTAGGCCTCGCCCGCGATCAGGCGCTTGATGCCCATGACCACCGGGTACATGCCCTCGTCCGTGGTCACCAGCAGCGGCCACAGGTACTGGTTCCAGCCGTAGATGAACTGGATCACGAACAGCGCGGCGATGCTGGTGCTCGAGAGGGGCAGCAGCACGTCCTTGAAGAAGCGCAGCGGGCCGGCGCCATCGATGCGCGCGGCCTCGACCAGTTCGTCGGGC
The DNA here is from genome assembly GCA_943371055.1 of Hydrogenophaga intermedia. GTDB lineage: Bacteria > Pseudomonadota > Gammaproteobacteria > Burkholderiales > Burkholderiaceae_C > Ideonella > Ideonella intermedia_A. The sequence goes on along the minus strand of CALRTJ020000009.1, from coordinate 169,067 downwards.
ACGGTCAGGAAGAACTGCCGGAACAGGAAAGTGGCGGTGGCGCTGGCGATCAGCGGCACCGTCAGGCCGGCGTAGCTGTTGAGCAGGCCCAGCTGCGACACCACCTCGTAGGTCGGGCCGATGCGCACCTCGACCGGCAACATCAGGGTGATGAAGATCATCCAGAACACCAGGCCGCGCAGCGGGAACCGGAAGTAGACCAGGGCGAAGGCCGACAGCAGCGAGATCGCGATCTTGCCGATCGCGATCACCAGCGCGCTGATCAGGCTGGTCAGCATCATCGGCGCGGCCGGGGCGATGGTGCTGCCGGCGCTGGTCTGGCCGCCGAACAGGGCCATGCGGTAGGTCTCCAGCGCGTGGCTGCCGGGCAGCAGCGAGAGCGGATGGCTTTGGGCGATCTGCTCGCTGCTCTGGGTGGAGGCGATGAAGGTGAGGTAGACCGGGAAGGCGACGATCATCACCCCCAGCACCAGCACCAGGTGCGACACCAGGGTCGCGACGGGGCGGCGTTCAATCATGGTGGTGGCGCCTCCTTCAGTACTGGACCTTGCGCTCGACGAAGCGGAACTGCACCACCGTCAGCGCGATCACGATGGCCATCAACACGACCGACTGCGCGGCCGAGCCGCCCATGTCCAGCGCCTTGAAGCCGTCGTAGTAGACCTTGTAGACCAGGATGGCGGTGTCCTTGCCCGGGCCGCCGTGGGTGGCGGCGTCGACGATGGCGAAGGTGTCGAAGAAGGCGTAGATGATGTTCATCACCAGCAGGAAGAAGGCGGTGGGCGACAGCAGCGGGAACTGCACCGTCCAGAAGCGCTTCCAGGGTCCGGCGCCGTCGATGGCGGCGGCCTCGATCAGGGACTTGGGAATCGCCTGCAGGCCGGCCAGGAAGAACAGGAAGTTGTAGGAGATCTGCTTCCAGACCGCGGCCAGCACGATCAGGATCATCGCGTCGGTGCCGTCGAGCAGGTGGTTCCAGGGAATGCCGACCGCGTTGAGCGCGTGGCTGATCACCCCCGGACCGGGCGCGAACATGAAGACCCACAGCACCCCGGCCACCGCCGGGGCCACGGCGTAGGGCCAGACCAGCAGGGTCTTGTAGAAGCGCGCGCCCTTGACCACCCGGTCGGCCATCACCGCCAGCAGCAGCGACACGCTCAGGCCGCTGAAGGCCACGGCCACCGAGAACACCGCGGTGGTCTTGAACGACTCCAGGTAGGACGGGTCGTCCCACAGGCGGCGGAAGTTCTCCAGGCCGACGAACTCGGTGCTGGTGCCGAAGGCGTCCTGCTGCAGCACGCTCTGCCACAGGGCCTGGCCGGCGGGCCAGAAGAAGAAGGCCAGCACGATCGCCATCTGCGGGGCGATCAGCAGCCAGGGCAGCCAGGCGGAACGGAAGCGGACGCGTTTTTCCATCGGGTCATCCGGGCGGCGCGGGTCGCGCGGTCCGCCGGTTCAAGTCAGGCGGCCGCCGGGGTCGCCGGCGGCCGCGGGGGCCGGTGCCGGGCGGCACCGTCTCGAGGGGCGCGACTGTACGCCAGTCGCGTGCCCGTTTCAGAGCTTGGCGCTCTTCTCGAAGCGTTCGAGTTGCTCGTTGCCGCGCTTGATCGCGGTCTCCAGCGCATCCTTGGCCGGCTTCTTGCCGGCCCAGACGCCTTCGAGTTCCTCGTCGATGATGGTGCGGATCTGGACGAAGTTGCCCAGGCGCACGCCGCGCGACTTGTCGGTGGTCTTGCGGATCATCTGGGTGACCGAGACATCGGTGCCCGGGTTTTCCTTGTAGAAACCGGCCTTGTCGGTCAGCTCGAACGAGGCCTTGGTGACCGGCAGGTAGCCGGTGCGCTGGTGGCTCCTGGCGGCCACCTCGGGCTGCGACAGGTAGGCGAAGAAGGCGGCCACGCCCTTGTACTCGGGGGGCTTCTTGCCGGACATCACCCACAGGCTGGCGCCGCCGATGACGGTGTTCTGCGGCGCACCGGTGACGTCGGGGTAGTAGGGCAGGGTGCCGATGCCGTAGCCGAACTTGCTGTTGCGCTTGACGTTGCCGTAGAGCGCCGAGGAGCCGGTCATCATGGCGCACTCGCCCGAGACGAAGGTGGCGTCGGCGGCGTTGCCGCGGCCCTTGTAGACGAACAGGCCCTGCTGTGCCATGTTGGCCAGGTTCTCGATGTGGCGCACGTGCAGCGGGGTATTGAAGGCCAGCCGGGTGTCCAGGCCGCCGAAGCCGTTGTTCTTGGTCGCGTACAGGGTGTTGTGCCAGGCCGAGAAGGTCTCGAGCTGGGTCCAGCTGATCCAGCTGGTGGTGAACGGGCACTTGTGGCCGGCGGCCTTGAGCTTGGCGGCGGCCAGGGCGACCTCGGGCCAGGTGGTGGGCGGCTTGTTCGGGTCCAGGCCGGCGGCCTTGAGCGCGTCCTTGTTGTAGTGGAACACCGGGGTCGAGCTGTTGAACGGGAAGCTCAGCATCTGGCCGTTGGGGGCGGTGTAGTAGCCTGCCACCGCCGGCACGTAGGCGTTGGGGTCGAACTTCTGGCCGGCTTCCTTCATGACCTCGGCCACCGGCTTGATCGCGCCCTTGCTGGCCATCATGGTGGCGGTGCCGACCTCGAAGACCTGCAGGATGTGCGGGGCATTGCCGGCGCGGAAGGCGGCGATGGCGGCGGTCATGGACTCGTCGTAGCTGCCCTTGAAGGTGGGCACGACCTTGTAGTCCTTCTGGCTGGCGTTGAAATCCTTGGCCAGGTCGTTGACCCACTCGCCCAGCGCGCCACCCATCGAGTGCCACCATTGGACCTCGACCTGGGCCTGGGCAGACGTGGCCAGGCCGGCCAACAGGGCGGCGGCCAGCAGGGGACGGGGCATGTGCATGGGAACTCCTTGAACGAAATGTGACGGCCGGCAGTCTCGCCGGACTTGATGACAGCGGTTTGTCCCCCGTCAGGCGGGTGTCGGACAAGCGGGATAACCCCGCCGTGCGGGGGCCTGTCCCCGGGCGTCAGAGGGGGCGGGATGCTGCGCTGCGGTACGATTCGGCCCCACGTTCGCCCCGAAGTGCCCCCGACAGGCGCCCGCGGCCCTGCGCCCGGAACAGAGCGTGCCTGCCCGCCATGAACGCACCCTTGCCCACCGCCCTCCACGCCGCCGACACCGCCGCGCCCGCCCGCCTGCGCGAGATTCCGTACAACTACACCTCGCTGTCCGACCGTGAGATCGTGCTGCGCCTGCTGGGCGAGCGGGCCTGGGCCGTGCTGGACCGCCTGCGCGGCGAGCGCCGCACCGGCCGCTCCGCGCGCATGCTCTACGAGGTGCTGGGCGACATCTGGGTGGTGCAGCGCAACCCCTACCTGGAAGACGACCTGCTGGACAACCCGAAGCGCCGGGCCCTGCTGATCGACGCCCTGAACCACCGCCTGGGCGAGGTGCAGAAGCGCCGCACCCCCGAGGTGGACGCCGAGCGCGACGCCGCCGTGGGCGAGCTGCTGGGGGCCGCCCGCACCGCGGTCGAGCGCTTCGCCCGCCGCTTCGACGACGTCGCCGCGCTGCGCCAGCGCTGCCGCCGCCTGCTGGGCCGCCACACCGCCAAGGACAACATCAAGTTCGACGGCCTGAGCCGTGTCTCCCACGTCACCGACGCCACCGACTGGCGCGTCGAGTACCCCTTCGTGGTCCTGACCCCGGACACCGAGGCCGAGATGGCCCACCTGGTCGCCAGCTGCATCGAGCTGGGCCTGACCATCGTGCCGCGCGGCGGCGGCACCGGTTACACCGGCGGCGCCGTGCCCCTGACCTGGAAGAGCGCGGTCATCAACACCGAGAAGCTCGAGCAGATGACCGAGGTCGAGCTGGTCGAGCTGCCGGGTGTGGCCGCCAAGGTGCCCACCATCTGGACCGGTGCCGGCGTGGTCACGCAGCGCGTGGCCGACGCGGCCGAGCGCTCGGGCTATGTCTTCGCGGTCGACCCGACCTCGGCCGAGGCCTCCTGCGTGGGCGGCAACATCGCCATGAACGCGGGCGGCAAGAAGGCCGTGCTGTGGGGCACCGCGCTGGACAACCTGGCGAGCTGGCGCATGGTCACGCCCCAGGCCACCTGGCTGGAGGTGGTCCGCCTGGACCACAACCTGGGCAAGATCCACGACATCGAGCTCGCCCGCTTCGAGCTTCGCCACTTCGACGCCAGCGGCAAGGTGCTGCAGCGCACCGAGACCCTCGAGATCCCCGGCCGGGTGTTCCGCAAGGAAGGCCTGGGCAAGGACGTCACCGACAAGTTCCTCGCCGGTCTGCCCGGCGTGCAGAAGGAAGGTTGCGACGGCCTGATCACCAGCGCCCGCTGGGTGGTGCACCGCATGCCGGCGCACACCCGCACCGTCTGCCTGGAGTTCTTCGGCAACCCCAAGGACTGCGTGCCCTCGATCGTCGAGATCAAGGACTTCATGTTCGGCGAGATGAAGAAGCCCGGCGGGGCCATCCTGGCCGGCCTGGAGCATCTGGACGACCGCTACCTGAAGGCCGTGGGCTACGCCACCAAGAGCAAGCGCGGCGGCTTCCCGAAGATGGTGCTGATCGGTGACATCGTCGGTGACGACGACGATGCCGTGGCCCGCGCCACCTCCGAGGTCATCCGCCTGGCCAACGGCCGCTCGGGCGAGGGCTTCATCGCGGTCAGCGCCGACGCCCGCAAGAAGTTCTGGCTCGACCGCAAGCGCACCGCCGCGATCTCCAAGCACACCAATGCGTTCAAGGTGAACGAGGACGTGGTGATCCCGTTGGAGCGCATGGGCGAGTACACCCTGGGCATCGAGCGCATCAACATCGAGCTCTCGCTGCGCAACAAGATCGCGCTGGCCGACCGCCTCGAGGCCTTCTTCGTCGCCGGCCCGCTGCCCCTGGGCAAGACCGACGACGCGGGCGAGATCCCCGGCGCCGAGCTGCTGGGTGACCGCGCCCAGCAGGCCCTGGCCCTGGTGCGCGAGGTCCGCGCCCAGTGGCACCAGTGGATGGACGGTCTGGACCGGGTCCAGCCCGACACCGGCCGCAGCTTCTTCGACCAGCTGCAGGACGTGTCGCTGCGCGCTTCCTGGAAGCGCCAGATCCTCAAGCCGCTGCAGCAGCTGTTCACCGGCGGCGCCTTCGTGCCGGTGATCGACGAGTGCAAGCGCATCCACAAGGAAGTGCTGCGCGGCCGGGTGTGGGTGGCCTTGCACATGCACGCCGGCGACGGCAATGTGCACACCAACATTCCGGTCAACTCCGACAACTACGAGATGCTGCAGACGGCCCACGAAGCCGTGGCCCGCATCATGGTGCTGGCCCGCAGCCTGAACGGCGTGATCTCGGGCGAGCACGGCATCGGCATCACCAAGCTCGAGTTCCTGTCGGACGACGAGCTGGCCAACTTCACCGCCTACAAGGCCAAGGTCGACCCGGAAGGCCGCTTCAACAAGGGCAAGCTGCTGCGCGGCGAGGCCCTGCGTCGCCTGGGCGACGACGTCCACGCCGCCGACCTCAGCCACGCCTACACGCCCAGCTTCGGCCTGATGGGCCACGAGTCGCTGATCATGCAGCAGAGCGACATCGGCGAGATCGCCGCGTCGGTCAAGGACTGCCTGCGCTGCGGCAAGTGCAAGCCGGTGTGCTCCACCCACGTGCCGCGCGCCAACCTGCTGTACAGCCCGCGCAACAAGATCCTGGCGACCTCGCTGCTGGTCGAGGCCTTCCTCTACGAGGAACAGACCCGCCGCGGCGTCTCGATCAAGCACTGGGAAGAGTTCGAGGACGTGGCCGACCACTGCACGGTCTGCCACAAGTGCTACACGCCGTGCCCGGTCAAGATCGACTTCGGCGACGTGTCGATGAACATGCGCAACCTGCTGCGCAAGATGGGCCAGAAGAGCTGGCGGCCGGGCAATGCCGCAGCCATGTTCATGCTCAACGCCACCAGCCCCGAGACCATCAAGCTGGCCCGCACGGCCATGGTGGGCGTGGGCATGAAGGCCCAGCGCCTGGCGCATGACGTGCTGCAGCTGGCCGCGCGCAAGCAGACTTCGGCCCCTCCGGCCTCGGTGGGCACCGCGCCGATCAAGGAGCAGGTGATCCACTTCATCAACAAGAAGATGCCGGGCGGCCTGCCCAAGCGCACCGCGCGCGCGCTGCTGGACATCGAGGACAAGGACTACGTCCCGATCATCCGGGACCCGCAGGCGACCACGGCCGAGACCGAGGCGGTGTTCTACTTCCCCGGCTGCGGCTCGGAGCGTCTGTTCAGCCAGGTCGGCCTGGCCACCCAGGCCATGCTGTGGCAGGCCGGCGTGCAGACCGTGCTGCCGCCGGGCTACCTGTGCTGCGGCTACCCGCAGCGCGGCTCGGGCCAGTTCGACGTGGCCGAGAAGATGATCACCGACAACCGGGTGCTGTTCCACCGCGTGGCCAACACGCTGAACTACCTCGACATCAAGACGGTGGTGGTCTCGTGCGGCACCTGCTTCGACCAGCTGCAGGGCTACAAGTTCGAGGAGATCTTCCCCGGCTGCCGCATCGTCGACATCCACGAGTACCTGCTCGAGAAGGGCATCCGCCTCGACGGTTCCAAGGGCGGTTTCCTGTACCACGAGCCCTGCCACAGCCCCATGAAGCAGCAGGACTCGCTCAAGACCGTCAAGGCCCTGGTGGGTGACGCGGTGGTCAAGAGCGAGCGCTGCTGCGGTGAGTCGGGCACCCTGGGCGTGAGCCGCCCGGACATCGCCACCCAGGTCCGCTTCCGCAAGGAAGAAGAGATCCGCAAGGCCGAGGCCGTGCTGCGCGCCAGTGGCGCGGTGGGCGCCCAGGACGACCTGAAGATCCTGACCAGCTGCCCCAGCTGCCTGCAGGGCCTGACCCGCTACGGCGACGACCTGTCGAACGGCCTGCTCGAGGCCGACTACATCGTCGTCGAGATGGCGCGCCAGATCCTGGGCCCGAGCTGGATGGAAGACTACGTCGCCAAGGCCAATGCCGGCGGCATCGAGCGGGTGCTGGTGTGATGGCCTGCGAACTCTGCCAGCACGTCGAGACCCCGGCCTGGTCGCTGGTGTGGCGCGGCGAACGCCTGCGCGTGGTGCGGGTGCTGGACGCTCCGGACTTCCCGGCCTTCTACCGCGTCATCTGGAACGCCCACGTGGCCGAGTTCAGCGACCTGTCGGCGCCGGACCGCCAGCACGCGATGGACACCGTCGTCGTGGTCGAGCGGGCGCTGCGCGAGGCCCTGCAGCCGACCAAGGTCAACCTGGCGGCGCTGGGCAACCTGGTGCCGCACCTGCACTGGCACGTGATCGCCCGCTTCGGTGGTGACAGCCATTTCCCGCAGCCGATCTGGGGCGTGCGCCAGCGCGACGGCGACGCCGCCCTGCTGCAGCGCCTGTCCGCCGCCCTGCCCGCGATCGACGCGCGCCTGGCGGCCGACCTGGCATCGGCTGCCCCCACCGCCTGATACAGGAGCCCCGCATGAGCCAAGCCCCCCGTCCCACCGCGCTGACCCTGCACCAGGCCACCCGCGTGCTGGAGATCGGCTTTGATGACGGCCAGACCTTCCGCATCCCCTTCGAGCTGATGCGGGTGTACTCGCCCTCGGCCGAGGTCCAGGGCCACGGCCCGGGCCAGGAGACGCTGCAGACCGGCAAGCGCCACGTCAACGTCTCGGCTGTCGAGGCGGTCGGCCACTACGCGATCCAGCCCACCTTCGACGATGGCCACGACACCGGCATCTTCACCTGGGAATACCTGTACCGCCTGGGGGCCGAGCAGGACGCCCTGTGGGCCCGGTACGAAGAGCGACTGAAGGACGCCGGCACCGACCGCGACGCCCCGATGCCCGAGAAATCCGGCCACGCCTGCGGCAGCCACTGACCCCAAGGAACCCGCGCGATGTCGCAAACCCATTTCGGCTTCGAGACCGTCGACGAACAGATCAAGGCCAGCAAGGTCAAGGGCGTGTTCGACTCGGTCGCGTCCAAGTACGACATCATGAACGACCTGATGTCGGGCGGGATGCACCGGGCCTGGAAGGCCTACACCGTCGCGGTGGCCAACCTCAAGCCGGGTGACAAGGCGCTGGACATCGCCGGCGGCACCGGTGACCTCTCGCGCGCTTTCGCGCGCAAGGTCGGCCCCACCGGCATGGTGGTCCACACCGACATCAACGAGGCCATGCTGCGCACCGGCCGCGACCGCCTGCTCGACGAGGGCCTGGCGCTGCCGACCAACCTGTGCGATGCCGAGAAGCTGCCCTACCCGGAGGGCACCTTTGACCTGGTCAGCGTGGCCTTCGGCCTGCGCAACATGACGCACAAGGACCTGGCGCTGGCCGAGATGTGCCGCGTGCTGCGCCCGGGCGGCCGCCTGCTGGTGCTGGAGTTCTCCAAGGTGGCCAAGCCGCTGCAGAAGCCCTACGACTGGTACTCGTTCAACATCCTGCCCAAGCTGGGCAGCCTGATCGCCGGTGACGCGGACAGCTACCGCTACCTGGCCGAGTCGATCCGCATGCACCCGGACCAGGCCACGCTCAAGGCCATGATGAAGACGGCCGGCTTCGGCCATGTGGACGTGCACAACATGACCGGTGGCGTGGTGGCGCTTCACGTCGGCATCAAATGCTGAGCCGGGACGACCGGTCATGAATGCGTGAGGGGCCCCGCGGGGCCCCTCGTCACGTCAGCGTCCGCTCAGAACGCGTAGCCGACGCCCAGGCTGAGCTGCGGCAGGGCCTTGACCTTGCCCACGCCGTCGCGCAGTTCGGCGGTTTCCTGGGCCACGTCGTCCTTGGCCGCGTCGGCCGCCAGCGCGCCGCGCGGCGTGGCGCTGACCCTGGTCTGGCCGATCATGGCGCCCATGTCGGCGTGGAAGCGCCAGCCGGTCTCGCCCAGCTGGTGGCCCCAGCCGATGCCCAGGTAGGGCGTGGTCGACGGGAAGCGGATGTTCATCGCCAGGCCATCACCCGGGCCCAGCACGTAGGTGCCGCTGCCCACCTGCACGGTGCGGCCGGCGCCCGAGGCGTCCAGCGACAGGCGGTAGTGGTTGCTGCTCAGGCCGGCGGTGACGCGGAACGCGCCGCCCATCGGGAACCAGTCGCCGAACAGGGCGAAGCGGCCGGTCTTCAGTTGGCCCTGGTAGCTGATGCCTTCTTCGACGCGGTCGCGGGTGTGGTGGCCCGCGCCGGCCAGGTCGGCGCGCAGGGTGAACTGCTCGTTCAGCGGGTGGGCCAGGCCCACCATCAGGCCCGGCAGGCCGGCGGCGCCGTAGACCTCGGTGGCGTGGGTGGTGGCGCTGGCGCTGCACAGGGCCAGGGCGAGGAGGGAGAGGCGGGGGGTCAGGGAATGCATGTTCGACGGGACTTCTTGGAGGGAGTGTTGGAGGGGCGCCGCGCCGCCTGCCCTGGCGCGCGCCCGGAATGTCCCCGAACCCTCCGGCCGTGTCCATTCGAGGGAGCCCCGGTGTCGCGGGCGGGACACGTCCGGCAGGCATACTGCATCGGTCCCGCAACCCGAGATCACCCGACATGCCTCGCGTCCTGCTCACCGGTGCCACCGGCTACATCGCTTCCCACACCTGGCTGGCCCTGTGGGCGGCCGGCTTCGAGGTCGTGGGCCTGGATGACTTCTCCAACAGCTCGCCCGTGGTGCTCGAGCGCATCGCCGAACTGGGCGGGCGCACGCCCACCTTCGTGCAAGGCAGCGTCACCGATGGCTCGGCGCTGGACCGGGTCTTCGCCGAGCACGCGATCGATGCGGTGGTGCATTTCGCGGCCTTCAAGGCCGTGGGCGAGTCCACCGCCGAGCCGCTGAAGTACTACGCGAACAACCTGGGCGGTCTGGTCAGCACCTGCCAGGCCATGGCCCGGGCGGGCGTCAAGGCGATGGTGTTCAGCTCCAGCGCCACCGTCTACGGCGAGCCGCAGTTCCTGCCCTACACCGAGGCCCACCCCCTGGCCGCGATGAACGTCTACGGCCGCACCAAGCTGATGGGCGAGCAGATCCTGCGCGACCTCGAGGCCGCCGACCCGGCCTGGAACATCGCCTGGCTGCGCTACTTCAACCCGGTGGGCGCCCACGAGAGCGGCCGCATGGGCGAGGACCCGCGGGGCGTGCCCAACAACCTGATGCCCTATGTGCAGCAAGTGGCCGTGGGCCGGCGCGAGTTCCTCTCGGTGTTTGGCGGCGACTACGACACCCCGGACGGCACCGGGGTGCGCGATTACCTGCACGTGATGGACCTGGCCGAAGGCCATGTGGCGGCGGTGCGCCACCTGCTGGAGCAGCGGAAGTCGGTGACCGTCAACCTCGGCACCGGCGTCGGCTTCAGCGTGCTGGACCTGGTCCGCGCCTTCGAAAAGGCTGCCGGCAAGCCGATTCCGTACCGGGTGGTGGACCGTCGCCCGGGCGACCTGCCCAGCTATTACGCCGATGCCACTCGGGCGCGCGAGCTGCTGGGCTGGCAGGCCCGTCGCGGCCTGGAGCAGATGTGCGCCGACGCCTGGCGCTGGCAGAGCGGCAACCCGCAGGGTTACGACAGCGCCGATTGACCCGGCGCGGGGTGGGTGCGGGGCAGGGCGCTCCTACAATCGCGCCCCATGGCTTCCCCGCTCTCCGACCTTGTCCTGCCCGCCGCCACGGCGCGCTTCGTCCTGCTGGCCAACCATGTGCTGATGGCCGCTCCGGCCGCCACCGCGCGTCTGCAGGCCCACCGGGGCCGCTTGCTGCGCATCGAGGTCGCCGGTTGGCGCGTGCCGCTGCCGCCGCCGCCCCCGCTGACCCTGCGCATCACCGCGGCTGGCCTGCTCGAGGCCCCTGAGCCCGACGAGGTGCTGCCCGAGGCCCCCGACCTGCGACTGGAGGTGGACGCCTCGCAGCCGGTCGAGGCCGCCCGGCGACTGGCCAGCGGCGAGGTGCCGCCGGTCCGAGTCGAGGGCGACGCCGGCCTGGCCGCCGAGATCACCTGGGTCCTGGCCAACGTGCGCTGGGACATCCCGGCTGACCTGGAGCGCGTCTTCGGCGGCCCGCTGGGCGAGACGGTCGCCCGTGCCGGCGAGCAGCTGCTGGGCGCCGCCAAGGCGCTGGTGCAGGGCGTGGCCGGCGCGATCAAGAAGCCCTGAGCGCCCCGGTCATGCGCAACCTGCTGCGGCTGGGCCGCATCGTCCTGACCCTGTGGCGCCACGGCATCGTGGCGCTGGCCCTGGAGAGCCTGGCCCGCCGGCCCGCGCTGGCGCTGGCGCTGCTGCGCCTGGCCGGCGGCGCGCCCGAAGGCCCGCGGGGCGTGCGCCTGCGCGAGGCCCTGGAGCGCCTGGGCCCGATCTTCATCAAGTTCGGCCAGGTGCTGTCCACCCGCCGCGACCTGGTGCCGCCGGACATCGCCCACGAGCTGGCGCGGCTGCAGGACCAGGTGCCCCCGTTCCCGGCCGCGCAGTCGCGGGCCTTGATCGAACAGTCGCTCGGCCGCCCGGTGACCGAGCTGTTCGCCACCTTCGAGGCCGAGCCGGTGGCCAGCGCGTCGATCGCGCAGGTCCATTTCGCCACGCTGCCCGACGGCCGCGAGGTCGCGGTCAAGGTGCTGCGCCCGGGCATGCTGGCCGTCATCGAGGACGACCTGGCCTTGCTCCGGGTGCTCGCCGGCTGGGTGGAGCGCCTCTCGGCCGACGGCCGGCGGCTGCGCCCGCGCGAGGTGGTGGCCGAGTTCGATACCTACCTGCACGACGAGCTCGACCTGGTCCGGGAGGCCGCCAACGCGGCCCAGCTGCGCCGCAACATGGCCGACCTGCCGCTGATCATCGTGCCCGAGATGCACTGGGACCTGTGCACCCCCAGCGTCATCGTGATGGAGCGCATGAAGGGCGTGCCGATCAGCCAGGTCGAGCGCCTGCGCGAGGCCGGGGTGGACATCCCCAAGCTGGCCCGCGACGGCGTCACCATCTTCTTCACCCAGGTGTTCCGCGACGGCTTCTTCCACGCCGACATGCACCCGGGCAACATCCAGGTCAGCATCGACCCGGCCACCTTCGGGCGCTACATCGCGCTGGACTTCGGCATCATCGGCACGCTCACCGAGGTCGACAAGAACTACCTGGCGCAGAACTTCATCGCCTTCTTCCGGCGCGACTACAAGCGCGTCGCCGAGCTGCACGTCGAGAGCGGCTGGGTTCCCGCCGGCACCCGCATCGAGCAGCTGGAACAGGCCATCCGTGCCACCTGCGAGCCGCAGTTCGACCGTCCGCTCAAGGACATCTCGCTGGGCCAGGTGCTGATGCGGCTGTTCCAGACCTCGCGCCGCTTCAACGTCGAGATCCAGCCGCAGCTGGTGCTGCTGCAGAAGACCCTGCTCAACGTCGAGGGCCTGGGCCGCGAGCTGGACCCCGAGCTGGACCTGTGGGTGACCGCCAAGCCCTTCCTCGAGCGCTGGATGAACGAGCAGGTCGGCTGGCGCGCCCTGGTGCGCCGCCTGCGTGAGGAGGCGCCGCAGTACGCCAAGCTGCTGCCCGAGCTGCCCCGCCTGCTGCACCATCGCCTGGAGCAGCCCGCCCGCGACGACCGCGACCTGCTGCGGGCCCTGCTGCGCGAGCAGCGCCGCACCAACCGCCTGATCAATGCCGCCCTGGTCGCGGCCGGCGGCTTCCTGCTGGGCATCGTGGTCGCCCGGCTGCTCAGTCAGTACTTCGGCCACTATGGATAATCGCGGCCGCCTTCGGCCCCCCATGTTCCTCCCAAGTCGTTGATTTCCCGTCCATGAACACCACGCTGATCGTCTTCGTCGTGCTCTACCTGCTGGGCACGCTGGCCATTGGGGTCTGGGCGGGCACCCGGATCAAGAACACCAGCGACTTCGCGATCGCCGGCCGCAGCCTGCCGCTGATCATGGTGATCACCACCACCTTCGCCACCTGGTTCGGGGCCGAGACGGTGATGGGCATCCCGGCGCGCTTCATCCAGGGTGGCCTGGGGGCGATCGTCGAGGACCCGTTCGGGGCCGGCACCTGCCTGATCCTCGTCGGGGCCTTCTTCGCCGCCCGGCTCTACCGCCTGAACCTGCTGACCATCGGCGACTTCTACCGCGAGCGCTACGGCAAAGGGGTCGAGGTCTTCTGCTCGGCCGCGATCATCCTGAGCTACCTGGGCTGGGTGGCGGCGCAGATCACCGCGCTGGGCCTGGTGTTCTCGGTGCTCACCGACGGCGCGATGAGCGAGACCGCCGGCATGATCGTCGGCACCCTGGCGGTGCTGGTGTACGTGGTGGTGGGCGGTTTCCTGGCCGTGGCCTGGACCGACTTCATCCAGATGATCGTGCTGGTGGTGGGCCTGTCGGTGATCGCGGTGTTCTCCGCGGACCTGGCCGGCGGCGCCGACAAGGTGCTCGCCGTGGCGACCGAGAAGGACCTCTGGAAGGTGCTGCCCGACCCCGGCTTCACCGAGGTCGCCATGTTCATCGGCGCGGCCCTGACCATGATGCTGGGCAGCATCCCGCAGCAGGACGTGTTCCAGCGCGTGATGTCGGCCAAGGACGCCGCCACCGCCCGCAAGGGGGCGATGATCGGCGGCTTCGGCTACATCCTGTTCGCCTTCGTGCCCATGTTCATCGTCGCCAGCGCGGTGGTGGTGATGGGTCAGCAAGCCTTGGACATCGCCGCCGAGGACTACCAGCGCCTGCTGCCCACCTACGTGCTCAGCCAGATGCCGCTGGTGATGCAGATCCTGTTCTTCGGCGCGCTGCTCTCGGCCATCAAGAGCACCAGCTCGGCCACCCTGCTGGCGCCCTCGACCAGCTTCGTCGAGAACATCGTCAAGAACCTGCGTGGCCAGATGAGCGACCGTGACCAGCTGCTGGCCATGCGCTGGACCATCGTCATCTTCGCCGCCCTGGTGCTGGCCTATGCCATCGCCATGAAGGGCACGCCGATCTATGACCTGGTGTCCTCGGCCTACCAGGTCACGCTGGTGGGCGCCTTCGTGCCGCTGGTCATGGGTCTGTACTGGTCGCGGGCCACCACCCAGGGTGCGATCGGCTCGCTGGGCGCGGGCATCGGCGTGTGGATCGCCTTCTTCCCGCAGGTCAGCACCTGGGGCGAGCTGTTCCCGGGTCAGCTGGCGGGCCTGATCGCCGCCTTCGTCGGCATGGTGGCCGGCTCGCTGGCCCCCCAGTGGCTGACCGACCGGCGCGTCCACAAGCACCATGTCGCGGGCCTGCCGGACCAGGCCGGCTGAGGCCGACCGCCCGCCGAGGCGGGCCGCCCTTGAAACCGGCCGCTCCGGCCCCCATGTGCCTGCGGCACGCTCCTTGCGGGCGTGGGACGGGGCGCCGTCATGCGGCGCTCCTATAATCATCGGTTTTCTCCCAAGGGTCTTGTCATGCCGATCTACGCCTACCGCTGCGGCGCCTGCGGCCACGCGAAGGACGTGCTGCAGAAGATGTCCGACGCTCCGCTGACCACCTGCCCGGCCTGCGGCGCCGAGCAGTTCTCCAAGCAGCTCACCGCGGCCGGTTTCCAGCTCAAGGGCTCGGGCTGGTACGCCACCGATTTCAAGGGCGGCTCCGGCGGCACCTCGGCCACGTCCACCGCCGCGGCCGCCGCGCCCGCGCCGGCCGCCGACAGTGGCGCGTCCTCGGGCGGCACCGCCTGCGGCGGCTCCTGCGCCTGCCACTGAGCCGGCCCTGCACAACCCCTCCACGCCGTGAAGAAATACATCCTCGCCGGTCTGCTGACCTGGCTCCCCCTGGCCATCACCATCTGGGTGCTGCTGTGGGTGCTGGGCATGATGGACGGCATGTTCGCCGCCGTGCTGTCGGTGGCGCAGGCCCTGTTGCCGCGCAGCGCCTACGGCTTTCTCGAGTCGCTGCGCCACATCCAGGGCCTGGGCGTGGTGGTGATGGCGGTGCTGCTGCTGCTCACCGGGATGTTCGTCACGAACATGTTCGGTCAGTGGTGGGTGCGCCAGTGGGACGCGCTGCTGCAGCGCATCCCCATCGTCAAGTCGATCTACAGCTCGGTCAAGCAGGTTTCCGACACGCTGTTCTCCAGCAACGGCAACGCCTTCCGCGAGGCCGTGCTGGTCGAGTACCCGCGCCAGGGCAGCTGGACCATCGCCTTCGTCACCGGCACGCCGGGCGGCGAGGTGGCCGAGGGCCTGCCGGGCGAGCACGTCGGCCTGTACGTGCCGACCACCCCCAACCCCACCTCCGGCTTCTTCCTGATGATGCCGCGCAGCGCGGTGCGCCCGCTGCAGATGAGCGTGGACGAGGCCCTGAAGTACATCATCTCGATGGGCGTGGTCGCGCCCCCGGCCGAAGCGCTTGCCGCCCGGCCGGAGGAGGCCGACCCCAATCGGGCGGGCTGAATGCCTGGCCCGGCATTCAGTCCTGAGGGCTGACCACCCCGCCCCCCGCGGCACCGAACCCGCGCAGCGCCCGACCCGGGCGGCTGTCGCCACCGAACATCCTGTACGGAGTGCAATCCATGCGTACCACCTACTGCGGCCTGGTCAGCGACAAGCTGATGGGCGAAACCGTCACCCTCATGGGCTGGGCCCACCGTCGCCGTGACCACGGCGGGGTCATCTTCATCGACCTGCGCGACCGCGAAGGCCTGGTCCAGATCGTCTGCGACCCGGACCGCGCCGACATGTTCAAGACGGCCGAGGGCGTGCGCAACGAGTTCTGCCTGAAGATCGTCGGCAAGGTCCGTGCCCGTCCGGCCGGCACCGAGAACAGCAACCTCGTGTCCGGCAAGGTCGAGGTGCTGTGCCACGAGCTGGAAGTGCTCAACGCCAGCGTCACGCCCCCGTTCCAGCTCGACGACGACAACCTGTCCGAGACGGTGCGCCTGACCCACCGGGTGCTGGATCTGCGCCGCCCGGCGATGCAGAAGAACCTGATGCTGCGCTACCGCGTGGCGATGGAAGTGCGCCAGTTCCTGGACGCCCACGGCTTCGTCGACATCGAGACCCCGATGCTGACCAAGAGCACCCCGGAAGGCGCCCGCGATTACCTGGTGCCCAGCCGCGTGCACGACGGCCAGTTCTTCGCGCTGCCGCAGTCCCCCCAGCTGTTCAAGCAGTTGCTGATGGTCGCGGGCTTCGACCGCTACTACCAGATCACCAAGTGCTTCCGTGACGAGGACCTGCGCGCCGACCGCCAGCCCGAGTTCACCCAGATCGACATCGAGACCTCCTTCCTGACCGAGGAAGAGATCCGCGCGATGTTCGAGGGCATGATCCGCTCGGTGTTCAAGAACGCCATCGGCGTGGAGCTGCCGGTCTACCCGGTCATGACCTATGCCGACGCGATGTTCAAGTACGGCTCGGACAAGCCCGACCTGCGCGTCAAGCTGCAGTTCACCGAGCTGACCGAGGTGATGAAGGACGTCGACTTCAAGGTCTTCTCCACCCCCGCCACCACCCCGGGTGGCCGGGTCGTCGCCCTGCGCGTGCCCGGCGGCGCCGACATGTCGCGTGGCGAGATCGACGGCTACACCGAGTTCGTCAAGATCTACGGCGCCAAGGGCCTGGCCTGGGTCAAGGTCAATGACGTCGCCAAGGGCCGCGAAGGCCTGCAGTCGCCGATCGTCAAGAACCTGCACGACGCCGCGATCGCCGAGATCCTGGCGCGCACCGGTGCCTGCAACGGCGACCTGATCTTCTTCGGCGCCGACAAGGCCAAGGTGGTCAACGACGCCATCGGCGCGCTGCGCATCAAGATCGGTCACTCGGAGTTCGGCAAGTCGCACGGCCTGTTCGACGACGTCTGGGCGCCGCTGTGGGTGGTCGACTTCCCGATGTTCGAGTACGACGACGGCGAGGACCGCTGGAACGCCTGCCACCACCCGTTCACCAGCCCCAAGGATGGCCATGAGGAGCTCATGACCACCAACCCCGGCGCCTGCGTGGCCAAGGCCTACGACATGGTGCTCAACGGCTGGGAACTGGGCGGCGGCTCGGTGCGTATCCACCGCGCCGAGGTGCAGGCCAAGGTCTTCGAGGCCCTGAAGATCAGCCCCGAGGAGCAGCGCATCAAGTTCGGCTTCCTGCTGGACGCCCTGCAGTACGGTGCGCCCCCGCACGGTGGCCTGGCCTTCGGCCTGGACCGCCTGATCACCCTGATGACCAAGGCCGAGTCGATCCGCGACGTGATCGCCTTCCCGAAGACCCAGCGCGCCCAGTGCCTGCTGACCGGCGCCCCGAGCAACGTGGACGAGAAGCAGCTGCGCGAGCTGCACATCCGCCTGCGCAACGCCCAGCCGGCCGCCTGAGCGGCCCACGCCCGTCCGGCGTGATGCACAGGGGCCCTTCGGGGCCCCTTTGTCGTTTGCGGGCGCCGGATTCGGTCGTATCCTCGGTACCCATGGCAGTATCCGAATCCTGGCGCCGCGCGCGCCTGTGGGTGGCCGCCAGCCGCCCCGGCTTCCTGGTCGTCACGCTGGTGGCGGCCACCACCGGCATCGCCCAGTCCCAGGCCTGCGGCTGCGGCTGGGACCCCTGGGGTGCGGCGGCCACCCTGGTGCTGGCGCTGCTCACCCATGCCGCCGTCAACCTCTGGAACGACTACGGCGACGCGGTAGGTGGCTCCGACGCGCTCAACAGCGGCCGCATCGGCCCCTTCACCGGCGGCTCGCGGGTG
Source organism: Hydrogenophaga intermedia (assembly GCA_943371055.1). Taxonomy (GTDB): domain Bacteria; phylum Pseudomonadota; class Gammaproteobacteria; order Burkholderiales; family Burkholderiaceae_C; genus Ideonella; species Ideonella intermedia_A. The sequence goes on along the minus strand of CALRTJ020000009.1, from coordinate 151,445 downwards.
ATCCAGGACGGGGTCTTCACGCCTGCCGAGGTGCGCGAGATGGCCACGATGCTGGCCCTGGTGGTGGTGGGTGGCGGGCTGCTGCTGAGCGCCCGCAGCGGCCCGGGACTGTTGCTGGTGGGCCTGGCCGGCGCCTTCCTGGGCTGGGCCTACTCCAGTCCCCGACTGGCCCTGATGTCGCGGGGCTGGGGCGAGGCAGCCACCGCCGCCGGTTGGTGGCTGGTGGTGGTCGGCGCCGACCAGGTCCAGCGCCACGGCTTCAGCGCCATCGCGATGGTCAGCGGGGTGGGCCTGGCGCTGCTGGTGATGAACGTGCTGTGGGTGGCCGAGTTCCCCGACGCCCGAGCCGATGCCGCGGCGGGCAAGCGCACGCTGGTGGTGCGCTGGGGGCCGCGGCGGGCGGCGGCGGCGTACGCGCTCAACCTGCTGGTGGCCCACGCCTGGGTGGCGCTCTGGTGGTGGGGTGACGTGTTGCCCTTCACGGCCTGGTGGGCGCTGGCCTCGGCCCCGGTCGCCCTGGCCAGCGCCGCGCTGCTGTGGCGCCATGCGATGAACCCGGCGCGCCTGCGCCCGGCGATCGCCCTGGCCATCCTGGCGGCGGTCGCCCACGGGTCCTTGCTGACGGCGGCGTTCGTGGCGGTGGCACGGTTGCGCTGAGCCGCAGGGGCGGGGCCGCCCGTCGTCAGCAGGCCCGGCTGTCCTGCCCCTCTCGGGCCAGCAGCAGCACCGGCAACAGCCCGACGGCGACGATGGCCAGCGAGGGCAGGGCGGCCTCGCCCAGGCGTTCGTCGCGGGCCAGCTGGTTGGCGATGACCGCCAGGGTGTCGCGGTTGAAGGGGCGCATCACCAGGGTGGCCGGCAGCTCCTTCATGACGTCGACGAAGACCAGCAGCCAGGCGGTGCCGGCGGCGCCGCGCAGCAGCGGCCAGTGGACCTGGCGCCAGACCGCCCAGGGGCCCAGGCCGAGCAGGCGGGCGCTCTCGTCGAAGCTGGCGGGCAGGCGGGCGTAGCCGGCGTCCACCGACTGCAGGGCCACGGCCGAGAAGCGCACCAGGTAGGCGTAGAGCAGGCCGGCGATGGTGGCCGTCATCCAGCCGGTGACCGGGTTGCCCGGCCAGGCGCCCTGCAGCCACCCCAGCGGCCACAGCAGGCCCACCACGATGACCGCGCCGGGCACCGCATAGCCCAGGCCCACGGCGCGGGTGAGACCGTCCAGCCAGCGCGACATGCCGCGGCGGCGGGCGGCGGCCAGGGCCAGGGCCAGGGCCAGGGCCAGCGTGGCGGCCAGGGCCGACAGCAGAAAGCTGTTGCCGCACCAGGCCAGGAAGCGCTCGAGGCTGGGCGGCGGGGCGTCGTCGCCGGCGCCACCGGACAGGGCCAGACGCAGCAGGGCGGCGATGGGCAGCACGAAGCCGAGCAGCACCGGCAGGCCGCAGACCGCCCAGGCCAGGGCCGTGCCGCGCCAGCCCAGGCGGGTGGGGCGCGCATCGGCGGCGTGCTGGGCGCCGGCGCGGGCGGCGCCGAAGCGCAGCCGGGCCTGGGCACGCTGCTCCACCAGCACCAGGGCAGCCACCACCGCCAGCAGCACGCTGGCGAGCTGGGCGGCGGCGTCGCGATCGCCCATCGACAGCCAGGCCCGGTAGATGCCGGTGGTGAAGGTGGACAGCCCGAAGTAGGCGCCGACGCCATAGTCGGCCAGGGTCTCCATCAAGGCCAGGGCCACGCCGGCGGCCAGGGCCGGACGGGCCATCGGCAGCGCCACCCGCCACAGACGCCGTGACCAGGACGCGCCCAGCAGCCGTGCCGCCTCCATCAGGGGCACGCAGCGCTGGGCCAGGGCCCCGCGGGTCAACAGGTAGGCGTACGGGTACAGACACAGCACGAACAGCGGCACGGCGCCACCCAGGCTGCGCACGTCCGGCCACAGCGCGCCCTCCCAGCCGAAGCGCGCGCGCAGCGCGGTCTGCAGCGGGCCGCTGTACTGCAGCGTGTCGGTCCAGGCGTAGGCCAGCACATAGGCCGGCATGGCCATGGGCAGCAGCAGGGCCCAGGCCAGCCAGCGCCGGCCGCGGAACTCGAACAGCGTGACCGTGGCGGCGGTGGTGCCGCCCAGCACCGCGACGCCCAGGGCCACCGACGCCGACAGCACCAGGGAGCTGCCGAGGTACTCGGGCAAGACCGTCTGGGCCAGGTGTCGCCAGGTCTCCAGGCCGGCCGCGTCCAGGCCCAGCCAGCGCGAGAGCAGGGCGGCCAGGGGCAGCAGCAGGAGCAGGCAGAGCGCGGACAGCAGGGCCATGGTGGTTGTCTGATTGAGAATGATTATTATCCCTATATCATCCCCCCCTTATGGCCCTGCAGCTCGAACAGATCAGCGTCCGCTACCGCAGCCCCTCGGCCGAGGGCGGTACCCGCACCGCCGTGGCCCAGGTCTCGCTGGCCCTGGGCGCGGGCGAGATCGGCGTGCTGGTCGGGCCGTCGGGTTGCGGCAAGACCTCGCTGCTGCGCGCCGTGGCGGGGCTGGAGCCGCTGGCCGGCGGCCGCATCCGCCTGGGTGGGGACCTGGTGTCCGACCCCGAGCAGGGCCTGCACCGGCCGGCCGAGGCCCGCCGCGTCGGCATGGTGTTCCAGGACTACGCCCTGTTCCCGCACCTCGACGTGGCCGCCAACGTGGCCTTCGGCCTGCACCGCCTGCCGCGTGGCGAGCGCGCCGACCGGGTGGCGCAGATGCTGGCCCTGGTCGGCCTGCCCGACCTGGCCCGGCAGATGCCGCACCAGCTCTCGGGCGGCCAGCAACAGCGCGTGGCGCTGGCCCGCGCCCTGGCCCCGGCGCCGCGGCTGCTGCTGCTGGACGAGGCCTTCTCGGCCCTGGACGTGGAACTGCGCGAGCGCCTGGCCCACGAGGTGCGCGGCATCCTCAAGGCCAGCGGCACCGCCGCGCTGGTGGTCACGCACGACCAGATGGAGGCCTTTGCCCTGGCCGACCGGCTGGGGGTGATGCACCAGGGGCGGCTGGAGCAGTGGGACCGCCCCTACGACCTCTACCACCGGCCGGCCACGCGCTTCGTCGCCGACTTCATCGGGCACGGCGTGCTGGCGCCGGCGCACATCGTCGCCTCCCCGCAGGGGCCGCAGGTGCACACCCCATTGGGCGTGCTGCAGGACGCGGCCGAGTGCCCGCTGCCCGACGCCTACCCGGCTGGCCAATGCCTGGTGCTGCTGCGGGCCGACGACATCGAGCACGACGACGACAGCCCGGTGCGGGCGCGCATCGTCAGGCGCGATTTCCGCGGGGCCGACTTTCTCTACACCCTGAGCCTGCCCGATGGCCTCGAGGTGCTGGCCCAGGTGCCCTCCCACCACGACCATGCGCCCGGCGAGTGGATCGGCATCCGCCCTCGGGTGGATCATGTCGTGACCTTTGCCCGCTGAGCGGCCGGCGCTTCACAAATCTTCACGCCCCGGCCAAGCGGGGCCAACGGCCGCGGCCGAGCATCCGGGTCATCCACCGTCTCTGGAGACCGCGATGACCTATGCTTCGGCCCCGACCCTTCATGGCCGCCTGCGCGCCGGCCTGCAACCGCGCGCCGACGAGATGCTCCACGCCCGACTGCTGCTGATCGACGACGATGCCCGCCTGACCTCGATGGTCGGTGACTACCTGCGCGGTCACGGCTACGAGGTGGACACCGCCGGCAACCTGGCCGACGGGCGCGAGCGCTTGCGCCGCACGGCCTATGACGCCCTGGTGCTGGACCTGATGCTGCCGGACGGGGACGGCCTGGACATGACCCGAGAAGTGCGCGCCGATGCGCGCACCCGTCGCCTGCCCTTGCTGATGCTCACGGCCCGTGGCGAGCCCATGGACCGCATCCTGGGCCTGGAGATCGGCGCCGATGACTACCTGCCCAAACCTTTCGAGCCGCGTGAACTGCTGGCCCGCATCAAGGCCCTGCTGCGCCGGGCGGCGCCTGAGGCGGTTGACGACGAGGTGCTGACCTTCGGCCGCCTCGAGATCGACCTGGGCGCTCGCGAGGCCCGGCTGGGTGGTGAGCGTTGCGACCTCACCGGTCACCAGTTCGACCTGCTGACGGTGCTGGCGCGCAGTGCCGGCCGCGTGCTCAGCCGCGACCAGATCATGGATGCCCTCAAGGGCCACCCGATGGAGGCCTTCGACCGCTCGATCGACGTGCACGTCTCGCGCATTCGCTCGGTGATCGAGGAGGACCCGAAGAACCCCAAGCGGGTGCTCACCGTCCGGGGCAGCGGCTACGTCTTCGCGCGCAAGCAGGACGCCGAGTGACGCCCCGGGCCCGCCGGAGCCGGCCATGAAGTCGCTGTTCCTGCGCATCTGGCTGACCGTGGTCGCCGCGCTGGCGCTGTTCGCGCTGGTGTCCGGCGGGCTGTTCCAGCGCCACCTCAGCGACGAGCGCGAACGTTTCGACCGCCAGGTGGTCGAGCGCATGTCGGGATGGGCGCAACTGATCCAGAACTCGCTGCCCGAGGCCGACGCGCCCGATGAGGTGCAAAGCCGCGCCCTGGAGGAGTGGTCAGCCCGCATGCGGCTGCCCCTGGCCCTGGAAGACGCCAAGGGCCGCCGCATCGGCACCTCGGAATCCTTCGCCCGGCGCGAGGCCCAGGCCGGTCAGGTGCCACGCCAGGCGATCTCGATCACCCTCGACGACGGCCGCCGCCTGTGGATGGTGCGCCCGAGCCTCGACCGCCTGCGGCGCGACGGCGTGGTGCGCGGCCTGGAGGGTCCTTTGGGGGCCGGCGGTCCCGATGGCCCTGGTGGGCCCGGTGGACCTGACGGGCCTGGTGGTCATGGTGGTCCTGGTGGGCCTGGTGGTCCTGGCGGGCCGTTGCCGGGCGAGCGACCGGGGGACCCGATGACCCGACAGCCCGCGGTCCCCGGCACGCCGCCGGACGAGGGCCTGGGCGATTTCGGCCTGCGCCCGCCGCCCGATGCCGGGCCGCAGGCCCGCAAGGGCAACGCGTCGCGGGGCTGGTTCGACTGGTGGCGTGGCCCGCTGCCCGGCGAAGGGGCGGCCAGCGTCGCCCTGGTGGCCTTGCTGGTGCTGCTGTTCGTGGCCGTGGCCGGCGGGGCGTGGCCGGTGGTGCGGGGCCTGACGCGCCGGCTCGAGCGCCTGCGTCACGGCGTCGAGGCTTTCGGCTCGGGGGCCCTGGACCACCGTGTGCCCGAAGAAGGCGCCGACGAGGTCGGCGCGGTGGCCCGCAGCTTCAACCGCGCCGCAGCCCGGATCGAGGCCCTGGTCACCTCCAACCAGAGCCTGCTGGCCAACGCCAGCCACGAGCTGCGCTCGCCTCTGGCCCGCCTGAAGATGGCGGTGTCCATGCTGGACGACGCGCCGCCGACGATGCGCGCGTCCCTGCTGCGCGAGATCCACACCAACATCGGCGAACTCGACGCCCTGGTCGAGGAGGTGCTGCTGTCCAGCCGCCTGGAGGCCGGCGCCCAGGGCGCGCTGGACGATGTGGTGGACCTGGTGGGTCTGGGCGCCGAGGAGGCCTCGCGCGTCGGGGCCGAGCTGCAGATGCCCGCCGGCGACACGGCGCTGCGGGTCCGGGGTTCCGAGCGCCTGCTGCGCCGGGCCCTGCGCAACCTGCTCGAGAACGCCCGGCGCTATGGCGGCGACGAGGTCAGCTGCATCTTCACCGCCGGCGCCCAGGGCGTGCGCCTGCAGGTCTGTGACCGTGGCGCCGGGGTGCCGGCGGACCAGCGCGAGCGGATCTTCGAGCCCTTCTACCGCCTGCCCGGTCACGCCGAGCGCGAGGGGGGGGTCGGTCTGGGCCTGGCCCTGGTGCAGCAGATCGCGCGGGCGCACGACGGCCGCGTCGCCTGCGACGAGCGCCCGGGCGGCGGCAGCTGCTTCACGATCACCCTGCCCGCTTCGCGCCGGATGGACTGATCGCCCGGCCCGCGGGCCGGGATCAGCGCAGAGGGCGCCGCAGCACCCAGGCCTTGAACAGCGTCAGCCCGATGCTGGCCAGGACCAGTGCGGCGGTGGCCGCGGCCCAGAAGCCCGGCGCACCCTGCAGCGCGGCCGGCATGGCCCCGCCCACGTTGAAGGCCAGTGCGTAGCCGCCGCCCAGGCCCACCCCCCACAGCGTGCCGGCGTAGATCACCACCGGCACCGTGGCCACGCGCCAGGCGCGCAGCACGAAAGCGGCCACGGTCTGCGCGGCATCGCAGACGTGGAACACCACCAGCCAGCTCAGCAGGGGCAGTGCGGCGGCGGCCACGGCGGCGTCCCGGGTGTACAGCGCCACCACGCCCTCGCGCCCCAGGTACACCGCCAGCGCCAGCAGGGCCGAGGTGGCGGTGCCGATCTGCAGCGCGTGCCAGCCCAGGCGGCGGGCATCGGGCAGGTCGCCAGCGCCCACCCGCTGGGCCACCAGGGTGCTGCCCGCATTGGCCAGCGACAGCGGCACCATGAACATCAGGGACACCAGGTTCATCGCGATCTGGTGGCCCGCCACCGGCACCGTGCCCAGCCGGGCAATGAAGAAGGCCATGAAGCTGAAGGCGCTGACCTCGACCAGCACCGCCAGGCCCATGGGCACGCCCAGCCGCAGCAGGCCGGCGATGGCCGGCCAATTCGGCCGGTGCAGGCCCTGGCCCCACAGCGCGAAGCGGTCGTAGAAGCGGTCGCGCCGCAGCACCGCGGCGGCGATCGCCACCTGCAGCCACATCGCCGCGGCAGTGGCGATGCCCGCGCCGGTCACGCCCAGCTCGGGCAGGCCCAGGCCGGGGTGGCCGAAGACCAGCGCCGCCGACAACGGCACCTTCAGGGCCAGCCCGCCCAGCTGCAGCGCCATCACCGCCTTGGGCCGCGAGACCGCGGTGTTGAAGGCCCGGTACACGGTGAACAGGAGCGAACCGGGCAGGGCCAGCGCCAGCGCCTGCAGGTAGCCCTGCACCTTGCCTGCCATCTCGGGCGAGGCGTGGGCCAGCGCCAGAAAGGGTTGGGGGAACAGCAGCAGCGCGCAGCCGGGCAGGGACAGCAGCAGCGCCAGCCAGATGCCCTGGTGCAGTTCGTCGCCCGCCGCGTGGTCACGGCCGGCACCGAACAGCTGGCCCACCATGGGAGACACCGCCAGCACCGCGCCCATCAGCCCGACGAAGACCGTGATGTAGGCCGCCGCGCCGACCGCGAAGGCGCCCAGGTCGCTCGGTGAGTGGCGCGCCACCAGCAGGGTGTCGATGGTGCCGAAGGCCAGCACGGCGACCTGGCCCACCAGCACCGGCCAGGCCAGTGGCAACAGCCGCCGCAGGCTGGTGCGCCAGCCCGTGCCGCTCATGCCGGGTCCCCGCCGCCAGCCAGGCGGGCGCGCTCGGCATAGCGGTTGAAGCGCCAGGCGCTGCCCTCCAGGGTGATGCGGCGCCAGACGGCGCGCTTGTCCGCCGGGCTCAGGGTGGGCCAGTGCTGAACCTCGTCCTCGGTGCGGCCACAACCCTTGCACACCGGGTCACCCTGGGCGGTGGAGCAGATCGCGATGCAGGGCGCGTCCGGGGTGCTGTCGTACCAGGCCAGCCAGGCCTGTCGGGCGGCCGGGGAGAGGCTCGACTCGTCGGCCATCTCGCGGCGGTGGTAGACCATCAGGCCGTAGACCTCGGCCAGGGTCTGGACTTCGGGGCAGGCCTGCAGTCCGTCGGGCGAGGGGCTGCGCAGGCGCCACCAGTTGATGGCGAGTTCGATGTCGGTGATGTGGATGCCGGCCATGCGGGGGTGCAATGAAAAAGCCGCCCGGAGGGGGCGGCGCCCGATCCTACCGGTTTCAGCCACTGGCGGCCGAATCGGCCGGCAATGGCCGTGCTGATCCGGGCTTTGGCCCGCGTCGGCAGGGCCCACGATCCCTCCAGGGTCGGGCGAGGGGTCCGGCCGCCGTCGGAGACCGCCATGCCGCACACCGCCAGCCGCCCTGCCGCCCCCCCTGTCGCGCCCCGTGCGCCGCGCCGCCTGCTGCCGCGCCGCGCGGTGGTGGCACCCGAGGCCAGCACCGCCGAGTTGCTGCGCTTCCAGGGCCTGATGGCCGGTGAGGGCCATGCGGTCCAGGTGGGCCGCATGTGCTACGACCGCCCCTACGCCTTCGACTGCATCGCGCTGGCCCACGCCAGCGCCAGCGATCCGCTGCGTCGTTTGGCGCTGGCGTTGTTCCGCGCCTACCACCGCGAGGCGACTGCGCGCACTCTGCACGGCTGAGCCCTGGTCCGGATGGCCTGCGGTGGCGCCGATCGCCACAATGGCGGCCAGGCAAGGGAGGGCGGCAGATGCGCTGGGAAGGCCAACGTGAAAGTGATCAGATCGAGGACCGCCGGGGTGAGGAGGGGGCAGGCCCTGCGCCCGCCGGACTGCGCCTGGGTGGAGGCCGGCTGGGCCTGGGGGGCCTGGTGCTGGCCCTGGCGGCCAGCTGGTTGCTGGGGATCAACCCGATGACCGTGCTGGGCGTGCTGGAGCAGACCGGCGGCGATGCCGCCACCGCACCGCGCGCCGCCGCCGCGCCCCCGGAGGACCGCGACGCCCGCTTCGTGCGGGCGGTGCTGGCGAGCACCGAGGACAGCTGGGCCGAGGTGTTCGCCCAAGGCGGCCAGCGCTACCAGCCGCCGCGCCTGGTGCTGTTCCGTGGCAGCACCGGGACCGCCTGCGGCCAGGGGCAGGCCGCGATGGGGCCGTTCTACTGCCCCGCCGACCAGCAGGTCTACATCGACCTGTCCTTCTACGACACGCTGCAGCGCCAGCTGGGCGCACCGGGTGACTTTGCCCAGGCCTATGTGATCGCGCACGAGGTCGGCCACCACGTGCAACACGTGCTGGGCACCGCCGAGAAGGTCGACGCCGCCCGCCGACGGGCCGGCACCGCCCAGGCCAACGCCCTGTCGGTGCGCCTGGAGCTGCAGGCCGACTGCTACGCCGGGCTGTGGGCTCACCATTCACAGCAGGCCAAGGGCTGGCTGGAGCAGGGCGATGTCGAGGAGGCGCTGAACGCGGCGTCGCGCATCGGCGACGACGCCCTGCAGCAGCGCAGCCGGGGGCGGGTGGTGCCCGAGAGTTTCACCCACGGCAGCAGCCGTCAGCGGGTGGCCTGGTTCCGCCGTGGCCTCGACAGCGGCCGCCTGCAGGACTGCGACACCTTTGCCCAACGAACCCCCTGAGGTCCGCCATGCACCGTCACGCCGGTCGTTCCCGTGCCTTGGTCTCGAGCTGGCTCGATTTCCAACCGGCGTCGGCCCGGGCGCTGATCGAGGCGCTGCGGCAGGCGGTGCTCGGGGCCGAGCCGGCGCTGGGCGAGGCGGTGAAGTGGGGGAACCTGGTCTTCGTCCTCGAGGGCCTGCCGGTGCTGGGCCTGGCGCCGGTCAAGGGCCACGTGAACCTGCAGCTGCTGCAGGGGGCGCCCTGGCCGGCCGGCCTGGGGCCGGTCGAGGCGACCGGCAAGGGGGCCCGGCACTGGCGCTTCGAGGCCAGTCAGCCGGTGGACCCGGTGCTGGTCGACCTGCTGGTCAGTGCCGCGACCGGCCACGGCCGACGGTTGCTCGCCGAGCGTGCGCCGCGGGCGGCGGGTGTCGAGGACTGAGCCACCGATCCGTCGGGCGCCCGCCACCCGGTGCCCGGCTCCGGCGATGCCGCCGGCCCGCCTGGGGGCCAGCCCAGGCCTCAGGCGGTCGGGAAGCTGCCGGGCAGCAGGATGTCCGAGGTGACGTCGGTCAGGCGGGTGTGGCCGCAGAAGGCCATGGTCACGTCCAGCTCCTTGTGCAGGATCTGCAGCGCCTTGCTCACGCCTTCCTCGCCCATCGCACCCAGGCCGTAGACCATGGCGCGGCCGATGTAGGTGCCGCGCGCGCCCAGCGCCCAGGCCTTGAGCACGTCCTGCCCGGAGCGGATGCCGCCGTCCATGTGGACCTCGATCCTCGAGCCCACGGCCTGCACGATGCGGGGCAGGGCGTGGATGCTGGACTCGGCGCCGTCAAGCTGGCGGCCACCATGGTTGCTGACCACGATCGCGTCGGCGCCGGACTCGACCGCCAGGCGGGCGTCCACCTCGTCCATGATCCCCTTGAGGATCAGCTTGCCGCCCCACTGCTTCTTGACCCACTCGATGTCGGGCCAGGACAGGCGCGGATCGAACTGCTCGTTGGTCCACGAGGCCAGCGAGTTCATGTCGGTCACCGCCTTGACGTGGCCGACCAGGTTGCCGAAGGTGCGGCGCTTGGTGCCCGCCATGCCCAGGCACCAGCGCGGCTTGGTCATCAGGTTGACGAGGTTGGCCAGGGTGGGCCGCGGCGGGGCGGTCAGGCCGTTCTTCAGGTCCTTGTGGCGCTGGCCGATGACCTGCAGGTCCAACGTCAGCACCAGGGCCGAGCAGCCGGCGTCCTTGGCCCGGCCGATCATGCGGGCCATGGCCTCGCGGTCGCGCATCATGTAGAGCTGGAACCAGAACGGCGCCGTGGTGTGGGCCCGGATGTCCTCGATCGAGCAGATGCTCATGGTGGACAGCGTGAACGGGATGCCGAACTTCTCGGCGGCCTTGGCGGCCAGGATCTCGCCGTCGGCATGCTGCATGCCGGTCAGGCCCACCGGGGCGATCGCCACCGGCATCTTGACCGCCTGGCCGGCCATGGTGGTGGCCAGGCTGCGGTTTTCCATGTTCACCGCCACGCGCTGGCGGAACTTGATCGGGGCGAAGTCGCTCTCGTTGGCGCGGTAGGTGCCCTCGGTCCACGAGCCGGAGTCGGCGTAGTCGTAGAACATCCGGGGCACCCGCTTCTGGGCGAGGACGCGCAGGTCTTCGATGTTGGTGATCACGGGCATGGCGGCTTGTCTCCTTGTGGCCCGGGATCGTATCGGTCACCGCCCGCTCGATCGCGGAAAAAGATTCGGGGCCCACCGGAAGCCGCGTCCACGCGGCCCGGGAGCCTCAGCCCATCACCAGGGACAAACCTTCGGTGGCGGCGCGGCGACCGGCCTCGCGCAGCCAGGCCGCGCCGGCGCTGGCGGCCGGGCCGGGTTCGGCCACATGCAGCACATAGCCGGTGGTCGGCGTGACGGGCGCCACCCGCTGGGGAGCGAACACCGGCCGCAGGGCACCGGTGCGCAGCCAGGCGCGGGCCAGCGAGGGGCGGGCCAGGACCACGCCCTGTCCATGCGCGGCGGCCTCGAGGTTCAGGCCCAGGTCGACCAGCCGGTGGCCACGGGACGGCTCGGGCCAGTCCAGGCCCTGGGCGTGCAGCCAGGGCATCCAGGGCTCGACCGGGGTGCACAGCAGCGGCAGCCGCTGCAGGTCTTCCAGGTGGCGCAGCTCGCCGTGGCGCGCCAGCAGGCCGGGACTGGCCAGCGGCAGCAGCACGTCGGCCATCAGCAGTTCGCCCTCGCCCAGCGGGGCGTAGCGCAGCGTCAGGTCGGGGTTGACCGCCGGGCCCTCCAGGTAGGGCACCGACAGCACCACCTCGAGTTCGATGTCGGGGTGGGCGGCGCTGAAATCGGGCAGCGCCGGCACCAGCACCTGACGGGCCAGCGTGGGCGGGGCGGACAGGCGCAGGCGCTGGCGTCGCTGGGTGCTGCGGCGGTGCAGCGGCACGCTGCCGAGCAGGGCCAGTGCGGGGCGGACCTGTTCCAGGTACTCCTTGCCGGCCGCGCTCAGCGACAGGGCCTTGGCGCCCCGCTGCAGCAGCGACGTGCCCAGCAGATCCTCCAGGGCGGCGATGCGCTTGCCGATGGCGCTGGCGGTCACCGACAGCTCGTCGGCCGCACGCTCGAAGGTGCCCAGGCGGGCCGCGGCCTCAAGGGCCCGCAGCGCGTCCAGCGAGGGCAGGCGGAGGTCGTCGGTCACGGCCTCAGGCGGGGCTGGGCTCGGATTCGGGGGTGCAGCTGCCGCCGCCGCAGCCGGAGATGGACTCGGCCACGGGCGGTCGGGCGATGGCGCCGGTGGCGGGGTCGAAACCGACCTGCTGCAGGTGCGAGGCCAGTGCCGCGTCCATGGTCTGGGCGTGCTGGACGAACCACTTGGCCAGCTCGGGCAGGACCCGCGTCAGCGGTCCGAAATCGGCTTCGTCACGGGCCAGGCGGGTGACCTCCTGCATCAGCTCCAGCACCTGGGCGTGCTGGTAGGTGTGGCAGTTGCCGGCGGCAAAGCCGCTGGCGCCCATCCAGCGGTCTTCCTGGCCGAAGTGGCCGACGGTGTGTTCGACCAGGGCTTCATAGGCCTGCAGGCCCTCGGCGGGGGAGCGCAGCAGCGCGTCTTCGGCGGCGGCCAGCAGCTCGACGAACTCGACATGGGTCTGGTCCATCTCGGGGTGGTCCAGGGCGATCTCGGGCGACCATTGCAGCGTGGGCATCGGGTACTCGCTTGGGGGGCTGGCGGAAAGACGGGATTGTCGCGCATGGCCCTGTCCGGTGCCTTGCGGCGGCGCAGACGGCTACCATGCCGAGCATGTCCGAGCCGCTGCCGCCGATCCCCACCGACCTGCCCGAGGGCCGGGTCTCGCCGCACCGCTGGGTGCGCGGCCTGTGGCTGGCCGCGGGCGGCCTGGCGCTGGCCACGGGGGTCGTCGGGGTGTTCCTGCCGCTGCTGCCGACCACGCCGTTCGTGCTGCTGGCGGCGTGGTGTTTCAGCCGCGGCAGCGCGCGCTGGGAACATTGGATCCTGCACCACCCGCGCTGGGGCCCCATGGTGCGCGACTGGCGTGCCAACCGGGCGGTGCCGCTGCGGGCCAAGCAGCTCGCCACCGTGATGATGGGCGCCAGCAGCCTGTGGGCCTGGTGGGTGATCGGCAGTGGCTGGCGCTGGGTGCCGGGCCTGTGCTGCGCCACCGTGGCGGCCTGGCTGTGGTCCCTGCCCACCCGGGCGCCTCGGGGCTGAGGCCTCAGGTCAGGTCGTCGAACAGGCCGGGCTCGGGCTCGCGGGCCGACACGGCGGTGGCGCCGCGCCGCGGCGGTGCCTTGGTGGGCGTGGCAGCCGCCGGCTTGGCCGCCCCGGCACGCTCCAGCGAGGCCACCCGGGCGCCCAGCAGCCGGATGCGGCGGCTCAGGTCCACCCGCTTGAGGCACTGGCCGGCGGCGGCGCGGATCGCCGCGGCGTCGGCGGTGGGGCCGGGCAGGGTGAGGTCGCGGGTGATCGTCTTGAAGTCGTCGAAGCGCAGCTTGATGCCCACGGTGCGCCCCACATAGCCCTTGCGCTGCAGGTCGGTCGCCACCTGCTCGCACAGGCGGGTGAAGACCTTGCCCAGTTCGGCCCGGTCGCGCACCGCATGCAGGTCGCGCTCGAAGGTGGTTTCGCGGCTCATGGACACCGGCTCGGAGTGGGTGACCACCGGTCGGTCGTCGCGGCCGTGGGCGGCATCGGCCAGCCAGGCGCCGTAGGTGCGGCCGAAGCGCTCCACCAGCCAGGCGGGCTTGCAGGCGGCAAGCTGGGCGATGGTCTCGATGCCCAGGGCCTGCAGCCGGGCCCCGGCCTTGGGGCCGATGCCGTTGACCCGCCGCACCGGCAGCGGCCAGATGCGCCCGGGCAGGTCGTCCAGCGTCAGCACGGTCAGGCCGTCGGGCTTGTCGAGGTCGGAGGCGATCTTGGACAACAGCTTGTTGGGCGTGACGCCGATGGAGCAGCTCAGCCCCGTGGCGCGGCGCACGTTGTTCTTGATCTCCAGGGCCAGCGCGCGCACGCCGCCCAGCGGGTCGTGGCCCACCGGGTCCTGGGCGCCGGGCACATCGGTCAGGTCGATGTAGATCTCGTCGATGCCGCGGTCTTCGATCACCGGGGCCAGCTCGGCCACGGCGGCCTTGAAGCGGCGCGAGCAGCTGCGGTAGAGCTCGAAATCCATCGGCAGCAGCACCGCGTCCGGGGCGGCGTGGGCGGCCTTCATCATGCCCATGGCCGAGTGCACGCCCAGGGCGCGGGCCTCGTAGGTGGCGGTGGTGACCACGCCCCGGCCGGTGTAGTCGGCCAGGCGCGCAAAGCGGCGCGTGCCATCGGGTTGGGGTTCGGGCTGGTGGCGCCGGCCCCCGCCGATCACCACCGGCTGGCCGCGCAGCTCGGGGTAGCGCAGCAACTCGCACGACGCGTAGAACGCGTCCATGTCGAGGTGGGCGATCAGGCGGCGCGGCGGGCTCACCCCCGAACTGTAACGCTGTATGAATCAACAGTGCGGGGCGATCGGTCGGGCCAATCCCATGTTCAGGTCGTGGTCATGTGTCCAGGTCTTGAAATGTGCAAACAGCACATTTAATATCCATCCCACGTTGAGTTTCAACGAGTCCCCGGCCCCGGCCGGGATCCGGTTCTGGCATCGGGCAGGGATGCGGGAATCAGCCATTGCCACGCCAAGGCCCGACGCCTGGCGGACACAGGAGCCTCTGATGACCTTCGACCTCTTCTCTTCCCCGCGCGGCCCGCAGCCGATCTCCACCCGCCGCACCCTGCTGCTCGCGGGCCTGGGCCTGGTGGCCACCCTGGCCGCCTGCGGCGGCGGCGGCGGTGCCGACGACTCGGGCCACACCGGGGCCAGCCCCTTCTCGTACACCGCCGGCGCGATCAGCGGCTTCGGCTCGATCATCGTCAACGGCGTCCGCTTCGACGACAGCGCCGCGGCGGTGGTCGACGACCAGGGCCACGCCGTCGGCCACGACGCGCTGCAGTTGGGCAGCCAGGTCGAGATCGAAGGCGGCCGCATCGACCGTGCCACCGGCCGCGCCACCGCCATGACGATCCGGGTGGGCAGCGAGCTGCTGGGAGCCGTCAGCGCGGTGGACGCCGCCGCCGGCACCCTGGTGCTGCTGGGCCAGACCATCGAGGTCAGTGCCACCACGGCCTTCGACGACAGCCTGCCCGGCGGCCTGCCGGCTGTCGCGGTCGGCGCGGTCCTCGAGGTGCATGCGCAGCTCGACACCGCCCGCGGCGTCTACCGCGCCAGCCGCATCGAGGCCGCGGCCGGCGCCACCAGCTTCAAGCTGCGCGGCGTGGTGGCGGCGCTGGACACCGGCGCCAAGACCTTCCAGATCGGTCACGCGGTCGTCAACTACGCGCAGGTGGCTCAGGTCCCGGGCAACCTCGCCAACGGCGCCTGGCTGAAGATGCGCCTGCAGCCGACCCAGGTCGCCGGCCAGTGGGTGGCCACCGCGCTGGACGATGGCCGCCGCGGCCGCGGCGACAGCGCCTCCGAGGCCGAGGTCAAGGGCTTCATCACCGCCTGGACCTCCGCCACCCGGTTCAGCGTCGACGGCCTGCCGGTGGACGCCAGCGCCGCCACCTTCCGCGAGGGCCAGACCGGCATCGTGCTGGGCGCCCGGGTCGAGGTCGAAGGCGCGGTGGTCAATGGCGTGCTGGTCGCCACCCAGGTCCACCTGGAGGACGAAGGCCACGAGGGGCACGGCGAGGACTACGAGCTGCACGGCACCCTGTCCGCACTGGACACCGGCGCCCAGACCTTCACCCTGCGCGGCGTGCTGGTGGACTACGGCTCGGTCAGCACCTGGCGCGGCCTGACGGTGACCGACCTGGCCAATGACCTGAAGGTCGAGGTCAAGGGCAGCTGGTCGGCCGATCGCAGCCGCCTGGTGGCGTCCCGCATCGCTCGCGAGGATTGAGCACGGACTACACTCCCGCAGCCGCCGGCGGTCCCGTGCCGCCAGTGGCGGCGGGACCCGTCCCGATCCCCTTGCCGACCCGATGAACCCGATGAACCCGACGACCCCCGGTCAGGGCCCGCGCGCCGTGCCGGACTGCCGGCCGGGGCCTCTGGCCCGGTCGCCGCGCTGACGCCGGCCGCCATGTCCGACCCCGACGACCTGTCCCTGCCGCCTGACCAGCAGGCCATGCTGGAGGCCGCCAACGCCACGCTGCTGCCGCTGGCGCGCCTGGCCGTCGCCCGCGGCGTGCACTTCGACACCATCGAGGAGCGGCTCAAGCAGGCGTTCGTCCAGGCCGCCCGCGAGGCGAACCCGGGCAGCCAGCCGCACCGCCAGGTCAGCCGGGTCAGCGCCACCACCGGCATCAACCGCCGCGAGGTCACCCGCCTGATCCACGGCAGCCTGCCACAGGCCCGCCCCCGGCGCCCGCTGGCGGGCGAGGTCTACCTGCACTGGCAGCTCGACCCCGACTACGCCGATGACCAGGGGCGTCCGGCCACCCTGCCGCGCCAGGGCGACAAGCCCAGCTTCGAGAGCCTGGCGCGCGAGATCACCAGCGACGTCCACCCCCGCAGCCTGCTCGACGACATGGTTCGCCTGGGCTACTGCGAGCTGGTCGAGGACGACGCCCGCGTGCGCTTCCGCCAGGACGGTGCGGTGCCCGCCACCGACCTGCCTCGCCTGATCCGGGTGCTGGGGGACAACGTCGGCGCGCACTTCATGGCGGCGGTCGAGAACGCGCTGCGCCCCGAGAAGCCTTTCTTCGAGCGCGCCTTGGTGGCGCACGAGGTGCCCGAGTCCGCGGTGGCCGAGTTCAAGCAGCTGGTGGCCGAGCACTGGGCCGCGTTCCGTGCCCAGGTCGTGCCCGAGCTGGAGCGCCTGATCGAGCAGGGCCAGGGCTCCGAAGCCCCGCGCCGCCGCCTGCTGCTGGGCATCTACCACCACGACGCCGCCGAGGCGCCGCCGCCGACCGAACCGCCGGCGGCCTGACCGATTTCCAGGGAGCACACCCATGAACACCTCCGAATTCCGCGGCCGCCGGCACTGGCTGGCCCTGGCCGCCGCGACCGCGCTGCTGGCCGCCGCCTGCGGCGGCGGGGTCTCCGAGCAGGGCACCGGGGCCGATCCCCAGGTCTTTGCCAGCGGCCCGATCAGCGGCTTCGGCTCGATCATCGTCAACGGCGTCCACTACGACGACAGCGCGGCCACCCCGCGCGACGAGGACGGCGCCACGCTCAGTGGCGGCCTGCAGCTGGGCATGGTGGTGGCCATCGACGGCAAGAACCTGGACCGCACGGCCCTGACCGCCACCGCCACCACCGTGACCGTCTACAGCGAACTGCTGGGCCCGGTGACCGCCCGCGACGACGTGGCCGGCACCCTGACCGTGCTGGGCCAGACCGTGCGCCTGAAGCCGGCGCCGGCCACCGACCGTGCCGTGGCGGTGGGCGACATCGTGCAGGTCTACGGCCTGTTCGACGAGGCCAACCAGCGCTACACCGCCACCCGCCTGCAGCACCGCAGCGGCGTCAGCGCCTGGCGCATCCACGGCAAGGTCAGCCAGCTCACCGCCAGCACCTTCCAGATCGGCGCCCTGACCATCACCTACACCCAGGCCCCGGCCGGTCTGGCCGACGGCGCCGTGCTGCGCCTGCGACTGGCCACCACCGCCGACGGCCAGGGCCGCTACGCGCTGCAGGACGCCGAGGCGGTGGCCGCGGTCGTCCCGGCCAACGGCACCGAGGTGGAGCTCGAAGGCGTGATCAGCCGCTACTCGGCGCTGTCGTCCTTCGTCGTCGAAGGCCTGACCATCGACGCCAGCACCGCCACCCTGGAGCCGGCCGGTTCGGTCCTGGCCGTGGGCGTGCGGGTGGAGGCCGAGGGCGTGATGCGCGGTGGCGTGCTGCGGGCCAGCAAGGTCGAGTTCAAGGGCACCGGTGAGGACGGCGGCGGCAGCGGCGGCGGCACCGAGGTCGAGATCACCAGCACGATCGACCGCGTCGACACCGTGGCCAACACGCTGGTGCTGACCAAGGGCTCCCAGTTGGTGGACTACAGCGGCGCGGTCTTCGAGGACGGCCTGACCGAGCTGGACCTGCAGGTCGGCGTCAAGCTGGAGGTCAAGGGCACGCTGTCGGCCGACGGCACGCGGGTGCTGGCCACCCGCCTGAAGAAGGACAACTGAGCCCCGGGGCACTGAAGCGCCCGGATGAAAAAAGGCGCCCCGCGGGGCGCCTTTTTGCTGGCCGGAGGGGCCTCAGCCCAGGCGGGCCTGGTGGCGCGCGATCTGGGCCCGGGCCTGCGCCGGGGCGGTGCCGCCCAGCACCTGGCGGGCGTTGAGCGAGCCGCGCAGCGTCAGCACCTCGAACACGTCCTCGCCGATGCGGGCGTCAAAGGCCTGCAGTGTGGCCAGCGGCAGGTCGGACAGGTCGACCCCGGCCTTCAGGCCTTCCTTCACCGCATGCGCCACCACTTCGTGGGCGTCGCGGAAGGGCAGGCCCTTCTTGACCAGGTAGTCGGCCAAGTCGGTGGCGGTGGCGTAGCCGCGCAGGGCGGCGGCCTCCATGGCCTCGGCCTTGACGGTCAGGCCGCCCGAGCGCGAACCATCGGCCGCCACCTCGCCGCCGATCATCTCGGCCATGATGCGCAGGGTGTCCTTGACCGTGTCGACGGTGTCGAACAGCGGCTCCTTGTCTTCCTGGTTGTCCTTGTTGTAGGCCAGGGGTTGGCCCTTCATCAGGGTGATCAGGCCCATCAGGTGGCCCACCACGCGGCCGCTCTTGCCGCGGGCCAGCTCGGCCACGTCGGGGTTGCGCTTCTGCGGCATGATCGACGAGCCGGTGCAGTAGCGGTCGCTCAGGTTGATGAAGCCGAAGTTCTGGCTCATCCACAGCACGATCTCTTCGGCCATGCGCGAGACATGCACCATCACCAGGCTGGCGAAGGCGGTGAACTCGATCGTGAAGTCGCGGTCGCTCACCGCGTCCAGGCTGTTCTGGCAGACGGCCTCGAAGCCCAGGGTGCGGGCCACGCGCTCCCGGTCCAGCGGATAGCTGGTGCCGGCCAGGGCGGCGGCGCCCAGCGGCAGGCGGTTGACCCGCTTGCGCAGGTCGGCCAGGCGCTCGGCGTCGCGGGCGAACATCTCGACATAGGCCAGCAGGTGGTGGGCGAAGCTGACCGGCTGGGCCACCTGCAAGTGGGTGAAGCCGGGCATCACGGTCTCGGTGTTCTTCTCGGCCACGGCCACCAGCGAGCGCTGCATGTCGGCCAGCAGCTCGGCGATCTGGTCGATCTCGCCGCGCAGCCACAGGCGCACGTCGGTGGCGACCTGGTCGTTGCGGCTGCGGCCGGTGTGCAGGCGCTTGCCGGCGTCGCCCACCAGCTGGGTCAGGCGGGCCTCGATGTTGAGGTGCACGTCTTCCAGCTCGAGCTTCCACTCGAAGGCGCCAGACTCGATCTCGGCGCGGATCTGGGCCATGCCGCGCTGGATGTCGGCCAGGTCCTGGGCGCCGATCACGCCCTGGGCGGCCAGCATGTCGGCGTGCGCCAGGCTGCCCTCGATGTCGGCGGCCCACAGGCGCTTGTCGAAGAACACGCTGGAGGTGTAGCGCTTGACCAGCTCGCTCATCGGCTCCGAGAACAGGGCCGACCAGGCCTGGGACTTCTTGTCGAGTTGGTTGCCGCTCATCGTGGTTGGGGGAGGTTCAGGGAAAACCGCCATTCTACGAACCGGGCGACAATGAAGCGGACATGGCCCGCACCGACCCCGATCAGAGCACCTTGTTCGACGACCTGCGCGACGCGGTCGCCCGCGAGGTGCCGGGCATGGCGGCCCAGCCGCTGTGCCGCTCGGGCATGATGCTGCGCGCCCTGGGCCTGGTGCTGGGCGCGGTGGGGCTGGGCCTGGCCTTCGTCCACGGCGAGCCCCTGGGCTGGGCCCTGGCGATGGGACAGGCCGCCAGCCTGGCGGTGCCGGCCACGCTGGCCTGGCTGCTGCTGGCCTGCCTGCTGGGTCCGCGGCTGGGCCACCGCCCGGTGCCCCAGCAAAGCGCGTTGCGCGCGGCGCTGGGGGCGCTGCTGGCCGGCGGTGGGTGGGCCCTGCTGGACCACGCCCACCTGGCCCCCGCCTCGGCCACCGGGGCCTGGGCGCCGGCGCTGGCCGGGGCCGCGCTGGCCGGCCTGCTTGATGCCTCGGTGCGCTGGCGCGCCCGCGCGCACCTGCCGGCCGCCGCCGCCGCCCACCTGGCCGACCTGCAGACCCGCATCCGGCCGCACTTCCTGTTCAACACCCTCAACACCGCCATCGCGCTGGTGCAGCACGACCCGCGCCGCGCCGAGGAGGTGCTCGAGGACCTGGCCGAGCTGTTCCGGGCCACGCTGGGCACGCTGGAGCGCCAGGCCACGCTGGCCGAGGAGGTGGAGCTGTCGCGGCGCTACCTGTCGATCGAGCAGCTGCGCTTCGGCCCGCGCATGACGGTGCGCTGGGACCTGGACCCCAATGCCGAGCGGGCCCGCCTGCCGCCGCTGGCGTTGCAGCCCCTGGTCGAGAACGCGGTGCGGCACGGGGTCGAGCCCGCGCCGCGCGGTGGCACGATCGAGGTGCGCACCCGCCGCCGTCGCGACCGCGTGCTGGTGTCGGTGACCAACACGGTGCCGGTGGACGGCGCCCGCCGACCGGGCCACGGCATCGGCCTGGCCAGCGTGCGCGAGCGCCTGCGCCTGCTGCACGACCTGGACGCCGACTTCCGCAGCGGGGTGATCGAGGACGGCCGCTGGCGGGTGAGCCTGTCCGTGCCCGCCGAATGACACCAGACAAGCCGGGGGAGCCGTGGGAGAGCGCTTGAGATTGCTGATCGTGGACGACGAGCCGCTGGCCCGCCTGCGGCTGCGCCACCTGTTGGCCGAACAGGCCCAGCCGGGGCCGGAGATCGTGGGCGAGGCCGGCAGCGGCGGCGAGGCCCTGCACCTGCTGGCGAACACGCCGGTGGACCTGGTGCTGCTGGACATCCACATGCCGGGGCTGGATGGCCTGGGCCTGGCCGCCAGGCTGCAGCGCCTGCAACCCGCGCCAGCGGTGATCTTCGTCACCGCCCACGCCGAGCACGCGCTGCAGGCCTTCGAGTTGGCGGCGGTGGACTACCTGACCAAGCCGGTGCGCCGCGAGCGCCTGGCCGAGGCGCTGCGCCGCGCCGCCACCCGGCTGGGCCGCGCCGCGCCGGTGGTGCCCGAGGTGCCGCCGGCCGACCAGCCCATGCTGGTGGTGAGCGACCGCGGCCGCGTGCTGCGCATCCCGCTGCCCGAGGTGGTCTACCTGCGCGCGGAGATGAAGTACGTCACCCTGCACACCCGGACGCACAGCTATGTGCTGGACGACAGCCTGGGTGACCTGGAGGAGCGGCTGGGCGATGCGGTGATCCGCACCCACCGCAGCTTCCTGGTGGCCAAGGCGGCGGTGCGCGCGCTGGAGCGCCGCGCCCTGGCCGACGAGGACGGCGGCGAGGGCTGGGCGGTGCAGGTGGCCCCGCAGGGCGACTGGCTGCCGGTGTCGCGCCGGCAGGTGGCCGCGGTGCGCGAGGCCCTGGCCGCCGGCGCCTGAGCGGTGCCGGGGCCGCGGGGCCTCAGCCCGTGTTGCGCAGGCCGGCGGCGATGCCGTTGATCGACAGGTGGATGCCGCGCTGCACCCGTTCGGCGTGCGGGTCCTGGCCGCGCTGCTTGCGGTAGCGGCGCATCAGCTCGACCTGCAGGTGGTTGAGCGGATCCAGGTAGGGGAAGCGGTGCTCGATCGAGCGCGCCAGCGCCGGGTTGCTCTGCAGGCGGCTGGCCTCGCCGGTGATCAGGGTCAGGGCGGCGTCGGTGCGCTCCCATTCGTCCTTGATCGCGGCGAAGACCTTCTTGCCCAGGCGCTTGTCCTCGACCAGTTCGACATAGCGCTGGGCGATGCGCAGGTCGGACTTGGCCAGCACCATGTCCAGGTTGGAGAGCAGGGTGCGGAAGAAGGGCCACTGGCGGAACATCTTCTGCAGCAGCTCCAGGCGCTGGGCCCGCACCTTGGGTGCGTCGCCCAGGTAGGCCTCGACCGCCGAGCCGAAGCCGCACCAGCCGGGCAGGGCGACGCGGCACTGGCCCCAGCTGAAGCCCCAGGGGATGGCGCGCAGGTCCTCGATCGCGCGGGTGGCCTTGCGCGAGGCCGGGCGTGAGCCGATGTTGAGCTCGGCGATCTCGCGGATCGGCGTGGCGGCGAAGAAGTAGTCGGTGAAGCCCGGGGTCTCGTAGACCAGGTGGCGGTAGGCGGCCATCGAGCCCTGGCTCAGGGCCTCGGCCGCGTCGAGGAAGGTCTTGGGGGCGGCCTTGGTCGGGTGCAGCAGGGTGGCCTCGAGCGTGGCGGCCACCAGGGTCTCGAGGTTGCGCCGGCCGATCTCGGGGTGGGCGTACTTGGAGGCGATGACCTCGCCCTGCTCGGTCAGGCGGATCTGGCCGTTGACCGTGCCCGGGGGCTGGGCCAGGATGGCCTGGTAGCTGGGGCCGCCGCCCCGGCCCACGGTGCCGCCGCGGCCATGGAACAGTCGCAGGCGGATGCCGTGTTCGTCGCGGGCCTGGGCGAACTGCTCGACCAGGGCGATCTCGGCACGGTAGAGCTCCCAGTTGCTGGTGAAGAAGCCACCGTCCTTGTTGCTGTCGGAGTAGCCCAGCATCACGTCCTGCTCGCCGCCGCCACGGCGGATCAGGTCGGCCACGCCCGGCAGGGCGTAGAACTCGCGCATGATGTCGGGCGCATGGCGCAGGTCGGCGATGGTCTCGAACAGGGGCGAGACGATCAGGTCGGCCACCGCGTCGTCCTCGCCCAGCACGCCGCGCATCAGGCCGGCCTCCTTCTGCAGCAGCAGGACCTCGAGCAGGTCGGAGACGGTCTCGGTGTGGCTGATGATGTAGTGGCGGATCGCCTCGCGGCCGTAGCGGGCGCGGCCCTCGGCGGCGGCCTCGAAGATGGCCAGCTCGCCCCGGGCCAGCGCGCTGTAGTCGGCGCCGCGCACGCGCAGCGGCCGGGCGTCCTGCAACAGGCGCAGCAGCAGAGCGCGGCGTGCGGTCTCGTCCAGGGCGGCGTAGTCGGGCTCGATGCGGGCCACCTTGAGCAGCTCGGCCACCACCAGCTCGTGCTGGTCGGAGCTCTGGCGCAGGTCCACCGTGGCCAGGTGGAAGCCGAACACCTGCACCGCACGCATCAGCGGGGCCAGGCGCGGGGCCACCAGGGCCTGGGCGTGGTGGCTTCGCAGCGAGGCCTCGATCACCTTGAGGTCGGCCAGGAAGGCCTCGGCGCTGGGATAGGGGTCCTGCGGGGCGACGGCGTGGCGCAGGGCCTCGGTGCCGGTCAGGGCGTGCAGGGTGGCGGCCAGGCGGGCGTACAGGCCGATCAGGGCGCGGCGGTAGGGCTCGTCCTCGCGGTGCGGGTTGCGGTCGGGCGAGCGCTCGGCCAGGGCCAGCATCTCGGGCGAGACCGGCGACAGCATCTGCGAGATGGACAGCTCGGCGCCCAGGCTGTGGACCTCGGTCAGGTAGTGGCGCAGCGCGGTCTCGGACTGGCGGCGCAGGGCCAGGCGCAGGGTCTCGGCGGTGACGTTGGGGTTGCCGTCGCGGTCGCCACCGATCCAGTGGCCCATGCGGAAGAAGGCCGGCACTTCGTGGCCGGGCAGGGCGTGCTCGACCTCGCGGTACATGCGCGGCACCTGGCGCAGGAAGGTGGCGTGGTAGTAGCTGAGCGCGTTCTCGATCTCGTCCGACACGGTCAGCTTGGCGTAGCGCAGCATGCGGGTCTGCCAGAGCTGGGTCACGCGGGCGCGGATCAGGTCCTCGTTGTCCTGGCGCTCAGCGTCGGTCTTGAGGTCGTCACGTTGGCTGATCAGTTCGGCCACGGCGCGCTCGGCGTCCAGGATGGAGGTACGCTGCACCTCGGTCGGGTGGGCGGTCAGCACCGGCGAGATGTAGGCCTGCTGCAGCGCCTGGGCCACATCGGCGGCGCGGTGGTCGGCACGGGCCAGCTTCTCGAAGCACAGGGCCAGCGAGCCCTCGTGCAGGGTGCCGGCGGCCTCGTGCACCGCGCGGCGGCGCACGTGGTGGCGGTCCTCGGCGATGTTGGCCAGGTGCGAGAAGTAGCTGAAGGCCCGGATCACCGACACCGTCTGGTCGGCCGACAGGTTCTTCAGCAGCCGGTCCAGCACCCGTCCCGCCGAGGCGTCCTTCTTCAGCCGGTAGGCCACCGAGAGTTGGCGCACCCGCTCGATCAGGTCGAAGGCGGCGCGACCCTCCTGCTCGCGGATCACGTCGCCCAGGATGCGGCCGAGTAACCGGATGTCTTCCATCAGGGGGCGGTTCTTCTCGGCAGCGTCGCCCTCGGTGGCGCGCTTGCCCTGTGCGGATGGCACCTTTGCGGTGCGTGCGGGGCGGGCGGATTCGGTGCGGGGGGCGCGGGGCATTTGATCTCCGACAGATGTAACCAAGTTACCAATTGCTGATCGTAGCAGCTTGCGGGCCGGAGGGGATAATCGACCGCCATGAAATCTCCTCAATCCGACACCGTCGTCATCGCCACCCGCGAGAGCCGCCTGGCGCTGTGGCAGGCCGAGCACGTGCGCGACCGCCTGGGCGCCGAGCTCTCGCTGAAGGCCGAGTTGCTGGGCATGACCACCCGGGGTGACCAGATCCTGGACCGCAGCCTGTCGAAGGTGGGCGGCAAGGGCCTGTTCGTGAAGGAACTCGAGACCGCGCTGGCCGACGGCCGGGCCCGCCTGGCGGTGCATTCGCTCAAGGACGTGCCGATGGACCTGCCCGAAGGGTTCGTGCTGGCCGCCATCCTCGAGCGCGAGGACCCGCGCGACGCCTTCGTCTCCAACCGCTTCGACAGCGTGGACGCGCTGCCCCAGGGCGCCTGCGTCGGCACCTCCAGCCTGCGCCGCGTGGTGCAGCTCAAGGCGATGCGGCCCGACCTGCGCATCGAGCCGCTGCGCGGCAACCTCGACACCCGCCTGCGCAAGCTGGACGAAGGCGGCTTCGACGCCATCGTGCTGGCCGCCGCCGGCCTCAAGCGCCTGGGCCTGGCCGATCGCATCCGCTGGGTCTTCGATGCCGAGCGCATGATCCCCGCCGCCGGCCAGGGCGCCTTGGGTCTGGAAGTGCGCGAGGACGACGCCGCGTTGCGCGAAGCGCTGCAGGCCTTCGTCCACCAGCCGACCTGGCTGGCCACCCATGCCGAGCGCGCGGTCTCGCGCGCCCTGGGCGGCAGTTGCTCGGTGCCCCTGGCCGCGCATGCCGTGGTGCAGGAGGGCATCCTGCACCTCGATGCCGCGCTGGGCCATGCCGGCGACCCCTCGCAGCCGCTGCTGCGCGCCCGCCTGCGCGCACCGGTGGCCGGCACCGCCGACGCCGAGGCGCTGGGCCGCGCCGCTGCCGAGCAGTTGCGCGCCCAGGGCGGTGACGTCTACCTGGCCGCTCCGGCCCCCTGAGGCCGTGAACGCCGCCGGCGCCCCGGCCCTGACGCTGATCGTCACCCGCCCCGAGCCCCAGGCCGGTGACTGGGTGCGTCGCCTGGCGGGCCGCGGCGTGGCGGCGCGGGCGCTGCCCCTGCTGGCGGTGGGCCCGGCGCCCGACCCGGCGCCGCTGCTCGCCCTGCGCCAGGCGCTACCGCAGGCCGCCCTGGTGATGTTCGTCAGCCCCAACGCGGTGCTGCAGGCCGCCGCCGCGGGCCTGTGGTCCGCTGGCTGGCCGGCGGGCCTGCGCGCCGCCGCCACCGGCCCGGGCAGCGTCGAGGCCCTGAAGCAGGCCGGGGTGCCGGAGGCGCTGATCGTGGCGCCCGCCGCCGGCAGCGCCGCCTTCGATTCCGAGCACCTGTGGCTGCGCCTGCGCGACGAGGATTGGCGCGGCCGCGCGGTCTGGATCGTGCGGGGGCCGGGCGGCCGCGACTGGTTCGCCGACACCCTGCGCGCCGCCGGCGCCCGGGTGGGCCTGGTCCAGGGCTACCACCGTGGCGAGCCGACCTGGGGCGAGGCCGAACGGGCCGTGCTGCAGGCGGCGCTGGCCCGCCCGCGGGAGCACCTGTGGCTGCTCAGCAGCTCCGAGGGGCTGGACGGTCTGCTCGTTCAGCTGCCGCCGGAGGCCCTGGCCGGATCCCGCGCCCTGGCCACCCACCCGCGCATCGCCGAGCGGGCCCGCGCCGCGGGCTTCGGTCAGGTGACGCCGATCGAGGTGGGCATGGATGCGGTGGTGTCGGCCGTGGCGGCCGCGGCCTCATCCCGGCCCCGGGGCTGAGCGCCGCTCGCCTGGAGGCCGTCGATACAATCGACGGCAACGTGAGCACCAACGACACCCCCTCGTCCGCCGCGCCAGCGGCGGCGCCCGTGACCGAGCCCGTGGCGGTCCCCGCCGCGGCCCCGGTGCCCCCTTCGTCCACCGCTGGCGCCCCCGTCCCGGCACCGCCCTTGGCCACCGTGCCCTGGCGCCAGATCGGCCTGTGGTCGCTGGGCCTGGCCAGCGCGGTCAGCCTGGCCCTGGTCTGGAACACGCAGCAGCGCCTGCGCTCCCTCGAGCAGGAACTGGTGCGCCGCCAGCAAGGCAGCCAGGACGCCGCCACCGAGGCCCGCACCCTGGCCCGACAGGCCCAGGAAGTGTCGACCGAGGTCCAGGCCAAGCAGGGCCTGCTCGAGGCCCGCGTGGCCGAGACCGCGTTGCAACGCGGTCAGGTCGAGGAGCTGCTGCAGTCGATGTCGCGTTCGCGCGACGAGAACGTGCTGGCCGACGTCGAGGCGGCCCTGCGCGTGGCGTTGCAGCAGTCGGCCATCACCGGCAACGCCGAGCCGCTGGTGTCGGCGCTGCGCCAGGCCGACGAGCGCCTGGCCCGCTACAACCAACCGCGCATGGAGCGCGTGCGCCGCGCGGTCGGCCGTGACCTGGACCGCGTCCGCGCCGCCCAGGTGGTGGACATCCCCTCGCTGGCGGTGCGTCTGGACGAGGCGGTGCGCCTGGTGGACGACCTGCCGCTGTTGAGCTCGCCCGAGCGCCGCACCACCGTGGCCCTGCCGGTGCGCCCGGCCGCCAAGGCCGCCTCGGCCCCGGCCAGCACCGCGTCCGGCCTCGAGGCCTGGCGCCAGACCTGGGATGGCGTGAGCGGGGCCGTGTGGGACGAGGTCCGTTCGCTGGTGCGTGTCACCCGCATCGAGCGGCCCGAGGCGGCGCTGCTGGCGCCCGAGCAGTCCTTCTTCCTGCGCGAGAACCTCAAGCTGCGCCTGCTGAACGCCCGCCTGTCGGTGCTGTCGCGCCAGTTCGACCTGGCCCAGGCCGACCTGGCCCAGGCGCAGCAGATGCTGGACCGCTACTTCGACCGCGGCAGCCGCCGCGTGGGCCTGGCCGCCGAACAGCTGCGCCAGGTGTCGCAGCAGGCGCGCCAGGTCAGCCTGCCTCGCCCGGACGACACGCTGTCGGCCCTGGCCACGGCGATGGCGGGGCGTTGAGATGCGCTCGATCGTCTGGCTGGTCCTGATCTTCACGGCGGCGGTGGTCTCGGCCACCGTGCTGGGGCGCAACGACGCCCTGGTGTCGATCTTCTATGGCGAGTGGCGGCTGGACCTGTCGCTCAACTTCTTCCTGCTGTCCCTGGTGGCGGTGGTGCTGCTCACCTTTTATGCGCTGCAGGCCGCCAGCAGCCTGCTGAGCCTGCCCACCCGGGCCCGGGAGTGGCGGGTGCTCAAGCGCGAGCGCGCTGCCCATGCGGCCCTGCGCGAGGCCTGGGTCGAGCTGCTGTCGGCGCGCTATGCCCGCGCCCAGCGCGCCGCCCAGCGCGCGCTGGAGTTGCAGGCCGAAGTGCCGGTGCTGCAGCAGGACCTGTCCTTCGGCGTGCTGGCCCAGCTGGCCGCGGCCAGCGGCCAGCATCGGCTGCAGGACCGCCGCGGCCGTGACGAGCGGCTGCGCCAGGCCCTGGCCCTGGTGCGCGCGCGCGGCGGCAGCGCCGACCCGGTCCAGCTGCTGGCCGCCGAGTGGGCCCTGGACGACCGCGACCCCGAGCGTGGCCTGGCCCTGCTGGCCGAACTGCCGCCCGGCGTGTCGCGCCGCACCCAGGCCCTGCGCCTGCGCCTGCAGGCGGCCCGCATGCAGCGCCGCCCGCTGCTGGCGCTGCAGACCGCGCGCCTGCTGGCCAAGCACCAGGGCTTCTCCGCCGAGGCGGCGCGCTCGCTGCTGCGCTCGCTGGCGGTCGAGGCGCTGGACCAGACCTTCGACCTGCAGCAGCTGGAGCAGACCTGGCTGGCGCTGGACGCCACCGAGCGGGCCGATGCCTGGGTGCTGGCCCGTGCCGCCCGCAGGGCCTGCCACCTGGGCCAGCCCGAGCAGGGCCGGCTGTGGCTGCAGGCGGGCTGGGAGCAGATCGGCCGGGTCGAGTCCGATGCCCGGGCCCAGCTGGCCCTGGGCCTGGTGCACTGCGCCGCGGGTGCGGGCACCGACTGGCTGCAGCGGGTCGAGGCCGCGCTGGCCCGCCACGGCCACGAATCGGCGCTGGTGGCCGCCGCCGCCGCGGTGTTCGCCGAGCGCCGCTTGTGGGGCAAGGCTCGCCGTCCGCTGGAGCAGACCGCCGCCGCCGAAGACCTGCCCGCCCAGGTGCGCCGCGGAGCGCTGCGCCGCCTGGCGGCCCTGGCCCGAGAGCAGGGCGACGAGGCGCTGGCGACGCAACATGAACAACGCGCTGCATCTTTTGATTGACAGCGCAGAATCCTGTGCTATAGTCCTATCTTTCAGCGATACACGCAGTGCGGCTGTAGCTCAGTTGGATAGAGTACTTGGCTACGAACCAAGGGGTCGTGGGTTCGAATCCTGCCAGCCGCGCCACCTGAACAGCCCTCGGGCTGTCACGGGTGACAAGCATTGTGGTCGTCGTTGAAATTTGCGGCTGTAGCTCAGTTGGATAGAGTACTTGGCTACGAACCAAGGGGTCGTGGGTTCGAATCCTGCCAGCCGCACCAACATCGAAAGGGGTGACCGAACGGTCACCCCTTTTTCGTTTCCGCTTCGCGGCCGCGCCCAACTTCGGTGGTCGCCGATGCGATGCATCGCCCGCAGGGCCGAACGACGGCAAGCGCCGCCATCAGATCCGGTCGATCCCGGTCAGGCCGTCAGCGCCACCAGCCGGGCAGTGCGGTCGACAGCGCAGGCACCAGCGCGATGACCACGGTGCCGACGAAGATGGCGCCCACGGCGGGCAGTACCGAGCGGGCCACTCGGGTGATCGGCTGGCCGAACATCGCGGAGGCGAAGTACAGGTTCATGCCCGCGGGCGGACACAGGAACCCAACCTCCATCGCGGCCAGGAACAACACCCCGAAGTGCAGCGGGTCGATGCCGTAGGCGCGCACCAGCGGCAGCAGCAGCGGCACCAGCACCACCAGCGCCGCGTAGATCTCCATCAGGGCCGCGGCGGCGAACAGCGCCACGCACAGCAGCAGCAGGAAGGGCGTCCGTCCGGGCACCAGGGCCTGCACCTGGTCCACGGCCTGGTCGGGGATGCCGGCGTCCACCAGCCAGTTGGTCAGGGCCAGCGCCATGCCCAGGATCAGCAGCACGCCGCCGATGATCTGCGCGGCGTCCAGCAGCAACTGCCACAGGGCCCGCCGCCGCAGCTCGCGGTGCACCACCGCCTGGGTGAACAGGGCGTAGGCGGCGGTGAGCGCCGCGCTCTCCACCGGGGTGGCCCAGCCCCCGGCCAGCGAGCCGAGCGCGACCACCGGGGCGCCCAGCTCCCAACGCGCGGCCCACAGCGCAGGCCACAGCGCAGGCCACGGCGCACGGGGCGGTAGCGGCGGCTGGTCCGCGGACGGCGTGGTGCCGCGAAGAAAGCCCCCCAGCGCCAGCAGCAGGGCCACCATCAGCAAGGCCGGCAACAGCCCGGCCAGGAACATCTCGCCGATCGGTACCCGGGCCAGCACCGCGTACAGGATCAGCGGCACCGAAGGGGCCAGCAGCACCCCCAGCGCGCTGGCGCTGGTGACCAGCCCGACCGCGGGTTGCTCGGCCATGCCAGCCCGGCGCAGCAGGGGCAGCAGCAGGCCGCCCAGGGCCAGAATCGTGACCCCGCTGCCGCCAGTGAAAGCGGTGAAACCCGAGCACAGCGCCGCGGCGGCGACCACCGTGCCGCGGGTGCCGCCGCCGAAGGCCTGGACGAACAGGGTGCTCAGCCGCTCGGCGGCGCCGCTGCGGGCCATCACCAGGCCCGCCAGGGTGTAGAGCGGCAGCGCGGGCAGCGAGGGGTTGACGGTGATCTGGTAGTGCGAGAGCGCGGCCGAGGCCAGGGGCAGGCCGTCCTGCCAGAACAGGCCCAGCGCCAGGGCGCCCAGCGCCGCGAAGACCGGGGCCCCCAGGAGCAGCAGGACGCCGGGCAGGCCCAGCACCGCGGCCATGGGCAGTGCCACCCCCTCGCCACGCCAGGCCAGAAGGGCCGCGGCCATCGGCAGCGCCAGCGCCCAGGCGTGAACGCGGCCGTGGCGCGTGGGCAGTCGGCTCGCGAAGCGAAGCGCCAGCACCCCGAAGCCGACCGGCATCGCCAGCTGCACCCACCACACCGGCAGGCCGTAGGCCAGGGACTGGGTCGCCTCGCGCTCCGACCACGCCAGCTGCAGGCTGGCCGCGGCCAGCGCGCCGCAGATGGCCGAGGTGCCCAGGTCCGCCAAGCCTTGGCCCAGCGTGCGCCAAACCCCCGGCCCTGGGCCGCAGAGGCCTGCCCCCAGGCTGACCAGGTGCCCGTGGCGCTCGGCCGCGACCGCGCCGGCCAAGCTCATCAGCAGCACCAGGTGCTGCACCAGCACCGCCGCGTTCTGCACGCCAGCGCCCAGCATCGGCCGGGCGGACAGCTCGACCAGCGGCACCAGCACCATGGCCACCAGGGCCAGCACGGCCAGCCACTCATCCGGCCGGGTCCGGGGCCCGGACGCCCGCTCAGCGCTGGCCGGCACGGTAGGCCTTGAGGTGGCTGAACACCTGGTCGAAGGTGTCGGCGGGCACCAGGTGGCCCCGGATGCGCGGGTACAGCTGCTCGGCCAGCTGCTGCCATTCGCGCAGCTGGGCCTCGTCCGGACGGTGGATGAACAGACCACGCTTGACCATCGCGGCCACCGCCTCGTCGACCTCGCGGCGGGCCTGCTGGCGCATCGCCAGCCCCGCCTTCTCGCCGCCCTTGAGCAGGGCCTGCTGCCCCTCGGGGCTCAGGCCGGCCCAGGCCTTCTGGGTCAGCACCAGCGCCCCGACGATCGGGGCCCAGTTGAGCTCCAGCATGTGCTGGGCGGTGCCGTAGACCTGGGTGGCCAGGGCGAAGTAGGGCGTCGAGGGCAGCACGTCGATCATGCCGGTCTGGATCGCGGCCAGCGCGTCGGCGGTCTCCAGCGGCACCGGGGTGTAGCCCAGGCTCTTCATGATCTGCTGCTGCTCGGGCTCGGAGCCCCAGGCGAAGAACTTGCGGCCCTTGAAGTCCTCGGGGCGCAGCGCCGGGCGAGTCGAGAAGAAGCGCACCCAGCCGGCGTCGCCCCAGCCCAGCACCACGAAGCCCTTGTCGGCGAAGCGCTTCTCCATCGCCGCGCGCATGCGCTCGCGCACGAAGTCCAACTCCTCCCAGCTGCGGAAGAGCAGCGGCAGGTTCTGCAGGGCGGCGATGCTGGACTCGATCTCGCGCAGGCCCACCACCGAGATCAGCGCCCCCTGCAGCTGGCCGATGCGCAGGCGGCGCACGATCTCGGCCTCGCCGCCCTGGCTGCCGTCGGTGAAGACGGTGAAGCGGGCGCCGCCGCCCTGGGCGTGGCGCCAGGCCTCGCCCAGCTCCAGCAATTGCTGGTGGTAGGGCGAGTGCTTGGGCACCACGCTGGCGATGCGCAGCGAGGGGGTGGTCTGGGCCAGGGCGGCGCGGGGCCCGCGCAGCAGCGCGGCGCCCAGGCCGGCGAGCAGGAGTCGGCGGTGGGTCATGGGAGGCAATGGGGAGCGCAAGGGGCGGTGGCGGCCGCGGCGGCCGGAACGGGGCGGTCCGCTCAGAAGCGGTCCTCAACGGTGTCGAGCAGCCAACGCGCACGCTCGCGCATCACCTCGTTGGCCAGGCTGGGGTGGCGGGCGGCGGTGTCCAGGGCGGTCTGCAACAGGCGCTCGAAACGCGCCCGGTCCTGGCCGGCCAGGGCTTCGGCCTCGGCCACGAAGACGCCCGCCTCGCGGCCCTCGCCGGCCTCTCGGGCGCGGTCGAAGCAGGCCTGGGCCCGGGCCGCCGAGCCGCCGGGGCCAGCGGCCTCCAGCGTGCCCAGCAGGCTCGCCAGCGCGCCCCGGGCGTGCCGCGGGGCCAGGGTGTCCGCCGCCTGGGCCAGGCGCAGCACCTGGGGCAGCTCGGCCACGCGCTCGGGCTGGTCGGTGGACAGGGCGATCAGGCCCGCCCAGGAGGCCGCGGCCCAATGGGCCAGGGGCACCTGGTCGGCCACCAGTCCGGGGTCCTGGCCGCGTTCCAGCCGCTGCAGCAGGTCCGGCTGACGGGCCAGCAACGCACCCAGCGCATGCTGGCGGGCCCGCAGGTAGAGGCGGGCCGCGCGTTGCCGGGCGCGCAGCGCGGCCTGGGCGTCACGCCCTTCCAGGCGTTCGGCGTCCTGCGCCACGAAGGCGTAGCTGTACTGGGTGAAGCCCGCGCTGACCGCCGCCGCCAAGCCGGCGTGGTCGGGCCGGGCGGCCAACACCGACTCGGACAGCTTGAGGTAGAAGGGCGCGGCCTGGCGGGCCAGCTCCAGGTCGTCCTCGGGCTGCTCGCCCTGGGCGGCCAGGGCGTCGGCCGCGCTGGACAGGGCCAGCTGGCGGGTGGAGCAGGCGCCCAGCAGCGCCGCCAGCATCAGGTACAGGACGATCCGTCGCATCCGGGCTCACCATGGAAGACCGGGCGACTCTAGGCAGGCGCCGTGACAGCGCCGTGAAGCGGGGCCTCAGCCCTCCATCGCCAGGCCCTCGCAGAAGCGCTTGAGCCGCACCGCGTCCTCGAGCTCCAGCTCGCCGGCCCGCAGCATCGTGGCCCGCAGCACGCCGCGCAGGCGACGGTACAGCTCGTCCTCCATCGCCTCGACTTCGGCGGCGTTCTGTGCGCCGGGCTCGCTGGCGCTCCACAGCCCGCTTTCGTTCCAGCCGGTGCGCACGCGCTGCAGCAGGAAGTCCGCCAGCGACACCGCCTGCAGCATCGAGGGCGAGCCGCCTTCGCGCACCAGCTCGGCCACGCGGGTCTGCGCGCCGGTCAGCAGCGTCTCCAGCGCCTCGCGCCGGGCGCCGATGTCGCCGGGCTCCATCACCGCGCTGGCCAGGGGCTGCGCGTTGGCGGCCTGGCTGACCAGGCCGGCCCAGCCCGGGTCGAACTCGCCCGGCACCGCCCGCAGGGCCACGCTGGCGTGCAGCAGCGGCGCGCCGGGGTCGCGCAGGGCGTTGAGCAGGGCCTCGGTCACCGACAGCAGCCGGCCCTGCGGCGTGATCGCCGGCGCGCTCAGGGCCTTGGGGTAGCCCGAGCCGTCCAGGTGCTCGTGGTGTTCGGCCACCGCCTGGGCGATGGAGTGGGGGTAGGCGGTGAGCTGCTTGATGATCAGGAATCCCACGTGGGGGTGCACCACCAGCTGCTGGTAGCTCTCGAAATCCATCTCGCGGTCGGCCTCGGCCTCGCCGTGGCGCGGGGACAGGTAGATCTCGCCCAGGTCGTGCAGCAGGCCGGCCAGCATCGCGCTGCGCAGTTCGGGCGAGTCGCCACCGGCCGCCGCGGCCAAGGCGCCGTTGACCGCCATGGCGGCCACCGCATGGCGGTAGCTGGCGGGGCGGCCATGCTCGGCGGCCGTCAGCAGCAACTGCGCGGCAGGCTGCAGCACCAACTGGCCGATCTCGCGCTCCAGCCGGTCGGCATGGGGACGCAGCAGCGGCGCCAGGGCGGACGAGCCGTCCACCAGCTCGACCAGGCCCTCGCGCAGCTGGGCCAGGTCCACCCCGTCCTCGGCCACCAGGCTGGTCTCCAGCGGGTCGCGCAGGCGCCGGTCGGCCAGCTTGCGCTGCAGCTCGGCCGACACCGGCTGCCGGGCGGCCCAGAGCTTGATGCCCTGGCTGTCGAAGATGTCGGTGGCGGCGATGATGCTGCGGGTCTCGGCGGCCTCCAGGATCGCCTCAAGGGCATGGGGGTTAGGCGTGTGGAAGGGACTGGGCATCGGACTCTCCTCGGCGGCGGGGCCGCTCCAGCCCGCACCATCGGCCGGTCGTGGCCCCAGTTGAGCCCCGGTCACGCCCGGTTGCACACGGCCCGAAGCCCCGGCGCCGGCACGACAGCCGCGGTTCGGGCATCCTGCCGCCCATGAACCTGGACACCCTGCCGCTGAGCCACCGATTCGCCGATGCCCTGCCCGGGCTGTGCGTGGCCTGGAAAGCCGACGTGCCGCCGGCGCCCACCCTGCGTCGCCTGAACCGGTCGCTGGCCCGGGCGCTGGGCCTGGACCCCGACGCGCTGGCGGGGCCCGAGGGCCTGGCCCTGCTGTCAGGCGCCTGGGCGCCGCCCGCCGCGCGGCCGGTGGCGCAGGGCTATGCCGGCCACCAGTTCGGCGGCTGGTCGCCCCGGCTGGGGGATGGTCGGGCGCTGCTGCTGGGCGAATGGTCCACCCCGGAGGGTCGACTGGTGGACCTGGCCTTCAAGGGCAGCGGTCGCACGCCCTTCGCCCGCGGCGGCGACGGCAAGGCCGGCCTGGGCCCGATGCTGCGCGAGTGGATCGTGGGCGAGGCCATGCACGCGCTGGGCATCCCGACCACCCGAACGCTGTCGGTGGTCTCCACCGGCGAGACCGTCTGGCGCGACCGCCCCCAGCCCGGGGCGCTGATGCTGCGGGTGGCGGCCAGTCACCAGCGGGTGGGCAGCTTCCAGTACGCCGCGTCGCTGGGTGATCTTGATCAGCTGCGCGCGTTGCTGGACCACGCGATCGAGCGCCACGAGCCGGCGGCGGCGGCGGCCGCCTCGCCGGCACTGGCCCTGCTGCAGGGCGTGGCCCGGCGCCAAGCGGCGCTGGTGGCGCGCTGGATGGGGGTGGGCTTCATCCACGGGGTGATGAACACCGACAACATGACGGTGTCGGGCGAAACGATCGACTACGGCCCCTGCGCCTTCATGGAGGCCTACGACCCGGCCACCGTGTTCAGCTCGATCGACCACCAGGGCCGCTACGCCTATGCCAACCAGCCGCTGATCGCGCGCTGGAACCTGGCGCGGCTGGCCGAGAGCCTGCTGCCCCTGCTGGACGCCGACGAGGACCGGGCCCTGGCCCTGGCCACCGGCGTGGTCAACGACTTCCCGGCGCTGTACCGTGGTGCCTGGCTGGGGGTGTGGCGCGACAAGCTGGGCCTGCCGCCTGGCGTTGATGACGACGCCGACGAGTCGCTGGTTCAGGATTGGCTGGGCCTGCTGAAGCCGCGCTCGGTGGACTTCACGCGGGCCAACCGGGCGCTGAACACCGCGGCGGCGGGGGATGAATCCCGGTTGCGCGACCTGTTCGCACCCGAGGCCAGCCCGGCGCTGGACGCCTGGTGCGCGCGCTGGCAGGCCCGCCGCGCCGGCGCCGGCCCGGCCGAGGCCGCCGCCATGCACCAGGCCAACCCGGCTTACATCCCGCGCAACCACCGGGTGGAGGCGGCGCTGGAGGCCGCGGTGGAGCGCGACGATTGGGCGCCGCTGGACCGCCTGGAGGCGGTGCTGGCCGTGCCCTTCGACGAGCGCGCGGAGGACGCCGACTTCGCCGAGCCGGCGCCGGCGGCGCTCACCGCCGGTTACCAGACCTTCTGCGGCACCTGAGGCCGCGGCCGGGACTTCAGGCCGCGGCCGAGGCCGGGCGGGCCAGGCGCAGCGCGGCCGACAGGACCTCGCGGTCGCCGATGTGGTTGGCCAGCACCAGGACCAGCTTGGCGTTCATCAGCTCGACCTGTTCGTCACTGAGGTCGCGCTGGCTCTCGATCAGCTCCTCGTAGAAGCCGTCCGGGTCGGTGATGCGGGGGGTGAGGTGCAGGGCGCTCATCGTGGGGTTCCTTGTCGGGGCCGGGCTCACAGCGCCAGGCAGCGGCGCAGGGCC
This sequence comes from Hydrogenophaga intermedia, assembly GCA_943371055.1. Taxonomy (GTDB): domain Bacteria; phylum Pseudomonadota; class Gammaproteobacteria; order Burkholderiales; family Burkholderiaceae_C; genus Ideonella; species Ideonella intermedia_A. The sequence continues at coordinate 115,699 of CALRTJ020000009.1, read as the reverse complement.
GCGGTGGCGGCGGCGGGCTCGAAGCGGCGCCAGCGGGCGGCCACGTGCTGGTCGGGCCGGATCAGGTAGACCGTCCCCGGCCGGCCGTCGTAGCGCTCCGCCAGCAGGCCGTCGCGGTCCTGCAGGTCGGTGCCCACGCGCAGCACGCGGGCGGTGACGCCCTGCACGCTCACCGGCTCGACGGGCGCGTCGCCGAAGGCCAGGAGCACGAAGCCGTCGCCCAGCTGGTTGAGCAGCCAGGCGCTGCGGCCATCCACCGTGACCGGGGCGTCGGCGCAGTTGGTGCCGGGCGCCATGCGGCCGGCGAAGGCCGCGGTGTCGGGCGTGTTCAGCGGCGACTCGCGGTAGGGCGTGGGCGTGGACAGGCGGCCGCTGTTGACCAGCGGGCGGGCGAAGGCCTCGGTCTTGGCCAGCTCCAGCACGGCGTCGCGCCAGCGCAGGCTGCCACGGCTCTTGGGCGTGATGAAGTCGGTCGAGCGCGTGGAGTTCTTCAGGTTGTCGTCGGCGGCGTAGGCGCGCTCGGCGTGGTAGCTGTCGATCAGGGCCTCGGGGGCCTGGCCGCTCAGCACCAGCTGGAGCTTCCAGCTCAGGTTGTCCACGTCCTGCACGCCGGTGTTGGCGCCACGGGCGCCGAAGGGCGAGACCTGGTGCGCGGCGTCCCCGGTGAACAGCACGCGGCCGTAGCGGAACTGGTCGATGCGGCGGCAGGCGAACTGGTAGACCGACACCCATTCGAGCTCGAACTCGGCCTCGGGGCCCAGCATGGCCTGGATCAGCGGGATCACCTTCTCGGGCTTCCTGGCCTCGGTGGGGTCGGCGTCCCAGCCGAGCTGGAAGTCGATGCGCCAGACGTTGTCGGCCTGCTTGTGCAGCAGCACGCTGGTGGGCTTGCCCTGGCGGCTGAAGAAGGGCGGGTCGAACCAGAACCAGCGCTCGGGCTCGGCGCCGAGCCGCCTCAAGCCGGGCCCGCCCTCCCTCGGGGAGGTGGCCCCGGAGGGGCCGGAGGGCGTCGAGGACATCGGAAAGTCCGCCTTCATCACGACATCGGCGATGAGGAAGCGGTCCTGGAAGAACTGCCCGGTGAACTGGCCGTCCAGCATGCGCCGGGTGTCGCTGTTGGCGCCGTCGGCGGCGATCACCCAGGTGGCTTCCATCTTGAACAGGCCGTCCGGCGTCTCGACCGTCAGCACCGCGTGGTCGGCGTGCTGCTCGATGGCCAGCAGCTTGTGCTTCCAGCGCAGGTCCACCAGGGGCGAGGCATCGCAGGCCTCGACCATGTACTCCTCGAGGTAGTACTGCTGCAGGTTGATCATGGCCGGCATCTTGTGGGCCGGCTCGGGCAGCAGGTCGAAGGTGTAGGCCAGGTCGTCCTTGAAGAAGACCTTGCCCACCTTCCAGCTCACGCCCTTCTCGACCATGCGCTCGCCCACGCCCAGGCGGTCCATGATCTCGAGCGGGCGCTTGGCGTAGCAGACGGCGCGCGAGCCGATGCTGACGGTGTTGTTGTCGTCCAGCACCACCACCGGGATGCCGCGGGCGGCGCAGTCCAGGGCCTGCGTCAGGCCGATCGGGCCGGCGCCGATCACCACCACCGGGTGGCGCTTGACCGTGCCGGTCTTCTGCTCGTCCGAGCAGCGGTAGGCGAACTCGGGGTAGGTGTAGGTCTTCTGCATGGTGGTGGCCCGCGGCGGTGGATCAGTGCTTGAACTCGGCGTCGTGCATCCAGGCGGCGTGCTTGGGGGCGCGCTTGGTGCGGGCCCACTCGTCGAGCATGGCCCACTTCACCTCGTCCAGGTCCTTCTGCATCTTGGGCGTGGCGGTGTCGGCGGCCAGTTCCAGGCGGTGGCCGTTGGGGTCGAAGAAGTAGATCGACTTGAAGATGGTGTGGTCGGTGGGGCCGACCACCTCGATGCCGTCGGCCTGCAGCCGGGCCTTGACCTGGTCGAGTTCCTCCAGGCTGTCGATCTTGAAGGCGATGTGCTGGACCCAGGCCGGGGTGTTGTCGTCTCGGCCCATCTCGGGCGAGTTCGGCAGCTCGAAGAAGGCCAGCACGTTGCCCGAGCCGGCGTTCAGGAACACGTGCATGTAGGGATCCGGTGCCTTGGTGGAAGGCACCTGGTCCTCGGCGATGGCGAGGATGAAGTCCATGCCCAGGTACTTCTGGTACCACTCGACGGTCTGCTTGGCGTCCTTGCAGCGGTAGGCGACGTGGTGGATGCGCTGGATCGGCATGGCGGGCTCCTTGGGGTGAATGCCTGAATAGTAACGAGCGTTACTATTAATGGTCAAGCCACGGATGCTTCTGCTTCGGGCGTTCAAGGGAAAACACCGACTCCCCGGTCGATGAACGCGTCACCGTTGTTACCATCCGGCCCATGAAGCTCGACGAGTTCTTCCCCTACCGCCTGGCGGTCCTGGCCGAGGCGGTCAGCCGCTCGATGGCCCAGGTGTACGCGGAGCGCTTCGACCTGAGCCGCGACGAGTGGCGGGTGCTGGCGGCGCTGGCCGAGCGCAACCCCATGAAGACCACCGCGCTGATCGAGCACACCACGATGGACAAGATGCGCACCAGCCGGGCGGTCACCCGGATGCAGCAGGCCGGCTGGATCGCGCGCGAGGTCGACCCCGAGGACGGCCGGGGCTACCTCGTGCGCCTGCAACCTGCGGGGCTGGCGCTCTACCGCAAGATCGTGCCCATGGTGCTGGCACGGCAGGACTACCTGTTCGAGGGGCTGCAGCCCGAGGAGCGCGACGCCCTGGAGCGTGCCATGGACCGGGTGCTGGAGCGGGCGCGGCAGCTGGCGCGCCAGGGCTGATCAGGCGGCGTCGTCCGGCCCGGGAGCCGGGGGAGCGGCCAGCGACAGCGAGGGCATGTCCAGGTCCCGGGGCAGGCCCATGACCCGGCCGCGCAGGGTGTCGCGGCCGGCGTCCTTGGCCTCGTAGAGCTTGGCATCGGCCAGGCGCAGCAGGTCGCGATGGTCCCCGCTGCGGTTGTCGAAGTCGGGGGGTTTGCAGGCGATGCCGATGCTCACGGTGCTGGCCGGCTCGGGACCTTGCCGACCGGTTTCCTCGCGCACCCGCTCAAGGATCATGCGCGCCAGCAGCATCACGGCGTCGGGGTCGGATTCGGGCAGGATGCAGGCGAACTCCTCGCCGCCATAGCGGGCGATGATGTCGCTGGAGCGGCGAATGCAGCGCCGCAGCACATCGGCCACGATGCGCAGGCGCTGGTCACCGGCCTGGTGGCCGTGCCGGTCATTGAAGGCCTTGAAATGGTCGACGTCGATCATCAGCAGGCTGAGCGTGCTGCGGTTGCGCATCGCGCGGCCCCACTCGGCCTCGAGCCGGTCGTCGAAGAAGCGGCGGTTGTGGACCGCGGTCAGTCCGTCGATGAAGACCATCTGGCGCAGCAGGTCGGACTGCAGCTTGAGCGTCAGGTGGGTCCTCGCCCGGGCCCGGACGATGGTCGGGTTGAACGGTTTGGCGATGAAGTCCACCGCCCCGGCCTCGAGGCCGTGGGTCTCGGCGTCGGGGTCACTGCGGGCGGTGACGAAGATCACCGGGATGCCCCGGGTGGCCGACTCGGCCTGCAGCAGGCGACACACCTCCAGGCCGTCCATGCCCGGCATCAGCACGTCCAGCAGCACCAGGTCGGGTTGGCGCTCTCGGCAAAGGGCCAGCGCCTGTGGCCCGTTGGTGGCCATCAACACCTGGCAGTCGGCCGCGAACACCTGGTAGAGCGCCTGGATGTTGATCGGCTCGTCGTCCACCACCAGCACGCAGGGGCGACGCTGTCCGGTCAGGTCTGGCGGCAGAAAGGCTGGGGACGTGTTCATGGGACTCAGGCCTTGGCCGTGGCGGTCTCGGGCACGGCGGAGAGGCCGTCTTGCAACTGTCGCACGAGTCCGGCCGCTTGGGCGAAGTCCAGTTGCGCCATCGCCTGCTCCAGTGGCGCATGCACCGCGGGCGGCAGGCCCGGGAAGGCCTGCAGCAGCTGGGCGTGGGTATCGGTCGCGGCCATGTCGAAGCCCTCGAGTTGCCCTCGCAACGCCGCCAGCAGGGCGCGCGCGCGGGCGCCGCCGGCCGGCGTGGCGGGGGGCCAGGCCGAGTCCTCGCCGGGGGATGGCCGGGGCTCGTCGGGTTGTGCCAGGGCGTCGCCCACCTGACCCAGCGCGGCGGCGGTGTCGCGCAGCAGCCCGTGCAGCCGGGCCAGCGCGGGGGCGTCGACCCGCTCGGCCTCGGCCTCCAGCTCGGCCGCGTGCGCGGCCAGCGCCGGGGCCCCCAGGGTGCCCGCCAGGCCCTTGAGGCTGTGGAGCTCGCGCTCCAGCCGGGCCACGTCGCCCTGGTCCAGCGCGGTGTCCAGGCTGGCGCAGCTGTCGTCCAGGCGGTCGTGGAATTGCCGCACCAGGCGACGGTAGACATCGCGGCGCCCCATCACGCGGTCCAGGGCCGGCGCCAGCGAGATCCCCAGGCGCTCGGCCAAGGCCAAGGCCGCCGGTGGTGGCGCGTCGGGCAGGCCCTCCGAGGGCCCGGCGTCGTCGGGCGGCACCCAGCCGGTCCATCGCTGCAGCGTGAGCAGCAGTTGCTTGAGGTCGAAGGGCTTGCCGATGTGCTCGTCCAGTCCGGCGTCGAGCGACGCCGCCCGGTCGGCCGGCGAGACGTTGGCCGACATGGCGATGATGGGCAGGTGGGCGTGGCGCGGATCGGCCCGCAGGCGCCGGGTGGTTTCCAGACCGTCCAGTACCGGCATGCGGATGTCCATCAGCACGGCGTCGTAGGTCTGCTGTCCGCCCAGCAGGAGGTCGAGGGCGACCTGGCCATCCTCGGCACAGTCGACCCGCGCGCCTTCGTCCTCGAGCAGTTCGGTGGCCACCTGGCGGTTGTTGGCGTTGTCCTCGACCAGCAGCAGACGCAGGCCTTGCAGTTGCCGGCCGTTGGCCCGCACCGGCGCGGGCCCGCCGGCCTCGCCCAGGACGCGCCAGGCGCTGTCCTCGGCCCCCGGGGCGGCCACCGGCAGCTCGATCGTGAAATGGAATCGGCTGCCCTGGCCCGGCGCGCTTTCGAGCGCCAGCTGGCCGCCCATCAGCTGCACCAGTTGGCGGCAGATCGTCAGCCCCAGGCCGGTCCCGCCGTAGCGGCGGGCGGTGGACGATTCGGCCTGGCTGAAGCCGCTGAAAATGCGCTCCATGTGTTCCGGCGCGATGCCGATGCCGGTGTCGCGGACCTCGGCCTGGACCTGGGCCCGTCCATCGCGCAGGTCGACGAGGCGCCAGGACACCCTCACCTCGCCGGCCTCGGTGAACTTCAGGGCATTGGCGCCCAGGTTGAGCAGCACCTGCATCAGGCGCATGGCGTCGCCCTGCAGCCACTCGGGCAGGTCCGGGCTGCCCTCGACGACCAGGCGCAGGGGCCGCTCATCGGTCATCTGGGCGGTGAGCATGGCCTCCAGGTCGCCCAGCAGGCGACGCGGCTGGAAGGGCTGCGGGTCCAGCTCCATCTTGCCGGCCTCGATCTTGGACGCGTCCAGGAGGTCGTTGAGCAGGGCCAGCAGGGTGCGGGCCGCGCCCTCGGTCTTCATCACGTAGTCGGCCTGGCGCATCGTCAGCGGGGTGCGGCGGAGCAGACGCAGCATGCCCAGCACGGCATTGAGCGGGGTGCGGATCTCGTGGCTCATCGCCGCCAGGAACAGACTCTTGGCCTGGCTGGCCTGCTCGGCCCGCTGGCGCGCCTCCACCAGCTCGGTGATGTCGATGCGGAAGCCCACGGTGTGGCCGTCGGGCGTGCGGCGCTCGACCACGCGCAGCCAATGGCCATCGTCGACCTTCAGGATGGTCTCGCCAGCGGCCTCGCGATGCAGGGCCAGGCGCCGGCGGATCCAGTCTTCCTCTCGACCGACGGCGTCCGGGTACTGACCCCTTGCGACCCCGCCGCGGATGATGGCCTCGAAGGTGTTGCCCTCCCGGATCAGGTCGCCGGTGAGCGCGAACATCTGCCGATAGGGCTCGTTGCACAGCAGCAGGCGGTCGTCGGGGTCGTAGAGCACGAAGCCCTCGTTGAGCGTGGCGATGGCCGTGCGCAGCAGGACGTCGGCACGCCGGATCTCGGCCTCGCGCGCCTTGCGTTCGCTGATGTCCTGGTAGATCAGCACCATGCCGCCATCGGGCATCGGGGCGCTGGTCACCTCCAGCACGGTGCCGCCGGCGCGCTCGACCTCGAAGACCTCGCGCTGGCGCTCGCGCACATGCACCGCCCAGCGCGCCATCTGCGCCTCGATCGTCTCCCAGGGCTGGCCCGCGATGCGGCCGACCTCGCGCACGATGTCTTCCAGCCGCAGGCCGGGCTGGGCCAGCCAGTCCGGCGCGATGCGCAGGGCCGGAGCGAAACCCTGGTTGCGCACGCCCAGGCGGCGCTCGGCATCGAAGACGGCCAGTCCCACCGGCAGGTTCTCCAGCACGCCGCGCAGGGTGTCGTTGGTGCGGCGCAGTCCGTCTTTCAGTTCACGCTGTCGGGTCACGTCCTGCACCGCACCGACCAGGCGCCAGGCGCCACCGCCGGTGTCGGTCTCGAGCTCTCCCACCACCCGCAGCCAGCGCAGCGGCCCGGCGGTGCGCAGGCCCAGCTCCAGGTCCCAGCCGCCCTCGCCGCGGCGGGCGCGCCGGCAGGCATGGATCAGTGCCCGGCGGCCTTCGGGCTGCAGGCGGCGCAGCAGGCCCCTCAGGCCCGGACCCTGCCGGCCCTGCACGCCGAATTGGCGCTGCAGGGTGTCGGACAGCCGCAACTCCAGGGCGGTGCCCTGGCCGGCGGTCAGGGCCAGGCTCCAGCCGCCCACGCCGGCGATGCGGCCCACCCGTTCCAGGAACTGGCCGCTCTCGCGCAGGGCTTGCTCGGCACGCTTGGCGGCGGTGATGTCGGTGCGGATCGAGACATAGCGGCTGATCTGGCCGTCGTGCCCGCGGAAGGGCGCGATGATGCTGTCGACCCAGTACAGGCTGCCGTCCTTGGCACGGTTGCAGATCTGGCCGCGCCACGGCTTGCCGGCGCTGATCGTGGCCCACATCGCCGACCAGAAGGGCCCGGGGTGGTGGTCGGAGCGCAGCAGACGGTGGCTCTGGCCGATCAGCTCTTCGCGGCCGTATTGGCTGCGCTCGCAGAAGGCCTCGTTGACGTCGATGATGCGCCCGTCGGCATCGGCCACGGACAGCAGCGAATGCTGGCGGATGGTGTTGAGCAGGCCCTGGTTCTCGCGGACCACCGAGGCCAGTTGCAACGCGGTCTCCTTTTGCGACGTCAGGTCGGCGGCGATCGCCATGAAGCCGCTGACGCGCCCGAGCTCGTCCAGCATGGGCTGCTGCTCGAGCTCCACCCACAGCGTCCGGCCGTCGCGGGTCCGGTGCACCAGTTCGACCCGGCAGGGGGTCTGTTGCTGGCGGGCCGATTCGAGCCGCCGCAGGGCATCGGTGTCGTCGCCACCACCGCCCAGCAGGTCCTGGGGTTGACGCCCCAGCGCCTCGGGGGCGGGGTGGCCGTACATGCGGCAGAAGCCCTCGTTGACCCAGGTGATGCGGTCGTGCAGGTCGGTCAGGAAGACCGCGTTGCTGGTGCGTTCGGCCACCGCGGCCAGGCGGGCGAGGTCCTTGCCCAGGCGGCGAACCTCGGCCCGGCTGCTGATGCGCAGGTGGGTGATCAGGCCGACCAGTGCGGCCAGGGTGACCGAGGCCAGCGCCCCGGCCCAGGCCACCAGGCGCGGGCCCTCGGTGTCCAGACCCTGCTCGAACGCGGCACTGCTGGACACCTCCAGCCGCCACAGGCGCTGGCCCACGGTCATCAGCCGCTGGGCGTGCCAGCGGCTCGGGCGGGCGTGCCGTGACGCCGCCACCTGCATCGGCTCCCGGCCGGGGGTGAGCTCCACCAGCCCGAAGTCCAGGCTTGGCTCGTGGACGGCGCGCAGTGCCGAGACGATGCGGTCCAGCGAGACCGTGGCCACGATCAGGGCGTCCGGGGTGCCGCGGTCGCGGCCTTCGGCTTCGGTCGGCAGCAGCAGCCACCAGCGGCGTTCGCCGTCGGGCCCGGTGACCGCCGTTGACAGGACGGGAAGGTTCCCTTGGAGGGCTTGTTCGGCGGCTGCGGCCAGGTCGGCATGGGTGGACAGGTCCGCCCCCAGCCAGTCCCGCTCATGGGCGCTCGGGTAGCCCAGCCGCAGCGGCAGGGCGGTCGCTGGGCGGTCCTCGCCCAGGGGGCGCCAGCGGTAGCCCGGTCGCTCGCGGGCCACCTGCCGTTCGACCGCTGACTGGGACTGGCGCGGCCAGCGGCTGACCACGCCCAGCAGGTGCACGCCTTCGCCCAGTTCGCCGCGCTGGCTGCTGTCCAGGTAGCGCCGGAACTCGGCGGCCGAGACGTGGTCGCTGCCGGCCACCAGGCCGCGGATGCCCTGCATCGTCGGCAGCACCGCGACCAGGTGTTCGTGGACATCGCTGGCCAGGTGGTCGGCCTCGCGCTCGAAGCGGCGGGCGGCGTCGGCCACTCCCTGCTGCTGGCGCTGGCTGACCAGCACATGGGTGATCCAGCCACCTGTCGCCAGAACGGCGGCGGCAAGGGCCAGGGCAATCGGGACGACTCGTTTCATCGAGGGGCCGCCGGCGGGTGAGGGGAAGCGGCTGGCTCCGATTGTCAGGCGCCTTGCACCGGCCCGGCGCCCGGAAATGCGGGGCGTCACGGTGGCATCTCATGGCCCCGGGCAAGTCCCAGGTGGGCGCCGTCACCCGGGTGACACCCCCGCCGGGCCAGGGCCCCCGAAAATGCGCCCATGGGATCCCTGCACCTCGTCCGCCATGGCCAGGCCTCGTTTGGCGCCGCCGACTATGACCAGCTCAGCGAGTTGGGGCGGCAACAGTGCCGGCGCCTGGGAGAGTACTTCGCCGAGCGCGGGCAGGGCTTCGATGTCGTGCTGATCGGCCGCCTGCGCCGCCACCGGCAGAGCTTCGACGCCCTGGCCGAGGGCCTGGGCGGCCTGCCCGAGCCCGAGGTGATGGCCGGTCTGGACGAGTACGACAGCGATGCCGTCGTCCGGGCGATCCACGACGCGCCGCTGCCGGTGGTGCGCCGGCCCGAGGCCGCGCGGGAGCACTTCCTGCTGCTGCGCCGCGGCCTGTTGGCGTGGATGGCGGGCGAATCACGGCCCGAGGGCATGCCCACCCATGCCGACTTCAAGGCCGGGGTGGCGGCAGCCCTGGAGCGGGCGCGCGGCGCCCACGACCGCCGGGTGCTGGTGGTGTCGAGCGGCGGCCCGATCTCGACCGCGCTGGGCCTGGTGCTGCAGGCACCGCCCGAGACGGTGGTGGACCTGAACATGCGCATCCGCAACAGCGCGCTGTGCGAGCTGGCGGCCAGCCCCAAGCGCCACAGCCTGCTGACCTTCAACACGCTGCCGCACCTGGACTCGCCGGCCCACGCCGGCTGGGTCACCTACGCCTGAGCCGCGTTCAGGTGGTCGGCACCAGCCGCAGGGCCGGTCCGCGGGGGGCGCGTTCCACCCGGCCGCGGGTCTCCAGCGCCCAACCCTCGGTGGCGCGCTCGGCCGGGTGGAGCTCGACATGGGTGTCGCCCAGTCCGGCCTCCAGCGCCCGGCGCACCAGGGCCTCGGCCGACGAGGCATCGAAGTGCGCGGCGAAGCGCTGCCAGCGGCGCAGCAGGGCCGGCTGGGCCCAGCCGTCTTCCAGCCGCTCGCGCAGCTGGCGCAGGCCCTGCGGCCGGCCACCGTCCCAGGCCCGCGGCAGCAGGCTGTGGAACACCAGCAGAAAGTCGCGCCGCACCTCACCGGCCGGCAGCAGCGCCGCCAGGCGCTGGCTGCGCTCGGCATAGCCCGGGCGCAGCAGCAAGCGGGTGATCAGCGCCTGCAGGCCCTGGATGGGGTTGAGCAGGCGCAGGCGGTTGGGCGGCAGCACCCGTCGCGGCAGTTTGGCGGCCAGCTCGTGCGGCAGCGGCGTGCAAAAGCTCATCAGGGTGGACAGACGGGCCCAGGCGTCCCGGTCCAGGGTGACCTCGGCGGCTTCGTGGCCCGGGCGGGCCTCGGCCAGCACGGCCTGCAGTCGGGCGTCGTCCCAGCGCCGGCCCGCCTTGGCGGCGGCAGCGGTCGCATCCAGCAGCACCAGGTTGCCGGCGGCGCAGCCGGCGCCCTCGAAGACCCGGGCCACCACGCCGCGATCACCGTGTCCGGCCAGTGGCTGGCGGGTCACCGGGCAGACCACCGCGTCGAGCTGGGCGATGTAGTGCGGGGTGAGCTGCACCTCTTCGAAGGCCACGCCCTGCTCCCAGGCCTGCACCCTCAGCGCCAGCCAGCGGCGCACCGCCAGGTGCGCCGGGCGGGTGCGCGGGCCGATGATGGCGCGGCCGGCTTCCCAGCCCTGGCGCAGCGCGCTGGCGGCGTCGGCGTGGCTGGCCGGCGGCAGCAGGCCGTGGCGGGCGTGGTCCCAGCCCAGCTCGAAGCCGGTGCGCGCGGGGCTGCCGGGCTCGGGCAGCGCGGCGGCGACCGGGGCGGTCTGGGGGGCGTCGGCGAAGGCGAGGGCAACCTGGGACATGGGGGACTCCGTGCTCGGGTGGGGCGCCGGGGGATTCCCGGGGCATGGAACGAAGTCTGACCGTCGGTGGGCTCAAGGGATGAGCCAGGTGAAATCGGGTGTTTCGGGGGGATTCCCCCGTGGCGGTTATGCTTCAGGCTCATCCCCTGAGCCCCGGAGGCCCCCCTGGACCGCACCGAACGCTTCTACCGCATCGAATTGCTGATCAAGTCGCGTGGCGGCGTCAGCTTCGACACCCTGCTCGACGAGCTCGAGGTCTCGCGCGCCACGCTCAAACGCGACCTTCAGTACCTGCGCGAGCGCATGGACGCCCCGATCGTCTACGACCGCGACAGCAACAGCTACCGCTTCGAGGGCCCGGCGCCCGGCCGGGGCGGGCGGGCCACCGCCCACGAGCTCCCAGGGGTCTGGTTCAGCGAGGCCGAGATCCACGCCCTGTTGACCATGCACCAGCTGATCGAGGGGCTGGATGCCGGCGGCGTGCTGGGTCGCCACCTGCAGCCCCTGCTCGACAAGCTGCATGGCATGCTGGGGGCCAGCGACAGCGAGTCCCGCGAGTTGATGCGCCGAGTGCGCATCGCCAGCCCGGCCCGCCGGCCGGTGCCCAGCCGCTGGTTCGAGCGGGTGGGCAGCGCCCTGCTCAAGCGCCGCCGCGTCGACATGCGCTACTTCACCCGTGGCAAAGGCAGCGAGTCGCAGCGGGTGGTCTCGCCCCAGCGCCTGACCTTCTACCGCAACACCTGGTACCTGGACGCCTGGTGTCACCGCAGCGAGGGCCTGCGCCGCTTCGCCCTGGACGCGGTGGTGGAACTGCGGGTGCTGGACGACGAGCGGGCCAAGGACGTGTCCCTCAAGACGGTGCAATCCGAGCTGGACGGCGGCTACGGCATCTTCAGCGGCAAGGCCCTGCAGACCGCGCGCTTGCGCTTTGACGCCCAGGCCGCGCAGTGGGTGCGCCACGAGGAGTGGCACCCCGACCAGCAACTCACCCCCCTGGCCGACGGCGGCCTGGAGATGCGCCTGCCCTATGCCGACGCCACCGAGCTGGTGATGGACATCCTGCGCCACGGGCCGAATGTCCAGGTGCTGGGGCCCGCCGCCTTGTCGCGCCGGGTGGCCGAGGCCTTGCGCCAGGCCGCTGGCCAGTACGTCGCATGACCGCCGCGTTGCCCGAGGGTGCGTTGGCCCGCCTGGACGCGCTGATCGCCGCGGGTCGCCGCCAGCTCCTGGGCCTGGTGGCCCCGCCAGGGGGCGGCAAGTCCACCCTGGCCGCGGCACTGGCGGCGGCGCGGCCGGGTCAGGTGCAGGTGCTGCCGATGGACGGCTTCCACCTGGCCCAGACCGAGCTCGTGCGCCTGGGCCGGGCCGATCGCAAGGGCGCGCCCGACACCTTCGACGCCGCCGGCTTCGTGGCGCTTCTGCAGCGGCTGCGCGCGCAGCGCCCGGCCGACCCGCCGGTCTACGCGCCCGAGTTCCGGCGCGAGCTCGAGGAGCCCGTGGCCGGCGCGGTGGCCGTGGCCCCCGACACCCCGCTGCTGCTCGTCGAGGGCAATTACCTGCTGCTGGAGGACGAGGGCTGGGGGCCGGTGGCAGGCCTGCTCGACGCCTGCTGGTACCTGGACCTGCCCGACGCGGTGCGCGTGCCGCGCCTGGTGGCCCGCCACGTGGCCCACGGCCGCAGCCCCGAAGCCGCCCTGGAATGGGTGATGCGCAGCGACGAGGCCAATGCCCGGCGCATCGCGGCCACCCGGCCGCGCGCCGACTGGGTGCTGGGCGGCACATGACCAGCGACCTGTCCACGGTGCGCGCCACCTTCGCGCGGCTGCAGGCCGAGCTGGCCTCCCGCGGCCTGGTGCTGCGGCCACCGCCTCCCGAGCCCACGACCTGCTGCGGGCGGGGCTGCAACGGCTGCGTCTGGGAGGGCTTCTATGCCGCGGCGGCGTTCTGGGTCGAGGACGCATACACCCTGATTGACCTAGGGGGTTGAGGCCCTTTTCTGGGTTCCACCTGTTCGCAGCGGTGCCCGAACCTGCTTCACTGACTGGCACAAAGAACCCCCGATGCAGGCCAGCGGCCGGCGTCCCGGGGGCCGCAGCCCACTGCCAAGACGTCCGAGAGGTTCCAGATGCCCACATCCCATCTGTCCCGCCTGTGCCTGGCGCTCGCCGGCCTGGCCAGCACGGCGGCCTCCGCGGCCACGGCCTTCGACAACGGGGCGCCCAACCAGTCCTGGGGCACCCAGATGTCGGAGTTCCGCGTGGCGGATGACTTCCAGCTCAGCGCCGCCCATGACATCAGCAGCATCACCTTCTGGTCGCTGCAGGCTTCCGCCGCCGACTACTCGGGTCAGCTGACCTGGGGCATCTACTCCGACGCGGGCGGCAGCCCGGGCAGCCTGTTGCAGGGCGCGACGCTCTCCCTGGCCGGGGTGGCGACCGGACAGTCGAGCGGCTTCGGCTACCAGGAGTTCCGCTTCGACATCGGCGTCTCGTTCTCGCTGGCGGCCGGGCATTACTGGCTCGCGCTGCACAACGGGCCCGCGGGCCAGACCACCCCCAGCGACATGCTCTGGGGCACCAGCGCTGCGGCCGGGCCGGGTGGGGTCTACCACGACGGGTTCGGCTGGTGGGAGACGGGCAACGAGCAAGCCTTCCTGCTGGGCGGCGCGATCTCCCATGCCGTGCCCGAGCCCGCTTCCGCCCTGCTGTTCGCCGCCGGCCTGGCGGCGGTCGGCGGTCTGCGCCGTCGTGCCACCCCTCGTGCCTGAACCGGAGGTTCCCATGCGCCGAATTGCACTTCTGGCCCTGCTGCTGGCAGGCCCCGCGATGGCCCAGGTCAACGGGCCCCTGCTCAACGAGGCCGCGTACCTCGGGGTGTCCGAGCCGCTGCAGACCATCGCCATGCGGGCCCAGACCAGCGCCTTCGCGCCGCGACCGGTCCGGCCTTCGCGCAACCATACGATGGACAAGTCCGAGACGGTTCAGGCCGGCCGGCAGATGGAGTTGCTCGCCCCGTCGTTGGCCGTGACCGCGCCGGCCACCTATCTGCAGACCAGCAACGTCCAGGCCCTGGGGGTGGCGATGGGCGCCAATTTCGAGGCCCTCGGCCTGGGAACCCCGGGCTTCGCGATCTCCGGGGCCCCGCCCGACACCACGCTGGCCGTCAGTCCCACCCAGATCGTGCAGTGGGTCAACTCGCAGCTCGCGGTCTATGACAAGGCCGGCACCCCGCAGCTCCCGGCGCCGGGCTTCGTGGCGGGCAACTACATCTGGCAGGGCCTGCCGGACGGCAGCCTGTGCAAGACGTTCAACCGGGGTGACCCCATCGTGCAGTATGACCGCATGGCCGGTCGCTGGATCCTGTCGCAGTTCGCCTTCAATGCGGCCTTCACCAACAACGCGCAGTGCATCGCGGTCTCCCAGACCAACAACGCGATGGGGGCCTACTACCTGTACGAGTACAACTTCGGCAACGTGTTGCCGGATTACGGCAAGCTCGCGGTCTGGCCCGATGCCTACTACCTGACCTACAACATGTTCACCACCGGCAGCAGCTTTGCCGGCGGTCGGGCCTGCGCCTATGACCGGGCCGCGATGATGACCGGATCGGCGGCGACGCAGATCTGTTTCCAGAGCGCCCAGCGCTTCAGCTTCCTGCCCGCGGACCTGGACGGTCCGAACCCGCCGCCGGCCGGGACGCCCAACATCCATGTGTCGTGGAACTACTACTGGAACCCGGCGGCGCCCTACACCCTGCAGCTGACCAAGTTCCGCCCCAACTTCACGACGCCGGCCCTGTCCACCTTCGACGACGGGTTCGGCGGCGCGCCGCTGTCCTTCGTCGGCATCACCACCGATGCGGCCACGGTGGCCGCCTGCAATGACGCGGGTGGCTCCTGCGTGCCCCAGCCGGGCACCACCCAGCGGCTCGACACCCTGGCCGACCGCCACATGTACCGGCTGGTCTACCGCAATTTCGGCAGCTACGACGCCTTGCTGCTGACCCAGTCGGTGGACAGCAACGGCAGTGGCGGCAGCAGCCGCGCCGACCTGCACTGGATGGAGGTCCGCAGCCCGAACGCGAATCCGCCCGTGGTCTACCAGAACAGCACCTACCGGGCCGATTCCACCCACCGCTGGATGAGTTCGGCCGCCTTCGACAAGCTGGGCAACATCGGCATCGGGTATTCGGGGGCGTCGGCGGCGGTCAAGCCGGACATCCGGGTGAACGCCCGCAAGCGGGCGGACCCGCGCAACCTGCTGCGCACCGAGGCCATCGTCCAGGCCGGCGGGGGCAGCCAGACCACCGGCCTGTCCCGCTGGGGCGACTACTCCACGATGCAGATCGACCCGGCCGATGACTGCACCTTCTGGTTCACGACCCAATACATCGGGGCGAACGGCACCTTCAACTGGCGCACCCGCATCGCGTCCTTCAAGTTCCCCAACTGCCAATGAGGTTCCCCATGACGCTTGCCCGTTCCCTGGTCCTGGGCGCCTCGCTGGCCCTGCTGGGTGGTGCGCCCCTGAAGGCGCAGGTGTCCTCGGGCACCGCGGTGATCGAAGCGGGTGGCCAATCGGTCAGCCGGGCCGAGTTCGAGGCCATGCTCAATGGCGACCCGCGCCAGAAGGTGGCCATGGGCGATCCCGGCGCCGCCAAGGCGGCACTGGGTGCCGAGTTCGGGCGGGCCCTGGCGCTGGAGCTCGAGGCCCGGCGGCGCGGCGTCGACCAGGACCCGGCGGTGCAGCTGAAGATCCGCAACCAGGTGCAGCAGCTGCTCGTCAACGAGTTGCTGGTCAGCCTGCGCAAGGGCTACATGCGCAACGACGAGCTGCTCAAGGCCCATTACGCCGCCCACCAGGACGAATACGCCCAACCGCGGGTGCGCCACATCCTGGTCCGCATGAGCGGCTCTCCGGTGGCCTTGCGCAAGGGGCGGCCGGACCTTGGCGCGGCGCAGGCCCGGGCCAAGGCCGAGTCCCTGCTGGCGCGCCTGGCCAAGGGGGCCGACTTCGCCGCCCTGGCCCGCACCGAGTCCGACGACCTGGGCTCGGCCGCGCGCGGGGGCGACATCGGCTTCGTGGCCAAGGGCTCCACCGTCGCGGCCTTCGAGGCGGCGGCCTATGCGCTGCCCACCGGCGAGACCAGCGGCGTCGTGCCCACCGAGTACGGCTTCCACATCCTGCACGTGGACGCCCGCGAGCCGATGTCCCTCGACAGCATGCGTGCCGTGATCGCCAACGAGTTGGCGCACCGCGAGCTCGAGGCCATCATCGACCACGGCTTCACGCTCAACGCCGCCTACTTCGGTCGCCCCTGAACAGGGGCGGGGCGGCCCCGATCAGTCGGCCGCCGCCTCGACCACCATCTGGATGCGTTGCTGGCCCTGGAACTCGTCCAGGCTCAGCCGGTAGGCCAGGCGAACCTGCTCGGGCACCGGCTCGGCATGGCCGAACCAGATCGCGTCGCGCAGCGCGCTGCCGTGGCGCACCCGCAGCTTCAGGTGCTTCTCGCCCACCAGGCGCTGCTGCACCACCTGCACCCGGTCGCAGAACAGCGGCGCCTCGAAGCCCTGGCCCCAGACCTGGGCGTCCAGGGTCTGCACGGTCTGCGGGGTGAAGTACTCGGCCGGCAGCGGGCCGTCGGTGGCGATGGTGCGGGTCAGGGCGTCGGGTGACAGCCATTCCTGCGCCACCTGGCGCAGCGCCGCGTCGAAGGTGGCCACGTCCTCGGGGCGGCCCAGCGTGGCGCCCGCCGCCATGGCGTGGCCGCCGAACCTCAGCAGCAGGCCGGGGTGGCGCTTGCTGACCAGGTCCAGCGCGTCGCGCAGGTGAAAGCCCGGGATCGAGCGGCCCGAGCCCTTGAGCCGGCCGTCGGCGCCCTGGGCGAAGACGAAGGTGGGGCGGTGCAGGCGGTCCTTCATGCGGCCCGCCACGATGCCGACCACGCCTTCGTGGAAATCGGGGTCGAACAGCACCAGGGCCGGCGGGGCGTCGCCCTGGGGCATCAGATCCTCGAGCAGGGCCTCGGCCTGCTCGCGCATGCCGGCCTCGACCTCGCGGCGCTCGCGGTTGATCGCGTCGAGCTGCTGGGCCAGTTCGCCGGCGCGGACGAAGTCGTCGGTCAGCAGGCATTCGATGCCCAGCGTCATGTCGGACAGGCGGCCGGCGGCGTTGATGCGCGGGCCCAGCGCGAACCCGAAGTCGAAGGCGCTGGCCCGATCGGGCTGGCGCGAGGCGGCGCGGAACAGCGCGGCCACGCCCGGCTGCATGCGGCCGCTGCGGATGCGGCGCAGGCCCTGGGCCACCAGGCGGCGGTTGTTGCCGTCCAGTCGCACCACGTCGGCCACGGTGCCCAGGGCGACCAGGTCGAGCAGGGCGTCCAGGCGCGGCTGGCTGGCGGGGTCGAAGCGGCCGCGGGCGCGCAGCTCGGCCCGCAGCGCCAGCAGCACGTAGAACACCACGCCCACGCCGGCCAGCGACTTGCTGGGGAAGGCGCAGCCGGGCTGGTTGGGGTTGACGATGACCTCGGCCGGCGGCAGCACGACCACGTCGTCCACCAGGGCCGGCAGGTGGTGGTCGGTGACCAGCACCTGCAGGCCGCGGGCGCGGGCGTGGGCCACGCCGTCCAGGCTGGCGATGCCGTTGTCCACCGTGATCAGCAGGTCGGGCTGGCACTGTTCGATGGCCAGGTCGACGATGGTGGGGGTCAGGCCGTAGCCGTGCACCGCCCGGTCGGGCACCACGTAGTGGGTGCGCTCCGGCCGAGCACCCAGCATGCGCAGGCCGCGCAGGGCGGTGGCGCAGGCGGTGGCGCCGTCGCAGTCGTAGTCGGCCACCACGCACAGGCGGCGGCCGTCGGCGATGGCGTCGGCCAGCAGGCGGGCGGCGGCCTCGGTGCCGGTGAGCTGGGCGGGCGGCAGCAGGTGCTGCAGGCCGTCGTCGAGCTCGTCGGGGCCGCGCACGCCACGGGCGGCGAACAGGCGGGCCAGCAGCGGGGGCTGGCCGCCCTGTTCCAGGGCGAAGGCGGTGCGCGGGTTGACGTCGCGCTCGACCAGGGTGGGGGGGGTGCTCATGGGTGTCAGAGGTCCTGCAGCACGCGGGCGGCGTGGACGCGTGGCGTGCCCAGCACGCGGCGCCACCAGGGCAGCGGGCGGGGCGCCCAGCGGCGGGCGTGGCGCTCGCCGGCCAGGGTCAGGGCGACCGGCTCGCCGCGCTCGGCGCGGGCCAGCCACTCGGCCACGGGGCCGGCGTCCAGCGCGGCCCAGGCCTCGGCCCAGGCGGTCCAGTCCTCGGCCAGGGCCGGGGCGCGCAGGCGCTCGTCCAGCACGAAGGGCTCGGTTTCGGGCGTCGCCGCGGCGGCGCCGGTGCCGCTGAGCCAGAAGGAGTTGACCGGCAGCAGGCCGCGGGCGGCGCGGGCCTCGTTCAGCGGGTGGGTGTGCAGCAGCATCTGGACCTCGGCCTGCAGGCGGCGCAGCGGCCGGGCCAGCGGGTGGCTGTTGAGCCACCAGTCCACGTTGCGGCCGATCACGCGGTCGGCCGAGGCGCTGGGGAGCTCGGCCAGGCTGGGGTGGACCGCGTACCAGCGCTGCGGCGTGCCCCAGTGCAGGCGCCAGCCCTGGCTGTCGTCCTCGAACAGCGGGCGCACGGCCTCGAACAGGGCGCGGGCCTCGTCCTCGTCCAGGTCCAGCTCGTCGGGGTGGGTCAGCGAGACCTGCTCGGTGCCCAGGTGCCAGTGGGTGGGCGTGAGCAGGCCCCAGCCCTCGCCGGGTTGCGGCGCCAGGCCGTCCCGGCGGGCCTGGCGCGCGGCCAGCGGCAGCAGGCCGTCGGTCAGCGGCCATCCCAGCGCGGCGGCAATGGCGCGCTCGTGCGGGGTGGACAGGCTCATCTCGTCGCCGCGGTCCTCGGCCACCGGGGACAGCCGGCCGAGCAGGCGCTCCAGCGCGGGCAGCGAGAGCGTGGAGACCGCCTGGCCGGCGGCGGGCGAGAGCGCGGATGCGAAGGGAACCACCAGGTGCATAGGGGCCGCATTATCCGGCGGCCCCCGCACCGGTTGTCCCTGCGGGGCCGATCAGAGCCCCTCGACGCTCAGGTGGACCAGGGTCTGGTTGAGCAACTGGTAGCCGATCTCGCCAAAGGTCATCGGGCCCTGGAAGCGGCCGGTGCGGCGGCCCTGCAGCTCGCCATGCAGGTAGTTCAGGATGCAGTTGCAGCAGAACACCGGGTCCTGCGCGGGGCCGCCCTGGGCCATGGCGCGGGCGAAGGCCGCGCTGTAGTCGGGCATGGGCTTGGCCAGGCGGTAGGCCACGCCGGCGAAGACCGGGGCGTAGAAGTCCACCGCGCGGCGGCGGGCGTCCAGGCCCTTGATGCTGACGTTGATCAGGGCGCCGTGGTAATCGGCCACCAGCGGCCACCGGGTGTCCACCGACTGGGCCGTGCACCAGTCGTGCAGGTTGGCCGGCCGGCCGTCGATCAGGCAATCGCCGCCGCTGAATCCGCCCTCGCGGAACTCGATCACCGGGCCGTCGCCGGGGGTGAACAGGTTGACGATGTCCACGTGCACCAGGGCGTGCTCGGGCAGCGGCACCTGCAGCACCACGGCGGCGTTGTCCAGCAGCTCCCCGGTGCTGCCGTCCACCACCAGCGGCCGCGCGCCGGCGTCCTCGAGGTGGGTGCCGGCGATCCAGCCCACCAGGGGCTTGAGGTACATGTCGTCGTAGCCGGGGGCCTCCTGGGCGAAGGCCTCGTGGACCGCGCTGAAGGCGGGCAGCACCAGCACGCTGAAGCCCTGTTCAGGGGCCTCCACGCACAGGCGGTCCAGGTCGGCCAGCTGGTGGCGCCGCACCCGGGCGGGCACCGGGCCGGCGGGCATCTCGGCGACGAACACCTGCTGGCGGCTGCAGGTGCCGCCGGCGTCGGCCATGAAGTACGGGATGGTGCCGCCGATCCAGGTGCCGCGCGGCAGCTGGCGCAGCAGGGCCTCGTCGCCGGCGATGCAGCAGGGGCGGCCGGCGCGGATCAGGCGGGCGGCCTCGTCGAGCGAGACCAGTTGGTGGGCGAGGGGATTCATCGCGAGGGTGTCGGACAGGGGCATCAGTTCAGCGTCCAGTGGCGCAGCTGGTCGATCTCGTGGCGCAACGCCGCCCGGTGGCGCGCGAAGTAGCGGTGCAGCTCGACGAGCTTGAGCATGCGCAGCTCGTCGTCCTGCAGGCCGCGGGCCTGTTGGCGCAGCTTGGTCAGCAGCAGGCGCAGGCTGAGGGTGCGCACGTCCAGGTCCAGCTCGCCGCTGAGCAGGGCCTGCCACATCGGGTCGCTGACGTCGGGCACGTCGCCGTCCTCGGTCACCGTGGCGCGTGCCAGGCGCTGGGCCAGGGCGTCGCGGGCGGCCTGGTCGGCGGCCCGCAGCTGTGCGATCTCGGCCGACAGCACCGGCTGGTTGCGCACGAAGTAGCGGTACAGGCCGCGGGCGGCCTGGCGGTGCAGGTCGGCATCGCGGTGGGTCGCGGCTTCGCGGCCGAGCTTGGCCAGCAGCAGCTTCAGGCCCAGGGTGCGGACCTCGATCACCTGCTGCCCGGTCAGCAGCCCCAGCCAGACCGGCGCGTCCTCGGGCGGGATGGCCTCGTCGTCGTCGGCGCCGCGGGCCGCGTCGGCGGGTGTGGCCGGTGCTGCGGTCGTGCTCGGGGCGGGCGTCGGGGCAGGGCGCGTGGTGGTGGTGGCGGACGGGGTGGCCTCACGCGGCTGCGGTGCCCGCGCACTGCCGTGGTCCAGCCGGTACTTGTATTTCCACAGCTCGGCCAGCGGCAGGTCCAGCATGCGGCAGAGCTGCTGCATGGTGACGCCCTCGAGCAGCAGGTCCAGCACCAGGCGCGAGAGCGCGTGGCTGAAGGGCAGGGCAGGGTCGCCGGCCCAGGGGGCGTCGGGCACGCGCTGGCCGTCGCGCAGGGCCAGCGTGATGTCGCAGCGGCGCCCGGCCAGGCGCAGGTGCGTCCAGTGCAGCTGGCGGGTGGGCGCGGCGGCGCGGCGCGGGGCCCAGAACGGCCCGCCCGCCTCGGCCGGTGTCGAGACCTGCACGGTGACATGCTTGTCCTCGGGGCTCATGCGGCAGGCCTGCACCTGCCAGGGCGGCCGGATGTCCAGCAGCGTCTCGATCCACTGGCGCTCTTGAGGCGTCATGCCTTGTCTCCTTTTGTTTCAGCTCCTCGGCTGACACCCCGCAATGCAATCCGCGGGCCAGGCCGCCGCGTGCGGGCGCGGCCGCCGGCGGACTCCGGGGGAACCCGCGGCCCGTGTGACAGGCTGGGGCGGCTGGCCTGCGCGGGCTGTGCCTTGGGGCAGCAGCGGTGGCGCTCCGGTAGCATCCCCCCCCATGAAACTCCTCGGGTCCTTGCCCTACGAATGGCAGGTCGGCTGGCGCTACACCCGCGCCGGGCGCGCTGACCGCCGCAACGGCTTCATCTCCTTCATCTCCCTGGTGTCGGTGGTCGGCATCGCCCTGGGGGTGGCGGCGCTGATCATCGTGCTGTCGGTGATGAACGGCTTCCAGAAGGAGGTGCGCGACCGCATGCTGGCAGCGATCCCGCACATCGAGGTGATGGACCGTGCCGGCCAGGCCCTGCCCGACTGGCAGGCGCTGGCGCGCCAGGCGCAGACCGACCCCCGTGTGCAGGCGGCGGCGCCCTATGTGGCGGTGCAGTCCCTGCTGGCGCGCGGCGAGACCATGCGCGGTGCGGTGGTGCGCGGCGTGCTGCCCGAGACCGAGCCCGCGATCACCGACATGGCCGCCACCCTGGCGCGCGACGGCACGCTGGCGCGGCTGCAGCCGGGCGCCTGGCAAATCGTGCTGGGGGTGGAGCTGGCCAGGGCGCTGGGCGTGCGCGTCGGCGACCCGGTCACGCTGATCGCGCCGGGCGGACAGGTCACGCCGGCGGGCGTGGTCCCGCGCCTGAAGCAGTTCACCGTGGCGGGCGTGTTCAACGTCGGGCACTACGAGTACGACAGCGCGCTGGCCCTGGTGCACCTGGACGACGCCGCCCGCCTGTTCCGCACCGACGGGCCCACCGGCGTGCAGCTGCGCCTGGCCGACGTGCAGCAGGCCCGCACCGTGGGCCAGGACCTGGCCGACCGCCTGGGCCCGGGCGTGCTGGTGCGCGACTGGACCCGCACCAACGCCGCCTGGTACGACGCGGTGCAGATCGAGAAGCGGATGATGGCCATCATCCTGACCCTGATCGTGGCGGTGGCCGCCTTCAACCTGGTGTCCACGCTGGTGATGACGGTGACCGACAAGCGCGCCGACATCGCCATCCTGCGCACCCTGGGTGCCAGCCCGCGCTCGATCATGGGCATCTTCGTGGTCCAGGGCGCCACGGCCGGCGTCATCGGCACGCTGGGCGGTGTGGGCCTGGGCCTGCTGGTGGCGTTCAATGTGGACGTCATCGTGCCGGCGATCGAGCGCCTGCTGGGCGTGGCCTTCCTGCCCGGCAGCATCTACCTCATCAGCCGCATGCCCAGCGTGCCCCTGGCCTCGGACATCGTGCCGATCGCCCTGATTTCCCTGGCGCTGGCCTTCCTGGCCACGCTCTACCCCAGCTGGCGGGCCAGCCGCGTCAACCCGGCCGAGGCCTTGCGCTATGAATGACCGCACCGTGTTGCGCGCCACCGCGGTGGCCAAGCGATTCACCGAAGGGCCGCTGGACGTGCAGGTGCTGCGCGGCGTCGACCTGGACCTGCGCGCGGGCGAGACCCTGGCCATCGTCGGCGCCTCGGGCTCGGGCAAGAGCACGCTGCTGCAGCTGCTCGGCGGGCTGGACGCCCCCAGCCAGGGCCGGGTCGAGCTGATGGGGCGCGACTTCGCCACCATGGGCGCGGCCGAACAGGGCCGCTGGCGCAACCAGCACCTGGGCTTCGTCTACCAGTTCCACCACCTGCTGCCCGAGTTCAGCGCGCTGGACAACGTGGCGATGCCGCTGCGCATCCGCCGCCAGCCCCCCGCGCAGGCCCAGGCGGCGGCGCGCGAGGCCTTGGCCGAGGTGGGCCTGGGCGCGCGCCTGCTGCACCGCCCGGCCGAGCTTTCGGGCGGCGAGCGCCAGCGCGTGGCGCTGGCGCGGGCCCTGGTGAGCCAGCCCTCTTGCGTGCTGGCCGACGAGCCCACCGGCAACCTCGACCGCGACACCGCCGACCGGGTCTTTGAGCTGATGCTGGGCCGCGCCCGCGAGCGCGGCATCGCCTTCGTCCTGGTCACCCACGACCCGGCGCTGGCCGCCCGCTGCCAGCGCCAGGTGCGGCTGGAGGCCGGCCAGCTGGCCTGAGGCGGCCGTCCCATGTGGATCGACACCCACTGCCACCTCGACGCGCCGGAGTTCGACCCCGACCGTGACGACGTGGTGGCCCGGGCGGTGGCCGCCGGGGTGTCGATGCAGGTGCTGCCCGCGGTCGAGCGCGCCCACTTCGACACCGTGCGCGTGCTGGCGCACCGCCACGGCCTGGCCTACGCGCTGGGCATCCACCCGCTGTACGTGGACCGCGCCGCCGACGAGGACCTGGAGGCCTTGCGCCAGGCCCTGCGGGCACACGGCGACGACCCGCGCCTGGTGGCGGTGGGCGAGATCGGCCTGGACCACTTCGTGCCCGGCCTGGACCGCGAGCGCCAGCAGCGCTTCTACCTGGCCCAGCTGCGCCTGGCGCGCGAGGCCGGCCTGCCGGTGATCCTGCACGTGCGCCGCAGCGCCGACCCGCTGCTGGCCGGGCTGCGCCGCCTGGGCGTGCGCGGCGGGATCGCCCACGCCTTCAACGGCAGCCGGCAGCAGGCCGAGGCCTTCACCGGCCTGGGCTTCGCGCTGGGCTTTGGCGGGGCGATGACCTTCGAGCGGGCGCTGCAGATCCGCGCCCTGGCCGCCGGGCTGCCGCCCGAGGCCCTGGTGCTGGAAACCGACGCGCCGGACATCCCGCCGCAGTGGCTGTACCGCACCGCGGCCGAGCGCGCGGCCGGGGCCTGCAGCCGCAACGAGCCGGCCGAACTGCCCCGCATCGCGGCGGCGCTGGCCGAGCTGCGTGGGCTGTCACCGCCGGCCGTGGCCGCCCTGACCGGCGCCAACGCCCGGCGGGTGCTGCCGCGCCTGGCGGCCCTGGGCTGATCAGCGGGGCTGGAAGTCCGGCTCGCCGGTGGCCCACAGCACGAAGGCCAGCTGGTCCGCCAGGGCGCGCTGGCGCTGCTCGGCGGTGGCGGTGACGCCGTGGCCCGCGTCGTCCACCCGCAGCAGCACCGGTGCACCCGGCCGGGCCGCCGCGCGCAGCCGCGCGAAGGTCTTGTAGGACTGCCAGGGGGCGACCCGCTGGTCGTTCAGCCCGGTGCTCAGCAGCACCGCCGGGTAGGGCTGGCCGTCGCGGATCTGGTGGTAGGTGCTCATGCCCAGCAGCTGTCGGGTGCCCTCGGGCGTGGACGGGTCGCCCATCTCCAGCAGGTGGTTGGGGCCGTTGGAGGTGGCCTCGACGAAGCGCACCGCGTCGAGGATGCCGACGTTGAGCAGTGCCGCCGCGAACAGGTCGGGCCGCTCGGTGATCGCCCGGCCGGCGGCCACGCCGCCCATGCTGGTGCCGGTGATCGCCAGGCGGGCCGGCTGGGTGTGGCCGCGACGGATCACGGCCTGGGCGCAGGCGATCATGTCGCGCCAGGTGTTGGCCTTGGTCGGGCCGGCACCGGCCTGGTACCAGTCGCGCCCCTTGGCGCCCCCGCCGCGCGGCTTGACGTCCACCCACACGCCGCCGCGGCGCAGGAAGGCGTCCAGCCGCGGGTTGAAGTAGGCCGGCTCGGACACGCCGTAGCCACCGTAGCCGTCGAGGATGGTGGGGCGCTGGCTGTCGCGCGGCAGGTCGCGCCGGTGCAGCACCGACATCGGCACCTGCTCGCCGTCGGGCGTGGGGCAGGTGGCTTCATGAGACACCCAGTCCTGGCCGATGCTCGTGGGCGGGGTGGGGAACAGGCCGGGCTCGCGGGAGCGGTCGTCCTTCGCCTGCAGCAGGCGCTGCGGACGGGTCCAGCCCTCGAGGGTGAACACCGCACCGGGCACGTCGGGCTGGGCGTCGTGCAGCGTCACCGCGCCGTTGAAGGGCAGCTGGACCTGCTGCGGGGCGACGGGCTCGTCGGTGTGGGGCAGGCGCCAGAGTTCGCTGGTGGCACCGTGGCGCTCGACGAAGTACAGGCCATCGGCCGCCGCGGTGGGGTGTTCCAGCACCCCGTCGCGCTCGGGCACCACCAGCCGGGGCACGGACTCGGTGCGCTCCAGGTCGTGGCGCTGCAGGCGGTAGCGGCCGGCGTCCTGGTAGCTCAGGGCGTACAGCCAGCGGCCGTGCACCACCGCTTCGCGGACCTGGTCGGCGGCGTCGATCATCCGCTCCCAGCGGCTGCTGGCGGGGTCGCTCAGCAGGCTGTCGCGCTCGGTGCGCCAGGCCCGCAGATTGCCCGACACGCCCTCGACCAGGTAGGCGACGACGTGCCGCGCGCCGCCCTGGGCATCCACCCACACCCAGTCGGCCTCGCCCACTTCGGGGCCGAAGGGCTGGCCGTGCCCCAGCCAGGGCTGGTCGGGTCGCTCGTCCAGGAAGCGCCGGTGCAGCTGCATCTTGCCGAAGGCCTGCCCGCCCGGAACCCCGGCATCGGCGCCCCGGGCGTAGAGCAGTGACTGGCCATCGGGCAGCCAGGACGCGCTGAGCTCGCCCCAGATGCCGGGCACCGGCGGGCGCACCGCCCGGCCGGTCGTGACCTCCAGCACCCGCAGCTCGCCCAGCTCGGCGTCGCCCTGCGCCACCACCACCGCCAGGTGGCGGCCGTCGGGCGAGACCGAGAAGTTGTTGATCGCGTGGGGCTGGCCGGTGGCGGCTTCCCAGGCCGCGGGGTCCAGCAGCACGCGCGGGACGTCGGCACCGGGCTCGCGCAAGTACAGCCGGGCCACCTTGGCGCCGGGCTCGCGCATCAGGTAGAACCAATGGCCCCCGGCGGTGCGTTGCACCGAGGCGAACCAGGGGGTGCGCAGCTGGTCGGCCGCCTGCAGGTCGCGCAGCAGGGCGGCGTGGCCGGGCAGGGCGTCGAGGGTGTGGCGGGTGTGTGCGGCCTCGGCCCGGACCCAGGCCTGCACGGCGGGGTCGTCGCTGCGCTCCAGGGCGCGGTAGGGGTCGGGCACGGCCACGCCGGCGTGGTCGTCCACCGTGGGGCCCGCGGGCCAGGGGTCGGGCCGGGCCGGAGCGGCCACGGCGCTGCTGGCGGCCAGGATCAGGCACAGGAGCGGGCGGTGAAGGTGGGGCATTCGGGGGCGGGGCCGGGCTGGAACGACAGCGCCCGATGCTAGCGGCGAAGCGGGCGGCTTCACCGGCTCGCAACATGGGAGCCGCCTTGCTGCGGTGACAATGCGGGCATGCTCCATGGCCTGCCTCCCGCCGTCTCGCCCGACACCCGTCTGCTGGTGCTGGGCAGCTTCCCGGGCGTGGCCTCGCTGCAGGCCGGCCAGTACTATGGCCACCCGCGCAACCACTTCTGGCCGCTGATGGCGGCGCTGCTGGACGAGGCCCTCCCGGCGCTGCCCTATGCCGAGCGCCTGACGCGTCTGAATGCCCGCGGCGTCGGCCTGTGGGACGTCTACGCGGCCTGCCGGCGCGAGGGCAGCCTCGACAGCGCCATCCGCGACGCCGAGTTCAACGACCTCCCCGGCCTGCTGCAGCGGTGGCCGGGCCTGCGGGCCATCGCCCACAACGGCACCGAATCGGCCCGAGGCATGCGGTTCACGCAGGGCCTGGGGCTGCCGGTGTGGCGCCTGCCCTCCACCAGCCCGGCCAATGCCTGCTGGTCCTTCGAACGCAAGCGCGCCGCCTGGGCCCAGGCCCTGGCGGGCGCCGACCTGATTCCCTGCCCATGAAACGCACAAGCCCCCGCCAGGACCTGGTCGGCGCCACGATGTCCGAGCACGACGGCGTGCGCTACCTGCACCTGGATTCGATCTGGATCCAGGGTGCGATGCGCCTGAAGCGCCCTTACGAGCTGGAGCTGGAGTACATCCAGCGCATGATGGCCTGGATGCTGTGGCGGCCCGAGGACGAGGTCACCGAGGGCCACGCGGTGCAGCTGGGCCTGGGCGCCGCGGCGATCACCAAGTTCTGCCACAAGCGCCTGAAGATGCGCACCACCGTGGTCGAGCTCAACCCGAGCGTCATCCAGGCCTGCCGCCTGTGGTTCCGCCTGGGCGAGGACGACGCCCTGCTGCGGGTGGTGCACGACGACGCCGGCCGCTGGGCCGCCGACCCGGACCACCGCCACAGCGTGCAGGCCCTGAGCGTGGACCTGTACGACCACGACGCCGCGGCACCGGTGCTCGACGACGAGGACTTCTATGCCGCCTGCCGCGACCTGCTCGACGAGGGCGGCCTGATGACCGTCAACCTGTTCGGTCGCGACAGCAGCTTCGGCCGCAGCGCCGCCCGGATCGCCCGGGTGTTCGGTCTGGACCAGGTCTGGAGCCTGCGTCCGACCCGGGAGGGCAACACCGTGGTGGTGGCCGCCCGAGGCGTGACCGTGCCCGACCGGGACACGCTCACCCGCCGCGCCGAGGCCATCGAGGAGCGCTTCGGACTGCCGGCGCGCAAGTGGCTGCGCATGGTCCGTCCGCTGGACCCGGCGCTGCTGGTCGACTGATCCCTGCCCATCCACCGCGCATGAGCACCTCCGCCCACCCCGCCTCCGCCCCTCGGACCCCGCGCGAGCCCTTCAAGGGCCGGCTGGACCTGCGCCACCTGTTGCGCTGGCTGCGCGATGACGGCCTGCTGTCCGCCGAGGCGGTCGAGGCCCTGGCGCGGCGCTTCGGCCACACCGCCTCCAGCCTGCACCCGCTGACCCGCCTGGCCGGTGCGGGGCTCGTCGACCAGCGCCAGGGCAGCGCGCTCGACGCCGAGGCGCTGGCACGCTGGCTCGCCGGCCGGGCCGGCCTGGCCTACCTGAAGATCGACCCGCTCAAGGTGGACGCCAGCCGCGTCACCGAGGTGATGTCCCAGGGCTATGCCGAGAGTCGCCGGGCGGTGCCGGTGGCGCTGGGCCCGCGCGAGGTCACGGTGGCCACCTGCGAGCCCTTCGACACCGCCTGGGTGCCCGAGATCGAGGCCCACACCCGCCGCAGTCTGCGCCTGGTGGTGATCTCGCCCGAGGAGCTGGGCCGCTTCACGACCGATTTCTACCGCCTGGCCCAGAACGTCCACGTGGCGCGCAAGAGCGGGGAGGGTGCCTCGGGCAGCCACAGCTTCGAGCAGCTGGTGGACCTGAAGGCACGCGACCACCTGGACGCCAACGACCAGGGCGTGGTGCAGCTGGTGGACTGGCTGTGGCAGTACGCCTTCGAGCAGCGCGCCAGCGACATCCACCTCGAGCCCCGGCGCGAGACCGGCGCGGTGCGCCTGCGCATCGACGGCGTGCTGCACCTGGTGCACCAGGTGCCCACGGCGGTGATGGCGGCGATGACCGCCCGCATCAAGCTGTTGGGCCGCATGGACGTGATCGAGCGCCGCCGGCCGCAGGACGGCCGCATCAAGACCCGCCGCCCCGACTCGGCCGGCGGCGGCGAGGTCGAGATGCGCCTGTCCACCCTGCCCACCGCCTTCGGCGAGAAGGTGGTGATGCGGATCTTCGACCCCGGCGCGGTGGACAAGCCCTTCGACGCCCTGGGCTTCAGCCCCGACGAGGCGGCGCGCTGGAACGGCCTGATCAGCCGGCCCCACGGCATCGTGCTGGTCACCGGGCCGACCGGCTCGGGCAAGACCACCACGCTGTACTCCACCCTGAAGAAGCTGGCCACCGAGGAGGTCAACGTCTGCACCGTGGAGGACCCGATCGAGATGATCGAGCCGGCCTTCAACCAGACCCAGGTCCAGCCCAGCGTGGAGCTGGGCTTTGCCGAGGGACTGCGGGCGCTGATGCGGCAGGACCCGGACATCATCATGGTGGGCGAGATCCGCGACCTGGAGACCGCCGAGATGGCGATCCAGGCCGCCTTGACCGGCCACCTGGTCTTCAGCACCCTGCACACCAACGACGCGCCCTCGGCCATCACCCGACTGGTGGACCTGGGCGTGCCACCCTACCTGATCTCGGCCACGGTGATCGGCGTGCTGGCCCAGCGCCTGACCCGCTCGCTGTGCCCCGAGTGCCGCCAGCCCGACCCGGCGATGACGCCCGAGGCGCTGCAGCAGGCCGCCGCGCCCTGGACACTGACCGGGCCGGTGCAGGCCTGGCGCGCGGTGGGCTGCGAGGCCTGCCGCCACACCGGTTACCGCGGCCGCACCGCCCTCTACGAGCTGATGGAGATGGGCGAGCCGCTGCGCGCCACCATGCAGCCGCAGCTCGACGAATCCGGCCTGCGCCGCGAGGCCCTCAAGGCCGGCCTGCGGCCGTTGCGTCGGGTGGGGGTGGAGCAGGTGGCCCAGGGCCGCACCACGCTGGAAGAGGTGCTGCGTTGCACGCCCCGATGGGAGTGGTGACCCGGGTTTTCCCTTGACTTGTGCTACGTGAAGCCCGCAGGGCGCGGGCCTCGGTGGCTTTCTAGAATCCTCCCCATACCCCCTTGTGGAGAGGAGACTGCTTTGAAGATCAAGAGCCAGAAGGATTTCTGGTCCGGGCTGATGTTCGTCGCCATCGGCGTCGCATTCGCCTGGGGCGCCACCGAGTACAGCTTCGGCAACTCGGCCCGTCCCGGCCCCGGCTACTTCCCGTTCGGACTGGGCGTGCTGATGGCGCTGCTGGGCGGCGCAGTGCTGTTCAAGGCCCTGACCATCGAGTCGCACGATGGCGATCCGATCGGCGCCTTCGCCTGGCGCCCGCTGGCCATCATCATCGGCTCGGTGGTGCTGTTCGGCTTCCTGCTGCCGCGCGCGGGCATGCTGATCTCCCTGCCGATCCTGGTGATCGGCTCGAGCCTGGCCAGCGACGAATTCACCTGGAAAGGTTCGATCCTCAACGCCGTGATCCTGACCCTGCTGTCCTGGGTCGTGTTCGTCAAGGGCCTGAGCCTGACGATCCCGCTGCTGCCGGGCGCCTGAGGAGCACACTGACATGGATCTGCTGAACAACCTGGCGCTGGGCTTCCAGACCGCCTTCACCGTCACCAACCTGCTGTATGCACTGGGCGGGGCCATCCTCGGGACCCTGATCGGCGTGCTGCCCGGCCTGGGCCCGGTGGCCACCATCGCGATGCTGCTGCCCAGCATCTACGCGCTGGACGCCACGCCGGCCCTGATCATGCTGGCCGGCATCTACTACGGCGCCCAGTACGGTGGCTCGACCACCGCCATCCTGATCAACGTGCCGGGTGAATCCAGCTCGGTGGTCACCGCGATCGATGGCTACGCCATGGCCCGCAAGGGCCGCGCCGGAGCCGCGCTGGCCGCCGCCGGTCTGGGCTCGTTCTTCGCGGGCTGCGTGGGCACGGTCATCATCGCCGCCTTCGCGCCGCCGCTGACCGAGCTGGCCTTCAAGTTCGGGCCCGCCGAGTACTTCAGCCTGATGACCCTGGGCCTGATCGGTGCGGTGGTGCTGGCCTCGGGTTCGCTGGTCAAGGCGATCGCGATGATCCTCCTGGGCCTGCTGCTGGGCCAGATCAACACCGACGTGATCTCGGGCACCCCGCGCTACAGCTTCGACATCCCCGAGCTGACCGACGGCATCGGCTTCGTGACCATCGCCATGGGTGTCTTCGGCTTCGGTGAGATCATCGCCAACCTGGGCCGGCCGGCCGAGCACCGTGAGGTCTTCACCAAGGACGTCAAGGGACTGTGGCCCACCCGTCAGGACTTCAAGGACGCCTTCCCTGCCGTGCTGCGCGGCACCTCGCTCGGCTCCATCCTGGGCGTGCTGCCGGGCGGCGGTGCGCTGCTGGCCTCCTTCGCGGCCTACACGGTCGAGAAGAAGACCAAGGGTCGCCCGGGCGAAGAGGCCTTCGGCAAGGGCAACATCCGCGGCGTGGCCGGACCCGAGTCGGCCAACAACGCCGGCGCCCAGACCAGCTTCATCCCGATGCTGACCCTGGGCATCCCGCCCAACGCCGTGATGGCGCTGATGGTGGGCGCGATGACCATCAAGGGCATCCAGCCGGGCCCGCAGGTCATGACCAGCAACCCCGAGCTGTTCTGGGGCCTGATCGCCTCGATGTGGATCGGCAACCTGATGCTGGTGATCCTGAACCTGCCGCTGATCGGCATCTGGATCAAGCTGCTGACCGTGCCCTACAAGCTGCTGTTCCCGGCCATCCTGGTGTTCTGCTCGATCGGCCTGTACACGCTGAACAACAACAACTTCGACGTCTACATGGCCGGTGCCTTCGGCATCGTCGGCTACCTCTTCTACAAGCTGGGCTGCGAGCCGGCCCCGCTGCTGCTGGGCTTCATCCTGGGCCCGATGATGGAAGAGAACCTGCGCCGGGCGCTGCTGCTGTCGCGTGGCGACTGGACCACCTTCATGACCCGGCCGCTGTCCGCCGGTCTGCTGGTCGCCGCGGCCCTGCTGATCGTGGTGGTGATGCTGCCGTCGATCAAGAGCAAGCGCGAGGAAGCGTTCCAGGAAGACTGAACGCCGCCTGCTTCGCTCCGGAAGGGCTCCGCACTGCGGGGCCCTTTTTCATGGGACATCGTCGGGCTAGGGGATGCGGTGCTTTCGGGCCGGGCTTACGCTTGGTCACGAACTCCCTCATCCCCGCAGCACCCAGAGGTCCCGCCCATGAAGTCTTCCATCCGACGACTGGCCGCCATCGCCGCGCTGGCCCTGTCCGCCGCCGTTCCGGCCCACGCCACGGTGGTGTTCTCCGACAATTTCGACGCCAACGCGACGGGACTGAACGTCGTCCCTGCGGCCTGGTCGGTGTCGGCGGGCACCGTGGACGTCATCGGCCCGGGCTTCTTCGACCTGATCCCGGGCAGCGGCAACTACATCGACCTCGACGGCTCCACCGGCCAGGCCGGCGTGCTGTCCAAGTCCTTCACCGGCCTGGCCAACGGCCTGTACCAGGTCACCTTCGACCTGGCGGGCAACCACCGCTCGGGCAACGACACCGTGGTCGTGGGCTTTGGCGGCAGCAGCCAGACGGTCAGCCTGGGCATCAACCAGGGCTGGACCACGCTGTCGATGCTCGCCACCGTCACCAACGGCACGCTCACCCTGAGCTTCGATGACCTGGGCGGCGACAACATGGGCGCGCTGCTGGACCGGGTCAGCGTCAGCGCGGTGCCCGAACCCGGTACCCCCGCCATGCTGCTGGCCGGCCTGGCGGTGCTGGGCGGCGTGCTGCGCCGCCGCCGCACCGACTGACCGCCCGCCGCCGCCGCACCTGCAGGGGACCCTCGGGTCCCCTGTGCCTTTGCGGGCTGGGTAGACTCGGGCGATGTCGTCGGTTTCCGCGCTGGCCCCGCTGCAGGGCCCGGTCTTTCGGATGTTGTGGCTGGCCTGGCTGGCCGCCAACATCACGATGTGGACCAACGATGCCGCCGCTGCGTGGCTGATGACCACCCTGACCGACAGCACCACCATGGTGGCGCTGGTGTCGGCGGCCTCCACCCTGCCGGTGTTCCTGCTGGGCCTGCCCTCGGGGGCCCTGGCCGACATCCTGGACCGGCGCCGCTACTTCGCCGCCACGCAGCTGTGGGTGGCCATCGTGGCCACCGTGCTGGCCAGCGTGGCCCTGGCCGGGTCGATGACCGCGCCGCTGCTGCTGCTGCTGACCTTCGCCAACGGCATCGGCCTGGCGCTGCGCTGGCCGGTGTTCGCCGCCATCGTGCCCGACATCGTGCCGCGTCCGGTGCTGTCCCAGGCGCTGGCCCTCAATGGCGTGGCCATGAACCTCTCGCGCATCATCGGGCCGGTGCTGGCCGGGGTGGTGCTGGCCAGCGCGGGCGTGGCCTGGGTCTTCGTGCTCAACGCGCTGCTCTCGCTGATCGCCTTCTTCACCATCCTGCGCTGGCGTCCCCAGCAGCGCCAGCCCAGCGCCCTGCCGGGCGAGCGCTTCGTCGGCGCGATGCGCGTGGGCCTGCAGCATGTGCAGCAGTCGCCGGCCATGCGGCGGGTGGTGGCGCGGGTCTTCCTGTTCTTCCTGCAGACCGCGGCCCTGACCGCCTTGCTGCCCCTGATCGCGCGCGGCCTGGCCGGGCCGGAGCAGGGGGCCCACTGGTTCACCGCGTTGCTGGCCTGCCAGGGTGCCGGTGCGGTGACGGCGGTGATGTGGTTCCCGCGCTGGCGTGCCCGTTTCTCGTCCGCGGTGTTCGTCACCGCGGGGCCGCTGGTGCATGCGGCGCTCACCCTGGTGATCGCCTTCGCGCCGCACCCGGCGGTGGCCGCGGTGGCGATGGTGCTGGCCGGCATGGCCTGGATCTCGGCCGCCAACACCCTGACCGTGTCGGCACAACTGGTGCTGCCCGGTTGGGTGCGGGCGCGCGGCATGGCGATCTACCAGATGTGCCTGATGGGCGGCACCGCCGCCGGTGCGGCGCTGTGGGGCCAGGTGGCCGGCCACAGCAGCGTGCGCACCGCGCTGGTGGTCTCGGTGGTGGCCGGCGTGGCGGTGCAGGGCCTGCTGCGCCGCTGGCCGCTGGTCACCGAAGCCGCGCCCGACCCCAGTCCTGCGCGTCCGCAGGGCCTCGCGCCCGAGCCCGAGGCCCCGGTCGATCCCGAGGCCGGCCCGGTCATGGTGACCGTCGAGTACCTGATCGACCCGTCGCACACGCCGGCCTTTCTCGACGTCATGCAGCAGACCCGCCAGGCCCGGCTGCGCCAGGGCGCGCTCTCCTGGGGCCTGTTCCAGGACGCGGCCGAGCCGGGTCGCTACGTCGAGTACTTCCTCGACGAGACCTGGGTTGAGCACTTGCGCCGCCACGAGCGTTTCACGGCCGGCGACATCGGCCTGCGCGAGCAGCGCCTGGCCTTCCACCGTGGCGACGAGCCGCCCCGTGTGCGCCGGCACCTCGCCGCCCACCTTCCGCATTGACTCCATGAACCCCTTGACATCGAGGCGGCTGCGCGCCGCCGCGTGGTGGGCCGTCGGCGGCCTGCTGTCGGCCTGTGGCGGCGGCAATGTGCCCCAGGCCGTGTCCGTCGACTTCGCGAGCGACGCCAGCCGATGGACGGTGGGCGCTTCGGACTACCAGGCCGAGACCGCGCCCTCCGACGTGTCGGCGGTCGTGGCCGACCAGGGCGCCCCCTTGCGCGGCCAGGGGCTGCGCATCGCGGGCACCAACCACAGCGACGACCTGTTCGTCTACGTCTGGCGCCCGGTCGATGGGCTGGAGCCTGGCCAACGCTACCGGGCGCACTGGACGTTGCAGGTCGTGGCCGAGGTGCCGGCAGGGTGCATGGGCGTGGGCGGCGCACCGGGCGAGGGGGTCACGATCAAGGCGGGCGCCGCGTCGCGCCAACCGGCCACCGTGGTGGTCGACGGCGAGTACCTGTTCAACCAGGACAAGGGCGCCCAGACCCAGGGCGGTGCCGAGGCGGTGGTCCTGGGCGACCTGACCAGCACCGGTACCGACTGCGTGGCGGTGCCGCCCGAGCTCAAGACCCTGAGCGGCGCCCAACCGGGGGCGGTGAGGGCGGACGCCCAGGGCCGCGCCTGGCTGTGGGTGGGCACCGATTCGGGCCATGAGGCCGGCTCCCACCTGAACCTGGTCAGCGCCACCGTGGTGCTGACCCCCCGTTGACCGCCGCCGAGGCCATCACCATGCCGCATGCCTTCGACCACAGCCGCCGCTACCCCAGCGCCCGCCTGCCCGTGTTCGCTCGCCACCTGGTGGCCACCTCGCACCCGCTGGCGGCCCAGGCCGGCCTGCGCCTGATGGCCGAGGGCGGCAACGCGGTGGACGCCGCGGTGGCGGCCGCCGCCGCGATGACCGTCGTCGAGCCCTGCAGCAACGGCCTGGGTTCGGACGCCTTCGGCATCGTCTGGGACGGCCAGCGCCTGCGCGGCCTGAACGCCAGCGGCCGGGCCCCGGCGGCCTGGACGCCCGAGTGGTTCCGCGCCCGCCATGGCCAGGCCGATGCGCCCCCCGCGCGCGGCTGGGACTCGGTGACCGTGCCCGGCATGGTGGCGGGCTGGATGGCGCTGCACACCGAGCTGGGTCGGCGGCCCTGGGCCGATGTGCTGGCCCCGGCGATCGAGATCGCCGAACGCGGCTACGCGGTGCCGGTGGTGGTGCAACAGAAGTGGGCGGCGGCGTCGCGGGTCGAGTCCCTGGTGCGCCAGCCCGGCTTTGCCGAGCTGTTCCTGCCCCGTGGCCGGGCGCCCGCGGTGGGCGAGCGCTTCGCCATGCCCGGCGCGGCGCGCACCCTGCGGGCGCTGGCCGCCAGCGGCGGCGAGGCCTTCTACCGCGGCGAGGTCGCCGCCGCGATCGCGGCCACCGCCCGCGCCCAGGGCGGCGCCCTGACCGAGGCCGACCTGGCCGCCTGCCGCGCCGAGTGGGTCGAGCCGATCGCGCTGGACACCCACGGCCACCGCCTGCACGAGATCCCGCCCAACGGCCAGGGCATCACCGCGCTGATCGCGCTGGGCCTGCTGCGGCACTTCGACCTGGACGGCCTGGACCCCGATGGCCCCGAGGCCGCCCACCTGCAGATCGAGGCGATCAAGCTGGCCTTTGCCGACGTCTACCGCCATGTCGCCGAGCCCTCGGCCATGTCGGTGTCGGCCGCCGATCTGCTGGACCCGGACTACCTGGCCGCCCGTGCCCGCCTGATCGACCCGCGCCGGGCCCAGGTCTTCGAGGCCGGCACGCCGGGCGACATGCACCGCCGCGGCGGCACCATCTACCTGTGCGCCGCCGACGAGGACGGCCTGATGGTCAGCTGGATCCAGAGCAACTACATGGGCTTCGGCTCGGGCGTGTGCCTGCCCGACTGGGGCCTGAGCCTGCAGAACCGCGGCCACGGCTTCAGCTTGCGCGAGGGCCACCCCAACCTCGTGGCGCCGGGACAGCGCCCCTTCCACACCATCATCCCGGGCTTCCTGACCGAGGCCGGCCAGCCCCGCATGGCCTTCGGCGTGATGGGCGCCAACATGCAGCCCCAGGGCCATGTGCAGACCCTGCTGCGCATGCTGGCCTGGCAGCAGGACCCCCAGGCCGCCTGCGACGCCCCGCGCTGGCGCTTCAACCAGGGCCTGTCGATCAACACCGAGGCCCACATGCCCGACACCACCCGCGCCGCGCTGGCAGCCCTGGGCCACCAGATCGAGCCGATCAGCGACAGCTACCAGGACTTCGGCGCCGGGCAGTTCATCTGGCGCCAGGGCGACCCGGCGGTGGACGGCTACATCGGCGCCAGCGACCCCCGACGCGACGGCGCGGCGGTGGGCTTCTGATGTCGGGCGGCAAGGTCTCGGCCCTGGGCACGGTGCGCGGCGAGCAGGCCGTGCCGGGCCTGCTGCTGGCGGCGGGCGGCGCGATCGCGTTCTCGGGCAAGGCCATCCTGGCCAAGCTGATGTACCGCCACGGCGTGGACGCGGTGACGGTGGTGATGTGGCGCATGCTGCTGGCGCTGCCGATGTTCCTGGCGCTGGCCTGGTGGGCCGGCCGCGGCAAGGCGCCGCTGACCCGGCGCGACTGGGGCGCGGTGTGGGGCCTGGGCCTGAGCGGCTACTACGCGGCCTCGATGCTGGACTTCGCCGGCCTGCAGTACATCAGCGCCAGCCTGGAGCGCCTGATCCTGTACCTCGGCCCGACGGTGGTGATGGCCATCTCGGTGTTCTGGTTCAAGCGCCACGTCACCCCGCGCCAGTGGCTGGCGGCGGCGGTCAGCTACAGCGGCGCGCTGGTGGTGTTCGGCCATGAGTTGCAGCTCCAGGGACCCCACGTGGGCCTGGGCGCGGCCCTGGTGTTCGGCAGTGCGGTCAGCTACTCGATTTACCTGGTGGCCAGTGGCGAGGTGGTCCAGCGCCTGGGCTCGATGCGCCTGACCGGCCTGGCCACCAGCGCCGCCTGCGTGCTCTGCCTGCTGCATTTCGCGGTCTTCAAGCCCTGGTCGGCGGCGGTGGTGCCGGCGCCGGTGGTGGCGCTGTCGGCGCTCAATGCGGTGGCCTGCACCTTCGCGCCGGTGCTGATGGTGATGATGGCCATCGAGCGCATCGGCTCGGCCCTGGCGGCCCAGGTCGGCATGATCGGCCCGCTCTCCACCATCGCCCTGGGCGTGTGGCTGCTGGGCGAACCCTTCACCCCGCTGCTGCTGGTGGGCACCGCCCTGGTGCTGACCGGCGTGTGGCTGCTGGCGCGCTGGCGCTGAACCCCTCTTTCAGGAGAACAAGACGATGGATCTGGGCATCTCGGGACGTTGGGCCCTGGTGTGCGCCGCCAGCAAGGGCCTGGGGCGCGGCTGCGCCGAGGCCCTGGTGGCCGAGGGCGTGCACGTGGTCATCACCGCCCGCGGCACCGAGGCGCTGGAGGCCACCGCCGCGGCGCTGCGGGCCCTGAACCCGGCCGTGCAGGTGCGCACGGTGGCGGGCGACATCACCACGCCCGAGGGCCGGGCCGCCGCGCTGGCCGCCTGCCCGCAGGTGGACATCCTGGTCAACAACGCCGGCGGCCCGCCGCCGGGCGATTTCCGCGACTGGGACCGCGCCGCCTGGATCGCCGCCCTGGACGCCAACATGCTGACCCCGATCGAGCTGATCAAGGCGGTGGTCGACGGCATGGCCGCGCGCGGCTTCGGCCGCATCGTCAATATCACCTCGGGCGCAGTGAAGGCGCCGATCGACATCCTGGGCCTGTCCAACGGGGCCCGCAGCGGCCTGACCGGCTTCGTCGCCGGTCTGGCGCGCCAGCCGCGGCTGGCCGGTGCCAACGTGACGATCAACAACCTGCTGCCCGGCGCCTTCGACACCGAGCGGCTGCAGAAGACCTTCGAGGGCTCGGCCGCCAAGACCGGCCAGCCGGTGGCCGCGCTGGCCGAGCGCCGCCGCCAGGGCGTGCCCGCCCAGCGCTTCGGCGCGCCGCAGGAGTTCGGGGCGCTGTGCGCCTTCGTGTGCAGCGCGCAGGCCGGCTACCTCACCGGCCAGAACCTGCTGGTCGACGGCGGCGCCTACCCGGGCACCTACTGAGGAGGGCGCCCGGGGGCGACGCTCAGGCCGGCACGCTGGGCAGGCCCGACAGGGCCATGGCCAGCTCGGCCTCGTCGTAGTCCTGGTCCACCAGCTGGCCGCTGAAGTAGTCCGAGTAGGCCTGCATGTCGAAGTGGCCGTGGCCGCACAGGTTGAACAGGATCACCTCGGCCTTGCCCTCGCGCTTGCAGCGCAGGGCCTCCTCGATCGCACCCTTGACCGCGTGGTTGGCCTCGGGGGCCGGCACGATGCCCTCGGCGCGGGCGAAGGTGACGCCGGCCTCGAAGCAGGCGCGCTGGTGGTAGGCCACCGCCTCGATCAGGCCCAGCTCCTTGACGTGCGAGACCATCGGTGCCATGCCGTGGTAGCGCAGGCCGCCGGCGTGGAAGCCCGGCGGCGTGAAGGTGCTGCCCAGGGTGTGCATCTTGGTCAGCGGCGTCAGGTGGGCGGTGTCGCCGAAGTCATAGGCGTACTTGCCGCGGGTCAGGCTGGGGCAGGCCGCGGGCTCCACCGCCACGATGCGCCGCTTCTTCGCATGGGGCCCGCCCCGCAGCTGCAGACCGATGAACGGAAAGGCGATGCCGGCGAAATTGCTGCCGCCGCCGGTGCAGCCCACCACCACGTCGGGGTCGTCGCCGGCCATGGCGAGCTGGGCGATGGCCTCTTCACCGATGATGGTCTGGTGCAGCAGCACGTGGTTGAGCACCGAGCCCAGCGCGTACTTGGTGTCGTCGCGCTGCGCGGCCAGCTCCACCGCCTCGGAGATCGCGATCCCCAGGCTGCCCGGGTGGTCGGGCCGCTGGGCCAGGATGGCGCGGCCCGAGGCGGTCAGCTCCGACGGCGAGGCCACGCAGGTGGCGCCGTAGGTCTGCATGACCGCGCGGCGGTAGGGCTTCTGGTTGAACGAGACCCGGACCTGGAAGACCTGGACCTCGATGCCGAACAGCGAGCCGGCGAAGGACAGCGAGGTGCCCCACTGGCCGGCGCCGGTCTCGGTGGTGAGCTTGCGGATGCCGGCCTGCTGGTTGTACCAGGCCTGGGGGATGGCGGTGTTGGGCTTGTGCGAGCCCGCCGGGCTGACGCCCTCGTACTTGTAGTAGATCCGGGCGGGGGTCTGCAGCGCCTGCTCCAGGCGGCGGGCGCGGAACAGCGGGGCCGGGCGCCACTGGCGGAAGACCTGGCGCACCGGCTCGGGGATCTCGATGCGGCGCTCGGTGGAGACCTCCTGGGCGATCAGCGACATCGGGAACAGCGGCGCCAGGTCGTCCGGGCCCACCGGCTGCATCGTGCCCGGGTGCAGCACCGCGGGCAGGGGCACCGGCAGGTCGGCCGCCAGGTTGTACCAGTCGCGGGGCATCTGCTCTTCGCTCAGCAGGTACTTGATGGTCTCGCTCATCGGGTCTCCTCCGGGTCGTTCGGCTGGGGGAATGCCCCTAGACGGGGCAGGGCAGGGCATTTGGGCAATGCAGGCAGAATGCGCGCCGTGTTGCAGCGCAGCACAGGTCCTGACCCCAACCATCCTGCCCCGACCCGGGAAAGCTGACGATGAGTGTTCACCCTGCCGAAAACGCCGCGGCCGCGCCGCGCCCCGCCGTGTCCCTGCCGCGCCTGCGCGAGCTGGCCGCCCGTGGCGAGAAGATCACCATGCTGACCTGCTACGACGCCACCTTCGCTCGGGTGCTGGAGGATGCGGGCGTCGAGGTGCTGCTGGTGGGCGACTCCCTGGGCAACGTCATCCAGGGCGACACCAGCACCATGCCAGTGGCCCTGGTGGACATGGAGTACCACACCCGCTGCGTGGCGCGCGGCAAGCGCAGCGCCTGGCTGGTGGCCGACCTGCCCTTCGGCGCCTACGAGCGCTCGCCCGAGCAGGCCTTCGATTCGGCGGTGCGGCTGATGCAGGCCGGCGCGCAGATGGTCAAGCTCGAAGGCGGCGGCGTGCTGGCCCAGACCGTGCGCTTCCTGACCGACCGCGGCATCCCCGTTTGCGCCCACCTGGGCCTGACGCCGCAGCGGGTCCACGCGCTGGGCGGCTTCCGGGTGCAGGGCCGGGACGAGGCCGGCGCCGCCGCGCTGCGCGCCGACGCCCGCGCCATGGCCCAGGCCGGCGCCGCCATGCTGGTGCTGGAGCTGGTGCCCTCGGCGCTGGCGCGCCAGGTGGCCGAGGACAACCCCGGCCTGCTGACCATCGGCATCGGCGCCGGCGCTGGCACCGCCGGCCAGGTGCTGGTGCTGCACGATCTGCTGGGCATCACCCCCGGCAAGCGCCCGCGCTTCGTGCGCGACTTCACCCAGGTCCCCGGCAGTGCCGTCGGCCTGGGCATCCGCGACGCGGTCCGCACCTACGTCGAGGACGTCAAGGCCGGCCGCTTCCCCGACGAATCGATCCACGGCTTCTGAAGGCCGTCTTCCCCATGCGCGTCATCCACACCCTGGCCGAGCTCCGCGAGGCGCTCGCCGGCTCCACCCGCACCGCCTTCGTGCCCACCATGGGCAATCTGCACGCCGGTCACCTGTCGCTGGTGCGCGAGGCCCGGCGCCACGGCGGACCGGTGGTCGCCAGCATCTTCGTCAACCGGCTGCAGTTCCTGCCGCACGAGGATTTCGACCAGTACCCGCGCACCCTCGAGAACGACTGCGCGCTGCTGGCGCCCGAGGGCTGCGACCTCGTCTTCGCCCCCTCCGAGCGCGAGCTCTACCCCGAGCCGCAGGGCTACAAGGTGAACCCGCCCGGCGCCCTGGCCGACATCCTGGAGGGCGAGTTCCGCCCCGGCTTCTTCACCGGCGTGTGCACCGTGGTGATGAAGCTGTTCCAGTGCGTGCAGCCGGCGGTGGCCGTGTTCGGCCAGAAGGACTACCAGCAGCTGATGGTGATCCGCGGCATGGTGCGCCAGTTCGCGATGCCGATCGAGGTCGTCGGCGCGCCCACCGTGCGGGCCGACGACGGCCTGGCGCTGTCTTCGCGCAACGGCTACCTGGGCGCCACCGAGCGCACCGAGGCGGTGGAGCTGTCGCATGTGCTGCAGCAGCTGGCCGCCGGCGCCCGCGACACCGCCCGCCCGCTGGCCGTGCTGGAGGCCGAGGCCGCCGTGGCCCTGCGCGCGCGTGGCTGGGTGCCCGATTACCTGACGCTGCGCCGCCGCGAGGACCTGCTGCCGCCCACCGACGCCGAGCGCGCCGCCGGCCAGCCCCTGGTGGCCCTGGGCGCCGCCCGCCTGGGCAGCACCCGCCTGATCGACAACCTCGAATGCTGAACCCCGCCCCGATGACCGCCGCCACCTCCGAGCAGACCATCACCCTGCACCGCGCCCGTCCCGCCGCCCCCGCGGCCGAACCGCGCTGGCGGGTGGCCGACATCGAGGCCCTGTTCGAGCTGCCACTGACCGAGCTGCTTCACCGCGCCCAGCTGGCGCACCGTGAACATTTCGACCCGGCCGAGGTCGAGCTGGCCACGCTGCTGTCGATCAAGACCGGCGGCTGCCCCGAGGACTGCGGCTACTGCCCGCAGTCGGTCCACCACGAGACCGGGCTGGAAGCCAGCAAGATGATGGAGACCGCCGAGGTGCGCGAGGCCGCCCTGGCCGCCAAGGCCGCCGGCGCCACCCGCTTCTGCATGGGCGCCGCCTGGCGCGCGCCCAAGGACCGCGACGTCGAGAAGGTGGCCACCCTGGTGCGCGAGGTCAAGGCCCTGGGCCTGGAGGCCTGCTGCACGCTGGGCATGCTCAGCCCCGAGCAGGCCGGCACCCTGAAGGACGCCGGGCTGGACTACTACAACCACAACCTCGACACCGCGCCCGAGGCCTACGGCCGCATCATCAGCACCCGCGACTACCAGGACCGCCTGGACACGCTGGAGCATGTGCGCGCCGCCGGCATCCACGTCTGCTCGGGCGGCATCGTCGGCATGGGCGAGAGCCGCACCGAGCGTGCCGGCCTGATCGCCCAGCTGGCCAACCTGGACCCCTACCCGGACTCGGTGCCGATCAACGAGCTGGTGCAGGTCGAGGGCACGCCGCTGCACGGCACCGACAAGCTCGACCCCTTCGAGTTCGTCCGCACCATCGCCGTGGCCCGCATCACCATGCCGCGGGCCCGGGTGCGCCTGTCGGCCGGCCGCCAGCAGATGCCCGAGGGCATCCAGGCCCTGTGCTTCCAGGCCGGCGCCAACTCGATCTTCTACGGCGACAAGCTGCTGACCACCGGCAACCCCGACGCCGACCGCGACCGCGCCCTGCTGCGCCGCCTGGGCCTGAAGCCCCGGCACGTGATGGGCTGAACCCGCGCCGCCCCCGCATTCCCACGACCCGAGACCGCCGGCGCCCCCTCGGGCCCCGGCCTGCCCCGCCATGTTCCGCACCCTGCTGAAGTCCAAGATCCACCGCGCCACGGTCACCCACTGCGAGCTCCACTACGAGGGCTCCTGCGGCATCGACCTGGACCTGCTGGAGGCCGCCAACCTGCGCGCCAACGAGCAGGTCCACATCTGGAACGTGAACAACGGCGAGCGCTTCATCACCTACGCGATCGAAGCGCCGCGGGGCAGCGGCATCATCTCGCTCAACGGCTCGGCCGCCCGCCGCGCCAGCGTGGGCGACCTGGTCATCATCGCCGCCTTCGGCCTGGTGGCCGAGGCCGAGCTGGACCGCTGCGTGCCGCAGCTGGTGTTCCCGGACGAGGCCAACCGCATCCGCGAGGTGCGCCACGAGGTCGGCGGCCCGCAGGCCGGCGACCGGCCGATCGACGCCCTGGCCTGAGCCGCCCGGGCCGTCGGGCTCAGAACCCGATCGAGGTCCGCAGGCCCAGCACCTTGACCACCGGTGCCGAGGCGTCGCCACCGGCGCGGCGGATCAGCTGCAGATCGGGCGTCAGCTCGACGTGCTCGCTGAGCTTGAATCGGTAGTAGGCCTCGAGGTTCTGCTCGGGGCCCGACAGGCCGCTGCCCGCCAGCGCGCCGCTGGTGCGGATCCAGCCGGCGGCCAGGCCCGCGCTGTCCTTGCCCCGGCCCCACAGGCGGCCACCGTGCTCGAAGCCCAGGGTCAGCGCGCGGTCGAAGGCGCCTTCGCCCGAGGTGCGCTGGCCCCAGCGGCCGAACAGGTTCCACTCGCGGCCCAGGCGCTGGTCCAGCGACAGGCCCCAGCCGCTGTGGCGCTGGGTCGTGCCGGCCAGGTCGGTGGTCTGGCCATTGGTCCAGGCGTAGAGGCGGTAGTTGCCGCGCGCCTCGCCATTGATCTGCAGCGGTGACCATTCCAGCTGGCCGATCACCAGGGGGCGCTGCAGCCCGCCGCTGAGGTTGGCGCCGCTGCCGGCACCGAACACGCCCAGCGAGGCGCCCCAGCGCTCGCCTTCGCCCTCGTGGATCCAGGCCAGCCGGGCGCCAGGGGCGAAGCCGTAGGCGTCGGCGGCGATGTCGCCGCCCGAGTCCAGCAGCGGGTTGTGGACGAAGACGTTGTTCAGGAACTGCGCGCCCTCGTCACCGGCCACCGCGTTCTGGTCGAAGAAGCCGAACACGTCGATCTTGCCCAGGGTCAGCTCCACCCGGCTGCCGGGCTGGTCGTTGAAGCGGTCGCCGTCCAGGGCCCAGCTGAGCTGGGTCCAGGCCTGGGCGACGATGGCGTAGGCCTCGTCCGAGCCCGCGCCGCCCTCGAAGGTGGTGGAGTTGACCGTGCCGGTGTGGGTGCCGCGCAGGCCGACGCCGCTGCCCTGGCCCACCCGCAGGTGACCGAAGCCGCTCAGGCTGGCGCCGCCCAGCGCGTCCGCGCTGCCCAGGGGCAGGGTCATCTCCACGTCGCCACGCCAGTTGGCGCGGGCCTGGCGGCGGCCGGTGTCGGCGCCGCCGCCGCCCACGCCCTGCACCACGCCCAGCACGCCGCCTTCCACCGTCAGGCCGGGGTCCTCGGGGGCCGGGTTGGCCTCGTCGGTGCGGCCCAGGGCTTCCACCCGGCGCTCCAGGGCGTCCAGCCGCGGCGCGCCCCAGCCGGTCGCCACCGGGGCGGAGGGGACCGCCGCCGCGGCCGGCGCTGGTGCTTCCTTCAGGCGGCGCAGGTCCTGCTCCAGCTGGCTGTTGCGCTGCTCCAGGGCCTGCAGCCGCTCGGTCAGGGCCTTGAGCTGTGCGGCGGTGGCGGCGTCCGGGGCCGCGTGGGCCCCCAGGCAGGCCAGTCCGGCGGCCAGGGCCAGGGCGTGGCGCCACAGGGGGGCGGGCGTGGGAAGGGCGGAGGACGTCATGGGTGCTTGTGAGTGAGTTTATGAATACAAATCGTTCGCATTTAAGATTACACTGAAATCCAAGGCCTGTCGCCACCCGAACCCGAAATCTCCAAGGAGCCCGTCCATGTCGCTGTTCCGTCCCCTGCAGATCGCCGTGCTGGCCCTGGCCGCCTGGCAGCCGCTGGCCGCCAATGCCCAGGCCGTCGACGCCGCCGCCGTCAGCCGCCACTACGCGGCGCTGGTGCAGGCCAGCTACGAGGACACCTTCGGCGCCGCCCAGGCGCTGCAGCAGGCCGTCAGCGCCTTCACCGCCGCGCCCAGTGCCGAGGGCCTGTCGGCGGCCCGCCAGGCCTGGCTGGCCGCCCGCGAGTGGTACGGCCAGACCGAGGCCTTCCGCTTCTACGCCGGCCCGATCGACGACGACAAGGGCCCCGAGGGCCGCCTCAATGCCTGGCCGCTGGACGAGTCCTATGTGGACCACGTCAAGGGCAAGTCGGCGTCCGGCTTCGTCAACGACCGCAAGGTGGTGATCAGCAAGGCCAACCTGATGCGCCTGAACGAACGCGGTGGCGAGGAGAACATCGCCGCCGGCTGGCACGCGATCGAGTTCCTGCTGTGGGGCCAGGACATGGACCCCAACGGCCCGGGCAACCGCTCGTTCGAAGACTACGTGGACGGCAAGGCCCCCAATGCCGACCGCCGTCGCCTGGCGCTGCAGACCATGACCGAGCTGCTGATCGACGACCTGCGCGGCCTGGTGG
Organism: Hydrogenophaga intermedia; assembly: GCA_943371055.1. Lineage (GTDB taxonomy): Bacteria > Pseudomonadota > Gammaproteobacteria > Burkholderiales > Burkholderiaceae_C > Ideonella > Ideonella intermedia_A. The sequence continues at coordinate 71,069 of CALRTJ020000009.1, read as the reverse complement.
CCGCCTGGCAGCCACAGGCGCGCAACTACCGCGCCGGCTTCGAGCGCGGCGGCCAGGAATCGGTGCGCCGCATCATCGTCGGCCTGGGCTCGCTCTCACGCGGCGAGCTGGCCGGCGAGCGCATGGAAGTGGCCCTCAACACCCAGGACCAGGAGGACGAGCACTCCTGCTTCTCGGACAACACCCACCGCGACATCGTCAACAACGCCCTGGGCATCCGCAACGTGTGGACCGGCGAGTACCGCCGCCGCGACGGCAGCCTCTTGCAGGGCCCGTCGCTGCGCCAGCTGGTGGCCCAGGCCGACGCCCCCCTGGCCGAGCGCGCCACGGCCCAGATCGCCACCTCGGTCAGCCGCGCCGAGGCCATCCCGGCCCCGTTCGACCGCGCCATCATCGGCGGCAAGGACGCCCCCGGCCGCCAGAAGGTCCAGGCCACCATCGATTCGCTGGTGCAGCAGTCCAAGGACCTGGTGGCCGCGGCCAACGCGGTGGGCATCACCCGCCTGACCCTGGTCAAGCCATGAGGCCCGTCCTGCTGCGCGCCGGTGGGGCGCTGCTGGCGGCCGCGCTGTGCGTCGCCGCCGGCCGTGGCCTGGCCGAGGCCACCCCCGATCCGCTGGGCGAGCGCGCCGGCGGCGAGACCACGGTGTACGCCACCGGCCGCAACGCGTTCTCCTTCCCCTTCGCCAACCTGGACGACGAGGAGCGCGCCCGCTTTGCCGTGGGCAACTCCTTCTTCCGCCGCAACTGGGTCGAGGCCCCGGCGTCCACCGCCGCACGCGACGGCTTGGGCCCGCACTTCATCGCCCGCTCCTGCGGCGGCTGCCACGTGCAGGACGGCCGCGGCGCGCCGCCGCGGCCTGGCCTGCGCGGCCAGGACCACGAGGCCCCGGTGGCCTTGCTGATCCGCCTGTCGGTGCCGGGCACCGGCGCCCATGGCGGGGTGCGCCCCGAGCCGGTCTATGGCGACCAGTTCCACAACGCCGCCATCACCGGCGTGCGGCCCGAGGGCCGGGTGGCCATGCGCTGGACCCCGGTCCACGGCCGCTTCGCCGACGGCACGCCCTACACCCTGCAGCAGCCGCACTACCGGCTGGTGGACCTGGGCTATGGCCCGATGGCCCGCGACACCCTGATGAGCCCGCGCGTGGCGCCGCAGATGGCCGGCGTGGGCCTGCTCGACGCCATCCCCGAGGCCGAGATCCTGGCCAACGCCGCCCGCCAGGCCGCCACGCCCGGTCCGGTCAAGGGCCAGGTCAACCGCGTGTGGGACGACTTCGCCGGCGAGACCCGGATCGGCCGCTTCGGCTGGAAGGCCAACGTCGCCAGCCTGGCGCACCAGACGGCCGGGGCCTTTCTGGGTGACATCGGCATCACCTCGGCCCAGCACCCGGACGAGGCCTGCACCCCGGCGCAGAAGGACTGCCTGGCCGCGCCGCGCGGCGGCCGTGCGGAGCGCGAAGGCGGCCCGGCGGTGGAGATCGACGCCCGCACCCTGTCGGACGTGGTGTTCTACCAGTCCACCCTGGCCCCGGCCGCCCGCCGCGAGCCCGCCGAGGCCACCGTGCTCCAGGGCCAGCGCCTGTTCGCCCAGGCCGGCTGCGTCGCCTGCCACCGCCCCTCCTACACCACGGGCCGCAGCCCCTTCCCGGCGATGGCCAGTCCGCGCGGCGAGGGCCAGACCATCTGGCCGTACACCGACCTGCTGCTGCACGACATGGGCCCGGCGCTGGCCGATGGCCGGCCGGATGTCCAGGCCAATGGCCGCCAGTGGAAGACGCCGGCCCTGTGGGGCCTGGGCCTGGTGCCCGATGTGAACGGCCACCGCCGCCTGTTGCACGACGGCCGTGCCGATGGGGTGCTCGAGGCCGTGCTGTGGCACGGCGGCGAGGCCGAGTCGGCCCGCCAGCAGGTGCTGCGCATGGGCCGTGCCGAGCGCGACGCGCTGGTGCGCTTCGTGGAGTCGCTGTGAGCCGGCGGACCTGGGTGGCCGCTGCCGCCGCGCTGGCGCTCTGTCCGGCACTGGCCCTGGCCCAGAGCGCCTGGCGCCAGCAGGCCGTGCCCTGGATCCAGCCGCCGGCCTTCGTGGCCATGCAGCACCAGCACTGGTACGGCCCCCGGGCCACCGACTGGCAGCAGGCCGGGGCCGCGCTGTCGGCCGCGCTGGCGCAGGACTGCGCCACCGGGCGCGACTGGTCCGCCGCCCGCCCGGCCTGGCGCCGCAGCCTGCAGGCCTGGGACGCCCTGGCCACCGTGGCGGTGGGCCCGCTGGTCGAGCGCCGCAGCGCCCGGCGGGTGGACTTCCAGCCCACCCGGCCAGATGCGATCGCCCGCGCCTTGCAGAACGCCGAGGCCGGCCCGCTGGACGCCGAGCTGCTGGGCAGTGCCGCGCGTGGCCTGCCGGCGCTGGAGTGGCTGCTGTGGTCGCCCCAGGCGCCGCGCCCCCAGGCGGCGGCCTGCCGCTACGCCACGACGCTGGCGACCGACCTGCAGGACGAGGCCGCCGCGCTGGCCGAGGGCTTTGCCCGCCGCAGCGCCGACGAGCCGGACGAGGCGCTGGTGGTCGAGCAGATGTCCGAAGCTGTCAACCAGTGGCTGGGCGGGATCGACGCGCTGCGCATGCAGGCGATCGAGCGCCCGCTGCACGAGGCCCGCACCCGCGGCCTGGCCCGGCCGGTGCTGCCGCGCGGCCTGGCCGGCGCGGCGGCCAGCGACCGCGCCGCCCGCTGGGGGGCGCTGCGCGCGCTGATGGCCTTCGACGGCCGCGTGGCGCCGCCGGTGGGCACGGCGTTGCTGCCGGTCGAGACCGTGCTGCGCGGCAAGGGCCGCAACCCGCTGGCCGACCGCCTGCGCGCGCAGGTGGCGGTGGTGGACCGGGCGCTTCGCGCCGCCCAGGGTGACGCCCCCGCGGCCCTGTCCCGCCTGTCCGAGGCCCTGTCCGCGCTGCGCCGCCTGGTCGAGTCCGAGGCCGCGCCGGCGCTGGACATCCGCATCGGCTTCTCGGACGCCGACGGTGACTGAGCCCGGCCTGCGCCGCCGCGCGGCGTTGCAGGGCCTGCTGGGCCTGGTGTGGATCGGCCCCGTGGCCGCCCAACCCTCGGCCCCGGCGAACCACGAGTTGCTGGCCGCCTGGAGCGACGCCCAGGGCCAGCACCACCTCGGCCTGCTGCGCGCGCAGGGCCCGGCCCTGGCCGTGGTCGCCTCGTTGGCGGTGCCCACCCGGGCCCACGGGCTGCTGTGGGAGCCCGAGGGCAGCGCGCTGGCGCTGGCGCGCCGCCCCGGCGAGTGGCTGCTGCGCTGGTGGCCCGGCACCCGCCGCGCGCCGCAGTGGCAGTGGTCGGCGCCGGACCGCCGCTTCAATGGCCACGCGCTGCGCGGGGCCGAGGGCCGCTGGCTCTACACCGTCGAGGCCGATCAGGCCGGCGGCACCAGCCTGATCGCCCGCCGCGACGCCGCCAGCCTGGCGCTGGACGCCGAGTGGCCCACCGGCGGCATCGACGCCCACCAGCTGCTGGCCGACGGCCCGGACGGCCTGCTGGTCGCCAATGGCGGCGTGCCCACCCAGCCCGAGACCGGCCGCGCCCGCCGCGGCATGGCGCGCATGGCCTCGTCCCTGGTGCGGCTGGGTCTGGGCGATGGCGCGCTGCAGGGCCGCTGGACGCTGGACGACCCGCGCCTGTCGCTGCGCCACCTGGCCCGCCACGCCGGCGGCACCGTGGGCATCGCCCTGCAGGCCGAGCACGACGAGGCCGCCGCCCGCGAGGCCGCGCCCCTGCTGGCCCTGTTCGATGGCCGCTCGCTGCGCCTGGCCCCCCAACCGCAGGCGCTGGCCGGCTACGGCGGCGACGTGCTGGCCGAGCCCGAGGGCTTCGTGGTCAGCGCCACCCGGGCCGGTGGCCTGGCGCGCTGGGACGCGCAAGGGGCCTGGCGCGGCTGGACCCCGCTGGCCGAGGCCTGCGCCCTGGCCCCGGGCTGGGCCGGCGGCCGCGGTTCGGCCCTGGCCACCGGCGCCGACGCGCCCCGGGCGCTGCCGGCGCTGCAGCTCGACAACCACTGGCAACGCCGCGGCTGAGCCGCAGGCCCGCCGGGCCGATGCGGTCGCTCAGGCCGCCCCGATGTCCGGGACGGCCGGGGCGTCCGGGCGCGTCCGGCAGTCCGGCCGGCCGCACACCCCGTACAGCGACAGCGCGTGGCCCTGCAGTGCAAAGCCGCGGGCCGTGGCCAGGGCCTCCTGGCGGGCCTCGATCAGCGGGTCGTGGAACTCCTCCACCCGGCCGCAGCGCACGCACACCAGGTGGTCGTGGTGCGGGCCCTCGTTGAGCTCGAACACCGCCTTGTCGCCCTCGAAGTGCTGGCGCAGCAACAGGCCGGCCTGGGCGAACTGCATCAGCACGCGGTAGACCGTGGCCAGAGACACGTCGCTGCCCTCGGTCAGCAGGGCCCGGAACACGTCTTCGGCACTCAGGTGGCGTTGCTCGGCCTGCTGGAACACCTGCAGCACCCGCAGGCGCGGCAGGGTGGCCTTCAGGCCCAGTGCGTGGAGGTCGGCGCTCGGGCTCGGCTTGGGGGAGTGGAGCATGGGGTGTGGCAGAAGGGGGTGTGCCAGAAGGGGGTGCGGACGCGCTCAATGCAGGGCCGACGAGGCCACCACGGTGGGCATGGGCAGGGCCGCCTCGGGCGCGGGCGACCACTGGCCGTGCAGGCGGTTCAGCACGGTGGCCAGCGGAACGCGCACCCGGGGGTGGCGGGCCAGGAAGAACAGGTTCGAGGCCACCTTGCGCGCGACCACCCGCTGCCAGTCGGCGGTGTCCATGCAAGGCGGCGGCGTGGGGTGGGCCCAGGCGCTCATCAGCGACAGGGTGGCGGCCAGCAGGGCGTCGGGGTCGGGCAGGGCCTCGTCGCCGCAGTCATCGGGGTCTTGGGGATGCATCGCAGGTTTTCAGGTGAGGACGATCAGGTGCGGCCGCGGGGGCGGACCGTGGCCTCCAGGGCGCGTTCCAGCGCATGGCGGCTGGGGTTGTCGACGAAGACGCAGCGTTTGCCGGTGCGCTTGCAGTGGTCCTTGACGCGCCAGTAGGCGTCATGGCTGATGCAGCCGGTCTGGCAGATCACCAGGTCGGCGGCGGCCAGGGTGTGGTCCAGCCGGGCGACGTGTTCCTCTTCGCCGCCGTCGTGGTGCAGAAAGCGCGCGCCCAGCTGCTCGACCACCGCGCGGTAGACCGGCACCGTGCCGCTGCGGCCGCCCACGCACAGCACCGCGCGCTCGCTCAGGTCTTCGGCCGGGGCGGGCGCCGTGCCTTGCGGGGCGGACCCGTGGACGGCATCGGCCGGTCGCGGGCGCAGCCGCTCGGCCTGGGCCTCGTCGGCGCGCAGGCGCTCGCGTTCAGTGTCCTGCCGGGCGCGCCACAGGGCGCGCTCCAGGGTCTGGGCGCGCTCGACCTGTTGCGCCAGCTCGGCCCGCAGCGCACTGCGCTCGCGCAGCGACGGCACCTCGGCCTCCAGCCGGCGCAGCTCTTCCCACATCGAGGCCACCACGGTGTCGCGGCCGATCAGGTCGGCGCGGGCGCGCATCAGCTGCGACTGCAGCCGCTCGACCTGCCGTGCATGCTCCTCGGCCATCGTGGTGGCCCGTTGCTGGGCCGCCGCCAGTTGCCGCCCCAGCACCTGGTTCTCGTGGTGCAGCGCCTGGAGCCGGGCCAGGTCGGCACGCTCGGCGGCGCCGCTCTGGTGCTGCAGCAGGTGCACATCCTGCAGCACCTGCTCTTCCAGCAGGCCATCGCAGCGCGGGTGGGTCAGCACGCCCCACAGCGCACCCGGCAGGGCCGGTCCCTGGCGGGCCTGCTCCCGCCACCAGGCGGTCAAGGCCTCGGTGGTCTTGAGCGGGCGCAGGGCGCGCAGCGTGGCGCCGTAACGCTGGTCCAGGTCGCGCTGCACCGCCTCGGACATCGGGTTGCGCTGGCGGCACTCGCCATTGACCCCGCAATGCAGCTCGTAGTCGCTGGCCTGGACCTGGCCGCCCAGCACCTTGTCGGCGATGCGGCGCACGTCGGCCAGTGGCAGGCAGACGCCGACCACCGGGCAGTGGGCATGCACCGACAACTCCCACAAACGGCGGCGGCGCGAGCCGGTGGCGGGGGCCGGAACCAACGGCACCGGACTGAGCACGGCGTCGGCGGGCACCGGGCCGGGGGCGGGGGGCATCAGGGGACTGAACATCGTCGTCGCTCCGTTGAGGGGTCAGCAGAAGGGGGCGCCGGGGTCGGCCTGGCTGGTCAGGAGGTGCTCCCAGGCGCAGGCGGTGCCGGGGGTGCGGGACGGCCCCAGGCGCAGCAGCCAGCGGTGCTCGGCATCGAACAGCTCCAGCCGCAGCACGCAGCCCTGGCGGGTGGGTTGCCGAACCATCCAGGCACTCAGGCCCGGCAGCGCCGGCGCTGACCAGGTGGCGCTGCCCAGGCGACAGCCGTCCAGACCGGCACCGGGGTGGCGCGGTTGCAGCCGCCCCTGCCAGGACAGGCGCTGCGCGCCCTGCGGCATCTCGGCCTGCAGCCACAGGCGTTCCTCGGCGAGGCGGTCGAGCAGTTCGGGCAGGACCGCCGGGTCCAGGGGGTGGACGAAGCGGGGCTCGGCCAGGCCCAGCAGCGACCAACGGTCCAGTCCCCAGCGCTGCTGCAGACCGCCGGCCTCGTCGGCGCAACGCGTGCGCAGCCAGGCCTCGCGCACCGGGGCGGGGTCGCCGGGGTCCGGGCCCGGGTCGGCGAGCGGGGCGGGGTCGAGGCCGGCGCCCAGGCGGGCGGAGCCCCAGCGGGCCAGGAACTGGCCGAAACGGTCCGGGTCGGCCAGGGGGCCGAGCCGCCACTGCCAGCGCAGCCCCCCCTGGGCGTCCACCGCCACCAGGCGCCAGCCGCCCTCGCGGCCGAAACGCTGGCGGCAGGCGAAGTGCTGCAGCCCCGGCTCATCGGCCCATTGCCACTGCAGGTGGCGCCCGGGGTCGGTCCAGGTCCCGGGCTGCGGCCCGTCCTGCCAGCAGGCGTCGGTGTGCAGGGTCAGGCCGCCCGACAGCCATCGGAAGGCACCGGGCGCCTGGCCCAGACCGGTGGCCAGGGCTCCGGCGCTCAAGGGCTGCAGCCGCACCACGCGCCAGTCGCCCGGATCACCCGGGTGGATGCCGGCGCAGCTGGCGATCAACAGGCCTTCGGTCGTGCCGAGGTCGCGGGCCACCTGTTCGGCGTTGCGTTCGGGGTGGTCGCGGCGCCAGGCCTGGGCGGCGTGGCGCAGCCAACGGGTGGCATCGGCAGCAGGGACGGTGTCGCGCATGTCGGGCTTTCGGCTCCGGCTGGGAGCAGGAAAAGCGCACGGGCTGGCGGCAAGCGGGCTGGTGCGAAAACAGGACCGGGGAGCCTTGGCCGTCAGATCCCCGTCGGACCCCGGTCGGGTGCAGCGGCGAAGGGCCGCCTCACTTGGTCAGGATCAGCTTGCCCAGGGCGGTGATGCGCAGGCGGTAGAGCTGACCCTCGTGGTCGATGTGGACCTCGCGTGCCGAGCCGAACAGCGCACGGCTGGGCACGCAGGGCAGGGACGCGCCCGGGTGGGGTGGGGGGGTGGCCGGCTGGGGCGCGGCCACCAGGGGCGGGTGGGTGGTGGAGTGCATGGGACTTATCGTAATAGGAATGATTCGTATTACAACAAAGGCCATGAACGTCCCATGGGCATGTCAGGCCTGGCCTGGAGGCCTGTCCGTCCAGTCCCGTGGTGTTGGTAAATGCAAATCATTCGTAATAAAATGGCGAGGAGCCAGCCGCCGCCACGCTCGTCCCCCGGTCTCCTGACGGCCGGCCCCGTCCTGCTCCACCTCGCCTGGCGTGCCCATGTCTCATACCCCATCGCGTTCGGCCGCGTCGGCCTGGCGCCCCTTGTGCACCTGCTGCCAGCCCAGCGCCGAACGTCCGCCCCTGGCTTGGCGCGTGCGCGCCGCCCAGGGGCCGGACCGGGCGCCCACCGGTTCCGCGGCGGCACCGGTCGCGCCGCGCCGGCGGTCCCGCCGCGACCGACCGGGTCCGGCTTGACGGGCGCTGTGCCCACACCGGTCTGCCGCCTCGAACCCCCGGCACGGGTCCGGCAGGCGCCTGCCGCCGGCCCCGCCCGACGCCTCCACCTCAAGAATCCCCTGTCCGAGACGCCCGATGCGCCCCCTGCTCGTCCTTCTGCACCGCTGGTTCGGCCTGGCCGCGGCCTTGTTCCTGTTCATCGCCGGGGCCACCGGTGCGGTGATCTCCTGGGACCATGAGCTCGACGCCTGGCTGAACCCGCACCTCTTCCACGCCCGCAGCGAAGGCCCGGCCCGGCCGGTGGCCGAGTTGGTGACCGCGGTCGAGGCCGCCGATCCCCGGGTCCGGGTGAGCTACCACCCACTGCGGGTCGAGCCGGGACATGCCTGGGTGGCCTTCGTCGCCCCACGGCTCGACCCGGCCACCGGCCAGCCCCACCCGGTCAGCTACAACCAGGTCGCGCTGGACCCGGTCACCGGCGAGGTGCAGGGCCGGCGGCTGTGGGGCGCGGTCTCGCTCAGCCGCGAGCACCTGCTCCCCTTCCTCTACAAGCTGCACTACTCGATGCACCTGCCGGCGGGCGCAGGCATCGAGTGGGGCGTCTGGCTGATGGGGGTGATCGCCGTGGTCTGGGTCTTCGACACCCTGATCGCGCTGTGGATCTCCTTCCCTTCGGCCAGCCAGTGGCGCCGTTCCTTCGCCTTCCGTTGGTCGGCAGGCGGCCACAAGCGGGTGTTCGACCTGCACCGCTCCGGAGGCGTGTGGCTGTTCGCCCTGGTCCTGGTGTTGGCGGTCACGTCGGTCGCGATGAACCTCAAGCACGAGGTGATGCGGCCGCTGGTGTCGGTGTTCTCCACGCTCACGCCTTCGCCCTTCGACAGCCGGGTGGCGGCCCCGCCAGCGCAGCCGATCGAGCCCCGGGTCGGCGTGGCCGAGGTGGTGGCGCGGGCCGAAGCGGAAGCCCGCCGCCGCGGCTGGACCGATCCGGCCGGCGCGGTCTTCCTGTCCACCGAATTCGGCCTCTACGGCGTGGGCTTCTTCCAGCCGGGACTGGACCATGGCGATGGTGGCCTGGGCAATCCGTGGCTCTACTTTGACAGCCGCAGCGGGGGGCCTGCAGGCGCCGAGGTGCCGGGCACCGGCAGTGCGGGCGATCTGTTCATGCAAAGCATGTTCCCGCTGCATTCCGGTCGGATCCTGGGGCTGCCGGGCCGGATCCTGGTCTCGCTGATGGGCGTGGCGGTGGCCACCTTCAGCGTGACCGGGGTGATGATCTGGCTGCGCAAGCGGCGTGCGCGGGCCCGCTCGACCCAGGCGTCGGCGAACGCCAGCGCCCTCGGCGCGCAACCGGTCCAGGCCCGATGACCCCCTCGCAGCGGCACGCCGACTGGCTGTGGCACCGCAGCCTGGACCACCAGGCCGGGCAGCGCCCGCAGGACCCGGCCCGCCTGCGCCTGAAGGCGGCCCTGGCCGCGCACATCGTCGAGGCCCTGGAGGCGCGCGGCCTGAGCCAGAGCGCCGCCGCGCGCCTGTTGGGGGTCACCCAGCCGCGGGTGTCGGACCTTTACCAGGGGCGCCTCGCGCAGGTGTCGGAGCGTCGCCTGATGGAGCTGCTCACCACGCTGGGCCATGACATCGAGCTGCGTGTCCAGCCGGCCGCCACGCCCGGTGGCGGGCAGATCCGGCTGCTGACCTGAGATCCCCGAGGCCCGTGCATGGTCGCGGCACCGCCTCGGTGCCGGCGCCCGACGCCAAGGCGCACCCCGGCGCGGCCGCCTTGATCACCCCGGCGAACCGATCCCGGTGCCCGGGCCCGCCTGGCCAGGGACCGGCATGCGAAAGCGTCGCGTTCCGAGCGCGGTTGCCCGGTCTTGCGACCTCGGTGCCCACCTCGAAGGGCTTCGCCGCCACAATGCCAGGGTCACAGCACCCCACAGGAGCCCCCCATGAAAGGCGACACCAAGGTCATCGAGTACCTGAACGCCCAGCTCAGGAACGAGCTCACCGCCATCAACCAGTACTTCCTGCATGCCCGCATGCTCAAGAACTGGGGCCTCGACCGCCGTGCCAAGCACGAGTACGAGGAGTCCATCGAGGAGATGAAGCACGCCGACCAGCTGATCGAGCGGATCCTCATGCTCGAGGGCCTGCCCAACCTGCAGGACCTGGGCAAGCTCTACATCGGCGAGAACGCGGTCGAGGTGCTCCACTGCGACCTGCGCATCGAGGTCGGTTCGCACCCGCTGCTCAAGGAGGCCATCGCCCACTGCGAGGCCGTGCGCGACTACGTCTCGCGCGACGTGCTGCTGAAGATCCTGGACGACACCGAGGAGCACATCGACGACCTCGAGACCCAGATCGGCCTGGTCGCCCAGGTGGGCGAGCAGAACTGGCTGCAGACCCAGATGGGCGAGGGCTCCTGACCCCGCGGCCGGCGCGGCGCGCCGGCCCCATGGGGCTGTCGACGCCACCGGGCTCGGCAGCCCCTTTTTTGTCTGTGGTTGATATTGCGACTAATTCGCATTTCGGATACGCTGCGAAGCCTCGCATCCCCCAAGACCACCCGCGCCATGATCGTCTGCCTCTGCCACCGAGTGAGCGACCGCGACATCCGTCAAGCGGTGCAGGTCCACGGCGTGCGCGATTTCGAGGTCCTGCTCGACCGCACCCGCGCCGCTTCGTGCTGCGGCTGCTGCCGCGATTGCGCCCGCGAGGTGTTCGACGAGGCCGCTCAGGCCGCGCCCGCTCCCGCGCCGGCCCTGTCCGCCGCCGCCTGACCGGGCCCGCCGCACGGCCTGGCGCCCGGCCCGCCGGGTAGCATGGCGCCCCCGGGGCCGCCACGGCCCCCGAGCCCGGCCCCGCCATGTCCGACACGCCTCCTGCACCCGCCGCCCCGCTGCCCTACGCCGACACCCGGGTGGTCGAGTTCACCCACATGGTCATGGGCCCGACCTGCGGGATGGTGCTGGGTGACCTGGGGGCCGAGGTCATCAAGGTCGAGCCGCTGGACGGCGACGCCACCCGCCACCTGCTGGGCTCGGGCGCCGGCTTCTTCCCGGTCTTCAACCGCAACAAGAAGAGCCTGGCCCTGGATGTGAAGGACCCGCGCGGGCTGGAGGTCGTGCTCAGGCTGGTCGCCACCGCCGATGTCTTCAGCGAGAACTTCCGCAGCGGCACGATGGACCGACTGGGCCTGGGCTGGGCAACCCTGTCCAGTCTGAACCCGCGCCTGGTCTACGTCACCCACAAGGGGTTTCTGCCCGGCCCCTACGAGCACCGCACCGCGCTGGACGAGGTGGTGCAGATGATGGGGAGCCTGGCCTACATGACCGGCCCCGAGGGCCAGCCCCTGCGCGCCGGCAGCAGCGTCAACGACATCATGGGTGGCCTGTTCGGTGCGGTGGGCGCGATGGCGGCACTCAAGGCCCGCGAGACCAGCGGCCGGGGCCAGTTGGTTCAGAGCGCCCTGTTCGAGAACAACATCCTGCTGGTGGCCCAGCACATGATGCAGGCGGCGGTCACGGGCCAGGCGCCGCGGCCGATGCCCCAGCGCATCAGCGCCTGGGGCATCTACGACGTGTTCACCGTGGCCGAGGGGGAGCAGATCTTTCTGGCCGTGGTCAGCGACGGCCAGTGGCGCAGTTTCTGCCAGGCCTTCGGCTTTGCCGACTGGGCGGCCGACGAGCGCCTGGCCAGCAACAACGGCCGGGTGCGCTCGCGCGAGTGGCTGATGCCGGCGCTGCGCCAGGCCCTGGCCGGCCTCCGGGCGGCCGAGCTGGCGGCGGTGTTCGAGCGCGAGGGCCTGCCCTTTGCCCCGATCCGCCGCCCCGAGCAGTTGCTGGACGATCCGCACCTGCTGGCCTCGGGCGGGCTGGTCCCCACCACGCTGCCCGATGGCCGCGCTGCCCGCACGCCGTTGCTGCCGATCACGCTGGACGGTCAGCGCCCGCCGCTGCGGCTGGACCCGCCGCGGTTGGGCCAGCACGGCGACGAACTGCTGCACGCGCTGGGCTACCGCGACGGCGAGATCGCCGACCTGCGCGCCGCGGGCGTGCTGGGCTGAGGCCTGGGCCTCAGCGCGGGCGGGCGGCCACACCGGCCAGCAGCGCCTGCACCACCTCGGCCGCGGGCACCGCCTGCGCCAGCGAACCCCGGGTGCCGGACCACAGGGGCGAGAAATCGGTGCGGCCGGCGGCCTCGGCCCAGGCGCGCAGCGGCGCCAGGTCGGCGGTGGCCAGCGGGAAGGCGCGGGCATCGGCGCACAGCGGTCCGGCTTCGCGCATCAGGCGGTTGAGCAGGCCGCGGGCGGGCCGGCCCGAGAACAGGTTGGTCAGCGCGGTCTGCCCCCCGGCCGCCAAGGCGGCGCGGTGCAGCGGGTGGGTGTCGGCCTCCGGGCACCGCAGGAAGGCCGTGCCCACCTGGACCGCGTCGGCGCCCCGGGCCAGGGCTTCGGCCACGTCGTCGGGGGTGGCGATCCCGCCGGCCACCAGCAGCGGGGTGTGGCCGGCGATCGGTCGCACCGCGGCCAGCAGCTCGCGCCAGCCGGCCTGGCCGTCCAAATCCAGGTCGCCACGCAGGAAGTGGCCGCGGTGGCCGCCGGCCTCCAGACCCTGCAGGACCAGCGCGTCCACGCCGCGGGCCAGCAGCCAGCGGGCCTCGTCCAGCGTGGTGGCGCTGCTCCAGACCCGGCAGCCCAGTGCCCGCACCCGCGCCAGCAGGGCGGGCTCCGGCAGGCCGAAGTGGAAACTCACGATGGCCGGCGGCGCCTGCTCCAGCACCGCGGCCAGGCGCTCGTCGAAGGGGTGGCGGGTGGCCTGGGGCGCGGCGCTGGGCGCGGGCAGCCCGGCCTCGGCGCAGTAGGGGGCCAGGCGGCGGTGCCAGGCGGCGACGCGGGCCGGGTCGTCGACGGGGGGGCGGTGGCAGAAGAAGTTGACGTTGAAGGGCCGTTCGTCGGCGGCCAGCCCGGCCAGCGCGGTGCCCAGGGACTCGGGCGAGAGCATCGCCGCGGGCAGGCTGCCGATGGCGCCGGTGGCGGCCACGGCGCGGGCCAGTCGAGGGCCCTGCGAGCCGGCCATCGGGGCCTGGACCAGGGGCAGCGGGGCGGCGGGGTGCAGGGGGCTCATGCCCCCGATGGTGCCACCGGCGCCGGCCTCTCAGGTCGACACGCCCACCTGCAGCAGGGCGGTGAAGCCGTCGGTGGCGTTGCCGGTGACCGTGGCCAGCTGCAGCACCGCGCTGTCGTTGCCGAACACGTTGTCGCTGGCCAGGCTGATGTTGGCGAAGTTCTCGGCGCTGGACTCGTAACCGGCGACCACGCCATAGACCTGCGAACAGGTCGTGGCGGGCAGGGCCAGCTGCGAGGTCTTCAGGTCGTTGGCGCCGGTGGTGGCCAGGTCCAGGCTGCGGTAGACCTCGAAGTGCACATGCGGCCAGCGGCCGCTGTAGCAGCCGGGGAAGACGGTGGTGAAGGTGACCTGGCCGTTGGCATCGCTGACCTGCACGCCGCGCAGGTAGTTCTCGCTGGCCACGGCGCTGGAGTACATCGAGTACTCGCCGTCGCGGGTGGCGTGCCACAGGTACACCGCGCAACCCTCCAGGCTGGCGCAGCTGCTGGCGGTGTTCACCAGGGTCAGGGTGATGGTCAGCGGCACGCCGGCGGCGGTGCCGCTGGCGGTGCCCACGCTGCTGCGGATGTCGCGCCGCACGATGCCCGACAGCAGCAGCGCGTTGGCCACCCCCTGGCTGTTGGTGTTGGTGCCGTCCCCGGGGTAGGGGCCGGCGGTCTCCGAGGGGATGGTGCTGCAGCTGCCGCTGCTGCTGCCGTCGGTGTCGGTGGTCCCGTTGAGTTGGGTGGTGCCGGTGCCCGATGCGCTGTCCTCGCCGCCGCCACAGGCCAGCAGGGCCAGCGGCATCGCCCCGGCGGTGGTCAACAGCCCCAACGCGCGGCGGCGCGAAGGAAGGGCGGGGGTCGGTCGCTGCGTTTCGGACGTCATGGCTCACCTGGCATCGGAGGGGGAGGCCCGATGCTGGGTGGCCGACGTTGCCGGCGTGTTGCCGTGTGGTGCGGTGGTGTGAAGTCCGGCCCCGTGGCGGGCCTCAGAGCGTCTTGGTGCAGAGCTTGAAGTCGGCGTCCTCGGGGAAGGCCTGGATGCGGAAGCCCAGGCTGCGCATCAGGCGCAGCATGCCGTCGTTGTTCGCCAGCACCAGGCCCTCGATCTCGGCCAGGCCCTTGCTGCGGGCCACGTCCATGATGCTGAGCATCAGGCGCGAACCCAGGCCCTGGCCCGAGTAGCCGTCGGCCACCACCAGCGAGAACTCGCAGGTGGTCTGGTCGGGGTTGGTGATGTAGCGGGACACCCCGATGATCTGCTCGGTCTCTGCGAAGCTGCCGTCGTCCTGGGGCACGCGGTCGGTGTGCACCGCCACCAGCGCCATCTCGCGGTCGTAGTCGATCAGGGTGTAGCGGGCCAGCATCTTGGCCGGCAGCTCCTGCATCGAGCTGACGAAGCGGAAGTAGCGGCTCTCGGGCGACAGGCCCTTGACCAGGGCCTGCAGCATCTCGGCGTCGTCGGGCTGGACGGGGCGGATGGTGTAGAGGTCGCCGCCCTTCATCGGCCACTCGCGCTCCAGGCCGGCCGGGTAGGGCAGGATGGCCAGGTGGTGGTAGGCCTGGGTCTGCGGGCCGGCGTGCTCGATCACCACGCGGGCGTCCACCGCCACCGCACCGTCCTCGTCGACGATGATCGGGTTGATGTCCATCTCCTGCAGCTGGGGCAGGGCGCACACCATCTCGGACAGGCGCAGCAGCACCTGCTCCAGGGCCTCGAGGTGGACCGGCGGCGCGCCGCGCCAGTGGCCCAGGGTTTCGGCCACGCGGGCGCGCTCGATCAGTCGCCGCGCCAGGAATTGGTTGAGCGGCGGCAGCTCCATGGCCTGGTCGTTGATCAGCTCGATCATCGTGCCGCCCGCGCCGAAGGTGATCACCGGGCCGAAGGGGTCGTCGGTGGTCAGACCGATGTAGAGCTCGCGACCGCGCGGCTTGCCGCTCATCGGCTGGATGGTCACGCCGTTGATGCGCGCGCCGGGCTTGGCCTTGGCCACCCGGGCCAGCATGTCGTTGAAGGTGTCGCGCACCTGGGTGGCGGTCATCACGCCCAGGGCCACGCCCTGCACGTCGGACTTGTGGCTGATGTCGGGCGAGTCGATCTTCAGGGCGACCGGGTAGCCCAGCTGGCTGGCGATCAGCATGGCCTCGGTGGCGGTGCGGGCCAGCATGGTGCGGGTGACGGGGATGTGGAAGGCCGCCAGCAGGGCCTTGGACTCCATCTCGGTCAGCACGCGCCGGCGCTCGGCCAGCACGCCTTCGATCAGCAGGCGCGCGCCCTCGGTGTCAGGCGTGGCCAGGGCCGACAGCGGCGGCGGGGTCTGCTGCAGCAGCTGCTGGTTCTGGTAGAAGCTGGCGATGTTGCCGAAGGCGTCGACCGCGGCCTCGGGGGTGCGGAAGCTGGGGATCGTCTTGCTGTTGAGCAGCACCCGGGCCGGGCGCACGCTGTCGTCGCCCATCCAGCAGCAGACCACCGGCTTGCCCAGGCGGGCGGCACCGTCGATCACGCCCTGGGCGATCGCGGTGGGGTCCGCGTCGGGGTAGGTGGCCGGCTTGGGCGAGTAGATGGCCAGCACGCCGTCGACGCCGCTGTCCTTGCCGCAGGCCTCGACCGCGGCCTTGAAGTGGGCCTCGGTGGCGTCCTCGCCCAGGTCCAGGATCTGCTGCAGCGTCGCGTGGGGCGACAGCTGCGGCGCCAGCGCATTGCGGGTGGCGCTGTCCAGGCGCGCCACTTCCAGACCGATCTCGTTGGTCCAGTCGGCCGCCAGCACGGCCGGACCGCCACCGTTGGTCACGATGGCCAGGCGCTTGCCCACCGGGCGGTAGCGCGAGGCCAGGCACTTGGCGGCCGAGAACAGCTGGGTGAAGGCGCGCACCCGCACCACGCCGGCGCGGCGCAGGGCGGCCTCGAACACGTCATCGGCGCCGACGATGGCCGCCGAGTGGGTGAGGGCGGCCGAGCTGCCGGCGGGCTTGCGGCCGGCCTTCATCACCACCACCGGCTTGATCGAGGCGGCGGCGCGCAGCGCGCTCATGAAGCGGCGGGCGTGGGTGATGCCCTCCATGTAGACCAGGATGCTGTGGGTGCTGCCGTCCGAGGCCAGGAAGTCGAGCACCTGGGCCAGGTCGACCGAGGTGTTGGCCCCCAGCGAGACCACGCTGGAGAAGCCCACGCCGTTCTGCCGCGCCCAGTCCAGGATCGACGAGGTCAGCGAGCCCGACTGCGACACCAGGGCCAGCGGACCCGGCGCGGCCAGCGGGCCCGCCGCGCTGGCATTGAGCTTGAGCAGCGGCCGCTGGAAGCCCAGGCTGTTCGGGCCCAGCAGCTGCATGCCGTGGCGGCGTGCCACCGCGTGCAGCGTGGCGCACTCGGCCGCCGGCAGGTTGGCCGACAGCACCAGCGCGGCGCGGCAGCGGATGCGGCCGGCGATCTCCAGCGCCGCTTCCAGCCGGTCGTGCGGCAGGGCGATGAGGGCCAGGTCGGCACGCGAGTGGGCCAGGTCCGACAGCGTGCCGGTCATCTCGGTGTCGAGGAAGCTGACCGTGCCCCCGTAGCCCGTCTCGGTGAGCTGGGCCAGCAGGGCGCGGGCCATCGGGGATTGGGTGTCCGGCTGCTCCGGGTCGCCCGCGAAGACGACGATGGAGCGGGGGGAGAACAGGGGCGTCAGGAAATGCTGGTCCACGACGGCAGGCCCAGGGGTGGGCCCCGATTGACACGATCTTGGCAGGATACCGCCGCGCCGGCCTTCCGGGGAAAGGGCTCGACCCGGGCTTGTCCTCGCTCA
The DNA here is from genome assembly GCA_943371055.1 of Hydrogenophaga intermedia. Classification (GTDB taxonomy): domain Bacteria; phylum Pseudomonadota; class Gammaproteobacteria; order Burkholderiales; family Burkholderiaceae_C; genus Ideonella; species Ideonella intermedia_A. The sequence goes on along the minus strand of CALRTJ020000009.1, from coordinate 54,135 downwards.
AGTCAGGCGGACCGCGCCATCAACAAAAAAGCCGCGGCTGGGGCGGCCGCGGCTTCCTTCGGGGGGAGGGGAGGGGGCTCACCAGGGCGCGCGGCCCATGCCCATCACCTTGCGGTACCACTCGTGGAAGTGCCGCATGCCGATCTCCATCGGCTCCTGGTAGGGGCCGACCTCGTCGTCGCCACGCTCCCACAGGGCCTTGCGGCCAGCGTCCATGCGCTCGCCGATCTCGTCGTCCTCGAGACAGGTCTCCATGTAGGCCGCACGCTGGGCCTGGCAGAACTCGGGCTCGAAGGCGGCGATTTCCTCGGGGTAGTAGAACTCCACCACGTTGAGGGTGCGGTCGACGCTGATCGGGTACAGCGTGGACACGGTCAGGACCTTCGGGTACCACTCGATCATGATGTTCGGGTAGTAGGTCAGCCAGATCGCGCCCTGCTTGGGCTGCTCGCCGTCGTGGGCGCGCAGGACCTCGTCACGCCAGCGGGCGTAGGCGGGCGAGCCGGCGCGCTGCAGCCGGTCGAGCAGGCCCACCGTCTGCACCGAGTGGTGCTTGCCGAACTCCCAGCGCAGGTCGTCGCAGGTCACGAAGTTGCCCAGGCCGGGGTGGAAGGGGCCGACGTGGTAGTCCTCAAGGTAGACCTCGATGAAGGTCTTCCAGTTGTACCGGCACTCGTGCATCTCGACGTGGTCGAGCACGTAACCCGAGAAGTCCAGGTCGGCGCGCGGGCCCAGGCCGGCGAGGTCGGCGGCGATGTCGCGGCCGTTGTCCTCGAAGACCATGCCGTTCCAGGTCCGCACCTTGTAGTTGTTCAGGTGCAGGCAGGGGTCGTGGTCGAAGTGCGGGGCGCCGATGAGCTGCCCGTGCAGGTCATAGGTCCAGCGGTGCAGGGGGCAGACCACGCTTTGGCGCGTGTTGCCACGGCCCTTGAGCATGATCGCCTGCCGGTGGCGGCAGACGTTGGAGACCAGCTCCACGCCCTTGTCGGTGCGCACCAGCATCCGGCCTTCGCCTTCCTGCGGCAGTGCGTAGTAGTCGCCCACCTGCGGGACGGCGAGTTCGTGTCCCAGGTATCGGGGACCGTGCTGAAAGATCAGCGACTGCTCGCGGCGGAACAGGTCCTCGTCGAAGTAGGTGGATACAGAGAGTTGAGAGCGCGTGCGCTCCAGAGCTTCCAGCGTGATGCTCAGGTCCGACATGATCCCCAGGATCTCCAAGTGTCAGTGAACCCCCCGCCCGGTGGCCCCGCGGGCGGGATTGTCGATGGTGATGAAAAACCCGCCGGGGATTCCGGCGGGCCGGGGATTGTATCTGGCCCGGTTGTCACATGGGGGTTGCCCGCTTGCCACAGCCGGGTGTCAGGATCGTGTGGGCTGGAGGTCGGACCCTAGGGCCGGCGACTGTCACCCGTGGGGTGGCCTTTACAATCATTCTTTGACCTTGACCGACGTTCGAATGCCCCGAGCCCCATCCAAGCCCGCCACGCCGGACCTGCCGGACAGCTACGAGGACGCCCAGGCCGAGCTCGAGCGTCTGCTGGCCGACATGGAGAGCGGGCAGATGCCGCTGGAGCAACTGCTGGCCAGCTACCAGCGCAGCGCCGTGCTGCTGGAGTTCTGTCGCGGCCGCCTGCAGGCGGTCGAGCAGCAGGTCAAGGTGCTGGAAGACGGGCAGCTCAAGCCCTGGACGAACGGATGACCTACAACGAATGCGAGGCCTGGGCCCAGCGCCAGCTGGCCGAGGTGGAGACCGCCCTGGAGACCCTGGTGCCCGCCGACGGGCCGGCCGGCCTGGGCGAAGCCATGCGCTACGCCGTGCTCGACGGGGGCAAGCGCCTGCGCCCGCTGCTGGTGCTGGCCGCGGCCGAGGCCGTCCAGGGACACGCCGGGGCCGCCCTGCGCGCAGCGGCCGCGGTCGAGCTCATCCATGCCTACTCGCTGGTGCACGACGACATGCCCTGCATGGACGACGACGCCCTGCGCCGCGGCAAGCCCACGGTGCACGTGCGCTACGGCGAGGCACAGGCCATGCTGGCGGGTGACGCCATGCAGGCCCTGGCCTTCGAGGTCCTGACCCCCGACGAGGGTGTCGAGCCCGAGTTGCAGGCCCGGCTGGTCTCGCTGCTGGCCCGGGCCTCCGGCTGCGCCGGCATGGCCGGTGGCCAGGCGATCGACCTGGCCAGCGTCGGCAAGCCCCTGGACGAGGCCACCCTGCGCGACATGCACCGCCGCAAGACCGGCGCCCTGCTGCAGGCCAGCGTGCTGATGGGCGCGGCCTGCGGCCGCACCGACGCCGCCGCCCGGGCGGCCCTGTCCGAATACGGCGATGCGATCGGCCTGGCCTTCCAGGTGGTCGACGACATCCTCGACGTCACCCAGGATTCCGAGGTGCTGGGCAAGACCGCCGGCAAGGACCTGGACCACAACAAGCCCACCTACGTGTCCGTGCTGGGGCTGGACGCCGCCCGCGCCTATGCCATGGCGCTGCGCGACCAGGCCCAGGCCGCGCTGGCGCGGGCCGGCCTGGCCGCCCCCGCGCGCCTGGCCTGGCTGGCCGACAAGCTGGTGGACCGCAACAGCTGAGCGACGACGATGCCTTCACTGCCCGTGCCCGTGCCCGCCCCGCTGCTGGGCCAGATCGACAGCCCGGCCGACGTGCGCCGGCTGGGCCGCGCCCAGCTCAAGACGCTGGCCACCGAGTTGCGGCAGTTCGTGCTCGACAGCGTCAGCCGCACCGGCGGACACCTGTCGTCCAACCTGGGCACGGTCGAGCTCACGATCGCGCTGCACCATGTCTTCAACACGCCCCATGACCGCATCGTGTGGGACGTGGGCCACCAGAGCTACCCGCACAAGATCCTGACCGGTCGCCGCGAGGCGATGGCCACGCTCAAGCAGCTCGACGGCATCAGCGGCTTCCCGCGCCGTGCCGAAAGCGAGTACGACACCTTCGGCACCGGCCACTCGTCCACCTCGATCTCCGCCGCGCTGGGCATGGCCCATGCGGCCCGCCTGAAGGGCGAGAACCGCAAGGCGGTGGCGGTGATCGGCGACGGCGCCCTGACCGGCGGCATGGCCTTCGAGGCCCTGAACCACGGCGGCTACGCCGGTGGTGCCGGCCTGCCCGACATGCTGGTCATCCTGAACGACAACGACATGTCGATCAGCCCGCCGGTGGGTGCGCTCAACGGCTACCTCGCCCGCCTGATGAGCGGCAAGTTCTACGCCGCCGCGCGCGACACCGCCAAGAGCGTGCTGCGCCACACCCCGCTGTACGAACTGGCCCGCCGCTTCGAGGAACATGCCAAGGGCATGGTGGTGCCCGGCACCATCTTCGAGGAGTTCGGCTTCAACTACGTCGGCCCGATCGACGGCCACGACCTCGACTCGCTGATCCCGACGCTCGAGAACCTGCGCGACGCCAAGGGCCCGCAGTTCCTGCACATCGTCACCAAGAAGGGCTATGGCTACGAGCTGGCCGAGGCCGACCCGATCAACTACCACGGCCCCGGCAAGTTCGACCCCGCGGTGGGCATCGTCAAGCCCGCCGCCCCGTCCAAGCCCACCTTCACCCAGGTCTTCGGCCAGTGGCTGTGCGACATGGCCGAGGCCGACACCCGCCTGGTGGGCATCACGCCGGCCATGCGCGAGGGCTCGGGCATGGTCGAGTTCGAGCGCCGCTTCCCCACCCGCTACCATGACGTCGGCATCGCCGAGCAGCACGCGGTCACCTTCGCCGCCGGCCTGGCCTGCGAGGGCCTGAAGCCGGTCGTGGCGATCTACAGCACCTTCCTCCAGCGCGGCTATGACCAGCTGATCCACGACGTCGCCCTGCAGAACCTGCCGGTGGTGTTCGCCCTGGACCGCGCGGGCCTGGTGGGTGCCGATGGCGCCACGCATGCCGGGGCCTACGACATCGCCTACCTGCGCTGCATCCCGAACATGAGCGTGCTGACGCCGGCGGACGAGCGCGAATGCCGCCGCGCGCTGACCACCGCTTTCCGCCAGGACCACCCGGTGGCCGTGCGCTACCCGCGCGGCAGCGGCGCCGGCGTGGCCACCGAGGCCGCGCTCGACGAGTTGCCCTGGGGCCGCGGCGAGGTGCGCCGCGAGGGCCGCCGCGTCGCCCTGCTGGCCTTCGGCACGCTGCTCTACCCGGCCCTCGAGGTGGGCGAGCGCCTGGACGCCACCGTGGCCAACATGCGCTTCGCCAAGCCGCTGGACCGGGAGCTGGTGCTGCGCTTGGCCCGCAGCCACGACGCGCTGGTCACCCTCGAAGAGGGCTGCCTGCCGGGCGGCGCCGGGGCCGCGGTGCTGGAGCTGCTGGCCGCCGAGGGCCTGAGCCTGCCGGTGCTCAACCTGGGCCTGCCCGACGAGTTCATCGAGCATGGCGACCCCGCCAAGCTGCTGTCGCTGTGCGGCCTGGACGCGGCGGGCATCGAGCGCCGCGTGGTCGAGCGATTCGGGCACACCCCGGCGCGCGTGGTGGTCAAGCCCATCGCCGCTTGATTTTTCCGAACGCCGCGATCAACCCTTTCAACCCCTCGGGGTGCGGCGGGCTGGCATGCTGTCGGCCTGATCCCGTGAGTTATCCATGAACCAGTTGACCGACGCCCTGCACATTCCCGACACCCAGAGCGAGCGCGACGAGCGCCACCTGGCGATCCAGCGCGTGGGCGTGAAGGACGTGCGCTATCCCCTGAGCGTTCGCGTGTCTGGCGCCGTGCAGCAGACCGCCGCGCTCTGGAACCTCGACGTCGCCCTGCCGGCCGACCAGAAGGGGACCCACATGTCCCGCTTCGTGGCCTGGCTCGAGGAGCAGACCGCGCCGCTGGACGCGTCCACGCTGAAGGACCAGCTCGACCGCATGCTCGACAAGCTGCATGCGCTGGAAGGCCGGGTCGAGTCGCGTTTCTCCTTCTTCATCCGCAAGCGCGCCCCGGTCTCGGGTCTGCAAAGCCTGCTGGATTACGCCGGCGCCTGGATCGCCGAGCGCCGCGACGGCCGCACCGCCCTGTGGGCCGAGGTGGCCGTGCCGGTCAAGAGCCTGTGCCCCTGTTCCAAGGAGATCTCGGACTATGGCGCGCACAACCAGCGCTCGCTGGTCACGATCCGGGTCGAGCTGAAGGACCCCAAGGGGGCACCGATCGAGTGGCACGAGCTGGTGCGCTTCGCCGAGGAATCGGCCTCCAGCGAGATCTGGCCGATGCTCAAGCGCGCCGACGAGAAGTGGATCACCGAGCGGGCCTACGAGAACCCCAAGTTCGTCGAGGACCTGGTGCGTGATGTGGCCCTGCGCCTGAACGCCGATGCCCGCATCGGCCGCTACCGTGTGGACGTCGAGAACTTCGAGTCCATCCACAACCACTCGGCCTGGGCGCGCATCGAGCGCTGAAGCCCTGTCCGGTGCCGTCCCTGCGGGCGGCGCCAGGCGCGAGCGGACATGAAAAAGGGACCCCGAGGGGTCCCTTTTCGCTGGGCGGGTGGATCAGGCCGGGTCGACCGGCAGGCTGGCGTCCACGCCTTCTCGCAGGGCCTTGCCCGGCTTGAAGTGCGGCACCAGCTTCTCGGGGATCGTCACCTGCTCGCCGCTGCGGGGGTTGCGCCCCACGCGCGGCGGGCGGCGGTTGATCGAGAAGCTGCCGAAGCCCCGGATCTCGATGCGGTGGCCGCGCGCCAGGGCGTCGGACATCGCGTCGAGCATGGTCTTGACCGCGAACTCGGTGTCACGCTGCGTGAGCTGCGTGAACCGTTCGGCGAGCTTGTTGACCAGGTCGGAGCGGGTCATCGGGCCTCCACACGCGACCCGAAGGCCGCGTGGAGCCGCAAGGCGGCCCGGGCGGGCAGCGACGCCGGGCGGCACGAGGCCTCAGGGCGGGGGCTGTTCATCCGGGTCGTCCTCACGGGATCAGTTGTTGCCCTGGTCCAGCTTGGCGCGCAGCAGGGCGCCCAGGCTGGTCGTGCCGGCGTTCTCACGCTCGTTCGACTGCGACAGGCGCTGCATGGCTTCCTGCTGGTCGGCCTGGTCCTTGGCCTTGATCGACAGCTGGATGTTGCGGGCCTTGCGGTCCACGTTGACGATCATGACGGACAGCTCGTCGCCTTCCTTCAGCACGTTGCGGGCGTCTTCGACGCGGTCGCGGCTGATTTCGGAGGCGCGCAGGTAGCCCAGCACGTCATCGGCCAGCTGCACTTCGGCGCCGCGCGGGTCGACGGTCTTGACCACGCCGTTGACGATCATGCCGCGGTCATTGACCGAGGTGAAGGTCGCGAAGGGGTCGCCATCGAGCTGCTTGATGCCCAGCGAGATGCGCTCGCGCTCGACGTCGATGCCCAGCACCAGGGCTTCGACTTCCTGGCCCTTCTTGTAGTTGCGCACGGCGGTCTCGCCGGCTTCGTGCCAGGACAGGTCGGACAGGTGCACCAGGCCGTCGATGCCGGCGGCCAGGCCCACGAAGACGCCGAAGTCGGTGATCGACTTGATCGGGCCCTTGACGCGGTCGCCGCGCTTGACGGTGGCCGAGAACTCTTCCCAGGGGTTCGCCTTGCACTGCTTCATGCCCAGCGAGATGCGACGCTTGTCTTCGTCGATCTCCAGGACCATGACTTCGACTTCCTCGCCCAGGGTGACGACCTTGGCGGGGGCGACGTTCTTGTTGGTCCAGTCCATCTCGGAGACGTGCACCAGGCCTTCGATGCCCGGCTCGATCTCGACGAACGCGCCGTAGTCGGCGATGTTGGTGACCTTGCCGAACAGGCGGGTGCTCTGCGGGTAGCGGCGAGCGACGCCCATCCAGGGGTCATCGCCCAGCTGCTTCAGGCCCAGCGAGACGCGGTTCTTCTCGGCGTCGAACTTCAGGACCTTGGCCTGCAGTTCCTGGCCGACGGTGACCACTTCGCTCGGGTGACGGACACGGCGCCAGGCCATGTCGGTGATGTGCAGCAGGCCGTCGATGCCGCCCAGGTCGACGAACGCACCGTATTCGGTGATGTTCTTGACCACGCCATTGACGATGGCGCCTTCGGTCAGGGTCTCGAGCAGCTTGGCGCGCTCTTCGCCCATCGAGGCTTCGACCACGGCACGGCGCGACAGCACGACGTTGTTGCGCTTGCGGTCGAGCTTGATGACCTTGAATTCCATGGTCTTGCCCTCGAACGGCGTCATGTCCTTGACAGGACGCGTGTCGAGCAGCGAGCCCGGCAGGAAGGCGCGGATGCCGTTGACCAGGACGGTCAGGCCGCCCTTGACCTTGCCGCTGACCGTGCCGGTGACGAAGTCGCCCGACTCCAGCGCGGTTTCCAGGGCCAGCCACGAGGCCAGGCGCTTGGCCTTGTCGCGCGACAGGATGGTGTCGCCATAGCCGTTCTCGACGGCGTCGATGGCCACCGAGACGAAGTCGCCGACCTGGACTTCGACTTCGCCCTGGTCGTTCTTGAATTCGTCGATGGGCACGTACGCTTCGGACTTCAGGCCGGCGTTGACCACCACGTGGCTGTGCTCGATGCGGACCACCTCGGCGGAGATGACCTCGCCGACGCGCATGTCAGCGCTCTTCAGCGATTCCTCGAAGAGTGCGGCAAAAGAATCTTGGGACATGGAATTTCCTGTGCCGGCGGCGACGCCACCGGTTTTGGCTGCAGCCCTGGCGAGCTGCGGGGTTGAGGTTGAGAGTTCACCGCCCCCGGCGGTGCTGTGCGCACCAGGAGGGAGGGGCGGTGGGCCCTTGTGCCGTGGTCTCAGCGGTCCCGGAGGCTTCCGGGTCCGCTCAGGCGAACGGCCGGCTCGACTGCCACCACGACAGGCAAAGCAGCACCGATTCCTCGATGCCGAGCTGCGAGTTGTCGAGCAGTCGGGCATCTTCGGCAGGCTTCAGGGGCGCGACGGCGCGGGAGGTGTCCCGCTCGTCGCGCGCCCGGATGTCGGCGCGAAGACTGTCGATATTAGCCGAAATCCCCTTTGAAATCAATTGCTTGTGGCGGCGCTCGGCGCGCGCCTCGGCGCTGGCGGTCAGATAGACCTTGAGCGCGGCGCCGGGGAAGACGACGGTGCCCATGTCGCGGCCGTCGGCCACCAGCCCGGGCAGGCGGGCGAAGGACAGCTGCAGCTGGTGCAGGGCCTGGCGCACCTCGGGGTGCACCGACACCTGGGAGGCCATGCCGCCGGTGGATTCCAGGCGCAGGGGGTCGGAGATGTCGCGGCCGTTGAGGAAGATCTGGTGGCCGGTGAAGCGCAGGTCCAGCGTGGCCGCCAGGCGGGCCAGGGCCGGGCCGTCGTCCAGGCCGATGCCGGCGTCATGGGCCGCCAGCGCGGTGGCGCGGTAGAGAGCGCCGGAGTCCAGCAGGTGGTAGCCCAGGCGGTGGGCCAGCTCGACCGCCAGGGTGCCCTTGCCCGAGGCGGTGGGGCCGTCCACCGCGATCACCGGGACCGTGCCCGGCACCGGCTCGACGAGGTCGAACAGGGCCTCGAAGTAGTCCGGGAAGGTCTTGGCCACGCACTTGGGGTCTTCGATCCGCACCGGCACCGGCGGTTGGGCCCCGGCCAGCGTGTTGAAGGCGGCCAGCGACAGGCACATGGCCATGCGGTGGTCGTCGTAGGTGTGGATGCGGCCGGCCTGCCAGGCGACGGGCGGCGTGATCTCGATGAAGTCCGGGCCCTCGGTGACGGTGGCCCCGACCTTGCGCAGCTCGGCCGCCATCGCGGCGATGCGGTCGGTCTCCTTCACCCGCCAGCTGGCGATGTTGTCCAGCCGGGTCGTGCCCTGGGCGTACAGCGCCATCACCGCCAGCGTCATCGCGGCGTCGGGGATGTGGTTGCAGTCCAGCGTGATGGCCTTGAGCGGCCAGGCGCCGCGGCGCACCTCCAGCCAGCCGGGTCCGCCGCTGACCTGGGCGCCCATGGCCTGGGCGGCCTCGACGAAGCGGATGTCGCCCTGGATCGAGTCGAAGCCCACGCCCTCGATGCGCACCGGCGCGTCGGCGCCGGCGATGGCGCCCAGCGCGACGAAATACGAGGCCGAGGAGGCGTCACCCTCGACATGGATGCTCCCCGGGCTGCGGTAGGCCGAACCCTGCGGGATGGTGAAGCGCTGCCAGCCGTCACGCTGCACCGCGATGCCGAAGCGCTCCAGGAGGTTCAGGGTGATCTCGATGTAGGGTTTGGAGATCAGCTCGCCGATCACCTCGATCACCACCGGGCGCTCCTGGCTGACCAGGGGCAGGGCCAGCAGCAGGGCGGTGAGGAACTGGCTGGAGACGTCGCCGCGCACGGGGATCGGCCGGCCGGTGTCCAGCGCGTGGGTGGCCAGATCGCCCACCCGCAGCGGCGGGTAGCCGGGCTGGCCCAGGTCGGCCACCGGGCAGCCCAGGGCGCGCAGCGCGTCGACCAGGTCACCGATCGGGCGCTCGTGCATGCGCGCGATGCCCGAGAGTTCGAAGCTGCCGCCCTGGGTGGCGGCCAGCACGGCCAGCGCGGCGGTCAGCGGGCGCATCGCGGTGCCGGCGTTGCCCAGGAACAGGCGGGCCTGGCGGGTCGCCAGGCGGCCGCCCAGGCCGGTGACGTGCAGCACCGCACCGTCACGGCGCAGGGTGCAACCGAGGGCCTCGAGTGCCGCCAGCATCACCCGGGTGTCGTCCGAGTCCAGCAGGTCGTGCACCGCGGTCTCGCCCTCGGCCAGTCCGGCCAGCAGCAGCACGCGGTTGGAGATGCTCTTGGAGCCCGGCAGACGAACGGTGCCGGTGGCACGGGCGAGCGGGGGCAGGTCGAGGAATTCGGTCGCGTACATCGTCGTCGGCGGTGCGGCGGCGCCCCAGGGCGCCGGTGGGATCAGTTCTGGCGGGCGCCAGCGCTCAGGCGCCAGTGGCCGCGGGCTTGCGAGACGCCCTTGATCAGGGCCTCGAGGGCGTCGCCATGGCAGTCCTGCAGCACGCGCTCCAGCACGGCCAAGGCGCCACGGAAACGCTCGGACTGCTTGAGGACTTCCTCGCGGTTGGCGATCAGGATGTCGCGCCAGATCGAGGGGTCGGAGGCGGCGATGCGGGTGAAGTCACGGAAGCCCGGGCCTGCGAGGGACAGGAACTCCTCGCTGTCCTTCTGCTGCAGCAGACCGGCCATGTAGGCGAAGGCCAGCAGGTGCGGCAGGTGGCTGACCGCGGCGAAGGCGGCGTCGTGGGCCTCGGGCGTCATCACCTCGACTTGGGAGCCCACCGCGGTCCAGACCGCGCGGGCCTTGTCGAGCAGGCCTGCGTCGGTCTGCTCGATGGGTGTGAGGATGACGCGGCGGTCGCGGTAGAGGCTGGCGTCGGCGTGCTGCACGCCGGCGAGTTCCTTGCCAGCGATCGGGTGCGCAGGCACGAAGGCGCCGACCCGCTCCTTGAGGGCCCGGCGGGCGGCGTCCACCACGTCGCGCTTGGTGCTGCCCACGTCCATGAACAGCGTGGCCGGCGTGACCAGGTGGCGGATCGCGCGCAGGGTGGCGTCGGTGGCGGCCACCGGCACGGCCAGCAGCACGATGTCCGCGCCCGAGACGGCCAGCAACGCCGATTCGGCCACCTGGTCGATCACGCCCAGCTGGCGGGCGCGCTCGGTGGTCGAGGGCGACTTGCTGTAGCCGATCACGCGGTCCACCAGACCGGCCTCCTTGAGCGCGAGGGCGAAGGATCCGCCCATCAGGCCGCAGCCGATCAGGCCCAGTTGCTTGAACATCGCCATGGCGTCAGCGGGCTTTCAGTGGACGTCGACCGGGTAGGTGCCCAGCACCTTGAAGAAGGCGCAGACCTGGCGCAGCTCGCGCATGGCCTCGGCCACCGGGGCCTCGTCGGGGTGGCCCTGCAGGTCGATGAAGAAGTAGTACTCCCACTGGCCGGAGCGCGCGGGGCGGGATTCGAGCCGGCTCATGGACACGCCGTGGCGCTTGAGCGGGGCCAGGATGTCGTACATCGCGCCCGGACGGTTCAGCACCGAGACCACCAGGCTGGTGCAGTCGTGGCCCGAGGCGCGCGGCGCCGGGTGGCGGTGCGGGTCGGTGACGATGGCGAAGCGGGTGCGGTTGTGGGCGTCGTCCTGGATCGCGGGCGAGACCACGTGCAGGCCGTACTCGCCGGCGGCGCGGGTGCTCGCGATGCCGGCCAGGCGCGGGTCCAGGCCAGCCAGGCGGGCGCCCTCGGCATTGCTGGCCACCGGGCGGCGCTCGGCGTGGGGCAGGTGGTGCGACAGCCACTCGTGGCACTGGGCCAGGGCCTGCGGGTGCGCGCACACGGCCTCGATGCCCTCGAGCGAGTTGTCCTTGCGCAGCAGGTTGTGGCGCACGAACAGGCTGGTCTCGCCGATGATGAACATCGGCGTGGTCAGGAAGATGTCCAGCGACCGCGCGACCATGCCCTCGGTGGAGTTCTCGACCGGCACCACGCCGAAATCGGCCACGCCCGCCGAGGTGTTGCGGAACACCTCGTCGATGCTGGCGCAGGGCACGCGCACGATGGACGAGCCGAAGTAGCCCAAGGCGGCCTCTTCGGAGAAGGTGCCCGCCGGGCCCAGGTAGGCGACCCGGGTGGGGGTTTCGAGCGCGCGGCAGGCGCTCATGATCTCGCGCCAGATCGGCGCGATGTTGTCGTTCTTCAGCGGGCCGGGGTTGCCGGCCTTCAGGCCGTCGATGACCTGGGCCTCCCGCTCGGGGCGGAAGACGACCGAGCCTTCCTTCTTCTTGATCTCGCCCACGTGCTGGGCCACGCCGGCGCGGCGGTTGATCAGGGCCAGCAGTTCACGGTCGATCGCGTCGATCTGGTCGCGCAGCGCCAGCAGCTCCGGCTGCGCGGCGGGCTGGCTGTCGCCGGGCGGGGGGGTGATCGGGTCAGCCATGGCGGCGGGCGAACTCCTGCATGTAAGACACCAGCGCCTGCACGCCGGCCAGCGGCATGGCGTTGTAGATGGACGCGCGCATGCCGCCCACGCTCTTGTGGCCCTTGAGCTGCAGCAGCCCTGCCTCGCGGGCGCCGGCCAGGAAGGCCTCGTTGTGGCGCTCGTCGGTCAGGAAGAAGGGCACGTTCATGCGCGAGCGGGCGTCGCGGGCGACCCGGTTGGCGTAGAAGCCGCCGTTGTCGTCGAGGTAGCCGTACAGCAGCGCGGCCTTCTCGGCGGCGCGGCGGTCCATCTCGGCCACGCCGCCCTGGGCCTTGATCCACTGGAAGACCAGGCCGGCGATGTAGATGCCGTAGGTGGGCGGCGTGTTGTACATCGACTGGTTGTCGGCGACGTTCTTGTAGTCGAACGAGGACGGGCAGATCGGCAGGGCGTGGCCGATCAGGTCGTCGCGGACGATGACGATGGTCACGCCGGCGGGGCCGATGTTCTTCTGCGCCCCGGCGAAGGCCAGGCCCACGCGCGACCAGTCGATGCCGCGCGAGAGGATGTGCGAGGAGCAGTCGATCACCAGGGGTGCGCGGCTGCCCAGCGCGGCCAGGTCCGGCAGCGCGTGCATCTCGACGCCGTGGATGGTCTCGTTGGAGCAGACATGGACGTAGGATGCGCCCTCGCGCAGGCGCCAGCTGGCGGCCGGCGGCAGGGAGGTGTGGCCGTCGGCCTCGTTGCTGGCCGCGGCCTGCGCATCGGCGTACTTGCGGGCTTCCTTGAGCGACTTCTGGCTCCAGGAGCCGGTGACCACCACGTCCACCGCACCGCCGCGCGAGCAGTTCATCGGCAGGATGGCGTTCTCGCCCAGGCCGCCGCCCTGCATGAACAGGATGCGGTAGTGGGCAGGCACGGCCAGCAGCTCGCGCAGGTCGCGCTCGGCCGCCTCGTAGATCGAGATGAACTCCTTGCCGCGGTGGCTCATCTCCATCACGCCCATGCCGCAGCCGTGCCAGTCCAGCATTTCGGCGGCGGCCTGTTGCAGCACCGGCTCGGGCAGGGCGGCCGGGCCGGCGGAGAAGTTGAACGGACGGCTCACTTCTTGGCTCCGGCGGCGGGCTTCGCGGCCGGGGCCGCCGAGGCCGCCGAGGCCGCCGGTGCCGGCGCACCGACCGCGGCCCGCAGCTTGGTCTGCAGGGTCTGCTCCAGGGCCTTGAGCTTGGGGTCCACCGTGGCGCGGGTCTCGGCCACCAGCTTCTCGGTCAGGGCCGGGGGCAGCTGGCTGCCGAACTCGCGGTACTTCCTGGAGGCGGGCGATTCGAGGAAGGCGATCACCGCCTTGAGCTCGTCCTCGCTGAAGCGCTCCTCGAGCATCGGCTGCGCCACCGTGGGGCCGATCTTGCCGGCCTTCTCGGCCAGGGTCGGGGCGACCTGGTCGTGGAACTTGCGGACCTCGGCCTGGATGTCCTTGCCCACCGCCTCGCGCTTGTCGCCGGGCACCTGGGCCATCACCGGCGCCACCGCCGCCATGACCTGCTGCGCGGTCTGGCCAGCCATCGCGCGGCCCAGGTTCTCGTAGTCGGATTGCTGCAGCGCCACCACGCGCGCCGCCAGCTCCTTCTTGGTCTGGGCCTGCGCCAGCGGCGAGGCGAGCAGGGCGGTGGCCAGCGTCAGCAGGGCGAGGCGGGGGGTGGCACGGGTCATCAGGCTTGGTCCTCGGGGGTGTCGTCCGCGGCGCCGTCGGCACCGTCGTTGGCGTCGTTCTCGACGATGCGCTGCAGGCCGCTCAGCTTGGAGCCGTCGTCCAGCGCGATCAGGGTCACGCCCTGGGTGGCGCGGCCGAGTTCACGGATTTCGGAGACCCGGGTGCGCACCAGCACGCCCTTGTCGGTGATCAGCATGATCTCGTCCTCGGCCCGCACCAGGGTGGCCGCGACCACCTTGCCGTTGCGCTCGCTCTGCTGGATCGCGATCATGCCCTTGGTGCCACGGCCGTGGCGGGTGTACTCGACGATGCTGGTGCGCTTGCCGTAGCCGTTCTCGGTGGCGGTCAGCACGCTCTGCGACTCGTCTTCGGCCACCAGCATGGCGATGACCGACTGGCCTTCCTCCAGCATCATGCCGCGCACGCCGCGGGCCTGTCGGCCCAGCGGGCGGACATCGTCCTCGTCGAAACGCACGGCCTTGCCGCCGTCGGAGAACAGCATCACGTCGTGCTTGCCGTCGGTCAGGGCAGCGCCGATCAGGTAGTCACCGTCGTCCAGGTCCACCGCGATGATGCCGGCCTTGCGCGGGTTCTTGAAATCGTCCAGCGCGGTCTTCTTGACCGTGCCGCGTGCGGTGCACATGAAGACGTAGTGGTCCTCGGGGAAGCTGCGGAACTCGCCGGTCAGCGGCAGCACCACGGTGATCTTCTCGCCCGGTTGCAGCGGGAACATGTTGACGATCGGCTTGCCGCGGCTGCCGCGGCCGCCCTGCGGCACTTCCCAGACCTTCAGCCAGTACACGCGGCCGCGGTCGCTGAAGCACAGGATCCAGTCGTGGGTGTTGGCGATGAAGAGCTGGTCGATCCAGTCGTCGTCCTTGGTGGACGCGGCCTGCTTGCCGCGGCCGCCGCGTCGCTGCGAGCGGTACTCGGACAGCGGCTGGCTCTTGATGTAGCCGGTGTGGCTGAGCGTGACCACCATGTCGGTGGGCGTGATCAGGTCCTCGGTGCCGAGTTCCTGCACGTTGTGCTCGATGGTGCTGCGGCGGGCGCCGACCTTGGTCTGGCCGAACTCGGTGCGCAGCGCGGTGAGCTCGTCGACGATGATGGCGGTGACGCGGGCGGGCTTGGCCAGGATGTCCAGCAGATCGGCGATCTGGGCCATCACGTCCTTGTACTCGCCGACGATCTTGTCCTGCTCCAGGCCGGTCAGGCGCTGCAGGCGCATCTGCAGGATCTCGCCGGCCTGGTCGTCCGACAGGCGGTACAGGCCATCGGCCTGCATGCCGAAGTGGACCGGCAGGCCTTCGGGGCGGTAGGCCGAGGCGCCGCCAGGGTTCTCGCCCTCGGCGCGCGACAGCATCTCGCGCACCAGCGAGCTGTCCCAGCCCACGTTCATCAGCGCGGCCTTGGCCATCGGCGGCGTCGGCGACTCCTTGATGATGCGGATGAACTCGTCGATGTTGGCCAGCGCGACGGCCAGGCCTTCCAGCACGTGGCCGCGCTCGCGTGCCTTGCGCAGCTCGTACACCGTGCGGCGGGTGACCACCTCGCGGCGGTGCTCGAGGAAGATCTCCAGCAGCTGCTTGAGGTTGCACAGCTTGGGCTGGCCGTCGACCAGCGCCACCATGTTGATGCCGAAGGTGTCCTGCAGCTGGGTCTGCTTGTACAGGTTGTTCAGCACGACCTCGGGGACCTCACCGCGCTTGAGCTCGATCACCACGCGCATGCCGGACTTGTCCGACTCGTCCTGGATGTGGCTGATGCCTTCCAGCTTCTTCTCGTGGACCAGCTCGGCGATGCGCTCGAGCAGGGTCTTCTTGTTCACCTGGTAAGGGATCTCGTCGACGATGATCGCCTGGCGGCTGCCGCGGTCGATGTCCTCGAAGTGCACCCGGGCGCGCATCACGACCTTGCCGCGGCCGGTGCGGTAGCCCTCGCGCACGCCGTTGACGCCGTAGATGATGCCGGCGGTCGGGAAGTCGGGCGCCGGGATGATCTGCATCAGCTCCTCGATGGTGGCCTGGGGCTGCTGCAGCAGGTGCAGGCAGGCGTCGACCACCTCGTTGAGGTTGTGCGGCGGGATGTTGGTGGCCATGCCCACCGCGATGCCGGCGCTGCCGTTGACCAGCAGGTTGGGCAGGCGGGTCGGCATGACCAGCGGCTCGGTCTCGGAGCCGTCGTAGTTCGGCCCGAAGTCCACCGTTTCCTTGTCGATGTCGGCCAGCATCTCGTGGGCGATCTTGGACAGGCGGATTTCGGTGTAACGCATGGCCGCGGCGCTGTCGCCGTCGACCGAGCCGAAGTTGCCCTGGCCATCGACCAGCATGTGGCGCAGGCTGAAGTCCTGCGCCATGCGCACGATGGTGTCGTACACCGCGGTGTCGCCGTGCGGGTGGTACTTACCGATCACGTCGCCAACGATACGGGCGGACTTCTTGTAAGGCCGGTTCCAGTCGTTGTTCAGCTCGTGCATCGCGTAGAGCACGCGACGGTGCACCGGCTTCAGGCCATCGCGGGCGTCGGGCAGGGCCCGGCCCACGATCACGCTCATCGCGTAGTCCAGGTACGAACGCCGCATCTCCTCTTCGAGGCTGATGGGCAGGGTTTCCTTGGCGAACTGGGTCATGGGTGCAGGGGGGCTGCCCCGGAGGCGCGGGGGCGCAGGCGGGGCCCGGAATGGACCAAAGAGTGCATTCTAAAGGGGGCGTCTTGTCGCGACTTCGCAACAGGCTGTGCAGCTTGGCCAGGGGGGCGCTCCAAAATGCAGTGCATCCGACACCCTATGGCACAATGAGTCGTCGGTGGTGAGCGCTCGCAAGGACCGGGTGTTTGCCAGGTTATCTCGCTTCCGATTTGGACGTATCGCAGGTCTCTGCGGCTTTCCTTGAGAGGAGAATCATGAAGAAACTGAACAAGGTGGCAATGCTGTTTGCGGCTGCCGCGCTTGCTGCTCCGATGTCGAGCGCCTTCGCCCAGAAGTCGGTTGACAACTGGCGCAACGCTGATGGCTCGCTGGTCTGGAAGAACGGCACCAACGAGCTGTGCTGGCGCGATGCCAGCTGGACCCCGGCCACCGCGGCGGAAAACTGCGACGGCGCCATCAAGGCGGTCGCTCCGGCTCCGGCTCCGGCTCCGGCTCCTGCCAAGCCCGCTGCTGCCCCGGCCGCTCCGGCCGCTGCTCCGAAGGCTCCGGCCGCTCCGGTCAGCGAAAAGGTCACCTACGCCGCTGACGCCTTCTTTGACTTCAACAAGGCTGCCCTGAAGCCTGAAGCCAAGGCCAAGCTGGACGACCTGGTTGCCAAGACCAAGGGCGTGAACCTCGAAGTCATCATCGCCGTCGGCCACACCGACGCCGTGGGCTCCGACGCTTACAACCAGAAGCTGTCGGTGCAGCGCGCTGACGCCGTGAAGGCCTACCTGGTCGACAAGGGCGTCGAGAAGAACCGCGTCTACACCGAAGGCAAGGGCGAAAAGCAGCCCGTCGCCGACAACAAGACCAACGAAGGCCGCGCCAAGAACCGCCGCGTGGAAATCGAGGTCGTCGGTACCCGCAACAAGTAATCCGGCTTCCGGACCGCTTGCAAACCCCGCCCCGGCGGGGTTTTTCTTTTTCCGCGCCCGTTAACATGTCGGCATGAGCAACGCAGACCCCCAGGAACTCGACAAGTTTGGTGAATTGGCCCACAAGTGGTGGGACACCGAAGGCGAGTTCCGCCCCTTGCACGAAATCAACCCGTTGCGGCTGGACTGGGTCGCCGAGCGCGTCGCCCTGCAGGGCGCGCGGGTGCTGGATGTGGGCTGCGGCGGGGGCATCCTCGCCGAATCCATGGCCCGGCGCGGGGCCCAGGTGACCGGCATCGACCTGTCGCCCAAGCCGCTGAAGGTTGCGCGCCTGCATGCCATGGAGGCGGGTGTGTCGCTGGACTACCGCGAGGTGGCCGCCGAGGATCTGGCTGCCGAGCAGCCCGGCGCCTTCGACGCCGTGACCTGCATGGAGATGCTGGAACACGTGCCCGATCCCGCCTCGGTCGTGCGCGCCTGCACCACCCTGGTTCGCCCGGGCGGCCATGTGTTTTTCTCCACGCTCAACCGCAACCTCAAGTCCTGGCTGTTCGCCATCGTCGGCGCCGAGTACCTGCTCAAGATGCTGCCACCCGGCACCCACGACCACGACCGCTTCATCCGGCCCAGCGAGTTGGCCCGCATGATCCGCGAAGCCGGCCTCGAGGTGCTGTCGTTCAAGGGCATGGCCTACAACCCGGTGACTCGCCGCTACACCCTGGGTGACGACACCGCGGTGAACTACCTCGTGGCCTGCCGCCGTCCCGCATGAAGCCGACCGTGCAGGCCGTGCTGTTCGACCTGGACGGCACCTTGGTCGACAGTGCCCCGGACCTGGCGGGTGCGGCCAACGACCTGCGGGCCCGCCATGGGCGCCCCCCCTTGCCCTTCGAGGCCTTGCGTCCGGTGGTGGGCACGGGCGCGCGGGGCATGCTGCAGGTCGCGTTCGGGCTGGCGCCCGGAGACGCGGACTTCGAGGCGTTCCGGAGCGAGTTCCTGGCGATCTACGAGTCGCGCATGCTGCGTGAGACCCGGGTCTTCGGCGCCATGGTGCCGGTGCTGGCTCGCCTGGAGGCGGTCGGCCTCGCCTGGGGCATCGTCACCAACAAGCACGAGCGCTTCGCCTGGCCGGTCATCGAGGGATTGGGTCTTCACAGCCGTGCTGCCGCAAGGGTGGCCGGCGACACCACGCCCCATGCCAAGCCCCACCCCGAGCCGCTGCTTGAGGCCGCCCGGCGCGCGACCGTGCCGCCGCAGGCCTGCGTCTATGTCGGTGACGACCTGCGCGACATTGAAGCCGGCCGAGCCGCCGGCATGGCGACGCTGGCGGCCGCCTGGGGCTACCTGGGCCTGGGTGAGTCGGTGGACGCATGGGGCGCCGATGCCGTGCTCAATTCACCGGACGACCTCTTGAAGTGGCTCGATCTGGCCTAAACTACGGGTCATCCTGGGGCCGACCTGGTTTCGACGTGGGTGCGGAGTCGGGATAGTGCATGCCGAGCACCAGTTCGCTCGTAAAACCACTGGAAACAAAGTAACTGCGAACGACTCTACGTACGCTCTCGCCGCTTAATACCGGTGAGCCTCTCAGCGGTTGGCCAATGGGCCGCGTCTGAGGCCGCAAGGCCAAGGACGGAGAGGTTATTCACATTGGCTGGTTGACCGGCGCGCCATTCGCCAGTCAACAAGACTCAAGTGGCTGGCGTCTGGGGTAGCGTGCTGCTGCGCGACCCCGGAAGCGAGACCCAAATCAGTCAGCTAAGCATGTAGATCTACCTGGCGATGGCTTGCGGACGGGGGTTCAATTCCCCCCGGCTCCACCACCAACACCGAGACCCGGCCGTCGCCAGACCGCCGGGTCTTTTTTCATCTGCCCGCCGCCCGCGGGTCCGCGGGGGAGGCGATGACGCCGGATCGACCGAAGCTGCCCGGTGCCGTGTGGGCCCTGGGTGGGGTGAGCCTGCTGATGGATGTCTCGTCCGAGATGGTCCACAGCCTGCTGCCGATGTTCATGGTGGGCGTGCTGGGGGCGAGTGCGCTCACGGTGGGCTTGATCGAGGGGGTGGCCGAGGCCACAGCGCTGATCGTCAAGGTCTTCTCCGGGACCTTGAGCGACCGCTGGGGCCGACGCAAGGAGCTTGCAGTCGCCGGCTACGCGCTGGGGGCCCTGACCAAGCCGCTGTTCGCGCTGGCGCAGGGCGCTGGCCTGGTGCTGGCGGCCCGTTTCATCGACCGCATCGGCAAGGGGATCCGGGGCGCGCCGCGCGATGCGCTGGTGGCCGACGTGACGCCGCCCGAGATCCGGGGTGCGGCCTTCGGGTTGCGCCAGTCGCTGGACACGGTGGGCGCGTTCACCGGGCCGTTGCTGGCGGTGGCGCTGATGCTGGCCTGGGACAACGACTACCGCGCGGTGTTCTGGGTGGCGGTGCTGCCCGGTGTGGCGGCGGTGCTGTTGCTGGTCTTGGGTGTGCGTGAGCCACGCCGGGAGCGGCCACCGGGCGTGGTGCCGCCCAGCCCCTGGCGGCGAGATCAGCTGGCCCGCCTGGGCCCCGCCTTTCGGCAGGTGGTGGTGCTGGGCGCGGTGTTCACCTTGGCCCGCTTCTCCGAGGCTTTCCTGGTGCTCAAGGCGCAGCAGGCCGGGGTGGCGGCGGCGCTGGTGCCCCTGGTCATGGTGGCGATGAACGTGGTGTATGCGCTGACCGCCTACCCGGCGGGCTGGGCCGCCGACCGCATCAGCCGCCGCGCGCTGCTGGCCGCCTCGCTGGTCGTGCTGATGGCTGCCGATGCCGTGCTGGCCATGGCCGCGGGGTGGGGCGGCCTGCTGGTGGGCGTGGCGCTGTGGGGCGTCCACATGGGCCTGAGCCAAGGCCTGATGGCCGCTCTGGTCGCCGATGCCGCGCCGCCCGATCTGCGGGGCACCGCCTTTGGCGTGTTCAACCTGGTCAGCGGGGTGTCGATGGGCCTGGCCAGCGTGGTGGCCGGAGCCTTGTGGGAGGGGGCCGGATCCGCTGCCACGTTCGTGGCGGGAGGGGTCTTCGCGGCCCTGGCGCTGGGCGTGTTGGCCCGCTGTTCCGCGTTGTCGGCCCGGAGAGCATGAGGTCATCCGATTTCGGTACCATGCGCGCCTTTTCCTGAACTCTGATCACAGGTGACAACGATGGCCATGGATGTGGTGGACTACGAGATCAAAGGCTCCGAGATGCAGTTCGT
Organism: Hydrogenophaga intermedia; assembly: GCA_943371055.1. Classification (GTDB taxonomy): domain Bacteria; phylum Pseudomonadota; class Gammaproteobacteria; order Burkholderiales; family Burkholderiaceae_C; genus Ideonella; species Ideonella intermedia_A. The sequence continues at coordinate 33,814 of CALRTJ020000009.1, read as the reverse complement.
CGAGGTCGAACTCGACCCCGGCGAGGCCGCGGTGGGTGAGGCCGGCAGCCTGATGTTCATGGAGGCCGGCATCGGCATGGACACCGTCTTCGGTGATGGCTCGAACCAGGGCGGCGGCTTCTTCGGCAAGCTGCTGGGCGCGGGCAAGCGGCTGATCACCGGCGAGTCCCTGTTCACCACGGTCTACACCAACCAGGCCCAGAAGAAGCAGCGCGTGGCCTTCGCCGCGCCGTACCCTGGCAAGATCCTGCCGATGGACCTGCGCCAGATGGGCGGCATGCTGATCTGCCAGAAGGACGCCTTCCTGTGCGCCGCGCGCGGCGTGTCGCTGGGCATCCACTTCCAGCAGAAGCTGTCGGTGGGCTTCTTCGGTGGTGAGGGCTTCATCATGCAGAAGCTCGAAGGCGATGGCATGGCCTTCGTGCACGCCGGGGGCACCGTGGTGCGCCGCACCCTGCAGCCCGGCGAGACCCTGCTGGTGGACACCGGCTGCGTGGTCGCGTTCACGCCCGACGTGAATTTCGAGATCCAGTACGTCGGCAAGATCAAGACCGCGCTGTTCGGCGGTGAGGGCCTGTTCTTCGCCAAGCTGACCGGCCCGGGCACCGTGTGGCTGCAGAGCCTGCCGTTCTCGCGCCTGGCCAGCCGTGTCTTCGCGGCGGCGCCCCAGATGGGCGGCTCGCGTGAAGAGGGCTCGGTGCTGGGTGGTTTCGCGGCCGGCGGTCTGCTGGGCGGCGTGTTGGGCGGCGACGACGAGTGAGCTTGATCCGGCGCAGGAGTTCGCGCCGGACCCCGGGGTGCTCGCCGCTCGCCCGGCGACACCCCCTACACTGGGCGGTTTGCGCCCGTAGCCGTGCCGTTCTGGCCCGGCGCGCCTGATTGCCGTGGATCGCCGTCGTCTTCTGTCTCTCGTGCTGGCCCCGGTGGCCGGACTGTCCGGTTCCTTGGCCTGGGCCCAGCCCGCGCGGCCCCGGCCGATCTTCGTGCTCAACTCGCAGGACGCCAGCGTCAGCGTGATCGACCCGCAGCGTTTCGTCGAGGTCAAGCGCATCACCGTCGGCAAGGAGCCCCACCACCTGTACCTGACGCCCGACGACAAGTCGCTGCTGGTGGCCAATGCGGTGGGCGACACCCTGACCTTCATCGACCCGGCCACGGCCGAGGTCCAGCGCACGCTGACCGGCATCGTCGACCCCTACCAGCTGCGCTTCTCGCCAGACATGAAGTGGTTCGTCACGCTGGCCAACCGCCTCGACCACGTGGACATCTACCGCTGGCAGCCCGAGGTGGCCGCCGAGCCGATGAAGCTGGTCAAGCGCATCGCCACCGGCAAGACCCCCAGCCACCAGTGGATCGACAGCAAGAGCTCGGTGGTCTACGCCTCGATGCAGGACAGCTCCGAGCTGGTCGCCATCGATCTGGCCACGCAGGCCATCCGCTGGCGGGTGCCCACCGGCAAGCTGCCGGCCGACGTCTACCTGACCGCCGACGACAAGACCCTCTTCGTCGGCCTGACCGGCGACCGCTTCGTCGAGGCCTATGACGTCTCCAACGGCCCGGCGCGCCTGATCAAGCGCATCGAGACTGGCGAGGGTGCGCACGCCTTCCGCGCCAAGGGTGACAAGCGCCACATCTTCGTCAGCAACCGGGTGGCCAACACCATCAGCTTGCTCGACACCCAGGCCATGGCGGTGGTGGCACAACTGCCCGGCCCGGGCGGTCCGGACTGCATGGAATTGATGGCCGACGGCAACACCTTGCTCGTCAGCTCGCGCTGGGCGCGCAAGGTGACCTGGGTGGACGTGGCCCAGCGCAAGGTCATTCGCCAGGTCAGCGTCGGCCGTTCTCCCCATGGCGTCTACACCCTCGACCACGCGCCGCGCCAGTGAGCGTGCGCGCCGCGCACTGCTGCTGAGCCTGGCGCTCGCCAGCCTGCCGCTGGCCGTGGCCCCGTGCGCCCGACCGGTGTACCTGACCTTCGACACCGGTCACATGGGTGTGGCCCCGCTGGTGGCCGAGGTGCTGCAGCGCCAGCAGGTGCCCGCCAGCTTCTTCCTGGCCGACGAGCCCACGCGCACCGGCGGCAGCAGCCTGGATGCGCAGTGGGCGCCCTGGTGGAAGGCCCGCGCGCAGGAAGGCCACGTGCTGGCCAGCCACACCTTCGACCACGTCTACTGGCGTGCCGACCTGCCCGGCGGCGGCTTCCGGGTCCGGCCCAGCGCCGGGCCGCAGGCGGGCCGGACGCAGGACTGGACGCCGGCGCAGTACTGCGCCGAGCTCGAGCGGGTGCGGGTGCGGGCCCGCGAGATGACCGGGCAGGAGATGCCTCGGCTGTTCCGCGCCCCGGGTGGCAAGACCTCGCCCGCGCTGCTGCAGGCCGCCAGCGCCTGCGGCTGGCGCCATGTGGGCTGGGCGCCCGCCGGCTTCCTGGGTGACGAGTTGCCCAGCGACCGCCACCCCAACGAGCGCCTGCTGGCCCAAGCCCTGCGCGACATCCGTCCCGGCGACATCCTGATGGCCCACCTGGGCATCTGGTCGCGCCAGGAACCTTGGGCGCCGGCCGTGCTCGAACCCCTGATCACCGGCCTGAAGGCCCGGGGCCTGTGCTTCGCCACCCTGCGCGAGCACCCGCAGCACCGGGCCGCCTTCGAGACCCCGACACGATGAACCCCCTGGCCTGGCTGTCCTCGCTGCCGGACGCCGCCTCCGATGCCTTCGGGCAAGCCCAGCAGGCCCTGTTCGAGGCGGTGGTGCAGCCCCTGCTGTTCGCCCTGGGCGGCGCGTCCTACCTCAGCGACGCCTTCGACGCCACCGGCTGGCTGCTGGTGGGTGGTCTGCAGATCGCGGTGATGCTGCTGTTGATCGGGCCCCTGCAGCGCTGGCGCCCCGAGGCACCGGCGCCGGCCAGCGCGGCCGAGCGCCGGGCCGTGCGCGTGGACGTCCTCTACACCCTGATCCACCGCCTGGGTCTGTTCCGCGTGGGCCTGTTCTTCGCCGTCGATCCGGCCTTCAACGCCCTGTTCGGCTGGCTGGCGGTGCGGGGCGTGGACGGCTGGCACCTGGACCAATGGATCGCGCCCTGGTGGCCGGGCGTCACCGACACCGCGCTGGCGGGCTTCCTGGCCTACCTGCTGGTGTTCGACCTGCTGAACTACCTGATTCACCGCGGCCAGCACCAGTTCGACTGGTGGTGGGCCCTGCACGCGGTGCACCACAGCCAGCGCCAGGTCACCATGTGGACCGACAGCCGCAACCACCTGCTCGACAGCCTGATCGTGGACCTGCTGTTCGTGGTCGTCGCCCGCGCCATCGGCGTCGCGCCGGCTCAGTTCGTCGGGCTGGTGGCGCTGTCGCAACTGGTCGAGAACCTGTCGCACGCCAACCTGCGGCTGTCGCTGGGCTGGCTGGGCGAGCGGCTGCTGGTCGGCCCCGCCTTCCACCGCCGCCACCATGCGATGGGGCTGGGCCATGAGTCGGGCGGCAAGGGCACCCTGGGGGGCTGCAACTTCTCGGTGCTGTTTCCGGTCTGGGACCTGCTGGGCCGCACCGCCGATTTCCGCCACGACAACGGTCCCTGCGGCATCCGCGACCAGCTGCCCGAGGAGGGCGCGCGCGATTACGGCGAGGGTTTCTGGGCCCAGCAGTGGCTGGGGCTGCGGCGCCTGGTCGGCCGTGCCTGAGCCTGCCTTATCCTGAGCGCCATGAAGCTCCTGCTCGATTCCTTCTGGCGCGCCTGCGCCTACCTGTTCCTGCCCCGGGTGCTGGGCCTGACCCTGCTGCCGCTGCTGCTGTCCAGCGTGCTGGCGCTGGGCCTGGGCTGGTTCTTCTGGACCGACGCGGTGGACGCCGTGCGCGCCACCCTGGACAGCTGGTCCCTGGTGGACGCGATGCTGCAGTGGATCGAGCGCTTCGTCGGCGCCGGCTTCCGCTCCTTGCTCGGGCCGCTGATCGTCATCGCGCTGGCGGTGCCCCTGATCGTCGTCATCAGCCTGCTGCTGGTGGCCTGGCTGATGGCGCCGTCGATCGCGCGTCTGGTGCGCGAGCGCCGGTTCCCGGCCCTGGAATCCCGCCGAGGGGCGGGGCTGGTGGCGTCGGTGGCCTGGTCGATCGGCTGCACCCTGGCCGCGCTGGCCGCGATCGCCGTGACCCTGCCGCTGTGGCTGGTGCCGCCGCTGGTGCTGATCGTGCCGCCCCTGATCTGGGGCTGGCTGACCTGCAAGGTCATGGCCTTCGACGTCCTGGCCGACCACGCCAGCGCCACCGAGCGCCGCGCCCTGCTGGCCGAGCACCGCTGGCCGCTGCTCGTGATGGGCGTGGTCACGGGCTACCTGGGCGCGGCACCGTCGCTGATCTGGGCCGCCGGAGCGGCGGTGCTGATCTTTGCGCCGCTCATGGTGGCGGTGGCGGTCTGGCTCTACACCCTGGTCTTCGCGTTCGCGGCGCTGTGGTTCGCGCACTACGCCCTGGCGGCGCTCGACGCCCTGCGCCGGTCCCAGCGGGTGGAGGTGCAGCCGATCGACCCTGAACCCGACGCGCCCTCGCGGCCGTCCCTGGGCCCGGCGGAGGCGGTCGAGGCCACCGTTCGGCCGTCTTCCCCCACCCCTGACCTGCCTGCGCCATGAAATTCGGACTGATCGTGATCGGCGACGAGATCCTCTCGGGTCGTCGCCAGGACAAGCACCTGCCCCGCCTGGTGGAGCTGCTGGGTGCCCGCGGCCACAGCCTGTCCTGGGCGCAGTTCATCGGCGACGACCGCCCCCGGATCGTGGCCGCATTGCGCGAGGCCATCGCCAGCGGCGACATCGTCTTTTCCTGCGGGGGCATCGGTGCCACGCCCGATGACCACACGCGCCAGTGCGCCGCCCTGGCCACCGCGCGGTCGCTGGCCTTGCACCCGGGTGCCAAGGCCCTGATCGAGGAGCGCATGCGCGACGTCGCGGCCGAGCGCGGCGAGGCCTTCGAGCCCGACCGGCCCGACAACGTCCACCGCCTGAACATGGGCGTCTTCCCCGAAGGCGCCGAGCTGATCCCCAACCCCTTCAACAAGATCCCGGGCTTCAGCGTCGGGCGCCTGCACTTCGTTCCGGGCTTCCCGGTGATGGCGCACCCGATGATCGAGTGGGTGCTGGACACCGCCTATGCCGACCTGCGCCCGGTTCCCCACGCCGAGCGCGCGCTGTACGTCTTCGGCGGCATGGAGGCCACCCTCACGCCGCTGATGGAGCGGATCGAGGCGGGTTTCGAGGGCATCCGCATCTTCAGCCTGCCCAGCGTCGACCATCCCCAGCGTGGTGCCCACATCGAGCTCGGCGTGAAGGGCGAGCCCGATCGGGTGGAGGCGGCGTTCGCTGCACTGCGCGCGGGCCTGGAGGCGATGCCCGGCATCCGATTCAGCACCGAATGAGTGCATTTGAGTGCACCACGAAAGTGCATTGAGGCGCGCTGAAATGGTGCGCGCCGCCGAGCGTCCCCGTTCGGGCCCGTGATCCCCGGTGCCGGGCGCTCCCCATAAATGGGCACGCTTTCTGCTACATTCCCAAGGCCGCGCCGATCAGGGTTGACCCGGGTCGGTGCGCCGCGGCGGCTAGACCGCCGCTACACCGACCTGTTCGATCATTCCCTCCCATCCGCCAGGAGCCCCTCTGATGGCCAAGACCGTCGCCGACGTGATGAAGATGGTGAAGGACAACGACGTCAAGTTCGTTGACTTCCGCTTCACCGATACCCGTGGCAAGGAACAGCACGTCTCCGTGCCCGTGTCCGCCTTTGACGAAGACAAGTTCACGTCGGGCCACGCCTTCGACGGCTCGTCCATCGCGGGCTGGAAGGGCATCGAAGCCTCCGACATGCTGCTGATGCCGGACCCGAACACGGCCAACATCGACCCGTTCTTCGAAGAGCCGACCCTGATCCTGACCTGCGACGTCATCGATCCGGCCGACGGCAAGGCCTACGAGCGCGACCCGCGCTCCCTGGCCAAGCGCGCTGAAGCCTACATGAAGGCTTCGGGCCTGGGCGACGTGGCCTACTTCGGGCCGGAACCCGAGTTCTTCGTGTTCGACAGCATCCGCTGGGGCAACGACATGTCCGGCTCGTTCTTCAAGATCGAGTCCGAGGAAGCCGCCTGGAACTCCAGCAAGGAGTACGAGCACGGCAACACCGGCTACCGTCCCACCGTCAAGGGCGGCTACTTCCCCGTGCCCCCGGTCGACAGCGGCCAGGACATGCGCTCGGAGATGTGCCTGATCCTCGAGCAGATGGGCATCCCCGTCGAAGTTCACCACCACGAAGTGGCGAACGCCGGCCAGATGGAAATCGGCACCAAGTTCAGCTCGCTGGTCGAGCGCGCCGACTGGGTCCAGCTCCAGAAGTACATCATCGTGAACGTCGCCCATGCCTACGGCAAGACCGCGACCTTCATGCCCAAGCCCATCGTCGGCGACAACGGCTCGGGCATGCACGTGCACCAGTCGGTCTGGAAGGACGGCAAGAACCTGTTCGCGGGTGACGGCTACGCCGGCCTGAGCGACTTCGCGCTGTACTACATCGGCGGCATCATCAAGCACGCCCGTGCCCTGAACGCCATCACCAACCCCGGCACCAACAGCTACAAGCGCCTGGTCCCGGGCTTCGAAGCCCCGGTGAAGCTGGCCTACTCGGCCAAGAACCGCTCGGCCTCGATCCGCATCCCCTACGTGGCCAACCCGAAGGGCCGTCGCGTGGAAGCCCGCTTCCCGGATCCCTCGGCCAACCCGTACCTGTGCTTCGCCGCGCTGCTGATGGCCGGCCTGGACGGCGTCGAGAACAAGATCCACCCGGGCGAAGCCGCCACCAAGGATCTGTACCACCTGCCGCCGGAAGAGGACAAGCTGATCCCGACCGTCTGCCACAGCCTGGACCAGGCCCTCGAGTACCTGGACAAGGACCGTGCGTTCCTGACCAAGGGTGGCGTGTTCACCGATGCCTGGATCGATGCCTACATCGACCTGAAGATGCAGGAAGTCACCCGCTTCCGCATGGCCGTGCACCCGGTCGAGTACGACATGTACTACAGCCTGTGATCCCCACGGATCACCGCTGACAAAGGGGACGGCGCGGCCGTCCCCTTTTTTTTTCCGCCTCCGCCCGATCCCTCGAACGCCTTCCTTGCGCCGCGCCCCTTTCGGTGAGAATGGCCCGATGAGCTCTGCCGCCTCCCTCCGTCGCCGGACCCGCCCGCTGCACGCCACGCTGCTGGCCTTGGCGGTGCTGTCGCCCGCCGCCTGGGCCCAGCCATCGGTCTATTACGTCTGCCCGGGCAACGTGTTCACCAACACCATCTCCCAGCGCGAGGCCGACCAGCGCGGCTGCAAGGCCCGCGAGGCGCAGCAGCCCAACACCGTGGTGTCCACGCCGGCCAAGCCGCGTCCGGTGGCCACCCCGTCGGCCGGCAGTGGCCAGCGGGTCGAGAGCACCGAGCAGCGGGCCCGCGACAGCGACGCCCGCCGCATCCTCGAGCTGGAGCTGCAGAAGGAAGAGGCCGCCCTCGAGGCCCTGCGCCGCGAATACGCCGGCGGCGAGCCCGAGCGTCGGGGCGACGAGGTCCGCAACCCGCAGAAATACACCGAGCGGGTCGCCGAGATGAAGGCCGCGGTCACGCGCAAGGAGGCCGACATCGCGGCCCTCAAGCGCGAGCTGGCCAAGCTCGGTCCCGCCTCCTGATCCATGCCCCACCACCACCCAGAGCCCTCCACCACCGAGTCACGCCACTGGGAAGCCTTCGACCTGCTGGCCACGATGGTGGCCGTGGTCGACCGCGAAGGCCACTGCCTCTTCGTCAACTCGATGCTCGAGTCGGTGATCGGCCTGTCGCGCCGCACGCTCACCGCCCGCTCCCTGCTCGAGTGGTGCCGCGAGCCGATGCCGCTCAAGGACGCGCTCGACGCCCTGGCCGCCAACCAGTTCGCCAGCCGCCGCTTTGAAGGCGCGCTGCGCCGCGCGGTGGTGGGTCTGAACGAGCCGCTGCCGGTGCACATCATCGTCAGCCAGCTCGACCATTCGCACAGCCGCATGCTGGTCGAGATGATCGAGATCGAGCAGCAGACCCGCCAGGACCGCGAGGAGCGCGTGGCCGGCCAGGCCCAGGTCACCAAGGAGCTGATCCGCAACCTGGCCCACGAAATCAAGAACCCGTTGGGCGGCATCCGCGGGGCGGCGCAGCTGCTGGCGCTGGAGCTGCCCTCGCCCGACCTGGGCGAGTACACCCAGGTCATCATCCACGAGGCCGACCGCCTGCAATCGCTGGTCGACCGCCTGCTGGCGCCGCACCGCAAGCCGCACGTGGTGGGCGACGTCAACATCCACGAGGTCCTCGAGCGCGTGCGCTCGCTGGTGCTGGCCGAGCACCCGAGGGGCCTGTCGGTGGTGCGCGACTACGACGCGTCGATTCCCGAGTTCCGCGGCGACCGCGAGCAGCTGATCCAGGCCGTGCTCAACATCGTCCACAACGCCTGCCAGGCCCTGTCCGAGCGCATCGACCAGGGCGACGCCGAGATCGTCCTGCGCACGCGCGTGGGTCGCCAGGTCACCATCGGCAAGCAGCGCTACCGTCTGGCACTGGAATTGCATATCCAGGACAACGGACCGGGCGTCCCCGAGTCTTTGCGAGACCGCATCTTTTATCCGCTGGTGTCTGGGCGGGAAGGCGGCTCCGGGCTCGGGCTCACGCTGGCGCAGACATTCGTGCAACAGCACCAGGGCACGATCGAATGCGACAGCGAGCCGGGACGCACGGTCTTCAAGATCGTGATTCCGTTGCCCTGACGCCAAGGCTGCCACCGCATGAAACCCATCTGGATCGTTGACGACGACCAATCCATCCGCTTTGTGCTCGAGAAGGCACTCGCCCGCGAGCAACTGCCGGTGCGCGCCTTCTCGAACCCGCGCGACGTCCTGTCCGCCCTGAACGACGGCGACGAGCCGCAGGTGCTGGTCAGCGACATCCGCATGCCCGGCGGTTCGGGCCTGGACCTGCTGGGCCAGGTCAAGCAGCGCCTGCCCGGCCTGCCGGTCATCATCATGACCGCCTACTCCGACCTGGACAGCGCCGTGTCGGCCTTCCAGGGCGGCGCCTTCGAGTACCTGCCCAAGCCTTTCGACCTGACCAAGGCGACCGAGCTGATCCGCCGCGCGGTCGACGAAAGCCTGCGCGAGGAAGTGGGCGATGAGCGCCACGCCCCGGCGCCCGAGATCCTGGGCCAGGCCCCGGCGATGCAGGACGTGTTCCGCGCCATCGGCCGCCTGAGCCAGAGCAACGTCACGGTGCTGATCACCGGCGAGAGCGGCTCGGGCAAGGAGCTGGTGGCGCGCGCGCTGCACCGCCACAGCCCGCGCGGCGACGCTGGCACCAACGGCCCGTTCATCGCCATCAACACCGCGGCCATCCCCAAGGACCTGCTCGAGAGCGAGCTCTTCGGCCATGAGCGCGGCGCCTTCACCGGTGCCCAGACCATGCGCCGCGGCCGCTTCGAGCAGGCCGATGGCGGCACGCTGTTCCTGGACGAGATCGGCGACATGCCCTTCGACCTGCAGACGCGCCTGCTGCGGGTGCTCAGCGACGGGCAGTTCTACCGCGTGGGCGGCCACCAGCCGCTCAAGGCCAATGTGCGGGTGATCGCCGCCACCCACCAGAACCTCGAGCAGCGGGTGCGCGAGGGGGTGTTCCGCGAGGACTTGTTCCACCGCCTGAACGTGATCCGCCTGCGCCTGCCGCCGCTGCGCGAGCGGGCCGACGACATCCCGGCGCTGGCGCGGTTCTTCCTGCAGAAGAGCGCCAAGGAGCTGGGCGTCGAGCCCAAGCGCATCACCGACGAGACGCTGGAGAAGCTCAAGTCCTTCGAGTTCCCCGGCAACGTGCGCCAGCTCGAGAACCTGTGCCATTGGCTGACCGTGATGGCGCCGGCCCAGGTCATCGAGGTCAAGGACCTGCCGCCTGAGCTCTTGGGTGGGCGTGCCCCCTCCGAGCCCTCGTCGCTGGCCGTGCAGTCGGCCACGCCCGCCTTCGAGTCGGCGCCGGTGCCGCAGGCCGCACCGGCGGCACTGCCCGCGGTGCCGGTCACTGCGGTGGGGGGCGAGGACTGGCTGGCCGACCTCGAGGGTGTGGCCCGCGAGATGCTGGAGTCCGGCGCCCCCGAGGTCTGGGACTCCCTGACGCGCCAGTTCGAGGCCCGTCTGATCCACACCGCGCTGGGCCTGACCCGCGGCCGCCGCATCGAGGCGGCCCAGAAGCTGGGCATCGGCCGCAACACCATCACCCGCAAGATCCAGGAACTCGGCATCGACGAGTGAGGCCCCGGGCGGGCCGCGGGGCCGTGCGACACTGCCCCGCGTGCCCACCCCCGCCCTGTTCCTGATCTGCGTGCTCGTCTGGGGCACGACCTGGTACGCCATCGTCTGGCAGCTGCACGTGCTGGCGCCGGTGGCCGGCGTGGCCCTGCGCTTCGCGCTCGCGGCCGCGGCCCTGTTCGGCTGGTGCCTCTGGCGCGGCCTGCCGGTCCGTTTCGACGGCGCCGCCCAGCGCCTGTTCGCGATGCAGGGCCTGCTGGGCTTCGCCTTGAGCTACGGCTGCGTCTATGCCGCCGAGCAGCGGGTGGTCAGCGGTCTGGTGGCGGTGGGCTACGCCGGCTCGCCGCTGGTGGGCCTGTTGCTTGCCCGGATGGTCCTGGGCACGCCCATGAGCGCCCGGGTCGCCCTGGGTGGCGTGGCCGGGGTGGCGGGCGTGGCGATGATCTTCGGCCACGAGTTCGAGCGCCTCAGCGCCTCGCCGGGGGTGCTGGCCGGGGCGCTGCTGACGGCCGTGGGCGTGGTCACCTCGTCGTTGTCCAACATGGCGGTGGCGCTGTACCAGCGCCGGGGCATCGGTGGCCCGGCACCGCTGGCCTGGGCCATGGCCTGGGGTGCGGCGCCGATGGCGCTGCTGGCCGCGCTCGGGCCCGCCCCGGTGCTGCTGGCGCCGCCGGATGCGCGCTTCGTGGGCTCGCTGGCCTACCTGGTGCTGGCCGGCTCGGTGCTCACCTTCCTGTGCTTCAACGCGCTGCTCGGGCGCATCGGGCCGGCCCGCGCCGGCTACGTGGGCGTGGCCACGCCGGTGGTCGCGCTGGTCTTCTCCACCCTGTTCGAGGGCTTCGAGCCCAGCGCCTGGACCTGGTCGGGCGTGGCCCTGGTGGTGGCCGGCAACGGTGTGGCCCTGTGGCCGCGGCGTGCCGCCGCGGCGCGGGCCTGATCAGTCGGCCAGGGTGACGATCACCGGCGCGTGGTCGCTGGGGCGCTCGTTCTTGCGGGTGGGCTTGTCGATCTCGCAGGCGCTCACGCGCGGCTGCAGCGCGGTGCTGGCCAGGATGTGGTCGATGCGCAGGCCCTGGTTCTTGCGGAACGCCAGGTTGCGGTAGTCCCACCAGCTCCAGCTCTTGGCCGGCTGCTCGAACAGGCGGAAGGTGTCGACCAGGCCCAGGCCCAGCAGCGCCTGGAAGTGGGCGCGCTCCTCGGGGGTGCAGTGGATCTGGCCGGCCCAGCCCACCGGGTCGTACACGTCGCGGTCGTCGGGCGTGATGTTGAAGTCGCCCATCAGCACCAGCTGCGGGTGGCGGGTGAGCTCGTCACGCACGAAGGCCTGCAGCGCGTCCAGCCAGGCCATCTTGTAGACGAACTTGTCGCTGTCGGGCGCCTGTCCGTTGGGGAAGTAGCCGCCGATCACCCGCACGCCGCCCACGGTGCCGGTGATCACCCGGGCCTGCTCGTCGGCGAAGCCGGGGAGGTTGCGCACCACGTCCTGGGCGGGCGTGCGCGAGATCAGGGCCACGCCGTTGTAGGTCTTCTGGCCATGGAAGACCACCTGGTAGCCGGCAGCCTCGATCTCGACCTGCGGGAACTTGTCGTCGGTGAGCTTGGTTTCCTGCAGCACCAGCGCATCGACCGGGTGGGCGATCAGCCAGTCCAGCAGCTGGGGCAGGCGCACGGCGAGCGAGTTGACGTTCCAGGTGGCAAGTTGCATGGGCAGGCGGGATTGCGGGCAGGGGCGCCGATTGTCGCGGATCGTCGCGCCCACCGGGATCCGGGCCGCCCAGGTTCAGAGCTTGTACTCGAAAGACAGCGCCCCGTGTCGCGGTGCGCCGTAGATGGCCCCGTAGGCCAGGCCGGTGATGTACTGGCGGTTGAACAGGTTGTTCAGGTGCAGGCGCACGGTGGCCTTGGGCGAGACCTCGTAGGCGCCGAAGGCGTTGAACACCGCATAGGCGCCCTGGGCCGCGCCACCGCTCTTGTGCACCTCGGACTGCCAGCGACCGCCCAGACCCACCCGCAGCGCCGCCAGGCCGGGCACGCGGCTCTCCACCCGCAGATTCAGCGTGTCCCGGGGAATCCACTCGTAGATGTCGGCGCCGTCAGGGCCCTTGAGGCTCAGGTGGGTGTAGCCCACGGTCAGGCGGGCGTCTTCGCCCAGCCGGCCGCTGGCTTCGAGCTCGAAGCCCTCGGACTTCACGTCCTTGGGCGTGTACCAGTACTGGCCGCTGGCGTTGAGGCCGGCATAGGTGGCCAGGCCCTCCTGGCGCGCGGTGAAGTAGGCGGCGGTGGTCAGCAGGCGCTTGCCCAGCCATTCCGCCTTCAGGCCGACCTCGGTGTTGACGCCCTTCATCGCTGCCAGGTACTTGCCGTCGTAGTCGGTCTGGTCCTGGTTCTGGAAGATGTCGGAATACGAGACATAGCCCAGCAGGTCCGGGGTCAGGTCCACGGTCAGGCCCACGTAGGGGCTGAGCTTGCGGGTGTCGGGGTAGGTGGTGTTGGTGGCGGCGCTGCCGTAGATCGACGCGCCGCGGCGCTCGAGTTGCACCGCATGGGCGCCGACGACGGCCTTGACCTGGTCGCTGAGCTGCCAGTGCGACGCCGCGTACAGGCGGGTCAGGGTCTGTTCACCGCGGGTGCTGGGCTGGCGGCTGTCCCACTGCGGCTCGGTGTAGGCGTTTCCGTCATAGGGGAAGGCGGGCAGGGGGTCCAGCATGTGGTTGAGCACCGCGTAGGTGTCCACCGCGGTCTTCTCGTGCGAGCGGCTCACGCCCACGAGCAGCTGGTGCCGGCGGCCGAAGGCGCTGAAGCGGCCACTGAGGTTGGCATCGAGCACCTGGTTGTCGGTGTCGCCCTCGCTGCGGTAGGGCCAGCCGACCAGGCCGGTGCCGTCGGCGTTGAGGGAGCCGGTGGGCGAGTAGGCGTACAGCAGGCGGGTGGACTCCTCGCCGTGCCGGTGCTGGGCGGTGAACCTGGCTTCCCAGTCGGGCGACAGGGCGTGGCTGTACTCGATGAACGCGGTCGCGGAGCGGGTGTTCCAGTAGGTCCACTTCTGCGAGGTCGAGGCGCTGACGTCGAACTCGGCCTGGGTGCCGTCGGCGCGCATCAGGGTCAGCGAGCCCCACATGGGCGAGTTCTGGCGCGCGTCCACGGCGGTCAGGCCGGCGGTCAGCACGCCGTCGCGGCCGATCTGCCCGTCCACCACCCCGTACACGCTGGTGCGGCGGTCGTGCAGGTCGCGCAGGTGGGAGTCCTTGTCCTCGTGGGCCACCACCAGCCGGCCGGCCCAGCGGCCGTCTTCGTCCAGCACGCGGTTGGCGTCCAGGGTGGCGCGACGCAAGTTGTACGAGCCTGCCGCCACGCCGACGCGGGTGCTGTCCTCGTTGGTCGGCCGCTTGCGGACGTAGTTCAGGGTGCCCGAGGCGTTGCCCACCCCGGTCAGCAGCCCGTTGGCGCCACGGATCAGCTCGATGCGGTCGAACAGGAAGGTGTCCTCGCGGCCCACCACCGTGCCCCAGGCGTTGGTCATCCCCAGCCCGTCCACCTGGGTGGACTGGACCTCGAACCCGCGCGCGTTGAAGGTGGCGCGGTTGGTTTCGTATTGCTCGACATTGATGCCGGTGGCCAGGGCCAGCGCCTCGTTGCTGCCGCTCAGACCGAAGTCCGCCAGTTCCTGAGCGTCGAGCGTGCTGATGCTTTGCGGCGTGTCCTTGACCTCGAGCGGCAGGCCGGTCGCGCCCTTGGAGACCCGGCGGGCACGTTTGCCGGTCACCACCACCGAGTCCGGGGCCTTCTCGGCGGCCTGTGCCGGGGTGTCGGCCGGTGGGGGCGCGGTCTGGGCGAAAGTGGGCTGGAACGCGGTGCTGACGGCGAACGCGCAGGCCGTCATCAGGAAGGTGGAGGGCTTCATGGGGAGGGTCGTGGTGCAGGAGGGCGCCCGGCCGCCGGGAAGGGGCGGGCAGCGTGCGCTGGCTGGCCTGCGATGGCGCGCCGTGGGTGGGGCGCCACGACCGGGTGGCTTGCGTATGTCGAATTGTAGTGCGAATGATTCGCACTCAAATAAATGGCGGCCGTGTCGCCCGCAGGCGGGCCTGCCGGCCCGCCAGACGCCTCAGAGGTGCAGCCAGGCCGCCACGCCGATCAGCACCCCGACGGCGCCGCAGCCGATGGTGCCCCACTCCAGCCAGCGGCGCTTGGTCAGCAGCGCGATGGCGGCGGTGGCGATGGCGATCTGCAGCGCCGTGGTGGCCTGGGCCCAGCGGTGGTGCTGGTGCATCTGCTCGTCGCTCTTCTCGTCAAAGGCCTTGGACTCGGCCTCCAGGGCCTCGGCCTTGGCCTTGATCTCGGCCTTCTCGGCCTTGTAGCGCTCGATGTCCTTCTCGTAGGCCGATCGCTTGTCCTCGGCCACCAGCACCAGGGCCAGCTCGGCCAGGTTCTGCTTGCTGCTCTTGGCCTGGTAGTAGTTCCACTGGTTGGACGCCTCGGTCTTCTTGATCGCGGCGTCGTTCTTGTACAGGCCGGCGGCGGCCTGGGTGGCGCCGCCCTGGTAGGCATACAGCGCGCCGAAGGTGGCGAGGATGGCGGTGATCACCGCCAGCTGGCCGGCCATGCCCTCGGGCTCGTGCTGGGCCGCGTGTTCAAGCTCGTGGTCGTGCGGGCCGTGGACGTGAAAGCCGTGTCCGGACATGGGGTCAGTTCCTTGCGGGGGTTCGTTGGTAGGTGACGAAGGCGAAGCCGAAGTCGTTCGGCGCGGCCGCGCGATGGGACTCGCGGGCGGCCTCGGTGAAGGCCTGGGCATCCCAGGCCGGGAAGAAGGCGTCGGCGTCGGGCACAGCCAGGTCCAGCTCGGTCAGCACCAGGGTGTCGGCCAGCGGCAGGGCCTGGGCATAGAGCTCGGCGCCGCCGATGACGAAGACCTGGGGCACGCCGGCGCACAGGGCCAGGGCCTGGTCCACGCTGGACACCACCTCGGCGCCAGGGCACTGCAGCGCGGCCTGGCGGCTCAGCACCAGGTTGCGGCGGCCCGGCAGCGGGCGAAAGCGCGCCGGCAGCGAGTCCCAGGTCTTGCGGCCCATCAGCACCGGCGCGCCTTGGGTGGTGCGGCGGAAGTGGGCCAGGTCCTCGGGCAGGTGCCAGGGCAGGGTGTTGTCGCGCCCGATGGCGCGGCCGCGTGCGAGCGCGGCGATCAGGGTCAGGCGGGGGCGGTCATCGGCCATTCCCGGATTGTCGCCGTGAACTCACGGCAGGCCGGTGACGGCCGGGGCTCAGGCGGCCTCGGGCTGACCCAGGGGCAGCACGATGTCGGGGTGCTCGGTGCCCACCATGAAGTCCAGCAGCGGGTGGCGCCGGGCGCTCCATTGCGCGTGGGCGGCGGCCATGTCGATCGCCAGGATGCGGTGCGGCACCAGGCCGGCGTGGGCCAAGGGCACCAGGCGATCGGGGCCCAGCAGGTCGACGAAGCCCAGGCCCTGGTAGATGCGGATCAGCGCCGGCTTGCGCGCGCCGATCACCATCCAGCGCAGGCCCTGCGCCATCGCCAGCTGGTAGGACGCCTTGACCAGCGCCAGCCGGGCGCTGATCTCGATGCCGGGCAGCACCGCCAGCCGGGTCATCTCGCCGCGGGCCTGGCGGCCCATCGGGTCGGGCAGCATCAGGCTGTGCTCGATCTGCAGCGGGCCGTGGGCGCTGGTCTGCAGCCGCGCGGTGGCGATGGCCTGGCCGCTGAGCTTGTCGCGGCACAGCAGCACGGTGCTGCTGGGGTGGCGGTCGATCGGCTCGGGGCGGGCCAGGCGCTCGCGCCATTCGGGGTTGTGGCGGCCGTAGGCCTCGCTGCGCACGGCGCAGGCGTCCAGCAGGTCCTGTTCGTCGTGGACCGGGCGCAGGGTGAAGGGCAGGTCGGCAGTGTTCATGGTGGTGACAGCGTCTGGGTGGCTCGATCGGTGCGCCTGTGGGGCAGGCGTCGTCTTGGGGGCCACGTTAGGCAGAGCGGTCGCGGCGCGCCGGGGGAAAAGCGGCGGCCTCACCATGCTGTGATCTGGGACGGAAAACGGGGCCGATCGGCGCGATCGGCAGGGGGCGGGCTCAGCGCGCGGCGGCGTGTCGCGGCAGCAGTGCGCAGGCGATCGCGGTGACGATGCACACCGCCGCCAGCGCGTCGGCCGGGCGGGGCCACTCGCCGACGATGGCGGTGGCCGCGGCGGTGCCCACCAGAGGCACCGCCATGATCGAGAAGGCGCTGGCCGAAGGCGGCAGGCTGCGCGCCATGCCGAACCAGATCACCTGGGCCACGCCGTAGTTCAGGAACACGCCGTAGAGCAGCGAGGCCCACAGCCCGGCGCTCCACGCGGCCGGGTGGGGCGTGGCCTCGGCCAGCGGCGCCACGGCCCAGAAGAACACCGCGCCCAGGCCCATCATCCAGACCGTCACGGCTTCGGTGGGCATGGGGCTGGCGGTGCGGCGCATCATCACCGTGCCGGCGGCCCAGCACAGCGCGGCGGCCTGCATCCACAGCACCCCCAGCGGCCGGCCGGCCAGCTGCGCCAGCTCCTGCCAGGACAGCAGCAGCACCGCGGCCAGCGCGGCGGTGGCGGCCCCCAGCACCCGCAGGCCCGGGCGTTCATGGGCCAGCAGCAGGGTGATCAGCACCGTCCACACCGGCATGGTGAAGCCCAGGATGGCGGCGCGGCCCGAGGCCAGCGCGTGCAACCCCATGATCGAGCAGAAGTGCCAGCCGATGATGTTGGGCAGGGCCAGCAGCGCCACGCGGCCCCACTCGGCGCGCGGCCAGCGCATGTCCACGCCGCGGCCCCAGCGGTAGAAGGCGTACAGGGTGAGCGCGCCGCCGCTCATGGTGATCGCGCGGAAGTACAGCGGCGAGAGCTCGCGCAGGCTGTACTTCATCATCGGCCAGTTGACGCCCCACATCAGGGTCAGCGCCAGCAGCACCGCGACCTGGCGCGGCCTCAGCATCGCCGCGGCCCGCTCAGACCGACACGTCGGCCTTGATCGCCGGGTGGTGCTGGTACTCCAGCACCTCGAAGTCCTCGTACTGGTAGTCGAAGATCGAGTCCGGGCGGCGCTTGATGTTCAGCACCGGGTAGGGCAGGGGCTCTCGGGCGAGCTGGGTCTTCACCTGCTCGAAGTGGTTGTTGTAGAGGTGGCAGTCGCCACCGGTCCAGATGAAGTCGCCCACGTCCAGGTCGCACTGCTGGGCCAGCATGTGGGTCAGCAGGGCGTAGCTGGCGATGTTGAAGGGCACGCCCAGGAAGATGTCGGCGCTGCGCTGGTACAGCTGGCAGCTCAGCTTGCCGCGGCCGCCGGGCTCGGTGGCCGGCGCCACGTAGAACTGGAAGAAGGCATGGCAGGGCATCAGGGCCATCTGGTCCAGCTCGGCCACGTTCCAGGCGCTGACGATGATGCGGCGGCTGTCCGGGTTGTTCTTGAGCTGGTCCACGACCTGGGCGATCTGGTCGATGTGGCGGCCGTCCGGGGTGGGCCAGTGGCGCCACTGCACCCCGTACACCGGGCCGAGCTCGCCATCGTCGCGGGCCCATTCGTCCCAGATGGTGCAGCCACGCTCCTGCAGCCATTGCACATTGCTGTCGCCGCGCAGGAACCACAGCAGCTCGACGATGATGGCCTTCAGGAACACCTTCTTGGTGGTGACCAGCGGAAAGCCTTCGGACAGGTCGAAGCGCATCTGGTGGCCGAACACGCTGCGGGTGCCGGTGCCGGTGCGGTCGCCCTTGGCCACGCCGTGTTCCCAGACATGGCGCATGAAATCTTCGTACTGGGAACGGACGGGGCGGGGGGCGGTGCTCATGGGCTGGATTATCCCGCGCCCTCGGTGGCAGACTGCCTGGCCACCGCCATGCCCACGCACCGCCTGGTCTTTCTGGACCGCCTGCGCGTGCTGGCGCTGGGCGCGCTCGTGCTCTACCACCTGGGCATGGCCTATGTGCCCTGGCCCTGGCACCTCAAGGGCGCGGCCGTGGTGCCGGCGCTCGAGCCCTGGATGCGCCTGCTCGAGCCCTGGCGCATGAGCCTGCTGTTCTGCATCTCGGGCGTCGTCACCGCGCGCCTGCTGGCCCCTGGCGGCCCGGGCAGGCTGGGTCAGCGGCTGCGCCGCCTGGGCGCCCCGCTGCTGGCCGGCGTGCTGGTGCTGGTGCCGCCCCAGGCCTGGTGGCAGGTGCAGGCGCAGTGGGGCTACGGCGGCAGCCTGGTCGACTTCATGGGGCTGTACCTGCGTGGTCACCGCGGCTTCTGCCCGCCCACCGGTCCCTGCCTGGTGCTGCCCACCTGGAACCACCTGTGGTTCCTGCCCTACCTGATGGTCTACACCGTGCTGTGGTGGGCGGCCTGCCGGCGGTGGCCGGGGCGTGCCGACACCGCGCCGCCGCGGCCGGGCTGGCCCATGGTCTGGTGGCTGGTCGTCCCCTGGGCCCTGCTGGCGGCCCTGCGGATCGTGCTGCGGCCGCTGGGCGAGGTCAGCCACGACCTGCTGTTCGACGCGCTGGGCCACGCCCAGTACCTGCCCGTGTTCCTCATCGGGGCCTGTTGGGGGCGCACCGCCGGTCCCTGGGACGCGCTGGCGCGGCTGCGCTGGGCGACCCTGGGTCTGGCGCTGGCCGCCTGGGGGCTGCGCGAGGCTGCGGCGGGGCCTGCGGCGGCGGTGTCGGCGGCCCATGCGCTGCAGCAATGGGCCGGCGTGCTGGCGGCCCTGGGCTGGGGCCGGCAGTGGCTGGACCGGCCGGGCCCGCACGCCGCGGCGTGGGCGCGGGCCTCGGCGCTGGTGTTCCCGGTCTATGTGCTGCACCAGACCCTGCTGCTGGGCGCCATCGTGGCGCTGCGTCCCTGGGGCCTGGTCCCCGGCCCCGAGGCCGCGCTGCTGGGGCTGGCCACGCTGGGCGGCTCGGTGCTGCTGGCGCTGGCGGCCGAGCGCCTGCCGGCGCTGGCGCCCTGGGTGGGCGCCCGGCGGCGCTGATCAGGGCGTCTGGTCGAACTGCATCGCGGCCAGGCGGGCGTACAGGCCGCCGCGGGCCACCAGCTCGGTGTGGGTGCCCGTCTCGACCACGCGGCCGTGCTCGAGCACGACGATGCGGTCGGCGCGCTGCACCGTGGCCAGGCGGTGGGCGATGACCAGGGTGGTGCGGCCCTGCATCGCGGTCTCCAGCGCGGCCTGCACCGCGCGTTCGCTCTCGGCATCCAGCGCGCTGGTGGCCTCGTCCAGCAACAGCAGCGGGGCGTTCTTCAGGATGGCGCGGGCGATCGACAGGCGCTGGCGCTGGCCACCCGACAGGCGCACGCCGCGCTCGCCCAGGAAGCTGTCGTAGCCCTCGGGCAGGGCCATGATGAAGTCGTGCGCGTGGGCGGCGCGAGCGGCGGCGATGACCTCGTCGTCGCTGGCCTCGGGGCGGCCGTAGCGGATGTTCTCCATCGCGCTGGCGCTGAACACCACGCTGTCCTGCGGCACGATGCCGATGCGCCGGCGCAGCTCGTCCAGCGAGGCCTGGCGCACGTCCACGCCGTCCACCCGCACCGCGCCCTCGGCCACGTCGTAGAAGCGCAGCAGCAGCTGCAGCACGGTGGTCTTGCCGGCGCCGCTGGGGCCGACCAGGGCCACGGTCTGGCCGGGCTCGATGCGCAGGTCCACGCCGTCGAGCGCCGGGTGGGCCGGGCGCGAGGGGTAGCGGAAGCGCACGCCCGAGAGCTCCACCGTCGAGCCCGCGCGCACCGGTGGCAGGGCGACGGGGGCCGCAGGGGACTCGACCGGCGATCGGGCGTGCAGCAGTTCCATCAGTCGCTCGGTGGCGCCGGCGGCGCGCAGCACGTCGCCCCAGACCTCGGACAGCACCGCCACCGAGCTGACCAGCAGGATCACGTACAGCACCGTCTGGCCCAGGTGGCCGGCGGTGATCTCACCCGCGATCACCGCCTGCGTGCCCTGGTACAGGCCCCACAGCAGCGCGCCGAAGGTGGCGCTGATGATGAAGGCCACCAGCGCGGCGCGCACCCGGGTGCGGCGGCGGGCGGTGTCGAAGGCGGCCTCGGTGGCCTGGGCGAAGCGCTCGGCCTCGCGCCCTTCCTGGGTGTAGCTCTGCACCACGCCCACGGCGTTCATCACCTCGGAGGCCACCGCGCTGGCGTCGGCCACGCGGTCCTGGCTGGCGCGGCTCAGGCGGCGCACCCGGCGGCCGAACCACAGCGCCGGCGCCACCACCAGCACCAGGATGCCCAGCACCTGGGCCATCACCGCCGGGTTGGTCACCACCAGCATCACCAGTGCGCCCAGGCCCATCACGGTGTTGCGCAGGCCCATGCTCAGGCTGGAGCCCACCACCGTCTGCACCAGGGTGGTGTCGGTGGTCAGGCGGCTGAGCACCTCGCCGGTGGCGGTGGTCTCGAAGAACTCGGGGCTCTGGCGCAGCACATGGGCGTAGACCGCGTCGCGCAGGTCGGCGGTTACCCGCTCGCCCAGCCAGGTCACGGCATAGAAGCGCAGCGCCGAGAACACGCCCATCGCGCCGCCCACCGCGAACAGGGCGGCGAAGTGCCCGCGCAGGGCCATCACCCGCTCGCCCGGATCGGCCGCCACCAGGCCCTGGTCCACCAGCTGGCGCAGGGCCAGCGGCAGCACCAGGGTGGTCACGGCCGCCAGCACCAGAAAGAGCAGGGCCATCGCGATGCGGCCCCGGTAGGGCCGCAGGAAAGGCAGCAGGCCGGAGAGGGAGCGCGGGGCGCCGCGGGCGCGTTCGACGGGTTTGGACATGACGGGGCAGTGTAGGCAGCGGCGGCAAGCGCCGCGTGACGGCCGGAAAGACCGGGCGAAATATTAGGCTATTCAAACACAGACCAGACAATCATTGCATGGTCAAATAATATCTCCACCCATGCAAGACAAGCCCCAATCCGCCCGCTTCTACCAGCCGGGCCAGTACCGGCCGCAGGAAAGCGTCGGCTATCTGATGAAGAAGGTGATCAGCTCCATCCTGGTCCAGGCCGACGCGCGCCTGAGCTGCTGCGAGCTCACCTACGCCCAGTGGCTGCCGCTCTACAAGCTGGTGATGAACGAGGGCCACACCATGGCCGGCCTGGCCCGCGAGCTCGAGATCGACCCCGGCGCGATGACCCGCTCGCTGGACCGCCTCGAGGCCAAGGGCCTGGTGCGCCGCGAACGCAGCACCGAGGACCGCCGCGTGGTCAACCTGGTGCTCACCGACGAGGGCCGGGCCATGGCCGCCCAGGTGCCGCCGGTGCTGGCCGAGGTGCTCAACGGCCACCTGGCCGGCTTCACCGACGACGAATGGCGCCAGCTGCTGTCCTTTCTGACCCGCATGCTGGCCAACGGCGAGGCGATGCGCGCCGCCGCCCCCGACAAGGAATGACGATGACCCCCACCCCCGTGCGCCGGCTGCCGCTGGCGATCCTGGCCAGCGCGGCCCTGCTGGCCGCCTGCGCCACTCCGGGCGAGCCGGTGGCCCCGGCCGTGCTGGCCACGCCGGCCGCGCTGCCCACCACCGCCGCCGCCGCCCCCACCGACAGCTGGTGGCAGGCCCTGGGCGATGCCCGCCTGGACGCCCTGGTGCGCCAGGCCCTGGCCGAGCAGCCCAGCCTGGCCGCCGCCCAGGCCCGGGTGCGCCGCGCCCAGGCCCTGGCCGGTCTGACCGAAGCCGCCACCGGCCCGCAGGCGCGCCTGAGCGCCGAGGTCTTGCGCCAGCGCTACAGCGAACACGGCATCCTGCCCGCGCCGATCGCCGGCAACGTCTGGAACACCGGCGCCCTGAGCGCCTCGGCCAGCTGGTCGCCCGACTTCTTCGGCCTGCACGCGGCCGAGCTGGCCACCGCGGTCGGCCAGGTCCGTGCCGCCGAGGCCGAGGCCGCCGCCGCCGCCAACGGCCTGAGCGCCCAGGTGGTGCGCAGCTACGTCGGCCTGGCCCGCCTGCTGGAACAGCGCGCGGTGGCCGTGCGCACCCGTGAACAGCGCGAGGCCTTGCGCCGCCTGACCCGCCAGCGCGTCGCCGCCGGCCTGGACACCCGCGTGGAGCAGGTGCAGGCCGACGGCGCGCTGCCCGACGTGGGCACCCAGATCGTGGCGCTGGACGAGCAGGTGGCGCTGGCCCGCCGCCAGCTGGCCGTGCTGTGCGGCCAGGCGCCCGAGGCCCTGGATGGACTGAACCCCTCGCTGGCCGCCCTGAAGCTGGGCGAGCGCCCGGGCCTGCTGGCCGCCGACCTGCTGGGCCGCCGCCCCGACGTGGTGGCCGCGCGCTGGCGGGTCGAGGCCACGCTGCAGGACACCGGCGCCGCCCGCGCCCAGTTCTACCCCGACATCAACCTCTCGGCCTTCGCCGGCCTGAACAGCCTGGGCCTGAACCACCTGTTCGATGCCGGCAGCCGCCAGTTCGGCGTGCAGCCCGCGCTGCACCTGCCGCTGTTCGACGGCGGCCGCCTGCGTGCGAACCTGCGCGGCAAGGAGGCCGAGCGCGACGTCGCCATCGCCCAGTACAACGGCACCCTGGCCGACGCGGTGCGCGAGGTGGGCGACGCGCTCACCTCCGAGGCCTCGCTGCAGCGCCAGCGTGCCCAGCAGGCCCAGGCCCTGGCCGCGGCCGAGCAGGCCTGGTCGATCGCCGTGCGCCGCCACGAGGCCGGTCTGGGCAGCTACCTGGTCGTGCTGAACGCCGAGACCGCGGTGCTGGCCCA
Organism: Hydrogenophaga intermedia; assembly: GCA_943371055.1. Lineage (GTDB taxonomy): Bacteria > Pseudomonadota > Gammaproteobacteria > Burkholderiales > Burkholderiaceae_C > Ideonella > Ideonella intermedia_A. The sequence goes on along the minus strand of CALRTJ020000009.1, from coordinate 10,801 downwards.
GCGCCGCGCCGCCGTCGACCTGCAGGCCCGGGCGCTGGACACCCGCGTCGCCCTGGTCAAGGCCCTGGGCGGCGGCTGGCAGGCCGCGCCCGCACTCGACACCACCGCGCTGGCCACCCCGGCCGCCGTCCGCTGAGCCCGATGGCCAGCCCACCGAACACCGAGAACCCCGTCATGAGCGAACTCACCTCCACCGAATTGAACAACGCCCGCCGCCGCGGCCTGACCGCCGTGGCCGCCGCCGTGGCCGTGGCCGCCGTCGCCTGGGGCGGCTGGCACTGGCTGCACGGCCGCCACCACGAAGTGACCGACAACGCCTACGTGGCCGGCAACGTGGTGCAGATCACGCCCCAGGTGGGCGGCACCGTGGTGGCCATCGCCGCCGACGACACCGACCTGGTCAAGGCCGGCCAGCCGCTGGTCCGGCTGGACCCGGCCGATGCCCGTCTGGCCCTGGAGCAGGCCGAGGCCCAGCTGGCCCAGACCGTGCGCGAGATCCGCACCCTGTTCGCCAACAACGCCACCCTGGGCGCCCAGATCCAGCTGCGCGAGGCCGACCTGGCCCGTGCCCAGGCCGAGCTGGCCCGGGCCCAGGACGACGTCAACCGCCGCAGCGCCCTGGTGGCCGAAGGCGCGGTGGGCCAGGAAGAATTCCAGCACGCCAAGTCGCAGCTCAGCGCCGCCCGCAGCGCCGTGGCCGCGGCGCAGTCGGCCGCCCTGGCCGCCCGCGAGCAGCTGGGTGCCAACCAGGCCCAGACCGAGGGCCTGAAGGTCGAGGAACACCCCGCCGTGGCCCGCGCCGCCGCCAAGGTGCGCGAGGCCCACCTGGCCCTGCAGCGCGCCGCCCTGGTCGCGCCGATCACCGGCCACGTCGCCAAGCGCGGCGTGCAGGTGGGCCAGCGCGTGCAGGCCGGCACCCCGCTGATGACGGTGGTGGCGCTGGACCAGCTGTGGGTGGACGCCAACTTCAAGGAAAGCCAGCTGCAGACCCTGCGCATCGGCCAACCCGCCGAGCTGACCGCCGACGTCTACGGCCAGAAGGTGGTGTTCCACGGCACCATCGCCGGCCTGGGTGCGGGCACCGGCGCGGCCTTTGCGCTGCTGCCGGCCCAGAACGCCACCGGCAACTGGATCAAGGTGGTGCAGCGGGTGCCGGTGCGCATCGCGCTGGACCCCAAGGAGCTGGCCGAGCACCCGCTGCGGGTGGGCCTGTCGATGGAGGTCACGGTGGACACCGCCAGCCAGGACGGCAAGGCCCTGGCCGATGCCCCGCGTGAGCAGCCGGTGGCCTCCACCCGCGTCTTCGAGGCCCAGCAGGCCGCGGCCGATGCCGAGGTCGCCCGCGTGATCGCCACCAGCCTGGGCCGCAAGCCCGCCAAGGGCTGAGCCGGGACCCCGCGATGAGCGCCCCCCAATCCGCGGCCCCGACCGCGCCACCGCCGCTCCAGGGCACGGCCCTGGTGCTGGGCACGGTGTCGCTGTCGCTGGCCACCTTCATGAACGTGCTGGACTCGTCGATCGCCAACGTGTCGATCCCGGCCATCGCCGGTGACCTGGGCGTCAGCCCGGGGCAGGGCACCTGGGTCATCACCAGCTTCGGCGTGGCCAACGCGATCTCGGTGCCGCTGACCGGCTGGCTCACCCAGCGCTTCGGCGCGGTGCGCCTGTTCACCTGGAGCGTGTTGCTGTTCGTGCTCACCAGCTGGCTGTGCGGCTTCGCGCCCAGCCTGGAGCTGCTGGTGCTGTTCCGCGTGCTGCAGGGCCTGGTGGCGGGGCCGATGATCCCGCTGTCGCAGACCCTGCTGCTGGCCAGCTACCCACGCACCAAGGCCGGCATGGCACTGGCCATGTGGGGCGTCACCACCCTGGTGGCGCCGGTGGTCGGGCCGCTGCTGGGCGGCTGGATCACCGACAACGTCAGCTGGCCCTGGATCTTCTACATCAACGTGCCGGTGGGCCTGCTGGCCGCGGGCGTGACCTGGGGCATCTACCGCCACCGCGAAACCCCGCGCCGTGCGCTGCCGATCGACACCGTCGGCCTGACGCTGCTGGTGCTGTGGGTGGGCGCGCTGCAGCTGATGCTGGACAAGGGCAAGGAGCTGGACTGGTTCGCCTCCGGCGAGATCATCGCCATGGCGGTGGTGGCGGTGGTGGGCTTTGCCGTGTTCGTGGTCTGGGAGCTGACCGACAAGCACCCGGTGGTCGACCTGCGCCTGTTCAAGGGGCGCAACTTCGCCTTCGGCACCCTGGCGCTGTCGGTGGCCTATGGCCTGTTCTTCGGCAACGTGGTGCTGATGCCGCTGTGGCTGCAGCAGTGGATGGGCTACACCGCCACCAGCGCCGGCATGGCGCTGGCGCCGGTGGGCGTGTTCGCCATCCTGCTGACGCCGCTGGTGGGCAAGAAGGTGGCGGTGTGGGACCCGCGCCGCATGGCCAGCGTGGCCTTCGTCGTGTTCGCGCTGGTGCTGTGGATGCGCTCGCAGTTCACCACCCAGACCGACATGGCCCATGTGCTGGTGCCCACCTTCATCCAGGGCGCGGCGATGGCGTTCTTCTTCATCCCGCTGACCACGATCCTGATGGCCGGCCAGCCGCCCGAGCGCATCCCCGCTGCCGCCGGCCTGTCGAGCTTCGTGCGGATCACGGCCGGGGCCATGGGCACCTCGGTCGCGACCACGCTGTGGGACTCGCGGGCCGCCATGCACCATGCCCACCTGACCGAGCCGCTGGTGCAGGGGCAGGGCGCCTTCGCCCAGACCCTGGACCACCTGCGCGCCGCCGGCCTGAGCACCGAGCAGGCCCTGGCCCAGGTCAACCGCCTGATCGACCAGCAGGCCTACACCCGGGCGGCCGACGACATCTTCTTCGCGTCGTCGCTGCTGTTCCTGACCCTGATCGGCCTGGTCTGGCTGACCCGCCGCCCGCCGCGCCTGGGCGGGGCCCCGGCGCCCGACGCCAGCGGCGCGCACTGAGCCGCCCCCCCCCCGGTGCCACCGGCTCAGTCGGCCGGCGGCTCCGCGGCGGGGGCGGGCGGCGCGGGCCGGATGCCGCGGCGCGCCAGCGCCTCGCGCAGCAGAAACTCCACCTGCGCGTTGGCGCTGCGCAGCTCCTGCGCCGCCAGCCGCTCGAGCTCGGCCCACAGGGCGGGGTCGATGCGCAGCGGGTAGCTCTTCTTGCCGGGACTGGCCATGTGGGCTCACTCGCGCCGGCGGCGCGGCGGCAGGTGTCGTGCCGCTGCGCCGAACCAGCCCCAGGAGGAGTCTTCGGCCCCGTGCCGCAGCAGCCACTGCCCCAACGTCCCCAGCACCCAGGCGCCCAGGGCCACCAGCACGACCAAGGCCAGCACCGCCGCGACGCCGATCGCCACCCAGGTGGCAGCGGACACGTTCGGGAGCAGGTCGCGCCCGACCAGCATCGACAGGCCCGCCAGGGCCGCCAGCGCCAGCAGCAGGCGAAGGAGCAGCAAGGCAGGCATGGGCGGGCCTCAGTTGTAGAGCGTGCCGGTGTTGACGATCGGCTGGGTGTCCTTGTCCGAGCACAGCACCACCAGCAGGTTGCTCACCATGGCGGCCTTGCGCTCGTCGTCCAGCTGCACGATCTCGCGCTCGGACAGGCCCTTGAGCGCGGCCTCGACCATGCTGACGGCGCCCTGCACGATCTTGGCGCGGGCGGCGATCACCGCCTCGGCCTGCTGCCGGCGCAGCATGGCCTGGGCGATCTCGGGGGCGTAGGCCAGGTGGGTGAGCTTGGCGTCCACCGCCCGCACGCCCGCCCGCTCGACCCGCTGCTGCAGCTCCACCTGCAGGCTCTGCGCCACCTCGTCCACGCTGCCGCGCAGGGTGGGCTCGGGGCCGGCCTCGGCGTCGCCGTCGTCATAGGCGTAGCGCGAGGCCAGGTGGCGCAGCGCGCTCTCGGCCTGCAGCGCCACGAAGCGCTCCACATCGTCCACCGCAAAGCTGGCCTGCGCGGTGTCCTGCACCTGCCAGACCACCGCGGCGGCGATCTCGATCGGGTTGCCGCGCTTGTCGTTGACCTTGAGCGGCGACATGTTCAGGGTGCGGGCCCGCAGCGACACATGCGCCTTGACCAGCAGCGGGTTGGCCCAGCGCAGGCCCTCGCCGCGGTCGGTGCCGCGGTAGGCGCCGAACAGGGTCAGCAGGGCGGCGGTGCTGGGCTGCAGCATGTACAGCCCGGGCAGCAGCAGCAGGCCGGCCGCCATCAGGCCGGCCCCCCACAGCACCGGTCCCGTCCCCGCGCCGCCGCTGATCGCGCGCAGCATCCACCACAGCCCGCCCGCGCCCAGCGACAGGGCGAGCAGCAGCATCGGGTAGCCGCTGAGGGTGTGGACGGTGCGTTCCTGGTGACGGGTCTCCATGGGGTCTCCCTTGGGATCAAAGTGATATCACTCTAGGGCCGCAGGATCCCCGGGTCAAGCCGGCGGTCTGGGGGGGTCAGAGGTTGCCCGCGAACAGCTTGCGGATGAACAGCTTCTTGAAGTCGTTGGCCTCGTCCAGGCCCAGGCGCTGCAGGTAGGCCGGCGGGGCCTCCTTGCCTGCCCAGACGGCCTTCAGCGCCATCATCACCAGCTCCACCGGGTGCTGGGTGGCCTTCTTCAGGCGTTTGAGGGCACGCACGATGTGCAGCTCGTCGGCGGTCAGGTCGGTGCCGAAGGGGAAGTCGGCCAGCAGGCCGGCCTCGCTCCAAGGGTGGAGCCTGGCATCCAGCGTGGCGGGCAGGTTGTGGCGGTGGGCCTCGGGCACCTGCCAGCCGGGCTCGAGCTTGCCGTGGGCCTGGGCGGTGCGCACCAGCTCGTCCTGGAAGCGGCTGTCGGCGATGCAGATCAGGCGCTTGACCACCTCGGCGTCGACCTGACCGCGCAGGTCGGCCCCGCCGTACTCGGTGATGACCAGGTCCTTCAGGTGGCGCGGGATGGTGGTGTGGCCGTAGCTCCAGACGATGCTGCTCTTCAGGCCGTCCTTGTGCTCGTGGGTGGCGCGCAGCATCAGGATGGAGCGGGCGTCGGGCAGGGCGTGCGCCATGGCCACGAAGTTGTACTGGCCGCCCACGCCCGACACCACCTGGCCGCTCTCCAGGCCATCGGACACGGCCGCGCCCAGCAGCGTCACCATCATGGTGGTGTTGATGAAGGCCGCGCGGCGGCGCTGGGCCCGCTTCATCTCCATCTCGCCCGGGTGCTGGCCGTAGAGCTGGTTGATGAAGTCGATGCGGGTCATGTCGATGCGGGCCAGCTCGGGGCGCGGCATGCGGCGCAGCCGCTCGTAGAAATCCGGCGGGCCCAGGAAGAAGCCGCCGGTCATCGTGATGCCGCAGGTCAACTGACTGCCCAGCAGGTGCTGGCACACCGCCTGGAAGGCCTGCGGGTCTTCCAGGTCGTTGGCCACGCGGGTGTCGTCCAGCACCAGGTGGTGGCCGTCGCGGCGCACGCCGGCGCGCAGGAGGCCGAAGCGCTTCAGGTAGGCCAGGTGCCGCTCTCGCAACGGGCTGTCGATGCGGCCGGCGTCCAGCAGCGCCTGCAGCAGTGCCGGCGTGACCACGCCGCCCGGTGCCAGGCCCTGGTTGATGGCGGTCTGCAGGGCGGCGTCGTCAAAGACCTCGCGCCGCACGATGCCGGCCTCGATCAGCTGCAGAAAGCCGTTGACGAACATCTCCGAGCAGCCGTACAGGCCTTCGTCAAAGCGCCCGGTCTCGCGGCCTTGCAGGCCGTCTGGGCACAGCGACTCGAGGATGCGGCGGTAGGCCTCGCCGTGGCGGTCGCGCACGATCAGGGCCTGGGCGATCGCGTCACCCAATGAGCCGATGCCGATCTGCAGCGTGCCGCCGTCGCGCACCAGGCTGGAGGCGTGCAGGCCGATCGCGTAGTCGGCGGTGCTGACCTTGCCGTTGGGTGGGCCGAACAGGGTGTGGGAGCCGGCCGGGTCGGTGACGACGATGTCGAAATAGCCCGGCGCCACCGCCGCGTGGTTGGGCATGAAGGGCATCTGCGCGTTGACCACGCCCACCTTCAGCAGGGGCTGGCCCACGGCTTCAAAGCGCTCGACCACCTCGAAGGTGACGTCCGGGTTGCTGGAAAGGGACAGCCGCCAGTCGGCGCCTTCGCCCTCGGCCGCCACCGCCTGGGCGATCACGTTCATGCCCTGCAGCGCCATGTCGCGCGCCACGAAGGTGTAGTTGGTCGAGATGTAGCCCTGCTGCGCCGCGGCGTTGCCCAGGTAGTCGCCGGTCTTCATGAAGAACTCGCGCACCTCGATGTGGGCGGGCAGGGTGCCGGCGCGGCTGTCCTTCACGTAGTCCAGGTCCGGATAGTCCTGGAACACCCGCTCCACCAGCGGCGCCAGAAAGTGCGATTCCAGCTCGCTCTTGCCCACCGGCCGCTCCAGCGACAGGGCGGTCACGATGCGCAGGCGCCGGCTGCTCTGCTGCTTCAGGCGCTGGTACAGCGCGTTGACGAAGGGGTTGGGCTTGCCGATGCCCAGCGGAATGCCCAGCACGATGTCGCCGTCGATCCGGGCCAGCACCTCGTCGACGGCCCGCTCGATGCGGTCCAGCACCAGGGGCGCGGCAGCGGCCGCGGGCAGGGGGGCGTGATCGCTCATGTTGTCTCCTGTGGGCCGGCCCCGTGGCCGTGCCTTGTGGTGTGTGCCCCCAGTGTCCCGCCGGCCCGCGCCGCCTGGCTTGATGCATGGCAAGCGCCCGGCCGGGGGGCCATGCGGCGGGCCTGTCCAGAATGTCACGCCGCCCCCTTGCCTGTCGCCCCCGCCGCCGCAGGCTTTGTGTTGCAATCCGGGTCTTCCCCCGGCAACACCGCCCACACCTTGAGCCGCTCGTCCTCCTCCACGCCCCTTGCGCAGCGCCTGGCGCTGGCGGTCAGCCGCCTGGGCACCGGCTCGGCCTGGCTGTTCCGCCTCAGCGTCGGCCTGGTGGTGGCCCTGGGCGTGGCTGGCCTGCTGGTCATGCTCGACGGCATGTCCTGGCCCAGCGCCCTGCTGGCCGGCCTGCTGGCCCTGGTGCCGGCGCTGGCTGCCGGTGCGGTGGCCCTGCACCTGGCCCGCGCCCTGGCCGAATCCCAGCAACAGCGCGACCTGCTCATGCTGGACGACGAACTCACCGGCGTCAGCACCCGCCGCCAGTTCGTGCGCACCGCCGAGCGCGAATGGTCCCGCTGCCGCCGCTACGGCGACGACGGCGCCCTGCTGCTGATCGACACCGACCACCTCAAGCGCATCAACGACAGCCTGGGCCTTCGCTGCGGCGACGCCATCCTGCTGGAAGTCACCCGCCGCGTGGGCGCCACCCTGCGCCAGTCCGACGTGCTGGCCCGCTTCGGCGGCGCCGAACTCGCCGTCTTCCTGTCCCACACCGACCCCCTGGGCGCCCTGGACGCCGCCGAGCGCATCCGCCAGCAGGTGGCCAGCGCCCCCATGCGCTGGGAAGACACCCACCTGGTCGTCACCGTCAGCGTGGGCGTGGCCCACGTCCACACCGGCCAGTCCTCGCTCGAGGCCCTGGTCCACGAATCCGAAAACGCCCTGCAAATGGCCAAGGACGCCGGCCGCAACTGCGTGCGCGCCGCGCCCCTGCTGCCGCGCAGCAACTCGGGCGAAACCGCGGCGCCGGCGCGGGGCTGAACCTGCGCCGCGGCTGCGCGGTGCACCGACCGGTCATCGCCCGGTTTCGCCGTTTGGCGGGCCGGTGCCAGCGCCGTTTCCCGATCCGGCCCGGTTTGGCCTGCGCCTGCGCCTGAGCGGGCCGCCCCAGGGCACCCTGCATCGCCCCTGACCGCCCGATTCGGGCCCCCAGGGCCCTCGCGCGACCAGCCCATTCCATCTCTGACGCGGCTGCAGGGAAAACCGGGTCCGTCCACCTGAATCCGTCATGTCCTGCCGCCCTTGGCAAGCCCGCGCGCCCCGGCCAGAATGCTTTGGCGAATGCCGCTTTTGACAAGAAATTAGCACTGGATAAACATCCAGTGAATGCAGGGGGAAATCATGGCGCGACAAGCACTTGCACGCGTTTTTGGCGCCGGTGTTATGCAGCACCGCTCGGTGTTATGCAGCAGTCCGCACCGCCCGGGCCGTCCACCGGCCGTTGGCCTGCCGCTTTTCGCCTGATTTTAGGGACGTCAAAACCGGACGCCCGCACATGAAAATTCAAGCGCAGCAAGCACTTGCAGCATTTCGACAGCCCCGTGTTATGCGGCAGCGGTTGTTGTTATGCAGCAGGGCGCTGCGCCCTACAACACGTTAGGTTTCACAACCCCCGCCGCGTCATCATCTGCGCTCTCATGATCAGGAGGATATTGAACATGCCATCTACGAAGACCAAGCAACCTGCTCTCCAACTGACGATTTCGCTGTCTGAGGTAGAGGGACTCCGCAGTAAGGTAGCGCAGCTTGAGGCTGAGAACGCCGAACTCAAGGCGAAGTGCAAGTTGCTGGAGAAACAGGTCCACAACCTCACGGACCCGCAGCAACAGGCCGACGCTGCTGCCTTCAAGGCTTCCCGCCGTCGCTGAACTATGACCATCGTCATCTATGTCCTTGCCGGTCTCTCGATCCTGTTGGCCATCGGCGGCCTCTCGGCCTACTCGCAGTCCAAGCACATCGGCTTGTTGCTGTCCTCGGTTATCTCCATTGGCTTTGGCATCGCCGCAATTGTCTTGGTTCATTGGTGGCCCTTGGTAGTTGGGTTCTGTGCAAATCTAGCGCTCAAGTTTCTTGGCCTTGATCCTGGGTCAAGGAAAGTGCAGTGAAACCTAACCCCTCGCTGGAACCGACGCCCACCGTCATGGCACTTGGCCCGCTTCCCGGCTTAGGTCATCATCCGTCCAGCGGGCCAAGCGCCATGCCGGCGTGCGCGGCTCAGCTCAAACGTTAGAACTCACGAAAACCATGAGCGGTGTCCCATACACAGTTGAAGTTCTCGACAAGCTTCGGTGGAACGCCCACCTAGGCAAACACAAGCATTTCCAAGCGGGCAATCGCGGCCGAACGCACCATGTGACCTTCGGCATCCCGGTGGTCCTCATAAACATCGCACTCGGCTCAGTTCTGTTTGCTTTTCTGGGTGAAGATGGAGCGTTCCCGCAATGGGCAAAGTGGAGCGGTGCAACCCTAACCTTGGTAGCTGCAGGTTTGGGTGCGATTCAAACGTTCTTCAACTTTGAAAAGCAGTACATGGAGCACAGGGCAGTCGGCAACGAGTACCTTGGCATCGCGCGTGAATGCGAGAGGCTTCTCGCCCTGTTCTTTGACGGCCTTCTTCCGCTACAGGAGCTCTCTCAGAACATTGAGCGCATCAACACCGAGTACGCGAAGGTGAACGCCAGGTCAGAGGGACTTACCGTGTCGCCAAAAGAGTACGGAGCGGCGCTTGCCGTGCAGGAAAAGAAGAAGTCCGAAGAAACTTCCCTACTGCAGAGGTATTCACAAAACGTGAGTTCTAACCCTTCCTTCAAGCGGACGCCTGACGGCGCCGCTTAAGTCAAACGTTAGGCGTCACAGGCACCACCGTCGCATGTCGGACACCATCTTCTGGATCTTTCCTTTCGCACTGGTGATTCCAGTCGCCGGACTTCAACTAGTGCGTGAGCGGTTGGTTGCTAAGTTGCAAGCAGCCAGACATCCCATAGCGCAACAAATCTCCGACTGGACGTTCAGCGCAGGACTACCGGGTTATGCAACGCCAATCAAGCGGCAGTTCATCTGGGGGCGCGAGTCCCGCGCACTGATGACTGAGCCCCAGACCAGAAGGCTGATCATCGTTGCTCGTCTACTCAGCGCCGTGTTCTGGTTGGGGTTTGCTTCAACCCTATTTGCGCTCTACTTGGAGTTTGCGTGAAGCCACCAACGCGAAGAACAGGAGCTATCAGTGATTAGCATTCTCAACCGCCCAATAAACGCGGCGACGCCTAACCATTCGCTCAACCGGACCCATTGCGGCATGCGGCTAAAGGCCCTCCATTTCATTCTGGGCCTTTAGCCATATACCGTAACGGTCCGGTTAGCTCAAACGTTAGGCCTCTTAGGAAACCAATGGCGCTTCTCTCCAGCATGACCAACACTGACTGGCTTACCCTCGCACTTGTCGTCATTACGGCGTTCTACGCCTACGCGACGTTCAAGATTCTTCGTGCAAACGAAGCGATGGTTTCTGCCATGCGCGACCAACAGAACGCCGCGATGCGGCCTTATGTTCTTGTTTCTACAAGCGTCAGAACTGGTACGCAGTTGCTCTACCTGTCCATCAAGAACGTTGGTAAGACAGCGGCTCTTGACCTTACGTTGTCACTCGATAAGAACTTCTACCAACTCGGCGAGAAGAGAGAGGAGCGCAACGTAGCTAAGAGCGCAGCCTTCACACGAAGCATCGACAGCCTACCGCCAGATGGACAGTTGCTCTTCCTCCTTGGGAACGGCCCCACGCTTTACGGCGGAGGAAACAACGACGAATTGTCGCCATTGGTCTTTCAGGTAACAGCGAAGTATCGATCAGGTACAGACACCATATCCGAGCAGTCAACCGTTGACCTTCGCCCGTACATCAATACAGACGTACCTCACGACCCCGTCGTCGAGGAACTGGAGAAGCTTCGCAAAGAGTTTGCAAAGCTGTCCCAAGTGGTGCAAAGAGGCCTAACTGTCAGGTCCCGGGTGATTGACCACCCGCTTGGCGAATAAATCGGGATGCGTGGCCTGCCATTTCTTGAGCGCCTGTATCGGCGTGTTCAGATCCAGCGCGCGCTGGGGCAGGTGCTCGTTGTAGAGCCAGACGAAGCGGTGCA
>CALRTJ020000008.1:0-179218 GCA_943371055.1 Hydrogenophaga intermedia | reverse complement strand
CCCACAAGGCGGGGCCGCGCCACATAGAATCCCCGTTGAACCCGCCACAAGGACCCCGCATGCCGGCCTACAAGCGAATCCTGCTGAAACTTTCCGGTGAAGCCCTGATGGGCGATGATGCCTACGGCATCAACCGAGCGACCATCGTGCGCATGGTGCGCGAGGTGCAGGAAGTCACCCAGCTGGGTTGCGAGGTGGCGGTGGTCATCGGTGGCGGCAACATCTTCCGTGGCGTCGCGGGCGGCTCGGTCGGTATGGACCGCGCCACGGCCGACTACATGGGCATGCTGGCCACGGTGATGAACTCGCTGGCCCTGGCCGACTCCATGCGCCAGGAAGGCATGACCGCCCGCGTGATGTCGGCGATCTCCATCGAGCAGGTCGTCGAGCCCTACGTGCGGCCGAAGGCCCTGCAGTACCTCGAAGAGGGCAAGGTCGTCGTCTTCGCCGCCGGCACCGGCAACCCCTTCTTCACGACCGACACCGCGGCCGCGCTGCGGGGGGCCGAGATCGGCGCCCAGATCGTGCTCAAGGCCACCAAGGTCGATGGCGTCTACACCGCCGACCCGAAGAAGGACCCGTCCGCCACCCGCTACGCCAACATCAGCTTCGACGAGGCCATCGCCAAGAACCTGCAGGTGATGGACGCCACCGCCTTCGCGCTGTGCCGCGACCAGAAGCTGCCGATCAAGGTGTTCTCGATCTTCAAGCCCGGCGCGCTCAAGCGCGTGGTCCTGGGCGAGGACGAAGGCACCCTGGTCCACGTCTGAAACCGAGGAATCCGAACATGACGATCGCCGACATCAAGAAGACCGCCGACGCCAAGATGGGCAAGTCCATCGAGGCCCTGAAGTCCGACCTGCAGAAGGTGCGTACCGGCCGCGCCCACCCCGGCATCCTCGACCAGGTCCATGTGGACTACTACGGCTCGCCGGTGCCGATCAGCCAGGTGGCCAACGTCAGCCTGCTGGACGCCCGCACCATCAGCGTCACGCCCTGGGAGAAGGGCATGGCCGCCAAGATCGAGAAGGCCATTCGCGAGTCGGACCTGGGCCTGAATCCCTCCTCGCAGGGCGACCTGCTGCGCGTGCCGATGCCCGCGCTGACCGAGGAGCGCCGCAAGGAGCTGACCAAGGTCGTGCGCCACGAGGGCGAGAACTGCAAGGTGGCCGTGCGCAACCTGCGCCGTGACGCCAACGAGCAGCTCAAGAAGGCCCTGAAGGACAAGCTCATCTCCGAGGACGACGAGCGCCGCGCCCAGGACGACATCCAGAAGCTGACCGACAAGGTCGTGGCCGAGATCGACAAGGTCGTGCAGGCCAAGGAAGCCGACATCCTGGCGGTCTGAGTTGGCGCGCGACCCGTCGGTGCCGCGTCATGTGGCCGTCGTGATGGACGGCAACGGACGCTGGGCCAAGAAACGCTTCATGCCCCGCATCTTCGGCCACAAGGCCGGCATGGATGCGCTGATCCGCGTGGTGGACCACTGCCAGAAGCGCGGGGTCGAGTACCTCACCGTCTACGCCTTCTCGTCCGAGAACTGGAAGCGCCCGGAGGACGAGGTCTCGGGTCTGATGAACCTGGTGCTGGTCGGCGTGGCCAAGTACCTGGGCAAGCTCGCCCGCCAGGGCGTGCGCGTGCGCATCGCCGGGGACCGCAGTGCGGTTTCCGAGAAGGTGCGCGCCGCCTGGAACCAGGCCGAGGCCGACACCGCGGCCAACACCGGCCTGGTGCTCACGGTGTGCTTCAACTACGGCGGCCGCTGGGACATCGTCCAGGCCGTTCGCCAGGCGATGGCCGACGGCCTGGACGCCGCGCAGATGACCGAGGAGGCCTTGTCCGCGCGCATGGCCCTGTCCTACGCGCCGGATCCCGACCTGTTCGTCCGCACCGGTGGGGAGCTGCGCGTCAGCAACTACCTGCTCTGGCAGATCGCCTACGCCGAGTTCCACTTCACCGACTGCCTCTGGCCCGATTTCGACGAGTCCGAGGTCGATCGTGCGCTCGCGGCCTTTGCCGCGCGTGACCGCCGCTTCGGGGGCGTCAAGGACGCCGCGACCCCTGCCAACCCCGCCTGAGGCCCGCGCATGCTGTTGCCCCGTGTGATCACCGCGCTGGCGCTGCTGGCGCTGCTGCTGCCGGCCCTGCTGGCCCAGGCTGCCTGGCCTTTCGCCCTGTTGACGCTGGTGCTGATCGGCGCCGGCGGCTGGGAGTGGGGCCGCCTGAACGGCCAGGGCTTCGTCCCGGCCCTGGCCCTCGGTGGGCTGGTCGCGGCGCTGTGCGGTCTGGCCTGGGCCCAGGGCTGGATGTTGCAGGTGCCCCCGGCCGTGTGGTGGCTGGCCACCGCTTGCTGGGTGCTGGGCGGCTCGCTGGCGATCGCCAAGGGGCCGTCTGCCTGGCCGCAGCTGTCGCCGCTGGCTCGGCGGGTCATCGGCGTGGTCGTGCTTTGCGCCGCCTGGCTGGCGCTGGCCGCCGGCAAGGCCCGCGGCCTGAATTTCCTGCTGTCCACTTTCTGCGTGGTCTGGATGGCCGACATCGCCGCCTACTTCGGCGGGCGCGCCTTCGGGCGCCGCAAGCTGGCCCCGGCGATCAGCCCGGGCAAGAGCTGGGAAGGGGTCTGGACCGGCATGGTCGGGGTACAGCTGCTGGCTTGGGGCTGGCTGGCCGCCGAGCCCTCGGTCTTCGGCGCTGCGGGCAGCCTGTTCCATGGCCTGCGGGCCAGCCTGGGCGTGGGCGGCATGGTGCTGGCGCTGGTCTTCCTGAGCTTGATGAGCGTGATGGGCGACCTGGTCGAATCCCTCGCCAAGCGGGCGGTCGGGGCCAAGGACTCCAGCCGCCTGCTGCCGGGGCACGGCGGCGTGCTCGACCGCGTGGACGCGCTGTTGCCGGTGCTGCCGGCCGCGATGGCCCTGGCCACCCTCGTCCCGAACTGATCCGCTTCACCGCGTGCCATGGGCACGCGGCTTGACCGAGAGTCTCCATGACCGTCCAGAAGATCTGCATCCTCGGTGCCACCGGCTCGATCGGCAGCAATACCCTCGACGTGATCGCGCGTCACCCGGACCGCTACGAGGCTTTCGCCCTGACCGGCCATTCGCGGGTGGAGGAGCTCCTGGCGCAGTGTCTGGCGGTGCGCCCGCGCTGGGCCGCGATGTCGGATGTGCCCTCCGCGCACGAGCTGCAACGCCGCCTGCGCGACGCCGGCAGCACCACCGAAGTCCTGGCCGGTCCGGAAGCCCTGGTCGACCTGGCGGCCCATCCTGAAGTCGACGCCGTGATGGCCGCGATCGTCGGTGCCGCGGGCCTGAGGCCCTGCATGGCCGCCGCGCGGGCGGGCAAGCGCCTGCTGCTGGCCAACAAGGAAGCCTTGGTGGTGGGCGGCGCCGCCTTCATGGCGGCGGTGGCCGAGGGCGGCGCCACGCTGCTGCCGATCGACTCCGAGCACTCGGCGATCTTCCAGTGCCTGCCGGAAGACCGCAGCACCTGGGCCCAGCGCATCGACCACATCGTGCTGACGGCCTCGGGCGGCCCTTTCCGACACCGCGACCCGGCCACGCTGTCCGAGGTCACCCCCGAGCAGGCCTGCGCCCACCCGAATTGGGTCATGGGGCGCAAGATCTCGGTGGATTCGGCCACGATGATGAACAAGGCCCTCGAGGTCATCGAGGCCCGCTGGCTGTTCGACCTGACGCCCGAGCAGATCCGCGTCGTCGTCCACCCGCAAAGCATCATCCACTCGATGGTGGTGTGCCGCGACCAGTCGGTGCTGGCACAGCTGGGCACCCCCGACATGCGCGTGCCGATCGCCTACGGGCTGTCCTTCCCCGAGCGCATCGCCTCGGGTGCGGCGCCACTCGACCTGCTGTCGCTGCAGTCGCTCACCTTCGAGCCGCCGCGGCGCGACCGTTTCCCCGGTTTCTTCCTGGCCTGGGACGCGCTTCGCGGGCCCGAGGGCAGCACCACGGTGCTGAACGCCGCCAACGAGGAGGCCGTGGCCGCCTTCCTGGACCGGCGCCTGGGCTTCACCGACATCCACCGGGTCAACGAGGGCGTGCTGGAGCAGGTGGTGCCGGGCCTGGGGCCGCGGCCCTCGGTCGATGAATTGCTGGACCTGGACGAGCGCGCGCGCCGGGCGGCCCGGGAACTGATCGAACGTCGGCCGGTCTGACCCCGATGCTGTCCACCGTCCTGGCCTTTCTGTTCACGCTGGCGGTGCTGATCGCCGTACACGAGTGGGGTCACTTCCAGATGGCGCGCTGGTGCGGCGTCCGGGTGTTGCGCTTCTCGATCGGTTTCGGCCGGGTGCTGTGGCGTCGGCAGGCCTCGCCCGGCGCCACCGAGTTCACCCTGGCGGCGCTGCCGCTGGGGGGGTATGTGCGCATGCTGGACTCCCGCGAGGGGCCGGTGGCACCGGCCCAGCGGAGCCAGGCTTTCGACCTGCAGCCGCTGCGCGCCCGCGTGGCCATCGTGGCCGCCGGCCCGCTGGCGAACCTGGTGCTGGCGGCGCTGCTGTTCACGGCGGTGCACTGGATGGGCACCCGAGAGCCTCGCGCCCTGCTGTCCGCTCCGCGCGCCGGCACGCTGGCCGAGTCCGCCGGGTTGCGCTCGGGCGACTGGGTCCGCGCTGTGGTGCTGGGCTCGGAGCGCGAGAGCGTGTTGTCCCTGGATGACCTGCGCTGGCGCCTGACCCAGGCGGCGAGCGAGCGCCAGCCGCTGGTGCTGGAAGTCACCGATGCCGAGGGCGGTCATCGCCGCGAGGTGGTGCTGCCGCTGGATCGCCTGCCCGGCGCCGACCTGGATCCCGAGACCTTGCGCCACATCGGCCTGCCCAGTCCCTGGAGCGAGCCGGTGCTGGGCCAGGTGCTGCCCGCAGGGCCCGCGGCCAAGGCGGGGCTCCGGGAAGGTGACCGGGTGCTGGCGATCGATGGCCAACCGGTCAGCGATGCCTCGGCGCTGCGCGAGCGCATCCGGCGCCATCGCGGTGATGCCGCCCAGCAGTGGCAGGTCGACCGCGCCGGCGCGGTGCTGGCCCTGCCGGTACAGCCGCGTCAGGTGGAGGAGGGTGGTCAGACCAGCGGCCGCATCGACGCCATGGTCGGGCGCCCGCCGGAAATGCTGACGGTGCGCCTGGGTCCGCTGGACGGCCTGGTGGCCGGCCTGCGGCAGGTCCGGGACACGGCGGCCCTCAGCCTGCGCATGATGGGGCGGATGATCCTGGGCGAGGCCTCGGTCAAGAACCTCAGTGGCCCGCTCACCATCGCCGACTACGCCGGCCAGACCGCCCGCATCGGTGTCACCGAGTTCCTGGTGTTCCTGGCCAATGTCAGCGTGGGCCTGGGCGTGCTGAACCTGCTGCCGCTGCCGATCCTCGACGGTGGGCACCTGATGTATTATCTTTTCGAGGGCGTGACCGGTCGCCCGGTCTCGGATGTCTGGCTGCGCCGATTGCAGCGCGGTGGCGCTTTCGTGCTGCTGCTGATGATGTCCATCGCCCTGTCCAACGACGTGGCCCGCCTGCTGGGCCTGCATTGAACGCTCCGATGCCTTTTTCCTCCCACTTGAGCGCGCTGCGCCCGATTCCCGCGTGCGTGGCCCTCGTGGCAGCCGCGGCCTGCGCCCCGGTCCTGGCCGCCGAGCCGTTCCAGATCCAGGACATCCGCATCGACGGCCTGCAGCGGGGTGACCCTGGCAGCGTCTTCGGAGCGCTGCCGTTCCGGGTGGGCGACACCTACAACGACGACAAGGGCGCCGCCGCCCTGCGCGCCCTGTTCGCCACCGGCCTGTTCAAGGACGTCCGCATCGACCTGGATGGTCAGGTCGTGGTGGTGGTGGTCGACGAGCGTTCGCTGATCAACACGGTCGCTTTCTCGGGTCTGAAGGAGTTCGACAAGGACACCCTGGCCAAGGCGCTGAAGGACAACGGCATCGGCGAAGGCATGCCTTTCGACAAGGCCGTGATCGACCGCGCCGAGCAGGAGATCAAGCGCCAGTACCTCAGCAAGAGCCTGTACGGCGCCGAGGTCACGACCACGGTCACTCCGATCGAGCGCAACCGGGTCAACATCGCGTTCACCGTGGTGGAGGGTGATGTCGCCCGCATCCGCGAGATCCGCATCCTGGGTGCCAAGGCCTTCAGCGAGTCCAGTCTGCTGGACCTGCTCGACCTGACCACCGGCGGCTGGCTGACCTGGTACACCAAGTCCGACCGCTATGCGCGCACCAAGCTCAACGCCGACCTCGAGAAGCTGCGCTCGCACTACCTGAACCGCGGCTACCTGGAGTTCGACATCAAGTCGACCCAGGTCACCATCTCGCCCGACAAGCAGGACATCTCGATCGCGGTCACGGTCGAGGAGGGGCAGCCTTACGTGGTCACCGGCGTCCGCCTCGAGGGTGAATTCCTGGGCCGCGAGGGCGACTTCCGTGAGCGGGTCACCGTCCGTCCGGGCCAGGGCTACCGCGGGGATGAGGTCACGGCCACGATCAAGGCCTTCACCGATCTGTACGCCACCTGGGGCTATGCCTTCGCCCGGGTCGAGCCGCGCACCGAGATCGACCGCCGCACTGGCCAGGTCGAGTTGGTGCTGCAGGCGCAGCCGGGTCAGCGCGTGTACGTGCGGCGCATCAGCGTGGCCGGCAACACGATCACCCGGGACGAGGTGATCCGCCGCGAGTTCCGCCAATTCGAATCGGCCTGGTACGACGGGGCCAAGATCAAGCTCTCGCGCGACCGCGTCGAGCGACTGGGCTACTTCAACGAGGTCAACGTCGACACCAACGAGGTCCCGGGCGCGCCCGACCAGGTGGACCTGACGATCAACGTGACCGAGAAGGCCACCGGCAGCCTGATGCTGGCGGCGGGCTTTTCCAGTGCCGACAAGCTGTCGCTTTCGGCCTCGGTCAAGAAGGAAAACGTCTTCGGCACTGGCAACTACCTGGGTGTCGAGGTCAACACCAGCAAGTCCCAGCGCAACTTCCTGCTGAGCACGGTCGATCCTTATTTCACCGACGACGGCGTGTCCCGTGCGGTTGACCTGTACTACCGCACCTCCCGCCCGCTCAACAGCCTGGGCGACGCCTACCAGCTGGCCACCCCCGGCATGGCGCTGCGCTTCGGCGTGCCCTTCACCGAGTACGACACGGTGTTCTTCGGCATCGGTGCCGAGCAGACCATCATCGGCACCTCGGCTGGTGTGCCCAATAGCTACTACACCTACGCCAAGACCTTCGGGTCGCACAGCTCTTCGTTCCCGCTCACCCTGGGCTGGGCGCGTGAAGAGCGCGACAACCCGATGGTGCCCACGCGGGGGCGCTACCAGCGCATCAACGCCGACCTGAGCCTGATCGGTGACGTTCACTACGCCCGCATCAATGCGCAGTACCAGCAGTACTTCCCGGTGATGAGCAAGCTCACGCTGGGCATCAACGGTGAACTGGGCCTGGGCTACGGCCTGGGTGGCAAGCCCTACCCGCTGTTCAAGAATTTCTACGGCGGGGGCCTGGGCTCGGTGCGTGCGTTCGAGCAGGGCTCCTTCGGCGGGGTGGACATCACCGGTGCCTACGACGGCGGCCCCAAGCGCCTGAACCTGAACTCCGAGCTCTACTTCCCGCTGCCCGGCTCGGGCAACGACAAGTCGCTGCGCGTCTTCGCCTTTGCCGATGCCGGCAATGTCTGGCGCCTGGGTCAGAACATGTCCTTCGACGACCTGCGGGCGTCGGCCGGCCTGGGCCTGAGCTGGATCTCGCCGGTCGGCCCCTTCAAGCTCAGCTGGGGCACGCCGCTGCGTTCCTTCAAGGGCGATAAAATCCAACGCTTCCAGTTTCAGATCGGAACGGCTTTCTGATGATGACCTCGTTCGTGAAATCCCTGCTGGCCGTCGCGGCCCTGTCCGGTGCCCTGGGCGCCGCTCAGGCGCAGGAACTCAAGATCGGCTATGTCAACGGCGAGCGCGTCCTGCGCGAGGCCGCACCGGCCAAGGCCGCCCAGGCCAAGCTCGAGGCCGAGTTCAAGAAGCGCGAGACCGAGCTCAATGACACCGGCACCAAGCTGCGGACCGCCTTCGAGAAGCTGGAAAAGGACGGCCCGACGCTGTCCGAAGCCGAGCGCTCGCGCCGCCAGCGTGACCTGACCGAGCAGCAGCGCGACTTCGAGCGTAAGCGCCGCGAGTTGCTCGAGGACCTCAACCAGCGCAAGAACGAAGAGCTGGCCGCGGTCAGCGAGCGCGCCAGCAAGGTCATCAAGCAGATCTTCGAGACCGAGAAGTACGACCTGATCGTCCAGGAAGTGGTCTTCGCGGGTCCGCGTGTCGACATCACCAAGAAGGTGATCGACGCCCTGAACGCGGGCAAGTGATCGGAGGCTGGTCATGACGGCCTCGAACGGGCCGCTGACGGCCACCATCCGCATCGTCGACATCGCCCAGGTCCTGGGTGGTGACCTGCATGGCGACCCTGACCGCCGCGTCGAGCGCATCGCGTCGCTGGAGAGTGCCGGCCCCGAGGCGCTGAGCTTCCTGGCCCAGGCCCGGCTGCGGCCGCTGCTGGAACAGACCCGCGCCGGCTCGCTCGTCGTGCGCGAGGACCTGCTCGATGCCGCGCTGGCCCGAGGCGCCAGCGTCATCGTCACCCCCGATCCCTACCGCTACTACGCGGCGCTGACCCGCTGGTTCGCCCAACGCGTGCGCCCGGCGCTGCAGGTGGGCGTGCACCCGTCGGCCGTGATCGGGCAGGGTGTGCGGCTGCACCCGCAGGCCTGCATCGGGCCGCTGGCGGTGGTGGAGGACGGCGCCGAGGTCGCCGCCGGCGCCGTCATCGGGCCGCACTGCCACGTGGGACGTGGCGCTCGCATCGGCGAGGGCACGCGGCTGCTGTCGCGGGTGCACTTCGGCGAGGCCTGCGTCATCGGCGCGCGGGGCACCTTGCAGCCTGGCGTGGTGGTGGGCGGTGACGGCTTCGGCTTCGCCCCTCACCAGGGCGCCTGGGAGAAGATCGAGCAACTCGGTGCGGTGGTCATCGGTGACGACGTCGACGTCGGCGCCAACACCTGCATCGACCGCGGCGCGCTCGACGACACGGTGCTGGCCGATGGCGTCAAGCTCGACAACCTGATCCAGATCGCGCACAACGTGCGCGTCGGGGCCCACACCGCGATGGCGGGCTGCGTCGGCGTCGCCGGCAGCGCCCGCATCGGGGCCCATTGCACCATCGGGGGGGCGGCGATGATCGCCGGCCACCTCGAGATCGCCGACCGGGTCCACGTCAGCGCGGGCAGCTTCGTGATGGGCTCGCTGCTCAAGCCGGGTACTTATACCGGCGTGTTCCCGATCGACGACAATTCCAACTGGGAAAAGAACGCGGCCACGCTGCGTCACTTGCACACCTTGCGAAGCCGCCTTCGCGCACTCGAGAAGAAGATCACCCCATGAGCGCTCCCGTGATGGACATCCACCAGATCCTCAAGCGGCTCCCGCACCGCTACCCCTTCCTGCTGGTGGACCGCGTCACCGAACTGGACAAAGACCAGCGCGTCGTCGCCCTGAAGAATGTGACGATGAACGAGCCCTTCTTCATGGGCCACTTCCCGCACCGCCCGGTCATGCCGGGCGTGCTGATCCTCGAGGCGATGGCCCAGGCCGCCGCGCTGCTGTCCTTCGCCTCGATGGAGACTGACCCGGGCGAGGACACGGTGGTGTATTTCGCCGGCATCGACGGTGCCCGCTTCAAGCGCCCGGTCGAGCCGGGTGACCAACTCGTCATCGAAGCCAAGATCCTGCGTGCCAAGGCGGGCATCTACAAGTACTCGGCCCAGGCCCGCGTGGACGGCGAGCTCGCCGCCGAGGCCGAGCTGATGTGCACGATGCGCAAGATCGCCTGAGCACGGAGCCGGGCAGATGGCGAAGATCCACCCGACCGCGGTCATCGATCCGGCGGCCGAGCTCGATGGCAGCGTCGAGGTCGGCCCGTACTCGGTCATCGGACCCCAGGTGCGCATCGGCGCCGGGACCGTGATCGGTCCGCATTGCGTGATCGACGGCCGCACCACGATCGGGCGCGACAACCGCTTCTTCCAGTTCAACTCGATCGGCGCGCCCTCGCAGGACATCTGGCAGGACCAGAACCACCGGGGCGAGGTGACCGAGCTGGTGATCGGTGACCGCAACACGGTGCGGGAGTTCTGCACCTTCAACACCGGCACCCACAAGGAGCAGGCGGTCACCACCGTCGGCGACGACAACTGGATCATGGCCTACGTGCACGTGGCCCATGACGTCCGCCTGGGCAACCACTGCGTGCTGGCCAACGGGGTCACCCTGGCCGGCCACGTGCACGTGGGCGACTGGGCCACCATCGGCGGTCTGACCGGCGTGCTGCAGTTCGTGCACATCGGCGCGCAGGCGATGGTGGGCTTCCAGGCCCATGTGTCGCAGGACGTGGCGCCGTTCATGACGGTCGACGGCAACCCGCTGGCGGTGCGCGCGGTCAACCTGACCGGCTTGAAGCGGCGCGGCTTCACCGAAGAGCGCCAGCGCCTGATCCGTCAGATGCACAAGCTGATCTTCCGAAGCGGCATGACCCTCGAGCAGGCGGTGGCCGCGGTCGAGGGGCTGCGCGGGCAGGGCGGGGACGAGGACGTCCAGACGCTGCTGGACTTCCTGGCCGCCTCGAAGCGCGGCCTGGTGCGCTGAACGGACGGGGACGGCATGCGTGACGCGTCGGCCCCTCGCCTGGCGATGGTGGCCGGCGAGGCCTCCGGGGACCTGCTGGCCAGCCTGCTTCTGCAGGGGCTGCACGCGCGCTGGCCCGGTCTGGCCGCCAGCGGCATCGGCGGCCCGAAGATGCAGGCCCAGGGCTTCGAGGCCTGGTGGCCCAGCCACAAGCTGTCGGTTTTCGGTTATGTGGAC
Source organism: Hydrogenophaga intermedia (assembly GCA_943371055.1). Taxonomy (GTDB): domain Bacteria; phylum Pseudomonadota; class Gammaproteobacteria; order Burkholderiales; family Burkholderiaceae_C; genus Ideonella; species Ideonella intermedia_A. The sequence goes on along the minus strand of CALRTJ020000008.1, from coordinate 168,317 downwards.
GCCTTGCGCCATCTGCCCGAGCTGCTGTCCATCCGGCGGTCGTTGCGCCAGCGCGTGCTGGCCGAGCGGCCGGATGTCTTCGTCGGCGTGGACGCGCCCGACTTCAATTTCGCCCTCGAGACGGCGCTGCGCCACCAGGGGCTGAAGACGGTTCATTTCGTTTGCCCGTCGATCTGGGCCTGGCGCGGCGAGCGGGTCCGCAAGCTGGCGGCCGCCGCCGACCACGTGCTGTGCCTGTTCCCCTTCGAGCCCGCCTTGCTGGCGGAGCACGGCGTGAACGCCACATTCGTGGGCCACCCCTTGGCCGACCTGATCCCGGTGGCGCCGCCTCGGGCCGCAGCCCGTGCCGCCTTGGGTCTGGACGACGAGGACACCGTCGTCGCGGTGTTGCCCGGCAGCCGGCGCAGCGAGATCACCCACATCGCCCCGGCTTTCCTGCAGGCGGCGCTGCGGTTGCAGCGCGCGCGACCGACCCTGCGTTTCGTGTTGCCGGTCGCGCCCGGCCTGCGGCCCATGGTCGAGGCGGTGCTGGCGAGCGAGGCCCCCGGGTTGCGCATCCAGTTGCTGGACGGTCGCTCGCACGAGGCCCTGGCCGCTTGCGACCTGACGCTGATCGCCAGCGGCACCGCCACCCTGGAGGCCGCCCTGTTCAAGCGCCCGATGGTCGTGGCCTATCGCCTGCACCGCTTCAACCACTGGCTGATGCAGGGCAAGGCCTACCTGCCGTGGTTCAGTCTGCCCAACATCCTGCTGCGCGACTTCGCGGTGCCCGAGTTGATCCAGGACGCCGCCACGCCCGAGGCCATCGCCGCCGAGGCCCTGGCCTGGTTGGACGACGGCCCGCGCCGCGACACGCTGCACGCCCGTTTCACCGAACTCCACCTCTCGCTGCGCCAGGACACGGCGCAGCGCGCCAGCCATGCCATCGCGCAAGTCCTCGGCGCGGCCTGAGCAGATCGCTTTCAGCTTCGAGGCCCCTGGCCTGGTGGCGGGGGTGGACGAGGCCGGGCGCGGGCCTCTGGCCGGACCGGTGGTGGCCGCCGCCGTGATCCTGGACGAGCTGCACCCGATCGCTGGATTGGCCGACTCCAAGGCGCTGAGCGCGCGCCGCCGCGAGGCCCTGTTCGACGAGATCCGCGCCAAGGCGCTGTGCTTCAAGATCGCCGAGGCCTCGGTCGAGGAAATCGACGAACTCAACATCCTGCACGCCACCCTGCTGGCCATGAAGCGGGCGGTCGAGGGCCTGCGCCTGACGCCGGGCAAGGTGCTGGTGGATGGCAACCGCCTGCCGTCGATCCGGCTGCCGGCCGAGGCCATTGTCAAGGGCGATGCCAAGGTGGCGGCCATCTCGGCGGCCTCGATCCTGGCCAAGGTCCACCGCGACCAGCTGTGCGCCGAGATGCACCGCGCCTGGCCTCAGTACGGCTTTGCCGGCCACAAGGGCTACCCCACGCCCGAGCACCTGGCCGCGCTGCGCGCCCACGGTGCCGCACCGGTGCACCGCACCAGCTTCGGCCCGGTGCGTGACGCCCTGGCCACCGGAGGACACCTGTGATCGAGCCCCTGCGCATCACCGCGCGCGACAATCCGCTGCTGCAGCGCATCCGCAAGCTGGCCCAGGACCCCGGGGCCTACCGCAAGCTGGGGCAGCTGTGGCTGGAAGGCGACCACCTGGTCGGTGCTGCCCTGGCGCGCGGTCGCGTGCCCGAGGAACTGGTGTTCACCGAGAGCGCCTGGCACGAGCGCGCCGACTGGCGGGCCTGGGCCGAGAACGCCCGCCGCGTGGTCTGCGTACCGGATGCGCTGATGGGGGGACTGAGCGGGCTGGAGTCGCCTCCGCGCATCGGTGCGCTGCTGGGCCTGGGCCACGCGGTCGCGATCGATCCGGCGGCCTTCACCGTGGTGCTGGACCGCTTGCAGGACGCCGGCAACGTGGGCAGCATCCTGCGCAGCGCGGCGGCCTTCGGCGTGCGCCAGGTGCTGGCGATCAAGGGCACGGCGGCGCTGTGGTCGCCCAAGGTGCTGCGGGCGGGCATGGGCGCGCATTTCGCGCTGGCCCTGCACGAGGGCCTGTCGACCGATGACCTGTCGGCGCTGGCGGTGCCGATGCTGGCCACCAGCTCCCATGCGGGCCTGGTGCTGGGGCAGGGCGCCTTGCCGCACCCTTGCGCCTGGGTGCTGGGCCACGAGGGCCGCGGCGTGGACCCGGTCCTGATGGCGCGCTGCGCCCACACCGTCAGCATCCCGCAGCCGGGCGGCGAGGAATCGCTGAACGTGGCGGCGGCCGCGGCGATCTGCCTGTTCGCCAGCGGCGCCGGCCACTGATCAGGTCGATGTGCTGAGCCGCGGCCGGCGCGTGGCCGGACCGCTGGCGTGCGGCGTCGGCGTCAATAGATCAGCCGGTCCGGGCGGATGTCGCGCAGGATGGTGGTGGCGATCTCCTCGATCGACTTGTGGGTCGAGGACAGCCACGAGATGCCGGCGCGCTTCATCATGGTCTCGGCCTCACGCACTTCGGCGCGGCAGTTCTCGATCGCGGCGTACTTGCTGCCGGGGCGGCGCTCGTTGCGGATCTGGCTGAGGCGGTCGGGGTCGATCGTCAGGCCGAAGCACTTGCGCTTGTGCGGCGCCAACGAGGCGGGGAGGGCGCCGCGGTCGAAGTCTTCGGGGATCAGGGGGTAGTTCGCGGCCTTGATGCCGTGCTGCATCGCCAGGTAGAGCGAGGTGGGCGTCTTGCCGCTGCGGCTCACGCCCACCAGGATCACGTCGGCGGCCTCGAGGTTCTTCGCCGACTGACCGTCGTCATGGGCGAGCGAGAAATTGATCGCCTCGATGCGGTCGTTGTACTCCTGGCTCTTGGCGGCGTCCGAGAAGCGGCCGATGCGGTGGTTGGACTTCATGCCGAACTCGGTCTCGAGCGGCTCGACGAAGGCCTTGAACATGTCCATCACGAAGCCCTTGCAGCGGCCACCGGTCAGCACCGCGTGCGCGTCGTCGTGGGCCAACGTGATGAAGACGATCGGGCGCGTCCCCTCGGCCTCGGCGGTGGCGTTGATCTCGGAGACCACCTTCTCGGCCTTCTCCACCGAGTCGATGAAGGGCCGGCGGATGTGGCGCGGCTTGATCGCGAACTGGGCCAGGATCGAGTTGCCGAAGGTCTCGGCCGTGATCCCGGTGCCATCCGAGACAAAGAACACGGTGCGATTGGGCATGAAATGTTTTCAAGTAGGGGACAACACGCTGCATGATACGGACGCCCTCCTTAGAATCCACCCATTCGCGTCAACCTTGACCTCCTGGCGGCCGTCCGCGGCCGCTCCGCCCCTCCGATGAGCCCCCGCAGCCCAGAACTCGAATGCACACGCGCTGCGGCGTGGGCCCGGACGCGCGCCGGTCTCGGGACGACGCCCCCGGTTTTTCACCATCAAGGAGTTTTCCCATGTCTTCCAGCACACTGGCGACCGCCCTGGTTGCACCCTTCGAGCACCTGAGAATGACCGACGTCGAGGTGGTTGGCGGCAAGAACGCCAGCCTCGGCGAAATGATCAGCCAGCTCGCCGAGACCGGCGTACGCGTGCCGGGCGGCTTCGCCACGACCGCCCATGCCTTCCGCGAGTTCCTGACCTACGGCGGGCTGACCGAGAAGATCAATGCCCGTCTGGCGTCGCTCGACACCGACGACGTGCGCGCGCTGGCCGAGGCCGGTGCCGAGATCCGCGGCTGGGTGGAGAACGCCCCGTTCCCGCCGGATTTCGAGGCCGCCGTCCGCGCCGAATACGCCCGCGTCGCCGGTGACTCGCCCGACGCCAGCTGGGCCGTGCGCTCCTCGGCCACCGCCGAGGACCTGCCCGACGCCTCTTTCGCCGGCCAGCAGGAGACCTTCCTGAACGTGCACGGCATCGACGAGGTGCTGCACAAGATGAAGGAGGTCTTCGCCTCCCTCTACAACGACCGGGCGATCAGCTACCGCGTCCACAAGGGCTTCAGCCACTCCGAAGTGGCCTTGTCGGCCGGCGTGCAGCGCATGGTCCGCTCCGACGTCGGCGCCGCCGGCGTGATGTTCACCATCGACACCGAGTCGGGCTTCAAGGACGTGGTCTTCATCACCTCCAGCTACGGCCTGGGCGAGACGGTGGTGCAGGGCGCGGTCAACCCCGACGAGTTCTACGTCCACAAGCCGGCGCTCGAAGCCGGCAAGTTCCCGGTCATCCGCCGCAGCCTGGGCTCCAAGCTGATCCGCATGGAGTTCGCCACCCCCGAGGAGAAGAAGGCCTCCGGCAAGCTGGTCAAGACGGTGGACAACCCGCCTGAGCAGCGCAACCGCTATTCCCTGAACGACGCTGACGTGGTCGAACTGGCGAAGTACGCCCAGATCATCGAGAAGCACTACGGCCGCCCGATGGACATCGAGTGGGGCAAGGACGGCGTCGATGGCCGCCTGTACATCCTGCAGGCCCGCCCCGAGACCGTGCGCAGCCAGGCTGAAGGCCAGGTCGAGCACCGCTACAAGCTCAAGGGCCACTCCACCGTGCTGGCCGAAGGCCGCGCGATCGGCCAGAAGATCGGCACCGGACCGGTTCGCCTGGTCAGCTCGATCGCCGAGATGGAGCGCGTGCAGCCCGGCGACGTGCTGGTCACCGACATGACCGATCCCAACTGGGAGCCGGTGATGAAGCGCGCCAGCGCCATCGTGACCAACCGCGGTGGCCGCACCTGCCACGCCGCGATCATCGCCCGTGAGCTGGGCATCCCCGCCGTGGTGGGCTGCGGTGACGCCACCGAGAAGCTGGCCGACGGCGCCCTGGTGACCGTGGTCTGCTCCGAGGGCGACACCGGCTACGTCTACGACGGCCTGCTCGAGACCGAGGTCTCCGAGGTCCAGCGCGGCGAGCTGCCGTACTGCCCGGTCAAGATCATGATGAACGTCGGCAATCCTCAGCTGGCCTTCAACTTCTCGCAGATCCCGAGCGCCGGCGTCGGCCTGGCCCGCCTCGAGTTCATCATCAACAACAACATCGGCGTCCACCCCAAGGCGATCATGGACTACCCGAACGTCGATCCCGACCTGAAGAAGGCGGTCGAGTCGGTGGCCCGGGGCCATGCCTCGCCGCGCGCCTTCTACGTCGACAAGCTGACCGAGGGCATCGCCACCATCGCCGCCGCCTTCTGGCCCAAGCCGGTCATCGTGCGCCTGTCGGACTTCAAGTCCAACGAGTACAAGAAGCTGATCGGTGGCAGCCGCTACGAGCCGGACGAAGAGAACCCCATGCTGGGCTTCCGTGGCGCCTCGCGCTACATCAGCGAGGAGTTCGCCGACGCCTTCGCCATGGAGTGCGAGGCCCTCAAGCGGGTGCGCAACGACATGGGGCTGAGCAACGTCGAGATCATGGTGCCCTTCGTCCGCACCGTGCGCCAGGCCGAGCGCGTGGTCGGCCTGCTGGCCGACAAGGGCCTGAAGCGCGGCGAGAACGGCCTGCGCGTCATCATGATGTGCGAGGTCCCGAGCAACGCCATCCTGGCCGACCAGTTCCTTGAGCATTTCGACGGCATGTCCATCGGCTCGAACGACCTGACCCAGCTGACCCTGGGCCTGGACCGCGACTCCGGCCTGGAGCTGCTGGCCGCCGACTTCGACGAGCGCGACCCCGCGGTGCGCTCGCTGATCTCGCGCGCCATCAACGCCTGCCGCGCCACCGGCAAGTACATCGGCATCTGCGGCCAGGGTCCCAGCGACCACCCCGACTTCGCCCAGTGGCTGGCCGACGAGGGCATCGTCTCGATCTCGCTGAACCCCGACACGGTGATCCAGACCTGGACCCAGCTGGCACAGCGCCGCTGAGTCCGGTGCTGCGCGCCCCGCACCGGGGTGCGCGGTCGCGGCTCCAGGGCCCCGGTTGATGCCGGGGTCTTTTTGTTGCTAGAATGATCGGCTTTCCCTTGCTGCACCTGCATCTGACGCGCGGGGCGGCTTCACCGGCCGGTCGAGAGACCGGCTGAATCCACAAGGAGTGTTCATGCGTCACTATGAGATCGTTCTGCTGATCCACCCGGATCAAAGCGAACAGGTTCCGGCCATGCTGGAGCGTTACAAGGGCCTGGTCACCACCGGCGGTGGCAAGGTGCACCGCGTCGAGGACTGGGGCCGCCGTCAGCTGGCCTACATGATCCAGAAGCTCGCCAAGGCGCACTACCTGTGCCTGAACATCGAGTGCTCGAAGGACGTGCTGGCCGAGCTGGAAACCGGCTTCCGCTTCAACGACGCCGTGCTGCGTCACCTGACCGTCAAGCTGGAGAAGGCCGAAACGTCTCCTTCCGTGATGATGAAGTCGGTCGAGAAGGAAGAGGCCCGCAAGGCCGCCCAGGAATCCTCCGCCGCCTGAGAGCCCCGGGTGTCGCCCGACCGGGTGCGCTGAGCCGATGAACCGATTGGTTCTCACCGCCAGCCTGGTCGAACGCGGCGCGACGCGGTACACCCCCGCCGGCCTTCCGGCCCTGGACCTGAAGCTTATGCACCAGTCCACGGTCACCGAAGACGGCAAGCCCCGGCAAGTCTCGCTTGAGATGCGCGCGGTGGCGATCGGGGAGGTCACGCGCCCCCTGCTGGCGCTGGCGCTGGGCAGTCCGGTGATCTTCACCGGCTTCCTGACCGCCGGCCGTTCGGGCAAGGGACTCGTGTTCCACGTCACCGAAGTCCGCTGAGCCACGCACCCGACCTGTTCGTTTCCGGAATTCAGTATCTAGAGAGGTCATCATGCCCCCGCCCAAGAGCCGTTTCTCCAAGGACCGCCGTCCCAAGCGCAACCAGCAATCGCTGCTGTTCCGCCGCAAGAAGTTCTGCCGTTTCACCGTCGCCGGCGTCGAGTCGATCGACTACAAGGACGTGGACCTGCTGCGTGATTTCATCGGCGAAAACGGCAAGATCACGCCGGCCCGCCTGACCGGCACCCGCGCCTTCTTCCAGCGCCAGCTGACCAACGCCATCAAGCGCTCGCGCTTCCTGGCCATGCTGCCGTACAGCGACCAGCACCGCGTCTAAGAGGAGACTTTCACCATGCAAATCATCCTGCTGGACAAGGTCGCCAACCTGGGCAACCTGGGCGACATCGTCAAGGTCAAGGACGGCTACGCCCGCAACTTCCTGATCCCGACCAAGCGCGCCCGCCGCGCCACCGATGCCGCGATCAAGGAATTCGAAGCCCGCCGCGCCGAGCTCGAGAAGGCTGCCGCTGAAAAGCTGGCCGCAGCCCAAGCCGTTGGCGAGAAGCTGACCGGTCTGCTGGTCACCATCAGCCAGAAGGCTGGCGTGGACGGCCGACTGTTCGGTTCGGTCACCAACCACGACGTGGCTGAAGCCCTGGGCAAGCAAGGCTTCCAGGTCGTCAAGGCCCAGGTCCGCATGCCCCACGGTCCCCTGAAGGCCGTTGGCGAGTTCCCGGTCCAGGTCGCGCCGCACACCGACGTGGTCGTCGAGATCACCGTCAAGGTCGTCCCCGAAGCCGAGTGATCCTCGCGCAGGCGTCTGCCTGATGCACAAGGGCCGGACTTGTCCGGCCCTTTTTCATTGGTTCCTCCGTTTGTCCACCGGTGTTGCGCAGCCTGTCCCCAGGCTTGTCCACAGGTGGCTTTCGCACGTCCCCCTATCATCACCAGATGTCCACGATCTTCGACGCCCCCGATCCCCGCAACCCGCCGCGCGACGAGGAGGTCGCCAAGCTGCGCGTGCCGCCGCACTCGGTCGAGGCGGAGCAGAGCGTGTTGGGCGGTCTGCTGCTGGACAACGGCGCCTGGGACCGCGCCGGTGACCTGCTGCAGGAAGACGATTTCTACCGCCACGAGCACAAGCTGATCTTCGCCGCCATCGGCAGCCTGATCAGCCACTCCAAGCCGGCCGACGTGGTGACGGTGTTCGAGCAGCTTCAGACCCTGGGCAAGGCCGACGAGGTGGGCGGAATGCGCTACCTCAACGCCCTGGCACAGAGCGTGCCCAGCGCCGCCAACATGCGCCGCTACGCCGAGATCGTGCGCGAGCGGGCGGTGCTGCGCAAGCTCATCGCCGCCAGCGACAACATCGCGACCCAGGCGTTCAACCCGATGGGCAAGCAGGTCTCGCAGATCCTCGACGAGGCCGAGACCAGCATCTTCAAGATCGGTGAAGAAGGTCAACGCAGCAAGGCCGGTTTCCACAGCATGGACAAGCTGGTGATGGACCTGATCGACCGGGTCACCGAGCTGGCCGAGAACGGTGCCGAGGACGTCACTGGCGTGCGCACCGGCTTCTTCGAGATGGACCGGATGACCGCCGGCCTGCAGGGCGGTGACCTGATCATCCTGGCCGCCCGTCCGTCCATGGGCAAGACCGCCTTCGCCCTGAACATTGCCGAGAACGTGGCGGTTCAGGAGGGTCTGCCGGTCGTCGTGTTCTCGATGGAAATGGGTGCGGCCCAGCTGGCGCTGCGGATGGTGGGATCGCTGGGGCGGATCGACCAGTCCGGGCTGCGGACCGGTCGCTTGCGCGACGACGAGTGGGGCCGTCTGACCGAAGCGGTGGACAAACTGTCCAAGTCCTCGGTGTTCATCGACGAGACCCCGGGCCTGAACCCCGCGGAATTGCGCGCCCGTGCGCGCCGCCAGGCCCGCCAATGCGGCAAGCTGGGCCTGATCGTGATCGACTACCTGCAGCTGATGGTCGGCTCCAGCGCCAGCAGCGGCGAGAACCGTGCGACCGAGCTGTCGGAAATTTCCCGAAGCCTGAAGGCGCTGGCCAAGGAGCTTCATTGCCCGGTGATCGCGCTGTCGCAGCTCAACCGTTCGGTGGAACAGCGGACCGACAAGCGCCCGATGATGTCCGACCTGCGCGAGTCGGGCGCCATTGAGCAGGACGCGGACGTGATCATGTTCATCTACCGCGACGACTACTACAACCGCGAGGATTCCAAGGTGCCCGGCACCGCCGAGATCATCATCGGCAAGCAGCGTAACGGCCCCGTGGGCTCGATCCACCTGGCCTTCCTGAAGCCGCTGACCCGGTTCGACAACCTGGCCCCTGGCACCGACTTCGGCGGCTCCGAGTACTGATCCCGTCGCCCGGCGGGGTCTGGCTGCGGGCGCGCCCGCTTGCCAGCGAACGGAATACTGTATAGATTAACAGTATGCCGTACGCACCTGCCTGCACTGCCGCGCCCGTCGCCCCCCAGCCCGTCCACCTGCTGCGGCCTGGGCCGCTCAAGGGGCGGGGCACCGCCTGGGCCCTGGCCCACCGCTTCAGCGGCGATGCCCGCGAGGCCTTTGACGACGGCTGGGGCTCGCTGGAGCAGGGCTGGCAGGCCGAAACCCTGGCGCCGCGTACCCAGGTCATCGAGCAGCGGGTGAAGTCCATCCTCACCGGCAACGACTCGCCCGACATCAGCTTCGACCTCTCGATCAACCCCTACCGGGGCTGCGAGCACGGCTGCATCTACTGCTACGCGCGGCCCACGCACAGCTACCTCAACCTCTCGCCGGGGCTGGACTTCGAGAGCCGCATCGTGGCCAAGGTCAACGCCGCCGAACGGCTGCGCGAGGCCTTGTCCAGCCGCAGCTACTCGCCGCTGGAGCTGTGCATCGGGGCGGCCACCGATGCCTACCAGCCGGTCGAGAGGCAATTGGGCATCACCCGCTCGGTCATCGAGGTGTTGTCCGAGTGCCGCCACGCCTTCGGCCTGATCACCAAGTCCGCCGGGGTCGAGCGCGATCTGGACCTGATCGCCCCGATGGGGCAGCAGGGGTTGGCCGCGGTCTACGTGTCGATCACCACGCTGGATCCGGCCCTGGCCCGGGTCATGGAGCCCCGCGCCGCGGCACCCGCCCGGCGCCTGCAGACCATCCGTCGCCTGGTCGAGGCCGGGGTGCCGGTGGGGGTGAGCATCTCGCCGGTGATCCCCTTCCTGAACGAGCCCGAGATGGAGCGCATCCTCGAGGCCGCAGCCGACGCCGGGGCCACCCGCGCCTTCTCCATCCCCTTGCGCCTGCCCTGGGAGGTCGCGCCGCTGTTCCAGCAGTGGTTGGAGCAGCATTTCCCCGAGCGCGCCGCGCGGGTGATGGCCCGGGTGCGCGACCAGCGCGGCGGACGGGACAACGATGTCCGTTTCGGCCACCGCATGACAGGGGAGGGCGTGTGGGCTGACCTGCGCCGCCAGCGCTGGCAGCGCGCGGTCCGGCGTCTGGGGCTGAACACCGAGCGGCACGCGCTGGACCACAGCCGCTTCCAGCCCCCGCTGAGCCGCGGCACCATGGGCCGGTCCGCGGTTCAGGCCAGCCTGTTCTGAGGAGCTTGGTCACGCGCCGCCCTGAGCTGAGATCCGTCCCGGCGTCGCTGGACTGGCGGGCCCGAGGCCTGGGAGGGGGCGCACGCTGCGGTGCCGAGCGACATCCCTCGGGGGCATGCCCGGGGGCCCATGAACAGGGCTCGCGGGATTTCAAGGGGCACTGGCCCCGGCTGACCACACCTTGGTCTCTGTTGGGGGGCGATGCGCTGCGGATGCACCTGCCGAAACGGGGTCGTCAGGGCATCCAGAGCTCGAAGCGCGCCCCGCCTCCGGGTCGCTCTCCAAGCCGAACCCAGCCGCTGCGCCCACCGAGGCGGTGGGACTGGGCCACCGCGGTGCACAGGGCCGTGCCCAATCCGGTGGAGTGGGCCGCTTCCGGATCGGCCCACGCCACGCGCTCGGTGTCAGCGTCCGCAGCCGGGTCTGCCAGGTCGAGCAATGGCGAACCGCCGGTCGCATCCATTCCGCCTTGCGCCGGATGGCGCCGGGTCGCCGCAGGCCCCGGCCCGTCGTCGTCGAGCCTGAACAGCAGGCCGCCGTCGTGGTCCTGGGCCTGGAGCCACAACTGGCGGCGGGCGAAGCGCAGGGCGTTGTGCAGGGCGGCGTCCAGCGCCATGCTGACGAGGTGACGATCGAAATGGGCGAAGGCGGGGACCAGGGCGTCACTGGGCTGGTGAACGAGCAGGTCCGGGCGCTGTTGGCGGGCGCTGCGGGCGAGGCGGTCGAGCTGTTCGGCCGGGTCCTCGTCCTCGACATGGGCGCTCAGGCCCTGCGGTTGCGCCTGCAGCGTCAGGAACTGCACCATCCGGCGCCGCAGCGCCGCGCATTCCTGCCCAAGAGCGTGCAGCTCCGGGTCCTCCAGGGCCAGGGCACGGGCCTGAAGCCGCGCCTCGAAGGCGCTCAGGGCGTTCTTCAGGTCGTGGAGCAAGAGCGCAGTGGCGGCGGCCGGGATCCCGGTCATGGGGTCGAGCCTCAGGCCGCGGCGCGCTGCGGTGACTGCAGCTGCTCCATGGTCTCGCGGACATAGCGCTGCATCTGGGTGACGCGGTCGTGGCCGGGCATCAGCTTGTGCAGGCGGCCCAGGTACAGGTCAACGTGCTCGATCACTCGGGCATCGGGGCGCTTGAGCAGCCGCAGTGCCAGGCAGTTCATCTGCGCCGCCTGAAGCAGCACACTGGTGTTCTCTGGGTAGTCGTGGACCGCCGACTCGATCGTGGCCAGGGCTTCGTCGATGCGGCTGTCGCGGAACAGGCGCTTGGCTTCCTTGACCCGAAGTTCCAGCTCGGCGGCGGCGGCCTGGATCACGCTCTGGAGCTTGTCCGCATGGCCGGTGTCGGTCAGTGCCTTGCCGATCAGTTGGCGCAGGCGCGGGTTCTCGTGGTCGGCGCTGACGGCCTGCTGCAGCAGCGCCAATCCGGCGGTTTCGTGGCCGGTGCTCAGTTCGGCCCGGGCCAGCGCCACGGTGGCCATGTCGGCCTTGGGCTTGCGCAGCGCATCACGGGCGCGCGCCAGGCTGGCGTGGGCGCCCGAGGCGTCCCCGCTGGCGGCTTGGGCCTGGGCCCGGATCGCGTGGGTGGCGGGGTCCTGGGCCGCGGACCCGATGCGGCTGCTGAACGCCGGCGCTGACAGCACCTTCAAGGCTTCGGCATGCTCGCCCCGGTCCACCAGGGTCTGGGCCAGCATCAGGTGGTCGCTCGTCTGGGCCATCACCGATTGGCCGGTCAGCCGGGTGACGCGCTGCAGGCTGTCCTTGGCGGCTTCGAGGTCGCCATTGCGGTAGGCACTCTCGCCGACCAGGCGGTGCCGACGTCCGGAGGGCACCACTTCCGCCGCGTCCTTCAGCACCCACAAGGCCCCGACCGGATCACCCAGGGCTTCCAAGGACTCGGCCAGGACGTCATAGGCGGCCACGTGTTTCTGCCCCTGGGTGCTCTGGATCAGGTCCTGGGCGAGGGCTTTGGCCTGCTCGTACTGCCCGGCCGCCTTGTGTGCCCTGGCCAGTCCCAACTGGGCCCAGACCAGGTCGGCGCGCAGGTCCAGGGCCTGCCGGTAGACGCCCTTGGCGTCCTCGGGACGACCCAGGGCCAGCAAGGTCTGGCCCTTGAGTTGCAGCAGGTGCATGGTCCAGCGGTCGCGCCGGGTGAGCAGTTCGTCGCAGGCCGTGACCGCGCCCTCCAGGTCGTGCTTGTGCAGACGTGAGGTGACCTGCAACAGGGCCTGGCGCCGGTCCAGCAATTGGCGCAGGCGGTCGCCGATGTCGGCGGCGGTGATGGGCTTGAGCAGGTAGGCGTCGGGTTTGTGCTCGGTGGCTGCCGCCACCGAGGCGTAGCTGCCTTCGGCGGTGATCATGAAGAACAGGCAGTCCGCGGGCAGCAACTCCTCTTCGCGCAGGTGCTCGAGCAGCTGCTGGCCGTCGGTCCGTCCTCCCAGGTTGTAGTCGCACAGGATCAGCTGGAAGTGCTTGGCCCGGATCTGCCGGATCGCATCGTCGGCGTTGCCGACCGCGTCGACCTTGCCGATGCCCAGCGAGGCGAGCTGACCGCGCAGGGTGGTCTGCTGGACGGCCATGTCGTCAACGATCAGGGCGTGCAGCGGGCTGTAGGGGGTGACGATGCTGGCCATGCCGGGGTCTCCTTGGGATGCCGCCCGAGGCCCTTGGCGGGCGCGCGACGGCCGACCGCCCGGAGCCTGATCGGCGTTCGGGCGCAGCTGAACGTCTGTTTCGGCCGTTGGCTGCAGGACTTGAGCCCGGAAAGGACAACGGCCCGCCAGAGGGCGGGCCGTTGCGGAGCCATGGGCGCAGCGCGCAGGGCTTACTTGAACAGGTCCTTGACCCGGTCGGTCCAGCTCTTGGCGTTCGGCGAGTGCTTGTCGCCACCCTTCTTGAAGGACTCGTCGAGTTCCTTCAGCAGCTTGCGCTGGTGCTCGGTCAGCTTGACCGGGGTTTCAACCGTCACGTGGCAGTACAGGTCACCCGGGTAAGAGGAACGGATGCCCTTGATGCCCTTGCCGCGCAGGCGGAAGGTCTTGCCGTGCTGGGTGCCTTCGGGCAACTCGATCTCGACCTTGCCGGCCAGCGTCGGCACTTCCACCGTGCCGCCCAGGGCCGCGGTGACCAGGCCGATCGGCACGGTGCAGTGCAGGTCGTCGCCGTCTCGCTCGAAGATGTCGTGCTGCTTGATCCGGATCTCGATGTAGAGGTCACCCGGCGGGCCGCCGTTGGTGCCCGGCTCGCCGTTGCCGGCCGAGCGGATGCGCATGCCTTCGTTGATGCCGGCCGGGATCTTGACCTCGAGCGTCTTCTGCTTCTTGATCTTGCCGGCGCCGTTGCAGCTGGTGCAGGGCTCGGGGATGATCTTGCCGCTGCCGTGGCAGTGCGGGCAGGTCTGCTGGATGCTGAAGAAGCCCTGGCGCATGTGCACCTGGCCCGAGCCGTTGCAGGTGGTGCAGGTCTTGGCCTTGGTGCCGGGCTTGGCACCGGTGCCGCTGCAGGTTTCGCAGCTGTCCCAGCTCGGGATGCGGATCTGGCTGTCCTTGCCGTGGGCGGCTTCCTCGAGGGTGATCTCCATCGCGTAGGACAGGTCGGCCCCGCGGTAGACCTGCTGGCCGCCGCCGGCGCCGCCGCGGCGGCCGCCCTGTCCGCCGAAGATGTCGCCGAAGATGTCCCCGAAGGCCTCGGCGAAGCCGCCAAAGCCCTCGGCGCCGGGAGCGCCACGGCCCATGCCGCCATTGGGGTCCACGCCCGCATGACCGTACTGGTCATAGGCGGCACGCTTGCCCTCGTCGGAGAGCATCTCGTAGGCCTCCTTGGCCTCCTTGAACTTCTCCTCGGCTTCCTTGGCACCGTCCCCCTGGTTGCGGTCAGGGTGGTACTTCATGGCCAGCTTGCGATAGGCCTTCTTGATCTCGTCCTCGGTGGCGGTCTTGGCCAACCCCAGGACGTCGTAATAGTCACGCTTTGCCATGAACGAACCCACGTCGTCTAAATGGAAGCGCCGCGCCCGGTGCAGGTCCCGGTCCGGGCCCTGCAGCGTCGCGGCGCGGCGTCGCTGACGGCCGGCCCGGGTGGGCCGGCGAGGTCATCACTTCTTGACTTCCTTGAACTCGGCGTCGACCACGTTGTCGTCGGCCGGATTGGCGGAAGCCTGCTCCGCACCCGGGGCGGCACCGGCCGCACCGGCGGCGGCCTGGGCGGCCTGCTGCTCGGCGTAGACCTTCTCGCCCAGCTTCTGGCTGGCGGTCATCAGGGCTTCGGTCTTGGCGTCGATGTCGGCCTTGTCCTCGCCCTTGATGGCTTCCTCGGCGTCCTTCAGGGCGGCCTCGATCTTGTCCTTCTCACCGGCCTCGAGCTTGTCACCGTGCTCGGTCAGGCTCTTGCGCACCGAGTGGATCATCGCGTCGGCCTGGTTGCGGGCCTGGACCAGTTCCAGCTTCTTGGCGTCTTCGGCAGCGTTCGCCTCGGCATCCTTGACCATCTTCTCGATCTCGGCCTCGGACAGGCCGGAGTTCGCCTTGATGGTGATCTTGTTTTCCTTGCCGGTGCCCTTGTCCTTGGCGCCGACGTGCAGGATGCCGTTGGCGTCGATGTCGAAGCTCACCTCGATCTGCGGCAGGCCGCGCGGGGCGGGCGGGATGCCCTCGAGGTTGAACTCGCCCAGGCTCTTGTTGCCCGAGGCCATTTCGCGCTCGCCCTGGAAGACCTTGATCGTGACGGCCGGCTGGTTGTCGTCGGCGGTCGAGAACACCTGGCTGAACTTGGTCGGGATCGTGGTGTTCTTCTTGATCATCTTGGTCATCACGCCGCCCAGGGTCTCGATGCCCAGGGACAGCGGGGTGACGTCGAGCAGCAGCACGTCCTTGCGCTCACCACCCAGGACCTGGCCCTGGATGGCGGCACCGACGGCCACGGCCTCGTCGGGGTTGACGTCCTTGCGCGGCTCCTTGCCGAAGAACTCCTTGACCTTGTCCTGTACCTTGGGCATGCGCGACTGGCCACCCACCAGGATCACGTCGTCGATGTCGGCCACCTTGACGCCAGCGTCCTTGATGGCGATGCGGCAGGGCTCGATGGTGCGCTCGATCAGCTCATCGACCAGGCTCTCCAGCTTGGCGCGGGTGAGCTTGATGTTCAGGTGCTTCGGGCCCGTGGCGTCGGCCGTGATGTACGGCAGGTTGACGTCGGTCTGGGTGCTGTTGGAGAGCTCGATCTTGGCCTTCTCGGCGGCTTCCTTCAGGCGCTGCAGGGCCAGCACGTCCTTCTTCAGGTCGACGCCCTGTTCCTTCTGGAACTCGGTGACGATGTGGTCGATGATGCGCTGGTCGAAGTCCTCGCCGCCCAGGAAGGTGTCGCCGTTGGTGGACAGCACCTCGAACTGCTTTTCACCGTCGACGTCGGCGATCTCGATGATCGAGATGTCGAAGGTGCCGCCGCCCAGGTCGAACACGGCGATCTTGCGGTCGCCCTTGCCGTGCTTGTCCAGGCCGAAGGCCAGGGCCGCGGCGGTGGGCTCGTTGATGATGCGCTTGACCTCGAGGCCGGCGATGCGGCCGGCGTCCTTGGTGGCCTGGCGCTGGCTGTCGTTGAAGTAGGCCGGCACCGTGATCACGGCCTCGGTCACTTCCTCGCCCAGGTAGTCCTCGGCCGTCTTCTTCATCTTGCGCAGCACTTCGGCGCTGACCTGCGGCGGGGCCAGCTTCTTGCCACGCACTTCCACCCAGGCGTCGCCGTTGTCGGCGGCGGCGATGGTGTAGGGCATCAGGTCGATGTCCTTCTGGACTTCCTTCTCGGTGAACTTGCGGCCGATCAGGCGCTTCACCGCGTACAGGGTGTTCTTGGGGTTGGTCACGGCCTGGCGCTTGGCCGAGGCGCCGACCAGCACTTCGCCGTCTTCCTGGTAGGCGATGATCGACGGGGTGGTGCGGGTGCCCTCGGAGTTCTCGATCACCTTGGTCGAGTTGCCCTCCATGATGGCCACGCACGAGTTGGTGGTGCCCAGGTCGATGCCAATGATCTTGCCCATGTTGTTCTCCTGTGAGGAATGTCTGGATGCGGTGCAGTTGCGGGCCGCTCGGGCGACTTCAAGGGGTGGGTGCCCCGAAATCGCCGTGGATTTGATTTACTTGGGAGCGGCCACCGTGACCAGGGCCGGACGCAGCACGCGGTCGGCGATCAGGTAGCCCTTCTGCAGGACCGACACCACGGTGTTGGCTTCCTGGTCGGCGGGCACCATGCTGATGGCCTGGTGCTGGTGGGGATCGAACCTGGTGCCGGCCGGCGGGTTGACCTCGAGCACCTTGTTGCGCTCAAGGGCCTGGGCCAGCTGTCGCAGGGTGATGTGCACGCCCTCGAGCACCTTCTCGACCGGGGCATCCGGGGCGGCGATCGCGGCCTCGAGGCTGTCGCGCACCGGCAGCATGGCTTCGGCGAAGCCCTCGACCGCGAACTTGCGTGCCTTGCTGATCTCCTCTTCGGAGCGGCGGCGAATGTTCTCGACCTCGGCCTTGGCCCGCAGGTAGGCATCGGCCATCTCGGTGTGCTTGGCCTGCAGCTCGGCGAGCTGGGCCTCGAGGCTCAGCGGGGCAGCCTCCTGTGCAGCGGCCTCTGGGTTGGCGTTCTCGGGGGTGGCGTTGGGTTGGCTCATGTCAGATGGTCGGGTCCTGCCCGGACAAATTCCGGCTCGTGCCGGAAGGTGAGGGGGATGCCCCGGGTTTCAAGGGGTCTTCGCAAAAGAATTTTCGGCCCGGCCGGGCGCCGGGCTCATTCGTCGACCGAGGCGCTCCAGCGGTTCCAGTCGGCCAGTCGGCGGCGGTCTCGCTTGGTGGGGCGGCCCTGCCCGATGGCCAGCGCCGGCTCGGTGCCCTGGCGGCGCTGCTCCCGGGCCTCGGCGCGGGCGGCCAGGCTCTCGGGGGTTTCCTCGTACAGGGTCTGGGCCAGCGGCGCCGGGCCGCGGATTTCGCTCAGGCCCAGCACCCGCAGCTCGCGCGCGGGCTGGCCGGGCTCGCGCAGGCACAGGCGGTCGCCCACGCGCAGGTCGCGTGAGGCCTTGGCCGGCTGGCCGTTGACCTCGACGCGGTGCTTGCCGATGGCGTCCACTGCCAGGGAGCGGGTCTTGTAGAAGCGGGCGGCCCACAGCCACTTGTCCAGGCGGACCGGGGTGTCGCTGAGCTTGAGTTCGTTCACGGGGCCGGATTGTCGCCCACGCCGGTCGGCACCAGCGGCAGGCGCACCACGGCGTCCAGCCCGCTGATCCGGCCGGCCTGTTCACGGTTGACCAGCTCGATCTGACCGCCCAGCGACAGCACGATGTCATGACAGATCGCCAGACCGAGGCCCGATCCCGACCGGGTGTCTCCGGCGGAGAAGGGCTGGAACAGGCGGCGCCGCTGGGCCTCGGAAATGCCGGGTCCGGCATCGGCGATGGTCAGCGCGGCGTGCCGGCCGTCGCTGCGAAGGGCGATGTGCAGCGGGCTGCCTGGCGGTGCGTGCTGGATCGCGTTGTGCAGCAGGTTGCGGCTGAGCTCGCGCAGGCCCCACTCATGGGCACGCACCCGGGCTGACGCGAGCTCCACCGACACCTCCAGCTCGCGCTCGGCCATCAGCGGGGCCAGGTCCAGGGCCAGGGCGCGCACCACCTCGGCCCAGTCCAGCACCGGGGCGTCGGTCAGCTGGCGCAACTGCTCGACCTTGGCCAGCGCCAGCATCTGGTTCGCCAACTCGGTGGCCCGCTCGACCGTTGCACCGATCTCGGCCAGCGCCGCTTCGGGAGGCAGGTCGCCGCGGCGGGCCGACTGCACCTGGGCCTTGAGGACCGCCAACGGGGTGCGCAGCTGGTGCGAGGTGTCCCGAACGAAGCGCTTCTGCTCCTCCAGCAGGTCCCTCAGGCGTTCCATCAGCTGGTTGGTGGCCTCGACCAGGGGGCGCAGTTCGCGTGGCGCGTCCTGCATCTCGACCGGCGAGAGCTCCCCCCGGGCCCGCGAGCGCAGGGCCATGCTGACCTGGCGCACCGGCCGCGTGGCCCGGTGCACCACGAACACCACGACCGCCGCGATCAGCAGCAACAGGACCGACTCGCGCCACAGCGTGCCCAGCAACAGCTGGCGGGCCAGGCTCTCGCGCAGCTCCAGGGTTTCGGCCACCTGGACCACGGCCATGCCCTGGCCGCCGGCCCAGGTGACCGGTTGCAGCAGCACGGCCACCCGCACCGGAAGGCCTTGGTAGCGGTCGTCGTAGAAATCCACCAGCGCCGCGTAAGGACCCTTCTGGGGCAGACGGCCGTGCCAAGTGGCCAGCGCCGGGAAGCCGGAGACCGTCTCGCCATCGAAGCCGATGACCTTGTAGTACAGGCGGCTGCGGTTGTCGGCCTCGAAGGCCTCCAGGGCGGAGTAGAGCAGGGTGGACTTCAGGCGGGCGCGGCCACCGACCGTCTCGACCTCGAGCAGGTCGCCGATCGACTTGGCCGTGGCCAGCAGCGTGCGGTCGTAGGCGGTGTCGGCAGCGCGCAGCGCCTGCCGGTAGAGCACCACGCCGTTCAGGGCGATCACCGCCAGCACCGGCACCAGGATGCCCAGCAGGAGGCGGTCACGCAGCGACAGCCGGCGCAGCGTGGCGATCATGCGGCCGGCGCCCGCAGCAGATAGCCCAGGCCGCGCAGCGTCACCAGTTGCACCCCGGTCGGGGTCAGGCGCTTGCGAAGGCGGTAGGCGACCACCTCGATGGCCTCCAGCTGCACGTCGGCCTCGCCCGGGAAAACCGCCTCGAACAAACGTTCCTTGGCAACGGCTTGTCCGGGGCGCTGCAACAGCGCGCGCAACAGGGCCGCCTCTCGCGGGGCGAGTTCCAGCGGTTCGTCCTGGAACCACACCGCGCCAGAGTCAGGGTCGGCCAGCAGACCGGCGAAGTGCCGTTGGCCGGGCAGTGCCTCGGCGGCGGCACTGCCGCGCCGGCGCACCAAGGCCCTGATGCGGGCCTCCAGTTCGTCGAGGTCAAAGGGTTTGGGCAGGTAGTCATCGGCGCCGGAGTTCAGGCCGATGATGCGGTCGCCGATGGTGCCGCGGGCGGTCAGGATCAGCACCGGGGTGTCCAGGCCCTCGGCCCGGGCGTCGGCCAGCACCTGAAGGCCGTCGCGGCCCGGCAGGCTCAGGTCCAGCAGCACGATGTCAGGCTGGGCGGCGCGCCAGCGCTCCAGGGCCCGGCTGCCGTCGTCGCAGCAGCCCACCCACAGGCCGCGCCGCTCCAGCGTGCGCTGCAGCGTGGCCTGCATCGCGGCGTCGTCCTCGATCAACAGCACCTTGGTCATCGCCGTCACCATAGCGCAGGCCGACCCCTGGTAGTTTCCCCGATGCCGCCGACAGCCATCTGACAGCCCACGACCGGAACATGACGCCACCCTACCTCGAACGATGGAGACACCATGCGTCGCGACACCTTCCTGAAGTCCCTGGCCGCCCTGGCCGCCACCTCCGGTCTGCCGCTGTCGGCCCTGGCCGCCGGCCCGGCCCTCAAGATGATGATCCCCGCCAACCCGGGGGGTGGCTGGGACACCACCGGCCGCGCCCTGGGCAAGGCCCTGCAGGATGGCGGCATCGCCTCGTCGGTGAGCTTCGAGAACAAGGGCGGCGCGGCCGGTGCGCTGGGCCTGGCCCAGTTCGTCAATGCCAGCAAGGGCGATCCGAACGCCCTGATGGTCATGGGCGCGGTCATGCTGGGCGGCATCATCACCGGCAAGCCGCCGGTCAGCCTGACCCAGGCCACGCCGATCGCCCGCCTGACCAGCGAATACAACGTCTTCGTGCTGCCCGCCAACTCCCCCTTCAAGACCATGAAGGACGTGATCGAGGCCATGAAGAAGGACCCGGGGAGCGTGAAGTGGGGCGGCGGTTCGCGCGGCTCCACCGAGCACATCGCCGCGGCCATGATCGCCCGCGAGGTCGGCGTGGACGCCGCCAAGATCAACTACGTGCCCTTCCGTGGGGGTGGTGAGGCCACCGCCGCCATCCTGGGGGGCAACGTCACCATCGGTGGCAGCGGCTTCAGCGAGTTCGCCCAGTACATCGAGGCGGGCAAGATGCGCGCCGTCGCCGTCACCTCGCCCGGCCGCCTGTCGGGCGCGCAGAGCAAGGACATCCCCACGCTCAAGGAAATGGGCATCAACGTGGAGATCGGCAACTGGCGCGGCGTCTATGGCGCCCCCGGCATCACCCCGGCCCAGCGCAAGGCCCTGAGCGACCTGATCGTGGCCGCCACCAAGTCCAAGAGCTGGACCGAGTCGCTGGCGAAGAACGACTGGACGCCGGCCGTGCTGACCGGCCCGGCCTTCGACGAGTTCGTCGACCGCGAGTTCGCCACGCTGCGCGCCATCATGGTCAAGTCCGGGATGATCTGATCCCCTTCGAGGCGGCCGCTCCAGGCTTGGGGCGGCCGCCTCGTCATTTGTGTTCCCACCCACCGTCACGCGGCCCGACAGAGGCTGCGGGGAGTTCCCATGTCCTATCAACAAGTCCTGCCCGAGGCGCCGGAAACCGAGCACCACCCGCTCGTCCCGACCCGGCAGCAAAGCTGGATCGGCTACGGTGTCACGGCCGTGGGCGGCTGCATGGCCTACGGGGCCAGCCAGATCTCCGCCGACGCAGGGTACGCCGGTGTCGGTCCCAACTTCCTGCCCTGGGTGGTGTCGCTGGTCCTGCTGCTGTGCGGTGGCCTGCTGATCTGGGAGGCCCGCAGCGGCGGCTATCGCCACGCCGAGGCGCCGTCCGGTGCCGCGCAAGGCGACTGGCGCTCGATGGCCTGGGTGTCGGCGGGCGTGCTGTTGAACGCGGCGCTGATCACCACCCTCGGTTTCGTGCTGAGCTGCGCCCTGTGCTTCGTGCTGGCGGTGCGCGGGCTGCGCCTTTCCGAGGGCAAGCCGGGCGGTGGCCTGCGCGCCACCGCCGTGGACACAGGCGTGGGCCTGGCCATCGCGGCGCCGGTGTACTGGCTCTTCACCAAGCTGCTGTCGATCAACTTGCCGGGCCTGACCGGCACCGGCTGGCTCTGAGGGGGTACACGCCATGGACATCTGGGCACAACTGCTCCAGGGCTTCGCCACCGCGGCGACGCCCATGAACCTGCTGTGGGCCTTCGTGGGCTGCGCGCTGGGCACCGCGATCGGCGTGCTGCCGGGCCTGGGCCCGGCGGTGACGGTGGCGATGCTGCTGCCGATCACCTCGCAGGTCGAGCCGACCGCGTCGATGATCTTCTTCGCCGGCATCTACTACGGCGCCATGTATGGCGGCTCGACCACCTCGATCCTGCTGAACACGCCGGGTGAGACCGGGACGATGGTCACCGCGCTCGAGGGCTTCAAGATGGCCAAGAGCGGTCGCGCCGGTGCGGCGCTGGCCACCTCGGCGATCGGCTCCTTCGTGGCCGGCACCATCGCCACCATCCTGGTGACGCTGTTCGCCCCGATGGTGGCCGAGTACGCGGTGCGCCTGGGCCCGCCCGAGTACTTCTGCCTGATGCTGCTGGCCTTCACCACCGTCAGTGCGGTGCTGGGCGCGAGCACGCTGCGCGGCATGACCGCGCTGTTCATCGGCCTGGCCGTCGGCCTCGTCGGCATGGACCAGATCTCAGGGACGGTGCGCTACACGGCCGGCGTGCCGGAGTTCATGGATGGCATCGAGGTGGTGTTGATCGCGGTGGGCCTGTTCGCCATCGGTGAGACGCTCTACAACGCGCTGTACGAAGGCCGGTCCGAGGCCTCACTGAACCGCTCGGGCAAGGTGCACATGACCCGCCAGGAGTGGAAGCGCTCGTGGCCGGCCTGGCTGCGCGGCACGGCGCTGGGCTTCCCGTTCGGCACCATCCCGGCCGGCGGCACCGAGATCCCGACCTTCCTGAGCTACGCGGTCGAGCGCAAGCTGTCCAAGCACAAGGAAGAGTTCGGCACCACCGGCGCGATCGAAGGCGTGGCCGGTCCCGAGGCCGCCAACAACGCCGCGGTGACCGCCACCATGGTGCCCCTGCTCACCCTGGGCATTCCCACGTCTGTGACCACCGCCATCCTGCTGTCGGCGTTCCAGAACTACGGCCTGCAGCCGGGACCGCAGCTGTTCCAGACTTCCAGCACCCTGGTGTGGGGCCTGATCGCCTCGCTCTACATCGGCAACGTGATGCTGCTGGTGCTGAACCTGCCGTTGGTGGGCATGTGGGTCAAGCTGCTGAAGATCCCGCGCCCGCAGCTCTACGCCGGCATCCTGATCTTCGCCACGGTGGGTGTGTATGGCATGCGCCAGAGCGCCTTCGACCTGTTCGTGATGTACGGCGTCGGCATGCTGGGCGTGCTGCTGCGCCGCTTCGACTTCCCGACCGCACCGGTGATCGTGGGCATGATCCTGGGCCCGCTGGCCGAGGCCCAGCTGCGCAATGCGCTGTCGATCGGCGAGGGCCGCTGGACAGTCTTCATCGAACGACCGATGTCGCTGACCCTGCTGTGCATCGTGGCGGTGGTGATGCTGCTGCCCAGGCTGCTGGCCTGGTTCAGCCGGCGGCGCAGCGCCTGACCGGGGCCGCCCGGCGGGCGGTCAGCCGTGAAGCGACAAGGGGCCCCGCGGGGCCCCTTGTGCATGGTGCGGTCGTCGCGGGCCGCCGGCGGTCAGACCCAGCCGGCCAATTCGCGGCGGGCGACGGCGCCCAGGGCGGCGATGTGGGCCGGGTCCTCGTTCAGGCAGGCGATGTAATGGAACTGCTGGCCGCCGGCCTTGAGGAAGGCTTCGCGGGCCTCCTGGGCGATTTCCTCCAGCGTCTCGAGGCAGTCGGCCGAGAAGCCGGGGCACATCACGTCCACCCGGGTCTGGCCGGCGCGGGCCAATGACTCGAGGGTGGGCTCGGTGGCTGGCTCGAGCCATTTCTCCTTGCCGAACCGGCTCTGGAAGGTGACGCGGTACTGGTCGTCGGACAGGCCCAGGGCCTGGGCCAGCAGGCGCGAGGTGGCCTGGCACTGGTCGTGGTACGGATCGCCCTTGCGGCGGGTGCGTTCGGGCATGCCGTGGTAGCTCATCACCAGCATCGGGGCGCGGCCATGGGTGGACCAGTGGCGGCGCACGCTGTCGGCCAGGGCGGCGATGTAGTCGGCATTGGCGTGGTACTCGGCCACGAAGCGCCATGACGGCAGCACGCGGCGGCGCACCGCCCAGTCGGCCAGGGCGTCGAAACAGCTGGCACTGGTGGCGCCGCAGTACTGCGGGTAGGCCGGCAGCATCAGGATGCGCTCGTAGCCCTCGGCGTGCAGCGCGTCCAGCGCGGCCGGGATCGACGGCTCGCCGTAGCGCATGGCGGGTCGCACCGACACCTCCAGGCCCTGCTGGGTGAACCAGGTCTGTAGCGCGGTCGCCTGCCGGCGGGTCCAGGCCAGCAGGGGCGAGCCCTCGGGGGTCCAGACCGTCGCGTACTTGGCGGCCGACTTGGCCGGGCGGACGTTCAGGATGATCCCGCGCAGGATCGGCTGCCACAGCAGCGCGGGCAGCTCCACCACCCGCGGGTCGGACAGGAACTGGCCCAGGTACCGGCGCAGGGCCGGCGCGGTCGGTGCCTCGGGTGTGCCCAGGTTGCACAGCAGGACGGCGGTGCGGCTGCCGGGCAGGGGCCCGCGGCCGTCGGGTTCTGGACGGTAGCGCATCGTGGCGAAAGGATGGGGAAGGGTCAGTGGCCGCCAGGGTCGGCGGCCAGAACGGCAAAGCCCAGGCGCGCGGCCTTGGGATTCAGCGGAGAGGCGCCCAGGCCCAGCTCGCCGCTGCCATGCAGGGTGCAGGCCGAGCGGCGCAGGCTGATGACCTCGTCGTCGCCGGCGAAGCGGACGAAGGTGCCGTTGATGCTGAGGTCGGTCAGCTGAAGGGCGGCACCCATCAGGTCGATGCGGACATGCGCGCGCGACACGCGGGCGTCGTCGATCTTCAGCGAGCAGGTGGTGCTGCGGCCCAGGATCACCGGGAACTGGGCGGGCAGGAAATCGTGCTGCTCGCCGGCGAAGGTCAGGCTGATGCCGCGGGGCTCCGCCACGCCCACGCGGGACTCGAGCTGGGTGGCGGAGGTGTCGGCGTCTCGGGCCGCCAGCAGGTAGACCTCGACCGGTTCGGCGCGGCCGCGCAGGTGCACCTTGTCGAGGTGGCGAAAGCGCGAGCGCGCCTCCCAGGGCAGTTCGTCGAAGACCTCGCGGGTGATCAGGGTCTCGTTGTCGCCGGCGTGGTCGATCAGGCGGGCGGCCACGTTGACGGCATCGCCGAAGCAGTCGCCTCCGACCTCGACCACCTCACCGGCGGCCACCGCAACCTGCAGTTGCAGCCGGGCGGAGGCATCGACCTCGCGGCCGTGCGAGGTGGGGGCCCAGGCCGAGGCCTCGGCCAGGGCCTCGTGCATCTCGACCGCGGCCATGACCGCGGAGCGCACATGCGGGAAGACGGCCATCAGGCCGTCACCGAGGGTCTTGACCAGCTGACCACCGACGGCTGGCACGCGGCGCGCCAGCGTCGTGATCGTGCGCGTCACCAGTGCCGTGGCCTGGGCATTGCCCAGGTTCTCGTAGAGCGCGGTGCTGCCCCGGAGGTCGGCGAAGAGAACGATGCGACGCTTGATCGTGGCCATGTCGGTCGAGTGTAGCGCGTGGCCGGGGCCGCGGCCGTGACACCGCACGGCCCGCGACACCGGACGCCTCGCCTCAGTGGTTGTCGAGGTAGGTGCGCAGCTTGTCCGAGCGGCTCGGGTGCTTGAGCTTGCGGATCGCCTTGGCCTCGATCTGGCGGATGCGTTCACGGGTGACGTCGAACTGCTTGCCCACTTCTTCCAGGGTGTGGTCGGTGGACATCTCGATGCCGAAGCGCATGCGCAGGACCTTGGCCTCGCGCGGGGTGAGCGAGTCCAGAATGTCCTTGACCACGTCGCGCAGGCCGGCCTGCATCGCGGCCTCGACCGGGGCCACGTTGTTCGTGTCCTCGATGAAGTCGCCCAGGTGGCTGTCGTCGTCGTCGCCGATCGGCGTTTCCATGGAGATCGGCTCCTTGGCGATCTTCATGATCTTGCGGATCTTGTCCTCGGGCATCTCCATCTTCTCGGCCAGCGTCGGGGCGTCGGGCTCGTAGCCGAACTCCTGCAGGTGCTGGCGGGAGATGCGGTTCATCTTGTTGATCGTCTCGATCATGTGAACCGGGATGCGGATGGTGCGGGCCTGGTCGGCGATCGAGCGGGTGATGGCCTGCCGGATCCACCAGGTGGCGTAGGTCGAGAACTTGTAGCCACGGCGGTATTCGAACTTGTCGACCGCCTTCATCAGGCCGATGTTGCCTTCCTGGATCAGGTCCAGGAACTGCAGGCCACGGTTGGTGTACTTCTTGGCGATCGAGATGACCAGGCGCAGGTTGGCCTCGATCATTTCCTTCTTGGCGTCACGCGAGGCCTTCTCGCCCTCGTTCATGCGCTTGTTGATCTCCTTGAGGTCCTCCAGCGGCACCACGGCGCGCGACTGCAGGTCGATCAGCTTCTGCTGCAGTTCCTGGATGGCCGGCAGGTTGCGGCCCAGGATGGCGGAGTAGGGCTTGGCCGCGGCCATCTCCTTCTCGGCCCACTTCAGGTTGAGCGCGTTGGGCGGGAACACCTTGATGAAGTGCTCCTGCGGCATGCCGCACTTGTCGACCACGATCTTGCGGATCTCGCGCTCATAGCGGCGCACGTCGTCGACCTGCGAGCGCAGGATGTCGCACAGCCGTTCGATCGTCTTGACCGTGAAGCGGATGGTCATCAGGTCGTCGCTGATCGACTGCTGGGCCTTGTTGTAGGTGGCCGACTTGTAGCCTTCCTTCTCGTAGGCCTTGCGCATCTTGTCGAAGTGACCGCGCAGCGAGGTGAACTTGGCCAGAGCGGCGTTCTTCAGCTCCTCGAGCTTCTTGGTCAGCGCCTTCGAGCCGCCGTTGCCGTCGTCGTCTTCCTCTTCGTCGAACTCGTCGAAGTCTTCTTCGGCGACGTAGTCGTCCGCCTCGTCCTCGGCCACGAAGCCATCGACGACCTCGGAGATCTGGGACTCGCCGGCGGCGATCTTGTCGGCCATCGCCAGGATCTCGGCGATGGTCGTGGGCGAGGCGCTGATGGCCAGCATCATGGCCTGCAGGCCGCCTTCGATGCGCTTGGCGATCTCGATCTCGCCCTCACGCGTCAGCAGCTCGACCGAGCCCATCTCGCGCATGTACATGCGGACCGGGTCGGTGGTGCGGCCGAACTCGCTGTCGACGGTGGAGAGGGCAGCCTCGGCGGCTTCCTCGGCCTCTTCGTCGGTGGCGGTGGCGGTGTTGCTGCCGTTGATCAGCAGGGTGGCCGCGTCAGGGGCCTGCTCGTAGACCGCGATGCCCATGTCGTTGAGCATCGAGATGATCGCCTCGAGGATTTCCTCGCTGATCAGCTTCTCGGGCAGGTGGTCGTTGATCTCCTGGTGCGTGAGGTAACCACGCGTCTTGCCCATCTTGATGAGGGTCTTGAGCTCCTGGCGGCGCTTGGCGACTTCCTCTTCGGTCAGGGCGGTCTCGTCCAGGCCGAACTCGCGCATCAGGGCGCGCTCCTTGGCGCGGCTGACCTTCATGCGCAGCGGCTTGGCCTTGGGCTTGTCCTCGCTGTCGTCGTTGGCGGGCTCGGCTTCGACCTCGGCGTCGACTTCGGCCTCGATCTCGACATCGAGGTCGCTCAGGTCCTCTTCGACCTCTTCAGCCTTCTTCTTGCCCTTGGCGGCGGCCGTGGTGGTGGCCTCGGCCTTGGGCTTGCGACCGCGCTTGGGCTTGTCCTCGGCATCGGCCTCGGGCTTGGCGGCGGCCTTGGTCTTCTTCGGCTCTTCGGCCTCGGCGGCCTTCGCCACCTTGGTGGCGGACTTGGAAGCAGGCTTGGCGGCGGTCTTCTTGGCGGTCATGCGTGGTCTCTGGGCTCGGGTCCGGTCTGGACCCGACGGTTGATCGTCCAAATGCGCAAGGCCTGAAGTGCCGGCGCGAAACAAGACGCATCCGGCACCGTCTGGCGCTGGGGATTCGGCCGGCAAGCTGGCGTGAACGTCGGTGGAGTGCAGCCCTTGCGGGGGAGGTTGGCCGTGGTGGAAACCCGGGTCAGGGGCGGCCGGTGTCCGGAGGTGCTGCTGTCACTCTTGCGGCTGGGGGTGGATTATACCCATCAGGGCCGCAGGCTCAGTCGCTGACCCCCCGCCGGGTCAGCTGCTGCTGGCGCTCCTTCAGGGCGCGGCGCTCCTCGGAGAGGGCGCGGTATTCGCCCATGGCGGCGGGGTCGGTGCCGCAGCGGCTGGCCAGGGACTCGAGGCGGCGGTCGATGTCGCGCAGCATCAGCGTGCCGAGGATGGACGTCAGGTCCTCGAAGGTGGCGTCGGGCAGGGCGTCGCCGTCGGCCAGGGTGCGGCTGTCGTCGGGCAGGGTGTCGTCCTCCGCCAGCGCGAGCTTCAGCACCGCCCAGGGGCGAGGGCCGTGCTCGGCCAGGTCGCGCTCCAGCCAGGCCACGGCGGGCCCGTGCGGTGCGGGCAGCTCGTGCAGCATCAGGTGCTCGCCGTTGCTCAGTTGCTCCCACCAGCCCGGTTCGCCGAACAGCATCTGGACCAGGCGGTCTTCAGGGCTGCGCGGCGCCACGCGGCGCCCCTGTGGTGGGCGTGGCGCCTGGCCGGCCTCACCGCGGCGCCAGCGGGGACGGTCCTTCCAGGCGCCGCGGGGCGAGGGGGAAGGAGCCGGCACGTAATCGTCGTCCGGATCGCCGGGGGGCGGGGCGTCATCGTCGGGAAATGCCGGATAGGCCTGCGGCGGCGTGCTGCCGCGGGGCCCGCGTGCCGCCGCGGCAGCCTGCCACAGCGCGGTCAGCTCCTGGGTCGGGAGGCCTCCGGCGCGGGCCAGATCGGCCAGCAGTTGCAGGCGCAGGCTGCCCTCGGGCAGGGCGCTCCACAGCGGGCGGGCCTGCGACAGCATGCGGGCCCGCCCTTCGGCGGTGCCCAGGTCGCAGTCGGCGCCGGCATGCTCCAGCAGTTGGCGTGACAGCGGCACCGCGGCCCGGACCTGGGCCTCGAAGGCCTCGCTGCCGAACTCGCGGATGTAGCTGTCGGGGTCGTGCTCGGTGGGCAGGAACAGGAAGCGGAAGCTGCGCGTGTCGCTGGCGTGGGGCAGGGCGGCCTCGAGGGCACGACCGGCGGCGCGGCGACCGGCCGCGTCGCCGTCGAAACTGAACACCACCTGCTCGGTGAAGCGCAGCAGCTTGTGCACATGGTCGGCGGTGCAGGCCGTGCCCAGGGTGGCCACCGCGTTGGGAAAGCCCAGCTGGGCCAGCGCCACCACGTCCATGTAGCCCTCGGTGACCAGGGCGTAGCCGCGCTCGCGCAGCCCGGTGCGGGCCTCGTACAGGCCATAGAGCTCGCGGCCCTTGTGGAACACCGGGGTCTCGGGCGAGTTCAGGTATTTGGGTTCACCCTTGTCCAGCACCCGACCGCCAAAGCCGATCACCTCGCCCTTGACGTTGCGGATCGGGAACATGATGCGGTCGCGGAAGCGGTCGTAGCGCTTCTGTTCGGCCTCGGGCTTGCCCTCGTCGGCGCCCTGCACGATGACCAGGCCGGACTCGGCCAGCAGCGGGTCGTCGTAGCGCGGAAAGACGCTGGCCAGGCCGCGCCAGCCTTCCGGCGCGTAGCCCAGTCCGAAGCGCAGGGCGACCTCGCCGGTCAGGCCGCGGCCCTTGAGGTAGCCCACCGCCCGCGGGCTGCCCTTGAGCTGGCGCCGGTAATGCTCGCCGGCCTTGGCGAGCACGTCGGTCAGGCTGAGTTCCTTCTCGCGCTGCTGCGCGGCCTGGGCACGCTCGGCGGGGCTGACATCGTCCTCGGGCACCACCATGCCGGCCGACTGGGCCAGATCCTTGACGGCCTCGACGAAGTTCAGTCCGTGGTGCTCGGTCAGGAAGCGCAGCGCGTCACCGTGGGCGCCGCAGCCGAAGCAATGGTAGGTCTGGCGCGAGGGGCTGACGATGAAGCTGGGGGACTTCTCGCCGTGGAAGGGGCACAAGCCCTTGTAGTTGATGCCGGCCTTCTTGAGCTCGACATGGCGACCGACGACCTCGACGACGTCGGTGCGGGACAGCAGGTCCTGGATAAAGCCGTGGGGAATCACCCCGGCAGTCTACGGCAGCGCCGCCGTCGCCCACGGGCGGGTGTCACCGGCGCGGCGCCTGGGTACCGAAATGCAAAGGGCAGCCGAAGCTGCCCTTTGCGCGCCCGCGGGCCGACCGGTGGTCGGGCCGGCGCTCCTGCTGGCGAATCAGATCGCGAAATCGTCCAGAGACTTCCCGCCTGCCAGCGCGGCAGTCAGCCACTTGGGCTTCAGGCCGCGGCCGGTCCAGGTTTGGCCGGTGGCCGGGTCGCGGTATTTGGCGGCGACTTTCTTGGCGCCATCCGCCTTGGGGGCCGCGGGGGCGCGACCGGTCAGATCGGCGGCGGTCAGGCCATATTCGGCCATCAGCACCTTGATCTTGGCAATCGCATCCGCCCGAGCGGAGCGCTGGGCTTCCGCAATCTGCTTGTCGAGTTCGGCCCGTTGGGCCAGCAGGTCTTGAATCGAAGGGCTGGGCATTCGCTACTCCATGAATTCCCGAGTGGATGATGCAGCGAAGTATATAGCCCGAGAAAATCCCGCAGGATTTCCATTTGTTTCCGGACCGGATTCGCCCCCTAGAAATCAGGCCGAAGGCGGCACAAATCCACTGGGCTGGTCGGCGGCGCCGCCGAACAGGAATTGCTCCATCTGGCGGGCCAGATACTGACGGGCCCGGGCGTCGGCCAGGTTCAGGCGGTTTTCATTGACCAGCATGGTCTGGTGGCGCTTCCAGAGCTCGAACGCTTCCTTGCTGATGTGGTCATAGATCCGCTTGCCCAGTTCGCCCGGGTAGGGGGCGAAATCCAGGCCATCGGCTTCCTTCTTGAGGTAGGTGCATTGGACGGTGCGTGCCATCTCGAATCCTTGTGTGTTCGGGGTTGCTCTTCGGTGGGCCCATGCCCGGCCGGGGTGCGGGCTTAGCCCAGTTTCTTGAACAGGACCTGCGAGCGGCGGTCCCAGTTGTATTTGCGCTTGCGGGCCTCGGGCAGCCGCTCGGGGTCGACCGGGGTGAATCCGCGCTTGATGAACCAATGCATGGTGCGCGT
Organism: Hydrogenophaga intermedia; assembly: GCA_943371055.1. GTDB lineage: Bacteria > Pseudomonadota > Gammaproteobacteria > Burkholderiales > Burkholderiaceae_C > Ideonella > Ideonella intermedia_A. The sequence continues at coordinate 137,833 of CALRTJ020000008.1, read as the reverse complement.
GGTCAGCACGAATATCGAGGCCAAGCCCATCGAGCGGGCGCGTTGCTCGACCCGCTTGAGGATCTTGTCACCGTCGCCTTGCCCCTGCACCTGAGGGGACACCGTCAGGGCTGCCATTTCGGCGGTGCGGGCCTCGGGGTAGGGGTACAGCGCGGCGCAACCGAAGATGACGCCGTCGTGCTCGATGACGGTGTAGTTGGCGATGTCGCGCTCGATTTCAGTGCGGTCGCGCTTGACCAGCGTGCCATCACGCTCGAAGGGTTCGATCAACTGCAGGATGCCGCCCACGTCGTCGGCGGTGGCCTCGCGCAGGCTTTCGAGTTTCTCGTCCACGACCATGGTGCCGATGCCGTCGTGGGTGAATATCTCCATCAACAGCGCGCCGTCGGTGGCAAAAGGCAGGATGTGGGAGCGCTCGACCCCACCACGGCAGGCCGCCGCGCAATGGCGCAGGTAAAAGGCGGGGTCGGTGGGCTGGGTGGGAGCAGGCAGCCGCGCCAGCAGGCGTTCTGCGTCGGCCAAGGCGAGTTCGGTGTCGATCGGGCTGTCGGCATCGTCCAGGGTTTCGTGAATCCCGGGCACCTCGGTCAGGAACAGCAGCTTGTCGGCCTGCAGCGCGATGGCGGTGGCGGTGGCCACGTCTTCCATCGAGAGATTGAAAGCCTCGCCGGTCGGTGAGAAACCGAAGGGCGACAACAGGACCAGAGCGCCAATGTCGATGGCGCTGCGGATCATCACCGCGTCGACCTTTCGCACCAGGCCGCTGGAGAGGTAATCCACCCCGTCAACGATGCCCACCGGTCGGGCGGTCAGGAAATTGCCCGACACGACGCGAACCGTGGAGTTCGCCATCGGGGTGTTGGGCAGCCCCTGGGAGAAGGCGGCTTCGATCTCGAAGCGGAGCTGGCCCGCGGCCTCCTGGGCGCAGTCCAACGCCACGCTGTCGGTGATGCGCCGCCCTTGGGCAAAGCGCGAGCTCAGCCCCTTGGCACGAAGCTGTTCGTCGACCTGTGGTCGAAAGCCGTGCACCAGCACCAGGCGAACGCCCATGGCGTGGAGGATGGCCAGGTCCTGGACCGCCGCATTCAGCTTGCCCGCGGCGATCGCCTCGCCGGTGATGCCGACCACGAAGGTCTTGCCCCGGTAGGCATGGATGTGTGGCGCCACCGACCGGAACCAGGGCACGAAGGTGTGGGGGAAGACGGCGTCCATCATCAGTGTGCGGATTGTGCCCCAGGGTGGCCGATACTTGCCCGGATGCAGCCCTTGTCCTCGCGCCTCCTCGCCCTCGGTCGGCGTCTGCTGCTCGCCGCGGCGACGCTCGGGGCGGTCATGGGCGCCGGGGCACAGCCTGCGGGTGCGGCTTCGGCCGCGGAGGGCGAGCCGGCCGCGTCGGCGCAGAGCGCGGCGCCGACGCCTTCGGCTGCGGCCCGCGCGGCCCTGGCACTGCCACGGGCGGTGCGTGACGAGGGGCGCCTGCGGGCGGGGCAGATCGGCCTGGTGATCAACGAGGACGATCCCTACTCGGTGGCTGTCGGTGCCCACTACCAGTCGCGCCGGGGGCTGTCCGATGCCCAGGTGCTTCGGGTGCGCCTGCCGCGCAAGGCCCGCCTGGAGCGCGAGGAGTTCGCGGAGTTGCGCCTTCGCATCGAAGACCACTTCGGGCCGCAGGTCCAGGCCCTGGCCCTGGCCTGGCGCACGCCCTATGCGGTGCAGTGCCAGTCGATCACCGGGGCGTTGGCGTTGGGCTGGCAGCCGGGCTTCTGCCGGTCCAGTTGCGACGCCGGCCCCGCCTCGCCCTATTTCAACCACGGCACCGCGCAGCCCTTCACCCGGCTGGGGCTGCGGCCGTCCATGCTGCTGGCGGCGGCCGACGTGGCCCAGGCGCGGCAACTGATCGACCGCGGCGTGGCCTCGGACGGGACGCTGGGGCGCACTTTCGGCGCGCCGTCGGCGGCGGTGTTCCTGCGCACCACGGACGCGGCCCGCAATGTGCGCGCACCGCTGTTCCCGGAGCCGGGCTACCTGATGGCCCGCAGCCTGGCCCTGCGGACCCTGGACGCCGCCAGCGCCGGCCGACAGGAAGACGTGGTGCTGCTGATGACCGGCACCGCGCGTCTGGAGCGGCTGGACCAGTTCGGCTTCGTCCCGGGCGCCCTGGCCGATCACCTGACCTCGTACGGCGGGGTGCTGGACGGTTCCGGCGGCCAGAGCACCGCGCTGGAGTGGATCGCCGCCGGGGCCACCGCCAGCCACGGCACGGTCAGCGAGCCCTGCAACCACCTGCAGAAATTTCCGCTGCCGCCGCTGCTGCTGGGGCATTACCTGCAAGGGGTGTCGGCGCTGGAGGCCTACTGGAAGAGCGTGGCCTGGCCGCTGCAGAGCGTCTTCGTGGGCGAGCCCCTGGCCGCCCCCTTCGCCCGCGACGTGGCGGCGCCCTGAACCCGCGCGGGCGGGCGGGCGGCCCGATAATCCCGCCCCTGTGACCGCCCCGACCCCGCCTTCTCCCCCGTCCGCTCCGCCCGCTCGCCGCCCCGATCGGGGGCCGCGCCCGCCGCGCGGCCCGCGCGAGCCCCGCACCCTGCCGCCCGCCAACCCGGTGCCGCCGATCACCTTTCCGGACAACCTGCCGGTCAGCGGCCGGCGCGAGGAGATCGCCCAGGCGATCCAGGAGCACCAGGTGGTCATCGTCTGCGGCGAGACGGGTTCGGGCAAGACCACCCAGCTGCCCAAGATCGCGCTGGCCCTTGGCCGCGGCCGTGGCGCCGGTGGCACCGGCCTGATCGGCCACACCCAGCCGCGGCGGATCGCCGCCAGCTCGGTGGCCAAGCGCATCGCCGAGGAAATCAATTCCCCGCTGGGCGAGGTGGTGGGCTACAAGGTGCGCTTCAACGACCGCCTGCAGCCGGGCGCCTCGGTCAAGCTGATGACCGACGGCATCCTGCTGGCCGAGACGCAGAACGACCCGCTGCTCAGGGCCTACGACACGCTGATCATCGACGAGGCGCACGAGCGCAGCCTCAACATCGACTTCCTGCTGGGCTATCTGCGGCAGATCCTGCCGCGCCGCCCGGACCTGAAGGTCATCGTCACTTCGGCCACGATCGACGCCGACCGCTTTGCGGAGCATTTCGCCAGCGCCAAGGGCAAGGCTCCAGTGCTGATGGTCAGCGGCCGCACCTTCCCGGTCGAGCAGCGCTACCGCGCCTTCGAGGAATCGAAGGAGTTCGACCAGGACGACGCGATCGCCGACGCGGTGGACGAGCTCTGGCGCGAAGGGCCGGGCGACATCCTGGTCTTCCTGCCGGGCGAGCGCGAGATCCGCGAGGCCGCCGACCACCTGCGCAAGCACGCCGCCCAGCAGCACCGCCACGGCCCGCAGCCCGAGATCCTGCCGCTGTTCGCCCGCCTGAGCCAGGCCGAGCAGGACCGCGTCTTCACCGCCGGCAACGGTCGGCGCATCGTGCTGGCCACCAACGTGGCCGAGACCTCGCTGACGGTGCCGGGCATCCGCTACGTCATTGACACCGGCCTGGCCCGGGTCAAGCGCTACAGCTACCGAAACAAGGTCGAGCAGCTGCAGATCGAGTCGGTCAGCCAGGCGGCGGCCAACCAGCGTGCCGGCCGTTGCGGCCGGGTGGCCAACGGCATCTGCATCCGCCTGTACGACGAGAAGGACTTCAACGGCCGCCCGCGCTTCACCGACCCCGAGATCCTGCGCTCCTCGCTGGCCGGGGTGATCCTGCGCATGAAGGCGCTGGGCCTGGGCCTGGTCGAGGACTTCCCCTTCCTGGAGGCGCCGCCGCGCAAGGCGATCGCCGACGGCTACGCCTTGCTGGCCGAGCTGGGCGCGGTGGACGAGGCCAACGAGTTGACCCCGATCGGCCAGGAGCTCTCGCGCCTGCCGCTGGACCCGCGCGTGGGGCGCATGATTCTGGAGGCCCGCGACCGCCAGGCCCTGAGCGAGGTGTTGGTGATCGCCTCGGCGCTCTCCGGTCAGGATGTGCGCGACCGCCCGCTGGAGCAGCAGCAGGCCGCCGACGAGAAGCACAAGCTCTTCGACGACGAGAAGTCGGAGTTCATGGGCTACCTCAAGCTCTGGAAGTGGATCGAGGCCGGTCGCGGCAACCACGGCCACGCCGCCCAGGCCGGCCAGCAGGTGGACACCCACAAGTTGAGCAACCGGCAGCAGGAGCAGCGTCTGCGCGAGCAGTTCGTCAGCCCGCGCCGGGTGCGCGAATGGCGCGACATCCACAGCCAGCTGATGACCGTGGTCACCGAGCACGGCTGGCGCCTGAACCAGAGCGCCGCCACCTACGAGCAGGTCCACCTGTCGATGCTGGCCGGCCTGCTGGGCAACGTGGGTTGCAAGTCGGATGACGACGAGTGGTACCTGGGCGCGCGTGGCATCAAGTTCTGGCGCCACCCCGGCGCCCACCTGAGCAAGAAGCCCGGCCGCTGGCTGATCGCCGCCGAACTGGTGGACACCACCCGTCTGTTCGGCCGCGGCCTGGCCACGATCGAGCCGCAGTGGATCCCCGGCATCGCCGGCCACCTGCTCAAGACCCAGCTGATGGAGCCGCACTGGGAGAAGAAGGCAGCCGAGGTGATCGCGCTGGAGCGCGCCACGCTCTACGGCATCGTGGTCTACAGCGGCCGGCGGGTGAATTTCGGCCGGGTGGATGCCAAGGCCGCGCGCGAGATCTTCATCCGCGAGGCCCTGGTCAACGGCGAGTGGGACGGCAAGCTGCCCTTCCTGGCCCACAACCGCCGCCTGATCCAGCAGGTGCAGGACCTGGAGCACAAGTCGCGCCGTCAGGACGTGCTGGTGGACGACGAGCTGATCTGGGCCTACTACGACGAACACGTCGGCGCCGAGGTGGTCAGCGGGGCCACGATGGAGCGGTGGTACCGCGAGGCCAGCCGCGCCGAGCCCAAGCTGCTGCACCTGAGCCGCGACGAGCTGATGCGCCACGAGGCCGCCGGTGTCACCACCGCCGCCTTCCCGCGCACGCTTCGCCTGGGCGGGGTGGACTGCGCGGTGGCGTATCTGCACCAGCCCGGCGATGCCAAGGACGGCGTCACGGTGAGCGTGCCGATCTATGCCCTGAACCAGGTCAGCGAGGAGCGTTGCGAGTGGCTGGTGCCGGGCATGCTCGAGGCCAAGGTCTCGGCCCTGGTCAAGAGCCTGCACCAGAAGCCGCGGGCCCGCCTGCAGCCGGTGGCCGAGTTCGTGGCCGAGTTCTGCGCCACCGCCGAGGCCGGCCAGGGCCACCTGGTGGACGTGCTGCTCAAGGCGGTGCGCGAGCGCACCCAGCTGGCGGTGCAGCGCAACGACTTCAAGCTCGAGCAGCTCAGCCCGCACCTGTTCATGAACTTCCGGGTGGTCGACGAGCACGGCCGCCAGCTGGGCATGGGCCGTCAGCTGGCCACGCTCAAGGCCGAGCTGGGCGGTCAGGCCCGCTCGGCCTTCCAGGCGTTGGCCGCGCTCAAGCTCTCCAGCCCGGCGGCCGCCCCGGCGCCGCAGCCCCAGGTCGTCCGCACCGAATCCGGCGGCCGAGCGATCCAGGCCGTGGTCAAGGCGGCAGCGCCCCCGCCGGCCGACACCCCGCCGGCGCAGCACACCGCCTGGACGTTCGGTGAACTGCCCGAGCTCATGGAGATCCGCAAGGGCGGCCAGACCCTGGTGGGCTTCCCGGCCCTGATCGACAAGGGCACCCACGTCGAGATCGAGGTCTTCGACGAGCCCGACGTCGCCGCGCTCAAGCACCGCGCCGGCCTGCGCCGCCTGGTGGCGTTGCAGATCAAGGAGCCGCTGAAATACCTGGACAAGAACATCCCCGACCTGACCAAGATGGCCGTGGCCTACATGCCCCTGGGCACGGCCGATGAGCTCAAGGCGCAGATCGTGGACGTGGCGCTCGACCGCGCCTTTCTGGCCGATCCGCTGCCGCAGGACAGGGCCGCCTTCGAGCGACGGGTGGAGGAGGGCCGCGCCCGCCTGAACCTGATCGCGCAGGAGGTGGCGCGCCTGGCGGGCACGGTGCTGGTGGAATTCGCCGCGGCGACCCGCAAGCTCAAGGACGCCAAGCCGCCCAAGGACGTGGCCGAGGACATCGCCGGCCAGTTGTCGCGGCTGTGTACCAAGCGCTTCGTGCTGCAGACGCCCTGGGCGCAGCTGCAGCACTTTCCGCGCTACCTCAAGGGGGTGGTGATGCGGCTGGACAAGCTGCGCGCCGACCCGGCGCGCGACGCCCAGCGCCTGGCCGAGCTGCGGCCGCTGGAGCAGCGCCACCAGCGCCGCCTGGCCGAGCTCAAGGGCCAGGCCGACGGGCGGCTGGACGACTTCCGCTGGCAGCTCGAGGAGCTGCGCATCAGCCTGTTCGCGCAGGAGCTGCGCACGCCGCAGCCGGTGTCGGTCAAGCGCCTGGAAAAGACCTGGGCCCAGCTCAGCAGCTGAGCCCCTGAAGCGGGCTCAGCGCGCGGCGCCGGCCAGGGCGATGTGCAGCTCGCGCCACAGGGCGTCGCCGTCCAGCACCAGGACCGGCTCGCCATCGCGGTCCACCGCGGTGCCGACCAAGCCGCTGGCGCGGGCGGTCCAGGTGGGGCAGCGGTCCACCGCCAGGGGTTCGATCCCCAGCACCTCGTCCACGCGCACCGCGTGCTCGGCCACCTGGCCCTGCTCTTCGCGGCGCAGCATGACGGTGGCGCGGTCGGTGGCCAGCAGGCGCCGGAAGCGCGAGCCGCCCAGCAGGCGCACCATCGGCAGGGCCGGCAGCTGCGCGTCGGCGTGGCCGGGCAGGGGGTCGCCGTCGCTCCACCAGGCGCCGGGACAGACCGCGGCTTCCAGCGGCAGGGCGTATCGCTGGCCGCCGGCATCCACCAGCAGGCACAGCGGCCAGACGGCCTGACGGCGGCGGGTGAGGGTGGCCTCGCCTGCGCAGGTTTCGTGGGCCGGGTGGTACCAGCCCGCCCAGCGCCCCAGGGGCACCGGGCCGCCGGCGATGCCGGTCAGGGCCAGGGCCGCGTCGGCTGCGCGCTCGTCCAGGCGTTGGGCCAGCAGGCCCTCGAACACCCGGCGGGCCGAGACCACGGTGGCCGCGGCATGGTCGGGCAGGGCGATCAGCTCCATCTGGGCTTGCCACACGCCCACCAGCAGCGCCTCGCGAAGGGCGCGCTGGGCCGGGTCGATCGCTTCCCAGCCGCCCAGGCAGGCGGCGGCCTGGACCACGGCGGTGGCGTCGGAGCGCCCGCCCAGCAGCAGGTTGGCTCCTGCCAGCCGGGCGGCCTGGGAGGCCAGGTCGGCGGTCTCGGGCGACAGGGGCAGCCGCACCAGCACCGGCAGCGGGCTGGCCAGCTGGCGACGCAGCGCCTTGATCAGGGCGGTGCCGGGCACGCTCCAGTCCTGCAGGTCCACCAGCACCAGGTCGCCGAAGCGGTGGGCGGCGGGGCCGGACAGGCGCTGAAGCAGCTCGGTGCGGGAGCCGGACTCTGTGATCTTCCAGCCCTGCAGCCGAAGCGGCTGGGCCAGGGCGTCACGTTGGGCGGCGGAGGGGTGAACGATGTGGATGCGGGCCATGCACCGGCTATCGGCGCAGGGCCCGCAGGCTTGAGCGGGAAAAACGCGGGGGCGCGTTCAGCGCAGCACGGCCAGGGCCTGCTCCATGCCGCCGGATTCGATCGAGATCATGGCCTGCTCGCGCACCGCGGGCTTGCCGTGGAAGGCGATCGACAGGCCCGCCACGCTCATCATCGGCAGGTCGTTGGCGCCGTCGCCCACGGCGATCGCCTGGGTGGGCGCGATGCCCATCAGCTCGCAAACCTCCAGCACCACGCGGCGCTTTTCGGCGCCGTCGACGATGTCGCCCCAAGGGCGGTCGACGAGGCGACCGGTGAGCACGCCGTTGTCCATCTCCAGCACGTTGGCGCGGGCGAAGTCCAGCTTCAGGCGGTGCTTGATGCGGTCGGAGAAGAATGTGAAGCCACCCGAGACCAGAAGGGTTTTCAGGCCGGCGGTCTGGCAGGCCTGGACAAAGGCCTCGACGCCGGGGTTGAGCTGCAGGTGGCGGCTGTAGACCTCGTCCATCGCGGTGACCGGCACGCCCTTGAGCAGGGCGACACGGCGGCGCAGGCTGTCCTTGTAGTCGGTGATCTCGCCACGCATGGCGGCTTCGGTGATGGCGGCCACCTCGTCCTTGCGGCCGGCGGCGGCGGCGATCTCGTCCACGCACTCGATGTTGATCAGCGTGGAGTCCATGTCGAAGGCGACAAGGCGGTAGTCGGACAGCTTCAGCGGCGGCACGAGGCCGCGCACGAACAGGCCGGGGGCGAATTCCTGGGCGTTCATGGTGGGGGAGTGGATGGGGCCGGCAGCCACGGCCGGGACGGTGCGGATTGTCGCCCAAGCGTGCGAAATCCCTCAGGGTCGGGCTACAGCGCCCGGTCGGGCAGCCGAATCCTGCGGTGACGGGGGCCCTCGTGGGCGCCATGGGACCGCCACAGGAGAGATGAATGACGTCGATGGCCTTGCAGTTCGAGGACCCGGGCATCTGTGCCCGACTCCACCAGCTCAGCGACGAAGCGCTGGATGCCTTGTCCTTCGGGGTGATCGGCTTCGATACCGGGGGGCATGTGCGCCGCTACAACCGCCATGAGTCGGTGGCGTCGGCCTTTCCGCGCCAGAGCGTCATCGGCCAGCACGCCTTCGTCGAGTTGGCCCCTTGCCTCAACAACTACCTGGTGGCCGGCCGGTTCACCGAGGCCGAGCACGACGGGCAGGTGCTCGACGAGGTGCTGCCCTACGTGCTGACCTTCCGCATGCGACCCACCCGTGCGCGCCTGCGCCTGCTGTACCGGCCGGGTGACGCCCTTTGCTACATGCTGATCGACCGGGCATGAGCCACACCTTGCCCCGACGGCCTCCCCCGCCCCCGGACGGGGATGAGGCGGCCATGAGCCAGGCGAGCCTGTTGGAGCTGCTCCATCTGGCCCCCGTGGGGGTCATGCGGGCGTCGCCCGACGGCCAGATCACGGTGATGAACCCGGCGGCCTCGCGTCTGCTCGTGTCCCTGATGGCGGTGTTGACCGACTTCAACCTTTACCAGCTGATGGAGCCGCTGGTGCCGGAGCTGGCGGACGCGGTCCGCGAGCAGGCGGGCAAGGTGGGCGTGATCCGACACTGGCAGCGGCTCCAACTGCCGGGTGGTGGTGGCATCGCCGGGGTGCCGGAGTCGCTGTCCGTCACCGCGCTGCGCCTGCCCTCCGACCCGACCGGGCTGGTCCTGATCGTGACCGCTCCCAACGACCCATGGACGCCCTGAGCGTGGCGCCCGTCTCGCCGCCGTGGGCCTGGTGGCAAGACGCCGGTCTGCTCGAGCGTTACCTGGCCGACCTGGTCCAGGGCGAGCTCGCCGCGCTGCGCCCGGGCCGTCCGCCGGCCGCGCGGCCGGCGGGCGATGAGGACCTGGTCGAGTCACTGGGGCTGGATTCGCTGGAGTGGCTGGCCCTGAGCGCGGCCCTGGCCGAGGCGGCCTCCTGGGCCATGCGGGGCGAGCAGGCGCCGCCGCGGCGCTGGGACGCTTGGCTGGCCCTGGTGCGCGACGGGCTGGCCGCCGGTCCTCCTGCGCTGGCCGTGCGCAGCTCGGGCAGCACCGGGGCGCCGCGGCGCAGCACGCATTCCTTGCCGGCGCTGTGGCAGGAGATGCAGGCGATGGCCGCGGTGATCGGGCCTCGGCAGCGCGTGATCTGTCTGGTGCGTTGCCACCACATCTACGGGTTCCTGTTCGGCGTGCTGCTGCCGCGCGTCTGGGGTGGGGTGCCGGTGCTGCACCTGCCGGGAGAGCAACTCGCCCGCTTGCCCCGGCAGGTTCAGCCGGGCGATCTGGTGGTCGGCTACCCAGAGGGCTGGGCCGCGCTGGCGCGGCTGATGCCCGATTGGCCCGCCGACGTGGTCGGCGTGACCTCGACCGCCCCGTGCCCGCCCAGCACCGCGCAGGCCGCCATCGACAGCGGCCTGGCGCGCCTGCTGCAGGTCTACGGCAGCAGCGAGACCGCCGGCATCGGCTGGCGCGACCAGCCGGACGGGCCCTACCAGCTGCACCCCTTCTGGCGCCGCGACCCGGCCGACCCGGGGCAACTCTGGCGGCGCTCGCCCGAGGGCAGCGAATCGGCGCTGCGCGTGCCCGACGCGCTGGACTTCGAGGATGACCAGCATTTCCGGCCCGCCGGCCGCCTGGACGGCGTGGTGCAGGTGGGTGGCGTGAACGTGCAGCCGGCTGCCGTGGCCGACGCGCTGCGGCGCCACCCCGGCGTGGCCGAGGCGGCGGTGCGGCCGCACGCGGTGGCCGGCGGGGCGCTGCGGCTCAAGGCCTTCGTCGTGCCACGGCCCGGCACCAGCCCTGCGCTGGCGCAGGAACTGCTGGACTGGGCCGCCCGGCAGCTGGCACCGGCCGCGCGCCCGGTGCACGTGCGCGTCGGCCCGGCGCTGCCCACCGGGGCGATGGGCAAGTCGGCCGACTGGCCGCTGGACTGAGTCCGCGCCCGGGCCCCGGCGCTCAGCGCGCGCCCTGGGGCTGCCCCAGCGAGCGCAGCACGTCGCGCACGTACTGCGCGCGGTCGCGCGGTTCGGCGATCTCGCGGTCGATGCGCAGCTTGTCGTTGCCCACCAGCTTGATCGACCGGTTCTTCTGCACCAGCTCGATGATCTTCATCGCGTCGACCGGCGGGTTGGGCCGGAAGCTGATGTTCATCAGTTTGGGGTTGGCGTCGATCTTGATCACGCCATAGGGCTTGGCCTGGATGCGCAGGCGGTGGCCGTCGAACAGGGTCTGGCCCTGCGGCGGCAGCTTGCCGAAGCGGTCGGTGATCTCCTCGAGCAGGGCGTCGAGCTGTTCGGCCTTGTCGGCGCTGGCCAGGCGCTTGTAGAAGTTCAGGCGCACGTGCACGTCGCCGCAGTAGGCGTCGGGCAGCAGGGCGGGGGCGTGCAGGTTGATCTCGGTGGTGCCGCCGCCGAAGACCGCGCTGTTGGGGCCCAGCAGGTCGGGCTCCTGGCCGTTCTTCAGGGCGCGCACCGCCTCGGACAGCATGTCGTTGTAGAGCTGGAAGCCCACCTCCATCATGTTGCCGCTCTGGCTGTCGCCCAGCACCTCGCCGGCGCCGCGGATCTCCAGGTCGTGCATCGCCAGGTAGAAGCCCGAGCCCAGCTCCTCCATCTCCTGGATCGCGGTCAGGCGCTGCTCTGCCTGCTTGGTCAGGCCCTCGACATCGGGTACCAGCAGGTAGGCATAGGCCTGGTGGTGGCTGCGGCCCACCCGACCGCGCAGCTGGTGCAGCTGGGCCAGACCGAACTTGTCGGCACGGCTGATGATGATCGTGTTGGCGGTGGGCACGTCGATGCCGGTCTCGATGATGGTCGAGCACAGCAGCACGTTGAAGCGCTGGGCGGTGAACTCGCGCATCACCCGCTCGAGCTCGCGCTCGGGCATCTGGCCGTGGGCCACCGCGATGCGGGCTTCGGGCAGCAGCTCGGCCAGGGCCTGGCGGCGGTTCTCGATCGTCTCGACCTCGTTGTGCAGGAAGTAGACCTGGCCGCCGCGCTTGAGTTCGCGCATCACCGCCTCGCGCACCACGCCCTTGCCCTCGTTGCGCACGAAGGTCTTGATCGCCAGCCGGCGCTGCGGCGCGGTGGCGATCACGCTCAGGTCGCGCAGGCCCTCCAGCGCCATGCCCAGGGTGCGGGGGATGGGCGTGGCGGTCAGGGTGAGCACGTCCACTTCGGCGCGCATGGCCTTGATGGCCTCCTTGTGGCGCACGCCGAAGCGGTGCTCCTCGTCGATGATCAGCAGGCCCAGGCGCTTGAAGCGCACGTCCTTGGACAGCAGCTTGTGGGTGCCGATGACGATGTCGATGGTGCCGTTCTCCAGCCCGTCGAGCGCCGTCTTGATCTCCTTGGTGGTGCGAAAGCGCGAGAGTTCAGCCACCTTGACCGGCCACTTGCCGAAGCGGTCGACGATGGTCTGGTAGTGTTGTTCGGCCAGCAGCGTGGTGGGCGCCAGGAAGGCCACTTGCTTGCCGCCGATCACCGACACGAAGGCCGCGCGAAGGGCCACCTCGGTCTTGCCGAAACCCACGTCGCCGCAGACCAGGCGGTCCATCGGCTTGGGGCTGACCATGTCCTGGATCACCGCGTGGATCGCGGCGCGCTGGTCGGCCGTCTCCTCGAAGCCGAAGCTGGCGGCGAAGGCCTCGTAGTCGTGCGCCGAGTAGCGGTGGCTCATGCCGGCGCGGGCGGCGCGCACCGCGTACAGGTTCAGCAGTTCGGCCGCGGTGTCTCGCACCTGCTCGGCGGCCTTGCGGCGGGCCTTGTCCCACTGGGCCGAGCCCAGCTTGTGCAGCGGCGCCTCCTCGGCGCTGACGCCGGTGTAGCGGCTGATCAGGTGCAACTGGCTGACCGGCACGTACAGCGTCGCCTTGTCCGCGTATTCCAGGTGCAGGAACTCCGATGGCCCCTCGCCCAGGTCGATGTGCAGCAGGCCCTGGTAGCGCCCGATGCCGTGGGCGGCGTGCACCACCGGGTCGCCGATCTTCAGCTCGGACAGGTCCTTGATCAGCGCATCGACGTTGCTGGTCTGCTCCTGCTTGCGGCTGCGCCGGCGGGTGCTGGGGGCGGACGCGAAGAGCTCGGTCTCGGTGATGAACTGCAGGCTGGTGCCGTCGGCCGGCTCGTGCCAGTGGAAGCCGGCGGCCAGCGGTGCGGCGGTGATCGCCACCTTGTCGGTGCCGGCCTGGAAATCGGCCAGCGAGGCCACGCTGGGCACCTCGATGCGGTGGTCGCGCAGCAGCTCCAGCAGGCTCTCGCGCCGGCCTTCGCTCTCGGCCACCAGCAGCACGCGGTGGGGCGTGCCGGCCAGGTGCCGCTCCAGCGCCGCCAGCGGCTCGGTGCTGCCGCGGTCGGTCGCCACGCCCGGCAGGGGCCGGGCCCAGTCCAGCTCGGCCTGGCCACGCACCGCCAGCACCGCGTGGGCACCGGCACGGGTGAAGAACTCGTCGGTCTTCAGGAAGATCGCCTCGGGCGGCAGGATCGGACGCTCGGGGTCGGCCTGCAGGAAGCGGTGGCGCTCGCGGGTCTCGGCGGCGAACTTCTGCAGCGCCTCGTCGACCTCGCCGTGCAGCACCAGGGCGGCGTCGGTCCCCAGGTAGTCGAACAGGCTGGCGGTCTCCTCGAAGAACAGCGGCAGGTAGTACTCGATGCCGGCGGTGGCGATGCCCTGGGCGATGTCCTTGTAGATCCGGCTCTTGGTCGGGTCGCCCTCGAGCAGCTCGCGCCAGCGCTGGCGAAAGCGGGTGCGGGCGGCCTCGTCCATCGGGAACTCGCGGCCAGGCAGCAGGCGCACCTCGGGCACCGGGTACAGGCTGCGCTGGCTGTCGGGGTCGAAGGTGCGGATCGAGTCGATCTCGTCGTCGAACAGGTCCACCCGGTAGGGCACGTTCGAGCCCATCGGGAACAGGTCGATCAGGCCGCCGCGCACCGCGTACTCGCCGGGCGAGACCACCTGGCTGACGTGGGTGTAGCCGGCCAGCGTCAACTGGCTCTTCAGCGCGGCCTCGTCCAGCCGGGTCTTCTGGCGGAACTCGAAGGTGGTGCCGGCCAGGAAGGCTGGCGGCGCCAGGCGGGTGAGGGCGGTGGTGGCCGGCAACAGCACCACGTCCACCTCGCCCTGGTGGATGCGCCACAGCGTGGCCAGGCGCTCCGAGATCAGGTCCTGGTGCGGGCTGAAGCTGTCGTAGGGCAGGGTCTCCCAGTCCGGGAACACCGACACCCGCAGCCCGGGCGCGAAGAAGGGCAGCTCGTCGGCCAGGCGCTGGGCGTCGGCCGGCTCGGCGGTGACGATGGCCAGCAAGCGCTTCTGGGCCACCTGGGCCTGGGCGTGACGGGCCAGCAGCAGGGCATCGCCCGAGCCGGTGGGACGGGGCAGGGTGAATCGTTTGCCGGGGGCGATGACGGGCAGCTGCATGAAATGGCGGCACGCCCCCGAGCGGTGGCTGGGGGGCGTGCGGTCGGTCTGGACAGACCCGGATTTTAGAATCGGGGCGATGACCACCTACACCGTCGGGGCCGAACCCCGCTTCTTCGCGCTGGTGCCCTGCGCCGGCACCGGCACCCGGGCCGGCACCCTGGGGCCCAAGCAGTACCAGCCGCTGGCGGGCCAGCCGCTGGTGGCGCACACCCTGGCGGCCCTGGCGCGTGTGGATCGCCTCCAGGCCACGCTGGTGGTGCTGGCCCCCGACGACGAACAGTTCGAGGACGACCTGCCGGACCTGGCCGGCGAGCGCCTGTGGCTGGCCAAGGCCGGAGGTGCCACCCGGGCCGAGACCGTGGCCAACGGCCTGAACGAGCTGCGCGCCCGCGGCGCCCAGCCGCAGGACTGGGTGCTGGTGCACGATGCCGCGCGCTGCCTGCTGCGCCCGGAGTGGGTGGACCGCCTGATCGACGAGTGCCAGGGCGACGAGGTCGGCGGCCTGCTGGCGCTGCCGCTGGCCGACACCCTCAAGCAGGAGGCCGATGGCCGTGTCGGCGCCACGGTGGACCGCCGCGGCAAATGGGCCGCCCAGACCCCGCAGATGTTCCGCCTGGGCCTGCTGGCCCCGGCGCTGGCCTTTGCCGGCGAGCAGGTCACCGACGAGGCCAGCGCGGTCGAGGCCTTGGGCCACAGCCCGCGGCTGGTGCGCGGCGACTGGGAGAATTTCAAGGTCACCTTCCCGCCCGACTTCGCCCTGGCCGAGCGCCTGCTGGCCAGCGCCCGGCCGGGCCCGCAGATCCGGCCGACGGTGCCGGCCCGGGATTTCGCCACCGCGCAGCAGTTCTACCTGGACCTGGGCTTCACCCGGGAGTTCGTGATGGGCGATCTGGCCGGCTTCACGCTGGGCAGCGCCGGCTTTCTGCTGCAGCGCGACGACACCGCCCGCGCCGGGCAATCGCTGGTACTGCACCTGACGGTGGACGACCTGCCGGCGCTGTGGGCCACGGTCCAGCGCCAGGGCCTGGCTTCGCGCTACGGTGTGGCGGTCGAGCCTCCGCAGGAGCGGGCCTGGGGCCGCCTGGACATGCAGCTGAGCGACCCCAGCGGGGTGCAATGGAAGATCTCGCAACGCATGGAGGCGGTCGAATGATCCCGGCGCTGCGGGTGGGCGAGGGCTGGGACACCCACGCCCTGGTGGTGGGCCGGCCGCTGGTGCTGGGCGGGGTGACCATTCCCCACAGCCACGGCCTGCTGGGCCATTCCGATGCCGATGCCTTGCTGCACGCGATCACCGACGCCGTGCTCGGCGCCGCCGCGCTGGGCGACATCGGTCGCCACTTTCCGGACACGGCGCTCGAATTCAAGGGCGCGGACTCTCACGTGCTGCTCACCGAGGCGGTGCGCCGCGTGCGGGCCGCTGGCTGGCAGGTGGTCAACGTGGACAGCACCATCGTGGCCCAGGCGCCCAAGATGGCGCCCCACATCCCGGCCATGGTCCAGCGCATCGCCGAGGCCCTGGGCATCGACCCCGGGGCGGTCAACGTCAAGGCCAAGACCGCCGAGAAGATGGGCCCGGTGGGTGAGGGCCGGGCCATCGAGACCCGCGCGGTCTGCCTGCTGGTTCGGGCGTGAGCGCGGGGCGGGCCACCGCCCTGTCGCCCTGGGCGCTCAGTGCCCCGGTGGCCTTCGGCTACGTGCCGCTGGGCACGGTGTACGGCTTTCTGTGGGTGCAGGCCGGTGGCGAGGCCTGGCTGGCGGTGCTGGCCAGCGTGCTGGTCTACGCCGGCGCCGCGCAGTTCATGATGGTGCCGATGCTGGCGGCCGGGGTGCCGCTGGGCGCGATCGCGGCCGCGACGCTGATCATCAACCTGCGCCATGTGTTCTACGGTCTGTCGCTGCTCCAGCGCCTGCCGCCCGGCCGGGTGCTGCGCGGCTACCTCAGCTTCGCGCTCACCGATGAGACCTACTCGGTGCTGACCACGCTTCCGGCCGACACGCCGGCACGGCGTTTGGTGGCGGTGGCGGCGCTGAACCAGGGCTGGTGGGTCCTGGGCTCCACGTTGGGTGCGGTGCTGGGCAGTGGCGCCAAGGTGCCGCTGCAGGGGCTGGATTTCGCGCTGTGTGCGCTGTTCGCGGTGCTGGCCACCGAGCAGTGGCGGGCCCGCAGCACCGCGGCGCCGCTGTGGGTGGCCCTGCTGGCCTACGGCCTGGCGCTGTGGGCGTGGCCGACCCAGGCCCTGGCCCTGTCGATCGCGGCCTGCGTGGCCGTGGGCGCGGCCTGCGTGGCCGTGGGCGCGGCCTGGCCCGATGCCGCGGTCGCCACCGGCGGGACGCGTTGATGGACCGCCAGCAGGTGCTGATCGCGATCGTGGTGATGCTGGCCATCACCTGGGGCCTGCGGGCCTTGCCCTTCCTGGCCGCGCAGTGGCTGCAGCGCCACCCGGTGGTGGGTCGGCTGGGGCGCTTCCTGCCCCTGGCGGTGATGGTGCTGCTGGTGCTGCATGCGGCGCGCGGCTGGGCCGCGGAACACCCTGGCACGCCCTGGCCCGAGGCCTTGGCGGTGGTCCTGGTGGCGGGCCTGCAGTGGCGCTGGCGGCAGCCGCTGCCCAGCATCCTGCTGGGGACCGCGCTGTACGTCGTGTTGCGCCAGGCGCTGGCCTGAGGTGCGCGGGGCCGGGATCGGCCCGGCCCGTGTCGCTCAGGCCTTCTTCAGTCGCAGGTGAACCAGCAGGCCGCTGTCGCGGCCGTTGGCCAGCTCCAGCTGGCCGCCCATGCGCTGCAGCGCTTTCTTGACGATCGCCAGGCCCAGGCCGGCGCCGGTGGCGGCGGTGCGGGCGGCGTCGCCGCGGAAGAAGGGCGTGGTGAGGTGGTCGAGCTTTTCGGGCGGCACGCCCGGGCCCTGGTCGCGCACGCTGATGATCACGTCGCTGCCGGCCTGGACATGGCTGACCACCACCTTGGCCACGCCGGTGTCCATGGTGCGGCCGTAGCGGCGGGCGTTCTCGAAGAGGTTGGCGAAGACCCGCCCGAGCTCGACGTCGTCGGCCATCACGTGCAGGGTCTGAGGCAGCTTGAGCAGGATGCGGATCTGCGTGGTGTCGCGAAACGCCGCGGCCTCGCGCTCGGCGATGTGGGCCGCGTCCACCGGGCGGACCTTGGCGTCCTCGGGCCGCGCATAGTCCATGAACTTGTCGATGATGTTGTCGAGCTGGTCGATGTCCATCGCCATGTTCCGGCGCGCTTCCTCGTCGTGCACGCTGATCTCGGCCTCGAGGCGCAGCCGTGCCAGTGGGGTGCGCAGGTCATGGCTGATGCCGGCCAGCATCACCGCGCGTTCTTCCTCGACCTTGGCCAGCTCGCGCGCCATGCGGTTGAAGCCGATGTTGACCGCGCGGATCTCGCTGGTCAGGGTGGTCTCGTCCAGGCGAGAGTCGTATTCGCCCTCGCGGATGCGGCTGGCGGCGAAGGACAGGTCCTTCAGCGGCCGGTTGATCAGGCTGGCGATGGCGACCGAGCCCACCACGGAGGCCAGCAGGGCGGTCGCCACCCAGACCATCCAGGTGCCTGGCGTGAGCGGCTCCAGGCGCGCGTACTCGGCCTGCATCCAGTAGGGGTCCTGCTCGATCTGGAAACCCACCCACAGCGCAGTCTGGCCGTTGACGCTGCGCGCCAGCACGGTGCCGGGGCCCAGGCGCTCGCGCAGGTCGGCGGCGACCCGGCGGGTGAAACGGTCGGTCTCGAAGGGCTCCCACTGGTCGCCCGGCTCGCGCAGCAGCACGCGCACCGCCTCCTGCTCGCTCATGGTCTTGACCACCGCGATGCGGTTGATGCCGTCGGAGTAGCGCAGCGCCGCGCGTGACAGGTTGACCAGGCTGGCGATCTGCTGGGCGGCCTGGACCGCGCGGGGTTCGAACTCGAGCTGCCGCAGCGCGCTCACCCAGACCAGGATGCCGCCGGCCAGCAGCACCCCCAGCAGCAGGAAGGTGCGCCAGAAGAGCTTGAGCGAGAAGGAGGGTCGTTTCAAGCGGGGGTCTCGCCCGGGACGAAGACATAGCCCACGCCCCAGACGGTCTGGATGTAGCGCGGGCTGGACGGATCGGGTTCGAGCATCTTGCGCAGGCGCGAGATCTGCACGTCCAGGCTGCGGTCAAAGGGCTCGAACTCGCGGCCCCGGGCCAGCTGGGCGAGCTTGTCGCGCGACAGAGGCTGGCGAGGATGGCGCACCAGGGCCTTGAGCATCGAGAACTCGCCGGTGGTCAGGGTGATCGGCTCGCCGTCCTTGGTCAGGCGACGCAGCGAGAGGTCGAACTCGAAGGGGCCGAAGCGCACCACCTCGGGCTCGGAGGAGGGCGCACCGGGTGCCTCTTGGCGAGGGCGACGGCGCAGCACCGCGTGGATGCGCGCCAGCAGCTCGCGCGGGTTGAAGGGCTTGGGCAGGTAGTCGTCGGCGCCCACCTCCAGGCCGACGATGCGGTCCACGTCCTCGACCTTGGCCGTCAGCATGATGATGGGGGTGGGGTCGTTGGCGGCGCGCAGGCGGCGGCAGATCGACAGGCCATCCTCGCCCGGCAGCATCAGGTCGAGGATGATCATGTCGATCGTCTCGCGGGTCAGCAGCCGGTTCAGGGCCTTGGCATCCTCGGCCAGCAGGATCTCGAAACCCTCCTGGGTCAGGTAGCGGCGCAGCAGGTCGCGGATGCGGGCGTCGTCGTCGACGACGACGATGCGGTCCTGGCGAGGGTTGGCGCTGGTGCTCATGGAGGGCGTCCCGAATTTGTAACAGAGGCGATTGTGCAAGGCAATGCCCGGGCGATCCGGGAGCTCTGACCGGCTGTTACAACTGTTGCCCCTAGGGGGAGGATGCGGTCATCGGACCGTCTGGCTGCTGCGTTGAGCAGGACATGAACACCTCCGTCCGATTTCGCCCGATGTCCGCCCGCCGCCTGTCGCGGGGCCTCGGCCTGGCTACCCTCGGGGTGCTCGGCCTGCAGGCCGCACCCGCGCGGTCAGAGCCCGTTCCGCCAGCGGGCGTGCTGACCCTGTCAGCCACCGCCACGGCCGAGGTGCCCCGAGACTGGATGACCCTGAGCTTTTCGGTCACCCGCGAGGGCGCCGACGCCGCCGGCGTGCAGAGCCAGCTCAAGCAGGCGCTGGACGCGGCCCTGGCCGAGGCCCGCCGGGTGGCCCGACCCGGTCAGCTGGAGCCCGCCAGCGGCGGCTTCTCGATCTACCCCCGCTACGGCAGCAAGGGCCAGATCAACGGCTGGCAAGGCAGCACGCAGCTGGTGGTGGCGGGCCGCGACATGGCGGCGATCGCCCAGCTCAGCGGACGCATCACCACGATGGCCATCTCCAGCGTGCAGTACGGGCTGTCCCGCGAGGCCCGCGAGGCCGCTGAGGCCGAGGTGACGGCGCAGGCGATCGCCCGGTTCCGTGCGCAGGCCGACGGGCAGTCGCGTGCCTTCGGCTACGCCGGCTGGGCCGTGCGGGAGGTGCAGGTGATGGCCGATGCCGCAGGCCAGCCGATGCCGGCCCCGCGGGTGGCGATGGCCATGGCCAAGGTGGCCGACGAGTCCGCGCTGCCCACCGAGGCGGGCAAGGGCACGGTCAGCGTGACCGTGCAGGGCAGCGTGCAGATGAAGTGAACGCGGGGAGGGCCGCCGTGCCGGCGGCCCCGGCGCTCACTGGGCGACCCAGCCGCCGTCCATGTTGATGCAGCTGCCGCGCAGGTTGTTGGCGGCTGGTGAGCACATGAACACCGCCATCGCCGCCAGTTCCTGCGGCGTGGTGAACTGCTGCGAGGGCTCCTTCTCGGACAGCAGGCGCTTGGTGGCTTCTTCCACCGACACCCCGTCGGCGGCGGCGCGGGCGTCCACCTGCTTCTGGACCAGCGGGGTCAGCACCCAGCCGGGGCAGATCGCGTTGCAGGTCACCGGGGTGGTGGCGGTTTCCAGGGCCACGGTCTTGGTCAGGCCGATCACGCCGTGCTTGGCGGCGACATAGGCCGACTTATGGGCCGAGGCCACCAGGCCGTGCACCGAGGCGACGTTGATGATGCGGCCCCAGCCCCTGGCCTTCATGCCGGGCAGTGCGGCGCGGGTGGCGTGGAAGACCGAGCTCAGGTTGATGGCGATGATCGCGTCCCAGCGTTCGAGCGGGAACTCGTCCACCGGGGCCACGTGCTGGATGCCGGCGTTGTTGACCAGGATGTCGAGGGCGCCGAACTCGGCCTCGCAGGCCCGGACCATGTCGGCGATCTGCGCCGCCTGGCTCATGTCGGCGCCGTGGTAGCCCACGCGGGCACCGGCAGCCGCCATCCTCGCGACCTCGGCCTTGGCGGCGTCGATGTCACCGAAGCCGTTGAGCACCACGTTCGCGCCTTCGGCGGCCAGGGCCTGGGCGATGCCCAGGCCGATGCCGCTGGTCGAGCCGGTGACCAGCGCGGTTTTTCCTTTGAGCATGCGAAAAATCTCCTTGGCGGTTGCTACAGTGGATTATCCGGCGACGAGCCTTTCACGAAGACTACACGACATGAGCGCCAGCCCGCCCCGCCTGAAGGATGTGCAGTGCCTGGGGGCCTGCGGCCTGCACCGCATGGCCTATTGGGAGTGGGGCGACCCGGCCAACAACAAGGTTCTGGTCTGCGTGCACGGCTTGTCGCGTCAGGGGCGTGACTTCGACACCCTGGCCGCCAGCCTGTGCGAGGAGTACCGGGTGGTCTGCCCCGACGTGGTGGGCCGTGGCCGCTCGGGCTGGCTCAAGAACCCGGCGGGCTATGCCATCCCGGCCTACGTGGCCGACATGGTGACCCTGCTGGCCCGACTGGACGCCGAGGTCGTCCACTGGGTCGGCACGTCGATGGGCGGCCTGATCGGCATGGGTCTGGCGGCATTGCCCGATTCTCCGGTTTCGCGCCTCGTGCTCAACGACGTCGGCCCGCGCATCGAGTACGCCTCGCTGCAGCGAATTGGCCAGTACCTGGGCGTGCCCATGCACTGGTCCAGCGTGGACGAGGCAGCGGATGCGCTCTGGGCGATCAGCCAGGGTTTCGGGCCCCACAGCCGCGAGCAGTGGCTGGCCCTGACCCGGCCGCAGCTGGTGGCCGACGGCGACGGCTACAAATCGCACTACGACCCGGCGATCGCGCTGCCGTTTCGCGCCGTGACGCCCGAGGTGGCGGCGGCCGGCGAGGCGGCGCTGTGGGCGTCCTACGATGCGTTGCGCTGCCCGACCCTGCTGCTGCGCGGGGCACAGTCCGATCTGCTGTCGGCCGAGACCGCGCAGGCGATGACCCAGCGCGGACCGCGGGCCCGGCTGGTCACGCTGGACGGGGTGGGGCATGCGCCGACCCTGGTGCAGCCGGAACAGGTCCGGCTGGTGTCCGATTTCCTGCGCGGGGCATGAAGAGCGGGTCGACCCTCCACGAGGCCGCGGCGCCCATCGTCACCCTGGCGGGCGAATCGCCAGCGGTGCGCCATGCCGCGGCGGTCGCGCTCGAGGACAGTTTGGCCCAACTCGAGCGGGCACGCGCCTTCGCCGAGCCGCTGCTCAGCCCGCAGGTGCTCGACACCGGCGAGGGGGCCTACGCCCATGCCCAGGCCGTGGCCTCGATCCTGCGCGACATCGGTGGGGCGCCGAGCCTGCAGGCCGCCGCTTACCTGGTCTACGCCGGCGATTACCTGCAGCGGCCCGAGGAAGTCATCGAGAAGGCCTTTGGCGCGTCGTACGCCAGCCTGGTCAGCCACACCCGCAAGCTGGTCCAGATCCAGCGCGCGGCCCGCGAGGCGCGGGTCGAGGAAGAGCAACGCGCCGAACAGACCGAGCGCGTGCGCAAGATGCTGCTGGCCTTCTCGCGCGACCTGCGGGTGGTGCTGCTGCGCCTGACCTCGCGCCTGCAGACCCTGCGCTGGTACGCCGCCAGCAAGACGGCCTGCCCGCAGGCGCTGGCGGCCGAGTCGCGCCAGGTCTTCGCGCCGCTG
Source organism: Hydrogenophaga intermedia (assembly GCA_943371055.1). Lineage (GTDB taxonomy): Bacteria > Pseudomonadota > Gammaproteobacteria > Burkholderiales > Burkholderiaceae_C > Ideonella > Ideonella intermedia_A. The sequence continues at coordinate 115,836 of CALRTJ020000008.1, read as the reverse complement.
GCCAGCCGCCTGGGCATCTGGCAGATCAAGTGGGAACTCGAGGACCTGGCGTTTCGCTTCCTGCAGCCCGACGAGTACCGCCGCATCGCCAAGCTGCTGGCCGAGACCCGCATCGCCCGGGAAGAGGGCGTGGACGCGGTGCGCCGACTGGTGGCGTCGGACCTTCAGGCCCACGGCGTCGCGGCGGTCGTCCATGGCCGCCCCAAGCACCTCTACAGCATCTGGAAGAAGATGCAGGGCAAGCACCTGGACTTCGAGCGGGTGATGGACGTGCGGGCGCTGCGCGTGATCGTGGCCGACGTGCCCGCCTGCTACGGCGCCTTGTCGCGGGTCCACGAGCGCTTCCGCCCCGTTTCCGGCGAGTTCGACGACTACATCGCCCGCCCCAAGCCCAACGGCTACCGCTCGCTGCACACCGTGGTGCTGGGTGACGACGACCGACCGATCGAGGTGCAGATCCGCACCCAGGCCATGCACGAGCATGCCGAGCACGGGGTCGCCGCGCACTGGGCCTACAAGGAGGCCGGCACCAAGGGCTATGCGGGCGTCAGCGCCGCCGGCGACTTCGAGGAAAAGGTGGCCGAAGCCCGCAAGGCGGTGCTGCGGCAGCTGCTGGCCTGGGAGCGCGACTTCGCCCAGGACCCCGCCACGGCGGGCCCGGGCTTCGAGGACCGCATCTACGTCTTCACGCCGCAGTCGGCGGTGATCGAACTGGTGGCCGGGGCCACGCCGGTGGACTTCGCCTACGCGCTGCACACCGATGTCGGTCACCGCTGCCGCGGCGCCAAGGTCGACGGGCAGCTGGTGCCGCTGTCCACGCCGCTGGCCAACGGACAGACGGTGGACGTGACCGTGGCCAAGGAAGGCGGACCGTCGCTGGACTGGCTCAACCCCGAGCTGGGCTTCCTGAAGAGCCCCCGCGCCCGCGCCAAGGTGCGTGCCTGGTTCAATGGCCAGGCGCTGGCAGGCACCATCGCCCGTGGCCGTGAACTGGTCGAGAAGCTGCTGCAGCGCGAGGGCCGCACGGCGCTGCGACTGGACGACCTGGCCGAGCGGCTGGGCTTCAAGGACGCCGAGTCGCTGTTCGAGGTGGTGGGCAAGGACGAGTACTCGCTGCGCCACATCGAACAGCTGCTGCGCCCGGCCGAGCCCGAGCCGGACGAGGACGAGATGCCCGCGTTCAAGCGCCCGCGCGGCCTCGACGGCAGCGGCCGCGGCGGTGTGCTGGTGGTGGGCGTGGAAAGCCTGCTGACCAATCTGGCGCGTTGCTGCCGCCCGGCACCCCCCGACGCGATCGGTGGCTTCGTCACCCGCGGCAAGGGCGTGGCCGTGCACCGCAGTGACTGCCAGAACTTCCGCCACATGGCCCAGCGCCTGCCCGAGCGGGTGATCCCGGTGACCTGGGGCCAGCCGCCCCGGGGCAGCGAGGCCGCCTACCCGGTGGACGTGCTCATCGAGGCCGGCGACCGCCAGGGACTGTTGCGTGACATCACCGAGGTGTTCGCCAAGGAGCGGATGAACGTGGTGGGCGTCCACACCCAGTCGGTGCGTGACGCCAGTGGCAAGACCGCGTGGATGACCTTCACCGTCGAAGTGGCCGATGCCTCGCGCCTGCGGGCGGTGATGGCGGTGGTCGCTCGGGTGTCAGGGGTCCGGCATGTCCGGCGCAAGTGACGTCTGGTGGCCATGAAATTTGCAAAGGCTCTGAAATTCAGGCTATACTGCTAGCTTCAGCAGGCGCGTAGCTCAGTTGGTTAGAGCACCACCTTGACATGGTGGGGGTCGTTGGTTCGAATCCAATCGCGCCTACCAAGATCACCGCCCCGTGCGGTCTCTTGGCGGTCTGCTGAACCCCAGGCGCGTAGCTCAGTTGGTTAGAGCACCACCTTGACATGGTGGGGGTCGTTGGTTCGAATCCAATCGCGCCTACCAGAATTCCGCTGGTTGGCCAGCCTGCAAGCCCCGTCTCTTCGTCGAGCGGGGCTTTTTGCATTCTGGCGCCCGCTCCCCCGCGGGTGCGAGGCCTTCAGGCCGCAGCCTCCCCGTCCGCCGAGGGGGGGGCGGCTGGTGCCTGCAGCAGATCGTCCACCACCCACAGGGCTTCGTCCAGGTCGAAGCGCTCGATGTGCCGCGCCAACTGGCTACAGGCCTGCGGGTGGCTGATCTGGAGTTCGGGTTGCAACTGCCGGAAGCAGTCGCCCGCGTCCAGTGACGCGGTCTGCAGCAGTTCGCGCAGGTGCGCCAGGCGTTGGCCCAGGGGCCCGGAAGGCTCTGCGGGGTGCTCCTCTGGCGGGGGCAGGCTCACCCAGCGGCGGATCTCTTGCACCGAATCGACCAGCGCGCGGTCCAGGGTGTGGGCTTCGGCGACCAGCACCTCGGCGGGGACCTGGTGCGGCGCCAGGGCCAACAGACGCTGCTCCAGTCGCTGGGCGGCCTGGTGCAAGACGGGCAGACCCAGGTTGGCGGCGGAGCCCTTGAGGGAGTGCGCCCGCAGCCGTGCGGCGTCTCGCCCGGCCTGAAGCAGATCGTCGCCCGGATGCTCACCCTCGTGCAGCGCCGCGAAACGCGACAGCAGGCGCAGGTAATCGGGTGCCTGTCCCCTCAGCGCACGCAGGCCGGCGGTGGTGTTGACCAGGCCGCTGGCCTCCAGGCCCGCCAGCGCCCGATCCCAATCCCTGGGTCCCTGGCCCGAAAGGGGCGGGACGGGCAGATGGGGCTCGGGATGTGCGGCAATCGTGGCGTCGGTGGGCAGCCAGCGCAGCAGGGTCGCGTACAACAGGTCGGGGTCGACCGGCTTCGGGATGTGGTCGTCCATGCCCGCGTCCAGGCAGGCCTGGCGATCCTCGCCAAAGGCGCTGGCGGTCATCGCGATGATCGGCAGGCGTTCGCCCTGAGGCAGTTGGCGCAGGCGTCGGGTGGCCTCCAGTCCACCCAGGCCGGGCATGTTCATGTCCATCAGCACCAGGTCGTAGCGGCCGGCCTGAATGCGAGCCAGGGCCTGCTGGCCATCGGCGGCCACGTCCACCTGAAGGCCGACGCGTTCCAGCAGACCGCAGGCCACCGCCTGATTGAGTTCGTCGTCCTCGGCCAGCAGAAGGCGCAGGCCGTGGCGTTGCAGCAGCGCCTGTTCGGCATCGCCACGGTCGGCGTGCAGACGGTGGTGGGCGCGGTTCGGGCCCATCAGGCGCGGTCCCAGGCCGGCCAGGGCGGCCAGCAGCGCCGAGCGGGTGAAGGGTTTGACCAGGTGTGCCGCAAAGCCACCTTGGCTGACGATGCGCGGCGGCAGGTCCAGCGCAGCGCTGACCAGCACCATGAGGGGCGGCTGCCCCAGGCCCATGGACTGCACCTGTTGCGCGGTGGCCAGGCCGTCCTGGCCGGGCATCTTCCAGTCGATCAGCACCAGGGCGAACGGGTCACCGGCCAGTTCGGCCTGCCGGATCAGCTCCTGTGCCCCCGCGCCACTCGACACCGACGCGGCGCGAAGGCCGATGCCCTCGAGTTGCTCGCTCATGATCTTGCGGGCATCCGGTGCGTCGTCGACCACCAGGGCGCGAAGCCCCGGCGTGGGCAGCGTCGGCCGGACCACCGGGGCCGTGGGAGCACCCAGCGGGGCCTCGATCCAGATGGCGGTGCCGACGCCAGGCTCGCTGCGCACCCCGATCTGACCGTCCATGGCCTCGGCCAGGCGGCGCGAGATCGCCAGGCCCAGGCCGGTGCCGCCGTACTTGCGGGTGGTGCTGGCATCGGCCTGTTCAAAGGCCTTGAAGATCCGTTGCAACTGTCGGGCGTCCATCCCGATGCCGGTGTCGCTGACCTCGAAGCGGTACAGCGTGCGTCCGTCGGCCCGGGCGGGCGCCTTCACCGGGTGTGCGCGCAACTCGATCCGGCCGGACTCGGTGAACTTGACCGCGTTGCCCAGGAAGTTCAGCAGGACCTGGGTCAGGCGCAGGCCATCGCCGTGCAGCACCGGTGGCATCTCTGCCGTGTCGATGGTGAATTCCAGCGCCTTGGCCTCGACCTTGTCGAGCACCAGGTCGCGCAGCTGGTCCAGCATGCGGTCGAGCTCGAAGTCGGTGGGCTCCAGGGTGAGCTTGCCGGCCTCGATCTTGGAGAAGTCCAGGATGTCGTTGATGATGGAGAGCAGGTGCTGACCGGCGGCCTGGATCTTGTGGAGGAACTCGCGCTGTGCCGGGCTCATCTGGGTGCGCAACGCCAGGTGCGACATCCCGATGATCGCGTTCATCGGCGTGCGGATCTCATGGCTCATGTTGGCCAGGAAGGCGCTCTTGGCCCGGCTGGCACTCTCGGCTTCTTCCTTGGCGGCCGCCAGTTCGGTCGTGCGTTCGGCGACCAGTTCCTCCAGGTGGTCCTGGTACTGCATCAGCTCGCGCTCGGCCGCGCGCCGCTCGGTGATGTCCATCCAGATCGCCGACAGGCAAGGGCGACCGGCGATGTCGATCGGCCGCCAGCGGATCCAGAAGTCACGCACCGAGCCGTCCTTCAGTCGGTGCTGGTTCTCGAACTCGCCCTCGCCGGCGGCGATCATGTCGTCGCGCAGCCGCTCGACCTCGGCGCGGGCCAGCGTGGCCTGGATGTCGAACACGGTCATGCCGGCGAGCTCATCTCGGCCGTAGCCCAGCGAGGCCGCGGTCAGGTCGTTGTATTCGATGAAGCGCATGTCCTGCGCATCGATCAGCATCACCGCCAACGGGGCCTGGGCGACCAGCGAGCGGTAGAGGAGTTCGCGCTGGCTGAGTTCCTGCTGCAGCCGAAGGGCCTCGGTGATGTCCTGCACGGTGCCCACCGCCGAGACGGCCCGACCGTTGGGGTCGCGGTTGAACTCCAGCCGCACCTTGAGCCAGCGACGCCCCGCCTGGCCATCCAGCCGATAGCTGAATTCCACCGGCGCGTTGCCGCGCTGACCCCGCAACGCATCGGCCCAGTTCTGGCGGACCTGCGACACGTCTTCGGCGGCGATGCGGTCCATCAGGCGGTCGATCGGGAACTGGCTGCCGTCGGGCAGTTCCAGGATGCGACACGCCTGCTCGGAGCCCTGCAGCAGGCCGCTGGTCAGGTCCAGGGTCCAGCTGCCCACGTTCGCCACCCGCTGCGCCCGGGCCAGGTTCTCCTCGCTGAGCCGCAGCGCGTCCTCGGATCGGCGCAGCTGGGTGATGTCCCGCGCGACGCCCAGCACGCCCAGCAGTTCGCCGCGGTCGTCGCGCAGCGGCATCTTGATGGTTTGCACCAGCTCCTGGTGAGCGTCCGCGAAGGTCAGCAGTTCCTCGTTGATGCTCGGCCCGCCGACGGCGATGGCGGCCAGGTCCTTGGCGCGGAAGAACTCGGCCAGGTCACGCGGCACGAAGTCGAAATCGGTCTTGCCCAGGATGCGGGCCTCCGGGGCACCGTAGAGCTGCTCGAAGCGCTCGTTGCAGAGCAGGTAGCGGCCCTGGGGTGACTTCAGCCACAGCAGGTCGGGGATGGTGGACACGATGCCCCGCATCAGCGCCTGATGTTCCTTGAGCGCCTGTTGCGACTGCTGTCCGGCGCGCAGGCTGTCGCGGAAGGTGAGCAGCGCGTGGGCCAGCGGCGCCAGCGGGTTGCTCACCCGCGCCGCCAGGTCCTCCATCTCGGGCAGTGGCGGCGGTTCGCTGCCGGCGCTGGTGCCCAGCTGGTCCAGGGCCCGGGCCACCTGGCCAACCCGCTCACTGAGCCAGCGGGCCAGAACCAACCAGAGGACCGCCAGCACGGCGCCGCCCGCCAGGGCCAGAAAGGTGGTCTGCCGCGCCGCGTCGTCGACCAGCTCGGCGGTCTCGTGGCTTCGGTTGCGGGCCCTCTCGGCCGTGTTGAGCACCAGGGCGTGGACATGGCGGGAGAGGCCCACGTACTCGTTCTGGGCGCGCCAGAGCAGTCCGCGCGCCCGGTCCGGCTCGTGGAGTGCGCTGTCGAGCGCCGCACGCAAGGTTCCCTGGTAGGACCGGAAGTCCTGGCGGGTGCTGTGAAACGCCGCATCCGCTGCCATCGCGCTGCTGGTTTCCAGCACCGATTGCATCTGCAGCTCGATCGTGGCGAGCTCGCCTTCCAGCTGCTCGCGCTCACCCGCGAGCTCCCTGGCGGTCATCTGAAGGCTGCTGGCCCGCGTCAGGGTGGCCTCGGCGCGCTGCTGAACGGTGGCGATGCGGTCGTTGAACTGGTTGATCAGCACCACCAGGCCCAGGTCCCGATCGGCGCCGCTTCGGTCGGTCAGCACGGCCTGTCGCAGACGCTCGAGCGGGGCCAGGTTGATCACCGCCTGCAGGCCGATGAAGAGCAGCGCCGGCAACACCAGCAGGATGAACAGCAGGCCACGCCGCTGCACTCGGGAGGCCTGCTTCATGGGTGCTCGCGGGTCAGGATGCGCTGGTGATCGAGGCCCTGGACCGGCTCATCCTCGTAGCGTTTCGAGATCTCCAGAAAGGTCTGGCGGACCGCGTGGTAGGCATCCACCACCTGTGGGTCGAAGTGGCGGCCACGGCCTTCCTCGAGCATGGCTTCGACTTGCTCCAGCGGCATCGGGGGCTTGTAGACGCGTCGGCAGCGGAGCGCATCGTAGACATCGGCGAGTGCCATCAGGCGGGCGGGCAGGGGAATCTGGCGTCCGGCCAGGCCGGCGGGGTAGCCGCTGCCGTCCCATTTCTCGTGGTGGCAGCTGGCGATCTGGCGCGCGATCTCCAGGAAGGACAGGGCGCCGGGGCCCTGGGCGCTGGCCAGGCTGGGGTCGGCCGCGGCGCGCGCCATGGCGGTGGCGATCGCTTCGCCACCGATGGCGGCATGACCCTTCATGACCTCGAACTCCTGCGGCGTCAGGCGGCCAGGCTTCTGCAGGATGGCATCCGGGATGCCGACCTTGCCGATGTCGTGCAACGGCGCCGCACGGGCGATCTGCCGGCAGTCGCTCTCGGACAGGGTCTGGGCGTGCTCGGGATGGCGCCGCAGCTGCAGGGCCAGGGCCTCGACATAGGCCTGGGTCCGCTGCAGGTGGTTGCCGGTCTCGTGGTCACGGGTCTCGGCCAGCACCGCCATGGCGTGCAGGCTGGCTTCCTTGATCTGCTCGTTCTCGCGCATGCGCCTGCTGACCTCGAGCTCAAGGTAGCGGTTGTGGTCACGCAACTGGTCGCGCGCCTGCTTGAGCTCGATCTGGGTGCGCACGCGCGCCAGCAGCACCGGTGGACGAACGGGCTTGGTGATGTAGTCGACGGCCCCGATCTCCAGGCCGACGGTCTCGTCCCGATCGGTGTCCATCGCGGTGACGAAGATCACCGGCACCGTGCGTCCCTGCGGGTGCGAGCGCAGTTGGCGAAGCACCTCGTAGCCGTCCATGTCCGGCATCATCACGTCGAGCAGGATCAGGTCCGGTGACGCTCCGGTGGTGGCCACCCGAAGTGCCCTTGCCCCCGAGTTGGCGACGCGCACCTGGTAGTGCGGCCTCAGCAACTCGCCCATCAGGGCCAGGTTCTCGGGGATGTCGTCGACCACCAGGATGGTCGGTCGTTGAGCGGTGGAACCAGGCATGCAGCGGGGGGTGGGCGGACGAAGATGCGTCGGCTTGTATCGTCGGCCGCGGCCGGGTGGCTCACAAGCGGGGAATCTAGGGAGTCCGGCCGTTTTCAGGGTTGTTCCTGCCCGGGCAAGCCCGCGTCCATGCAAACCCCGGGGGGTCTTAGAATTTGTGCACAGCACAAATCGATGGAGAGTCCATGCCGTCCGCACGCCGCCGAACCCCGGCCGACAGCAACGCCGAGCCGGGCGCACCTCGCGTCCTCAAGAAGTACCCGAATCGGCGGCTCTACGATACCCAGACCAGCAGCTACATCACCTTGGCCGACGTCAAGACCATGGTGCTCGACGGCGAGTCCTTCGAGGTGCGCGATGCCAAGACCGGCGAGGACCTGACCCGAAGCATCCTCCTGCAGATCATCCTCGAGGAGGAGACCGGGGGCGTGCCCATGTTCAGCTCCCAGACCCTGGCCCAGATCATCCGCTTCTATGGGCACGCCATGCAGGGCATGATGGGCACCTACCTTGAGAAGAACCTCCAGGCCTTCACCGACGTCCAGACCCGTCTGACCGACCAGGCGCGCGGCCTGTACGATCCCAAGACCTTCACCCCCGAGATGTGGTCGCAGTTCATGAGCGGCCAGGCGCCCCTGATGCAGGGCCTGATGGGCAACTACCTCGAGCAGTCCAAGAACCTGTTCGTGCAGATGCAGGAGCAGGTCGCCAAGTCCGGCGGTGGTCTGTTCGGCGGTTTTCCGCCCGGTGGTCCGAAGCGCTGATCGCCGGGCTGGCGCACAAGCGGGGCCGGTTTGCGACAATCCGGCCCCATGAGCCAAGACACTGCAGGCGCCGCCCCGGCGCCGACCATCGGATTCGTCTCCCTCGGCTGCCCGAAGGCGCTGACCGATTCCGAGCTGATCCTCACCCAGCTCTCCGCCGAGGGCTACCAGACCAGCAAGACCTACCAGGGCGCTGACCTGGTGATCGTCAACACCTGCGGCTTCATCGACGATGCCGTCAAGGAAAGCCTGGACGCGATCGGCGAGGCCCTGTCCGAGAACGGCAAGGTGATCGTCACCGGTTGCCTGGGGGCCCGCACCGGCGACGGCGGCGGCAACATGGTCCGCGAGGTGCACCCGAAGGTGCTGGCCGTCACCGGTCCGCATGCCACTCAGGAGGTGATGGATGCGGTGCACCAGCACGTGCCCAAGCCCCACGACCCCTTCATCGACCTGGTGCCGGCCGCCGGCATCAAGCTCACGCCCAAGCACTACGCCTACCTGAAGATCAGCGAGGGCTGCAACCACCGCTGCACCTTCTGCATCATCCCCAGCATGCGGGGTGACCTGGTGTCGCGTCCGGTCGGCGATGTGCTCAACGAGGCCCGCGCCCTGTTCGAGGGCGGCGTGAAGGAGTTGCTGGTCGTCAGCCAGGACACCTCGGCCTACGGCGTGGACGTCAAGTACCGCACCGGCTTCTGGAACGGCGCACCGGTCAAGACCCGCATGCTGGACCTGGTGGCCCAGCTGGGCGAGCTGGCCCGCCAGCACGGCGCCTGGGTGCGCCTGCACTACGTCTACCCCTATCCGCATGTCGACGAGGTGGTCCCGCTGATGGCCGAGGGGCTGGTGCTGCCTTACCTGGACGTGCCCCTGCAGCACGCGCACCCGGACGTGCTCAAGCGCATGAAGCGCCCGGCCAGTGGCGAGCGCAACCTCGAGCGCATCCAGCGCTGGCGCGAGCTGTGTCCCGAGATCGTGATCCGTTCCACCTTCATCGCCGGCTTCCCTGGCGAGACCGAAGAGGAGTTCTCCTACCTGCTCGACTTCCTGCGCGAGGCGCAGATCGACCGCGCCGGCTGCTTCGCCTACTCGCCGGTCGAGGGCGCCACGGCCAATGAGTTGCCGGGTGCCGTGCCCGACGCGCTGCGCGAGGAGCGCCGTGCGCGCGTCATGGCCGTGGCCGAGGAGGTCTCCATCGCCCGTCTGCAGCGGCGCGTGGGCCAGGTGATGCAGGTGCTGGTCGACCACGCCCCGGCCATGGGCCGCAAGGGCGGCGTGGGCCGCAGCTACGCCGACGCGCCCGAGATCGACGGCACGGTGCGTCTGCTGGCACCGGCCAAGGCCTCCACCCGCCTGACGGTGGGCGGCTTCGCCAAGGCCCGCATCGTCTCGGTGGATGGCCACGACCTGGTCGGTGAGCCCATCTGAGCATCCGAGGCCGGCGCCCGTGTGTCGGCCACATCCCCTCCGCGAGGACCCGATGAGCGAGGACATCCGCACCCGCCTGATCCACCACGACTACACCCCGCCGGCCGACTTCGCGTCGCCGGTGGTGCCGGTGCACAAGGCTTCGACGGTCTACTTCCCGGACGTGGCCACGCTGCGCAGCCGGCGCTGGGTGGACAAGAGCGGCTACACCTACGGGCTGCACGGCACGCCGACCACCTTCACGCTCGAGGCGCGCCTGGCCACGCTGGAGCACGCCCGCCACGTGATCCTGGCGCCCAGCGGCCTGTCGGCGCTGAACGTGGTCAACCAGGCCCTGCTGTCCAGCGGCGACACGCTGCTGCTGCCGGACAACGTCTACTACCCCAGCCGGGATGTCGCGGCCCACGAGCTGGCGCGCTGGGGCATCGGCCACCGGCTGTACGACGCGATGCAGCCCGACACCCTGGCCCAGGCGCTGGGTCCGGACGTGAAGCTGGTCTGGTTGGAAGCGCCGGGCTCGGTGACGCTGGAGTTCCCGGACCTGGTGGCCCTGGTGCGCACCGTGCGCGAGCGGGCGCCGCAAGCCGTGGTGGCCCTGGACAACACCTGGGGTGCCGGCCTGGCCTTCAACCCCTTCGAACTGCCCGGTGGGCTGGGGGTGGACCTGACCATCCATGCGCTGACCAAGTACCCCTCGGGTGGCGGCGACGTGCTGATGGGCTCGGTGGCCTGCCGCGACGACGCCCTGCACGAGCGCCTGGCCTGGACCCACAGCCGCCTGGGCCTGGGGGTTGGCGCCAACGACTGCGAGGCCGTGCTGCGCGCCCTGCCCAGCATCGCCTTGCGCTACCACGCCCAGGACGCGGCGGCACGCCGGATCGCCGAGTGGGCCCTGGGCCAGCCGGCGGTGCGCCGCGTGCTGCACCCGGCGATGCCGGACGCTCCGGGCCATGCCCACTGGGCCGCGCTGTGCAGCGCGGCCGCGGGGATGCTGACGATGGAGATCGATCCGCGGCACCCGGTGGAGCAGGTCAACGCTTTCGTCGACGCGCTGCAGCGCTTCAAGATCGGCTGGAGCTGGGGTGGGCCGGTGAGCCTGGCGGTGCCGTACCAGGCGCGCTTCATGCGCCAGCTGCCGCAGCCCTATGACGGCGTGCTGGTGCGCCTGTGCATCGGCCTGGAATCAGTGGACGACCTGATCGCCGACCTGTCCCAGGCCATGGCCCGCCTGGGCTGAGGCGAGCGCCGGCAGGGTTCAGCGGAAGCGGCCCTCGCGGGCAAAGCGGTCGGTGGCCGCCACCAGCTGGGCCGCGATGCCCGGCTCCATCGAGGAATGACCCGCGTCGGCCACCATCCGCAGGTCCACCCCGGGCCAGGCGTCGGCCAGGGCGTGGGCGTAGCGCGGCGGGCAGACCACGTCGTAGCGGCCCTGCACGATGACCCCGGGCAGGTGGGCGATGCGCGGCATGCCCGCCAGCAGCTGGTCGGGCGCCAGGAAGGCCTGGTGCGCGAAGTAGTGGGCCTCGAGCCGGCCCACGCCCAGTGCCAGGGCCGGGTCGTCCAGTGCGGCCTGGGTCTCGGCTTGCGGGATCAGTTGCAGGCAGGCCCATTCGTAGCCGCTCCAGGCCCGCGCGGCGGGCTGGTGCACGGCCGGGTTCGGGTCTTCCAGGCGGCGCCGGTAGGCGGCCAGCAGGTCGCCGCGTTCCTCAACCGGGATCGCGTGGGCGAAGGCCTCCCAGGCGCGCGGGAAGAACTGGCGCATGCCGTGCAGCCACCAGTCGATCTCTTCCTGGCTGCCCAGCCACACGCCGCGCAACACCAGGCCCAGGCAGCGCTGGGGATGGGTCTGGGCGTAGGCCAGCGCCAGGGTGGAGCCCCAGGAACCACCGAACACCAGCCAGCGCTCGATGCCCAGGTGCTCGCGCAGCCGCTCGATGTCGTCGACCAGCAGGTCGGTGCGGTTGGCCCGGGTTTCGCCCAGCGGCGTGGAGCGGCCCGCGCCGCGCTGGTCGAACAGCACCACGTGGTAGCGCCGGGGGTCGAAGAAGCGGCGGCTGGTGGGGGAGCAGCCCGCCCCGGGACCTCCGTGCAGGAACAGGGCCGGCAGGCCCTCGGGGTGGCCGCAGGTCTCCCAGTACAGGGTGTGCAGGTCGTCCACGGCCAGGTGGCCGCAGTCGAGTGGCGGCACCGGGGGGTGGAGCGCGTCGTCCAGCGTCATGCCGCCGGACCGCTGACCTTGTGGCGCATCAGGCGCCCCTTCTCGCGTTCCCAGTCGCGCTTCTTCTCGGTCTCGCGCTTGTCGGCCTTGTCCTTGCCCTTGGCCAGCGCGATCTCGGCCTTCACGTGCGAGCCCTTCCAGTGCAGGTTCAGGGGCACCAGGGTGAAGCCGCGCTGCTCGATCTTGCCGATCAGACGACGGATCTCGTCCTTCTTCATGAGCAGCTTCTTGGTGCGGTCGGCCTCCGGATTGACGTGGGTGCTGGCCGAGCGCAAGGCATTGATGCGGCAGCCGATCAGGTAGAGCTCGCCGTGCTTGATCACGACGTAGCCGTCGGTGAGCTGAACCTGGCCGGCACGGATGGCCTTGACTTCCCAGCCGGCCAGGACCACGCCGGCCTCGTACTGCTCCTCGAGGTGGTACTCGAAGCGGGCGCGGCGGTTTTCGGCGATCAGTGCGGACATGCAGTCAGGGGCAAAGGTGCAGGCGAGGGGCAGGGGAGGGCAGCGCCCTAGAATCGCGCCATTGTATGAAGCATGTGAAGAAGTCCGTCCTGCTGTGGTACTCGCCGGCCGAGATGTTCGCGCTCGTGACCGACGTGGCCCGCTACCCCGAGTTCCTGCCCTGGTGCCATCGCGGCGAAGTGCTGGAGACGCACGAGGGTGGCAACACCGCCCGCGTGCACCTGGCCTACGCCGGCGTGCGCCACGCGTTCACCACCCGCAACGACCACACCCCCGACCGGCAGGTGCTGATGCGCCTGGTCGACGGCCCGTTCTCGGTACTGGACGGCACCTGGGACTTCCTGCCGTTGGGCAATGGCAGCCCGCCAGCCTGCAAGGTCGAGTTCGACCTGCGCTACGCCTTTTCCAGCCGGCCGCTGGAGGCCGTGCTCAGCCCGGTGTTCGACAAGGTGGCCAACACCTTCGTCGATGCCTTCGTCAAACGTGCGGAGCAGGTCTATGGCGAGCGCTGAGCCGGTGAACGTGCTGGTCGCCTGGAGCCCGGCGCCCGCGGAGGTACAGACCTGCGCGCTGACCCTGCCCGCCGGCAGCACCCTGGAAGACGCGCTGCGCGCGGCCGGCTGGTGGCCGCGTCCTGCGGGCGAACCGGCCGACGTCCAGGTGGGAATATGGGCCAAGGCCCGGCCGCTGGACACGGTCTTGCGCGAGCATGACCGCGTCGAGATGTGGCGCCCCTTGAAGGTCGATCCCAAGGAGGCCCGTCGCCAGCGCTACCGGCGCGGGTCCAAGGCCGCAGCCGTTCAGGACCCGCAGTAGGTCCGCAGCTGGTCGCGGGCGCGTTGGGCCTCAGCGGCCCGGGCGCCATCGTCCAGGAACTCGCGCTCGCCCTTGTCATTGGTGCGGGCGATCCGGATCCCGCTCTCCAGCGAGGCCAGGTGGTTGCGCACCCGCTGGCAATCCTCGGTGCGGCGGGCCTGGGCCTGCTGTTTGGCCTCGGCCTGCTTGGCGGCCTCGGCGGCCTGTTGCTCCTTGCGACGGGCCTCGAGCTGGGGGTCGCGCCGTGCGGGCGCCGAGGCGGCGGCTTCGGCGGTGGGGGAGGGCGCCACGGCAGCCACTGGGGCGCCGGGCGCGCCCGGTCGGGCCAGGATCGCCGAATCGGGCACCGTGCGAGGGGGCGGCTGGTCGCTGATCTGCACCGTGCCGTTGGCGTCACGCCATTTCCAGATGGACTGGGCATCGGCGAAGGCCGGCATCAGGAGCGAGGCCAGTGCCAGGGCGCTGGCGGAGAAGGGGCGCAAGACGGTCATGGCGGGCAAGCTTGAGGGGTCCGCGAAGTGTATGCCTTCGGGCCCTTGGTGGCCTCGGCTGGGCAGGTGCCCGGCCGTTCCGTATAATTCGCTTTTGCGTCTGGAGCCTTCCCCATGCGCCTTCTAGGCAAAGCGCTGACCTTCGACGATGTGTTGCTGGTCCCGGCGTTCTCCCAGGTGTTGCCTCGTGACACCTCGCTCGCGACCCGTCTGTCGCGCAACATCCAGCTGAACCTGCCCCTCGTCTCCGCGGCGATGGACACGGTCACCGAGGCCCGCCTGGCGATCACCATCGCCCAGGAAGGCGGCATCGGCATCGTCCACAAGAACCTGACGCCCAAGCAGCAGGCGGCCGAGGTGGCGCGTGTCAAGCGCTACGAGTCCGGTCTGCTGAAGGACCCGATCACCATCGCTCCGGGTGCCCGGGTGCGCGACGTGATCGAGTTGTCCCGCGCCCACGGCATCTCCGGCTTCCCGGTGGTCGATGAGGGCAAGGTGGTCGGCATCGTCACCGGCCGCGACCTGCGCTTCGAAAGCCGCCTGGACGCCCCGGTCCGCGACATCATGACCCCGCGCGAGCGGCTGGTCACGGTCAAGGAAGGCGCTTCGCTGGCCGACGCCAAGGCCCTGATGCACCAGCACAAGCTCGAGCGCGTGCTGGTCGTCAACGACGCCTTCGAGCTGCGCGGCCTGTTCACCGTCAAGGACATCACCAAGCAGACCAGCTTCCCCAACGCGGCTCGCGATGCCCAGGGCAAGCTGCGCGTCGGCGCCGCCGTCGGCGTGGGTGAGGGCACCGAGGAGCGCGTCGAGCTGCTGGTCAAGGCCGGCGTGGACGTGCTGGTGGTCGACACCGCCCACGGCCACTCGGCCGGCGTGATCGAGCGCGTGCGCTGGGTCAAGAAGAACTTCCCGCAGGTCGACGTCATCGGCGGCAACATCGCCACCGGCGCCGCCGCGCTGGCGCTGGCCGAGGCCGGCGCCGACGGCGTCAAGGTCGGCATCGGCCCCGGCTCCATCTGCACCACCCGCATCGTCGCGGGCGTGGGCGTGCCCCAGATCACCGCGATCGACAACGTCGCCACCGCCTTGCGCGGCACGGGCGTGCCCCTGATCGCCGACGGCGGCATCCGCTACTCGGGCGACATCGCCAAGGCCATCGCGGCGGGCGCCAGCTCGGTGATGATGGGCGGCATGTTCGCCGGCACCGAAGAGTCGCCGGGCGAAGTTTTCCTGTTCCAGGGCCGCAGCTACAAGGGCTACCGCGGCATGGGCTCGATCGGCGCCATGAAGGACGGCTCGGCTGACCGGTACTTCCAGGAGAACGACGAGTCGAGCAACCCGAACAACGACAAGCTCGTGCCCGAAGGCATCGAAGGCCGCGTGCCCTACAAGGGCTCGATGGTCGCGATCGCCTACCAGATGGCGGGCGGTCTGCGGGCCTCGATGGGCTACTGCGGCTGCGCCACCATCGACGAGATGCGCGAGCGCGCCGAGTTCGTCGAGATCACCGCCGCCGGCATCCGCGAGAGCCACGTCCACGACGTGCAGATCACCAAGGAAGCCCCTAACTACCGCATGGAGTGACCCTCCGGCACCCGACCTGAGCGCGCCCGGCCCCGGCCGGGCGCGTTCTTTTCCCGATCCCCATGGCCCAGTCTCCCCAAAGCAGTCCCGAGCCGCGCGGCCGCCGTCAGGCCGCGATGCCGTTCATCATGCTGACGGTGCTGATCGACATGGTCGCGATCGGGCTGATCATTCCGGTGTTGCCCCCGCTGGTGGGCAGCTTCACGGCGGACCAGACCCAGCACGCGTTCTGGTACGGCGTCGTCACCTTCGCCTTCGGTTTCGCCAACTTCATCGGCTCGCCCATCCTGGGTGCGCTGTCCGACCACTACGGGCGCCGTCCGGTGCTGCTGCTGGGCTTCACCGGCCTGGCGCTCAGCTTCTTCGTCACCGGCCTGGCCACCGCCTTGTGGATGCTGGTGGCGGTGCGCCTGGTCAGCGGTGCGCTGCAAGCCAATGCCGCCGTGGCCAATGCCTACGTGGCCGACATCTCGGCGCCCGACGAGCGCGCCAAGCGATTCGGCATGCTGGGCGCCATGTTCGGCATGGGCTTCGTGCTCGGGCCGGTGATGGGCGGGATTCTGGGGGCGATCAACCTGCACCTGCCGTTCTTCGTGGCCGGCAGCCTGGCCATCGTGAACGCGCTCTATGGCATCTTCGTGCTGCCCGAGTCGCTGCCGCCGCACCGGCGCACGCCCATTGACTGGCGCAAGGCCAACCCGGTGGCCTCGCTCAAGCGCCTGTCCGACCTGCATGGCGTCGGCCCTCTGGTGGTCGTGATCGGCCTGGCGAGCCTGGCGCAGTTCATCATGCACACCACCTGGGTGCTCTACACCAGCTTCAAGTTCGGCTGGGGCCCCAAAGAGAACGGCTGGTCGCTCTTTGCCGTGGGCCTGATGTCCGTGCTGGTGCAGGGCGGGCTGATCCGCGTGGCGCTCAAGCGCTTCGCGGCCCAGAAGATCGCGGTGCTTGGCCTGGTGTCCTCGGCACTGTGCTATTTCCTGTGGGGCGCCGCGACCGAGGGCTGGATGATGTACGCCGTCATCGGGCTCAACGTCTTCGGCTTCATGGCCGCCACCGCCATCCAGACCTTGGTGTCCAACGCGGCGGGCGAACACGAACAGGGTCGCACCCTGGGCGCCGTCGCCTCACTCAACAGCCTGACCGCGGTGATGGCGCCGGTGCTGGGCGCCGCGCTGCTGGGCTTCACCGCCCACCTGCCGCAGGGCGACTGGCGCATCGGCGCGCCCTTCTACCTGTGTGCCGCGTTGCAGCTGGCCGCCACCGTGCTGGCACTGCGCCATTTCCGCCGCCATCCCGCCCCTTCACCCTCTGCGCCGGCCCCCGCGCCGGGCGCATCCGCCTGAGAACACCCTTCGAGCGAGTTGCCCATGCACGACAAGATCCTGATCCTTGATTTCGGCTCCCAGGTCACGCAGCTGATCGCCCGCCGCGTGCGCGAAGCCCACGTGTACTGCGAGATCCACCCGAACGACGTCTCCGACGAGTTCATCCGCGCCTATGGCGCCAAGGGCATCATCCTGTCGGGCAGCCACGCCAGCACCTACGAGGACCACCAGCTGCGCGCACCGCAGGCGGTGTGGGACTCCGGCGTGCCGGTGCTGGGCATCTGCTACGGCATGCAGACCATGGCGGTTCAGCTGGGCGGCGAGGTCTCCTGGTCCGACACCCGCGAGTTCGGCTACGCCGAGGTTCGCGCCCACGGCCACACCGAGCTGCTGCGTGGCATCCAGGACTTCGGCACCCCCGAAGGCCACGGCATGCTCAAGGTCTGGATGAGCCACGGTGACAAGGTCACCGCGCTGCCGCCGGGCTTCAAGCTGATGGCCAGCACCCCCAGCTGCCCGATCGCCGGCATGGCCAACGAGGACAAGGGCTACTACGCGGTGCAGTTCCACCCCGAGGTCACCCACACGGTGCAGGGCGCCGAGATGCTCAACCGCTTCGTGCGCGGCATCTGCGGCTGCGCCGGCGACTGGATCATGGGCAACTACATCGAGGAAGCGGTCCAGCGCATCCGCGAGCAGGTCGGTGACGAAGAGGTCATCCTGGGCCTGTCCGGTGGCGTCGACAGCTCGGTGGCCGCGGCCCTGATCCACCGCGCCATCGGCGACCAGCTGACCTGCGTCTTCGTCGACCACGGCCTGCTGCGCCTGAACGAGGGCGACATGGTCATGGACATGTTCGCCGGTCGCCTGCACGCCAAGGTCATCCGCGTGGATGCCTCCGAGCTCTTCCTGGGCCAACTGGCCGGTGTGACCGACCCGGAGCGCAAGCGTAAGATCATCGGCGGCCTGTTCGTCGACGTGTTCAAGGCCGAGGCCGAGAAGCTCAAGGCCGCCGGCAATGGCGTCAAGGGCGCCTCCTTCCTGGCCCAGGGCACGATCTACCCCGACGTGGTGGAGAGTGGCGGCACCAAGACCAAGAAGGCCACCACGATCAAGAGCCACCACAACGTCGGTGGTCTGCCCGAGCAGCTGGGTCTGAAGCTGCTCGAGCCGCTGCGCGAGCTGTTCAAGGACGAGGTGCGCGAGCTGGGCGTGGCCCTGGGTCTGCCGCACGACATGGTGTATCGCCACCCGTTCCCGGGACCGGGTCTGGGCGTGCGCATCCTGGGCGAGGTCAAGCCCGAGTACGCCAAGCTGCTGCAGCGCGCCGACGCGATCTTCATCGAGGAGCTGCGCTCCACCATCGACCCGCACAGCGGCAAGAGCTGGTACGACCTGACCAGCCAGGCCTTCACCGTCTTCCTGCCGGTCAAGAGCGTGGGCGTGATGGGCGACGGCCGCACCTACGACTATGTGGTGGCGCTGCGTGCGGTGCAGACCAGCGACTTCATGACCGCCGACTGGGCCGAGCTGCCGTACAGCCTGCTCAAGAAGGTCTCGGGCCGCATCATCAACGAGGTGCGCGGCATCAACCGCGTGACCTACGACGTCTCCAGCAAGCCGCCAGCCACGATCGAATGGGAGTGATGTGGACGGACAAGGGTCCTGAGGACCCTTGTCCGCCTCATCACTCCGAGCCGCTTGCAAGCGGCGAGGTGGGCCGGTGCATCGCGCCAGCGCCTCATCACTCCGAGCCGCTTGCAAGCGGCGAGGTGGACCTGTGCAGGTCGCCAACACCCCGGGGCCGTGCCCTCGTGCCAGTGCTGCGTCGATCGGCTGCGTCGGCCATGGTTCGACTACCCCAGGGCCCTCATCCGCTAAGCTCGACCCCCTGATGGACCCCAGCCCCTTCACCCCCGCCGACGAGCACGCCATGCGCATCGCACTGGACCAGGCACGCAACGCCTGGCTGGTCGGCGAGGTGCCGGTGGGGGCGGTGATCATGCGGCAGGGGCAGGTGATCGCCACCGGCTACAACCGGCCGATCACCACGCACGACCCGACCGCCCACGCCGAGCTGGTGGCGCTGCGCCACGCCGCGCAGCTGCTCGAGAACTACCGCCTGCCCGAGTGCGAGCTCTACGTCACCCTGGAGCCCTGCGCGATGTGCGCGATGGCGCTGATGCACGCGCGCTTCAGGCGCGTGGTGTTCGGGGCGACCGACCTGAAGACCGGTGCAGCCGGATCGGTGGTGGACCTGTTCGGCCAGCCCCTGCTCAACCACCACACCCAGCTGCAGCGCGGCCTGCTGGCCGATGAATGCGGGCAGGTGTTGCGTGACTTCTTCGCCGAGCGCCGGGCCCAGCAGAAGGCCCAGCGGCTGGCCCGCCAGGCCGCTGCCGCAGCCGCCGGCATCCCCGCGGGTGAGGCCTTCGAGCTCAGCCGCTTCCCCGACCTGGAGGGCGATCCCCGATGAGCACCCTGACCCTGTATTCGCCCTCCGGCGTCCTGGCGCAACCGGCCGCCCTCAAGCTGGCGGCGCGCCGCCTGGGGGAACGTGGATTCACCGTGCGTCTGGACGAGTCCGCGCTGGCGCGGCGCCAGCGCTTCGCCGGCGACGACGACACGCGACTCGCGGCGATCCACCGGGTTGCTGCCGAGGCGCCGTCGGTGGCCCTGGCCAGCCGCGGCGGCTACGGCCTGACCCGCCTGCTCGACCGCATCGACTGGCCCTTGCTGGGCCGCAGTGTGGAGCAGGGTACCCGTTGGGTGGGCTACAGCGACCTCACGGCGCTGCAGATGGGCTTGCTGGCGCACACCCGCGCCGGCAGCTGGTGCGGCCCGCTGGCCGCCGACGACTTCGGCCGCGAGACCCTGGACGAGGTCACGCCCGAGTGCTTCGTCGAGGCCATGAACGGCGAGCTCGAGGCCGTGGGCTTTCGCACCGAGGCGGGCTTTGACGGCCTGGAAACCCGCGGCCTGCTGTGGGGCGGCAACCTGACCGTGCTGCAGAGCCTGCTGGGCACGCCGCACTGGCCCAAGGTCAAGGGCGGCGTGCTGTTCCTGGAGGACGTGGCCGAACACCCGTACCGGGTCGAGCGCATGCTGTTGCAGCTGCACCAGGCCGGCATCCTGGCCCAGCAGAAGGCGGTGCTGCTGGGGGCCTTCACCGATTGGAAGCCCTCGCCGCTGGACCGGGGCTACAACCTGAAGGCGGCGGTGGCCCACCTGCGCAGCGTCTGCCAGGTGCCCATCCTCACCGGCGTGCCCTTCGGCCACGTCCCGTCGAAGGTCACCTTGCCCTTCGGGCGCAAGGTGGAATTGGTCGTCTCCGGACGCGACGCCTTCGTCGCGTGGTGATTGCTCGGTCAACCTCGGTGCATGGCCGAGCATTCAACGGCTGCCTTGCGCTTTCATGGTGCAAACCCTCCCGTGCAGCCCCGCATTGGTGAGTAAACCCTAGGTTTCCGCCTTGTAAGCGCGGCATAGAATCTGCTGAAGACGCCTCGCCTGGGCACCGGCTACAAGCCAGTGTTGCGGCAGGCGGTTTTCATTTCATCCGTCGCTCCGGTCTATCCTCGCCGGTGCGGCGCACCTTGGGGGTACTCCGCATGGTCGGTGTGTTCACGGCGATGGGCCGTGGCGTGTCTCGTCTCGCCTGGACGGCGGCGGCCTTGGGCAGCCTGCTGGGGCTGACGGCCTGTGACAACAGTCCATGGCCGCGTGGGGCGGAACGCCAGAACCAGATCCACTCGGCCATGATCGAGAACACGCCGCGTCACCTCGACCCGACGGCGTCGTACTGGTCGAACGACACGCTGGTCACCTACCAGGTCTACGAGCCGCCCTACGGCTACCACTACCTGAAGCGCCCCTTCGAGCTGGTGCCCAAGTCCGCCGAGCAGGTGGTCAAGCCGCGCTACTACGACAAGGACGGCAAGGAACTCTCCGACGAGGCGCCGGGCGAGCAGGTGGCCGAGAGCGTCTACGACGTGCCCATCCGCAAGGGCATCCTGTTCCAGCCGCACCCGGCCTTCGCCAAGGACGAGCGGGGCAACTACCGCTACCACACGATGAAGCCGGGCGAGTTGGGTGAGCGCCGCTCGCCGATCGAGTTCGAGCACGCCGGCACCCGTGAGCTGGTGGCCGAGGACTTCGTCTACGCCCTCAAGCGCCACGCCACCACCCGCATCACCACCCCGATCTTCGGCATCTTCTCGGAGTACGTGGTCGGCCTGAAGGAATACGGTGAGCTGGTCCGCAAGGAGGACAAGAAGCTGCGCGCCGGCCTGGACCCGGCCAGCATGGACAAGCCCTTCCTGGACTTCCGCCAGTGGCCGCTGGCCGGTGCCACCGCGCCGGACAAGCACCTGCTGCGCATCCGCCTGCATGGCAAGTACCCGCAGTGGAAGTACTGGATGCAGATGACCTTCACCGCGCCCATTCCCTGGGAGGCGGACGCCTTCTATGCCCAGCCGGGCATGGCCGAGCGTGGCATGAGCCTGGACATGTGGCCGGTGGGCACCGGCCCCTACATGGTCACCGAGTTCGTCAAGGACCGCCGCATCGTCATGCAGCGCAACCCGAACTACCGCCAGGAACCGTACCCCTGCGAGGGCACCGAGGAAGACAAGGCCAAGGGCCTGCTGGCCGACTGCGGCAAGCCCACCCCGTTCATCGACACCATCGTCGCCACGGTCGAGCGCGAAGCCACGCCGCAGAAGAACAAGTTCCGCGACGGCTACTACGACCTTGAGGTCTTCGAGCGCACCGACACCGGCAAGGCCTACCTGGTCGAGATGGACGACTCGGACGAGGTCCGCGCGCTCTACCAGAAGAAGGGCTTCGATTTCGGCCAGTACAGCGACGTCAACAGCTACATCATCGGCTTCAACATGATCGACCCGGTCATCGGCTGGGGTGACAACGCCGCGCAGCGCGAGCGCAACCGCAAGCTGCGCCAGGCCATCTCGATCGCGATCGACTGGGAGGAATATTCCAAGATCTTCCCCAAGAAGGCCGGCGTGACCGCGATGAGCCCGCTGCCCCAGGGCATCCCGGGCTCGCGCGAGGGTCAGCCCGAGGGCGTGAATCCGGTCACCCACAAGACGGTGGACGGCAAGGTCGTGCGCCGTACCCTGGAGGACGCGCGCCAGCTGATGGTGCAGGCCGGCTACCCGGACGGCCGCGAGGCCAAGAGCGGCAAACCGCTGGTGATCAACTACGACTACTACGCCCCGGCCACGCCCGAGCGCAAGCCCGAGATCGACTGGGTGGTCAAGCAGTTCGCCAAGCTCGGCATCCAGCTCGAGGTGCGTGCCACCGACAACAACCAGTTCCAGGACAAGGTCCGCAAGGGCAAGCACCAGGTCTTCTGGCTGGGCTGGAACGCCGACTACCCCGACGCCGAAAACTTCCTGTTCCTGCTCTATGGCCCCAACTCCAAGAGCGTGTCGGACGGCGAGAACACCTCCAACTACCAGAACCCCGAGTACGACAAGCTGTTCACCCAGCTCAAGTCGATGGACGACGGCCCGCAGAAGCAGGCGGTGATCGACAAGATGGTGCGCATCCTGCAAGAGGACTCGCCCTGGAGCTTCGGCTTCTACCCCTACGCCTCGGCGGCGGTGCACGGCTGGATCAAGAACTCCAAGCCGGCCATCCTGATCCGCGACCACGGCCGCTACCTGCGCCTGGACGCCGAGCAGCGCAGTGCCTCGCTGATCGACTGGAACCGCCCGGTGTGGTGGCCGCTGCTGGCCCTGCTGGCCGTGGCGGTGGGAGCCATCGCGATCGCCCGCAAGGCCCTGAAGAAGCGCGAGCGCATGAACGCCCGTGGCGAGATCCTGGCCTGAGCCCCAGCCCGAAGAGACATCATGATTGCCTACACCATCCGCCGCCTGATCTATGGCGTGCTGATCCTGCTGGGGGTCAACCTGGCCACCTTCTTCCTGTTCTTCACGGTCAACACGCCGGATGACATGGCCCGCCTGAACATCGGCGGCAAGCGCGTCACCCAGGAGCTGATCGAGAAGTGGAAGGTCGAGCGCGGCTATGACAAGCCGCTGTACGTCAACGACGCCCGGGAGGGCGTGGAGAAGGTCACCGACACCATCTTCTGGGACCGCTCGGTCTCGCTGTTCCAGTTCAAGTTCGGCCGCTCCGACGGCGAGAGCGCGGGGGACATCGGCCACGAGGTCTCCACCCGGATGTGGGTGAGCATCCAGATGGCGATGCCCATCTTCATCCTGCAGGTCATCGCCAGCACGGCCTTCGCGCTGCTGCTGGTGATGTTCCGCCACACGCGGCTGGACCTGGCGGGCGTGGTGGCCTGCGTGCTGCTGATGTCGATCTCCAGCCTGTTCTACATCATCGTGGGCCAGTACCTGTTCTCGCGGGTGCTCAAGCTGGTGCCGATCTCGGGCTATGCGCCCGGGCTGGACGTGGTGCGCTTCCTGGTGCTGCCGGTGCTGCTGTCGGCCCTGGCCCGCCTGGGCGCCGAGGCCCGCCTGTACCGCGCGATGTTCCTCGAGGAGATCGGCAAGGACTACGTGCGCACCGCGCGCGCCAAGGGGCTGTCCGAGACCGTGGTCATGTTCCGCCACGTGCTGCGCAACGCCCTGATCCCGATCATCACCAGCGCCGGCGGCTACCTGCCTTACGTGTTCATGGGCAGCCTGGTGTTCGAGAGCTTCTTCGGCATCCCCGGCCTGGGCGCCTACGTGATCGAGGCGATCAGCAAGCAGGACTTCGCCATCGTCCGCACGATGGTCTTCGTCGGCTCGCTGCTCTACATCGCCACCTACATCCTGATCGACCTGGCCTACACCTGGGTCGATCCGCGCGTCCGCCTGGGCTGACGCCCGCCGTCAAGGAATCTCACGATGCCCAAATTCGTCCTGCTCTGGACCGACGCGGCCATCTGGCTGCTGCTGGCCGCCTTCGCGGCGTACGCGGCCATGGTCTACCGCAATGCCAACCTGCGCGCCACCTGGACCAAGGTGTTCCAGAACGGCGCCGCGCTGTCCGCCTCGATCGTGCTGGTGCTGAGCCTGCTGGTGACGCTGGCCGACAGCCTGCACTACCGTCCGCTGCTGCCCAGCGCCGGCAATGGCGCCACCGCGGCCTATGACACCCGGGTCAAGTCGGCGCTGGACGCGCTGATGGCGCGCACCGCCGAGGCGCGCGAGTCCACCTACTCGGTGCCGCTGGCCTATGTCGGCTTCACCAAGGAGTCGGTCAAGGTCAACGGCGAGGTGGTGCGCACCGCGCCCCGTCTGACCCACGGCGGTGCCCACCTGAAGGACCCGGCCAAGGAGTGGCTGGGCGATGTCTTGTCCCGCGTGGCCAGCGGCCTGGGCGGCGGCCTGGTCGCCACCGTGGTCCTGTTGGGCATCGGCCTGGCACTGGTGGCGCGGGGGCAGGGCGGGGATGTCTCGGCCACCCTCAAGGCCATCACCGGTCGTCAGACCCGGGTGCCCTGGCACGTGGCGGGCTGGACCGTCACCGTGCTGTGCCTGGTGATCGGTCCGGTGGTGGCCCTGACCGGCCACTACCACGTGTTCGGCACCGACATCACCGGCAACGACGTGCTGTACCAGACCCTCAAGAGCATCCGCACCGCCTTCGTGATCGGCTCGCTGGCCACCCTGGCCACGCTGCCGCTGGCGGTCACGCTGGGCATCATGGCGGGCTACTTCAAGGGCTGGGTGGACGAGCTGATCCAGTACGTCTACACCGTGCTGTCCTCGATCCCCAACATCCTGCTGATCGCCGCCTGCGTGCTGATGGTGCAGGTCTTCCTGGACAAGCACCCCGAGCTCTTCGAGACCGGCGTCGAGCGCGCCGATCTGAAGCTGTTCCTGCTGTGCATGGTGCTGGGCGTGACCGGCTGGGCCGGCCTGTGCCGCCTGCTGCGCGGCGAGACCTTGAAGCTGCGTGAGCTCGAGTACGTGCAAGCCGCCAACGCCTTCGGCGTCGGCCACTGGCGCATCATGTCCCGCCACATCTTCCCCAACGTCGCCCACCTGATGCTCATCGTCACGGTGATCGAGTTCTCGTCCCTCATCCTGTACGAGGCCGTGCTGTCCTATGTGGGGGTCGGCGTCGACCCGTCCATGAACAGCTTCGGCGGGATGATCAACTTCGCCCGCAACGAGATGAGCCGCGACCCGGTGGTGTGGTGGCCCTTCGCGGCAGCCTTCTTCTTCATGGTCACGCTGGTGCTGGCCGCCAACCTGTTCGCCGACGGTGTGCGCGATGCCTTCGACCCGCGCGCCCGGGCCCAGCGCCCGCGCCTGCTCACCGCCAAGAAGCCTGCCTGAGAGAGCCCTGAAGATGCTTGAAATCAAGAACCTCAAGGTCGAGCTGGACGCAGAGTCCGGCCTGGTGCGCGCCATCGACGGCATGCGCCTGACGCTGCAGCGCGGCGAGACCTTTGCCCTGGTGGGCGAGTCAGGCTGTGGCAAGAGCATGACCGCCCTGGCGCTGATGCGCCTGCTGCCCGAGAACGGCTGGATCGCCGAGGGCGACATCCTGGTCGATGGCCAGGACGTGGTGTCCCTGCCCGAGAGCGGCATGCGCAGCGTGCGCGGCGGCCGCATCGGCATGATCTTCCAGGAGCCCTCCACCAGCCTGAACCCGGTGATGAAGGTGGGCGACCAGCTGGTCGAGGCCATCGAGACCCACACCGCGCTGCGCGGCCAGGCCGCGCGCGAGAAGGCGGTGGACTGGCTGCGCAAGGTCGGCATCCCCGAGCCCGAGCGCCGCATCGACGACTACCCGTTCCGCATGAGCGGGGGCCAGAAGCAGCGCGTCATGATCGCGATGACGCTGGCGGCCGAGCCCGACTACATCGTGGCCGACGAACCCACGACCGCCCTGGATGTGACCATCCAGGCGCAGGTGCTGGAGCTGCTCAAGCAGCTGCAGCAGGAGCACGGCCTGGGGCTGCTGCTGATCACCCACGACCTGGCCGTGGTCTCGGGCATGGCGCACCGCGTGGCGCTCATGTACGCGGGCCAGATCGTCGAGGTGGCCACCGCCGCCGAGTTCTTCAGCGCCCCCAAGCACCCCTACGCCCAGGCGCTGCTGCGCGCGCTGCCCGACGCCACCCGCCGCGGCCACAGCCTGTCGGCGATCGCCGGCACGGTGCCGCCGCTGACCCAGACCTTCACCGGTTGCCGTTTCGCGCCGCGCTGCGACCGGGCGCTGCCGGAATGCGCGTCCACGCTGCCCGAGTTGTGGGCGCAGGAAGGCACCCGCGAGGTGCGCTGCCTGCTGCATGCACCGGGTCGGGTCGCGTCCTCGACGGTGGTGGCCGATGCGGTGCCGTCCGAGGCACCGGCGCCGACCGCCAGCCAGGCAGGCGAGGTGTTGCTCGACGTCCAGAACCTGCGTGTTCGCTTCCCGATCCGCGGCGGCCTGCTGCAGCGGGCCAAGGGCTGGTTCGACGCGGTGGACGGCGTGAACTACCAGGTTCGGGCCGGCGAAACGCTGGCCCTGGTGGGCGAGTCCGGCTGTGGCAAGACCACCAGCGGCAAGGCCATCGTGCAGCTGCTGCGCGGCACGGCCACGATCGAAGGCCGTGCGTTGCTGGGCGGCCGCAACCTGTTCGAGCTGCAGGGTGAGGCGCTGCGCGACGCCCGCCGCGAGATCCAGATCATCTTCCAGGACCCGTTCGCCTCCCTGGACCCGCGCATGCGCGTGTTCGACATCCTGGAAGAAGGCCTGCTGTCCCTGGCCCCGGACATGGGACAGATCGAGCGCCGGCAGCGCCTGGAGCAACTGGCCGATCAGGTCGGCCTGCGCAAGGATGCGCTGGAACGCTACCCGCACGAGTTCTCGGGCGGCCAGCGCCAGCGCATCGCGATCGCGCGCGCCTTGGCGGTGCGTCCGCGCCTGATCGTGTGCGATGAGCCCACCTCGGCGCTCGATGTGTCGGTGCAGGCTCAGATCCTGAACCTGCTGAAGTCGCTTCAGCAGGAACTGGGTATCGCCTACCTGTTCATCACGCACAACATCGGGGTGGTCGAATACATCGCCGACCGGGTGGCGGTGATGCGCGCGGGCCGCATCGTGGAGCAAGGCGCTTGCGCAGACGTGCTGACCCGTCCGCAAGACCCCTACACCCGTCGCCTGATCGACGCGGTTCCGCGTCTCGTCACCGCCTGAGGGCCCCCTTTTCAAGCCGCCATCCCGCTCATTGGGCGGGGCAGGCGGAGCCATGGCTTGGCACGGGGTTGGGTACAGCCATGGGTAGTGCGCGGAAGCAACATTTCTTGCCCGATTGCGACGCAAAAGGGTTAACCGCAGGAGGTGCGCTCGCAACGTTCCTTGACAATCTTTTTACAACGTCCTGAGGCCGGTTCATCGCCACTTCACAAGATTGGTATGTGACTTGCCTCTGTGTTGGCTCTATCCATCCCCACCAAGTCGTCATCAGGAGTGATGCCCATGTTCAAGAAGAGCAAGCTGAGCGCAAGCCTCGTGCTGGCCTTTGGCAGTGCCGTGCTCGTCAGCGCACCGGCCCTGGCCCAGGAAACCCAGCGCGTCGAGATCACCGGTTCGTCCATCAAGCGCATCGACGCTGAGACCGCGCTGCCGGTCGTCGTGCTGAAGAAGGAAGACATCGCCCGCACCGGCGCCACCTCCACCACCGACCTGCTGCAGCGTCTGTCGACGGTGCAGGGCGGCACGATGGAAGCCAACTCGGTTGGCGGCTCCACCTTCGGCTTCTCCGGCGTCTCGATCCACAACATCGGCGAGACCCGCACCCTGGTGCTGCTGAACGGCCACCGCCTGTCGCAGTTCGGCGGCCAGACCCTGACCGGCTTCGCCGCGGGCTTTGACCTGAATGCCATCCCCATCTCGGCGATCGAGCGCGTCGAAGTCCTGACCGACGGTGCCTCGGCCCTGTACGGCGCCGACGCCATCGCCGGCGTGGTCAACTTCATCACCAAGCGCGACAGCACCGCTGGTGAGGTCTCCATCGGTTTCTCGGCCCCCGACAAGGGCGCCCAGGAACTGCGCATCAGCGCCAGCAAGGGCTTCGGCTCGGTCAACGACGACGGCTACAACCTGATGCTGTCCTTCGGCCACGACCAGCGCACCGCGCTGAAGGGCTCGGACCGCGAGTACGCCAAGACCGGCAACCTGACCTTCCAGAAGAACGGCAAGACCTACCGTTCGCAGAACTACTCGGCCAGCGGCATCCCCGCCAACGTCCTGAACGACGCCGGCCAGCTGATCAACCCGTACCTGATCGCCAACGGCAAGTGCCCGGCCAAGACCTTCCGTGTCACGGATTCGTCGACCGGTGACGACTTCTGCGGCTTCGACTACGTCAGCACGCTGGAGATCTTCCCCGAGCGCACCCGCGACAGCGGCATGGCCTCGCTGTCCACCCGCCTGGGTGAGCACGAGCTGTTCGCTGACCTGCTGATGTCCCAGACCACCCAGGTCTCGCGCATCGCGCCGGTGCCGGGCAGCCTGTCGATCCCCGCGGGCTCGACCTACCACGACCAGTACCTGAAGCCGCTGGGCATCAACGACGACACGATCGCCTTCTACCGCGTCTACGACCTGGGCGCGCGCACCAACGACGACAAGGCCGAGTTCCTGGATCTCCGCCTGGGTGCCCGCGGCATGGTCGCCGGTTGGGACTACAACGCCGAGTACACCCACTCGGAGTCCAACGTCAAGGGCAACATCTCCGGCTACCCGGGCGCCCTGGCCCTGCGCAACCTGCGCCGCAGCGGCCTGCTGAACCCCTTCGTCCTGCCGGGCGAGCAGTCCGCCGCCGCCAAGGCCGCGCTGGCCGGCGTGAACTACAAGGGCTACTGGGACGGTGGCATCGCCAAGCTGGACACCGCCTCCGCGACCCTGTCCAACACCCTGGCCAACCTGCCTGCCGGCCCCCTGGCGTTCGCGATTGGCGCTGGCTTCAACAACGAGCAGTTCCAGTCCAAGCCCAGCCCTTTCGCCCAGGGCATCACCACCAACCCGGTGACCGGTGAGCTGTGTGACGCCAATGACCCGGCCAAGCCTTGCGACCAGCGCTTTGGCGATGCCGCGGCCGCGGTGCCCTACTCGGCCGACCGCCAGTCGACCGCCGTGTTCAGCGAGCTCAACATCCCGGTGGTGAAGGGCTTTGACGTCAGCGCCTCGGCCCGCTACGACCACTTCTCGGACTTCGGCGACAGCACCACCTACAAGGCCAGCTTCCGCTTCGCTCCGTCCAAGCAGTTCCTGGTCCGAGGCTCGTTCGGCACCGGCTTCCACGCGCCCAGCGTGCCGCAGGTCAATGCCGCACCCCAGTCCTACGGCGTGACCGAAGATCCTTACACCTGCTCGGCCGACCTGGCCGCCGTCGCGGCCTCCCTGGGTGCGCAGTGCCAACCCGGCAAGAAGCAGTACGACGTGGTGGCGGGCGGCAACGCGCTGCTGAAGCCCGAGACCTCGCGTCAGGCCACCCTGGGCTTCCGCCTCGAGCCGTCGACCGCGCTGTCCATCGGTGCTGACCTGTGGTGGGTCGCGATCAAGGACCGCTTTGGCCAGCTGGACGAGTCCACTGTCTTTGCCGATCCCAAGAAGTACCTGGGCGCCTGGACCACGGCCACCGACATCGGCACGGGCGTGAAGTACCTTGCCTTCAACCAGGGCAACCTGAACCTGGGCAAGAGCTTCCACCACGGCCTGGACCTGGACGTCACCGGCCGCGTGACCACCCCGTACGGCCTGGTGACCTCGCAGGTCAACGCCACGTACATGATCCAGGAGCGCCTGCAGAACACCGACGGCACGTACTACTCGAACGTCAGCGACAACACCTCGGGCTCGATGACGTTCCGTCTGCAGGGTTCTTGGCGCAACTCGATCAAGATGGGCGACTGGACGCACTCGCTGGCGTTCAACTACAAGTCGGGCTATCGTGATGCCACCACCACGGTTGAAGTGCTGGATGCCAATGGCAACGCCACCGGCACCGAGGACGTCAGCCTGACCGTCAAGTCGTACTACACCTTCGACTGGCAGACCAACTGGAACGTCAACAAGACCTGGTCGGTCAACGCCGGCGTCCTGAACCTGTTCGACAAGAAGCCCCCGTTCGTGCTGAGCACCACCGGTGGCCAGCAGGTCGGCTACGACGGCAACCTGTACGATCCGCGCGGCCG
Source organism: Hydrogenophaga intermedia (assembly GCA_943371055.1). Taxonomy (GTDB): domain Bacteria; phylum Pseudomonadota; class Gammaproteobacteria; order Burkholderiales; family Burkholderiaceae_C; genus Ideonella; species Ideonella intermedia_A. The sequence goes on along the minus strand of CALRTJ020000008.1, from coordinate 86,014 downwards.
TACCTTCTACGCCAACGTGACGATGAAGTTCTGATCGTCTTGCGCAGCGGCCCCGTTCATCGGGGCTGCTACGGAAACGAAAAGGCCGCCAGCGATGGCGGCCTTTTTTCTTGGCGCGGGTGACTGGCGCCTCAGTCGGGTGCGCGGTCCTGCAGCAGGCGTTGCTTGTTCGCCGGGTCCAGGCCGCTGACCGTCTCGATGAAGGCCTTCACGGCCTCACGCTCGACGGGTGTCAGGTGTGGGTTCCAGCAATCCATCAGCACGATCACCCGGCTGCGGGCCGAGCGGTTCCAGGCTTCGTGCAGGTAGGTGTCGTCGAACATCATCAGCTCGCCTTCCCGCCAGTGGTGCTCGCCCACATCGACCACGTTCAGGGCGCAGTCCGGCGGAACGATCAATGGCAGGTGCATCACCAGGCGGGCATTGGTGACGCCGTGGTGCGCCTTGAGCAGCGTGTGGGGCCGGATGACCGAGAAGCAGATCTCGGGCGCCTGGTCGGCGATGCGGCAGAGCTCGATCGAATCGAGGACCTCGCTGGTCACCGGGCAGCGCGCATGGTGTTCGTCATAGCGCTGGCCATGGCGGTAGAAGAAGAAGGCCTGCCAGGCCGGCCGCGGTGCGGCGCCACCCAGATACTTGTCCATGGACACGCCGGGCGGCAAGCGGAAGAAATCGGGCAGGTCGCTGTCGGACTGCAGCACCTCGATGGCCTCGCGCCGGATCTCGGGGAAGGCGCTTTCCAAACGGCTCGCCCAGGGCTGCAGGCGCGGGTCCTGGTAGGCAGCGTCGGGCAGGTCAGGGAAGTAGAAGAAGTACGGCCGCTGGCGTGGGTGGCGCGGGCTGCAGACCTCTTCCTTCAGGTAGCTGCGCAGGGCCTTGTCCATCCGCGCCAGGGCCGCACCGCCGTGCTGCAGGCGCAGGTGGTCGTAAGCCCCGAAGAACAGTTCGCGGCGGCCGAGCCGCAGCCGCTCGACGGCGGCGAGCACGGCGCCCAGCAGCGGCCTCGGGGTGCTCGCCTCATCCAGCCAGGCGCCGGTCCCCTGGGCCCGACTGATGGCCTGGAACGAGGCCTTCAGCGCCCCCGGGGCGTCCCCGAGGCGTTGCCTCAACTCCGCCAGCAACAGCCACGCGGTGGGTTGGCCCTCGTCGTGCGCGAGCAGTCGCTCGAGCGGCGCGGTCGCCTCGCCTGGCCGCTGGGTGGCTCCCAGCAGGGTGGCCAGGCGCGTGGCGGCTTCGGGATGGGCCGGCTGGACCTGGTGGGCGCGGCGAAGATGGTGCTCGGCCTGCGCCAACTCACGTCTGCCCAGGGCGATCGCCGCGGCACCGAGCAGGGCGTCCACCTGATCGGGGTTGGCGTCCAGCACCTTGCGGTAGCTGGCGTCGGCGGAGGAGATCCGCCCCTCGCGTTCGTGCTGGCGGGCCAGGTCGAGTTGTCGGGCGACGGCTTCTGCGGAGGGGCTCATGAAGGCAGGGCAGGGTGGGGTCGTCGATTCTTCCACAGGGGTCGCGGCGACCGCGCGCCGCCCACCTTGCGCTGCGTCAGGCTCAGCGCGGTGCCAGACGGATCGCGCCGTCCAGACGGATCACCTCGCCGTTGAGCATGTCGTTGGTGACGATCTGGTGCACCAGCTTGGCATAGTCTTCCGGGCGGCCCAGGCGGCTGGGGAAGGGCACGCCGGCGGCCAGCGAGTCCTGCACCTCCTGCGGCATGCCGAACAGCATCGGCGTACCGAAAATGCCCGGCGCGATGGTCATGTTGCGGATGCCGTTGCGGGCCAGGTCACGCGCGATCGGCAGCGTCATGCCGACCACGCCGCCCTTGCTGGCCGAGTACGCCGCCTGGCCGATCTGGCCATCGAAGGCGGCCACGCTGGCCGTGCTGATCAGCACGCCACGCTCGCCGGTGGGCTCGGGGTCGTTCTTGCACATGGCTTCGGCGGCCATGCGGATCATGTTGAAGCTGCCGACCAGGTTGACCTGGATGACCTTGGCGAACAGTCCCAGGGCGTGGGCCCCGTCCTTGCCGACGGTCTTGGCGGCGGGTGCGATGCCGGCGCAGTTGACCAGGCCCATGAGCTTGCCCAGGCGGGTGGCGGTGTCGACGGCGGCTCGGGCATCGTCCTCTTGGCTGACGTCGCAGCGCACGAAGGCGCCGCCGAGCTCGGTGGCGAGGGCTTGGCCCTTGTCTTCCTGCAGGTCGGCGATGACCACGGTGGCCCCGTGTGCGGCCAGCATGCGGGCCGTGCCTTCGCCCAGACCTGAAGCGCCACCGGTGACGATGAAGACCTTGCCTGCGATGTCCATGAGGAATGCTCCTGTGTGATGAATTGACGTTGACGTAAACGTCAATTGTGCATCGCCACACGAACGCTGGACACCGCAGAAACACGAAGGACCGCACGAGGCGGCCCTTCGGGGGAGTGTGGAGCGATCAGCCCAGCGCCTGCAGCGCGCGGGCGGTGATTTCCTCGACCGAGCCCACGCCAGCAATCCTGGCGTAACGCGGGGCCTGGGCATCGCCGGTGGCGGCCCACTGGCTGTAGTAGTCGACCAGCGGGCGGGTCTGGCTGTGGTAGACGTCCAGGCGCTTGCGCACGGTTTCCTCGGCGTCGTCGGCGCGCTGGATCAGTTCTTCACCGGTGACGTCGTCCTTGCCTTCGGCCTTGGGCGGGTTGAACTTGACGTGGTAGGTCCGGCCCGAGGCCACGTGCACGCGACGACCGCTCATGCGCTCGATGATGGCGCTGTCGGGCACGTCGATCTCCAGGACCAAGTCCAGCTTCACGCCGGCAGCTTTCATCGCGTCGGCCTGGGGGATGGTCCGGGGGAAGCCGTCGAACAGGAAGCCCTTGGCGCAGTCGGCCTGCTGGATGCGTTCCTTGACCAGGCCGATGATGATCTCGTCGCTCACCAGGCCGCCGGCGTCCATGACCTTCTTGGCCGCCAGGCCCATTTCGGTGCCGGCCTTGACGGCGGCGCGGAGCATGTCGCCCGTGGAGATCTGGGGAATGCCGTACTTCTGGCAGATGAAAGCGGCCTGGGTGCCTTTGCCGGCGCCGGGAGCGCCCAACAGGATCAAACGCATGGAGATTTGCCTCGGGGGATTGAAGATTCTTGGATCGCCGGCCTCTTGGGCGGGCGTGGGAACGCCGATGCGGCGCACCCTTTGGGTTTGCTCAAAGAATAGCACGCGGTCCCCTGCGCGAGCCTGACGCTGGGCAGGGGCGGCTGCCCGGTGCTTACCCTGTGAATACCCGTCGCACGCGGGCCAGGTCCTCGGGCGTGTCCACGCCGGCGGCGGGGGCCTGGGCGGCCTCGAATACCGCAATGCGGTCCCCGTGCCACAGGATGCGCAATTGCTCGAGCGATTCGGTCTGCTCCAGCGGCGCCGGGCTCAGCGTGGGAAAGCGCCGCAGCGTGGCGGCGCGGTATGCATACAGGCCGATGTGGCGCCAGGCCGGTACCGGGGGCAACGCCGCCTGACCAGGGGCGGAGCCGTCGCGCCACCAGGGAATCGGGGCCCGGCTGAAATACAGCGCACGGCCCTCGGCATCGCAGACCACCTTCACCACGTTCGGGTTGCGGAAGTCCGCCTCGTCCTCGATCGCGTGCGCGGCGGTGGCCACTGCGCATTCCGGGCGTCGGGCCAGCAGGTCGGCGCAACTGCGCACCAGGGCCGGGTCGATCAGCGGCTCGTCGCCCTGGACGTTGACCACGATGTCGTCGCCGTCCAGGCCCAGTGCCACGCAGGCCTCGGCCAGGCGGTCACTGCCGCTGGGGTGGTCGGCGCGGGTCATCAGCGCCTTCACGCCGTGGGCCTCGCAGGCCGCCAGGATGCGGGCATCATCGGCCGCGACCACGACTTGGCGGGCGCCGATGCCCGCCACCCGCTCGGCCACGCGCACCACCATCGGCTTGCCGCCCAGGTCGGCCAGCGGCTTGTCCGGCAGACGGGTGGACGACATGCGCGCCGGGATCAGCACGGTGAAGTTCACGCGTCCTCCTCGGCGGACAGTGCGCGGGCTTCGTTCTCGAGCATCACCGGGATGCCGTCGCGGATCGGGAAGGCCATGCGATCCGCCGCACACACCAACTCCTGCGGCCGGCCCAGTTCGTCGCGGCGCAGTTTCAGGGGGCTCTTGCACAGGGGGCAGACCAGCAGGTCCAGCAGGCGGTGATCGACGCTCATGGGGTTCCGTTCAGTGGGCCGGGGCGCGCAGGGCATGGTCGATCTCGTCGACCAGCGCCTCGGGGAGTGAGAAGTCTAGCGCCACGACCCAGGCCTGCTGCCCGGGGGGCAGTGCGTGAGGCGACAGCTTCACCGCGTCCTTTTCCGTCATCAGCACCACGGGCGCGTCGGCCGGCCAGGGCAGGGGGCTCATGGAGGCGTGGTCGGGCAGCGGCCAAGGGCGCAACCGGCAGCCGATCCGGGTCAGCATGTCGAAGAAGCGCGCGGGCTCCGCCAGGCCGGCCACTGCCAGCAGGGGTGACCCTTGGGACCGCTGCACGAGACGGTCCAGGGCTTGAGGGGCGGCCGGGCAGCCGGCCCACCAGTCCGCCAGCGCCACGGCCCCGGCCAGGCGCCGGTGGGCGAGGTGTCCGGGCCAGGATGTGGTGGCCTGATCGGCGTTGTAGAGCACCGAGGTGCGAGCAGGCGGCGCCGGCGGCAGGGCCTGGCGCAGCGGACCGGCGGGCAGTGTGAGCCCGTTGCCGACGCCGCGGCGGTCGAACACCACCAGTTGCCAATCGCGCCCCAGCCGCCAGTGCTGCAGGCCGTCATCGGCGATGACCAGGTCCACCTCGGGGTGCAGCCCGAGGAGATGGCGTGCGGCCACCAGACGGTCGCGGCCCACGACCAGTGGAACCCCGGTTCGCCGGTGGATCAGCAGCGGCTCGTCACCCAGGGTGGCGGCGTCGGCATCCGGGCCGGCCACGGCCAGCGCGTCGCCCTGGCGACCGTGGCCGCGTGACACCACACCGGGACGCCAGCCGCGTTGACGAAGGGCTTCGATCAGCGCCATGGTGGTCGGGGTCTTGCCCGCACCGCCCACCACGTAGTTGCCCACCACCAGCACCGGGGCCCTGAGGGCCTGGCGCTGCGCGGTCTTGCGGCGACGATCGAGCGCGGCCAGGGCCTGGACCACCCCGGCCAGCGGGCGCAGCAGCTGAACCAGCGGTCCCCGGCGGGGCGCCCACCAGAGCCGCTGCAAGCCATCGGAGAGCGCGGCCGCGAGGCCTCGACGCTCAGGGGTTGGCACCGGCCTGCCCGTGCTGGGCCGCAAAGGTGACCTTGGCCAGCCCCACCCGGCGGGCCGCGTCCAGCACGTTGATCACCGACTGGTGAGCCGCCGCGGCATCGGCGGAGATGATCAGGAACGGGTCCTTGCGGGCCTGGCCGGCTTCGCGCAAGGCGGCTGACAGCAACTCGATGCTGCGCCCCTCGACCGCCTGCCCATCCAGGGCATACCGGCCGTCGGCGGCGACGGTGACGATGATCTCGGCAGGGCGCTCACGCGGGGCATCGGCGTCGGCCACCGGCAGCGTGACCTGAAGTTCCGTGAAGCGCGAGTAGGTCGTCGACAGCATCAGGAAGATCAGGATGACCAGCAGCACGTCGATGAACGGGATCAGGTTGATCTCGGGCTCCTCGCTGGTGGGGCGGCGGAAGTTCATTGGCGCACGGGCTCAGAACTGGCGCAGCGGCAGGCGGCGCAGGTGGTGCAGCAGGCGCTCGGCGCCTTGTTCCATGTCGTGCAGGGCGTCGTTGACGCGCCCGCGGAAGAAACGGTGGGCGATCAACGACGGAATGGCCACGATCAGGCCGAAGGCCGTGTTGTAGAGCGCCACCGAGATGCCGTGGGCCAGTTGGGCCGGATTGCTGCCGCTGCCGCCTTGCGAACCGAAGATCTCGATCATGCCGATCACCGTGCCCAGAAGGCCCAGCAGTGGGGCCGCGGAGGCGATGGTGGCCAGCGCATTGAGGTACCGCTCGAGGCGGTGCGCAGCGCCGCGACCGGCGCTTTCGAAGGCTTCGCGCAGTTGCTCTTCGGGGCAGCGCGGATCCACCGCCAGCACCTTGAGACCCGAGGCCAAGACCTGACCCAGCAAGGAGTTGTCGGCCAGCTTGCCCAGCATGTCGGCGGTGGGCATGCCCTGGCGCGTGACGGTGATGACCTCGTCGACCAGGCCGTCAGGCGCGATGCGGGGACGGCGAAGCGCGATGGACCGCTCGATGGTGAGGGCCAGGGCGGCGATGGAACACAGGATCAGCGGCCAGATCGGCCAGCCTGCGGCTTGTATGATCGAGAGCAATTGGTTGCAAGTCCTCTGAACGCCGGCACCGGTGCTTCGCGGCGACGCGCGATTATGGACCGAAGCGGCGCGGCCGCTGCACGATGCTCCCCCAACGCCCCACATCCTCCGCCTGGACGGTTTCAGCGCTGCTGCTGGCCGTCTCCGACGCCTTGTCCGCACGCTTCGCCTCGGTGAGCGTGCGTGGCGAACTGTCGGGCTTCACCCGCGCGGCCAGCGGCCACTGCTACTTCACCCTCAAGGACGCCAGCGGTGCCCAGGCCACGCTGCGCTGCGCCATGTTCCGTCGCGCCGCCTCGCTGCTGGGCTTCTCGCCGCGCGACGGGCAGCAGGTCGAGTTGCGGGGGCGGCTGGCGGTCTACGAGGCCCGAGGCGAGTTGCAGATGGTGGTCGAGGCCATGCAGCCGCTGGGCACGGGGTCGCTCTATGAGGAGTTCCTGCGCTTGAAGGCCCGGCTCGAGGCCCAGGGCCTGTTCGCTGCCGAGCGCAAACGGGACTTGCCCCCCTTTCCGCGCGTGGTCGCGGTGGTCACGTCGCTGGCCGGGGCTGCGCTCCACGACGTGCTGACCACCTTGGCACGCCGGGCGCCGAACCTGCAGGTGCACGTCTACCCCAGCCTGGTCCAGGGGCCCGAGGCGCCGCCGGCGCTGGTGGCCGCCTTGCAGGCGGCCGGTCGTGACCCGCAGGCCGAGGCGGTGCTGCTGTGCCGTGGTGGCGGGTCGCTTGAAGACCTGTGGTCGTTCAACGACGAGCGGGTGGTGAGGGCCGTGGCGGCCAGCCCCCTGCCGGTGCTGTGCGGCGTGGGGCACGAGACCGACATCACGCTGTGCGACCTGGTAGCCGACCTGCGAGCGCCGACGCCCACCGCCGCGGCGGAATTGGTGTGTCCGGCCGCGGCCGACCTGCTGGCCGACCTGCAGGTGCAGGCGTCGCTCCTCCGTCGGCTGGTGCAGCGCCGACTGGACGGCGTCGCCCAGCGCCTCGATCTGTTGTCCCTGCGCTTGCAGCGGCCCTCGCGGCTGCTGGGGCGCCAGTCCGAGGCCCTGGGCCGACAGCGGCACCGGGCACAGGCGGCGCTGCAGCGCGCACTCGAACTCACCCGTGCCCGCCAGTCGAGGCAAGCCCAGCGGCTGCTGCACGCCGGGCAGGCAGGTTTGCGACGGGTGCAGGCCTCGCTGGAGGTCCGCCAGCAGCGGCTGACCGCACTGGATCCGCGTCAGGTACTGGCCCGCGGTTATGCCTGGGTCACCGACGCCCAGGGGCGTCCGGTGGTCTCGGTGCGGGGATTGGCCCTGGGTCAGTCGCTTCAGGCGGTCTGGGCCGATGGCGAGGCTGGCGTCACGGTTCAACGCTTGCCGCCGAGCGAAGCCTGACAACCCCATGCGCCTGTGGGCCACCGGCGCTGCCTACAATGGTTTGGTCGAGTCAGTGCCGCGCCCCGCGCGGTGCGGCCACCCACCCCACCCAAGGAGATGCCATGACCACCCATTCGCTGCCCGCGCTGCCCTTCGGCCTGGACGACCTGGCCCCGCACATGAGCCGGGAGACGCTGGAGTTCCACCACGGCAAGCACCACAACGCCTACGTCACCAACCTCAACAACCTGATCCCGGGCACCGAGTTCGAGAACGCTTCGCTGGAAGACATCGTCAAGAAGTCGTCCGGAGGCGTCTACAACAACGCCGCCCAGATCTGGAACCACACCTTCTTCTGGAACTGCCTGAAGAAGGACGGCGGCGGTGAGCCGTCGGGCGCGCTGGCTGCGGCCATCAACGCCAAGTGGGGCTCCTACGCCGCTTTCAAGGAAGCCTTCGCCAAGAGCGCCGTGGGCAACTTCGGCTCGGGTTGGACCTGGCTGGTCAAGAAGGCCGACGGTTCGGTGGACATCGTCAACATGGGCGCCGCCGGCACCCCGCTGACCACCGGTGACACCGCGCTGCTGACGGTCGACGTGTGGGAGCACGCCTACTACATCGATTACCGCAACCTGCGCCCGAAGTTCGTCGAGACCTTCCTGAACCACCTGGTCAACTGGTCGTTCGCGGAAGCCAACTTCGGCGCCTGATCGCGCCGCGGGGACTTCCCTCGCGCTGAAGGGCCGGCACTGCCGGCCCTTCTTCATGGACTCAGCGGAAGGCAGGGCCCGCCAAGCGGCTCCCGGCCTTCAGGCCGCGCTTGGCGAACCAGCCCTGGTTCATCTCGAGCACGTAGCGCACCGGCTGCTTCGAGCAGTGCGAGTTTTCGGTCATCGGGGCCATGTCCTCGATGTTGACGATGGTGCCGTCATCCGACACGAAGGCGGTGGAGAGCGGAATCAGGGTGTTGCGCATCCAGAAGCATTGGGTGGCCGGTTGCTCGAACACGAACAGCATTCCCTCGTGGGCCGGCATCTGCTTGCGGTACATCAACCCGGTCTGGCGCTGCTCGTCGGTGCGCGCCACCTGGGCCACGATGTTGTACATGCCGGCCTGCAACTGCACCGTCGGCAACTGCTGAGGCTGTTGCGCCCAGGCCGCAAAGGGGAGGGCGCACAGGGCGCCGACCAGGGTCTTTCCGGGGTTGCTCCGGCCGAACTTGATGAATGTCATGTTCAATACAGGTTGTGACGCTAGATTATCGGCCGGTTGCAGTCCGTCGGTCGCAGTCCCGTCCATCCGTTGTTGCCCTGAGCGTGAACCCTTCTCTCGCCGTCCCCGACGCACCCGCGTCCGGCTCTGAACTGGACGTTCTCGACGACCCGGTCGAGCAGCAGGCCTTTACCCGGTTTTCCGCGGCCCCCGGCGTGCCCGGCCGGTACGGTGAGTCGTCCTTCCTGCTGTCGGGCATGTACTGTGCGGCCTGTGCCCAGACGATCGAGACCGCCCTGCTGGCGGTGCCGGGGGTCCTGGAGGCCCAGGTCAACGCGGCCGGCCAGCGGGCGCGGGTGCGCTGGGACCCCCAGACCACCCGGCCCTCCGCGCTTGTGCAAGCCGTCCGCGGCGTGGGCTACGACGCCGTGCCCGACGCGGCCGCGCCCGCGCGGGAACTTCGGCGCAAGGAACGTCGCGCGGCCTTGTGGCGGGTCTTCGTCGCCAGCTTCTGCGCGATGCAGGTGATGATGTTCGCGACCCCGAGCTATGTGGCCACCGAGGCTGAGCTGGCCGGAGACCTGCGGCAGCTGCTCAACTGGGGCAGTTGGCTGGTCAGCCTGCCGGTGCTGATGTTCTCGGCGGCGCCGATCCTGCGAAATGCGTGGCACAGCGTGCGCGGTCGTCGCATGAGCATGGACGTGCCGGTCGCACTGGGCCTGGTGGTCACCTTCGTCGCCAGTTCCGGCGCCACTTTCGATCCACGCGGCATCTTCGGGCACGAGGTCTACTTCGACTCGTTCACGATGTTCATCAGCTTTCTGCTGGCGGGCCGTTTCCTCGAGATGACGGCGCGGCACCGTGCGGCGGAGGCCCTGGAGCGCTCGCTGTCGGGCATGCCGGAAACCGCGTGGCGCGTGTTGCCGGACGGGCGAGAGGAGCGCGTGAGCGTGCAGCGCCTGCAGGCCGGTGACCGGGTGCGTGTGCCGCTGGGCGCCGCCTTTCCGGCGGACGGGCGACTGGAGGTCGGCACCACCCAGGCCGACGAGTCGCTGTTGACGGGCGAGTCCCGTCCGGTGTCGCGCAGCCCTGGCGACGAGCTGGTCGGCGGCAGCGTCAACCTGGGCGGCCCGATCCTGATGCGTGTGGAGCGCGTGGGCGCGGACACCCGCTACCAGGCCATCGTCACGATGATGCGCGATGCGCTCAGCCAGCGTCCGTCGCTGGCACGCCGCGCCGATGCCGTGGCCGGGCCGTTCCTCTGGACGGTGTTGGCCCTGGCCGTGCTGGCCGCCGGCGTCTGGTCGACCATCGATCCGTCGCGCGCCGTCTGGGTGATGGTGTCGGTGCTGATCGTCACCTGTCCCTGCGCCCTGTCCCTGGCGGCGCCCTCGGCGCTGGTGGCCGCGGCGGGCGCCTTGGCCCGGTCCGGGGTGATGGTGCAGCGCCTGGATGCTCTGGAGGCCCTGGCCGGGCTGAACCGGCTGTTCATGGACAAGACCGGCACCCTCACCGAGGAGCGCCCTGTGTGGGTGTCCTCCGACCGCGAGGGGGGCGATCTGGACGAGGCCCCCGCATTGCAGGCCGCCCGTGCACTGGCCCGATGGTCCACGCATCCCTTGTCGCAGTCCTTGGCGGGCGACTTGCAGCCGCCGGTGGCGCATGCCGCATCGTGGAACGATGTGCAGGAGGTGGCCGGGCAGGGCCTGCAGGCCCGGGACGCGGACGGGGTCCTGTGGCGCCTTGGATCGCGCGCCTGGGTGGCGGATGTCGCGCAGGCACCACGCGGTCAAGAGGTTTGTTTCGGCCCGGCCGGGACGGTCCATTGGCGCTTCGGATTCGAGGAGCGCTTGCGTCCTGATGCGCTGGAAGCGGTTCGCGCGTTGCAGGCCGATGGTGTTTCGCTGACCCTGCTTTCGGGGGATGCGCCACAGCGCGTCGAGGCCTTGGCTCGCGCCCTGGGCCTGACCGACGCCCGGGGTGGCGCGCTCCCGCAGGACAAGCTCCAGGCCCTGTCGAAGGCGCAGGCCGATGGTGCCGTCTGCGGCATGGTCGGGGATGGCGTGAATGACGCCCCGGTGCTGGCCCGAGCCGATGTGTCGTTCGCGATGGGCCAGGGCGCGCTGGTGGCTCGGGTGCATGCCGACGCGGTGGTGGCGTCCAACCGCCTGAGCGATCTGGTGCGCGCCCGTCGCCTGGCAGGGAAAACCATGGCCATCGTGCGGCAAAATCTGGTGTGGGCTGCGGCGTACAACGCCGCGTGCATTCCCCTGGCTTTGCTGGGTTATCTGCCGCCTTGGGCTGCCGGCCTGGGCATGGCCTTGAGTTCCTTGCTCGTGGTCGGCAATTCATTGCGCCTGGCGCGCTGAGGATCGGCAATGGAAGTGATGTGGTTGCTGATCCCGCTCTCGGCGGTCCTGGTGCTCGTGATCATCGCGGTGTTCGGCTGGGCCCTGCACCGTGGACAGTTCGATGACTTGGAGCGTGAAGGCGAACGCATCCTGCTGTCCGACGCTGGCGCGGTTGACACCGATCAAGCGCGTGACCACCCGTATCAAAAACAATCCTGATCCTAGGGTTACCTGAGTCCCTTGAGTCTCAAGAAGAAGGAGGCCTTGAATGGCAAATAGTTCCGTACCGGCTCAACAGCCGGTCTATGAGGACGGCGTCGTCCGATGGTTCGCCGTCCTTGCCGTCGTGTACGGCATCGTCGGCATGCTCGTCGGCGTCATCGTGGCGTCGCAGCTCGCCTGGCCAGAGCTGATCAACGGCATTCCCTGGCTGAGCTACGGTCGCCTGCGCCCGCTGCACACCAACGCGGTGATCTTCGCCTTCGGCGGCTGCGTGCTGTTTGCCACCAGCTACCACGTGGTGCAGCGCACCTGCCAGACGCGCCTGTTCGCGCCCGGCCTGGCCTGGTTCACCTTCCTGGGCTGGAACCTGACCATCCTGCTGGCGGTCATCACCCTGCCGCTGGGCATCACCACCGGCAAGGAATACGCTGAACTCGAGTGGCCGATCGACATCCTGATCGCCGTCACCTGGGTCGCGTACGCCGTGGTGTTCTTCGGCACCGTGGGCATGCGCAAGGTTCGCCACATCTACGTGGCCAACTGGTTCTTCGGCGCCTTCATCATCGCCGTGGCCCTGCTGCACATCGTCAACAGCGCCGAGATCCCGGTCACGCTGACCAAGAGCTACTCCGCCTACGCCGGTGTCCAGGACGCCATGGTGCAGTGGTGGTACGGCCACAACGCGGTGGGCTTCTTCCTGACCGCCGGTTTCCTGGGGATCATGTACTACTACATCCCCAAGCAGGCCGAGCGTCCGGTGTACTCGTACCGCCTGTCGATCGTCCACTTCTGGGCCCTGATCTTCACGTACATGTGGGCGGGTCCCCACCACCTGCACTACACCGCGCTGCCGGACTGGACCCAGTCGGTCGGCATGATCTTCTCGCTGGTGCTGCTGGCTCCGTCCTGGGGCGGCATGATCAACGGGATCATGACCCTGTCGGGCGCCTGGCACAAGCTGCGTGACGACCCGATCCTGAAGTTCCTGATCGTCTCGCTGTCGTTCTACGGCATGTCGACCTTCGAAGGTCCGATGATGTCCATCAAGACCGTCAACGCCCTGTCGCACTACACGGACTGGACCGTCGGCCACGTGCACTCCGGTGCCCTGGGCTGGGTCGGCCTGGTGTCGATCGGCGCGCTGTACCACCTGATCCCGCGCATGTTCGGTCGCAAGGCCATGTTCAGCACCAAGGCCATCGAGCTGCACTTCTGGGTGGCCACCATCGGCATCGTGCTGTACATCGCCGCCATGTGGATCGCCGGCGTGATGCAAGGTCTGATGTGGCGTGCGGTCAACCCGGACGGCACCCTGGTCTACAGCTTCGTCGAGAGCGTGAAGGCCACCTACCCGTTCTACGTGATGCGCGTCCTGGGCGGTCTGCTGTACCTGAGCGGCATGGTCATCATGCTCTGGAACACCATCATGACGATCGCCAACGGCAAGATGGTCGCGACCCCGATCCCGGCCGTCGCGGCCCACGCCTGATCGAGCACGAGGAGAACAACAAATGGCTCATCACAATCCCTCTGGCCACGAGAAGATCGAGACCAGCAACTTCCTGATGATCGTGCTGATCCTGGTCACCGTCGCGTTCGGTGGCCTGGTCGAGATCGTCCCGCTGTTCTTCCAGCGCTCGACGACCCAGCCGGTCGAAGGCCTGAAGCCGTACACCGCGCTGCAACTGGCCGGTCGTGACGTCTACATCCGCGAAGGCTGCTACAACTGCCACTCGCAGATGGTTCGTCCCTTCCGTGCCGAGACCCTGCGCTACGGCGCTTACTCGGTCGCTGGCGAGTTCGTCTACGACCACCCCTTCCAGTGGGGCTCCAAGCGCACCGGCCCGGACCTGCACCGCGTGGGCGGCCGCTACTCCGACGAGTGGCACCGTGTTCACCTGAACAACCCGCGTGACGTCGTGCCCGAGTCGAACATGCCGTCCTACCCGTGGCTGGCCCAGAACGAGATCAAGCCCGAAGAGCTGGCGCCCAAGATGAAGGCGCTGACCAAGGTGGGCGTGCCTTACACCCCCGAGGAGATCGAGAAGGCTGCCGAAGAGGTCAAGGGCAAGAAGGAGATCGACGCCGTGATCGCGTACCTGCAGGTGCTCGGTACCGCGCGCAAGTGATCGCCTGGAGGGAACGATGGAATTCGATGTCAACGTGTGGCGCTCGTTCGTGACGGTGCTGGCCTTCGTGCTGTTCCTGGCACTGATGGTCTGGACCTGGCAACGCAGCCGCAAGGCGGCGTTCGACGAGGCGGCTCAACTGCCGTTCATCGACGAGGACGTTCCCGCCAACAAGCAATGACGCTCGTGGACTGGTGGCCTTGGCCACCGGTCTCGGCAAGGAGAAAGCTATGAGTGATTTCGTGAGTTCGTTCTGGTCGCTTTACGTGGCCGGAATCGTGATCGGCGGGCTCGTGTTCTGCCTGATCGTGCTGGCGGTGGCCAGCAAGCATCGCCCGATGGCCGATGACAACAGCACCGGGCACGTCTGGGATGTGGACCTGAAGGAAATGAACAACCCGCTGCCGCGCTGGTGGATGGGCCTGTTCCTGATCACGGTGGCCTTCGCCGTGGTCTACCTGGTCATGTACCCCGGCCTGGGCAGCAGCCAAGGTGGCCTGAAGTGGACCTCGGCCGGCCAATGGCAGGCAGAGCAGGAGAAGGCGGCCGAGGCCATGAAGGTGGTCTACGCCGAGTTCAACGGCCAGCCGGCCGAACAGCTGGCCCAGAACGCCAAGGCCATGGCCATCGGTGAGCGCCTGTTCGTCAACAACTGCGCGCAGTGCCATGGTGCCGACGCCCGCGGCAGCAAGTCCTTCCCCAACCTGGCCGACAAGGACTGGCTGGGCGGCGACGGCGGCCCGGCTTACATCGAAAAGACCATCGTCGAAGGCCGTCAGGGCGTGATGCCCCCGATGGCGGCGGCGGTCGGCGCGGCCGAAGACGTCAAGAACGTGGCCAACTATGTGCTGAGCCTGTCCGGTGGTGCCCACAACTCGGTCGCCGCCCAGCTGGGCAAGCCGAAGTTCGCCGCTTGCGCCGCCTGCCACGGTCCGGAAGGCAAGGGCAACCCCGCCCTGGGCGCCCCGAACCTGACGGACAAGACCTGGCTGCACGGCTACGGCGAAGCGGCCGTGACCGCGATGATCAACAACGGCATGACCAACGTCATGCCGCCGCAGGGTCACCGCTTCACGCCTGACCAGCTGAAGGTCCTGACTGCCTACGTCTGGAATTTGTCCCAGAGCACGAAGGTCGCTGCCCAGTGAGGTAATCTGGCGGCATGAGCGATACCCCCACCCCTATCTCGCCGCAGTCCAACCCCTCCAAGGCGCCGCTTGACGGCGATTCAGTCGAGGCGGTGGTATCGCTCTACCAGAAGACCAAGAAGATCTACCCGCGGGCCGTCTCCGGCCTGTTCATCAAGTGGCGCTGGGCGCTCGTCTGGCTCACCCAGATCGTCTTCTACCTCGGCCCCTGGCTGCAGTGGAATGACCGACAAGCGGTGCTGTTCGAGCTGACCACGCGCCGCTTCTACATTTTCGGTCTGGTCCTCTATCCGCAGGACCTGATCTACCTGTCGGCGCTGCTGATGATCTCGGCATACGCGCTGTTCCTGTTCACCGCGGTGGCAGGGCGTCTGTGGTGCGGCTACGCCTGCCCCCAGACCGTGTACACCGAGATCTACATGTGGTTCGAGCGCGTGATCGAAGGCGATCGCGCCCAACGCATGAAGCTCGACGAGTCCGGCTGGAGCCTGGACAAGGCCTGGCGCAAGACGGCCAAGCAGACGGCCTGGATCCTGTTCGGCCTGTGGACCGGTTTCACCTTCGTCGGCTACTTCACCCCCATTCGCACGCTGTGGGCCGAGGCCATGACCCTCGGCTTCGGGCCCTGGGAGTGGTTCTGGGTGCTGTTCTACGGCTTCGCCACCTACGGCAACGCGGGCTACATGCGCGAGCAGGTGTGCAAGTACATGTGCCCGTACGCCCGCTTCCAGAGCGCGATGTTCGACAAGGACACGCTGATCATCAGCTACGACGAGGCCCGCGGCGAGCCGCGTGGCCCTCGCTCCAAGAAGGTGGATCCGGCCCAGGCCGGTCTGGGCTCCTGTGTGGATTGCGGACTGTGTGTCCAGGTCTGTCCCACGGGCATCGACATCCGCAAGGGCCTGCAATACGAGTGCATCGGTTGCGCCGCCTGCGTCGACGTCTGTGACGGCATCATGGAGAAGTTCGGATACGAGAAGGGCCTGGTCCGCTACGTGACCCAGAACGGCCTCAAGGATCACCTGGGTCGGGGCCAGATGCTTCGCCGTATCTTCCGTCCCCGCGTGATCGTCTACACCGGCATCCTGATCGCCATCATCGTGGCTTTCGGGTTCAGCCTGGCCTGGCGGACGCCGTTCCGGGTGGATGTGGTGCGTGATCGGGCCACGTTGGCGCGCATCGTCGACGAGGGCACCGTCGAGAACGTCTACCGCCTGCAGGTGATGAATGCCGCGGAGCAGACGCAGCGCTACCGCATCGGCGTCGAAGGGCTGGCGCAGATCGCGGTTCAAGGCAGCACCGAATTGAGCGTGGGCCCGGCCGAAGCGCACTGGGTCACCCTCTCGGCGCGGGTCCCTTTCGATGCGGCCCAGCAGGCCGGTGCCGGTGCGCATACCATCCACTTCCGGATCGAGCGCCTGCCCCAGGATGGGGACGAGGCGGTCACGGTCCTTGAGAAGTCCACATTCCTGATCCCTCGCTGAGCCCTCCGGTTCCTGTTCACCATGTCCCAGTCCGCACCCGCTCCTGCTCCCGCTTCCGCCGCTGACGAGACCCGCCAGCCCTGGTACAGGTACAAGATCCTGTGGCTGGTCGTCGGCGGTCCGGCGGCTGTGGTCGTCGCCAGCCTGGTGTCGGCGTATGTGGCCATCGTCGGCCAGGACCCGCTTCTGCTGAAGGATGAGGTCGTGGAATCCCAGCGCGGCAAGACCGATCCGGACTCGAACACGCCCGCGATTCAGGCCCGCAACCACGCGGCCACGCCCGAGCGTTGAAGGGTGGGGCGCCGACCGGCGTCGGGACACCCCCACCGAATCCCACAAAAAAAGGCGCCCCGAGGGGCGCCTTCGTCATGGTGGACTGCTGCGGATCAGCAGGCAGCACCGTTGACCAGCTGCTGAAGCCCTGCCTGGTCGATGATGCGGATGTGCCGCTGCTTGACCTCCAGCAGGCCTTCATCCTGAAACTTGGAGAAGGTGCGGCTGACGGTCTCCAACTTCAGGCCGAGGTAGCTGCCGATCTCTTCGCGGGTCATGCGCAGGATCAGCGACGAGGCCGAGAAGCCGCGGGCTTGCAGGCGCTGGGTCAGGTTGAGCAGGAACGCGGCCAAGCGCTCCTCGGCGCGCATGCTTCCCAGCAGCAGCATCACGCCATGGTCGCGCACGATCTCACGGCTCATGATCTTGTGGAACTGGTGCTGGAGGTCGGTGAATTCGCGCGACAGATCCTCCAGCTGGCTGTACGGGATCACGCAAACCTGGGAATCCTCCAGTGCGACGGCGTCACAGGTATGGCGGTCATTGCTGATGCCGTCCAGTCCCAGCAACTCGCCCGCCATCTGGAAGCCGGTGACCTGGTCGCGGCCGTCTTCGGACGACACGCAGGTCTTGAAAAAGCCGGTGCGTACCGCGTAGAGCGACTGGAAGGCATCGCCGGAACGGAAGAGGGTGTCGCCGCGGCCCACGGTGCGACGGGTGGCGACCAGGGCGTCCAGGCGCTCGAGGTCGGGGCGAGCCAGGCCCACCGGCAGGCAGAGTTCACGGAGGTTGCAACTGGAACAGGCAACCTTGAATGCATCGGTCTTCAGGCGCGGGGTGGACTCGCTCATGCCGCGGATTATGGCGCGGCCGCAGCCTTGCTCGGCGGAAGTGTCCTCTTGGGGTTCGCGGGTCTGGAACATGTCACCTCTCATGAAGTGGCGCCATTCTTTCCGGGCCGGTGCTCAGCGAGCTTGAGGCAGGTCAAGACCGGGGTGGTGTGCTTTGGCAAGATGCCGCCATGTCTCAAACCGCCCTGGCCACCGATGAGGTTCTGCCGGTGGACCTGCTGCAGCGCTTCGATGTGCCGGGTCCGCGCTACACCTCGTATCCCACCGCAGACCGCTTCATCGAGGCCTTCAACGCGGACGACTACCGACGGGCGCTGATGCAGCGCGCGGAAGGCGCCCAGGTCGGCGGGCGCAAGCCGCTGTCCCTGTACGTGCACATCCCCTTTTGCGAGTCGGTGTGCTACTACTGCGCCTGCAACAAGGTCATCACCAAGCACCACGACCGTTCAGCCGAGTACCTCGATGTGCTGGAGGCCGAGATCGCTCTGCACCAGCAGGTGCTGGGCGACGCCCCGGCGGTGTCGCAGTTGCATCTGGGTGGGGGCTCCCCCACCTTCCTGAGCGACCCGGAGTTGGCCCGCCTGATGGGCAGCCTGTTGCGGGCCTTCCGCCTGGCGCCAGGTGCCGAGGTGTCGATCGAAGTGGATCCCCGCACCGCGGACCGTGGGCGTCTGGCGCACCTGCGCCAGATCGGCTTCAACCGAATCAGTTTCGGGGTTCAGGACTTTGATCCGGACGTGCAGAAGGCGGTGCACCGCGTGCAGTCGTTCGAGATGGTGCGCGACCTGATGGCCGCGGCGCGGGAGCTCGGGTTCGAGTCGATCAATGCCGACCTGATCTACGGGCTGCCCAAGCAGACCCCCGAGTCCTTTCAGCGAACCATCCTCCAGATGAGCGAGTTGCGGCCGGACCGCATCGCGCTCTATTCCTACGCCCACCTGCCGCAGCGCTTCAAGCCGCAGCGTCGGATCGATGCCTCGCAGCTGCCGCCGCCGCAGCACCGCATCGACATGTTGTCCGGTGCCATCGCGGGCTTCATGGGCCACGGCTACAGCTACATCGGCATGGACCATTTCGCCTTGCACGACGACTCGCTGGCCGCCGCCAAACGCCAGGGTCGGCTGCACCGCAACTTCCAGGGCTACAGCACCCAACCCGATTGCGACCTGATCGGTCTCGGGGTGTCCTCGATCGGCCGCATGGGCGCCACCTACAGCCAGAACGCCAAGACCCTCCCAGAGTACTACGACGCGATCCGCCAGGGCCAGTTCCCGGTGGTGCGCGGTTTGGCGCTGACGCGGGACGATCTCCTGCGTCGGGCCGTGATCATGGCCCTGATGTGCCAGGGGCGGCTGGAGTTCGAGTCGGTCGAGCTGGCGCACCTGATCAAGGTCCCCGAGTACTTCCGCGCCGAACTCGACGCGCTGGCGCCCTACATCGAGATGGGCCTGGTCGTGGTCGAGCCCGGCGCGGTGCAGGTCACGGCCAAGGGCTGGTTCTTCGTGCGGGCCATCGCGATGGTTTTTGACCGGCATCTGCAGGCCGACCGGGTTCGCGAGCGTTTTTCGCGCATCATCTGAGGGTGGATGTCGCCCTTGTGTTCTCGGCCCTGCTGATGGGCCTGGCGGGGTCGGTGCACTGCGTCGCGATGTGCGGCGCGGCCAGCGCCGCCGTCGTCGCTTCCTGCAGCCCGAGCCAGCCGCGTGCAGGCTGGGGCGGGTTCCACCTCGGCCGCCTGTTGGGCTACGCCGCGGCCGGCGCGGTCGCGGCGGCCAGTGTCGGCCTGCTGGCTCGCATCGGGCAGTGGAGCCCCGCCTTGCGGCCCCTCTGGACACTCGCGCACATGGCGGGTCTGGCCCTGGGCCTGTATCTGCTTTGGCAGGGACGTCAGCCGACATGGCTGGAGCGGATCGGGCGCGGCGGAGACCGGCAGAGTCAGGTGGTTCACGTGGTGCGAACGCCTTCGGGCGGTGCATGGCGTGCCGGCTCCCTGGGAGCCCTGTGGTGGGCCTGGCCCTGCGGCCTGCTCCAGTCGGCGCTTCTGGTGGCCGCGCTGGCCAACGGGCCGGCGGGCGGCGCACTCGTGATGGCTGTCTTCGCGCTGGGGTCCTCGGTGGGCCTGGGCCTGCTGCCCTGGCTGTGGGCCCGCTGGAATGCCGGGCGCGATGACCGGGCACGGCGCTGGACCGGGTGGGTGACCCGCCTGTCGGGTCTCGCTTTGGCGCTCGCATCGGCCTGGGCGCTCGGGCATGACCTGTTCATGCGCGCCGTGGCCTGGTGCCTCTCCTAGAATTTCGCCGTCAGCACCGCCAACTTCCGCCGCATGTCGGCAACCTTGTCCATGTACCAGCACATCCAGATCCCGCCCGAGGGCCAGCGAATCACCCAGGCCACCGACGGGCGCCTGATCGTGCCCGACCAGCCGATCATCCCGTGCATCGAAGGCGATGGCGTGGGCGTCGACGTGATGCCGGTGATGCGACGGGTGGTGGATGCCGCTGTGCAGAAGGCCTACCGCGGAAAGCGTCGCATCCAGTGGATGGAAGTGTTCGCGGGCGAACGGGCCGTGGTGCGCTACGGCGCAGGGCAGGGGCTCCCGGCAGAGACCATCGACGCGATCCGCGAGCACCGGGTCTCGATCAAGGGGCCGCTGTCCACGCCGGTGGGAGGCGGCTTCCGCTCATTGAACGTGGCGTTGCGCCAGGCCCTCGACCTGTACGTGTGCCAACGTCCGATTCGCCACTACAAGGGCGTGCCGTCACCGCTGCGAGAGCCCGGCAAGACCGACATGGTGATCTTCCGCGAGAACTCGGAGGACCTCTATGCAGGCATCGAGTGGGCAGCCGGAAGCGAAGAAGCTCGGCGGGTCATCCGGTTCCTGCAGCAAGAGATGGGCGTCCAGCAGATCCGCTTCCCCGACACGGCGGCGATCGGCGTGAAGCCGGTGTCCCGCGAGGGCAGCGAGCGCCTGATCCGCCAAGCCATCCAGTACGCCATCGACAGCGACCGCCCGAGCGTCACGCTGGTGCACAAGGGCAACATCATGAAGTTCACCGAGGGAGGCTTCCGGGACTGGGGCTTCGAGCTGGCCTGTCGCGAGTTCGGCGCCGAACGGATCGATGGTGGCCCCTGGTGCCGCCTCAAGAGCCCGCGCACCGGGCGGGACATCCTGATCAAGGACGCCATCACGGACGCCTTCCTGCAGCAGGTGCTGATGCGCCCGGCCGAGTTCTCGGTCATCGCCACCACCAACCTGAACGGCGACTACCTGTCCGATGCGCTGGCGGCCCAGGTGGGCGGCATCGGCATCGCCCCGGGGGCGAACCTGTCGGAGCATTGCGCGTGCTTCGAGGCCACGCACGGCACCGCGCCGCGGTACGCGGGCATGGACTACGTCAACCCGAGCTCGGCCATCCTCTCGGGTGAGTTGATGTTGCGCCACCTGGGTTGGGGTGAGGCCGCCCGGCTGATTCCGGCTGCGCTGGAGTTGACGATCGCCTTCCGGCACGTCACCTATGACCTGGCGCGACTGATGGACGATGCCGTGCAGGTGTCTTGCTCCAGGTTTGGAGAGCGCCTGGCGGAGCACATGCTCGAGGACCTTTGAGTCCTCCTGGCGGCGTGTCCAGCGCCGCCAGGGTGGGATGATCAGCCGGCCTGGCTGACCGGCGCCTCGGCCGTCGCGGCCTCGGCCGACCGGATGTTCTGGGCCATCAGGCCCTTGGGCCCGTGGACGAGGTCGAAGATGACCCGCGCGCCCTGCTTGAGGGAGCGGTAACCTTCCATCTGGATGGCGGAGAAATGGGCAAAGACATCGCCCTCTCCGGTGTCGGGTTCGATGAAGCCGAACCCTTTGGCGTCGTTGAACCACTTGACGGTTCCAAGCACGTGCATATCTATTCCTCCTGGCGCCCGTGTGTCGGGCTGTTGTTGGCTGGCATTCTTGGATGCGCCGTCGAGGAATGTCAACGAATTCACACTTTTGGGTGGGTCGTACAGGCCCCTCCATCCCCAATTAGCAGGGGCTAAGACGCGCTTTTCGCGACATGCCCCGACCCTGCTCGGGGCGACCATCCTCCTCGACAACGGTCGCCCGTTCTCCTCGCTATACTGATTTCATGCCTTCGTCACGTCCCAAACCGCCTGCGGTTCCGACGCCTCCCAAGCCGGACGGCGGTCAGGGTTCGGTCGTGGCCGAGCGCAAGGCAGCCAAGACGGCGCCGCCTCGGATGTATCAGGTCGTCATGCTCAATGACGACTTCACGCCGATGGAATTCGTCGTGATGGTGCTGCAGGAATATTTCCGCCTTGATCGTGAGGCGGCCACCCAGGTGATGCTCAAGATCCACCACGAAGGCCGTGCGGTCTGTGGCGTCTTCACCAAGGATGTGGCCGCGACCAAAGTCGAACTGGTGCTTGCCGCGGCGCGTCGCTCGGGGCATCCCCTTCAATGCATTATGGAGGCCGCATGATTGCCCAGGAATTGGAAGTCAGCCTGCACATGGCGTTCGTCGAGGCGCGCCAGCAGCGCCACGAGTTCATCACGGTCGAGCACCTGTTGCTGGCCTTGCTGGACAACCCTTCGGCGGCGGAGGTGCTGCGCGCCTGCGCGGCCAGCATCGAGGACCTGCGCAAGAGCCTGACCGGGTTCATCCGCGAAAACACGCCCACGGTCGGGGGCACCGAGGAGGTTGACACCCAGCCGACACTCGGGTTCCAGCGCGTGATCCAGCGCGCGATCATGCATGTGCAGTCCACCGGCGGTGGCAAGAAGGAAGTCACCGGCGCGAACGTGCTGGTGGCGATCTTCGGCGAGAAGGACTCCCACGCGGTCTACTACCTGCACCAGCAGGGCGTGACCCGTTTGGACGTGGTCAACTTCATCGCCCACGGCATCAAGAAGTCCGATCCGCCGGAGCCCACCAAGGGCAGCAGCGGGGACAGCGGCAACAGCGGTGGCAACGAGGGCGAAAAGGATGAAAGCGGCGAGGCCAAGGGTTCACCGCTGGAGCAGTTCACCACCAACCTCAACCAGAACGCCCGTGACGGCAAGATCGATCCGCTCATCGGGCGCGAGCACGAGGTCGAGCGGGTGATCCAGGTGCTGTGCCGCCGCCGCAAGAACAACCCGCTCCTCGTCGGCGAGGCCGGCGTGGGCAAGACCGCGATTGCCGAGGGCCTGGCCTGGCGCATCACGCAGGGCGATGTGCCCGAGGTGCTTTCCGAGGCCGTCGTCTACGCGCTCGACATGGGCGCGTTGCTGGCCGGCACCAAGTACCGTGGCGACTTCGAGCAGCGCCTCAAGGGGGTGCTCAAGCAACTCAAGGACAGCCCGAAGAGCATCCTGTTCATCGACGAGATCCACACCCTGATCGGTGCGGGCGCGGCCTCGGGGGGCACGCTGGACGCGTCCAACCTGCTGAAGCCGGCGCTGTCCTCGGGGGCGATGAAGTGCATCGGTGCGACCACCTTCCAAGAGTACCGCGGCATCTTCGAGAAGGATGCGGCCCTGTCACGGCGCTTCCAGAAGGTGGATGTCGTCGAGCCCACGGTCGAACAGACGGTGGAGATCCTCAAGGGCCTGAAGTCCCGTTTCGAGGAGCACCACCACGTCAAGTACGCCCTGGGCGCCCTGCAGGCCGCGGCCGAGCTGTCCGCGAAGTTCATCAATGACCGCCACCTGCCGGACAAGGCGATCGACGTGATCGACGAGGCGGGAGCCGCGCAGCGCATCCTGCCCAAGAGCAAGCAAAAGAAGACCATCACCCGCAACGAGGTCGAGGACATCGTCGCCAAGATCGCCCGCATCCCGCCGGCCTCGGTGTCCAGCGACGACCGCAACAAGCTGAAGACGCTGGAGCGGGACCTCAAGAGCGTGGTGTTCGGCCAGGACCCGGCCGTGGATGTGCTGGCTGCCTCGATCAAGATGGCGCGCTCCGGCCTGGGCAAGGCCGACAAGCCGATCGGTGCCTTCCTGTTCAGTGGCCCCACCGGCGTCGGCAAGACCGAGGTCGCGAAGCAACTGGCCTACATCCTGGGCATCGAACTGATCCGCTTCGACATGTCCGAGTACATGGAGCGCCACGCGGTCAGCCGGCTGATCGGAGCGCCCCCGGGCTACGTGGGCTTCGACCAGGGCGGCCTGCTGACCGAGGCGATCACCAAGAAGCCGCACGCGGTGCTGCTGCTCGACGAGATCGAGAAGGCCCACCCGGATGTCTTCAATGTGCTGCTGCAGGTCATGGACCACGGCACGCTGACCGACAACAACGGACGCAAGGCCGACTTCCGCAACGTCATCATCATCATGACGACCAACGCGGGTGCCGAGACCATGCAGAAGTCGACCATCGGCTTCACCACCCGGCGCGAGCAGGGTGACGAGATGGGCGACATCAAGCGCCTGTTCACGCCCGAGTTCCGCAACCGCCTGGACGCGATCGTCAATTTCCGCGCACTGGACGAGGAGATCATTCTGCGGGTGGTCGACAAGTTCCTGCTGCAACTCGAGCAGCAGCTGGCCGAGAAGAAGGTCGAGGTGACCTTCACCGATGGCTTGCGCAAGCACCTGGCCAAGAAGGGCTTCGATCCGCTGATGGGTGCCCGTCCGATGCAGCGCCTGATCCAGGACACCATCCGGCGCGCGCTGGCGGATGAACTGCTGTTCGGCCGCCTGGTCGACGGCGGCCGGCTGACGGTCGATCTGGACGAGGCGGGCGAGGTCAAGCTGGACATCCAGCCGGCCGGCAAGAGCGGCGACAAGCCCAAGGCCGAGGCCACCGCGGCCTGAGCACGCGGCTTTGCCGGATCAGGGGCGCTTCGGCGCCCCTTTCTCTTGCGAACGGGCGCCCGAGCCGCCTCAGTCCCTCGCCGGGTCCTGCCGGTAATAGCGCGACAGCAGCGCATACAAGGCCGCGGACTCTTCGCGCAAGGCGTTCGGGGCGACGAAGAACGCCTCGCTGGCCACCGCGAAGAACTCCTCCGGCGCCTCGGCGCCGTAAGGATCGATCACGGTGTCCTCACCACGACCCACGGCCGCCGCGAAGCTCTCAAAGAGCGGATCGAAGGCGTCGATCCAGGCATCACGTTCGGATGCGCTGGGCAACAGGGGCACTCCGTCGGCCACGCCGTCGCGCATGTCCAGCACATGGGCGAATTCGTGGATGACCACGTTGTAGGCCTGATCGGCATGGTCGCCTGCATGGGCGACGTCCGGCCAGGACACCATCACCGGTCCGCCGGCCATGGCCTCGCCGGTCAGGGGCTCGTCGTACTCGTGGACGATGCCGTCATCGTCGGTGATGCTGCGCGGAGCGAGCACCTCGTCCGGGTGCACGACGATGCCGACGAAATCGTCATAGGCCTCCAGCCCCAGAGCCAGCACGGGCAGGCAGGCCTGGGCCGCGATCGCCACGGCCATCAGGTCGTCGATGACCAGACCCTGGGCGCCCGTGAAGCGCTTGCGCGCCAGGAACAGGCTGCACAGGCGCCGCAGCGCGGCCAGGTCATCGGCCGACCGCCGGGCCAGGAAGGGGTAGGCGCCCAGCACCGTCTCCCAGAGCGCGTCGGGGATCGCGTGGCGCTCCAGCGCGCGGCGCTCGCGCCAGCGGCTCCACCAACCCATGTCAGCGCAGGGCCTGCCTGCCGAAGCCGGAGGCGGTCCAGGCCAGCACTTCGGCACGCTCGCCGTGGTCCAGATCCCAGTCGCTCAGCACCAGGCGGCGCCAGCCCTCCGGGCGGGCCTCGTCGCAGGGGCGGTGGGTGTGCCCGTGCAGCAGCACCTGGGCACCGGCCTGCGCCAGCCAGCGGGTGGCCAGGGACGGGTCCGGGTCGGCATAGGACTCGGGTTGGCGGCTCTGCTGGCGCAGCCGTGAGGCTTCTCGCATCTGGGCCGCGATCTGCTGTCGGGCGGCCAGAGGCTGCGCCAGGAAGGCCTGTTGCCAGGGGGCGCCCCGCACCTGAGCGCGGAAACGTTGGTATTCCTGGTCGTCAAGGCACAGGGCGTCGCCATGGCTCAGCAGCAGGGTCTGGCCAAAGGCGCTGACGCGGCAGGGGTCGCCCAGGTCCTGGCAGCCCGTGCGCTGGAAAAAGGCGTCGCCCAGCAGGAAATCGCGGTTGCCGCGCATGACCGCCACGGGCCGGCGGCGGCTGGCATCGCGCAGCGCCGCGGCGCACTCGGCCTCGAAGCCGGTGTCGAGCGCGTCGTCACCGATCCAGGCCTCGAACAGATCACCCAGGATGACCAGTTGGTCGGCTGTGCTTTCCCTCAGCCACCCGAAGAAGGCCTCGCGGGTGCGGGGCAACTCGGGCGCCAGGTGCAGGTCCGAGACGAACTCGACCCGCTGCGCGCCACGCGGCAACAGCAGCGTGTCGAGCAGCGTCAGGGCGTCCTCAGGCAATCTCGGTGGCCTTGAGGATGGTGACGGCCTCGACCGGCACGTCGTCGTGGTAGCCCTTGCGGCCGGTCTTCACCTTTTCGATCGCGTCGACCACCTCGGTGCCGGCGACGACCTTGCCGAAGACGGCGTAACCCCAGCCGCTGGGCGATTCGGACTTGAAGTTCAGGAAGTCGTTGTTGGTGGCGTTGATGAAGAACTGCGCCGTGGCCGAGTGCGGGGCGTTGGTGCGGGCCATCGCGACCGTGTACTTGTCGTTCTTCAGGCCATTGCCGGCCTCGTTGGCGATCGGGGCGTCGGTGGGCTTCTGGTTCATGTCGGCGGTCATGCCACCGCCCTGGACCATGAAGCCCTTGATGACGCGGTGGAACACCGTGCCGTCGTAGTGGCCCTTGTTCACATAGGCCAGGAAATTGGCCACGGACACCGGCGCCTTGGCGTCGTCGAGTTCGAGGCGGATGGTGCCGGCGGAGGTGGTCAGTTCAACGGTCTTGGTCATGGTGTCAGTCCTCGATCGAGGCCTTCTTGATGAAAATGGGTTGCTGGGGAACGTTCTGGTGGCCGGCGCGGTTGCCGGTGGGCACGGTGCGGATGCGGTCCACCACCTCCATGCCGTCGACCACCTTGCCGAAGACGGCGTAACCGCCGCCGTAGCTGTCCAGGCGCGGGTTGTCGACCACGTTGATGAAGAACTGGGCGGTGGCCGAATTCGGGGCCATGGTCCGGGCCATGGCGACGGCGCCGCGCACGTTGGACAGGCCATTGCCGGCCTCCAGCGGGATCGGGGCACGGGTGGGCTTCTCGTCCATGGACTCCGTCATGCCGCCGCCCTGGACCATGAAGCCATCGATCACGCGGTGGAAGATGGTGCCGGCATAGTGGCCTGACTTGACGTACTGGACGAAATTGTCGACCGTCTTGGGCGCCTTGGCGGCGTCGAGTTGCAGCACGATGTCGCCCTGGCTGGTGGACAGCCGGACCTTCTGCGCAAGCGCGGGTTGACCCAGCGCGAGCAGGGCGGTCATCAGGGACAGGGCCAGCAGGGGGCGTCGGGTCACGTTCAGGCTCCTTGGCTATACTGATCGGATTCTACCGAGCCCCTGTCGCGTGGGCGCTGCCGTGCCTGACCAGGCCCGTTGCACCCGGCCCGCGCGGTCTGCGAGACCCATCGCGCGCCGTCCGATCCCGTCTGCGCCCACCCGCCCCACACGTCGATGACGCTGCGCATCCACAACACGCTGACCCGCCGGGTCGAACCCTTTCTGCCGCTCGAGCCCGGACACGTCCGGATGTATGTGTGCGGCATCACCGTCTACGACCTCTGCCACATCGGCCACGCGCGCTCCAACATCGCCTTCGATGTCGCCCGTCGCTGGCTGGAAGCCAGCGGCCTGCGCGTGACCCATGTGCGCAACATCACCGACATCGACGACAAGATCATCCGCCGGGCGGTCGAGAACGGCGAGACCGTGCGAGGCCTGAGCGGCCGCATGATCGACGAGATGTACCGCGACTTCGATGCCCTGGGCATCCTGCGGCCCACCCACGACCCGCGCGCCACCGACTACGTGCCGCAGATGCTCGACATCGTCCGCACCCTCGAGGACAAGGGCCTGGCCTACCGCAGCGCCAGCGGTGACGTGAACTACGCCGTTCGCCGGTTCGCCGGCTACGGCAAGCTCTCGGGCAAGACCTTGGACGAGCTGCAGGCCGGTGAGCGCGTGGCGGTGGCCGACGGCAAGGAAGACGCCCTGGACTTCGTGCTGTGGAAGGCCGCCAAGCCCTCCGAGCCGTCCGATGCCAAGTGGCCAAGTGCCTACGGCGAGGGCCGCCCGGGCTGGCACATCGAGTGCTCGGCCATGGCCTGTGCCTTGCTGGGCCGAACCTTCGACATCCACGGCGGCGGCGCCGACCTCGAATTCCCGCACCACGAGAACGAGATCGCGCAGAGCGAAGGCGCCCACGGCGTGCCGCTGGCCGGCACCTGGATGCACAACGGCTTCGTCAACGTCGACAACGAGAAGATGTCCAAGAGCCTGGGCAACTTCTTCACCATCCGTGACGTGCTGCAGGCCTTCGACGCCGAGACGATCCGCTTCTTCGTCGTGCGCGCCCATTACCGCAGTCCGCTGAACTACAGCGACGCCCACCTGAGCGATGCGCGCGGCGCGTTGCGCCGGCTCTACACCGCGCTGGCCGCGGTGCCGGCCACCGACATGGCCATCGACTGGGCCGACCCCTTCGCCGAGCGTTTCAAGGCCGCGATGGACGAGGACTTCGGTACACCGGAAGCCGTGGCCGTGCTGTTCGATCTGGCCAGCGAGGTCAACCGCAGCCGAGACAGCCGCTTGTCCAGCCTGCTGCGTGCCCTGGGTGGTGTGCTGGGCCTGTTGCAGCAGGCCCCGGCCGCCTACCTGCAGGGCGGCGCCGACGATGGCGAGAGCGCCCGCATCGAGGCGCTGATCGCCCAGCGCAACGCTGCCAAGCAGGCCCGCGACTTCGCCACCGCGGACCGCATCCGCGCCGAACTGACCGCTGAAGGCGTGCAGCTCAAGGACGGCCCTCAGGGCACGACCTGGGTGCGTGCCTGATGGGGGGCAAGACCGCGCCGGGCGTCACGCCCGAGTATTGGGATGAGGCCTGCAAACACCTGGTCAAGCGGGATCGGGTGATGAAGAAGCTGATCCCGCAGTTTGGCGAAGCGCGCCTGCAAAGTCGTGGAGACGCCTTCACCACCCTGGCGCGCAGCATCGTGGGCCAGCAGATCTCGGTGAAGGCGGCGCAGTCCGTGTGGGACAGGTTCGCCGCGGCGGTCGGGGGGCCGTCGCATCGGATCCAGCCGACCGCGGTGCTGGCCCTCGACGTGCCGGCCTTGCGGGCCGCCGGCCTGTCGGCCCGCAAGGCCGAGTACCTGACGGACCTGGCCCGTCACTTCGACGCCGGTCAGGTGCACGTGGGGCAGTGGCAGTCGATGGACGACGAGGCCATCATCGAGGAGCTGGTCGACATCCGCGGCATCGGCCGTTGGACCGCCGAGATGTTCCTGATCTTCCACCTGATGCGTCCGAACGTGTTGCCCTTGGACGACCTGGGCCTGCTCAAGGGCATCAGCGTGAACTATTTCAGTGGCGAGCCGGTGTCGCGTGCCGAGGCCCGCGAGTTGGGCGAAGGCTGGGCGCCGTACCGCTCCGTGGCCACCTGGTACCTCTGGCGCAGCCTGGATCCGCTGCCCGTGGACTACTGAGACCTTGAGACAAGTCGTTGGGAATGGGCACAATCGTGCCTGAAGGAGAGTTGGTACATGAGCAAGCGTCACTTCCTGGACTTTGAGCAGCCGATCGCCGAGCTGGAATCCAAGATCGAAGAGCTGCGCTTCGTGCAGAGCGAATCGGCGGTGGACATCTCCGAGGAGATCGACCGCCTGGACAAGAAGAGCCTGCAACTCACCAAGGACATCTATCAGCAGCTGTCGCCCTGGCAGGTCACCCAGATCGCGCGCCACCCGCAGCGCCCCTACACCCTGGACTACGTCGGCGAGATCTTCACCGACTTCCAGGAGCTGCACGGCGACCGCGCCTTCGCGGACGACCTGTCCATCGTCGGCGGCCTGGCCCGCTTCAATGGCCAAGCGTGCATGGTGCTGGGTCATCAGAAGGGCCGCGACACCAAGGAGCGCGCCGCGCGCAACTTCGGCATGTCGCGTCCGGAGGGATACCGCAAGGCCCTGCGCCTGATGAAGCTGGCCGAGAAGTTCGGCCTGCCGGTCTTCACCTTCGTCGACACCCCGGGCGCCTATCCCGGCATCGGTGCCGAGGAGCGCGGCCAGTCCGAGGCCATCGGCCGCAACATCTTCGAGATGGCGCAGCTTGAGGTGCCGATCATCACCACCATCATCGGCGAGGGCGGCTCCGGTGGCGCGCTGGCGATCAGCGTGGCGGATCAGGTGCTGATGCTGCAGTTCTCGGTCTACTCGGTGATCTCGCCCGAGGGCTGCGCATCCATCCTCTGGAAGACCGCTGAGCGCGCCTCCGATGCCGCCGAGGCGCTGGGCATCACCGCCCACCGCCTGAAGGCGCTGGGCCTGGTCGACAAGATCGTCAGCGAGCCGGTGGGCGGGGCCCACCGTGACCACAAGCAGATGGCGGCGCAGCTCAAGCGCGGACTGGTCGACGCCCTGCGTCAGGTGGCCGACCTGCCGGTGCCCGAGCTGCTCGAGCGCCGCTACGAGCGCCTGAAGTCCTACGGCCGCTTCACCGACACGACCGAACGCTGATCGGCGAGGCCGCAGGGCCACCATGTCCTCAGGCGCCCTGACGCCCGCAGTGGCCGTGGCCGTCAGCGGGGGGCGCGACAGCACGGCCTTGCTCCACGCCACCCTGCGAGCGGCCACGCCGCTGGGGCTTCGGGTGGTGGCCCTGCATGTGCACCACGGGTTGCAGGAGCAGGCGGACGCCTGGGTGCGTCACCTGCGGCGCCAATGTGCCCGTTGGTCCCGTCAACACCCCGGCTTGCTGCTGCGGGTCGCGCACCTGGGCGGTTCCCCGGGCCGCGGAGACAGCGTCGAGGCCTGGGCCCGACAGGGGCGCCGAGCCGCGCTGGCGCGGATGGCCGCAGAAGAGGGCGCCAGCCTGCTGCTGCTCGCTCAGCACCGCCAGGACCAGGCCGAAACCGTGCTGCTGCAGGCCTTGCGTGGTGGTGGCGCGGCCGGACTCGCCGCCATGCCACGCGCTCAGGAGCGCGCCGGCCTGCGCTGGGCCCGCCCCTGGCTGGACCACGACGGCTCGGCCATCGCGGCCTATGTGCGTCGCCATCGTCTGGGCCATGTCGAGGACCCCAGCAACCGCGACCCGCGCTTCGACCGCAATCGGTTGCGGCAAGAGGTCTGGCCAGTCCTGAGTTCGGCCTTTCCCCAAGCGGCGGAGGCCCTGTGCGAGGTGGCCGCTCAGGCCCAGCAGCTGCGTGCACTGCAGCAGGAAGTGGCGGAGCAGGTCTTGCCCGACATGCTGGGCGCGCAGGGCCAACTGAGGCTGGCCGCTTGGCGGGCCCAGCCTGAGGCCCATCGGGCGTTGTTGCTGGAAGCCTGGTTGCGCCGCGCACTGGGCCGGGGTGCCACCCGGGCCCTGGTGTCGCGCCTGCGGGTCGATCTGCTGCGCAAGGACGATGGCCAGTGGCCCTGGGCCGGCGAGCGGGTCCTTCGGGCCTATCGCGGCGAGCTGCGGATGCCGGGGCTCGATCCGGCCACTCCGCCGCTGTCCGGTGCCTGGCCCCCGCAGGCCGACGGATGGTGGCGTCTGGCGGACGGCCTGGGACGCGTCCAGGTCTGCGCGGTGGAGGAGGGCGGGGTGGCCTGGTCGGCGTTGAGCGGCGCCGAGTGGCGCCCCCGCGCAGGGGGCGAGCAGTGGATGCGGGCGGCCGGCGTTCCGGCCCGCGCCCTGAAGAAGTGTTTCCAGTCGGCGGCCGTGCCCGCGTGGGAGCGGAGCGGTCCGCTGCTGTGGTCGGGCGGGCAGCTGCTGTGGGTGCCCGGTCTAGGCCCGGATGCGCGGGCCGTGGCGCCCCGCGGTGTGGTGCAGGCCCGACTTCTCTGGCAGCCGCACGAGCCGGATTGAGCGACTGCTGCACTGCAGCAGCTAGAATGCGCGGTTCGCACGTGCGCCCCGGGGCGCGTGGCGACGCGACCGAACACCCCCAGCAAGACTCGAAATGGCACTGATCGTTCACAAGTATGGCGGCACGTCGATGGGCTCGACGGAGCGCATCCGCAATGTCGCCAAGCGCGTCGCCAAGTGGGCCCGCGCCGGCCACCAGATGATCGTCGTCCCGTCGGCGATGAGCGGCGAGACCAACCGGCTCCTGGGCCTGGCCAAGGAGCTGTCGCCCGCCTCCCAGACCCCCGAGATGCTGCGCGAGCTGGACATGATCGCCTGCACCGGTGAGCAGGTCTCGGTGGGCCTGCTGTCGCTGGCCCTGCAAGCCGAGGGCATGGAAGCCGTCAGCTACAACGGCTGGCAAGTGCCGATCAAGACCGACTCGTCCTTCACCAAGGCCCGCATCCAGAGCATCGACGACGCCCGCGTGCGCGCCGATCTGGCCGCCGGCAAGGTCGTGGTCATCACCGGCTTCCAGGGCGTCGACGAGGAACTCAACGTCACCACCCTGGGCCGTGGCGGCTCGGACACCTCGGCGGTCGCCGTGGCCGCGGCCATGAAGGCCGACGAATGCCTGATCTACACCGACGTCGATGGTGTCTACACCACCGACCCCCGCGTGGTGCCCGAGGCCAAGCGCCTGCACACCGTGAGCTTCGAGGAAATGCTGGAAATGGCCAGCCTGGGCTCGAAGGTCCTGCAGATCCGCTCGGTGGAGTTCGCCGGCAAGTACCGCGTGCCGCTGCGCGTGCTGTCCAGCTTCACGCCCTGGGATATCAACATCGACGAGGAAGCCAAGTCCGGCACCCTGATCACTTTCGAGGAAGACGAAAAGATGGAACAAGCCGTTGTCTCGGGCATCGCCTTCAACCGTGACGAAGCCAAGGTGACCGTGCTGGGCGTGCCCGACAAGCCCGGCATCGCCTATTCGATCCTGGGCGAGGTGGCCAACGCCAACATCGACGTGGACGTGATCATCCAGAACGTCTCGCATGACGGCAAGACCGACTTCTCGTTCACCGTCCACCGCAACGACTACCAGCGCACCCTGGACCTGCTGAAGAGCAAGGTGCTGCCCGCCACCGGCGCCGCCGAGGTGCTGGGGGATGCCAAGATCTGCAAGGTGTCCATCGTCGGCATCGGCATGCGCAGCCACGCTGGCGTGGCCAGCACCATGTTCCGCGCGCTGAGCGAAGAGGGCATCAACATCCAGATGATCACCACTTCGGAGATCAAGACCTCGGTCGTCATCGACGAGAAGTACATGGAGCTGGCCGTTCGCGCCCTCCACAAAGCCTTCGACTTGGATGTTTCTGTGGTTCCGACCGCTGAAACTGCCAAATAATCAGGTTAGAATGCTTGCTTAGGTTGGAGACGTGACCGAGAGGCCGAAGGTGCTCCCCTGCTAAGGGAGTATGGGGTCAAAAAACTCCATCGAGGGTTCGAATCCCTCCGTCTCCGCCAACCTATCCCTGAAAGCCCCGCCATGCGGGGCTTTCGTCTTTTCGGGGCCGGTGGGGCGCCAGGGCAGGGCAGATGCGGCTGCCCGCCGCTCAGGGTGCGATGGCGCAGGGCAGCTCGAACCAGAACACGCTGCCCTGACCGGCGGAGCTGTCGGCCCCGATCTCGCCGCCCTGAAACCTCACCAGCCGGCCACACAGCGCCAGTCCCAAACCGCTGCCTTGCCCGCGGAAGGTCCGCCCGGTTTCGGTTTGACGGAACTCCTCGAACAGCTGGGACATTTCCTCGGGGGAGATGCCAGGGCCGGTGTCGTGCACCTCGACCCGCAGGCGGCCCTGGTCGATCGCCAGCCCCGGCAGCCACTTCAGCATCAGCCGGACCGCGCCCTTGCGGGTGAACTTCAACGCGTTTCCGGTGAGGTTCAGGAGCAGCTGCTCCAGCCGCACCGGGTCCAGTTCCAGGCGTGCAGGCAGTCCGTCCTCGCAGTCCAGGTGCAGCCCGACCTGGGCACTCAAGCCGGGCGGCTGCAGCATGGCGATGACCCGCTGAGCCTGTGCGGCGACATCGGTGGCCACGGGGCGCCACTCGAAGGCCCCGGCATCCAGCCGTCCCAAGGTGACCAGGTCGTCGCAAAGCGCCAAGGCGCTGCGCACCGCATGGCGCGCCAGTCCTAGGCGGCGCAGCTGGTCGTCCCGCAGGCCGCTGTCGGCCAGGAGGTCGAGCAGGCCGATCGCCGCGCCGATCGGGTTGCGCAACTCGTGTGAGACATGGGCCAGGTGGCGGTGGACATCCGAGGCGGATGGGCCGGCGGCGGGGCCCGCGGATGGGTTCCTGGTGGGGCGCATGCGCTCCAGCATCCGCAGTCGGACACCGGCGGCCCGCAGACCCCAGCTGTAGGCGAAGGCGTGGGAAGCCCTCAAGGAGGCGATGGCCTCTGCCGGCTGGTTCATCGCCATCTGGGCGTCACTCAGCACCCGCATGAGGTGCATGCCATTGACGTGGGTGGGGGGCTGTCCGCTTCGTTCGTGCAGGTCCAGCTGGGCCTGCACCATCTGGGCCGCCAGCGCGGGTTCGCCCCTTCGAAGCACCAGCTCCGCATGCATCCAGGCCTCGTTGGCCTGTACCGGGGACAGGCCGGGAGAAGGATGCAGCAGGGGAGCCGGTCCGCTGTCGCCGGCCTGGGCCCGTATCCAGTGGATCAGGGTCGTCAGACCCCAGCGCTCCGTCGGCCAGCGGCCCTCGCGCAGCCACGCGTGGGCCTGGATGTGGTGCATCGCTCCATCGAAGTCCTCCCGCATTCCCCGCGCCAGGAGGGCGTTGTAGGTCAGGCCAAGCGCGGGTCGGCCCGCGCGCTCTCGCTCGCTGAGCAGGTCTTCCAGGCACTCCAGTGCGCTGTCCATGTCCCCCAGCGTGATCAGCAGCGAACTCACGGTGGCCAACACATTGGCGCGGCAGAGGTCCTGGAGGGCCGGCGGGAAGGACAGGTCCAGCAGTGCCTTGGCACGTTCCAGCGCCTCATCGGTCTGCTGGGTGCGCATCAGCAGCTCGATCAGCGGGATCTCGAACCACAGGCGCTCACCGGCGGGCCAGGGCTCCTGCACCCGTTGGGCGTGGTGAAGCATGCGGCGCAGGTGGACTTCCGGCTCACGGGCGACCGGGCTGTCCGGCTCGTCGACCGAGCGGGCCTCGGCGGCCAGCTGGAGCGCCTGTGCCCGGTGGCATCCCTCGCGGGCGCCGTCCTGGCCCGGCTCAGCGAGGCGACCGCCGCTCAGGTGGTGGGTGATCGAGGCGCGGACCGCAGACAAGGCGTCGGAGAGGTGGGCCAAGCGCGCCCGCTCCGTGGTGGCGACGCGGTCGAGCCAGGCGAGTGCCTGCGTGGTGCGGACCGCGTCCGAGGCGGCAGGCCCCAGCCAATTCAGGACCAAGGCTTCGGCGGCCGCGTCGAAGGTGGAAGGCGTTGCGCTGGTGGGTGCCAAGCGAGTTGGGTGGCCGCGGGCGTGGTGTCGGAAGAAGACCTGCCGGAGCCAGCTGGGGGTGGATGGCGTTAACACCGACCGATGGCGGCTTGAGGCGGCCTGGGGCGGCCGCCTGATGATAGCGTTCGCGGGCCCGCGGGTCCCGGGCCCGCGGGTCCCGGGCAACGAGGTTTCCGGGCAACGAGGTTTCCGGGTCTTGGTCTGCCGCGAGCGCGGCCCTGTGGGTTGACTCAGCCTTCTCCATTATTTGACATAATATACATTGTCGCGAGTACGGAACAGCCCCCATGGGGACCCGACCCGGTGCTCAGACCACCACCCGAGCGGCGGCAGCCACCTCCACCAGGTGCTGGGCCAAGCGTTCCGCCGCCTGACCTGGCGCCGGGGACTCTCTCGACAACACCACGAAACGCCGCCGCGCCCAGGCATCGGTCAACCGCACCGTGACCACCTCACCGGTGCGGGCGTACCGTTCGGCCACCTCCAGCGGAATCACGCTCACCCCCAGGTTGGCGCAGACCACGCGCATCGCGGCCTCGAAGGTGCTGACGATGATCCGGTACGACATGACCCGGCCCGAGCGGGCGGCCGACAGGTGCAGCATCTGGTAGACGGCGGTCGCCGGCGGCAGTCCCACATGCTCATGGTCCAGGGATGCCGAGAACGGGATGCGGCTTCGGCCGGCCAAGGGGTGGTCCGGGTGCACCGCCAGCACCAGCTGGTCCTCCCGGTACGGGCGCGCCACCAGGCCGCGCAGGTCGGTGGAATCCCAGCAAACGCCCAGGGACGCCGAACCCTCCCGCACGCAGCGGACCACATCGCCGGTGCCGACCGGGTCAGCCTGGCGGACACCGTCGGTCATGCCGACCCGCTGCCGGTCTCGAGGCTCTTTGAGCGGGCCCGCCGGCTGGTCGGTGACCGCCTGAGCTGCGCCCACTTCCACGACACCCGCGGCCTGGCCCTGGCCAATGTGCTGGCGGCGCTGGACCAGGGCGTGACGCGCTTCGATGCATCACTGGCAGGACTGGGCGGCTGCCCCCACGCCCAGGGGGCCAGCGGCAACGCCTCGACCGAGGACCTGGCCTTCATGCTGCAGTCCATGGGTTGTGATGCCGGGCTGGACCTGGAGGCCCTGCTCGCGCTGCGCGCCCGGCTGGTGGCCTGGATCCCCGGCCAGCCCACCCACGGCAGCCTGTGGCGCGCCGGTCTTCCCAGGTCGCGGCCCTCGCACGCTGCAACCACTCCCCTGCCCCACGACCAAGGCCTGACTGCATGAGCCCCGACGCCACCACCAAGCGCCTGCCCCTGTCCGGGGTGCGCGTCATCGAGTTCACCCACATGGTGATGGGCTCCACCTGCGGGATGATCCTGGCCGACCTCGGGGCCGAGGTGATCAAGGTGGAGCCGCCCGGTGGCGACAAGACCCGCCACTTGCCGGGCTTGGGCATCGGCTTCTTTCGTGCCTTCAACCGCAACAAGAAGAGCGTGGTGATCGACATCCAGACCCCGGAAGGCCAGGCACAGGCCCGGGCGCTGATCGCCACCGCCGACGTGGTGCTGGAGAACTTCCGCCCCGGCCTGATGGCCCGTTTCGGTCTGGACCATGCCACCCTTCGCGAGGCCCATCCCCGGCTGATCTACGCCACCCACAAGGGCTTTCTGCCCGGACCCTAAGAACACCGCACCGCGCTGGACGAGGTGGTGCAGAGGATGGGCGGGCTGTCCTACATGGCCCCCAAGCCTGGAGCGGCGCGCGCGGTCCTACATGGCCCCCAAGCCTGGAGCGGCGCGCGCGGTCCGCTGAGGCCGCCAGGCCCGCGGCGCACGCCCGAGGGTCACGCCTGGGTGGCCTCGTCTTCGCTGTCGTCGAGTTCGACGGCCAGGTCGTAGGCCTGCTGCTCGGTCGGGACGATCTTCGGGATCAACGGCTTGTCGAGCGGGCGGCAGATGCGGCGTTGCAGGCGGTTCAGTCGTTCGGAGCGCTCCACGGCTTGAAGGATGGCCTCGGGGTCCATCATCATGGTGAAGGGGTTGGCGCGGGTCTGGATCGAACGCATGGCAGTCTCCGGTTCAGAGGGCCCCTGTGTGCCGGAGCCGATGACTGAACTGTAGAAGTGACCGCCAAAGGCCGACAGTCGGCCCGCGGACATGAGCCGTGTCAGGCAAAACCTGACAAGCGTGTCGCCGCAGACACCTGCGGTCTGTCGGTCAGGGGGCGCGCAGCCCCAGCCGTGCCAGGGTGCGGACCATCCAGTCGCGGTCGGCGCCACGGGCGAAATCACCGGCGTCCAGGCCGCGGGCGTTGCGGGCCTGCAGGTTGGCACCCCGCGCCACGAGCAGCTCCACGCTGCCCTCGGCGCCATAGCGCGCCGCCATCATCAGCGGGGTCGAGCCGTTGGCCGATGCCGCATCCACCGGAGCGCCACGCTCCAGCAGCAGGCGCACCGCGTCCACGCTGGGTCCGGTGGCGGCGTAGTGCAGGGGCGACCAGCCGTCCTGGTGGAACGGCACGCCCCGCTCGAGCAGCGTGCGCATCAGCGGCACCTGGCCCTTGAGGGCCGCCATCATCAGCGGCGTCTCGCCGGCGGCGTTGCGCAGGTTCAGATCGATCCCCGGGGCCTGCAGCAGCAGCTCGAGCACCCGTGGGCTGTCGTCGCGGATCGCCAGGTACAGCGCGCACTGGCCGTAGTCGTCCAGGGTGTTGGGATCGAAGCCCCGGCTCAGCAGCGCGCGCACGCCGGACACGTTGTCGACGTTGACCGCGCGGAAGAAGTCCACCCGGCTGTCGGCCAGGGCGGGCACGGCGGCCAGGCCCAGCAGGGCCAGCAACAGCGGACGGCGGCTCAGGCGGGAAGCGTTCATGGCGTCAGACGGAGGCAGGCACCTGCACCCGGAACAGGGATTCGAAATTGGCGCGGGTGAGCGCGCCAATGGCTTCAGGCGTGGTGCCGCGCTGGCGGGCCAGCTCGGCCGCCACGAAAGGAACGTACTCGGGGCTGTTGGGCTTGCCGCGGTGCGGGACCGGCGCCAGGTAGGGGCTGTCGGTTTCGATCAGCAAGCGGTCGGCCGGCACCAGGCGCGCCACCGTGCGCAGGTCTTCGGCGTTGCGGAAGGTGACGATCCCCGAGAGCGAGATGTGGAAGCCCAGCGCCAGCGCGGCCTCGGCGACGGCCTGGGTCTCGGTGAAGCAGTGGAACACGCCCCGCACCCGGCCCTGCCCTTCGTCGCGCAGGATCTCCAGCGTGTCCTCGCTGGCGCTGCGGGTGTGGATGATCAGCGGCAGGCCGGTCTCGAGGGCGGCACGGATGTGGACCCGGAAGCGTTCGCGCTGCCAGGCCATGTCCGCCACGCTGCGCCCATTCAGACGGTAGTAGTCCAGCCCGGTCTCGCCGATGGCGACCACCTTGTCGGGATGTGCCCTCACGCGCTCGACCAGGTCGGCGACGGCGGGCTCCTGCACGCCCTCGTTGTCGGGGTGCACGCCGACGCTGGCCCACAGCTGCGGCGCGCGCAGCGCGATGTCCAGCACCTGCGGATACTCCTCGAGCGTGGTGCAGACGCACAGGGCGGCGCTCACCTGGGCGGTCTGCATGCGTTGCAGCACCGCAGGCAGCTGCTGCTGCAGTTCGGGAAAGCTGAGGTGGCAGTGGGAGTCGACGTACATGGCGGCACGGGGCCGCGCGGCCCCACGGGGATCAGAGGGTCTGGGTGGGCTTGGACGAGGAGATCGCGGTGCCGAGGACTTCCTCGATCTTGATCTTCAGCACGCGGCTCTTCTCGTCGGCCGGGAAGCGCACGCCCACGCCCTGGGTGCGGCCGCCAGGCGTGTTGGCCGGGGTCAGCCAGCCGACCTTGCCGGCCACCGGGTAGCGCTGCGGATCACCCGGCAGTGACAGCAGCAGGTAGATGTCGTCGCCCAGCTGGTACTCGCGGGTCGAGGGCACGAACAGCCCGCCCTCGGCGAACAGCGGGATGTAGGCCGCGTACAGCGCCCCCTTCTCGCGGAACACGAGTTGGATCACGCTGGGGCGCGAGGCACTGCTGATGGGGGCGATGCCGCCGGAACGGCTGTCGATTTCGCTCATGCGCGCAGTGTACCGAGGCGCCGGGCCCCACCCGGCCGGCGCAAGGCGTCCTGGGCCTGCCGCATCAGGGCGTCGGACAGCAGGGCCGCCTGCCAGGGGTGTTCCGCATGACGGGCGGTGCGGGCGAGCTCGCGGCTCCAGGCGAGCAACGCCGGCAGCGTCGGTCCGGCGGGCAGCGATTCGGCGGGGAAGAACCGAGGGGCACCGCCGACGGCCACGGCCATGGCGTCGTGGCACAGCTGCTGCAGCACCCGGACCTGGTCGGGAATGGCCATCGCGGCGAGCACCCGCCCATCACCGGCCGCCACCTGGGCCGGCAGGCCGCGCCAGACGGCAGCACTGAGGCCCTGGGCCACCGCGGACTCGACGGACAGGGGCTCGTCACCACAGGCGCCCAGCAGGGCCGGGGCGTCGGCCACGCCCTGGGCGGACAGCCAGGCCAGGGAGGCCTCGCGCCCCGGCGGCGGCAGGCGGTGGCGCTGGCAGCGGCTGCGGATCGTGGGCAGCAGCCGCTCGGGGTCGTCGGTGCACAGCACCAGGCGCAGCCCGGCGGCGGGCTCTTCCAGGGTCTTGAGCAGCGCGTTGGCCGACACCGGGTTCATCGCGTCGGCCGGGAACATCACCAGTACCTTGCCGCGGCCGCGGCCGCTGGTGGTGTGGGTCCAGTCGATCGCCTGGCGGATCGCTTCGACGCGGATCTCCTTGCTGGGCTTGCGTTTGGACTTGCCCTCGCCGTCCCCCCCCTCCTCCGCGGCATCGGTCAGGCCGAGCTGCTGCTGCCACTGCTCGGGCAGCAAGAGGCGCAGATCGGGGTGGGCGCGCTGGCGCACCAGGTGGCAGCTGCCGCACTGGTCGCAGGGGCGCGCAGCGGCGTCGGCGGCCTCGCACAGCCAGCCCTGTGCCAGGCGCAGCGAGAGCTCCAGCACACCGCTGCCGGCGCCGCCGTGCAGGATCAGGGCGTGGCCGCGGGCTTCGTGCAGCAGGGTCTGCAGCGTCGGGGCCAGCCACGGGAGCGAGCGCTCGTCACGCATCGGCCACCCCGCAGCGCTGGCGCGCCACCGCCAGCACCTGTTCACGCACCACCATCAAGGGCGCCTCGGCGTCGATGCGGGCAAACCGCCCGGGGGCGGCGTGGGCACGGGCCGCGTAGCCGCCGCGCACGCGGGCGAAGAAGTCCTCGGCCTCGCGCTCCAGCCGGTCGGCGTCCCGGGCCGCGGCGCGGCGGGCGGCGGCCACGGCCGGCGGCACATCGAACCACAGCGTCAGGTCGGGCTGGCGACCCTGCTGTACCCACTGCTCAAGCTGGGCCAGCACGGCCAGGTCAAAGCCGCGGCCGGCGCCCTGGTAAGCGAAGGTGGCATCGGTGAAGCGGTCGCACAGCACGGTCTCGCCGCGGGCCAGCGCGGGCTCGATCACCGTGACCAGGTGGTCGCGCCGGGCCGCGAAGACCAGCAGGGCCTCGGTCAGGGCGTCCATCGGGCGGTGCAGGAAGAGTTCGCGCAGGGCCTCGGCCAGCGGGGTGCCACCGGGCTCGCGGGTCAGGCAGACGGTGTGGCCGGCGGCGCGCAGCGCCTCGGCCAGGGCCTCGATGTGCGAGGACTTGCCGGCGCCATCGATGCCCTCGAAGCTGATGAAGCGGGCCTGCTGGGCTGGGGTCATGGGTTGCGGCCGCGCTGGAATTGGTTCACCGCGCGATTATGGTCCGTGAGGGTTTCGCTGAAGACGCTGCTGCCGTCGCCGCGGGCAACGAAATACAAGGCCTTCGAGGCCGCCGGTCGCCCCACCGCGCGCAGCGAGGCCATGCCCGGCATGGCGATCGGCGTGGGCGGCAGGCCGCGGCGGGTGTAACTGTTGTACGCGGTGTCGGCCAACAGGTCGGCCTTGCGCAGGTTGCCGTCAAACGCCTCGCCCAGGCCGTAGATGACGGTGGGGTCGGACTGCAGCGGCATGCCGATCCGCAAACGGTTGACGAACACCGCCGCGACCTGGCCGCGGTCTTGCGGCCGCCCGGTTTCCTTCTCGACCACCGAGGCCAGCGCCAGCATCTCCTCGGGCGTCTTCAGGGGCAGCGTCGGGTCCCGCTCGGCCCAGGCGGTGGCCAGGCGCTGCTGCATGGCCTGGCGGGCGCGGCGCAGCACGGTGAGGTCGCTGACCTGGCGGCTGTAGGCGTAGGTGTCGGGGAAGAACTGCCCTTCCAGCGCCTCGGGCGTGTCGCCCGACAGGCCGAGCTCGGCGGCGAGCTGCGCGGGACTCATGTCCAGCCCCGGGTGGCGCAGGTGGGGCGCCTTGAGCAGCGCCTCGCGCACCTGGCGCCAGTTCCAGCCCTCGATCAGGCGCAGGACTTCCAGGGTCTCGTCGCCGCGGACCATCTTGTCGAGCAGTG
Organism: Hydrogenophaga intermedia; assembly: GCA_943371055.1. Classification (GTDB taxonomy): domain Bacteria; phylum Pseudomonadota; class Gammaproteobacteria; order Burkholderiales; family Burkholderiaceae_C; genus Ideonella; species Ideonella intermedia_A. The sequence continues at coordinate 44,731 of CALRTJ020000008.1, read as the reverse complement.
CCCGCGGCGTGGTGGCTTCCTCCAGGGCATAACTGCCGGCCCGGATGCGGCGGGCCTGGCCGGACCAGCGGAACCACTGGTAGAGGAGTTCTGGTGGCGCATCCAGGCCGGCCTCGGTCCATTGGCGGGCGATCTCGCGCGAGGCGGTGCCGGGCTCGATCGAGACCTCGACCACTGGCTGGCGCAGGTCCAGCGGGTGGTCGACCCACCACAGGGCGGCCCCGGCGGCGGCCAGGACCAGGAGCAGCAGCGCTGCGAGCAGCTTGACCAGGGTTCTCATTCGGGGGTGACAAGGTGCACACCCCGACGGCGGCGGGGGCGACAGGGCGCGAATGATAATCGGCGCATGAACGCATCGGATGCCTTTCCCCTGCCCCCGGCCCTGTCCGGGGCCTGTGTGCTGCCCGACTGGGGCCTGATCCGCGCCGTGGGGCCGGACGCCGGCACCTTCCTCCAGGGCCAGCTCAGCAACGACGTCCTGTCGCAGTCCGTGGGCGAGGCCCGCTGGGCCGGCTACTGCTCGGCCAAGGGCCGCCTGCTGGCGAGCTTCCTGGTGCTGCGCCGAGGCCCCGAGGAGTGGTGGCTGCTGTGCAGTGCCGACCTGCTGGCCCAGACCCTCAAGCGCCTGCGCATGTACGTGCTGCGTGCCAAGTGCGTGCTCGACGAGCCCGGGCTGGCATTGCACGGCGGCTGCGGCCTGGAGGGTCTGCCCGCCGTGGCCGCACTGGCGCCGATGGGTGCGCTCGCCGAGGGCGAGGCCCATTGGGTCCGCCTGGCCGATGCCGCCGGCCAGCCGCGGTGGCTGCGGGCTGGTCCGACCGGCAGCCCCCCCGAGGTCGCACCCCTGGACCCCGCGCACTGGCAATGGCTGGAGCTGCGTGCGGGCGTGGTGCGCATCGTGGCGGCCACCGTCGAGGCCTTCGTGCCCCAGATGGTGAACCTGGAGCTGGTGGGGGGCGTGAACTTCAAGAAGGGTTGCTACCCCGGCCAGGAGGTGGTGGCCCGCAGCCAGTACCGCGGCACGCTCAAGCGCCGCACCCAGCTGTGGCGCAGCCCGGTCGCGCTGCAGCCGGGCCAGGAGGTCTTCCACAGCGCGGACCCCTCGCAGCCGGCGGGTGCGGTGGTTCTCGCGGCCCCGGCCGCCGGGGCCTGGGAGGCCCTGATCGAGACCCGGCTCGAGGCGCTCCAGGGCGGCTCCCTGCACTTGGGTGCGGCCGAGGGCCCGACGCTGCAGCCTGGTCGCCTGCCCTACGACGTGCCTTTCGAAGCCTCCTGAAGTCCGGAGCGTCCGCAGCCATGCACACCGACGGCTGGTTCATCTACTACCGCGTCCCGACCGGCGCGCTGGAGCACCTGCTGCCCGCGCTGCGGGCGACCCAGCGGCGACTGGAGGACTCGGTGCCCGGCCTGGTGGCCACGCTGATGCGGCGTGCCGATGGCCCGGCGGACGCACCCGATGCCACGCTGATGGAGACCTACTGGCTCCCCCCTGCCCTGTCGCTGGACGACCGTTCGGCCCTGGCCGCACGCATCGAGGCCGATTGTGGCGGCTTGCTGCTGAACGCACGAGTCGGCAACCGGCATGTGGAGCACTTCCTGCCATGTGCCTGATCGCGCTCGCACTTGACCACGACCGCCGCTTTCCACTGGTGGTGGCGGCCAACCGCGACGAGTACTTCGAGCGGCCGGCCCAGCGTCTGGCCTGGTGGACTCCCGAAGGCGGTGGACCAGCGGTGTTGTCAGGTCGGGACCTGCGGTCCGGCGGCACCTGGATGGGCCTGAGTGCCGAGGGCCGGCTGGCCATGGTCACCAATGTGCGCCAGGGTCGGCCCGAGCCCGACCCCACCGCGCCTTCGCGCGGCCAGATCCCGCTGCGGTGGCTGCGGGGCGACCTGCGCGCCGACCAGTTCTGGCCCGGCGTGGCCCTCGGGGGGCACGAGCCCTTCAACCTGATCGCGGCCGATTTCCGGGCTGGCGAGTGCTTCTGGGCCAGCAGCGAGCGGGCCTGCCCGCAGCGGCTGGAGCGCGGCCTCTTCGGTCTGAGCAATGGCGCGCTGGACGACCCCTGGCCCAAGTCCGAGCGCCTCAAGGCCCACCTCGGTGCCGCCCTGGGCACGTCCGACAGCAGCGATCAGCTCGCCTCGATGCTGTTCGCGGCGCTGGCCGAGCGAGAGCCGGCACCGGACGATCAGCTGCCCGCCACCGGCGTGCCCCGCGAGGTCGAGCGCATGCTGTCGTCGGCCTTCATCCGCTCGCCCGACGGGCGCTACGGCACGCGGGTGTCCACGGTGCTGGTGGCCGAGCGTGTCGGCAAGCGCCTGGTCACGCAGGTGTTCGAGCGCACCTTCACGGCCGGGCCCGGCGTGGCGCTGCTGCGCCGCTCGATGCTCAAGGACTGGCCACCCAAGTACCTGCTGGACGACGGCGAGGACATCCGCCACCAGGTCGAGGTGGGCCCGGTGGACGAGGGCTCGCTGGCCGAGACCCTGGAGCTGCCGACGCCCTCGGCGCGCAAGCGCCGGGTGCGCAGCCTGCTGCGACCCGCCGACCGCTGAGCCGGCCGGGTCAGGCCAGCACGCGCACCATCTCGATGTGCTCGATGCCGGCCTCCTCGAACACCGGTCCCCGGGGCACGAAGCCCGCCCGCTGGTAGAAGCCTGCCGCGCTGAGCTGGGCGTGCAGCAGCACCTCGCGGTCGCCGCGCGCCTTGGCGGCGCCCATCAGCGCCTCCAGCACTTCGCGGCCCAGCCGGCTGCCGCGCAGCGCGCGCAGCACCGCCATGCGGCCGATCTTGGCCACGCCGGGCACGTGCTCGAGCAGACGGCCGGTGGCCAGGGGCACGCCCAGTCGGTTGTAGGCCACGGCGTGCACGCAACCGGTGTCGGCGGCGTCCCACTCCATCTCGGCTGGAATGCCCTGCTCACGCACGAAGACCTCCTGCCGGATCGCTCCCGCCTCGCGCCCCAGTTCGTCCCAGGTGCCCACCTGGACATCCACCACCGACTGCCTCGCCTCGTAGCCCAGCAGCACCGCCCGCAGATCGGGCGGCACCGTCAGCGGCTTCTTGGCCACCGGGTCAGCGAAGACGTAGACCAGCTCGCCGCTCACCAGGCACTCCTCGCCGCGAAAGACCGCGGTGGTGAAGCGCATGGACGAGTTGCCGATCTGCTCGCAGCGAACGCCGGTCTCGATCGCGTCGTCGTACTCGGCCGAACCATGGTATTCAAGCGTGGCCTTGCGCACGAACAGGTCTCCGCCCAGCGCGGCCATGGTGTCGTGGTAAGGCAGCGCCAGCGCCCGCCAGTAGCTGCCCACGGCGGTGTCCACGTACATCAGGTAGTGGCCATTGAAGACGATCTTCTGCATGTCCACCTCGGCCCAGCGCACGCGCTGGCGATCCAGGTGGCGAAAGTCGCGCGGTTTCAGCATGTCCAGGCCCTCCGGAGCGCGTCGGCCGCGAGCTGCTGGGCGGCTCCCGCCTCCTTCAGCACCCGGCCCAGTTTGATGAAATCGTGGGTCATTCCCCGGCAAAGCTCCAACTCCACCGGGACCCCGCTGGCACGCAAGCGGTCGGCGTAAGCCAGTCCCTCATCGACCAACGGGTCGCACTCGGCGAGCAGGACGCAGGCGGGCGCCAGGTCGTCCAGGTCAGGCGCCAACAGCGGCGCGAATCGCCAGTCGTTGCGGTGGTGGCGGTCGATGTAGTGGTCGAAGAACCAGGCGATGGTCGCGGCATCGATCAGGAAGCCGTTGGCGAACAGGCGGTGCGAGCCGGTGTCGGCGTGCGCGGTGGTGCCCGGCGTGATCAGCAGTTGCAGGCGCAGTGGCAGGCCGGCGTCGCGGGCCTGCAGGGCGCACACCGCTGCCAGCGTGCCGCCAGCGCTGTCGCCACCGATGGCCAGGCGCGAGGGATCCAGGCCCAGTGAGGACGCGCCCTCGGCGTGCAGCCAGCGCAGCACGGCAAAGCAGTCGTCCACCGCGGTTGGAAAGCGGTGCTCGGGCGCCAGGCGGTACTCCAGGGACAGCACGGCCCCGCCGCTGCGCAGGGCGAGCTGGCGGCACAGGCTGTCGTGGGTCTCGACGTTGCCGATCACGAAGCCACCGCCGTGCAGGTAAAGCAACAGCGGCAGCCGCCCGGTGTCGGGCGCGTACAGGCGGGCCTTGAGCGGGGCGCCGTCGGCACCCGGCACGCTCAGGTCCTCGACCCGGACCAGCGCGGCGCGGGGGGGCTCGAGCACCTCGGCTGCGGCGGTGTAGGCGCGGCGGGCGTCCTCGGGGCTCAGGCTGTGGAAAGGGGGCCGCTTGGCACGCTGGATGCGCTCCAGGATGCCGGCCATCTGGGGCGTCAGCAGGTGGGTACTCAAGGTTTGTCTCAGGGGCGGTGGCGCCGGTGGCCAAGCATACTGCTGCGACAACACCACCAAGCCCAGGGAGAACATGGCCCGCATCCAATACCTCACCCAGATCGACCTCGATTTCGGCGTCGTCTCGCTGCTGCCCGCCGAGTGCCGACGCATCGGCATCCGCCGGCCGCTCATCGTCAGCGACGCTGGCGTGCGCGCCGCGGGCGTGCTGGACCAGGCGCTCGCTGCCCTGGGCGACCTGCCCCACGCGGTCTTCGACCAGACCCCGTCCAACCCGACCGAGTCCGCGGTGCGGGCGGCCGTGGCCGTGCTGCAGGCCCACGACTGCGACGGCTTGGTGGCGGTGGGCGGCGGCTCCAGCATCGACCTGGCCAAGGGCGTGGCGATCGCGGCCACCCACCCGGGGCCACTGAGGACCTACGCCACGATCGAAGGCGGCAGCGAGCGCATCACCGAGCGCGTGCTGCCGTTGATCGCCGTGCCCACCACCGCCGGCACCGGCAGCGAGGTGGCCCGCGGCGCGATCCTGATCGTCGACGACGGCCGAAAGCTGGGCTTTCACAACTGGTTGCTGCTGCCGCGTGCCGCACTGCTGGACCCTGCACTGACACTGGCCTTGCCCCCGCAGCTGACCGCAGCCACCGGCATGGACGCCCTTGCCCACTGCTTCGAGACCTTCATGGCGCCGGCAGTGAACCCGCCGGCCGACGGGATCGCGCTGGATGGACTGGCCCGTGGCTGGGCCCACATCGAGCGGGCCACCCGCGACGGCCAGGACCGCGATGCCCGCTGGGCGATGATGAGCACGAGCATGCAGGGCGCGATGGCCTTCCAGAAGGGCCTGGGCGCGGTGCACAGCCTCAGCCACAGCCTGGGCGGGGTCAACCCGCGTCTGCACCACGGCACCCTCAACGCCATGTTCCTGCCCGCGGTGATCCGCTTCAATGCCGCGGCGCCCAGCATGGCGCAGGAGCGACGGCTGCAGCGCATGGCCCAGGCCATCGGTTTGCCGGGCTGCGACAGCCGCGGCACCGAACTGGCCGAGGCGGTGCGCGAGCTCAATGCCCGCCTGGGCCTGCCCACCGGCCTGGCGGCGATGGGGGTGACCCCGGACGTGTTCGACCGCGTGATCGTCGGGGCCCTGGCCGACCACTGCCACAAGACCAACCCGCGCCTGGCCAGTCCCGAAGACTACCGCGACCTCCTGCACGCCTCGCTCTGAGCCCGGGGCCGCACAGGTCCTGCATGAAAAAGGCCCGGCCGCTTGTGGCGGCCGGGCCTGGTGCACACCCGCGGGTCAGCGGGTGAAGACCGATCGGGGGATCAGTGGAACTGCTCTTCCTCGGTCGAGCCGGTCAGCGCCTTGACGCTGGACGAGCCGCCCTGGATCACGGTGGTCACGTCGTCGAAGTAGCCGGCGCCGACTTCCTGCTGGTGCGACACGAAGGTGTAGCCCTTCTCGCGAGCGGCGAATTCGGGCTCCTGCACCATCTCGGTGTAGTGCTTCATGCCTTCGCCGCGGGCGTAGGCGTGGGCGAACTGGAAGGTGTTGAACCAGTTGATGTGGATGCCGGCCAGCGTGATGAACTGGTACTTGTAGCCCAGGGCCGACAGGTCTTCCTGGAACTTGGCGATCTGCTTGTCGTCCAGGTTCTTCTTCCAGTTGAACGAGGGCGAGCAGTTGTACGACAGCAGCTTGCCCGGGCAGGCAGCGTGCACGGCCTGCGCGAATTCACGGGCGAAGCCGATGTCGGGCACGCCGGTTTCGCACCACACCAGGTCGGCGTAGGGCGCGTAGGCGACGCCACGGCTGATGGCCTGCTCCAGGCCGTTCTTGACGCGGTAGAAGCCCTCTTGGGTGCGCTCGCCGGTCAGGAAGGGCTTGTCGTTGGCGTCGTGGTCGCTGGTGATCAGGTTGGCGGCCTCGGCGTCGGTGCGGGCCAGCACGATGGTCGGCACGCCCATGACGTCGGCGGCGAAGCGTGCGGCGATCAGCTTCTCGATGGCTTCCTGGGTCGGGACCAGGACCTTGCCGCCCATGTGGCCGCACTTCTTGACGGCGGCCAGCTGGTCTTCGAAGTGCACGCCGGCAGCGCCGGAGGCGATCATGTTCTTCATCAGCTCGAAGGCGTTCAGCACGCCGCCGAAGCCGGCTTCCGCGTCCGCCACGATCGGCAGGAAGTAGTCGACGAAGTTCTCGTCACCCGGGTTGATGCCACGCGACCACTGGATCTCGTCGGCACGCTTGAAGGTGTTGTTGATGCGGCGGACCATGGTCGGCACCGAGTCGTACGCATACAGCGACTGGTCGGGGTACATGGTCTCGGAGGTGTTGCCGTCGGCGGCGACTTGCCAGCCCGACAGGTACACGGCTTCCAGGCCGGCCTTGGCCTGCTGCATCGCCTGACCGGCGGTGATCGCGCCGAAGGCGTTCACGTAGCCCTTCTTGGCGCCGCCGTTGACCTTCTCCCACAGCTTTTCGGCACCGGCCTTGGCCAGGGTGTACTCGGGCTGCATGCTGCCACGCAGACGCACGACGTCGGCGGCGCTGTAGCCGCGCTTGACGAGCTTCCAGCGGGGGTTCTCAGCCCAGTCCTTTTCGAGGGCGGCGATCTGTTGTTCGCGGGTCAGTCGGGTCATGGAAAGGCTCCTTGGGGAGGGATGAAGAGGTGGATCAGATGAGCCATAGCTTAGCGCCTGCGCGGATCGCCGCAAGTCCTATGTCTTATATAAGACAGAAAACTTGATCATTGAAAATCAATGACTTGGCGAACATCTCCTGCGATGTGAAATAGCCTTGTTCATGATGAGAAATTTTGCGGCGCTGCACCACGGATTCGTTTCATATCACGGAACGCATTTTTGCTCATGGAAAACGCGAGGCGGTGACCGGCCATCCGGTCGCGATCGGCAAGGTTGACCCTGGACAAGTCGGGCGCAGGGGCGCACTCGAAGAATCCCCTCACACCGTCTGAACCAGGAGCCCGCCATGACCTCGTCCGCCGCCGTTCCCGCTGTCGACCTGCAGACCCAGCTCCAGGCCCGCTTGGCACCGTTCACGGCGCTGGACGCCTGCCATGCCCACGTCATGGAGCATCTGCGCCACCTTCAGCTGCTGCTGCAGCGCCTGGAACGCGAGGGCGTGGACGACGAGGCGCGCCGGCTGGCGCAGGCGATCACGGCCTTCTTCGAGACCGAGGCCCGACACCACCACGAGGAGGAGGAACGCCAGGTCTTCCCGGCGCTGCTGAGCAGCACCGACCTGGAACTGGTGCGCCAGGTCCAGCGCCTGCAGATGGACCACGGCTGGCTGGAAGAGGATTGGCGTGAGCTGTCGCTCCAGCTCTCCGCCGTGGCCGAGGGCTACCGCTGGTATGACCTGGACGCGCTGCGGGCGGGGGCCGAGGTCTTCACCGCGCTCTACCACGACCACATCGCGATCGAGGAGTCTCTGATCTACCCGGAGGCCCGCCGCGCCTTGCGAGACGAGGTGGACGGGCTGGGCCGCCGTCTGGCGGAGCAACGCCGGGCCTGGGCGCCCTGAGCGGCGCCTTGCACCAGACCGGTGATCGATGCCCTCAAACCGGGAGCGCGGTGGTCTTCTTGACGGTCCGCAGCACCAACATGGAGTTGGAACGCTCCACCCCTGGCAAGCGCATCAGCACCTGGGTGTGGAAGCGCTCCAGGTCCTCGGCGTCGCGGTAGGTGAACCGGATCATGTAGTCGTTGGAGCCGGTCAGGTAGTAGCAGTCCAGGATCTGCGGCTCGTCGCGCACCGCCTGCTCGAAGGCTTCGAGCAGTGCGGTGGTCATCGACTCGAGGTTGATGATGGTGAAGCTGGTGCCATGCTGCCCCACCGCCTTCGGGTTGAGCAGGGCCGCGTACTGCGCAATGACACCGCTTTCCTCGAGCTGCTTGACCCGCCGCAGACAGGCCGAAGGCGACAGATGCACCCGCTGCGCCAGCTCGACATTGGACAGCTTCCCGTTCTGCTGGAGCTGGGTGAGGATCGCCCGGTCGATCGCATCGAATTGCGGGCTGGACGGCGTGTTTCGCATGATGTTGTGAAGTTTATAGCATTCTGTGAATTTAATTGTGCGGCCCCGGGTTCCTCCGGGGGGTGTGCGCAAGCACATTGCGCGCACCCCCGCCTAAACTGCATTCCATCGATCTGACAGCCACTTAGACGATCTTCCGGGCATATTTCTGGTCTGAAGCTTGCTCGATAGCGAACACCACCAACAGAGGGCTTGCCTAGCGTATACCGTATGAGTTTCCTGAGCGTCGACCGCGATCTCGCCCGGCAGTCCTACTACGCTGCCACCGCCGCCCGCCGGACGGCCCATCCCCGCCTGCAGGGACGGGTGGACACCGATGTGGTGGTGGTTGGCGGAGGCCTCGCCGGCCTGTGTGCGGCACTGGACCTGGCCCGCAGCGGGCGCCGCGTCACGCTGCTCGAGGCCCGCCAGGTCGGCTGGGGCGCCAGCGGCCGCAACGGCGGTCAGGCGATCCACGGCCTGGCCTGTGACCAGGAAGTGATCGAATCCCAACTGGGCCTGGAAGACGCGCGGCGTGTCTGGGACATGAGCCTGGAGGCCCTGGACCTGCTGCGCGGCCGCATCGCCGAGCACCGGATCGACTGCGACTGGCGTGACGGGTACCTGGGCGTGGCCACCAGCCCCGGCAAGGCGCGCGACCTGCATGCCTGGGCCGAGCGCATGGCCGCCACCTATGGTGCCGACTTCGAGACCATCGGATCCCAGGACATCGGCCGGTGGATCCGCAGCCCGCGCTACCACGGCGGCCTGCACGACCCCCGCTCGGGCCACCTGCACCCCCTGAAGTACGCCCTGGGCATCGCCGAAGCCGCGGTGGCCGCCGGCGTCAAGGTCTTCGAGGACAGCGCGGTGACGGCCCTCACCCAGGGCGCCACGGCCTGCGTGCGCACCGCCGAGGGCGAGGTGCACGCCGCCCAGGTGCTGCTGGCGGGCAACGTCTACCTGCAGGGGCTCTCCAGCCACCTCGAGTCGCGCATCATGCCGGTCGGCACCTACATCGTCTGCACCGAGGCCCTGGACCAGGCCACCGCCGACGCGCTGATCCCCACCCGCGCCGCGGTCTGCGACACCAACTTCGTGCTGGACTACTTCCGCACCACCGACGACCACCGCATGCTCTACGGCGGTCGGGTGAGCTACAGCACCATGACCCCGCGCAACCTGGTGGACAGCATGCAGGCCCGCATGGCGGGCACTTTCCCGCAGCTGGCGGGCACCCGCGTCGAGTACGCCTGGGGCGGCTTCGTCGACATCACCATCAACCGGGCCCCCGACTTCGGTCGGCTGTCCTCCAACGTCTATTACCTGCAGGGCTTCTCCGGCCATGGGTTGGCCCTGACCGGTCTGGCCGGCCGGCTGGTGGCCGAGGCGATGAATGGCGACAGCAGCCGCTTCGACGTCTTCGCCCGCCTGAAGCACCACCCCTTCCCGGGCGGACGCCTGTTGCGCACCCCCGCCCTGGTGCTGGGCATGGCGTGGTACCGCCTGCGAGACCTGCTGGGATGATCCGATGAACGACGCAACCCTGTCCCTTGCCTCCCCGGCGGCCAAGCCGGTGGTCCTGGTGCCGGCCTGCAACCGGATGCTGGGCGAGCACCCCTTCCACATCGCGGGCAAGAAATACCTGGACGCCGTGCGGTTGGCCGGCGGCCTGCCCCTGATCGTGCCCTCGGCCCACCCGGACGAGATCGACGCCCTGCTGGACCTGGCCCATGGCGTGCTGCTCACCGGTTCGCCCAGCAACGTCCACCCCAGCCACTTCGGTCAAGAGGTCCATGACCCGGCGCTGCCGCTGGACCCGCTGCGCGACAGCTGGACCCTGCCCCTGATCCAGCGCGCGCTGGCCCGCGGCATCCCGCTGTTCGGCATCTGCCGCGGCACCCAGGAAACCAACGTGGCCCTGGGGGGCTCGCTGCACCAGGCGGTGCACGAGGTGGACGGTCATGCCGACCACCGCCCCCGCGACGGCGCTCCGGCCGAAGAGGCCTATGCCGCCGCCCATCCGGTGACGGTGCAGCCCGGCGGGGTGCTGGCGCGCCTGTTCGGTGCAGGCACCGAGTTCCGCGTCAACTCGGTGCATGGCCAAGCCGTGCACCGGCTGGCCGACGGCCTGCGGATCGAAGCCCGTGCGCCGGACGGCCTGGTCGAGGCCTTCTCGGTCACCTCAGCCCCAGGCTTCAGCCTGTGCGTGCAGTGGCACCCCGAATGGCTGGCCATCGACAACCCGCAGTCGGTCGCCATGCTCCAGGCCTTCGGTCAGGCCTGTCAGGTCTACCGCGAGCGCCCGCGGGCGCCCGAGCCGCAGCGGGTCTGAGCCCGCCCGAGACGTCAAATCCCACCGGGGCCCGCGCGGCCCGGCGCTCCAAATCCAGGAGCACATCCCCGCGCGCGAACCAACACAAGGTGCCACCCCATGGCCAGCAAGGAAAACTTCAACTTCCCCGAGCTCGAACAGTGGCTCGACCAGCAACGCGTCACCGAGATCGAGTGCCTCGTGCCCGACCTCACCGGTGTCGCTCGCGGCAAGATCCTGCCCCGCGTCAAGTTCACCGAGGACCGCGGCATGCGCCTGCCCGAGGCCGTGGTGGCCATGGGCGTGACCGGCGAGTTCCCCGAGGAAGGCCCGTACTACGACGTCATCAGCCCGATGGACCACGACATGCAGCTGCGGCCCGACCCGGCCACGGTGCGTCTGGTGCCCTGGGCCGTGGACCCCACCGCGCAGGTGATCCACGACTGCTACGACCGCCACGGCAACCTGGTGCCCTTCGCGCCGCGCTCGGTGCTGCGCCGGGTCTGCGACCTGTTCGCGGCCGAGGGCTGGGACCCGGTGGTGGCGCCCGAGCTCGAGTTCTACCTGGTCGCCCGCAACACCGACCCCGACATGCCGCTCAAGCCGCCGGTGGGCCGCAGCGGCCGCTCCGAGACCTCGCGCCAGGCCTACTCGATCGACGCGGTCAACGAGTTCGACCCGCTGTTCGAGGACGTCTACGACTACTGCGACAAGATGGAGCTGAACGTCGACACCCTGATCCACGAGATCGGTGCCGGCCAGATGGAGATCAACTTCTTCCACGCCCACCCGCTGGGCCTGGCCGACGAGGTCTTCTTCTTCAAGCGCACGGTGCGCGAGGCGGCGATGCGCCACGACATGTACGCCACCTTCATGGCCAAGCCGATCGCCGGCGAGCCGGGCAGCGCGATGCACATCCACCAGTCGGTGGTCGACAAGAAGACGGGCCGCAACATCTTCAGCAAGGAAGACGGCAGCCCCAGCGACGAGTTCTACTGGTACATCGGCGGCCTGCAGAAATACATCCCTGCGGCCATGGCCCTGTTCGCGCCCTATGTGAACAGCTACCGCCGCCTGGCCCGCTTCACCGCGGCGCCGATCAACATCCAGTGGGGCACCGACAACCGCACCGTCGGCATCCGCAGCCCGGTGGCGCCGCCGCAGGCCCGCCGCATCGAGAACCGCGTCATCGGCGCCGACGCCAACCCCTACGTGGCCTTGGCCGCCACCCTGGCCTGCGGCTACCTGGGCATCAAGAACAAGATCGCCCCCAGCCCCGAGTGCAAGGGCGACGCCTACCTGGGTGACTACCAGCTGCCCCGCAGCCTGGGCGAGGCGCTGAACCTGCTGCGCGAGGAAAAGGACCTGGCCAGCGTGCTGGGCGAGTCCTTCGTCACGGTCTACACCGAGGTCAAGGAGATCGAGCACGCCGAGTTCATGAAGGTGATCTCCCCGTGGGAGCGCGAGCACCTCCTCCTCCACGTCTGATCGTCCGCAACGCACACCGAGAACCGACCATGCAAAACAACATCGTCATCCAGGCACCGGCGGTGGCCACCAAGCGCACGACGCGCGAGTGGCAACAGGCCGACTCCAAGCATTTCCTGCACCCCTTCACCGACTTCGGCAGCCTGAACAAGAAGGGCTCCCGCATCATCACCAAGGCCGAGGGCATCTACATCTGGGACAGCGAGGGCCACAAGATCCTCGACGCCATGAGCGGCCTGTGGTGCGTCAACGTGGGCTACGGCCAGCAGGCCCTGGTCGACGCCGCGACGCGCCAGATGAAGGAGCTGCCCTTCTACAACGCCTTCTTCCAGACCGCCACGCCGCCGTCCATCGAGCTGGCAGAGCTGCTGGCGCAGGTCTCGCCGCCGGGCTTCAACCATGTGTTCTTCACCGGCTCGGGCTCCGAGGGCAACGACACCATCGTGCGCATGGTCCGCCGGTACTGGGACATCCTGGGCCAGCCCGAGCGTCGGGTGATCATCAGCCGCAAGAACGGCTACCACGGCTCGACCATGGCCGGTGCCTCGCTCGGCGGCATGAGCTACATGCACGCCCAGGGCGGTCTGCCGATCCCCGACATCACCCACATCGACCAGCCCTACTGGCACGAGAACGGTCAGGGCATGGACCGCGCCGAGTTCGGCAAGGTGGCGGCCTCGTGGCTCGAGAAGCGCATCCTCGAGGTCGGCCCCGAGAAGGTGGCCGCCTTCATCGGCGAGCCGGTCCAGGGCGCCGGTGGCGTGATCGTGCCGCCCGAGACCTACTGGCCCGAGATCCAGCGCATCTGCGACCAGTACGGCATCCTGCTGGTGTCCGACGAGGTCATCTGCGGCTTCGGCCGCACCGGCAACTGGTTCGGCTGCGAGACCATGGGCAGCAAGCCCGACCTGATGACCTTCGCCAAGGGCGTCACCTCGGGCTATGTGCCCCTGGGCGGCGTGATGGTGGGCGACCGCGTCGCCAAGGTCCTGATCGAACAGGGCGGCGATTTCAACCACGGGTTCACCTACTCCGGCCACCCGGTGGCGGCGGCGGTGGCTGTGGCCAACATCAAGCTGATCCAGCAGCTCAAGCTGGTCGAGCACGTGCGCGACGATGTCGGCCCGTATCTTGCTGAGCATTTCGAGTCGCTGCGCGGGCATCCGCTGGTGGGCGACGTCGATCACTGCGGAATGATGGCGGGATTGCTGCTGGTCAAGGACAAGGCGAAGGGCACGCCCTTCCCCTCCGAGCTGGAGGTGGGCATGGTCTGCCGTGGCCACTGCTTCGGCAACGGCCTGATCATGCGCGCCGTCGGCGACCGCATGATCATCGCGCCGCCGCTGGTCATGACCCGCGCCCAGATCGACGAGATGATGGCCCTGGTGCGCAAGTGCCTGGACCTGACGCTGGCCGACGCCACCCGGCAGGGCTGGATCTGATGGCCGACGCGGTGGCATGGCGTGGCCGCCGGCTGACAGCCCGCGATTCCACCGTTGCCGCCGCGACGTGCGCCCACCTAGACTCGTTCGCTGACCCCGGGTCGCCGCTGCGGCGGTGGCCGTGTCCAACTTGTGCCTGATCCAACCCTCACCCTCTCTGGAGGTCTTGCCATCATGAAGTTCAGATCCGTCCGCTCGGTCCTCTCGCTGGCCGCTGCCGCCCTGCTGCTGGGCACCGGCGCCGCCCGTGCCCAGGAGGAGGAAAAGGTCCTCAACATCTACAACTGGTCCGACTACATCGCCGAAGACACGATCAAGAACTTCGAGAAGGAAACCGGCATCAAGGTCCGGTACGACAACTTCGACAACAACGAGATCGTCCACGCCAAGCTGGTCGCCGGCAAGACGGGCTACGACGTGGTCGTGCCCTCCTCCAACTGGGCCAAGCTGCAGATCGATGGCGGCCTGTACCGCAAGCTCGACAAGGCCCAGCTGCCCAACTGGAAGAACCTGGACCCGGCCGTGCTGCAGCAGTTGCAGGCCATGGACCCGACCAACGAGTTCCTGGTCGACTGGCTGTGGGGCTACACCACGGTGGGCATCAACGTCGACAAGGTCAAGGCCGCGCTGGGCAACGAGCCCATGCCCGAGAACGTCTGGGACCTGGTCTTCAAGCCCGAGTACATCGCCAAGATGAAGTCTTGCGGCGTGTCCTTCCTGGACTCGGCCTCCGAGGTGGTGCCGGCCGCCCTGCACTACCTGGGCAAGCCGTCCTTCAGCAAGACGCCGGGCGACTACGCCCAGGCCGCCGCGCTGCTGAAGTCGGTCCGCCCCCACGTGACCCTGTTCAGCTCGTCGGGCTACATCAACGACATGGCCAACGGCTCGATCTGTCTGGCCCTGGGTTGGTCCGGTGACATCAACATCGCCCGCCAGCGCGCCATCGACGGCAAGACCGGCCAGAACATCCAGGCCCTGATCCCCAAGACCGGCGGCCTGCTGTTCTTCGACGTGATGGCCATCCCGGCGGACGCCCCGCACCCGGGCAACGCCCACAAGTGGATCAACTACATCATGCGCCCCGAGGTCCACGCCTCGCTGACCAACAAGGTCTTCTACGCCAACCCGAACAAGGAGTCGAAGAAGTTCGTCAAGCCTGAGGTGGCCTCGAACCCGACCGTGTTCCTGTCGGACGCGGACATGAAGAAGATGGTGCCGCCGGGTTCGCTCAACAACGACCTGCGCCGCCTGATGACCCGCACCTACACCTCGTTCAAGACGGGTCTCTGACCCGACGCCCCACCCATGAGCCCCTCTCCCGCCAGCGCCAGCCGCGACGCCGCGTTCCTGCAGATCCAGGACGTGGTGAAGGACTTCAACGGCTACAAGGCCGTCAACCACGTCAGCCTCGACATCGCCAAGGGGGAGATCTTCGCCCTGCTCGGCTCGTCGGGCTGCGGCAAGACCACGCTGCTGCGCATGCTGGCGGGCTTCGAGACGCCCACCTCCGGCCGCATCATCCTCAACGGCCAGGACCTGGCCGGCCTGCCGCCTTACGAGCGGCCGCTGAACATGATGTTCCAGTCCTATGCGCTGTTCCCGCACCTGACGGTGTGGGACAACATCGCGTTCGGTCTGCGCCGTGACGGACTGTCTCGGGACGAGGTCGCCTCAAGGGTGGACGCGATGCTCAAGCTGGTGCAGCTGTCCAAGTTCGCCAAGCGCAAGCCGCACCAGCTCTCGGGCGGCCAGCAACAGCGGGTGGCCCTGGCCCGCAGCCTGGCCAAGCAGCCGCAGATGCTGCTGCTCGACGAGCCCCTGGGCGCCTTGGACAAGAAGCTGCGCGAACAGACCCAGATCGAGCTGGTCAACATCATCGAGCAGGTCGGCGTGACCTGCGTGATGGTGACCCACGACCAGGAAGAGGCCATGACCATGGCCTCACGAGTGGCCATCATGAGCGAGGGCCGCTTCCTGCAGGTCGGCTCGCCCTCCGAGGTCTACGAGACCCCGCAGACCCGCTTCGTGGCCGACTTCATCGGCAACGTCAACCTGATGGACGGTACCCTGGACGTGGACGCCAACGACCACGTCGTGATCGGCTGCGCCGACTGCAAGCACTACGTGGGCCACGGCATCACCGGCACCCAGGGCATGGACGTGACGGTGGCCCTGCGCCCCGAGAAGATCCACCTGTCGCGGCACAAGCCGGCCGACGAGTTCAACTCGGTGCACGGCACGATCGAGGAGATGTCGTACTTCGGCAGTTTCACGGTCTACCGCCTGCGCCTGGCCAGCGGCGCCATGCTCAAGGTCAGCCAGGCCAACACCGTGCGCCAGCGCGAGGACGAGTTGACCTGGGGCGACAGCGTCTGGGCGCACTGGTCCCGCTCGGCCCATGTGGTGCTGACCCAATGAGCACGAGGACCGCCACATGAAAGCCCTCGCGCGCCTGCGGCGCAGCCTCAACGGCCGGACGGCGGTGATCGCCCTGCCCTACGGCTGGCTGCTGCTGTTCTTCCTGTTCCCCTTCCTGATCCTGGCCAAGATCAGCGTCTCCGAGATGGAGGCGGTGAGCTTCAAGGACGTGCTGACCTGGTCCGACGGCATCCTCAGCCTGACGCTGAAGTTCTCGAACTATCTGTTCATCGGCGAGGACGAGCTCTACTTCCTGACCTACCTGGCCAGCCTGAAGTACGCCGCGGCCACCACCGCGCTGTGCCTGCTGATCGGCTACCCCTTCGCCTATTTCATGGCCCGGGCGCGCACCACGGTGCAGCCCACGCTGCTGATGCTGGTGATGCTGCCTTTCTGGACCTCGTTCCTGCTGCGGGTGTACTCGTGGAAGGCGCTGTTGTCCGAGCACGGCTGGGTGTCCGACCTGCTGATCGCCACCGGCCTTGACCATGTCCTGCTGTCGGCCGGCCTGATCACCGCCGCGGGCAAGTTCATGAACACGCCGTTCTCGCTGGTGCTGGGCATGACCTACACCTACCTGCCCTTCATGATCCTGCCGCTGTACTCCAACCTGGCCAAGATGGACCTTCGCCTGCTGGAGGCCGCGGCCGACCTGGGCGCCACGCCGTGGCAGGCCTTCTGGCGCATCACGGTGCCGCTGTCCAAGGCCGGGATCATCGCCGGCTCGATGCTGGTGTTCATCCCCTGCGTCGGCGAGTTCGTGATCCCCGAGTTGCTGGGCGGACCCGAGACGCTGATGATCGGCCGCGTGGTCTGGGACGAGTTCTTCTCGAACAACGACTGGCCGATGGCCTCGAGCGTGGCGGTGGTGATGGTGCTGCTGATCATCGTGCCGCTGGCCATCTTCAACAAGTACCAGGCCGAGGCCCAGGAGACGCGCAAATGATCCGCCTGTCCCCCGCGTTCAACCGCGGCTTCGGCAAGGGCTGGCTGCTCGCCGGTTTCGCCTTCCTGTACCTGCCCATCGTGGCGCTGGTGCTGTATTCGTTCAACGACTCGCCGGTGGCCAACCTCTGGCGCGGCTTCACGCTCAAGTGGTACTGGGCGCTGCTGGACGACACCGAGATGCTGACCGGCTTCTGGCTGTCGCTGAAGATCGCCTTCTTCACCGCCTGCGGCTCGGTCGTGCTGGGCACCTTCGCGGCCTTCGCGCTGGTCAAGTACAAGCGCTTCTTCGGCCGCACCGCGTTCTCCGGCATGGTCAACGCGCCGCTGGTGATGCCCGAAGTGGTGGTGGGTCTGTCCCTCCTGCTGATGATGGTGTCGGTCCAGCGCGCCCTGGGCTTTCCCGAGCGCGGCACCCTGACCATCTGGATGGGCCACCTGCTGCTGGGCATGGCCTACGCCACGGTGGTGATCCAGGCCCGTCTGCAGGAGCTCAACCCGCAGCTCGAAGAGGCCGCGATGGACCTGGGCGCCCGCCCCCGCCAGGTCTTTTTCCTGGTCACCCTGCCGATGATCGCGCAGGCGCTGATGTCGGCCTGGCTCCTGACCTTCACCCTGTCGCTGGACGACGTGGTGCTGTCGGCCTTCCTGTCCGGCCCCGGCTCCACCACCATGCCGCTGGTGATCTTCTCGCGGGCCCGCCTGGGCCTGAACCCCAGCGTCAATGCGGTGGCCACGATCATCGTCGTGGTGGTGGCCCTGGCCACGATCGCCGCCAGCTACACCATCGCCAACGCCGAGCGCCGCCGCCTGCGCGAGATGGCCGACGCCGCCCGCCACTGAACCCCTTGCCCGAACACCTCACCCAGAAGGAAGCCCCCATGAGCCCGATGCTTCGCCCCACCCTGCTCGCCCTGGCCCTGACGGCCGCGTTCCCGGTCTTCGCCCAGTCCAATGCCGACCTGCTCAAGGAACTGCAGGCCCTGAAGGCGCGCATGGCCGAGCTCGAGAAGAAGCTCGAAGCCGCCCCGGCCGCCGCCGCGCCTGCGCAGGCCCAGTGGGGCATGACGCCCGAGCAGGCCGCCGAGTTCAACCGCATCGCGGTCAAGACCGAGTCGCTCCAGGACAACTTCACCGACCAGGGCTACAAGGGCCTGAAGCTCACCGGCTACATCGAGCCGGTGTTCGTCTACAACCAGCGCCAGAACCGTGCGGGCTTCCAGTTCCTGAACCAGCAGGCGGACGGTTTCAACTACGACACCTCCTACATGGGGTCCGCGGTGCTGGACCTGACCAAGGAAACCGAGAGCGGCACCATCTGGAAGCTGACCCTGGCGCCCAACCGCGGCACCGGGGCGGTGGTCGACGGCCAGTCCATCGTGCAGGAGGCCTCGGTCTCCATCCCCCTGGGCAGCCTGCAGACCCGCCTGATCGCCGGCCAGATCCCTGACTGGTCCGGCTACGAGTACCAGCAGCCCACGCTCAACCCCCTGACCTCCCACAACCTGCTGTACGACTTCACCCTGCCCACCCACTACGTCGGCGTCGGCCTGGACGTCAAGGAAGGCAAGTGGTGGTTCCGCGGCCTGGTGGGCAACGTGAACAAGACGGTCAAGGACCCGGGCGACAAGCGACCGGTGCTGGCGGCCCGCATCGACTACGCCAAGGGCGAGTTCGACGGCTGGGGTGCCGCCACCCTGCTGGGCAAGGCCGCCAACTACAACACCGGCGGGGTCTCCAACGCCGCGATGTTCGAGGTGGACGGCTACTTCACCCGCGGTGACATCACGCTGCAGGGCCAGCTGACCTACGGCCAGCAAGAAGGTGCGGCCACCAACGGCGGCGACGCCTCCTGGTTCGGTGTCTCCGGCCTGGCCGGCTACCTGTTCAGCCCGCGCCTGCAGGGCCTGGTGCGCGCCGACTACATCCAGAACCGCAAGAACGGCGGTGGCCTGTTCGGCTACACCGGCTTTGCCGACGACGACGGCAACGCCCTGACCTATGACGGCCGCAACGGCATCGGCGCCACCGCCGCCGAGCCGAACAAGGGCGCCAACCGCTGGGCGCTCACCACCGGCCTGAAGTACCTGGTCGACACCGCCACCACGGTCAAGCTCGAGTACCGCCTGGACGGTGCCGACCGCGCGGTCTTCGACGACGTCAAGAGCGGCGTCGCCAAGAAGACCAACCAGATGGTCGCCGCCTCGGTGCTGGTGGCCTTCTGATTCCCCTGCCGCGGCCGCGCGGGCCGGGGGGCTCGCGCGGCCGCGGTCTTTTCCGCGACAAGGACGACACATGAGCACGATCGATTGGGCGGCGCGTGCCGCCGACCTGCGCCCGGACGGGCGCGCCGTGATCGACGGCAAGCGCCTCGCGGCCGCCGATGGCCAGACCTTCGACAAGCATTCGCCGATCGACAACCGGCTGCTGGGCGCCGTCGCGCGCGGCCAGTCGGCCGACATCGACCTGGCCGTCCGCGCGGCCCGCGTCGCCTTCGAGGACCGCCGCTGGGCCGGCAAGGCGCCCGCGGTGCGCAAGAAGATCCTGCAGCGCTTCGCCGACAAGATCCTGGCGGCCAAGGACGAGCTGGCCCTGCTCGAGACCCTGGACATGGGCAAGCCCATCCAGTACTCGGCCACCGTGGACGTGCCCGCCACCGCCCGCTGCATCGCCTGGTACGCCGAGGCCGTGGACAAGGTCTATGACGAGATCGCGCCCACCCCGGACAACGCCCTGGCCCTGATCACCCGCGAGCCCATGGGCGTCATCGGCGCGATCGTGCCCTGGAACTACCCGATGATCATGGCGTCCTGGAAGTTGGGACCCGCCCTGGCCGCCGGCAACTCGGTGGTGCTCAAGCCCAGTGAAAAGAGCCCATACACCGCCCTGCGCCTGGCCGAACTGGCCGTCGAGGCCGGCATCCCGCCCGGCGTCTTCAACGTGGTTCCGGGCTACGGCCACGAGGCCGGTGAGGCCCTCGCCCTGCACATGGACGTCGACGCGATCGGCTTCACCGGCTCCACCCGCGTGGGCCGCCGCATGCTGGACTACGCCGGCCAGTCCAACCTCAAGCGCGTCTACAACGAGCTCGGGGGCAAGTCGGCCTTCCTGGTGTTCGACGACCACAAGGACCTGGCGCGCGCCGCCCGCACCGTGGCCGGCAGCATGTTCTTCAACCAGGGCGAGAGCTGCAACGCGCCCTCGCGCGTGCTGGTGCAGGACAGCGTGGCCGACGAGTTCGTGCGCCTGGTCGCCGCCGAAGCGCCCAAGTACGCCGCCGGCGATCCCCTGAACCCGGCCACCGAGCTGGGCGCCCTGGTCGACGAAGGCCAGCTGCGCACGGTGCTGGGCTACATCGAGGCCGGGCATGCCGAGGGCGGTCGCTGCGTGGCCGGCGGCCGTCAGGTGCGCCAGGAGACCGGCGGCTTCTATGTCGAGCCGACCATCTTCGACGGCATCCGCAACGACATGAAGATCGCCCGCGAGGAGATCTTCGGCCCGGTGATGGGCGTGATCCGCTTCGCCGACGAGGCCGAGGCCCTGCGCCTGGCCAATGCCTCGAGCTACGGCCTGCAGGCCAGCGTCTGGAGCCACGACCTCAACCGGGCCCACCGCGTGGCGCGCGGCCTGCGGGCCGGCACGGTGCACGTCAACCAGTACGACGAGGACGACATCACGGTGCCGTTCGGGGGCTACAAGCAGAGCGGCAACGGCCGCGACAAGTCGCTGCACGCCTTCGACAAGTACACCGAACTCAAGACCACCTGGATCCGCCTTGACTGAGGTCCTCGACACCGAGCGGGTGGCCCATCTGCAGGCCGGCCTCGCGGCCCAGGGGGTGCACACCCTGCTGGTGCAGTTCACCGACCTGCACGGCGTGGCCAAGGGCAAGTACGTGCCGCTGGCGGCGCTGGGTGACGTGCTGCGCAGCGGCGCGGGCTTCGCCGGGCCCTCCATCTGGGGCACCGACCTGCCGCGCACCGGCCCGCGGGCCGAGTACTTCGCCCGGGGCGACGCCCGCCGCCTGCAGCCCCTGCCCTGGCAGCCCGGCTACGCCCGGCTGGTGGCCGACGGCTTCGTCGACGGCCAGCCCTTCGACGCCTGCCCGCGCCAGGTGCTGCGCCGCGCGACGGCACGCCTGGCCGAGCGCGGCTGGACCCTGAAGACCGGCATCGAGCCCGAGTTCTTCCTGCTGCGGCGTGAAGGCGGCCGCTTCCTGCCGGTGGACCAGCACGACCGCCTGGACAAGCCCAGCTACGACCTCAAGTCGCTGCCGCGCCAGGCCGGCTTCCTGCACGAACTGCGCGGCGTGCTCGAGGCCTGGGGCCTGACCGTGCTGCAGATCGACCACGAGGACGCGCACGGCCAGTACGAGCTCAACTTCGAGTACGACGAATGCCTGGCCAGTGCCGACCACCTGATCGGCTTCAAGCTGGCCGCCCAGGCGCTGGCCGAGGCCCGGGGCATGGTCTTCTCGATGATGCCCAAGCCCTTCGCCAACCAGCCGGGCAGCGGCATGCACTTCCATGTGTCGCTGTGGGACGAGGCCGGTCGCGCCCTGTTCAAGCCCGAGCGGCCTCAGGACGAGCTGTCGCCCCTGGGGGCGCACTTCGTGGCCGGCGTGCTGGCCCACGCCCCTGCGCTGTGCGCGCTGGCCGCCCCCACGGTCAACAGCTACAAGCGGCTGGTCGTGGGCGAGAGCCTGTCGGGCACCACCTGGGCACCGGCCTACATCGCCCACGGCCCGAACAACCGCTCGGCCCTGGTGCGGACCCTGGCCGGCCGCTTCGAGTGGCGGGTGCCGGATGCAGCCGCCAACCCCTACCTGGCCACGGCCGGTCTGATCGCCGCCGGGCTGGACGGCATCGACCGCCGCCTCACCCTGCCGCCCGCCGCCACCGACGACCTGTTCCAGCTCGACCTGGCCACGCTTCGCCAGCGTGGCATCGGCGTGCTGCCGCAGTCGCTGGGTGAGGCGGTGGACGCCCTGGCGGCCGACGAGGTGGTGTGCGGCGCCCTGGGGGAGACCCTGTCGCGCAGCTTCGTGCGCCTCAAGCGCGACGAGTGGATCGGCTACGCCCGCCACGTGTCGGACTGGGAAATGCAGCGCTATGCCGCGCTCTTCTGAGCGGCGACGTCGACAGTTGCTGGGCGCCGCGCTGGGCGCGGCCACCCTTCCCTTCTCCAGCCGCGCGGCACCGGCGCGCGACACCGTCCTGCTCGGCCAGTCCGTGCCCCTGAGCGGGCCGGCCCAGCACCTGGGCATCGAATACCAGCGCGGGCTGCGCCTGGCGCTGGACGCCGCACAGGCCGCCGGTCAACTGGGCGGTCGGCAGGTCGAGCTGCTGAGCCTGGACGACCAGTACGAGCCCGAGGTGGCCCAGGAAAACACCCGCCAACTGCTGCAGGACGGCGCGCTGGCGCTGGTCGGCTATGTCGGCACCGAAGCCACCCAGCGCTGCCTGCCGTTGGCTGTCCAGGCCGGGGTCGCGATGGTGGCGCCGCTGACCGGCGCCGAGGCGCTGCGGCAGCGGCCCGCCCGTGCCCTGGTGCACCTGCGCCCGGGCCTGCTGGCCGAAACCGGCCTGATCGCCCGGACCCTGGCCACCGTGGGGCTGCAGCGGGTGGCGGTGCTGCAGCAGGGCGACGGCGATGGCGCGGCCGGTCTGGCGGCCCTGCGCGAGTCGCTGCAGGCGGCCGGCCTGCCGACCCCGCTGCTGGTGGCCTCGGTGGCCCGCAACTCCACCGGCCTGAGCGCCCTGCAGCAGACCGACGTGGCCGAGGCCGCGCAACGCCTGCTGTCGGCCCAGCCGCAGGCGGTGGTCTTCCTGTGCGCCTACGGCAGCACCGCCGGGGTGTTGCGGCTGATGCGCCAGCGCGGCTGGGCCGGCGGCGCCTATGCCACCAGCCTGTCCAGCGCCGCCGCCATGGGCGCCCTGCTGGGCCCGCTGGCGGCCGGTCTGTCGGTGACCCAGGTGATGCCGTCGCCCGGCGACACCTCGCGCCCCCTGGTCGCCGCCTTCCAGCAGCGCCTGAAGGCCAGCGGCGGGCCGACGGCGGAGTACGCCTCGCTGGAGGGTTGGGTCGCCGGCCTGTTGGTGGCCGAGGCCCTGCGCCGAATGCCGCGCGGCGGTGGGCGAGAATCCTTCTTGGCTGCGCTCGAATCCCTCGGCGGCCACGACCTGGGCGGCCTGGTGCTGCGCTGGGACCCCCTGCGGCGCCAGGCCTTGTCGCAGGTCTCACTCACCGTGCTCGACAGCCTGGGTCGCCCCCTGCGATGAACCCCCAATCGATTCCCTGGGCTGCCTACGGCAGCCTGGCCGCCAGCATGGCGCTGGTCGGCAGCTACGTCGGTCTCTCCCGCCTGCTGGTGGCCATCTTCCCGGTCTTCCTGCTGGCCTGGCTGCGCTTCGGCATCGCCGCGGTGGCGATGGCCGGCTGGGTTCGGCGTGGGCCCGCGGAGCCCGCGCTGGGCCCGCGCGAGCGCGTGCTGCTGTTCTGGGAAAGCTTTCTGGGCAACTTCCTGTTCTCGGTCTGCATGCTCTTCGGCGTGGCGGCCACCTCGGCTGTGGCCGCCGGCGTGGTGATGGCCGGGATCCCGGCGCTGGTCGCGGTGCTGTCCTGGCTGTTCATGGGCGAGCGGGTCGGCCGGCGGGTGCAGGGTGGCATCGCGTGCGCCGTGGCCGGCGTGGCGCTGCTGGCCGTGGCCAAGGCACCGGCCGACGTGGCCCCTGCGCCGTGGTGGGGCTATGCCCTGCTGCTGGCCGCGGCGGTGTGCGAGGCCAGCTACGTGGTGATCGGCAAACGGCTCACTGCGGGGGTTTCGCCGCGCCGGATCAGCGCGTTGATCAACCTGTGGGGGCTGGCCCTGGTGACGCCGTTGGGGATCTGGCAGGCGCTGAGCTTCGACTTCAGTGCGGTCTCTCTGCCGAATTGGGCCCTGCTGCTGTTCTACGCCCTGGCCGCCAGCATGGTCACCGTGTGGCTGTGGATGCGAGGGCTGCAGCATGTACCGGCGCCGCGCGCCGGCGTGTTCACGGTGTTCCTGCCGCTGAGCGCCACCGCGGTGGGCGTGCTGTTCCTGGGTGAGCACCTGGGCGCGGGTCAGGCTGCCGCGCTGGGCCTGGCCCTGGTCGGACTGCTGCTGGCCACCTGGCCGGGCCGCGGCGGGGCCGCGTCTCACTGAGGCGTTCCGGGCCGCAGGCTCAGGCGCGGGCGTGGTCCGCGGCCTCGGCGCGCACCTGTGCCAGCACCTCGGACGCCGGCAGCGCCTTGAGCCGGTGGTCGCTCCAGATCTGACGCCAGCGCCGGGCACCGGGCAGTCCGTTGCGCAGGCCCAGCATGTGGCGGGCGATGTGGCCCCAGGGCACACCGCTGCGCTCCATGTAGGCCACCATCGCGGCCTCGACCGCCTCGCGGTCCTCGGCGGGGTTGGTCTCTGCGCCCCAGAAGCGGCGGTCCCAGTCCTGCATCAGCCACGGGTTGTGGTAAGCCTCGCGGCCCACCATCACGCCATCCACATGGGCCAGGTGGGTGTCGAGTTCCTCGTTCGTCTTGACGCCACCATTGAGTACCACGGTCAGCGCCGGGAAGTCGCGCTTGAGGCGGTAGGCGAAGTCGTAGCGGAGCGGCGGGATCTCGCGGTTTTCCTTGGGCGACAGGCCCTGCAGCCAGGCGTTGCGGGCGTGCACGATGAAGACCTCGCAGCCGGCGTCGGCCACGGTGCCGACGAAGTCGCGCACGAAGTCGTAGCTCTCCACCCGGTCCACGCCGATGCGGTGCTTGACTGTCACCGGGATGCGCTGCACCGCGTCGCGCATGGCCTTGACGCCATCGGCGACCAGGCGCGGCTCGTGCATCAGGCAGGCCCCGAAGGCGCCGCGCTGCACCCGCTCGCTGGGGCAGCCGCAGTTCAGGTTGACCTCGTCGTAGCCCCATTGCTCGGCCAGCCGGGCGCAGGCGGCCAGGTCCTCGGGCTCGCTGCCGCCCAGTTGCAGCGCCACCGGGTGCTCTTCGGCGTTGAAATCCAGGTGACGGCCCTGGTCGCCATGCAGCAGCGCGCCGGTGGTCACCATCTCGGTGTAGAGCCGGGTGTGGCGGCTGATCAGCCGGTGAAGGTAGCGGCAGTGCCGGTCGGTCCAGTCCAGCATCGGCGCCACGCTCAGGCGCCAGGGCGCGTGTTCGACGGGGCTCATTTGCGGGCCTTGCGGCGCTGGCGCGCACGCTCCTCGCGCTGGGCCGTTCGCTCGGCCACCCGGCGGTCGTGGTCGGCCTGGCCCTCGCTCACCCACTGGCCGACCTGTTCGGGGGTCTCCAGGGTCATGCGGCCCAGGATGCTGCTGCGGAAGTCGTTCAGCACGATCTCGGCGGCCTTCTGCAGGTCGACCTTGGCGCCGCTGCGCACCGCGCCGCGGTACCGGCCGATGTCCTCCAGCAGTTGCTCGGCCGGCACCACATCGGGTTCAGGATGCTTGTAGCGGGCCGCCAGGGCCTGGGCGTAGCCGGCTTCGACCAGGCTCTCCAGCAACTCCAGCGCCACCTCCTGCTCGTCGTAGGCGTTGCGGCCCACGGCGCCGCTGGCGGCCAGGTGGAAGCCGCAACGCGGCGCGATGATCTTGGGCCAGAGCATGCCGGGCGTGTCGAACAGGTAGGCGTCGGCGGCCAGGTTGATGCGCTGCTCGTTCTTGGTGATGCCCGCCTCGTCACCGGTCTTGGCGGCCTTGCGCCCGGCCAGGGTGTTGACCAGGGTGCTCTTGCCCACGTTGGGCACGCCGCAGATCAGGATGCGCAGGGGCTTGGCCATGCCGCCGCGCAGAGGGGCCAGTTCCCGGCAAGACGCCAGCAGCTTTTGCGCGGGCGCGGCTTCGCTGGCGTCCAGCCCGATGGCTCGGGTGTCGGGCTGCGCGTTGTAGTGCGCCAGCCACTGCGCGGTGCGCTCGGGGTCGGCCAGGTCCTGCTTGTTCAGGACCTTGAGGGTCGGGCGGCGGCTGGTCATCTCGGCCAGCAGCGGGTTGGCGCTGGAGCCCGGCAGGCGGGCGTCAAGCAACTCGATGACCACGTCGATGCCCACCTTCATCCGCTCGGCGATCGCCTTGCGGGTGGCATGCATGTGGCCGGGAAACCATTGGACGCTCATCGCGTGTCCTTGAATCGTTGGGCGTTGGCGGCGATCGAGGCGGCCCAGCGCGGCATCAGCGGCACCGGGAAGTCGTGGCCCATGCCGGGAATCGTCTCCAGCGTGGCGCCGGGGATGTGGCGCGCCAGGTGATGGGCGGCGGCCACCGGCACCAGCGGATCGGCCTCGCCGTGCAGCACGTGGGTCGGGGCCTGGATGCGGGCCAGCAAGGGCGTGCGGTCGCCATCGGCCACCACCGCGGCCAGCTGGCGCAGCGTGCCTTGGGGTCGCCAGGCGCGGCGCACCTGGGCCAGCCAGTGGGCCTGTTGGGCGGCGGGGTCGGGGCGCCAGGCCGGGCTGCCCAGGGCCTTGAACACGCCGGCCATGTGAGCCGCCAGGCCTTCAGGGCTGGCGTCGGCCGGGCGGGACTGCATCAAGCGCATGGTGGTCAGGTCGGGCTGCGGCAGCTCGCGCGCGCCCGCCGTGGTCATGATCAGGGTCAGGCTGCGCACCCTGCCCGGGTGTTCGGCGGCCAGGCGCTGGGCCACCATGCCCCCCAGCGAGGCGCCCACCACGTGGGCCGAGGGCAGGCCCAGGGCGTCGAGCACGCCCAGCGCGTCGCCTGCCATGTCGGCCAGGCCGTAGGGCGAGCGCACCGGCAGGTGCATCAGGTGCTTGACCCCGTTCCAGACCGGCGACGGCACGCCGAGTTCGTCAAAGCCCTGGGACAGGCCGGCGTCGCGGTTGTCCGGGCGCAGCACGCGGTGGCCGCGCCAGACCAGGTCGTCGACCAGGGTCTGGGGCCAATCGGTCAGCTGCATGCCCAGGCCCTGGATGAGCAGGACCGGCGAGCCGTTGGTCGGGCCCTGGTCGTCGACCTCGATCGCGATGCCGCGCGCACTGACCTGCATCGGTCGCCCGCCGCCTCAGTCCAGCGCGCGCAGCGGGTGGACGTGCGCGGGCCAGGGGCTGTCGAAGAACGGCGAGACCATCTCCGGGGTCACGTCGGCGATGTGGGGCGGGTTCCAGCGCGGGCTGTGGTCCTTGTCCACGGCCAGGGCGCGGATGCCCTCGACCGTCTCGCTGGCGGTGCCGGGCCGCAGCCAGAAGCAGTGGCGCACCAGGTCGCGCTCGAGGCGAAGGTCCTCGGCCAGCGTCATCTGGCGGGCGCGGCGCACCTGCTCCAGGGTGACGGCCATCATCAGCGGCGAACGCTTGGCCAGGGCCTGCCGGGTGGCCTGGGCGAAGACGGTGCCGGCCGCCTGCAGTGCGGCGTCCACCACGGCCAGCGAGCCGTGGGAGAAGCAGGCGTCGATCTCGGGGCGGTGGGCGTCCAGCGGCGCGCTGCCGACCGGCTCGGCGAAGTGGCG
The DNA here is from genome assembly GCA_943371055.1 of Hydrogenophaga intermedia. Classification (GTDB taxonomy): domain Bacteria; phylum Pseudomonadota; class Gammaproteobacteria; order Burkholderiales; family Burkholderiaceae_C; genus Ideonella; species Ideonella intermedia_A. Next base: position 17,238 of record CALRTJ020000008.1, on the reverse strand, counting down.
GGCGGCGGCCAGTACACCGTCGGCGGTGGGCTCTCGCAGGCTGCACAGGGCCTCGGTCAGCTCGGACAGGCGGGCCGAGGCCACCCGCAGGTCGGCCAGACCGGCCCCGATGGCGTCGTCCGCGCCCAGCACATGGCCGGTCAGCGCCAGGTACTCGCCCAGGTGGCCCGGGCAGCGCGACAGGAACCAGCCGCCGCCCACGTCCGGGAACAGGCCGATGTGGGTCTCGGGCATCGCGAGCTTGCTGTGCTCGGTCACCACGCGCAACGCCGCGCCCTGGCTGATGCCCATGCCGCCGCCCATGCAGACGCCATCCATCAGGGCGATGTAGGGCTTGGGGTAGCGGTGGATCAGGTGGTTGAGCGCATATTCCTCGGTGAAGAAGTCCTCCAGCCGGGGATCACCGGCCAGCGCGGCCTGGTGGAAGAAGCGGATGTCACCCCCGGCGCAGAAGGCCGGCGGCTTGCCCTCCCGGCCGGCACCGCGCACCAGCACACCGGCCACGCCGGCGTCTTCGCGCCAACGCAGCAACACGGCGGTCAGGTCGCGCACCATGGGCAGCGACAACGCGTTCAGCGCGCCCGGGCGGTTCAGGGTGATCAGGCCGATCGCGCCACGGCGCTCGGCCAGCACATGGCCGTCGGCGGAGACGGCGTGGGGATTCAGGGTGCTCATGGCCCGATTCTGTCAGGACGCCGCGCGCTGGCGCAGGGCGATCGCCTCGTTGCCGGCCAGGGCGATCAGCACCAGGGCCCCGCCTCCGACCACCGCCGCGGTCGGCTGCTCGCTGGTGCCCAGCCAGGCCCAGGCCACGCCGAACAGGATTTCCAGCAGTCCCAGCAGAGAGGCCTCCGGGGCCTTGAGCACCCGGCCCGCGGCCACCGCCAGCACGCAGGGAATGGCCAACTGGACCACGCCCAGCATCACCAGCAGACCGATGTCATGCCCCGAGGCCTGCAGCGGCCAGGCCGGCGGCAGGGTGAAGAGCGCCGAGGCGATCGAGCCCAGCAGCACGGCCGGGGTCATGTCGCGGTGGTCTTCCGGGTGGGCCTGGGCGTTGTGCTGCAACAGCGTCCACATCGTGCCGCCTGCCAGCGGCACCGTCAGGGCCACCAAGGTGCCCAGCAAGTCCCCTGGGCGGCCGCCAGCGAGCTGCGAGCCGTACATCCAGCCGATGCCGAGGCCCGCCAGCACGATGGCGCACCAGGTGCGCGCCGGTAGCCGATGCTTGAGCCAGACGCGGCTGATGAGCGCCGTGACCAGGGGGGCCAGGGACATCGTCACCAGGACGTTGGCCACCGAGGTCAGCGTCATGGCCAGCATGAACGAGGTGAACATCACCGCCCAGCAGGCCGAGGACAGCCACAGCAACCGCCCTCCGCCCCGCACCTCGGCCCACAGCCGCGCGGGGCCCTTCTGCCAGGACAGGAGCGCCGCCAGGGCCACCGCATTGGCCGCGCTGCGCCAGAACGTCACCTCGAACGAGGCGGCTGAATCGAGGTGGCGCGACACCACGCCGGCGATCGACCACAGCAGGGTGACCAGCAGCATGACCGCCACGGCCTGAGGGTGGCTCGGGTGCATGAGGGCTCGGAGCAGTCTCATCGGCGCGGATCGGGAGGCGTGTCAGGGGAGCGGGTGAGCATGGCCTCGGTGTCGTATTGCATCCACCACCCTCCCCAGCCTCGGCGCAGCGCCACCTGGTGGTGGGCGCCGTCCGGTCCGTCTCGCCAGCGGCGGGCACGGGGATCGATCGCGATCTCGGGGGTGGAAGCACCGGGCGATGCCGGGCGCAGCCGGGCCGCGTCAAGGTCCAGCACATGGTCGACCATCTCCACCGGCGCGAAGGCGCGGCCCCAGGCCAGGGGCAGGTGGTAGAGGTTCCAGCCCAGCATGACGACCATCAGCGCCGTGGTGAGGCCCTGGGCAAAGCGCAGCGCCCAGCGCGACGACCGGTCGGCCGGCATGGGCGGGGCCAGCGTCAGGTGCCATGCCAAGGTCAGCACCGCGATCACGGTCGAGAGGGACAGCCAGGCGCCGAGTGACCACGGGGCGGTGTAATGCTGGTGCCGGGCGAGGTGCAGGCACAGGCCGCCGCTCAGCACCAACCCGGCCAGGCTCATCAGCACGGCCCTCAGGCGCGGGTGGGCCATCAGGTCCGGCCCCTCGGCGGCGGTCTGCAGCGCCTGCCACGCGGGCAAGTCCACGCCGCGCTCCACCAGGGCGCGCACCAAGGGCAAGGCTTCGAACTGCTGCTGCAGCCCGGCGGCGTTTCGCGGGTGCCGCCAGTTGACGAAACCCATGGGACGGTGAGGGGGGGGCTGGAGCGGCTCGGAAGACGGCAAGGGCGATCCAGCCGGCAGCCAGAGGGCCGGCCGCACCCCGCGCCAGCCGGTCAGGCCCCAGCCCAGACGGGTCAACGCCAAGGGATTCGAGCCCACCGCGGCCGTGGTCAGGCGCAGCCTCGGATGCCCTCGCCGCAAGCCATCCAAGGGCAGCTGCCAGTCCAGCCAAGGCGCCAGAACCGGCACCCCACTCTGGAAACGCAGGTGGCTGTCGTCCAGGATGAGACGGGCCCGGCGGCGCTGCAGGCGCTCCAGCCCGACGAGGAGCGCCACGGCCACCAGCGGCCCGAATGTCCCGGCCTGCGCCCACCATGGCCGCCGAAGCAGCCCCTCGGTGAGGAAGGTGGCCGCCGCCTGGCGCCAGACCTCTGGCGGGAACAGCCCGTAGAGCTGCCAGCCGATCACGGCCACGGCCAGGCCCGCCAGCGCCAAGGCCCAGCGGGTCACCGGCGGGACGACAGGGGCCGTCATCATGAAGACCTGCTCGGCAGGCCGGCCGAGTCGCCCCGTCATGCCGCTGGTCAGGCGCTCTCGCGGGCGGCGCGCTTGCGGTCGTGTTCGCTCAGGTGGCGCTTGCGAACCCGGATGCTCTTCGGGGTGATCTCGACCAGTTCGTCGTCGTCGATGAACTCGACGCCGTATTCCAGGGTCAGCTCGATCGGCGGCGTGATCTTGATCGCGTCTTCCTTGCCGCTGACACGGAAGTTGGTCAGCTGCTTGGTGCGGGTGGCGTTGACCACCAGGTCGTTCTCGCGGCTGTGGATGCCGACGATCATGCCTTCATACACCGGGTCGTTCGGCTTGACGAACATGCGGCCGCGGTCGTCGAGCTTGCCCAGGGCGTAGGTGAAGATCTCACCGGCGTCCATCGAGATCAGCACGCCGTTCTTGCGGCCGGCGATCTCGCCCTTGTGCGGCTCGTAGCCTTCGAAGATGTTGCTGATCAGGCCCGAACCACGGGTCAGGTTCAGGAACTCGTTCGAGAAACCGATCAGGCCGCGCGCCGGGATGCGGTACTCCAGGCGCACGCGGCCCCGGCCGTCCGGCTCCATGTTGACCAGCTCGCCCTTGCGCTCGCCCAGGGCCTGCATCACGCCGCCCTGGTGCTGTTCTTCCACGTCGGCGGTGACCAGTTCGATCGGCTCGCACTTCTCACCGTTGATCTCCTGGAACACCACGCGCGGCTTGGAGACGGCCAGCTCGTAGCCCTCGCGGCGCATGTTCTCCAGCAGGATGGTCAGGTGCAGTTCACCGCGGCCCGAGACCTCGAAGATGCCGTCCTCGTCGGTTTCCTTGACGCGCAGCGCCACGTTCGACTGCAGTTCCTTCTGCAGGCGGTCCCAGATCTGGCGGCTGGTGACGAACTTGCCTTCGCGGCCAGCCAGCGGGCTGGTGTTGACGCAGAAGTTCATGGTCAGGGTGGGCTCGTCCACCTTGAGCATCGGCAGGGCCGAGGGCTTCTGGGGGTCGGTCACGGTCACGCCGATGCCGATCTCCTCGATGCCGTTGATCAGCACGATGTCGCCGGGGCCGGCTTCGGTGGTCTGGACGCGGTCCAGGCCCTGGAAGGTCAGCACCTGGTTGACCCGGCCTTTGACCGACTTGCCTTCCGGGCCTTCCATGACCAGCACATCCATGCCGGGGCGGATGGTGCCGGCGTTGACGCGGCCCACGCCGATGCGGCCGACGAAAGTGGAGTAATCCAGGGCCGAGATCTGCAGCTGCAGCGGCGCCGAGGCGTCGCCCGAGTGCGGCTGAACGTGCTTGAGCACGGTGTTGAACAGGGCCGACATGTCGGGGCCCCACTGCTCGCCAGGAGCGCCCTCTTCCAGCGACGACCAGCCGTTGATGCCCGAGGCGTAGACCACCGGGAAATCCAGCTGCTCGTCGGTGGCACCCAGCTTGTCGAACAGGTCGAACGCGGCGTTGATCACCTTGTCCGGGTTGGCGCCGGGCTTGTCCACCTTGTTGACCACCACGATCGGGCGCAGGCCCAGGGCCAGGGCCTTCTTGGTCACGAAGCGGGTCTGCGGCATCGGGCCTTCCTGGGCGTCGATCAGCAGCACCACGCCGTCGACCATCGACAGCGCGCGCTCGACCTCACCGCCGAAGTCCGCGTGGCCCGGGGTGTCCACGATGTTGATGTGGGTGCCTTCCCAGCTGACCGCGCAGTTCTTGGCCAGGATGGTGATGCCACGCTCGCGTTCGATGGCGTTGCTGTCCATCACGGTGTCGACCACCTTCTCGTGTTCGGCGAAGGTGCCGCTCTGGCGCAGCAGCTGGTCAACCAGGGTGGTCTTGCCGTGGTCAACGTGGGCAATGATGGCGATGTTGCGGATCGGTCGGCTCATGGTGGCCTCGGTTCGTGTGGATCAGGGTTGGAGCAGCGCCTGCACTTCGGGCGGGCTCAGCAGGCGGTCGGCGATGAGTTCGCCGGCGGAGATGTGGGCACTGCCCAGGAAAGCGGTGGGCTCTGGGCCATACACGCGCACGGCCGGGGTGTCGGCCAAGGCGGTGCGGCGACGCAGCCCTTGCAGGAAACGGGCCGCCTCGTGCGCCGGCAGGCGCACCAGGGGGCGGTCGGCCAGCAGGCAGTCGGGTCGTTGCAGGCGCGCATCGCGCGCCGCCTCGTCCTCGGCCGCCAGGGCCTCGAGGGTGACCGCGCCGTCCAGCGACAGGCCACCGCTGCCGGTGCGGCGAAGCCCCGACAGGTGGGCGCCGCAACCCAGGGCCTCGCCGATGTCCTCGGCCAGGGTCCGGATGTAGGTGCCCTTGCTGCAGCGGACGTCCAGCGACAGCTCCATGCGCTCAGCATCCCAGCCCAGGATGTCGATGGCGTGAAGGGTGACCTGGCGCGGGGCGCGCTCGACCTCGATGCCGGCGCGTGCGTACTCGTAGAGCGCCTTGCCGTCCTTCTTGAGGGCCGAGTGCATCGGCGGCACCTGTTCGATGGCGCCGGTGAAGCGGGCGCAGGCCGCCGCGAGGGACGCGGGCGTCACCTGCACCGGGCGCTCCAGCAGCACCTCGCCTTCCAGGTCGCCGCCGACCCGGGTCTGGCCCAGTCGAAGGACCGCGCTGTAGCGCTTGTCGGCGTCCAGGCTGGCTTGCGAGAACTTGGTCGCGGCCCCGAAACAGATCGGCAGCAACCCGCTCGCCAGCGGATCGAGCGTGCCGGTGTGGCCCGCCTTCTCGGCACGGAACAGCCGCTTGACCTTTTGCAGCGCGTCGTTGCTCGACAGGCCCACGGGCTTGTCGAGCAGCAGCACGCCGTGCAGGGCACGGCGCGGCAAGCGGGGACGCAGGGAAGCGTTCACGGGTTCAGTCTTCCTTGGCGCGCTGGGCGTTGGCCCGCACGATCAGGGCGTTGAGTTCGGCTGCACGCTCGGTGGTCTGGTCGAACTTGAAATGCAGCGTCGGCACGGTGTGGATCTGCAGGCGCTTGAACAGGCCGTTGCGCACGAAGCCGGCGGCCTCGTTCAGCGCCAGTTCGGTGTCTTCGGGGCTGCCCACCAGCAACGAGAAGCGCACCGTGGCATGGGCGTAATCGGGCGTGACGTCCACGCCGCTGATCGTGACCATGCCGATGCGCGGGTCCTTCAGGTCGCGGATCAGCTCGGCCACGTCGCGCTGGATCTGGTCCGCCACGCGGAAGCTGCGGTTGGGAATGCTGCGTTTGTGTCGCATGGTCGGTGGCTCCTTTCAAGCAAAAACCCCGCCGGCGGGCCGGCGGGGTTTTCTCCCGGGATGGCCCGATGGCGTCAGAGGGTGCGCGCCACTTCCTTGATCTCGAAGATCTCGAGCACGTCGCCTTCGGAGATGTCGTTGTAGTTGCGCAGCTTGATACCGCACTCGAAGCCTTCCTTGACTTCCTTGACATCGTCCTTCTCGCGACGGACCGATTCGATCTCGCCGGTGTAGATGACGATGTTCTCGCGCAGCAGACGGAACTTGGCGTTGCGGCGGACCAGACCCGAGGTGACCATCGAGCCGGCCACGGTACCGATCTTGGAGGCCACGAAGACCACGCGGATCTCGGCGGTGCCCAGGGCCTCTTCCTTCTGCTCGGGGGCCAGCATGCCACCCATCGCCGCCTTCACCTCATCCACGGCGTCGTAGATGATGTTGTAGTAGCGCAGGTCGACACCATTGTGCTCCGCCACCTTGCGGGCATTGGCGTCCGCACGGGTGTTGAAGCCGATGATGATGGCCTTCGAAGCGATCGCCAGGTTGACGTCGGACTCGCTGATGCCACCGACCGCCGCGTGGACGATCTGCACCTTGACCTCGTCGGTCGACAGCTTGAGCAGCGAGGCGGCCAGCGCTTCCTGCGAACCTTGCACGTCGGCCTTGATGATCAGCGGCAGGGTCTGTGCCGCACCCTGGCCCATGTTCTCGAACATGTTCTCGAGCTTGGCGGCCTGGCGCTTGTTCAGGGTGACTTCACGGTACTTGCCCTGGCGGAAGGTGGCGATCTCACGGGCACGGCGCTCGTCGGCCAGAACCATGAACTCGTCACCGGCGCCCGGGACCTCGGTCAGGCCCTGGATCTCGACCGGGATCGACGGACCCGCGGTCTCGGCCGGCTTGCCGTCCTCGTCCAGCATGGCACGCACGCGGCCATAGCTGGAGCCAGCCAGCACGACGTCGCCCTTCTTCAGGGTGCCGGACTGCACCAGCACCGTGGCGACCGGGCCGCGGCCCTTGTCCAGACGGGCTTCGACCACCAGGCCCTTGGCGAGGGCGTCGACCGGGGCCTTGAGCTCCAGCACTTCAGCCTGCAGCAGGACCTGCTCGAGCAGTTCGTCGATGCCCTGGCCGGTCTTGGACGACACGCCCACGAAGGGGCTGTCGCCACCGAACTCCTCGGGGACGACCTGCTCGGCGACCAGTTCGCTCTTGACGCGCTCGAAGTTCGAGTCGGGCTTGTCGATCTTGGTCATCGCGACCACGATCGGCACGCCGGCGGCCTTGGCGTGGTGGATGGCTTCCTTGGTCTGCGGCATGACGCCGTCGTCGGCGGCCACCACCAGGATGACGATGTCGGTCGCCTTGGCGCCACGGGCACGCATGGCCGTGAAGGCCTCGTGGCCCGGGGTGTCCAGGAAGGTGACGACGCCACGCGGGGTCTCGACGTGGTACGCGCCGATGTGCTGCGTGATGCCGCCGGCTTCGCCTGCGGCGACGCGGCTGCGGCGGATGTAGTCCAGCAGCGAGGTCTTGCCGTGGTCGACGTGACCCATCACGGTCACCACCGGGGCGCGAGACTGGGCTTCGCCCGAGGCGGCGGCGTGCTCTTCCTCGAGGAAAGCGTCCGGATCGTCCAGCTTGGCGGCGAACGCCTTGTGGCCCATTTCCTCGACCACGATCATGGCCGTTTCCTGGTCCAGCTGCTGGTTGATGGTGACCATCTGGCCCAGCTGCATCAGCTTCTTGATGACCTCGGAAGCCTTCACCGACATCTTGTGGGCCAGATCGGCCACCGAGATGGTCTCGGGAATGTGGACTTCCTGGATCTGCGGCTCGGTCGGGGCCTGGAAGTTGCTGTTGCGGTCACCGTCACGGTCACCACGGCGGCCACCACGCGGGGCCTTCCAACCGGCGCGGCCGGCGTTGCTGTCCGGACGGCCCTTGCCCGCCGGCGTGCCGCGCTTCTTGGCGTCATCGGCCCAGCTGGACGACAGCTTCTCGGACTTGACCGACTTCTTGTCACCCGGCTTGGCGGCGGTGCTCGACGGAGCAGCCGTGGCGCCCGGTGCGGTCTTGGCCTTGTGGATGGTGCCCTTGATGCCTTCCTTGGCAGCCGCCGGTTCGACCGGCTTGGGCTCTTCCTTCTTGGCGACCATGACCTGCGCCTTGCGGGCCATCATCTCGCGGATGCGGGCCGCTTCCTGCTCGGCGGCCTGACGGCGCTTGGCCAGATCGGCCGCACGCTTCTCGTCCTCGGCGCTGGGCGTCGTGGCCTTGACCACGCGCACGGTCTGGGCCTTGGGAGCCTCGACCACCGGGGCGACAGGCGCCGCGGCGACCGGCGCAGGGGCGGCCGCCGCTGCGGCCGGCGCAGGGGCGGACTTGACCTTGGCGGCGGCAGCGGCTTCAGCGGCCGCCTTGGCGGCGGCTTCTGCAGCAGCCTTGGCTTCGGCCTCGGCGGCGGCCTTCGCAGCGGCGGCTTCGGCGGCAGCGCGCTCGGCAGCTTCGCGCTCCAGGCGCTCCTGCTCTTCGCGCTGACGACGGCGCTCGGCCAGCTCTTCTTCCTGCTGGCGGATCAGCTCGGCCTGGGCGCGGGCTTCTTCCTCGCGGCGGGCGAGCTCCGCGGCCTCGTTGATGGCCTCGTCCTCGACCGGGGCGCCCGGCAGGTCATCGCGCTTGACGAAGGTGCGCTTCTTGCGCACCTCCACCTGGATGGTGCGGGCCTTGCCCGAGGCGTCGGCCTGCTTGATCTCGCTGGTCGACTTGCGGGTCAGCGTGATCTTCTTGCGCTCGGCGCTGGCCGTGCCATGCGAGGTGCGCAGGAAGTCGAGCAGACGCTCTTTGTCGGACTCAGTCAGCGCGTCATCGGCCGACTGCTTCGCCACGCCTGCCGACTGCAGCTGCTCGAGCAGCGTCGCGGCGGGCCGGTTCAGCTCCGCGGCGAATTGGGCAACGGTGGTCACTGCCATGCTTGGATTTCCTTGATTCTGGTGCCGTGTGGGTCGCGGTGTTGTGGGGGCTTGGCGGTGACGATCAGGCGTTGAACCAGTGTTCACGCGCCTTCATGATCAGCGCCTTGGCCTGGACCTCGTCGACACCGGTCATCTCGGTCAGTTCGTCCACGGCCAGGTCGGCCAGGTCGTCTCGCGTGTGGACGCCACCATCGGCGAGCTTGGCAATCAGCTCGGCGTTCAGGCCTTCCATGTCGCGCAGGTCCTGGGAGACCTCCTCGACCTTCTCCTCACGGGCGATTTCCATGGTCAGCAGGGCATCCTTGGCACGGGTGCGGAGTTCCGCCACCGTGTCTTCGTCAAAGCCCTCGATCTCCAGCATTTCCTGCAGCGGCACGTAAGCCACTTCTTCCAGGCTGGTGAAGCCTTCCTCGATCAGCAGGTCGGCGACCTCCGCATCGACGTCGAGCTTGTCGACGAAGAGCTTGCGCACGGAGTCGCTTTCTTCGGCCTGCTTGGCCGCCGATTCCTCGGCGGTCATGATGTTGATGCGCCAGCCGGTCAGCTCGGAGGCCAGGCGCACGTTCTGGCCGCCACGGCCGATGGCGATCGCGAGGTTCTCCTCGTCGACCACCACGTCCATGGCGTGCTTCTCTTCGTCCACGACGATCGACTGGACGTTCGCAGGGGCCAGGGCACCGATCACGAACTGCGCCGGATCCTCGGACCACAGCACGATGTCCACACGCTCGCCGGCGAGTTCGTTGGTGACGGCGGTGACGCGGGAGCCGCGGACGCCGACGCAGGTACCGATCGGATCCACGCGCTTGTCGTGCGACACCACGGCGATCTTGGCGCGGCTGCCCGAATCCCGGGCGCAGCTCTTGATCTCGAGCAGGCCTTGCTCGATCTCGGGCACTTCCTGGGCGAACAGCTCGACCATGAAACCGGGGGCCGAGCGCGACAGCATGATCTGCGGCCCGCGGGCCTGGGTATCGACGCCGGAGATGTAGGCCCGGACACGGTCACCGGTGCGCAGGTTCTCCTTGGTGATCATCTCGTTGCGCTTCAGGCGGCCTTCGACGCGACCCGACTCGACGATGATGTCGCCCTTGTCCAGGCGCTTGACGGTGCCGACCATGATCTTCTCGCCACGCGAGAGGAAGTCGTTGAGCAACTGCTCGCGCTCGGCGTCACGGATCTTCTGCAGGATGACCTGCTTGGCGGCCTGGGCGCCGATGCGGCCGATCGGCACGGATTCGACCGACTTCTCGATGAAGTCGCCCTCTTCCAGGTCGGCGATCTGTTCGCGGGCCTCGGACAGCAGCTCCTCGGCGTCGGGGTTCTGCAGGCCGGCCGAGTCGGGCACGACCAGCCAACGACGGAAGGTTTCGTATTCGCCGGTCTCGCGGTCGACCGTCACGCGGATGTCGACCTCGCCGCCATGCAGTTTCTTGGTCGCGGAGGCCAGGGCGGCTTCCACCGCACCGAAGACCACCTCACGATCCACGCTCTTCTCGCGCGAGATCGCGTCCACCAGCATCAGCATTTCGCGGTTCATTCTTCTTGACCTCCGTCAGTCGTGTCGGCCGGCGCTGCGGGCGCCGACGGGGCCGCCTTGCGGCGCCCCTTGAAATCGAGCACCGGCACCAGCCGGGCCTCGCGGACCTCTTCGAAGGCAAAGTCCAGCGCCTGCTCGACCTTGCCTTCGGTGAACACCAGCCGCCAGCCGGCGTCCACGCCATCGGCGGGCTCGCGGGACAGCAGGGTGCCTTGGTATTTCTTGCGGCCCTGGAAGGGCAGCTTGAGGGTGATCTGGACCTGCTCACCCGCGAAGCGCTCGTAGTGCGCCGGGGACTTCAGGGGCCGGTCAAGACCCGGCGAGGACACCTCGAGACGGGCGTAGTCGACGTTCTCGACCTCAAGCAGGTACTGCAACTGCCGCGTGACGGCTTCGCAGTCCTCGACGGTGACGAACTCATGCTCGCCGGTCGGGTAGGCTTGGCCCGGGATGCGGTCAATGTAGACACGCAGCAAACCACCCGCCGAGCGTTCCACCTCGACGAGTTCGTAGTTCAATCCGGTCACCGTGCGTTCGACGGCTTGCATCCAGTTCATCAGGGTCAGCAATCCTTTCCATTCGCCCCGCACGGCGCACGGCACAGCCCTACGCTGCCATGTGCCGCCGGACACACGAGCGCCACCAACGGTGGCGCAAAAAAAATGGGCTGGATGAGTCCGCCCATTCGTGCAATTCTAGCGAAAGTCGGATTGTAGCCTCATGCGTCGCCCGGCCACAAGATCCACTGCCTGATTCCCCGGGTGTCGTGTCAAAATCCGGCCCTGAAGAGAACACCAAAAGGAGTCACCATGGGTTTCCTCTCTGGCAAGCGCCTGCTGATCACCGGCCTGCTGAACAGCCGGTCGATCGCCTACGGCATTGCCAAGGCCTGCCACCGTGAAGGCGCCGAACTGGCCTTCAGCTACGCCGGCGAGCGTTTCAAGGACCGGGTGTCCGAGTTCGCCAAGGAGTTTGGCACCGACCTGGTGGTCGAGATGGATGTCGGCAGCGACGAGCAGATCGAGCAGGCCATGGCGCAGCTGGGCCAGGCCTGGGGCCAGTTTGACGGTTTCGTCCACGCCATCGCGTTCGCGCCCCGCGAATCCATCGGTGGTGACTTCCTGAACGGCCTGTCGCGCGAGTCCTTCCGGGTGGCGCACGACATTTCCGCCTACAGCTTCCCAGCGATGGCCAAGGCCGCCCTGCCCTACCTGCGCCCCAAGGCCTCGCTGGTGACCATGTCGTACCTGGGCGCGGCGCGCCGGGTGCCGGACTACAACACCATGGGCCTGGCCAAGGCCTCGCTCGAAGCCTCGGTGCGCTACCTGGCCTACTCGCTGGGTGAACGCGACATCCGCTGCAACGCGGTGTCGGCCGGCCCGATCAAGACCCTGGCGGCCTCGGGCATTGCCAACTTCGGCAAGAAGCTCAGCCAGTTCGCCCAGCATGCCCCGCTGCACCGCAACATCACGATCGAAGAGGTCGGCAACGCCACCGCCTTCCTGCTGTCCGACCTGGCCAGCGGCGTGAACGCCGAGTGCATCTACGTGGACGGCGGCTTCAGCCACATGACCCCGGGCGGCGGCGAAGACGCCTGAGCGCGCTCCACCCCTGCTGAAACCGCCCCTTCGGGCGGTTTTTTCATTCCAGGTCCGGAGACCAGACCCGGACGGCCTCACCCGAGGGAAGCAGCGCCCTCAGCAAGGCCGCTTCGGCGCGCTGTGCCGCCTCGCTCAGGGATTGGTCCATGGCGCAAGGCGCCGCGCCCAGGCGCAGCCCCAGCGGCACCCCCTGGCAGCGAAGGCGAACCTGCTGCTGCAGCCGGCATGCGATCGCCAGCAGGTGACGCGGGTCGGTTGGCGGCAGTACCACCACGTAAGCGGTCGCCGCCCATCGCCCCACCAGATCACCTCGGCGCAGGCGACCCCGCAGGGCCAGAGAGGCCTGCAGAACCGCGTCTTGTGCCGCCTGCGGCCCGTACCGATCCAGCACTTCGCGGGCACCCGCCAACTCGGCCAGCAACACCGCCATCGGCCAGCGAACCCCCAACTGCCGGGCACGCAGCTGCAGCACCTGAGCCTGGGCCAGACAACCCGGCCGGTCCGGCAGGCCCGTGAGGCTGTCGGTGGAGAGCCAGGCCTCGCGACCACCCGCTTGCACCCACAGCCGCTGCCACCAGCGAGCCAAGCGCCCGCGGGCGCGGGCTTCGTGGTGGCGTGGCGCCAGGCGCGGCAGGGGTCCGTTCAGGGGCATTCGGGACCCGCGGCGCGAGAGGCGCACCGAGGGCAGCCCCGCTATCGACCGATGGCGCCCATCGTTGAGCGCCGCGGGCGGTCAGGCCTCGTCGCGCACGCAATCCACGAAGTAGCGCTTGACCCCGCCGGGGCCGTCTTCGGCCACCAGGCCATGGACGTCCGCGCCGAAGCCCGGGAACTGGGCATTGAATTCGCGGGTGAACCGCAGGTAGTCGACCACGCGGCGGTTGAAGCGCTCGCCAGGGATGACCAGCGGGATGCCCGGGGGGTACGGGGTCAGCATCGCGGTGGTGACCCGGCCTTCCAGGTCATCGATCTCGACCCGCTCGGTCTTGCGGTGGGCGATGCACGCATAGGCATCGCTGGGCTTCATCGCCGGCTCGAGCTCGGTCAGGTAGACCTCGGTGGTCAGGCGGGCGATGTCGCCGGCGGCATAGGCCTCGTGCACGCTCTGGCACAGGTCGCGCAAGCCCATGCGCTCATAGCGCGGATTGGCCTGGCAGAACTCCGGCATGATGCGCCACAGCGGCTGGTTGCGGTCGTAGTCGTCCTTGAACTGCTGCAGCGCGGTCAGCAGCGTGTTCCACCGGCCCTTGGTGATGCCGATGGTGAACATGATGAAGAACGAGTACAGGCCGGTCTTCTCGACCACCACGCCGTGCTCGGCCAGGAACTTGGTGACGATGCTGGCCGGGATGCCGGTCTTGGCGAAGCGGCCCTTGACGTCCAGGCCCGGGGTGATCAGCGTGGACTTGATCGGGTCCAGCATGTTGAAGCCGTCCGCCAGCTTGCCGAAGCCGTGCCATTCCTCGTTGGCATGCAGCATCCAATCGGCGGCGCGGCCGATGCCGTCCTCGGCCAGGCGGTCCGGGCCCCAGACCTGGAACCACCAGTCCTGGCCGTACTCCTCGTCGACCTTTCGCATCGCGCGGCGGAAGTCCAGCGCCTCCTTCAGGCTCTCCTCGACCAGCGCGGTGCCACCCGGGGGCTCCATCATCGACGCCGCCACGTCGCAGCTCGCGATGATCGCGTACTGCGGCGAGGTGGAGGTGTGCATCAGGTAGGCCTCGTTGAAGAGGTGGCGGTCGAGCTTCTGGTTCTGGGCGTCCTGCACCAGCACCTGCGAGGCCTGGCTGATGCCGGCCAGCAGCTTGTGGGTGGACTGGGTGGCGTAGACCAGCGCCTGCTTGGGGCGGGCGCGGCCCTTGCCCATGGCGTGAAAGGTGCCGTAGAACTTGTGGAACGCGGCGTGCGGCAGCCAGGCCTCGTCGAAGTGCAGGGTGTCCACCCAGCCGTCGAGCTTGGACTTGATGGTCTCGGTGTTGTAGAGCACGCCGTCGTAGGTGCTCTGGGTGACCGTCAGGATGCGCGGCTTCACCTTCTTGGCGTCGACCCCCTGCAGCAGCGGGTGGCGGGCGATCTTCTTCTGGATCGAAGCCTTGCTGAACTCGCTCTCGGGGATCGGGCCGATGATGCCGAAGTGGTTGCGGGTGGGGGTCAGGAACACCGGCACCGCACCGGTCATGATGATCGAGTGCAGGATGGACTTGTGGCAGTTGCGGTCCACCAGCACCACATCACCCGGGGCCACCGTGTGGTGCCAGACCATCTTGTTCGAGGTGCTGGTGCCGTTGGTGACGAAGAAGCAGTGGTCGGCATTGAAGATTCGCGCGGCGTTCTTCTCGCTGTCGGCCACCGGGCCGGTGTGGTCCAGCAGCTGCCCCAGTTCCTCGACGGCGTTGCAGACGTCGGCTCGCAGCATGTTCTCGCCGAAGAACTGGTGGAACATGCGACCGATCGGGCTCTTCAGGAAGGCCACGCCGCCCGAGTGTCCGGGGCAGTGCCAGGAGTAGGAGCCGTCCTGGGCATAGTCCATCAGGGCCCTGAAGAACGGGGGTGCCAGGCCGTCCAGGTAGCTCTTGGCCTCGCGGATGATGTGGCGGGCCACGAACTCCGGCGTGTCCTCGAACATGTGGATGAAGCCGTGCAGCTCCCGCAGGATGTCGTTCGGGATGTGCTGGCTGGTGCGGGTCTCGCCGTACAGGTAGATCGGAATGTCAGCGTTGCGGAAACGGATCTCGCTGATGAACTTGCGCAGGTTCAGCACCGCCGGGTCCAGTTCGGGGCCGGGGGTGAACTCCTCGTCGTCGATCGACAGGATGAAGGCGCTGGCCCGGCTTTGCTGCTGGGCGAACTGGCTCAGGTCGCCGTAGCTGGTCACACCCACCACCTCGAAGCCTTCCTTCTCGATGGCTTCGGCCAGCGCCCGGATGCCCAGGCCCGAGGTGTTCTCGGAACGAAAGTCCTCGTCGATGATGACGATCGGGAAGTGAAAACGCTGCATGGCGGACCGGGCTGGAGGGGTGGTGAAAACGCGAAGCGCGAAGTGTAGGGCCGAACGGTGGCCTGCAGATGAACGCTCGGGGCCGCGGTGGCTACACTCGTCGGCGCAGGGACCGCTTCCCGGTCCGTTCACGCGGGAGACCCATGGACCTTCAGGCATCGACCCTCTGGTGGCTGGCCGCTGGCGTGCTGGTGGCCATCGAGCTGGGAACGGGCACCTTCTACCTGCTCATGCTCGCCCTGGGTCTGGCTGCGGCGGCACTGGCGGCCCACGCCGGAGCCGGGCCGAGCAGCCAGTGGCTGACCGCCGCCTTGGTGGGGGGCGGCGCGGTCGCGCTGTGGCATCGGCAACGCCAGGCTCAGCCGCGACCGGACCCCCAGCGCAACCCTGACCTCAACCTGGACATCGGCGAGCGGGTTCAGGTGGCCGCCTGGTCTGAGCAGCGCACGGCCCGCGTGCAACACCGCGGCGCCCAATGGGATGCACGCCTGTCTCCCGGCATGGTGGCCGCCCCCGGCTGGCACCGCATCGCCGCCATCGACGGCAGCCAGTTGGTGCTGGTGCCCGAGTCGGCCTGATGCCCGACCCGACCTCCCCTTCCCTTCAACCCGAACCGAGCGCCATGGAACTCATCGCCATCACCCTGTTCATCGTCGCCGCGCTGTTCGTGGCCCGGGCCATCAAGGTCGTCCCGCAGCAGCATGCCTGGGTGGTCGAACGCCTGGGCAAGTACCACGCCACCCTGGCGCCGGGGCTGAACATCCTGGTGCCCTTCGTCGACCGAGTCGCCTACCAACACTCGCTCAAGGAGATCCCGCTGGACGTGCCCAGTCAGGTCTGCATCACCAAGGACAACACCCAACTGCAGGTGGACGGCATCCTGTACTTCCAGGTCACCGATCCGATGAGGGCCAGTTACGGGTCGAGCAACTACGAGGTCGCGATCACCCAGCTGGCGCAGACCACGCTTCGCAGCGTGATCGGCAAGATGGAGCTCGACAAGACCTTCGAGGAACGCGAGGCGATCAATGCCCAGGTGGTCAACGCGCTGGACGAGGCGGCCCTGAACTGGGGGGTGAAGGTGCTGCGCTACGAGATCAAGGACCTGACCCCGCCGGCCGAGATCCTGCGCTCCATGCAGCAGCAGATCACCGCCGAGCGCGAGAAGCGTGCGCTGATCGCCGCGTCCGAAGGCCGCAAGCAGGAGCAGATCAACATCGCCACCGGCGAGCGCGAATCCTTCATCGCCCGGTCCGAGGGCGAAAAGCAGGCCGAGATCAACAAGGCCCAGGGTGAGGCCGCGGCGATCACCGCGGTGGCCGATGCCACCGCCTCGGCCATCCGAACCATCGCGGCCGCGATCCGGGAGCCTGGCGGCGAGCAGGCGGTGCAGCTGAAGGTGGCGGAGCGCGCCGTCGAGGCCTATGCCCAGCTGGCGCGGACCAACAACACCATGATCGTGCCGGGGAACATGAGCGAGGTGGCAGGCCTGGTCGGCAGCGCGATGGCCCTTTGGCAACGCGGCTCGAAGGCCGACGCCTGAGGCCCCGAGCCCGCAGATTCACAAAGTTGATCAGCAAGGCCGAAAACGCGAAATTACTAGGCTAGAATACAAGGCTGTCTCGCGGAGAGATGGATGAGTGGTTTAAGTCGCACGCCTGGAAAGCGTGTGTGGGTTAATAGCCCACCGCGGGTTCGAATCCCGCTCTCTCCGCCAAGCGAACATGGAAGGCCCCGCACTGCGGGGCCTTCGCATTTGTGCGCTCCGTCGTGTGGCCCGCATCCAAGGCCCAGGCGTCGCCAGACGATCCGTTGACGGATTCGACGGACGAAAAAAGGCCCCGCGCTGCGGGGCCTTTTCACAGGGGCCGTCGAGCGGCCCGGGGGATCAGCGGACGACGGCGATCTGGTCGCGGTTGCCGGCCTTGTAGGTGTACAGGGTCAGCGCGCCGTTCTTGACGTCACCCTTCTCGTCGAACGAGATGGTGCCGGTCACGCCCTTGTAGCCGCTGGTCTTGGCCAGCACCGGCAGGTACTTGGCCGGGTCGGCCGAGCCGGCCTTGACCATCGCGTCGACCATCACCATGGTCGCGTC
>CALRTJ020000007.1:0-185152 GCA_943371055.1 Hydrogenophaga intermedia | reverse complement strand
AGCGGGCGGTGCAATCGGCCGGGGTGGCCAAGCCCGCCACGCCGCACACGCTGCGGCACTGTTTTGCCACCCACCTGCTGCAGTCGGGCGCGGACATCCGCACGGTGCAGGCGCTGCTGGGGCATGCCGATGTGTCCACCACCATGGTCTACACCCATGTGCTGAAGGTGGCGGGGATGGGGGCGCGCAGCCCGCTGGATGCGCTGGCGGCCATGGGCCCCATGGCGTCAGGGCCGGCCCGGGCCACCGAGGCCGTCCCGCTCCCGATGCACCCGGATTGACACCCTCCGCGGTCCTGCCCCCCCGGACGGAGGCTTGCCCAGCGCCCGGGGCAGCCGGCCGGAACCACGGCCCCGAGCCGCGCCGCAGCCGACCGGCGGCGGCGCCTCAGCGCCCCAGCACCCAGGCCTGCACCGTCTGTGCCGGCAGCTGCACCCGCCCCTGCGCCAGCCCCGCCTGCGGGGCCAGTGACCCGGCCAGCGCCGGGTGCGGGCGCCAGGCGCCGGCGGGCACGGCCACCTCGCGCGGGCTGCGGGCGGCGTTGACCAGCAACAGCACGCCATCAAACCCCGCGTCGGCGCGGCCGCGGCCGTCCAGGTGCAGGGCCAGCACGGCGTCGTCGACGGGCAGCAGGGTCAGGCGCTGGCGCAGTTCGTCGGCGCCGTGCAGGCGCAGCAGGGGCGTGCTGGCGCGGATGCGCAGCAGCTCGAGGAAGCGCTCGCGCATCCAGGCGATCTCGTGCGGGGTGGGGGCGATGCGGGGGTCGGCCAGGCGCTCGCGCATGGCGGGCCAGTCGGCCTGGTTGTCCCAGGCGGGCGGCAGGCCGCGGGCAAAGCCGTGGCGCCGGCCGGACCAGTCCAGGGCGTTGAACCAGTCGCCTGAGTTGTAGCTGTTGCGGTCCAGCGATTTGCTGCGCATGAGCTCGCCGCCGGCATGGAAGTAGGCCACGCCCTGGCTGAAGGCCACGCTGGCCAGGGCCACCCACTGGGCGCGGGCGCGCACCTCGCGCGGGGTGTCCGGCGGCAGCTTCATGACGCCGTTGTCGAACAGGGTCTGGTTGTCGTGGTTCTCCACGTAGTTCACCGCCTCGGCCGGCTGGGCGGTGAAGCCGGCGGGCTGGCCGGCGTAGTCGATCTCGGCGGCGGGGCGGCGGCTGCCGTCGGGCAGGGGGACCAGGGCGGTGCGCAGGCTGCCGGCGGCGCCGGCGCGCAGCCATTGGGCGGCGCGCCGGCGCTCGGGCGTGTCGGCGGGGGCGTCGGCCAGGCCGAAGGCCCAGCCCAGGCGGCCGGTGAGGGCCGCGCCGCTGTCGCCGGCGCCGCCGCCGCGCACGGCGTCGCGCAGGCGGTCGTTGAAGCTGCCGATGCCGCTGCCGTTCAGGCTGAGCTGACTGGCCTGGACGAAACGGGCGCCATCGGCCACCTCGCCGAAGTTCCAGCCCTCGCCGATCAGCGGGATGACCCGGCCGGGCAGTTCGGTGCGCAGGCGCTGCTGGAGGCGCTCCATGCGTTCGCGCGGCTGGTGGCCCATCAGGTCGAAGCGGAAGCTGTCGATGTGGTGGGCGCGGGCCCACAGCAGCACCGAGTCCTCCATCAGCTTGCCCATCATGCGGTGCTCGGTGGCGGTGTTGTCGCAGCAGGTGCTGCGCTCGACCTGGCCCTGGGCATCGAGCCGGTGGTAGTAGCCGGGCACGACCCGGTCGAGCACCGCGTTGGGGTGCTGGCCGGCGGCGAAGGTGTGGTTGTAGACCACGTCCATGCCCACCCGCAGGCCGGCGCGGTGCAGGGCCATCACCATCTGGCGCAGCTCGCGCAGGCGGCTGGCGCCGTCGTGCGGGCGCAGGCTGTAGGCGCCTTCGGGGGCGTTGTAGAGCACCGGGTCGTAGCCCCAGTTGAAGCAGTCGCGCTCGCGCAGGCCGGCGATGGCGGCCTGCGCGGACGGGTCGGCGCCGCGGGCGTTCAGGCGGGGCTGGGCGCAGCCCGTCTCGGGCACCGAGCCGAAGTCGAACACCGGCAGCAGGTGCACGTCGGTCAGGCCGGCGCGGGCCAGCGCGCGCAGGTGGCGCATGCCCTGGCTGCCGCCGTGGGTGAAGGCGGCGTAGCGGCCGCGCCGCGCGGCGGGCACGCTGGGGTCGTCGCGCGAGAAGTCGCGCACGTGCAGCTCGTAGACCGTCAGGTCGGTGGCGTGGCGCACGGTGTCGGGGGCGCGGTCGGTGGCCCAGCCCGGCGGCGTCACCCCGGGCTCGTCCAGGCCGCTGACGTAGCTGCGGCGGGCGTCGGCCCCCGAGGACACCGAGTACGGGTCGGCCACGCGCTGGCGCACCAGGCCCACGCCGGGCACCCGCACATCGACCAGGTAGCGGTAGTACAGGCCGCGGGCGTCGCCCGGGCGTTGCAGGGTCCAGCTGCCGCTGGCGCCGTCGCGCTGCAGCGGGTGGTGGGCGATGGCGGGGCCGCGGTCGTCGCGGTACAGACACAGGGCCACGGCCTGTGCGGTGGGGGCCCACAGGCGCCAGCGGGTCTGCCGCGGCCCGGGGTGGGCGCCGTAGTCGTCCAGGGCTTCGGCCGGGGCATAGAGCGCGTCCAGCGCGCCGGCCGTCTGCAGCGCGGCGCTGTCCAGCACCCGGCCCTGGGCGTCCAGGCGGGCCAGGCGCAGCTCGCCGCGCAGGGCTTGGGGCAGCGCGACGCGGGCCTCGGGCGGCAGCGCCCAGCGCGGCGCATCCGCGCCGAAGTGGCGCCAGCGGGCGGGATCGGCCGGCGGCCAGGGGCCGTCGTCGGACGCCAGGGTCCAGGCCTGGGTCACGCCCGCCGGTGGCTGGCCGGGCGCGGTGCGCAGGCCCTCGGCGGCGGCGTGCAGCAGCACCGCCCGCTCGCCCGCGGCGGGGGCGGCACCGGGCCACAGCAGGCGCTGGCCATCCAGCCAGGCAGCGCGGGCGGCGGGCGGGGTGTCGGCGGCGGGGGCCAGCACGCGCCAAGGGGCGGGGTCGTGGCAGTCGGCCGGGACCGGTGCGTCGGCGGCCAGGGCCAGGCGGGCAGCGGACAGGCCCAGGGCCAGGAACAGGGGGCGCAATGCAGGCATGGCCAGAATGTATCCAAATTACATTCATGACAGACACAAGGATGACCCTGATATACCGATACAAGCAGTGATTTCACCGAGCGCACCGACCCCCGATATGTAGTCAAATTACCAAACAATCCGACACCGCCCCACCATGCCACTGACCCGATCGCGCCCGGCCCTGGCCGCCGCCCTGCTGGGCGCCACCCTGGCCACCGGCGCCGCCGAGCCCGCCTTCGACCGCAGCCCGCAGCCGATGCGCGCCAACCCCAGCCCGCTGCCGCCGCACTGGCAGCAGGGCGTGTTCATGGAGATCTTCGTCCGCGCCTACCAGGACAGCGACGGCGACGGCGTGGGTGACCTGCGCGGCCTGGTCTCGCGCCTGGACGACCTGAAGGACCTGGGCATCCGCGGCATCTGGCTGATGCCGATCACCGCCAGCGCCGACCGCGACCACGGCTACGCCACCACCGACCACCGCGCGGTGGAGCCCGACTACGGCACGCTGGAGGACGTGGACACCCTGCTGCGCGAGGCCCATGCGCGCGGCATCGGCGTGGTGATGGACTACGTGATCAACCACGCCTCGCACCGCCACCCGGCCTTCCAGGCCGCGCTGGCCGACGAGCGCAGCCCCTGGCGGCGCTGGTTCATGTGGTCGGACACCCCGCCGCAAGGCTGGGACATCTGGGGCAAGAACCCCTGGTACTGGGCCGGCGCCCAGCCCTGGGATTTCCAGGGCGAGTACAAGGACCTGCCCAAGCCGCCGCCCGGCGCGCGGGGCCACTACTTCGGCACCTTCGGGCCGCACATGCCGGACTTCGATTTCCGCCACCCGCCGGTGCTGGAGTACCACCTGGATTCGCTGCGCTTCTGGCTCAACCGGGGGTTGGACGGGTTCCGGCTGGACGCGGTGCCGCACATGGTGGAGAACGACGCGGCGCACTGGAACGACCAGCCCGAGAGCCGCGCCCTGACCCAGCGGCTGCAGGACACCACCCTGGCCTACCCCAATCGCTACGTGGTCTGCGAGGCCACCGCCGAGCCCCAGGCCTATGGCGACCCGGCCGTGTGCGGCGGGGCCTTCGCCTTCGGCTACCAGCACCATTACATCGGCGCGGCCAAGGGCCAGGCCGAGTCGGTGGCCGAGCTGGCCCGCTACTACCGCCACGCCCGGCCCACCATGGCCACCTTCCTGAGCAGCCACGACATCTTCGCCGGACTGCGCCTGTGGGACCAGGTAGGGGGTGACGAGGCGCGCTACAAGCTGGCCGCCGCCGGCTACCTGCTGCAGCCCGGCACGCCCTTCGTGTACTACGGCGAGGAGGTCGGTCAGGCCAGCCTGCCCGGCCTGAGCGGCGACGGCCCGATCCGCGGCTCGATGAGCTGGAGCGCCGAGCCGCGCGGCGCCGGCTTCAGCCCCAAGGGCCCTTGGCTGGGCGTGTCGCCCAACGCCGCCACCCACAACGCCGACGCCCAGAAGCGCGACCCGGGCTCGATCCGCAGCTTCTACCAGACGGTGATCGGCTGGCGCAACCAGCGCCCCAGCCTGGCCCGCGGCGATTTCGCCCACAGCTTTGCCGACGGCCTGCTGCTGGGCTTCCAGCGCCGCCTGGGTCCCGAGCGCACCCTGGTGCTGATCAACTACGGCCACGGCACCGCGCAACCCACGCCCGAGGCCCTGGCCCTGCCCGCCGGCCGCTCGCCCCGCCTGCTGTGGCGCAGCGCCCCGGCCCCGGCCGGGGCCAGCCTGTTCACGATGGCGCCGCAGTCGGTGGCGCTGGTGGCGCTGGACGACTGATCGCTTGGCGTGGGGGGGCACCGGTGGCGGCGGCCGTGGTGGAATCGGGCGATGACCCGACACCCCCTGCCCCACCGCCCGGCGCTGCTGCTGGGCGCCGCCCTGCTGCTGGCCCTGGCCGGCTGCGCCAGCCGTGACCAGCAGCGCCTGAACGAGGCCGCCACCTCACCGCTGAGCGACCTGAACCTGCTGCCGGTGGCGATCCCCGAGCCGCTGAAGAAGGCCCAGGCCGCGCCCTATGCCTGGGACGCGGCCACGGCCTGCACCGCCCTGCAAGAGGAACTGACGGCGCTGGACGAGACCCTGGGCCCGGACGTGGACGCGCCGCGCGGCGCCGACCCCACGCTGCCCGAGCGGGCCGGCACCCTGACCACCGACCTGGCGGTGCAGACGGTGCACGGGCTGGTGCCTTACCGGGGCTGGCTGCGCAAGCTGACCGGCGCCGAGCGCGCCGCGCGCCACGTGGCCGAGGCGGTGACCGCCGCCCAGGTGCGGCGCGGCTTTCTCAAGGGCGTGCTGCGCCAGCGCGGCTGCTGAACCCCGGCCTCAGCCGGCCAGCATGCGGTGGTTGATCACCGAGCTGGCGTCGGCCTCGTCGATCAGCAGGCCGGCGGCGAGGTCGGCCAGTTCGCGCTCCTCGCGCCGCCAGGCGCGGCGCCAGGTCTGGGCCGCCTGCCGCAGGCGCCGGTTGTAGTCGGCCACCGGGGTGGGCGCGGGCAGGCCCGGGCCGGTCAGGGCCTCGAACAGGCGCTGGTCGACGGCGGACAGGCGGATCGAATCCTGGAAGCGGAGCATGGCGGCGGTCGGTGGTGGTGTGCAGGGGCTTGAAGCCAGTATCGGCGCCACGCCGGGGCACCTGAGCCCCCAGGCGTGACGAACGCCGCGGCTCAGGCCGGCAGCGGCAGCAGCCCGAACGGGCCACGGCCCGAGGCCGCGGTGATCAGGCCCAGCACCCGGCCCGGCTCGGGGCCCACCTGGTCCCACGAGAAACGCCAGCTCCAGTTGTGCTCGCCCAGGCTGCCGGGCAGGTTCATGCGGTGCTCGGCGCCCAGTCCCAGCACGTCCTGCAGCGGGTAGATCGCCAGGCGGGACACCGAGTTGGCCGCCGCGCGCACCATGCCCCAGTGGATGTCGTGCGCGCCGCAGGCCATGTAGCAGCAGGCGTACTCGCGCTCGCGCGGGGTGGCGCCGGCCCACCAGCCGTGCACCGTGTCGTTGTCGTGGGTGCCGGTGTAGACCACCGTGTTGGGGTCGTAGTTGTGGGGCAGGAACTCGTGCGAGCCATCGCCACCGAAGGCGAACTGCACGATCTTCATGCGCGGGAAGCCGCTGGCCTCGAGCAGCTCGACCACGTCGGGCGTGACCAGGCCCAGGTCCTCGGCCACGATGGGCAGCGGGCCCAGCGCGCGCTCGATGGCCTGGAACAGCGCGATGCCGGGGCCTGGCTGCCAGGTGCCCTCGACCGCGGTGGGGCAGCTGGCGGGGATCTCGTAATAGCCGGCGAAGCCGCGGAAGTGGTCGATGCGGAAGACGTCGGCCTGGTCCATCGCGCGGCGGATGCGGGCGGTCCACCACGCGAAGTCCTCGGCGGCCATGCGGTCCCAGCGGTACAGCGGGTTGCCCCAGCGCTGGCCGAACTCGCTGAAGACATCGGGCGGCACGCCGGCCACCACGGTGGGCTGGTGGTCGGCGTCCAGGAAGTACAGGTCGGGGCGGGCCCAGCAGTCGGCGCTGTGGTGGGCGATGAAGATGGGCAGGTCGCCCATCAGGTGCACACCGCGGGCGTTGGCATGGGCCTTGAGCGCGGCGGCCTGGGTGTCGAAGCACCACTGCACCCAGGCCCAGAAGCCGATCTCGGCGGCGTGGGCGTCGCGGGCCGCGGCCAGCGCGGCGGCGTCGCGGGTGCGCAGCGCCGGGGCCCATTGCCACCAGGGCTGGCCGGCGTGGGCGGTCTCCAGGGCCATGAACAGGGTGTAGTCGTCCAGCCAGCCGGTCTGGGCCTCGACCCAGGTGGCCAGGGCCGCGCGGTCAGCGGCCAGCGCGCGGGCCAGGAAGCCGGCGTGGGCCTCGCGCAGACGGTCCATGCGCCAGGGCACGACGCGGCCGAAATCCACCCGGCCGGGGCCGAAGTCGGGCACCGCGTCCAGGCGCAGCCAGCCGCGCTCGACCAGCGGCTCCAGCGCCACCATCAGCGGGCTGCCGGCGAAGGCCGACACGCTCTGGTAGGGCGAATTGCCCGGGCCGATGGGGGTGGTGGGCAGCCATTGCCACAGGCGCTGGCCGGCGCCGGCCAGCCAGTCGACGAAGCGGTAGGCATCGGGGCCGAAATCGCCGATGCCGTGCGGGCCGGGCAGCGAGGTGACGTGCAGCAGCACGCCGCTGGCGCGTGGGTTCAGGTCCATGGACGTGTGTCTCCGTCGGGCGTGGTCTTGTGGCGAGAAGGGGTCAGTCGAGGCTGCGCAGCACCACCAGGGCGTGCGAGGGCACCAGCAGCGGCGAGCCGGGCACGGGCTCGAAGCCCCGCATCAGCTCGCCGGCGGAATCGATCACCACCTGCCAGGCGCCGGCCGGCAGGGTGAAGCGGGTGGGCAGGATGTCGGGGTTGAAGGCCAGGATCAGCCGGCCCGCGCCGCGCGCGGTGGCGGCAGCCCCGGCGGGCAGGATCTTGCAGGCGAAGGCATGGCTGTGGGCGTCGTGCCAGTCGGCCACCTGCATCTCGCGGCCGTTGGGCGTGAACCAGGCCAGGCTGCGCTCGCCGGCAGCGGCGGGCGCGTGCTGGAACCAGCGGTCGTGGCGCAGCGCGGGCTCCTGGCGGCGCAGCGCGACCAGGTCGGCCACGAAGCGGCACAGGCCGGCGTCGGCGTGGGCCCAGTCGTGCCAGGACAGGGCGTTGTCCTGGCAGTAGGCGTTGTTGTTGCCGCCCTGGCTGCGGCCGATCTCGTCGCCGCCGCCCAGCATGGGCGTGCCCTGGGCCAGCAGCAGCGTGGCCAGCATGGCGCGCTGCACCCGGCCGCGCAGGGCCAGCACCGCCGGGTCGTGGCTGGGACCCTCGGGGCCGAAGGGGGCGCAGGGCTCGCCGTCGCGGCCGTCGCGGTTGTCCTCGCCGTTGGCGTGGTTGTGCTTGCGGGCGTAGCTGACCACGTCGGCCAGCGTGAAGCCGTCGTGCACCGCGACGAAGTTGACGCTGGCGCTGGGGCGGCGCTGGCCGTGGTGGAACAGGTCGGACGAGGCGGTGAAGCGCCGCGCCAGCTCGCCCCGGCGCACGCCGCGGTCCAGCCAGTAGCGGCGCACGGTGTCGCGGAACTTGTCGTTCCACTCCAGGAAGCGGCCGGGGAAGCGGCCCAGCTGGTAGCCGCCCCAGCCGGCGTCCCAGGGCTCGGCGATCAGGTGCACCTGGGCCAGCACCGGGTCCTGGCGCAGCGCGCCGAAGAAGGCGGCCTGCGGGTCGAAGCCCTGGCGGGTGCGGCCCAGCACCGGGGCGAGGTCGAAGCGGAAGCCGTCGACCCCCATCTCGGTGACCCAGTGGCGCAGCGAATCCAGCACGAACTGGGCGACCCGCGGGTGGGCGATGTTCAGGGTGTTGCCGCAGCCGGTGTGGTTCTCGCAGCGGCTGGGGTCGTCGGCCTGCAGCTGGTACCAGCTGGCGTGGTCCAGGCCGCGCCAGCTCAGGGTGGGGCCGTGCTCGCTGCCTTCGGGCGTGTGGTTGTAGACCACGTCCAGCACCACCTCGATCCCGGCGGCGTGCAGCGCCTGCACCATGTCGCGGAACTCGGCCCGCACCGCGGCCGGGTCGTCGCGCACCGCGGCGCTGGCCAGGCGCGGCTCGGGGGCGAAGAAGCCGATGGTGTTGTAGCCCCAGTGGTTGCTGGCGCCGCGCTGGGCCAGGTGGGACTCGTCCAGGCGCTGCTGCACCGGCAGCAGGCTGAGCGTGGTCACCCCCAGGGCCTGGAAGTGGGCGATGGCCGCCGGGTGGGCCAGGGCGGCGTAGCTGCCGCGCAGCTCGGGCGGGATGTCCGGGTGCAGGGCGCTGAAGCCCTTGACGTGGACTTCGTAGAGCACCAGGTCGGCCGGCGCGTGGCGTGGCGCGTTGGCGCGCGCCGGTGCCGGCCCGATCGGCTCGGCCACCCGGGCCTTGAGCGCGGTGGTGGCGTTGTCGCGGCGGTCGAAGCTGCGCGGGCCCTCGGGGTGGCCCACCTCGTGGCCGTGGTGCTCGCCGGCCCAGTGGAAGTGGCCGACGATCTCGCGGGCGCAGGGGTCCAGCAGCAGCTTGTGCGGGTTGAAGCGGTGGCCCTGCTCGGGCGCGTAGGGACCGTGCGCGCGCAGGCCGTAGACCAGGCCCGGCCCGACCCCGGGCAGGAAGCCGTGGAAGGTCTGGTCGTGCGGGCCGTGCAGGCGGTAGCGGCGCAGCTCGCGGCTGCCGCTGGCATCGAACACGCAGAGCTCGATCGCCTGAGCATGGGCCGAGAAGACGGCGATGTTGACGCCGCCGTCGCGGGCCAGCGTGCCCATGGGCTCGGGGCGGCCTTCGAGCAGCTCGGTGGGCAGGTGGACGTTCATGGCCGGTCCCCACGCAAGCGGCGGGCCATGGCGGGCCAAGGGGCGGCGCGGCTCATGCGGGCAGCAGCACCACGGTGGCCAGCGGCGGCAGGGTCAGCACCAGTGAGCGCGCGCGGCCGTGGGCCGCCACGGCCTCGGCCGCCAGGGTGGCGCCGGCATTGCCCAGGTTGGCGCCGCCGTAGACCCCGGCGTCGCTGTTGAGGGCCTCGCGCCAGGCGGGCGTGGCGTCGTCGGGCAGGCCCAGGCGGTAGCCCTCGCGCGGGACCGGCGTGAAGTTGCACACCACGATCGCCTCGCGCCCCGCGCCGTCGCGGCGGCACCAGGCGTAGACCGAGGTCTCACGCTCGTCCACCGCCAGCCATTCGAAGCCCTCGGGCGAGCAGTCCAGCGCGTGCAGCGCCGGCTCGGTGCGGTAGAGGTGGTTGAGGTCGCGCACCCACTGCTGCAGGCCGGCGTGGCGCGGCTGGGCCAGCAGGCCCCAGGGCAGCTCGGCGTTCTCGTTCCACTCGGTGGTCTGGCCGAACTCCTGGCCCATGAACAGCAGCTTCTTGCCGGGGTGGCCCCACATGAAGCCGTAGTAGGCGCGCAGGTTCGCGGCGCGCTGCCACTCGTCGCCAGGCATCTTGCCCCACAGCGAGCCCTTGCCGTGCACCACCTCGTCGTGCGAGAGCGCCAGCACGAAGGCCTCGCTGAAGGCGTAGACCAGGCCGAAGCTCATCTTGTCGTGGTGCCAGCGGCGGTGCACCGGGTCTTCCTTCAGGTAGGCCAGGGTGTCGTGCATCCAGCCCATGTTCCACTTGTAGTGAAAGCCCAGACCGCCGGCATGGGTGGGCGCCGAGACCTTGGGGAAGGCGGTGGACTCCTCGGCGATCAGCAGCGCACCCGGCGCGTGCGCGCCCAGCACCTCGGCGGTGCGGCGCAGCAGGGCGATGGCTTCGAGGTTCTCGCGCCCGCCGTGCACATTGGGCACCCACTCACCGGCCGGGCGGCTGTAGTCGCGGTAGAGCATCGAGGCCACCGCGTCCACGCGCAGGCCGTCCACCCCGAAGCACTCGACCCAGTACAGCGCGCTGCCGACCAGGAAGTTGGCCACCTCGCGGCGACCGAAGTTGTAGATCAGGGTGTTCCAGTCGCGGTGGAAGCCCTCGCGCGGGTCGGCGTACTCGTACAGCGCGGTGCCGTCGAACTGGGCCAGGCCGTGGGGATCGGTCGGGAAGTGCGCCGGCACCCAGTCCAGGATCACGCCCAGGCCCTGGTCGTGGCAGGCGTCGACGAAGCGCTGGAAGGCCTCGGGGCCGCCGAAGCGGCTGGTCGGCGCGTACTGGCCCAGGGTCTGGTAGCCCCAGCTGCCGTCGAAGGGGTGCTCGGAGATCGGCAGCAGCTCAAGGTGGGTGAAGCCCAGGCCGGCGGCGTAGGCCGGCAGCTCGGCGGCCAGCTCGTCCCAGCTGTGCCAGCGGCCGTCGGGGTGGCGGCGCCAGCTGCCGGCGTGCAGCTCGTAGATGCTCATCGGCCGGCCGCGGGTGTCGGGCTCCTGGGCGGCGGCGGGGCGCTCGCGGCGGCGCGGGGCCGGGGCGACGATGCTGGCGGTGGCCGGGCGCAGCTCGGCGGCGCGGGCGAAGGGGTCGGCCTTCAGGGGCAGGCGCTCGCCCTGCGGGCCCAGCAGCTCGAACTTGTAGCGGTCGCCCACCGCGGCGGCGGGCACGAACAGCTCCCAGATGCCGGAGGGGCCGCGCGCGCGCATCGGGTGGCGGCGGCCGTCCCAGGCGTTGAAGTCGCCCACCACGCTGACACGCCGGGCGTTGGGCGCCCAGACCGCGAAGCGCACGCCGTCCAGCGCGTGCGGGCCCTCGCCCAGGCGCATCGGGTGCGCGCCCAGCATCTCCCAGGGGCGCAGGTGGGTGCCTTCGCCAAAGTAGTGCAGGTCCTGGTCACCCAGCAGCGGGCCGATGGTGTACGGGTCGGCCAGCACGTCCTTGCCGCCATGGGCCCAGGTGATGCGCAGGCGGTAGTCGAAGCGCTGGCGCCGCCGCGGCACCACGCCCTCGAACAGCGGCGTGCCGGGGCGCGCCGCCAGCGTGGCCACGCGCTGGCCGCCCAGGGCCAGCACCTCGACCTGGCGCGCGCCGGGCAGCATCGCCCGCACCCAGATCCGCCCGTCGGCGTCGGCGTGCTGGCCCAGCACGGCAAAGGGATCGGGGTGTTCGGCGCGCAGCAGCGCGGCGAGGTCGTGGTCGGCAAGCATGGGGGGCGGACGTGGGTCGTGGTCGGTCGGGCGCGTCAGCGGACCGGGGGTGCCCAGACCTCGCGCACGTAGTCCCCGATGGTACGGTCGGTGCTGAAGAAGCCCATGCCGGCGATGTTGCGCAGCGCGCACGCGGCCCAGGCCGCCGGGTCGCGCCACAGCGCATCCACCCGCTCCTGCGCCTCAAGGTAGCTGGCGAAGTCGGCGGTCAGCAGGTAGGTGTCGCGCTGCAGCAGCGGCTGCAGCAGGTCGCGGTGGCGCTCGGGGTCGCCGTGCGAGAAGGCGCCGTGGGCGATGGCGTCCACCACCTGCTGAAGGGCACGGTTGCCTTCCAGGTACAGGCGCGGCTCATGCCCCAGCTGCTGGACCCGGGCGACCTCGTCGGCGCGCAGGCCGAAGACGAACATCTGCTCCTGGCCCATGTGCTGGGCCATCTCGATGTTGGCGCCGTCCCAGGTGCCGATGGTCAGCGCGCCGTTGAGGGCGAACTTCATGTTGCCGGTGCCGCTGGCCTCGGTGCCGGCGGTGGAGATCTGCTCGGACAGGTCGGCCGCCGGGATGATCAGCTCGGCCAGGCTGACGCTGTAGTTGGGCAGGAACACCACCTTCAGGCGGTCGCCCACGCGCGGGTCGGCATTGACCACCCGGGCCACGTCGTGGATCAGCGCGATCACGCCCTTGGCGGCGCGGTAGGCCGAGGCCGCCTTGCCGGCGAAGACCACGGTGCGCGGCACCCAGTCGCGGCCCGGCTCGGCCACGATGGCCTGGTAGCGGGCGATGACCTGCAGCACGTTGAGCAATTGGCGCTTGTATTCGTGGATGCGCTTGATCTGCACGTCGAACAGGCTGTCGGGGCCCACCGCCAGGCCCAGCTCGCGGCGGATGTGGTCGGCCAGGCGCTGCTTGGCGGCGCGCTTGACCTGCAGGAACTGCTGGCCCAGGCGCTTGTGGTGGGCCTTGGAGGCCAGGGCCTGCAGGCCCGACGGGTCGTCGCGCCAGCCCTCGCCCAGGTGCTGGTCGAGCAGGCCCGACAGGCCGGGGTTGGCCTGCTCCAGCCAGCGCCGCGGCGTGACGCCGTTGGTGACGTTGGTGAAGCGCTCGGGCCACTGCTGCGCGAAGTCGGCGAACAGGGTGTCGACCATCAGCTGCGAGTGCAGGGCCGACACGCCGTTGACCCTGTGCGAGGCCACCACCGCCAGCGCGGCCATGCGGACGCGGCGCTCGCCGCCGTGGTGGCTGGCGCCCTCGTCGATCAGCGAGACGCGGGCCACGCGGGCCTCGTCACCAGGGAAGCGCTGGCGCACCGCGTCGAGGTGGCGGTGGTTGATCTCGTAGACGATCTCGAGGTGGCGCGGCAGCAGGCGCTGCATCAGCTCGACCGGCCAGGTCTCGAGCGCCTCGGGCATCAGGGTGTGGTTGGTGTAGCTGGTGGCCTGCTGGGTGACCTGCCAGGCGGCCTCCCAGGACAGGCCGTGCTCGTCGAGCAGCAGGCGCATCAGCTCGGCCGGGGCCAGCGCGGGGTGGGTGTCGTTGAGGTGGACCGCGTTGCGGCGGCCGAAGTCGTGCACCTCGCCCCCGCTCTCGCGCAGGTGGCGCGCCAGCATGTCCTGCAGCGAGGCGCTGACCAGCAGGAACTCCTGGCGCAGCCGCAGCTCGCGGCCGGCCGGGGTGCTGTCGTCGGGGTAGAGCACCCAGTTCAGGCGCTCGGCGTCGTGGAAGTGGCGGGCCGACTCGGCGTGCTCGCCGCGGCTGAAGGTGGCGTAGTCGATCGGCCGCGCCGGCTGGGCCTGCCACTGGCGCAGGGTGCTGACGCGCTCGGTGCCGTGGCCGGGAACGATGAAGTCCACCGCCTGGGCGACCACGGTCTCGGCGGGCACCCAGCGGTGGGCACCGGCCTCATGGCGCACGACGCCGCCAAAGCCCACCGGCCAGCGCAGCTCGGGGCGCGGGATCTCCCAGGGGCTGCCGGCCTCGAGCCATGTGTCGGGGCGCTCGACCTGGCGGCCGTCCTGGATCGCCTGGGCGAACATGCCGTGGCGGTAGCGCAGGCCGTAGCCGAAGGACGGCAGGCCCAGGGTGGCGAAGCTGTCCAGGAAGCAGGCCGCCAGGCGGCCCAGGCCGCCGTTGCCCAGGGCGGCATCGGGTTCGTGCTCCAGCACCTCGCCCAGCGGCGGCGCGCCCTCGGGCAGGGCGGCGGCGGCGGCCTCGTGCTGGCCCAGGGCCTGCAGCGCATTGCCCAGCGCGCGACCCATCAGGAACTCCATCGACAGGTAGTGCACGCGGCGGGCGCTGCCGCGCCGGGCGTCTTCGCGCTGGGTGGCGGACCAGCGCTCGGCCAGCAGCTCGCGGCTGGCCAGGGCCAGGGCGTGCAGGCAGGCGGCGCCGGCGGGGGCGTCGCTGCGCTGGGCCAGGGCGCGCGCGGCGAGGGCGGCCAGGTCGGGGGAGGCGCGGCGGGCGCGCGGCGTCGGGCGGGTGGCGACGGGGTGGTTCATCGGGGTCTCCGGCGTCGGGGGCGAAGGGGCGCGGCCGGACCGGGGGGCAGGCCCCGGTCGGCGCGGACCGCAGTATCACGCCTTTTTCGTTTTTTGTGTAGTTTGACTACATGTCGATTGGCGAAATTTTGCCGACAACGCCATGCCACTCAGGTCAAACCTCGGGAAAGCCCTGGGGAGAGCGCCGCACCCCATGG
Organism: Hydrogenophaga intermedia; assembly: GCA_943371055.1. Taxonomy (GTDB): domain Bacteria; phylum Pseudomonadota; class Gammaproteobacteria; order Burkholderiales; family Burkholderiaceae_C; genus Ideonella; species Ideonella intermedia_A. The sequence continues at coordinate 170,806 of CALRTJ020000007.1, read as the reverse complement.
GCACACATGAATGTATATTCGCTACATCCTTCGCAGCGCCAATGGCCGCTGCCTGCCCCATTTCCACCCGCCCTGCCCCGGAGCCGCCCATGGCCGAAGTCCGACTCGTCAACGTGCAGAAGGCCTACGGCGACACCGTGGTCTTCAAGGACATCCACCTGCACATCCGCGACGGCGAGTTCATGGTGTTTGTCGGCCCCTCGGGCTGCGGCAAGTCCACGTTGCTGCGTTCCATCGCCGGCCTCGAGGACATCACCGGCGGCGAGCTGAGCATCGGCGGCCGCGTGGTCAACGACGTGCCGCCGGCCGAGCGCGGCGTGGCCATGGTGTTCCAGAGCTACGCGCTCTACCCGCACATGGACCTGTACGAAAACATGGCCTTCGGCCTGCAGCTGGCCAAGGTGCCCAAGGCCGAGATCGACGCCGCCGTGCAGCACGCCGCCAAGGTCCTGCACATCGACCACCTGCTGTCGCGCAAGCCAAAGGACCTCAGCGGCGGCCAGCGCCAGCGCGTGGCCATCGGCCGCGCCATCGTGCGCAAGCCCGAGGTCTTCCTGTTCGACGAGCCGCTGTCCAACCTGGACACCGCCCTGCGCGTGAAGATGCGCTACGAGTTCGCCAAGCTCCACGAGGAGCTCAAGACGACCATGGTCTACGTCACCCACGACCAGGTGGAGGCCATGACCCTGGCCGACCGCATCGTGGTGCTGTCGGCCGGCCGCATCGAGCAGGTCGGCTCGCCGCTGGCGCTGTACGAGCACCCGGCCAACCTGTTCGTGGCGGGCTTCATCGGCTCGCCCGCCATGAACTTCCTGCCCGGCACGATCGAGTCGGCGGACGCCGCCGGCGCCATGGTGCACCTGGCCGGCGGCCAGCGCCTGCGCGCCGAGGTCGACGCCACCCGGGCCCGCCCTGGCGACGCGGTGACCCTGGGCATCCGCCCCGAGCACCTGCGCCCCGCCAGCGGCGCCGACAACCGCCTGGACGCCGAGGTCACCTTCGTCGAACAGCTGGGCAGCGCCACCTTCGCCTACGCCCGCCTGCCGGGCCTGGAGGCCACCCTGACCGCCCAGCTCGACGGCGCCCTGCGCCTGAAGAGCGGCAGCCCGCTGGCGCTGCAGGTGCCGGCCGCCGCCTGCCACCTGTTCGACGCCGAAGGCCTGGCCTTCGACCGCCACGCGGCGGCCGAGCTGCGCGCCGCATGAGGCCCGCGCTGCGAGGACTGGTCGGCGCGCTGCTGGCCGCCGGCACCCTGGGGGCCCTGGCCGCGCCGCCGCGCCTGCTGGTCTGGATCAACGGGGACAAGGGCTACAACGGGCTGCAGCAGGTGGGGGACGCCTTCACCGCCGAGACCGGCGTGCCGGTGGTGGTGCAGCACCCCGAGGGCGCGCCCGACAAGTTCCAGGCCGCCGCCGCCGCCGGCAAGGGCCCCGACATCTTCTGCTGGCCGCACGACCGCGTGGGCGAGTGGGCGCGCTCGGGCCTGATCGTGCCGGTGCAGCCCTCGCGCGAGGTGCGCGAGGGCATCGACGGCTTCGCCTGGCAGGCCTTCGGCTACCGCGGCAAGACCTGGGGCTACCCGCTGGCCATCGAGGCCATCGGCCTGGTCTACAACAAGGCCCTGGTCAAGACGCCGCCCGCCACCTTCGACGAGGTGATCGCGCTGGACCGCACGCTGCAGGACCAGGGCCGCCGCGCGATCCTGTGGGACTACAACAAGACCTTCTTCACCTGGCCGCTGCTGGCCGGCGCGGGCGGCGAGGTCTTCGGTCGCAACGCCCAGGGCGAGCTCGACCCCACCCAGGTCGGCGTGAACAGCCCCGGCGCGGTGGCCGGCGCCCGGGTGCTGGCGCGCCTGATCGAGGGCGGCCACATGCCGCGCGGCGCCCGCTACGCCGAGATGGAAGCCGGCTTCGCCCAAGGCCGGGTGGCGATGATGGTCACCGGCCCGTGGGCCTGGGACAACGCCCGCAAGGCCGGCATCGACTTCGGCGTGGCCCCGCTGCCCGCCGCCGTGCCGGGCAAGCCCAGCAAGCCTTTCGCCGGGGTGCTGGGCTGCATGATCGCCACGCCCAGCGCGGTCAAGGACATCGCCCGCGAGTTCCTCGAGCGGCACCTGCTGACCGTCCCGGGCCTGAAGACCGTGTCGGCCGACGTGCCGCTGGGCACCCCCGCCAACAAGGCCTACTACGCCGAGCTGGCCAGCGACCCGCGCATCGCCGCCACCATGGCCAACGCCCGGGTGGGCGTGCCCTTGCCCAACATCCCCGAGACCGGCCGCTTCTGGCCGGCCATGGACGCCGCGCTCGAGGCCATCAGCCAGGGCCGGCAGTCGCCACAGGAGGCGCTCGACGGCGCCGCCGCCCGAATGCTTGCCCGATGAACCGCCGCCGCTCTCCCCTCCACTGGGCCCTGGTCGCCGCGCTGTCCCTGGCCCTGCTGTGGCTGGTCACCGGCATGGTGCGCGCCGGCAACCCGCTGTGGGCCGTGGCCACGCTGGCCCTGGGCGCCAGCGCCATCGGCGTCTATGGCGTGGCCCGCTCGCTGGCCTGGCGCTACCTGTTCCCGGGCGTGGTCGCGATGGTGGTGTTCATCGCCTTCCCGCTGCTCTACACGGTGCGCATGGGCTTCACCAACCACTCGGCCAGCCACCTGCTGGACGAGGACCGCGCCCGCGCCTACCTGCTGGCCCAGGCCGAGGTGGACGAGTCCGCCCTGCACGCCTACACCCTGCACGCCGCCGGCGAGGGCCGCTGGCGCCTGGTGCTGAGCGCCCCGGACGGCCGCCGCCTGGCCACGCCCGCGCTGGCCCTGGAGGGTGGCGCGCAGACCGTGGCCCTGGCCCCGCTGGCCGACGAGCCCGGCCCGGCGCTGCCGATCCGCGAGGTGATCGCCCGCCGCGACGCCCTGCAGGCCCTGCGCCTGCAGCCGCCCGGCGGCGCGGCGCTGGACTACGCCGGCCTGCGCGAGTTCGGCCCGCGCCTGCCGCTGTGGCAGGCGCTGGACGGCGGCGGCCTGCGCGAGCGCACCACCGGGCAGGCGTTCCGCCCCGACCGCGAGACCGGCTTCTTCCAGGCCGCCGACGGCCGGCGCCTGCAGCCGGGCTTCCAGGTGGACGTGGGCTGGGCCAATTACCAGCGCCTGTTCGGCGACCCGGACATGCGCGGCCCCTTCGGCTCGATCTTCGTCTGGACCGTGGCCTTCGCCGGCCTGACCGTGCTGTTCTCGGCCGCGCTGGGCTGCACGCTGGCGGTGGTGCTGAACTGGGAGGCGCTGTCGCACCGCACCCTCTACCGCACCCTGCTGTTCCTGCCCTACGCGGTGCCGGGCTTCATCTCGATCCTGGTGTTCAAGGGCCTGTTCAACCAGAACTTCGGCGAGATCAACGCCATCCTCGACCACCTCTTCGGCATCAAGCCGGCGTGGTTCGCCGACCCCGACCTGGCGCGCGGCATGATCCTGGTGGTCAACACCTGGCTGGGCTACCCGTACTTCCTGGTGCTGTGCACCGGCCTGATCAAGGCCATCCCGTCCGATCTGTACGAGGCCTCGGCCCTGGCCGGCGCCAGCCCCTGGGTGAACTTCACGCGCATCACCGCGCCGCTGATCATCCGCCCGCTGACGCCGCTGCTGATCAGCGCCTTCGCCTTCAACTTCAACAACTTCGTGCTGATCAGCCTGCTGACCGACGGCCGGCCGGACGTCCTCAACACCAAGCTGCCGGCGGGCACCACCGACATCCTGGTCAGCTACACCTACCGCATCGCCTTCACCGACGCCGGCGCCAACTTCGGCCTGGCGGCGGCCATCTCCACCGTGATCTTCGGGCTGGTCGGCGTGCTGTCGCTGCTCAACCTCAAGCTCACCCAACGCCAGCAGGGAGGCCGCTGATGCCGCTCGTCACCGGAAAGCGCCAGCGCTGGCGCGTGTGGGCCACCCACGCCGCGCTGTGGGCGCTGATCGCCGTCACCCTGTTCCCGCTGCTGGCCATCGTCAGCATCTCGCTGCGGCCGGGCAACTTCGCGATCGGCTCGCTGATCCCCGAGCGCATCAGCTTCGAGCACTGGCAGCTGGCCCTGGGCATCCCCGTCACCCAGCCCGACGGCACCGTGGTGCAGCCGCCCTTCCCGGTGCTGCTGTGGCTGTGGAACTCGGTCAAGGTGGCCTTCCTCTCGGCCGCCGGCATCGTGGCGCTGTCCACCACCGCGGCCTATGCCTTCGCGCGGATGAAGTTCCGCTTCAAGGGCCCGCTGATGAACAGCCTGCTGCTGCTGCAGATGTTCCCGGTGGCGGTGGCCCTGGTGGCGGTGTACGCCATCTTTGACGCCATCGGCCGCTGGGTGCCCTGGCTGGGGGTCGAGACCCACGGCGGCCTGGTGCTGGCCTACCTGGGCGGCATCGGCATGCACGTCTGGACCATCAAGGGCTACTTCGACACCGTGCCGGTCGAGATCGAGGAATGCGCCAAGGTCGATGGCGCCAGCCCCTGGCAGGCCTTCCGGCGCGTGCTGCTGCCGATGGCGGTGCCGATCCTGGTGGTGGTCTTCGTGCTGGCCTTCATCGGCACCATCATCGAGTACCCGATCGCCTCGGTGCTGCTGCGCGAGGAGCCCCACCTGACGCTGGCGGTGGGCTCCAAGTACTACCTCTACGACCAGAAGTACCTGTGGGGCGACTTCGCCGCCGCGGCCGTGCTCTCGGGCCTGCCGATCACCGCGGTGTTCCTGCTGGCCCAGCGCTGGATCGTCTCGGGCCTGACCGCCGGCGGGGTCAAGGGATGAGCCGCCTCGCCCCGGCCACGCTGGCACTGGCCGCCACGCTGGCCACGCCGGCCCAGGCCGGCCCCTTCGAGGACCGCGAGGCCGACTGGCGCCACGGCGCCATCGTCTACCAGGTGATCGTCGACCGCTTCGCGCCCAGCGCGCGGCTGGAGGCCAAGCGCGCGCTGTACCCCGCCCCCAAGCGCCTGCGCGGCTGGGACGAGCAGCCCGCGCCCGGCCCCTACCTGGACGAGCAGCGCCTGAGCGCGCACGAGCTGGATTTCTGGGGCGGCGACCTCGACAGCACCCGTGCCCGGCTGGACCACGTGCAGCGCCTGGGCGCCACGGTGCTGTACCTGAACCCGATCCACCTGGCCTGGACCAACCACAAGTACGACGCCTTCGATTTCCAGGCGGTGTCGCCCGAGTACGGCAGCCGGGACGACTTCCGGCGCCTGGCCGCCGACGCGCACCGCCGCGGCCTGAAGGTGGTGATGGACGGCGTGTTCAACCACATGGGCCGGCAGTCGCCGATCTTCCAGCGCGCCCTGAAGGGCGACCCGGCCGTCAAGGACTGGTTCGCGATCGGCCCGCGGTACGCCGGGGGCGCGCGGGTGTGGACCGGCTTCCAGAACCTGCCCGAGCTCAACCTGGAGCACCGCCCGGTGCGCCAGCACCTGTGGGAGGCGCGCGACTCGGTGGTGCGCAGCTGGCTGCGCGACGGCGCCGACGGCTGGCGCCTGGACACCGCCTTCGAGCTCGGCCCGCGCCACCTGCGCGCGCTGACCGACGCGGCCCACGCCGAGAAGCCCGGCTCGCTGGTGGTGGGCGAGATCGTCAACTACCCCGACCGCTGGCTGCGCTCGCTCGACGCGGTGATGAACTTCACCCTGCGCGACCTGGTGCTGGGACTGGCCCGCGGCGAGACCCCGCCGCCGCTGGCGATGCGCCAGCTCGACCGCCTGGTGCGCGACAGCGGCATCGAGGCCATGCTCAAGAGCTGGGTGGTGGTCGACAACCACGACATCCCGCGCCTGGCCACCCAGTTCCCCGACACCGCCCAGCGCCGCCTGGTGCAGGCGCTGCAGTTCACGCTGCCGGGCTCGCCCAACCTGTACTACGGGGTGGAGCTGGGCATGACCGGCGGCGCCGACCCCGCCAACCGCGGCCCGATGGCCTGGGACCAGTGGCGAGCCGACCACCCCGAGTGGACCTGGGTGCGCCAGCTGGTGCAGCTGCAGCAGGGCCACCGCGCGCTGCGGGTGGGTGACTTCGTGCCGGTGGACTCGCAGCGCCTGTTCGCCTTCGTCCGCCGCACCGACCGCCCGCTGGACACGCGTCTGGTGGTGGCCAACCCCGGCGACACCCCGGTGCGCGAGCGCCTGATGGTGCCCGAGGCCTTCCTGATGGACGACACGCCGATGGTCGACGCACTGGGACTGGTGCCCGCCGCCGCGCTGCCGCCGATGGGCATCGGCCCCGGTTTCGTCACCGTCGAGCTGCCACCGCGCGGCGTGGTGGTGCTGCAGCCCCGCCCGCGCGAGCTGGGCGGCTACGACCGCTACAAGCGCGTGCCCTGAGCCTGCCGTCCTGCCACCTGCCCGCATGAAGCTGATCGCCACCGCCGTCCTGGCCGCCACCCTGGCCAGCGCCCACGCCGCCCCACCCCGAAGCCCCGCGATGAATTACGCCAACGCCCACGACCAGGCCAGCGCCGGCCGCTACGACGCCCGCGAGGCCGACTGGCGCAACGGCGCCATCGTCTACCAGGTGCTGGTGGACCGCTTCGCCCCCAGCGCCGACCTGGACGCCAAGCGCCATCTCTACCCCGCGCCCAAGACCCTGCGCGCCTGGACCGAGACCCCGCGCGCCGGCCACTACCTGCCCGAGCAGCAGGTCTGGAGCCACGAGATCGATTTCTGGGGCGGCGACCTGGCCAGCACCCGCGCGCGGCTGGACCACGTGCAGTCGCTGGGGGCCGACGTGCTCTACCTCAACCCCATCGTCTCGGCCTACACCAACCACAAGTACGACGCCTGGGACTACCAGCAGGTCTCGCCCGAGTACGGCCGCCGCGAGGACGTGCGCGCCCTGGCCGACGCGCTGCACGTGCGCGGCATGAAGCTGGTGCTCGACGGCGTGTTCAACCACATGGGCCGGCAGTCGCCGCGCTTCCAGCAGGCCGCGGCCGCCCCGGCCGGCGACCCGCGCCGCGACTGGTTCTTCTTCGACCCGACCCTGCCGGGCGGCGCCCGCGCCTGGGCCGGCGCCCAGAACCTGCCCGAGCTCAACATGGAGCACCCGGCGGTGCAGGCCCACCTGTGGGGCGACACCGACTCGGTGGTGCGCAGCCACCTGCGCGACGGTGTCGACGGCTGGCGCCTGGACGTGGGCCACGACATCGGCTTCGTCTTGCTGGAAGAGCTGACCCGCCACGCCCACGCCGAGAAGCCCGGCTCGCTGGTGGTGGGCGAGCTCTGGACCTACCCCAAGGAGTGGTTCCCCAGCGTGGACGGGGTGATGAACTTCAGCTTCCGCGAGCTCATCCTGCGCATGGCGCAGGGCCGCCTGAGCGGACCGGCCGCCGGCCGCATGTTCGAGCGCATCATCCGCGAGTCCGGCACCGAGCAGATGCTCAAGAGCTGGCTGATGCTGGACAACCACGACACCGTGCGCCTGGCCACCGCCCTGCCCCGCCGCGAGGCGCGCGAGCTGGCCCAGGTGCTGCAATTCACCCTGCCCGCCGCGCCCAACCTGTACTACGGCAGCGAGGTGGGCATGACCGGCGGCGACGACCCCGAGATGCGCGGCCCGATGCGCTGGGACCTGGTGCGCGACGACAACCCCACCCTGGCCTGGACCCGCCAGCTGCTGGCCCTGCGCAAGACCCACCGCGCGCTGCGCGTGGGCGACTTCCGCCTGCTGGAGAGCGAGCGCCTGCTGGCCTTCGAGCGACACACCGACCGCATCGGCGAGTCGGTCTTCGTGCTGCTCAACCCCAGCGACCAGCCGGTCACCGACACCGTGCTGGTGCCCAACTCCAAGCTGATGTCCAACAGCCCGCTGAAGAACCTGCTGCAGCCCGGCGGGCCCACGCCCAACGCCCTGGCCGCGGTGATGGAGGTGAGCCTGCCGCCCTTCGGCATGCTGCTGCTGCAGCCCGACACCGCGCCGCGCGGCGGCTACACCACCTACAAGCGCGTGCAGTGAGGCCATGGCCCGCGTCCTCAGCCGCCGCCAAGGCCTGCGAACCGGCGCCGCGCTGGCCGCGGCCGCGGCCTGGCCCATGAGCGCCGCGGCCCAGCCGGCCCTGCCCCAGCCCGCCAGCGGCCGCCTCGAGCGCCTGAGCGGCCTGCCCTGGCGCCACCTGCCCGAGCGCCCGGTGGACCTGTGGCTGCCCGAGGGCCACGACCCCGACCGGCCCCACGCCCTGCTGCTGATGCTCGACGGCCAGATGGCCTTCGACCCGCGCAGCACCTGGAACCGCCAGGCCTGGCGCGCCGACCAGGCGGTGGCCGCGCTGCAAGGCCAGGGCCGCCTGGGCGACACCGTCATCGTGGCCGTGCACAACCGACCCGAGCACCGCTTCGCCGAGTACTTCCCCGAGCCCGCCCTGGCCGAACTCCCGGCCCCGCTGCGCGAGGACTACACCCGCCGCGCCCAGCACGGCCGGGCCCTGGGCGAGGCCCATGTCCGCACCCTGGTCGACGAGGTGATCCCCATCGTGGCCCGGCGCTGCGCCCTGCACGGCACGCCCGCCCGCACCGCGGTCTGCGGCTCCAGCATGGGCGGCCTGGCCGCCTGGGCCACGCTGTGCCGCGCGCCCGACACCTTCGGCGCCGCGATCGCCTTCTCGACCCACTGGATCGGCATCCCCCCGGCCTGGCGCGCCGAAGCCGACGCCGCCCCCCGCGCCGGCGCTACCGCCCAGGCCCTGCTGCGCGTGTTCGAGCGCAGCCTGCCCGCCCCCGGCCGCCACCGCCTGTGGATCGACCGCGGCGACGACGCGCTGGACCGCCTCTACGCCCCGCACCTGGACGCCGCCGCCGCCGCGCTGCGGCGGCGCGGCTGGGGACCGGAGCTGGCGGTGGTCCGGAACTTCGCCGGCACCGGGCACGACGAGGCCTCGTGGGCCGGGCGGCTGCAGGAGGCGCTGGGCTTCGTGTGGGGCTGACACCCACGGTCAGCAGACCGAGCGAACGCCGCCCCTGACCGCTCACCCCGCGGCACGCTGGGCCGCGGGCTGAGCCGGCCCCGTGGCGAAGACCGGACGGACGCCCCCCCCCGATTCATGGTCCACTGTCACCGCCCGGCCCACGGGACCAAGGACCTTGACGATGAACCGCCTGAACCACCTGGGCTCGGCTGCCCTGCTGGCCGCACTCGCCGGCCTGCTCACCCTGATGCTGCTGCCCGTGCTGGGCGTGGCCCTGGAGTGGAAGCCCCAGACCATGCCCCACCGCCTGCTCAGCCAGCCGTTCGTCGGCTGGGGCCTGGTCGTGGTGCTGGCGGTCGGCCTGCTGCTGATCCGCCAGGGCTCGCGGCTGCAGCAGTGCACCACGGCGCTGGTGCTGGTGGGCGTGGTCTTCGGGCTGGGGCTGGCCAGCGGCTTCTTCTGGGACCCGTGGCTGTGCCCCCTGCTGATCTGGTCGGCACAGCCGATGCTGCGCGCCGCCACGCGGGACCTGAAGGCCCAGCTGCGCTGAGCCCGACCCGCACCCGCCCATCCTTCCGCACCCAGGCCTCGCCCCACCCCATGCCGCCACCCACCCGCTGGATGGACCTGACCCTCCAGGCCCGAGGGGCCGCCTTCCAGCCCCGCCGGCTGTCCCTGCCCTGGCTCGACGCCTTCCATGCGGGCGAGGTGGCCACCTTCGGCGGGTCCCGAGGCCACCCTGTCGCGTTCGGCTGCGCGCGGTACCGGGTCCCGGACGACCCCACCGCGGCCGCCACCGCAGGCGAGTTCGCGGCCGCCTGCGAGCACCTGGCCACGCTGATGCCGGGCCTGCGCGCCGCCGGCGCCACCGACTTCATCCTGCACGTCCACCGCCCCTTCGTCGAGCGCTGCACCTTCGAGCTGACGCGCCGCGAGGTCCAGGCCCTGGCGGCCCTGGACTGCCACCTGTTCTTCGTCGGTCAGCCGGTGGACGGCCGCGAGGACTGACCCGCGCGCCCTGGCGAAGGCCGTGCGGCCCGCCGCCGCCCAGTGCGCGGCGCCGCGACAGGTGCCCCCACGGACCCGCAGCGCACCGAGCCGTGGGGCCAGCGCGACAAGGCCCGCCCGCGGCGGCCCACCCACAGGGCCTGAGGGCGACGGCCGGGCCGGCGCGGATCAGCGCCGGCAGCGCCCCGCATCCCGCCCGATCGGCCGTCACGCGGGCGTGTCATCATGGGCCATACCAACCCCCGGGAGGCCCGTGATGCAGACGCTGGACGAGATGCTGGAACGCCACCTCCTGACCCCCTCGCAGCACGCCGAGATCCGCGACTGGGCGATGCGCCACCGCACGCCCGAGGGCATCCTGGCGATGCCCGAGGCGCTGTGGCGCCGGCTGGAGCTGGCCGCGGTGCTGATGGACGCGGTGCCGGCCGATCCGGGCTGAGCCCCCGGTGCGCTGGCCCGCGGCGGTGGCCGTGCCGCGGCCTGCGGACGGCCTGCGCAGGGCCTGCGCATGCCCGCACCGCGCCCGTGATCGCCAGCCACCGCCGTGCGCGCCCATCGGTGGTCTGAGCGCACACGCCCTGGCGGTGCCTCAGTACCCCAGCATGCGCCCCTGGCGCTCGGCCGCGCCCCGCGCCAGGCCGGGGATCAGGGCGGCCTCGGGCAGGTTGGCCCAGTAGCGCACCGGCATCTCGCGGCAGGTCATGGCCAGGTTCAGGCGCGCCGGGTTGAAGGTGGCGCGGTAGTAGGCCAGCCACAGGGCCTCGCCGGCGTCGGCGGGCGGGGCGTCGGCGCGCCGGGCGCCGGGGCCGAACTGCAGCGCCCGGCCGTCCCAGCGCACCGAGCGGCGCGGGGTCAGCAGCGCCCAGCGCATGGACGCGAAGCGCCGCACGAAGAACGGCGCCACCGCCTCGACGATGTGGTGCTCGGGCTCGAACCAGGCCATGTGCAGGGTCTGGCGCAGCAGCGGGTCTTCGGGCACGGGCTCGTCCACCGGGCGAAAGCGCACGAAGGCGTGGGCCTTGTGCTGCTCGCGCCGCACCTGCCGGGCCAGGCCTTCGAGGGCGACGCGTTCGGGGTCCAGGCGGTCGCCGCGCAGGCCGGGCTCGTGCTGCAGGCGCCACAGCAGGCGCCACAGCCGGGCGAAGCGGTCGGGGGCGGCGTGCAGACCGGCGGACTCGAGCAGCTCGACCATCCAGCGGGGCACCTGCAGCGGCTGCGGCGCGACCGCGCCCAGGGCCTGGGCCAGCTCGGCCGGGGTCAGGGGCTGGCCGCCGAACAGGTCAGGGGCCTCGGCCACCTCGTCGGGGCCGCGGGCGACCTGCCAGACCACGGCATCGGGGCCGACCCCGGCGGCCAGCAGGGCGCGGGCGGCGACGCGGAAGCCGGCCAGGTCGGTGTCGCCGGACAGGGCGACCTGCCAGGGGGTTTGGGCCGCGCGGGCCGGGGTGGCGGCGACGACGCTCAGGGCCCCGCTCATGCGGCCTCCAGGCGCGGCGGCTGGGCAGCCGAGGGAGCGGTCGGCACGGGCGGCGGCTCGGCGAACAGGTCGCCCTGCACCGGCTCGGGCCGCAGGCGGCGGGCCACGGCGGCGCTGTCGCCCGGGGTGCGCGGCACGTGGTCGGCCAGCAGCACGAAGGGCAGGACCTTGGCGGCGGGCACGTGCAGGGCCTCGAGGTCGGCCAGGCGCAGGCGGCGGTGGCGGCGGGTGGACAGGATGCGCCCGACGCTGACCGTGCCCAGGCCGGGCACGCGCAGCAGGCGCTCGCGCGGGGCGCGGTTGAGGTCGACCGGGAAGGCCTCGGGGTGGGCCAGGGCCCAGGCCAGCTTGGGGTCGATGTCCAGCGCCAGCCGGCCCTGCTGGCCGGCCGGGATGATCTCGTCGTGCGTGAAGCCGTAGAAGCGCATCAGCCAGTCGGCCTGGTAGAGCCGGTGCTCGCGCCACAGCGGCGGCGGCGCGGGCGGCAGCTCGGCCGAGGCGTCGGGGATGGGGCTGTAGGCCGAGTAGTACACCCGGCGCATGTGCAGGCCGGTGTACAGGCGGCTGCTGGTGGCCAGGATGGTGGCGTCGTCGCTGGCGTCGGCGCCGATGATCATCTGGGTGCTCTGGCCGGCCGGGGCGTAGCGCGGCGGCGCGGCACGGCGGGTGCCGGCCACCGGCAGCAGCGCGCGGCGCTCGCGGCGGGCGGCGCGGGCGTCCTCGATGTGGCCGTGCAGCCGCCCCATCGAGGCCTGGATCGAGCCGGCGTCCTTTTCGGGGGCCAGGCGCACCAGGGCCTCGGGCGTGGGCAGCTCGAGGTTGATGCTCAGGCGGTCGGCCCAGCGGCCGGCCTCGGCCAGCAGCTCGGCCGAGGCCTCGGGGATGGTCTTGAGGTGGATGTAGCCGCGGAAGTCGTGGTCCTGGCGCAGGCGCCGGGCCACCGCGATCAGCTGTTCCATGGTGTAGTCCGAGTCGCGGATGATCCCGGAGCTGAGGAACAGCCCTTCGATGGTGTTGCGGCGGTAGAAGTCGATCGTCAGGCCGACCACCTCGTCGACCGTGAAGCGGGCGCGCGGCACGTTGGCGCTGCGGCGGCTGTTGCAGTAGCGGCAGTCGTAGATGCAGAAGTTGGTCAGCAGGACCTTGAGCAGCGAGATGCAGCGGCCATCGGGCGCGTAGCTGTGGCAGATGCCCATGCCGGTGGTCGAGCCCAGGCCGCGGCCGTCCCGGCTGTCGCGGCGTTCACCCCCGCTGGACGCGCAGGAGGCGTCGTACTTGGCCGCGTCGGCCAGCACCGTCAGCTTGCGGATCAGCTCCATCGAGGCACCTCTTGTGAATACTGGATATTCATCCAGTCATTGTGCCGAGGAGGGGCTTGACCGGGCAAGCGGCGGGGATATGGGCGGGGCATGTCGGCCATCGTGGACAGCCTCCGCGAGCAGTGCACCACGGATGAACTGGCACCGTCCGCGGGGCAGCGGGCCGGGCGCAATGCGAGGGGCGCCGAGGGGCACAGCCGCCTGGGGGCCTGACCGCAGGTCAGGCTTCGTGAACTGACTTGGGCTCGGCTGTTCGACCACAGCGAGGCGAAGCCGAGCGGCGGGAGTTCCGAGCCCACCCCAGGCGGCGCGCACCGCAGGGGAGTCGGCGCGTCAGCGCCGACCGCCCGTCGCGCGCCCGGCTCGCTGCCCCGCGGCCGGTGCCACGCGCCACACCCCGGCAGGTCGACCCTCCCCGGACTCACCCCTCGACGATCTCCCACCCCCACCCCGCCAGCCCCCGCCGCTGGCCGGACAGCAAGGCCTGGCGGGGCGCCGCCCCCAGGTTGACCACCACCGTCACCGCATCGCCCCCCTGGGCGCGGCGGAAGGCGAAGACCGACGGGTCGCCCGCGTCCAGCAGTTCGACCGGCGCACCGTACTGGCCGTTGGCCAGCGCCGGGTGGCGGCGCTTGAGGCCGAGCAGGCGGGTGTAGAAGGCCTCGCGCGGCAGGCGCGAGAAGTCGATCGTGTCTTTCTCGAAAAAGGCCAGGCGCTTGGCCAGGCCGGCCTCCTGGCCGCTGTAGACCAGGGGCATGCCGGGCAGCGTGGCGGCCAGCACCGCCATGGCCTCGAAGGCCGGGCCCCAGAGCTCGCCGTCGTGGCCGTGCCAGGAGTTGTGGTCGTGGTTGCTGGTGAAGCGCATGCGGTAGGCGTGCGCCGGGAAGGCCTTGCCGCCGCCCGGGGCGCGCACCCAGTCGCGCAGCGCGTCGGCGTCGGCCCGGCCCGCGGCGATCTTCTGCAGCACCTCGGTCAGGTCCCAGCCGTAGGTCATGTCGAAGGCGTCGTGCAGCTCGGGCTCGGACCACTCGGCCAGCATGAACAGCGGCTTGAGGCGCTCGAGCGCGGCGCGGGCGTGGTTCCAGAACGGCGTGGGCACCAGGCCCGCCACGTCGCAGCGGAAGCCGTCCAGGTCGCACTCGCGCACCCAGAAGGCCATCGCATCGACCATCGCGTCCCACAGCGGGCGCTGGCGGTAGTCCAGCGCCACCACGTCGGTCCAGTGCTCGACCTGCGGCGTGCCGGCATTGAAGGTGACGGGGAAGATCTTCCCTTGCGCGTCGAGCTGGTACCAGTCGGTGTGCGCGGTGGTCCAGGGGTGGTCCCAGGCGGTGTGGTTGGCCACCCAGTCCAGGATCACCTTCAGGCCCAGCTCGTGGGCGCGGCGCACCAGGGCGCGGGCGTCCTCCAGCGTGCCGAACTCGGGGTTCACCGCGGTGTGGTCGCGGATGGCGTAGTAGCTGCCCAGCGGGCCCTTGCGCGCCTGCAGGCCGATCGGCTGGATCGGCATCAGCCACAGGATGTCCACGCCCATGCGGGCCAGGCGCGGCAGGTGCTGCATGAAGGCGCGCAGCGTGCCCTCGGGCGTGTACTGGCGGATGTTGACCTCGTAGACCGAGGCCTGGCGCGTCCAGGGCAGGTGCTCGTGGGCGGGCAGTGCGGGGGCGGCGTGGCTCATCGTGGGCAGGGTGGACAGCGCGGGCGTCAGCGCGGCGGCAAGGTTGAAGAGGCGGCGTTGCATCGGGGGCTCAGCCTTTCACGCCCCCGGCCGCCAGCCCGGCCACCAGCCAACGCTGGGCCAGCAGGAAGACGGCGGTGATGGGCAGGCCGGAGAGGATGGCGGCGGCGGCGAAATCGCCCCAGCGGAACTGGTGCTCGTGGACGAAGAGCTTGGCGCCCACGGCCAGGGTGAGCTGGTCCTGCTGGGTCAGCAGCACCGAGGCCACCGGGTACTCGATCACCGCGCCGATGAAGGACAGCAGGAAGACCACCGCCAGGATCGGCCCGGCCATGGGCAGCAGCACGCGGCGGAAGGCCACCCAGGTGCTGGCGCCGTCCACGCGGGCGGCCTCCTCGATCTCGGCGGGCAGGGTCTCGTAGTAGCCCTTGATCGTCCAGACGTGCATGGCGATGCCGCCCGAGTAGGCCAGCACCAGGGACGCGTGGCTGTTCAGGCCGATGAAGGGGAAGGCGCTGCCCAGGCCGTCGAAGATGGCGTACACCGCCACCAGGGCCAGCACCGCCGGGAACATCTGCATCAGCATCAGGCCGTTGAGCACCTGGCGCCGGCCGGCGAAGCGCAGCCGCGCCAGCGCGTAGGCCGAGGTGGTGGACAGCGCCAGCGTCACCACACCCACCAGCGTGGCCACCTTGACCGAGTTCCAGAGCCAGCGCAGCACCGGCAGGTCGGGCTCGGTCCAGCGGCCGTCGGCACCCTGCACCGGCAGGCCCAGCACGTAGCGCCAGTGCTCCCAGCTGACGGTGTCGGGGACCAGCGAGCCGGCGGCGAAGTTGCCCGGCCGCAGCGACACCGACACCACCACCAGAAAAGGGAACAGCACCACGGCGCACAGCGCCAGCAAGAAGGCATGGGCGGCCAGCTTGCGCCAGCGCTGGTGCCGGTCCTGGACGATGGGCATGGCGGGGCTCCGTCAGGGGCCGCCTCGGCGGCGGGGGTCGTCGTGGACGCGGGAGACGCGCATCTGCACCAGCGTGATCGCCGCCACCAGGCCGAAGACCACGGTGGAGACGGCCGCCGCCAGGCCGAACTGCTGGCCCGAGTCCTGGAAGGCGATGCGCCAGGTGTAGCTGACCAGGATGTCGGTGCCGCCCACCGGCAGGCCGGTGTCCACCCGGTCGGGGCCGCCGCCGGTCAGCAGCGACACCAGCACGAAGTTGTTGAAGTTGAAGGCGAAGGCGCTGATCAGCAGCGGCGTGAGCGGGCGCAGGATCAGCGGCAGCGTGACGCGGCGGAAGTGGGTCCAGGGGCCGGCGCCCATCACCGCCGAGGCCTCCTTCAGGTCCGCCGGGATCGACTGGATCAGGCCCGAGCACAGCACCATCATGTACGGGAAGCCCAGCCAGATGTTGACCATCAGCAGCATGGCGCGGGCCAGCGTGGGGTCGGTGAACCAGGCCGGGCGGATGCCGAACAGGCCGTGCAGGATCAGGTTGACCTCGCCCAGGTTCTGGTTGAACAGGCCCTTGAACACCAGGATCGAGATGAAGCCCGGCACCGCATAGGGCAGGAACAGCACCAGGCGGTAGGCGGCCCGGCCTTCCAGGGCGGGCCAGTCCAGCAGCACCGCCAGCAGCAGGCCCAGCGCGGTCACGCCCAGCACGGTCAGCGCCGAGAAGGCCACGGTCCAGGCGAACACGCCCAGGAAGGGCTCGCGAAAGCGCGGCTCGCCCAGCAGGCGCTGGTAGTGCGCCAGGCCCACACCGACGCGGTAGCCGGGCTGCAGGCGCTCGCCCGCCTCGCTGGTGTAGAAGCCGGCGGCGTCGTCAGGCCGGAAGACCTGGCCGCCCAGGGTGTCGACCAGGGCGCCGTCGGCGCGGGCCTGGTAGAGCTGGCGCACCGGCGCCAGGTCGCGCAGCGACTGCACCGCCAGCACCCGGCCCTCGGGGTCCAGCCAGCGCTGGGCGCGCAGCCAGGGCATCCAGGCGGCGCGTTCGGCCGGCGTGGCGGTGCGGCCCCCGGGCGCCTGGGCGGCAGGGCTCAGGCGCCGGTCCTGCGGAGCGGCCGGCGCGTCCGCTGCCGGCTGCAGCGGCTCGCTCAGCAGGCCGGGCGACGCGCCCTGCGGTGCCAGCCACAGGCGCCAGCCGCCGCCCTCGGCGTGCAGGGCATAGGCGCGCTCGCTGCCGGGCTCGACCACCCGCTCGTCGAGCAGCTGGGCGCGGGCGCGCTCGGGCTCGAGCAGGTTGCGGGCGCTGAAGTTGGTGAAGCCCAGGCCCACGGTGTAGAGCATGGGAAAGACCACGAAGACGGCCGCCGCCGCCAGCCCCGGCAGCAGGTAGCGCCAGGGACCGCCACGCGGCCAGGCGTGCACCGCCACCGCCAGGCCGGCCAGGGCCAGCAGCAGCGTGGCCAGCAGGCTCTGGTCGGCGCGGTGCAGCTGCAGCGCCCCCGCCAGCAGCGCCGCGGCGCTCAGCCCCACCAGCAGGGGCCGGCCGGCCCCGGCGAGTCCGGCGCTCATGCGGCCTCCCGGATGCGGCGCTCGGCCGCCCGCAGCGCCTCGGACGCGGACTGGCGACCTTCGGTCAGGTGGGTCAGCGCGGCCTTGGTGGCGCTCCAGAAGCGGCCCATCTCGGGCACCGGCGGGATCACCACGCCGGCACGCGCCGAGTCGCGGATGCCGGCCACGCGCTCGCCCACGCCGGGGCGGGCTGCCAGCTCGGCATAAAAGGCGCGGCTGGCGGGCAGGCCCAGGGGCTCGGCGGCGTCCAGCGCGCGCAGGCCCTCGGGGGCCAGCAGCCAGCGCTCGATGAACTCCACCGCCAGCTCGCGCTGCGCGCTGGCGCGGTTGACCAGCAGGGCCCGCACGCCCAGGAAGGGCGCGCTGGCGCGGCCGCCCACCGCGGGGATGCGGGCGACGCCGAAGTCGATGCCGGCGCGCTGCAGGTTGACCCAGGACCAGGCGCCGTTGATCATCATCGCGGCCCGGCCCTGGGCCATCGCGGCCTCCATCTCGGCGTAGCCGCTGCCCGGCGTCATCACCCCCTCGCGCAGCAGGCGCTGCAGCAGGGCCGCGCCGCGCTGCGCGCCCTCGTGGGCCACGCCGGTGTCGCGCACGTCGTAGCTGCCGTCCTCGCGGCGGCGGAAGGCATAGGCCCCGCCGGCGGCCATCAGCGGCCAGGTGAAGTAGGCGTTGGTGTAGTCCCACAGCAGGGCGTGGCGGCCCTGGCGTGCCAGCCGTGCCTCGATCTCGAACACCTCGTCGAAGCTGGCCGGCGGGCGAGGCACCAGGGCGCGGTTGTGGATCAGGGTGACGGCGTCGACGGCCAGCGGGTAGCCCCAGGCGCGGCCGCGCCACTGCATGGCCTGCCAGGCCTGCGGGTCCAGGTCGGCCAGCAGCCCGCGCGAGGGGCTGACCGCGTGCAGCAGGCCACCGGCCACGTACTCGCCGATGCGGTCGTGCGGGAAGGTGCAAACGTCCGGGCCCTTGCCCCCGGCTGCCGCCTGCTGGAAGCGCGCCGGGATGCCGTCGGGCGTCTCGACCACCACCGGCACGCCGGTGGCGGCGGTGAAGGCGGCGCCGATGCGGCGGATCGCCTGGGCGCCGTCGGGGGTGTACCAGACGACCAGCGGCCGCCGATCGGCGGCGGCGCGGGCCGCGCGCGACCAAACGCCGCCCAGCAGCAGACCGGCCGCGGCGAGGCGGCGTCGGGTGGCGTCCATCGGCACGGGGCTCCGGCGCGGCTCAGCGGGCGGCGCAGTGGCGCGCGATGTAGTCCTCGTGCGAGGGCATCACGTCCACGCACTTGGCGATCACCTGACGCACGCCCTCGAGGTACTCGGCGGTGTCGTCGTCGCCCGGCAGCGCGGCCAGCACGTGGGCCGCCTCGCAGTCCAGGTTCTGGCCTTCCATGACCTGCAGCCAGGCCGGCTCGGCGAACAGTTCCTGGTCCACCCGCAGCACCCGGCCGCGGGCGCGGTAGAGCTCGATCTTGTGCGCCAGGCTGTCGGGGATGGGCATGTCGGCGCAGGCCTTCCAGAACGGGCTGTCGTCGCGCTGGTTGAGCTTGTAGTGCAGGATCACGAAGTCGCGGATGCGCTCGAACTCGAAGCGCGCCTGGCGGTTGTGCTCGGCGATCTCCACCGGGTGGAAGCCCTGGTCCGGGAAGAAGTCCAGCAGGCGCTGGATCGAGGACTGGATCAGGTGGATCGAGGTGGATTCCAGCGGCTCGAGGAAGCCGCTGGACAGGCCGATGGCCACCACGTTGCGGTTCCAGGCCTGCTGGCGCATGCCGGTGGTGAAGCGGATCGGGCGCGGGTCGGCCAGGGCCTGACCGTCCAGGTTCGACAGCAGGGTGTCGGCGGCCTCGTCGTCGCTGATGAAGCTGCTGCAGTAGACATGGCCGTTGCCGATGCGGTGCTGCAGCGGGATGCGCCACTGCCAGCCGGCGCGGTGGGCGGTGGAGCGGGTGTAGGGCAGCAGGCGCGGCGCCGACGCGCAGGGCACGGCCAGCGCGCGGTCGCAGGGCAGCCAGTGCTGCCAGTTCTCGTAGCCGGTGTGCAGCGCCTCCTCGATCAGCAGGCCGCGGAAGCCCGAGCAGTCGATGAAGAGGTCGCCCTCGATGCGCTCACCGCTGGCCAGCACCACGGCCTGCACGAAGCCGTCGGTCTCGCGCAGCTGCACCTGCTGGATCTTGCCCTCGGTGCGCTGCACGCCCCGCTGCTCGGCGATGCCGCGCAGGAAGCGCGCGTACAGGCTGGCGTCGAAGTGGTAGGCGTGGGCGATGTGGTTGAGCGGCGAGTTGGGCACGTCGTGCCGGGCCGGCAGGAACTTGCCGGCCAGCGCCGCCATGCGGGTGATCGAGTACTGCTCCAGCGGCGCGGCGCGGCCCTGGGCGCGCAGGCGGCGCCAGTACTGCTCGAAGGGGGTGGACCACAGGTCCTGGCCGAGCTTGCCGAAGCCGTGGAGGTAGCGCTCGCCCACGCGGCCCCAGTTGACGAACTCGATGCCCAGCTTGAAGGTGCCCTGGGTGGCGCGCAGGAACTCGTTCTCGTCGATGCCGACCACCCGGTTGAACAGCTGGATCATCGGGATCGTGGCCTCGCCGACGCCGACGATGCCGATCTCGTCGGACTCGACCAGGCGGATGCGGTAGCGCCCCTTGAGGGCGGTGGCCAGCGCGGTGGCGGTCATCCAGCCGGCGGTGCCGCCGCCGACGATCACGAGGTTCTGCAGGGGGGCTGCTTGCATGGTGGTGCAGCGGCGGTGTCGGGCCGCCGGAGGATGAAAAAGGGGGAGCGCGCCGGCTCCCCCCGAGGATAGGACGGGCGGGCCCGCAGGCCCACCCGGACAAGCCTGACGGGAATCAGAACTTGTAGTTGATGCCGGCCATGTAGGCCGAGCCGAACTTGCGGCGGTCGGTGACGTTGCCGTTGCCGGCGTCGTAGCGGACCAGCTCGGTGTTGGTCAGGTTGCTGCCCTGGGCCAGCAGCGACAGGCCCTTGAGCACGCCGGTCTGGAACTCGTAGGACACCTGCAGGTCGTACTGGGTCTCGCCCTTGATGAAGACCAGCTGGGTCTTGTCCTGGTAGTCCGAGATCTCGCCCAGGAAGTCCGAGCGCTGGCGCGCCGCCACCGCCACCTGGAAGCCGGCCTTCTCGTAGTACAGGCGCCAGTTGGTGACCTGCTTGGACAGGCCCGGCAGCGGGATGGTCGGCGAGCTCACGCCAGTGGTGCTGACGCCCGAGGTCGGGATCTTCACCGAGCTGTTGGTGTTGGAATAGTTGACCATCACGCCGAAGCCGTCGAGGCTGTCGGACAGCATCGAGAACGGCACGTTGACCGCCAGTTCCACGCCGCTGATCGAGCCGCCCTGACCGTTGACCGGCTTGGTGATCTCGTCGTACTGGGACACCGGGATCGAGCCGGGCAGCAGGTAGCTGCTGTAGTCGAACGGCTGGTTGACCTTCAGGATGTAGGACTTCAGGTCCTTGTAGAAGCCGGCCACGGCGACGTAGCCCTTCTTGCCGAAGTACTTCTCGTAGGACAGGTCGATCACGTCGGCGCGGAAGGGCTCGAGCTGCGAGTTGCCCGAGGAGCCGCGGTAGCCGCCCACCGGCTTGCCGGTGCCGTTGTTGGCGGTGGCGTCGTAGTTGAAGTCGATGCCGGCCTTCATGTCCTCCATGTTGGGACGGGCGATCACGCGACCCAGACCCAGACGCACCACGTGGTCACCGCCCAGGTCGGCCGCCAGGTTCAGGCTGGGCAGCGCGTCGGTGTAGTTGTGCTTGGACGACAGGCTGTCGTACGAGCAGGTGTGGGTGGCGCTGTCGCAGCTGGACTGGTTGACCTTGTAGCCCATGCCGGTCTGGTTGGTGTTGACCAGCTGCAGGCCCACGTTGCCGCGCACCGGCAGGCCGGCGATCTCGGTGTCGACGTCGCCGCGCACGAAGCCGGTGGCGACCTTTTCCTTGACGCCCCAGTTCTTCTGGACGATGTCGTGGTCGCTCCAGGCGTTCAGGCGGTAGATGGTGCCCAGCGAGCCGTAGGGGTTCCAGTTGACGGTCGGGATGCCGGTCACGCCGCCCACGCCGGTGGTCGGGTTGGGCACGTCCACGGCCGGCGAGGTCAGCAGCAGCGCGCCTTCTTTGGTCACGCGGTCCTTGGTGCGCTCGGTGTAGTTGCCGCCCACGTCCAGGCCCACCAGCGGGCCCCACTGCAGGTCCTTCTTGGCGCTCAGGCGGATGGCCTGGATCTTGTCGGTGGTGGTGGGGTTGGCGTAGTAGCCGTCCTGGTTGCCACCACCCCAGCCCTGCGGGTTGGTCAGCTTGATGATGTTCGGGTCGGCGTAGTTCAGGCCGGTCGTGTACTTGACGTCGGCAAGGTTGCTGCCGTTGAAGCCCGAGAAGCTGATGGTGTCGGCCGCGTTGTAGGCGCTGCCGGGCAGGCCCAGCGTGGTCTCGAAGCGGGTGCCGACCTTGACCACCTTGGAGTACGACAGGTCGCTCTTGAGCGTCCAGTCACCGGTCTTCAGGGTGTTGGCCCAGCCGAAGGAGTCGAGCTTGTCGGTGTAGTCCTCGTTGTGGTTGCGGATCACGCCCTTGAAGTTCTCGATCGTGCCGGAGGTGGCCACGCCGTCGACGATGACCGCGTTCACCAGCTTGCCGCCGGCGTCGTTGCCGCCGGTCGAGAACAGGCCCACCGGGCCTTCGATGCCGCGCTTCTGCAGCGAGAACTTGCCTTCGGAGTGGAAGACGTCCACCACCGACTCGAAGTTCTTGTTGGGCTTGAACTGCAGCACGGCCATGGCGCCGGTGCGCTCGCTGTTGGCGGTCTCCAGGTCGGAGCCGAAGCCGCCGGGCACCTTGACGTTCTGGCCGTTGTAGTCGACGTCGTCCTTGACCCAGCCGCCCCAGGTGTTGAAGGTCGGGCGCGAAGCGCCGTTGGACTTGGTGCTGGTCAGGCCCAGGGCCAGACCGATGGTGCGGTCGGCGAACTGGTCGATGTAGGAGATCGAGGAGCGGGTGCCGTCGCCGGTGGTGAAGCCCGGCTTGTTCTCGGCCTTGCCGTTGTATTCCTGCCGGTGGTTGAGCACCACGGCGCGCTGCTGGAAGGACAGCGGACGCACGGTCTGCATGTCGATCGTGGCCGACAGGCCCTGACCCATCAGGCTGGCGTCGGAGGTCTTGTAGACGGTGGCGCCACCGATCAGCTCGGCCGGGTACTGGTCCAGCTCGACGCTGCGGCTGCCCGAGGTGGAGGCCTGCTCGCGGCCGTTCAGCAGGCTGACCGCGAAGTCCGGCGGCATGCCGCGCACGCTGACCTGCTGCGACTTGCCGGTGACCGCGCTGCGCTGCGAGGTGATGCCGGGCAGGCGCGAGATCGACTCGGCCACGCTGGCGTCAGGCAGCTTGCCGATGTCCTCGGCCGAGATGGCCTCGACGATGGAGTCGGCGTTGCGCTTGACCGAGATCGCGTCTTCGATGCCCTTGCGGATGCCGGTCACGGTGACGGTCTGGGCTTCCTGGGCCTGGGCGGCGAAGGCCGTGACCAGCAGGGCGGCGCCGACGGCGGTGGCCGTCAGCTGGACAGGGCAGCGGCGCGCGCCGCGGGCGGGTTGGGTGTGCTTCACCGGAGGTACTCCTTCTCTTGGGGACAGGTCTGGGACGTCGCCGGCCGCCCGCAGGCGGCCCTTCGTCATCGGGGGCCGCGCGACCCGGGGGAAGGGACGGACGCTCAGCCTCTGGGCCAGTTTGTACCAAAACTAGCTCATTACAACTCTTTGCGTAAACCCTAGCTGTTGCCACTCCAACACGCGAACAAGCGCACACTTGCTCGGTTCTCATAGGGAAGGAGTGCATCCAGACAAGACCCGGCGCAGCTCTCAGGGCACTTGATTTGTAGTGGGACTACATTACGATGGAACCATGATGAAACTCCGTACCGGCGTTTGGACGACCGCACTGGCCCTGGCCGCGCCGCTGGCCGCCGCGGCGGCGACGGCCGCGCCGTCGGCCGACTGGCGCGACCAGGTCCTGTACTTCGTGCTGACCGACCGCTTCGACGACGGCGACCCGCGCAACAACGACCAGGGGCGTGGCGAGTACCGCCCCGGCAGCCCCGAGCATTACCAGGGGGGCGATTTCGCCGGCCTGCGGCGCCGGCTGGACTACATCCGCGGCCTGGGCGCCACCGGGGTCTGGGTCACGCCCCCGGTGGCCAACCAGTGGCTGGACCCGTCGGGCCACAGCGCCGGCTACCACGGCTACTGGGCCGAGCACTTCATGCGGGTGGACCCGCACCTGGGCACGCTGGCCGACTACCGCGCGCTGTCACGCGCCCTGCACGGGCGCGGCATGAAGCTGGTGCAGGACATCGTGGTCAACCACACCGGCAACTTCTTCGGCTACCGCCGCGGCGAGTGGCGCCCCGACGACCCCACCGCCGGCCACTGGCCGCACCCGGACAGCCCGCCGGTGGCCCGGCCCTCGCAGTGGCCGTTCTCGCTCAACGACCCGCGCCGGGCCGAGGACCGGCGCGCCGGCATCTACCACTGGACCCCCGACGTCACCGACTACACCGACCGCGCCCAGGTGCTGGGCTGGCAGATGTCGGCGCTGGACGACCTGAACACCGAGAGCCCGCTGGTGCGGCGGGCCCTGCGCCAGTCCTATGCGCACTGGATCCGCGAGGTGGGCTTGGACGGCTTCCGGGTCGACACCGCGTTCTACGTGCCCCCCGACTTCTTCACCGACTTCCTGCACGCCCGCGACCCCAAGGCGCCGGGCATCGCACGGGTGGCCCGCGCCGTCGGCAAGCCGGACTTCTTCAGCTTCGGCGAGGGCTTCGGCATCGACGGCCCCGGCCAGGACGCGCAGACCCGGCTGATCGAGTCCTATGCCGGCCCCGATCGACTGGACGGCATGCTGAACTTTCCGCTCTACGGCGCGCTGGGCGCGGTGTTCGGCGCGGGCCGAGCCCCGGCCGAGCTGGCCGAGCGCATTCAGACCATGATGCGGGTGCACCGCGACCCCTGGCGCCTGCCCAGCTTCGTCGACAACCACGACGTCGACCGCTTCCTGGCCGGCGGCCCCGAGCGCGGCCTGCGCCAGGCCCTGCTGGCGGTCTACACCCTGCCGGGCATCCCGGTCATCTACTACGGCACCGAGCAAGGCTTCACCGCGCAGCGCGCGGCCATGTTCGCGGCTGGCGCAGGCTCGGGCGGGCGCGACCACTTCAACCCCGACGCCCCGCTGTACCGCCTGCTGGGCGAGCTGGCCGCGCTGCGCGCCGGCGAGGGCCGGCTGTTCTCGCGCGGGCGGCCCGAGCTGCTGCACGCCCAGGCCGGCGGCCCGGGGGCCCTGGTCTGGCGCACCCGCCACCAGGGCCGGCAGGCGCTGGTGGCCTTCAACACCGCCGACCACGAGCTGCTGGTGGACGCGCTGGCCACCGGCCTGCCACCCGGCACCCGGCTGCCGGGCGCCTTCGGCCTGGACGGCCGCCCGGCCGAGGTGCGGGTGGACGCGCAAGGCCGCCTGACGCTGCGCCTGCCCCCGCACGCCGGCCTGGTGTGGCACGTCCGCCCCGGCCGGGGCGCGGCCCCGCGCCCGGACCCGGCCCCGTCGATCGACCCGACGCCCGACACCCCGCAGCGCGACCACGCCCGCCTGCAGGGCCGGGCCGCCAGCACCGAGCCCTTCTGGCTGGTGGCCGACGGCCGGCTCGACCGCGCCCGCCGGGTCCAGCCCGGGGCCGACGGCCGCTGGGCCCTGGACTGGCCCGCCGGCGACTGGACCGACCCCGACACGCCGCACCGCCTGGTGGCCTGGCGCGAGCGCGACGGTGCGGTGTCGGCGCCGCGCACGCTGCGCCTGTCACGCGAGTGGGTCGAGGCCGCCCGCCACGAGGACCCGGCCGGCGACGACCACGGCCGCGACGGCCGCTACCGCTACCCCGCCGACCCCAGCTACGCCGACCGCCACCCGGCCGACCTGCGCACCGTGGCCGTGCGCCACGCCGGCGGCGCGCTGCAGATCGAGGTGGCGCTGGCCGAGATCAGCCGGGTCTGGAACCCGCCGATGGGCCTGGACCACGTGGCCCTGACCGCCTTCATCGAGCTGCCCGGCCAGCCCGGCGGCGCGCGCGAGATGCCGGGCCAGCAGGCCACCCTGCCGGGCGACCTGCGCTGGCACCGCCGGCTGCGGCTGCACGGCTGGTCCAACGCGCTGTTC
Organism: Hydrogenophaga intermedia; assembly: GCA_943371055.1. GTDB lineage: Bacteria > Pseudomonadota > Gammaproteobacteria > Burkholderiales > Burkholderiaceae_C > Ideonella > Ideonella intermedia_A. The sequence continues at coordinate 145,680 of CALRTJ020000007.1, read as the reverse complement.
AGCCACGAGGGCGCCAGCGCCACCGACGAGGGCCGCCCGTTGCGCCCGGCCGCCGACGTGCAGGTGGACGCCGAGCGCCGCACCCTGCGCCTGACCCTGGCCGCCGAGGCCCTGGGCGGCCTGGACTCGCTGAGCGGCGCGCGGGTGTACCTGAGCACCTGGGACTACGACGGCGGCTTTCGCGCCCTGGCGCCGCAGCCGCAGGCCTGGGCCTTTGGCGGCGGCCCGGCCGATGGCCCCAAGGTGATGGACGAGACGCCGGTACTGACCCTGCGCTGAGGGCCCGCGCCGATCAGGCCGCGCGGTGCAGGCGGCGGTGGGTGGCGCGGGCGAAGGGCAGCCAGCGCAGCCGCCGCCAGCGCCGCCACATCAGCAGGCCGCGCAGCCACTCGTCGGCGGCATAGGCCACCCACAGGCCGACCAGGCCCCAGCCCAGCCCCAGACCCAGCAGCCAGCTGCCGCCGGCCAGCACCACCGCCATCGAGGCCGCGCCGGCCAGCACCGGGTAGCGGGCGTCGCCGGTGGCGCGCAGGGCGTTGATCACCACCAGGTTGAAGGTGCGCCCCGACTCCACCGCCACCGTGCACCACAACAGGGTGGCGCCCATGGCCACGATGGCGGGGTCGGCGGTGAACAGGCCCATCAGCCAGGGCCCGGCCAAGGCCACCGCCAGCGCCAGGCCGGTGCTGACCCCCAGGCCCGCGGCCAGGGCGCGGCGCAGCAGGCGGTCGGCCTCGCGCAGCCGACCGGCGCCCACCAGGTGGCCGACCACGATCTCCACCGCGATGCCGGTGGCCGCCCCGAACAGCAGCACGCCCATCATCACCTGCATCACGTAGGCATGGGTGGCCAGCGCCGCCGTGCCCAGGCGCCCGACCACCGCGAGGCTGGCCATGAAGGCCACGCGCCAGGCGATGTTTTCGGCCGCCCCCGGCAGCCCGATGTGCAGCACCGACGCCAACTCGGCCCGCGGCAAGCGCCACCAGTCGGCCGCCAGCGGCACCAGGCCCAGGCGGGCCCGCCACAGCGCCAGGTGCAGGACCACGCCCAGCACCCGCGAGGCCAGCAGCGCCAGCGCGAAGCCGGTCAGCCCCAGCGGCGGCAGCGGGCCGGCACCCAGCATCAGGGGCACGCACAGCAGCAGGTGGCTGCCGTGCATGGCCACGATCACCGCCAGCGTGTCTCGCGAGCGCAGGTGCGAGCGCAGCACCGCCGCCAGCGAGGCGTTCCAGGCGTCCAGCAGCAGCGACAGCCCCAGCCAGCGCACGAAGGGCTCGGCCAGCGGGCGCACGTCCTCAGGGGTGTTGAGCAGGCCCAGCAGCGGCCCGGCCAGCAAGGTGCAGGCCAGCCCGGTGCCGCCACCGATCCAGGTGCTGGCGCCCAGGGTGGCGCGCGCCACCGCGTCGGCCTGCGCCCGCTGGCCACCGCCCAGGCGCTGGGTCAGGACCACGCTGGCGCCGGCCCCGATGATGCGAAAGAGCACGAACAGGGCCGCGGCCAGCTGGTGCGAGACGGCGAAGGCGCCGCCCGCGGCATCGCCCTGGCGGGCCGCCAGCGCGGTGCCCACCAGACCCACGCCGATGCCCAGCCACAGCTCCAGGTAGAGCGGCCAGATCAGCGGCAGCAGCCGCGGCGCTGGCGCAGGGCTCAAGCCGCGTCCTGCTCGATGGCCACGGCGGCCCCGGTCAAGGCGGCCAGGGTGTCGGTGATCAGCGCGGTGGGGATGGCCCGCAGGTAGGTCTGGAAGCGTCCCTTGGCCTCGAAGCGCTCCCGGAAGCGCGAGGTGAAGAAACGCTCACCCAGGCGCGGCACGATGCCGCCGCCCACGTACACCCCGCCACGCGCCCCCAGGGTGAGCGCCACGCTGCCGGCAAAGCCGCCCAGCATCGCGCAGAAGGTGTCCACCGTGCGCTCGCAGACCGGGTCGGCGCCGGACAGGCCGCGCTCGACGATCTGCTCGGCCGGCAGCAGCTCGGCGGCCTGGCCCAGGGCCTCGGCCACCGCCATCTGCAGCACCGGCAGGCCGATGCCCGACAGCAGGCGCTCGGCCGACACATGGGCGAAGCGGGTGCGCGCCGCGGCCAGTACCGCGCTCTCGAACTCGTCGGCCGGCGCCAGCGTGGCGTGGCCGCCCTCGCCCGGCAGGGCCAGCCAGCCCTGGCGACAGCGGGTCACGCCGGCCACGCCCAGGCCGGTGCCCGGGCCGATCACGGCCAGGGTGCCGTCGGCATGGGGCGGCGCCGCGCCGATCGGACGCAGCTGCGCCGCGTTCAGGCGCGGCAGCGACAGCGCCAGCGCCTCGAAGTCGTTGAGCACCAGCAAGCGCTCCAGGCCCAACGCGGTCTGCAACGCACGGCAGGAAAACCGCCAGGCGCTGTTGGTGAGCACGACCTCGTCGGACCCCACCGCGGTGGCCACCGCCAGCGCGGCGCGGCGCGGGGTGCCCGCCTCGGGGCCCAACCCGGCCAGGTAGGCCCGAACCGCATCGGCGGGCGTGGCGTGGGCCGCCACCGGCAGGGTGCGCACCTGCTCCACCGGCCCACCGACACGGCTCACCCAACCCAATCGGGCATTGGTGCCACCGATGTCGCCCACCAGCCAGGGCAGACCCTGGGCCGAGGTCGGCGTGGCCATGCGATTCTCCTCAAGCATCGTCAGACTTTAGCAAAACTACAACCAAACAATCCCCAGCACTCCCCCACATTTACCCGCATAAGTCGTCTTTCTGTAGTCAAGTTACGCACGGTTTTGCGGTGAAAGTTCGAGCCAATCCGGTGCTTGCGGCCTCCGGCGCCTGCGCGACAATGGGCCACGCCCCCCTGCCCCGACCCGCCGATGACGCCCCACGAGCACCCCCGCCTGATCGCCGACATCGGCGGCACCTACGCCCGCTTCGCGATCGAGACCGCCGCCGGCCGCTTCGACCACGCCGCCTCGCTGCGCTGCGCCGACCACCCGGATTTTCATGCGGCCGTGACCAGCTACCTGCGGGGACTGCCGGCGCTCACCATCCGCCACGCCGCGGTGGCGATCGCCAACCCGGTCGACGGCGACCTGGTGCGGATGACCAACTACCACTGGCAGTTCTCGATCGAGCAGATGCGCGAGCGCCTGGGCTTCGAGACCCTGGTGGTGGTCAACGACTTCACCGCGCTGGCCATGGCGCTGCCGCACCTGAGCGTGGAGCAGCGCCGCCAGGTGGGCGGCGGCACCCCGCGCGAGCCCAGCGTGATCGGTCTGCTGGGCTCGGGCTCGGGCCTGGGCGTGTCGGGCCTGATCCCGGCCGCCGACGGCTGGGTGGCGCTGGGCACCGAGGGCGGCCACGTCAGCTTCGCCCCGCACGACGAGCGCGAGGTCGCGATCCTGCGCCACGCCTGGAAGCAGTTTTCCCATGTGTCCTTCGAGCGCCTGTTGTCGGGTTCGGGCCTGGAGCTGATGTACCGCGCGCTGGCCGAACACGCCGGTGTCAAGGCCGAAGCACTTTCCGCGCCAGACATCACCCAGCGCGGCCTGGCCGGCGCCGACCGCGTCTGCATGGACACGCTCGAGGTCTTCTGCGGCCTGCTGGGCACCGCCGCCAGCAACCTGGCGGTCACGCTGGGCGCGTTCGGCGGCATCTACATCGGTGGCGGCATCGTGCCGCGCCTGGGCGAGTACTTCGACCGCTCGCCCTTTCGCGCGCGCTTCGAGGACAAGGGCCGCTTCAGCGACTACGTCAAGGCCATCCCGACCTACGTCATCACCGCGCCCAACGCCACCTTCTTCGGCGCCTCGGCCATCCTCGAGGCGCAGCTGCGCACGATCGAGGGCAGTGCCGCCAGCGCCATCCTCGAGCAGATCCGCCGCGCCCTGCCGGGCCTGTCACCGGCCGAGAAGCGCGTGGCCGAGCACGTGCTGGCCCAGCCCCGCACCGTGCTGGGCGACCCGATCGCCGACATCGCCCGCGCCGCCGAGGTCAGCCAGCCCACCGTGATCCGCTTCTGCCGCTCACTGGGCTGTGAAGGCCTGTCCGACTTCAAGCTGCGCCTGGCCTCGGGCCTGACCGGCACCGTGCCGGTCAGCCATGTGCAGGTGCAGGCCGGCGACGCGATGAACGAGCTCGGCGCCAAGGTGCTGGGCAACACCGCCTCGGCCATCCTGCAGGTGCGCGACCAGCTCAACCGCGAGTCGATCGACCGCGCGATCGAGCTGCTCAACGGCGCCGACCGGGTCGAGGTGCACGCGGTGGGCCACTACGGCGTGGTGGCGCAGGACGCGCAGTTCAAGTTCCTGCGCTTCGGCATCCCCTGCAGCGCCTGCACCGACCCGCGCCTGCAGCTGCTGAGCGCCGGCGCGCTGCGCGGCGGCGAGGTGCTGGTGGTGATCAGCAACTCCGGCAAGGTGCCCGAGCTGCTGGAAGTGGTGGACACGGCGCGCGAGCGCGGCGCCGCGGTGGTGGCGATCACCGCCAGCCAGAGCCCGCTGGCCCGCAAGGCCGATGTGCTGCTGGTGGTGGACCACGAGGAGGACGTGGCCACCCACGTGCCCATGGTCAGCCGCATCCTGCACCTGCTGGTGATCGACATCCTGGCCGTCGGCGTGGCCATGCGCCGCCAGGCCGCCCCGACCACCGACGGCACCCCGCCCCCCGCCGTGCCCAACCCCGGCCGCCGCCGCGTCGCCCCCGGCGTCAGCGCCTCGACCCCGCTGGCCCGCCTGACCTCGCACTCACGCTGAGGCCCGGACGGCAGCCCCGCGCACGCCGCCACCAGGCCGCGCCCTCAACAGCCCCCACCGGCGAGCCCGCCCCGCACCACACGACCTCCCAAGGCCGCCCCCGCGCAGGCCAGCGCACGGCCGCTCCGAAGCGGCCTGCGCACCCGCCTGGCGGGTGGCGGCTGTACCCAGCCGCCGGGTGCCCCATTCACTGCCCGTCCTTGATGAGCCGGCCCGCGGTCCGCTGGATCGGCCGGGCGTTCATCGGGTAGAGCCGGGCGAAGATGCCGATCTGCTGCGGGCTCAGCGTCACCGGCTCCTTCATCACCATCCACAGCACGCCCTCGCTGCAGGGCGGGGTGGTGAGCGAGCCCATGTAGGTGTAGTAGCGGCGGTCCTTGGGCAGCAGGCGGTTCAGGTCCAGGCTGGTGGGGGCGGGTTCGGCCACGCCCTTTTCCAGCGGCAAGGCATTCCACACCGTCTGGATCAGCGGGTGGGCGGCGCCACGGTCCAGCAGCACCGCCACCACCGCCAGCTTGCCGTCCAGGTCCTTGTGCACCAGGTGGGCCACCATGTCGAACTGGCGGCCGTTGACGCGCTCCTCGCTGGGGCGGTGGAAGTGGAACTGCAGCAGCTCGAAGCGCCGGCCCGCCACCGCGATGGCATTGCCCGGCGGCAGGTTGACCTGCACCGTGTGGCCGTTGTCGATCACCGAGAAGCCGGTCTCGCGGTAGTCGAAGTCGATCGCCTGCAGCTCCAGCGGCAGGCCGTCGCGGATGTCGATCGGGCTCTGGCGCTGGCCGCTGCTGCAGGTCGAGAACTCGGGCTTCATCGCGCCCCACTGGTCGGGGCCGTGGCTGCCTTCGTAGGCCCAGTGCGGGTCGTGCGCGGCGTGCGGAAGCAGCTGGGCCGCGACCTCCTTGCCGTGTCCATGGTCGTCGGCGGCGGCCTTGGCGGCGGCGCGGCGCGGCGCCTCGGTGGCGGCAGCGCCCTCGGCCTTGTTGGTGACCCGCAGCACGTAGGGGCTGGGCGCGCCGGGCGCCTTGGTGGCCCCCAGGCGCTCGGCCAGCTTCTCGCGCAACTCGTCCATCGACATGGTCGGCTTGCGGCCGGTCGCGGCCTCCTTCCCGGCGGGTGCCTCCTTGGCGGCGGGGACGGCCTTGGCCGGCTTGGGGGCGGCATGGCCATGGTCGTCGCTCGCCCACACGGGGCTCAGCGACAGGCCTGCGCAGACGGCCAGCAGCGAGGAACGGAACAGGGTGGCAGGGTGACGCGGCATCAGGACTCCGGGCCCGGCAGGGGCCATCCCTCGGGCTATCGGCGCAGGAACCGGACACTTGAGCCCCCCAGGCCGGGGGCGCGAGTCCTGTCCGCGGTCAAGGGTCTTGCGGGCATGCCCGGTGACGGACGGGCCGCCGGCCGTGCAAGATCGCACGATGGTCGACCCCATCCTCACCGAGATCGAACAGCGCCTGTGGCAGGAGCTCGTCGCCGCCACCACCCTGCGTGGCCACGCCTGGCGCACCGCCACCCTGGCCACCGTCCGCCCCGACGGCGCCCCCGACGCCCGCACCGTGGTGCTGCGCGAGGTGGACCCGGCCGAGCGCCGGCTGGTGTTCTACACCGACACCCGCTCGCCCAAGGTGGCGCAGATCGCCCAGCGGCCCGAGGGCGTGGTGGTGCTGTGGTCGCCGGCGCTGGGCTGGCAGCTGCGGCTGCGGGTGGCGCTCGAGGTGCAGCGCGGCGGCCTGGCGGTGCTCTCGCGCTGGGCCAAGGTCAAGATGACCCCGGGGGTGTTCGACTACCTCTCGCCGGTGCCGCCCGGCAGCCCGCTGGAGCGCCCGGCGCCCGAGCGGGGCGACCGCGAGCACTTCGGCCTGCTCGAGGCCTGCGTCACCGAACTCGACTGGCTGGACCTGAACACCGAGGGCCAGCGCCGCGCCCGCTTCGGCCCCGACCGCCACCAGGCCACCTGGCTGGCCCCCTGAGGTCCATCGCGGTTTGCGATAGCTGATAGACCGATCCCTGCCTAGTCGGCATAAGGAGCGCTGGCCAGAATCCGCCCATTCCCACCGAGCGGAGACCCGACCGTGATCCGAGGCATTTCCTCGATGGCCACCCGCCAGGTGCTGGCCGACCTCAGCCAGGCCTGGCAGGCCCGCGGCGGCACGCCGGTGCTGATCGAATCGGTCGGGGGCGTGGACGCCGCCCGCCGCGTCGCCGCCGGCGAGGCCTTCGACGTGGTCATCCTGGCCAGCGACGCGGTCGACCGGCTGCTGGCCGCCGGCCACGCCCTGGCCGGCAGCCGGGTCGACCTGGTCAACTCGGGCGTGGCGGTGGCGGTGCGCGCCGGCCAGCCGCGGCCCGACCTGTCCACCGAGGACGCCCTGCGCGCCGCCGTGCTGGCCGCGCCCTCGCTCAGCTACTCCACCGGCCCCAGTGGCGTGGCCCTGGCCCGCCTGTTCGAGCGCTGGGGCGTGATGGACACCCTGCGCGAGCGCATCGTCACCCCGCCGCCGGGCGTACCGGTGGGTTCGCTGCTGGCCTCGGGCCAGGTGGCGCTGGGCTTCCAGCAGCTGTCCGAACTGATCCACGTCGAGGGCATCGACATCGTCGGCCCGCTGCCCGCCGCGGTGCAGATCGACACCGTCTTCTCCGGCGCCGTCTGCGCCACCAGCGCGCAGCCCGACGAGGTGCGCGCGCTGCTGGCCTTCATGGCCGGCCCCGAGGCCGCCGAGGCCAAGCGCCGCCAGGGCATGACGCCCGCCTGAGCCCCACACCCCGTTTCGACAGGACCCGCCCCATGAGCCAAGCCCAACCCCTGATCATCGACGTCCACGGCCACTACACCACCGCCCCCGCGGCGCTGGGCGCCTGGCGCGACCTGCAGATCGCCGCCCTGAAGGACCCCTCGGCCAAGCCCTCGGCCTCGTCGCTGAAGATCAGCGACGACGAGATCCGCGAAACGATCGAGACCAACCAGCTCAAGCTGATGAAGGAGCGCGGCTCCGACATCACCATCTTCAGCCCGCGCGCCAGCTTCATGGCGCACCACATCGGCGACTTCGAGACCTCGAGCACCTGGGCCGCGATCTGCAACGAGCTGTGCTTCCGCGTCAGCGAGCTGTTCCCCGAGCACTTCGTGCCCGCCGCCATGCTGCCGCAGAGCCCCGGCGTGGACCCGGCCACCTGCATCCCCGAGCTGGTCAAGTGCGTGGAGCAGTACGGCAACGTCGGCCTCAACCTGAACCCCGATCCGTCGGGCGGCCACTGGACCAGCCCGCCGCTGTCGGACAAGCACTGGTACCCCATCTACGAGAAGATGGTCGAGTACGACATCCCGGCCATGATCCACGTGAGCACCAGCTGCAACAGCTGCTTCCACACCACCGGATCGCACTACCTGAACGCCGACACCACGGCCTTCATGCAGTGCCTGACCAGCGACCTGTTCAAGGACTTCCCGACCCTGAAGTTCCTGATCCCGCACGGCGGCGGCGCGGTGCCCTACCACTGGGGCCGTTTCCGCGGCCTGGCCCAGGAGATGAAGAAGCCGGTGCTCGAAGACCACCTGCTCAACAACATCTTCTTCGACACCTGCGTCTACCACCAGCCGGGCATCAACCTGCTGACCGAGGTGATCCCTGTTGCGAACATCCTGTTCGCCTCCGAGATGATCGGCGCGGTGCGCGGCATCGACCCGCGCACCGGCCACTACTACGACGACACCAAGCGCTACGTCAACGCCACCGCCAACCTGACCGACGAGCAGCGCTTTCAGGTGTTTGAAGGCAACGCCCGCCGCGTGTTCAGCCGCCTGGACAGCCGCCTGAAGGCCAAGGGCCTCTGATCCCCCGGGGGACCCCGCACCGGCCGGTGCCGGTCCCCGACCACGAACCCCACAGGAAACCGCCATGTACGAACTCGGTGTCGTCTACCGCAACATCACCCGCGCCGACCGCGCCGCCGCCGACGGCCTGGCCGCGCTGGGCTCGGCCACCGTGCACGAGGCCATGGGCCGCGTCGGCCTGCTCAAGCCCTACATGCGCCCGATCCAGACCGGCGTGCAGGTCTCGGGCACGGCCGTCACCGTGCTGCTGCACCCGGGTGACAACTGGATGATGCACGTCGCGGCCGAGCAGATCCAACCCGGCGACATCGTGGTCGCGGCCATCACCGCCGAGTGCACCGACGGCTATTTCGGCGACCTGCTGGCCACCAGCTTCCAGGCCCGCGGCGCCCGCGCCCTGGTCATCGACGCCGGCGTGCGCGACGTGAAAACGCTCAACGAGATGAACTTCCCGGTCTGGAGCAAGTGCATCTCCAGCAAGGGCTGCATCAAGGAGACGATCGGCTCGGTCAACATCCCGGTGGTCTGCGCCGGCATGCTGGTCACCCCGGGTGACGTCATCGTGGCCGACGACGACGGCGTGGTCTGCGTGCCCGCCGCCCGCGCGGTCGAGACGCTGGCCGCCGCCCGCAAGCGCGAGAGCTTCGAGGGCGAGAAGCGCGACAAGCTCGCCAGCGGCATCCTGGGCCTGGACATGTACAAGATGCGCGAGCCCCTGGCCGCCAAGGGCCTGAAGTACATCGACTGAGCCCCCGGCCGATGAACCGCCCCGCCCTGCCCCTGCGCCGCCACGCGCTGGCCGCGCTGCTGCTGGCCCCGGCCCTGCTGCGCGCGCAGGGCTCGGCGCGGCCGCTGCGCCTGGTCGTGCCCTTCACGCCCGGCGGCAGCACCGACATCCTGGCGCGCGCCATCGGCCCGCGCCTGGGCCTGCCGGGGCAGACGGTCTACATCGACAACAAGCCCGGCGCCGGCGGCAGCCTGGGCGCCGACCTGGTGGCCAAGGCCGAGCCCGACGGCGCCACCCTGCTGATGGGCCACATCGGCACCCTGGCGGTCAACCCGGCGCTCTACCCGCGCCTGCCCTACGACCCGCTGCGCAGCTTCGCGCCGGTGGCCGGCGTGGCCCGGGTGCCCAACGTGCTGGTGGTCTCGGCCGCGTCCGACCTGCGCAGCCTGAAGGATCTGGTGGCCCGCGCCAAGGCCCGGCCGGGCGCGCTGACCTACTCCTCGGGCGGCAACGGCAGCGCCGCGCACATCGCGATGGAGTCGCTCAAGCTGCGCGCCGGGATCTTCATGTCCCACATCCCCTACCGCGGCACCGCGCCGTCGGTGCAGGACCTGATCGGTGGCCAGGTGGACGCCACCTTCACCGGCTCGCCCGCGGTGCTGCCGCACCTGCGCAGCGGGCGGCTGCGGGCGCTGGCGGTGTCGGGCAGCGCCCGGCTGGCGGCCCTGCCCGAGGTGCCCACCGTGGCCGAGACCGGCTACCAGGGCTTCGAGGCCGACCAGTGGTACGGCCTGGTCGCCCCGGCCGGCACCCCCGCCGACATCGTCACCCGGCTGCACGCCGCGGTGCAGCGCGCCCTGGCCGCCCCCGAGGTCCAGCAGCAGCTGGCCGCCGAGGGCGCCAGCCCCATGCCCGGCACGCCGCAGGCCTTCGGCGAGCTGATCGCCCGCGAGATCCCGCGCTGGCGCGAGGTGGTGCGGGCCGGCAACGTGCGCCCTGACTGAGGACCCGGCCATGCACCCCGATCTTCCCCACGGGCACATCGGCCTGGTCGGCTACGGCGAGGTCGGCCGCACCCTGGCCGAAGACCTGCGCGCCCGCGGCTGCACCGTCAGCGCCTTCGACCTGAAGCTGCTGCAGGCCGACACCGCCCCCGCTCTGCGCAGCCACGCGCTGGCCCACGGCGTGGCCCTGGCCGATGACCACACCGACCTGGCCCGCGACGCCGACCTGGTCATCAGCGCCGTCACCGCCAGCCAGACCGAAGCCGTGGCGGCGGCCTGCGCCAGCGGTCTGCGCACCGGCACCTGGTTCCTGGACCTCAACTCGGCCTCGCCCGGGGCCAAGCAGCGCGCGGCGGCAACGGTCGAGGCCGCCGGTGCCCGCTACGTGGAAGGCGCGGTGATGACCAGCGTGCCGCCCTGGCGCAGCCGCGTGCCCCTGCTGCTGGGCGGCCCCGAGGCCGCCGCGCTGGCGCCGGCGCTGCAGGCCCTCGGCTTCGAGGGTGCCCGCGCCCACAGCGAGCGCCTGGGCGTGGCCAGCGCCACCAAGATGTGCCGCAGCGTGATGGTCAAGGGCCTGGAGGCCATGGTCATCGAGAGCTTCACCGCCGCCCGCCACTTCGGCGTCGAGGACGCGGTCATCGCCAGCCTGCACGAGACCTTCCCCGGCCTCGACTGGGAGAAGCAGGCCGCCTACTTCTTCCAGCGCGTGATCGAGCACGGCCGCCGCCGCAGCGAGGAAGTGCGCGAGGTGGCCGCCACCGTGCGCGAGGCCGGTCTGGCCCCCTTCAGCGCCCACGGCACCGCCGAGCGCCAGGCCTGGATGGCCGACCTCGCCGACGCCGGCCTGTTCGGCCCGCGTGGCAGCCCCGACTTTGCCCGCAGCGGCGATTGGCGTGTCGAGGCCGACCGCCTGCTTCAACACCTTCACAAGGACGAGACATGAGCAAACCCACCTCCGGTGACTTCACCAAGACCGCGGGCTGGATGGACTGGTTCACCGGTCCGGCCAAGCCCCGCTTCCAGCTGCCCGCCGGGGCGGTGGATGCCCACTGCCACGTCTTCGGCCCGGGCGCCGAGTTCCCCTACGCCCCCGAGCGCAAGTACACCCCCTGCGACGCCAGCAAGCACGAGCTGTACGCGCTGCGCGACCACCTGGGCTTTGCCCGCAACGTGGTGGTGCAGGCCACCTGCCACGGCGCCGACAACCGCGCCATGGTCGACGCCTGCCTGAGCAGTGGCGGCAAGGCCCGCGGCGTGGCCACCGTCAAGCGCAGCATCAGCGACGCCGAGCTGCAGGCCCTGCACGCCGCCGGCGTGCGCGGCGTGCGCTTCAACTTCGTCAAGCGCCTGGTCGACTTCACGCCCAAGGACGAGCTGATGGAGATCGCCGGCCGCATCGCCCAGCTGGGCTGGCACGTGGTCATCTACTTCGAGGCGGTCGACCTGCCCGAGCTGTGGGACTTCTTCACCGCCCTGCCCACCACCGTGGTGGTCGACCACATGGGCCGCCCCGACGTCAGCAAGCCCATCGACGGCCCCGAGTTCGCGCTGTTCCTGAAGTTCATGCGCGAACACCCCAACGTCTGGAGCAAGGTCAGCTGCCCCGAGCGCCTGAGCGTCACCGGCCCCAAGGCCCTGAACGGCGAGCAGGCCGCCTACCAGGACGTGGTGCCGTTCGCCCGCCGCGTGGTCGAGGAATTCCCCGACCGCGTGCTGTGGGGCACCGACTGGCCGCACCCCAACCTGAAGGACCACATGCCCGACGACGGCCTGCTGGTGGACTTCATCCCGCAGATCGCGCCCACGGCCGAGCTGCAACAGAAGCTGCTGGTCACCAACCCGATGAAGCTCTACTGGCCCGAAGAGGTGTAAGCCCCCGAGCTCGCTGGCGCTCGCTACCCCCCGAGGGGGCCGGCGGCAGCGGACCGGCGAAGCCGGATCCGCGCCGGGCCTTGACGGGTTGGCGCGGCGCCTGACGATTCACAAGAACTGACCGGAGACGAACGATGCGACTGCTGACCTCTGCCCTGCTCGCCAGCGCCGCCGCGCTGGCCAGCTGCGCCACCGTGGCGCCCACGCCGGTGGCCTGTGCCGACCTGCCCGCGGCGCTCGGTGCGCTGAAGCACGTGCGCCTGACCAGCGCCAAGGAAGTGGCCGCCGACGACAAGGGCACGCCGGCGCACTGCCAGGTGCAGGGCCTGGCCAACGAGCGCACCGGCGCCGATGGCCGGCCCTACGCGATCGGCTTCGAGATGCGCCTGCCCGCCGAGTGGAACCGCCGCTTCGTGCACCAGGTCAACGGCGGCAACGACGGCAAGGTGCTGCCGGCGCTGGGCGCGCTGGGCGTGCTCCAGGTCAATGCGCTGCAGCGCGGCTTTGCCGTCATCAGCTCGGACTCGGGCCACAGCGAAGACTCGCCGGCCAACGCCGCGGCCAGCCTGGCCAAGGGCAATCTGTTCGGCGAGGACCCGCAGGCCCGGCGCGACTACGGCTACACCGCCAACGACACCATGTTCACCGTGGCGCAGTCCCTGATGCGCAGCCGCTACGGCCAGGCGCCCGAGCGCAACTACATGGTGGGCTGCTCCAACGGCGGCCGCCACGGCCTGGTGGCCGCCAGCCGCTACGGCGAGCGCTACGACGGCATCCTGGCCGGCGCACCGGGCTTCAACCTGCCCAAGGCCGCGGTGCAGCACGCCTGGGACGTGCAGAGCTGGCAACTCGTCAATGCCGACATCCGCCAGGCCTTCAGCCCCACCGACATGCAGCGGGTGTCGCGCCACGTGCTGGCCCGCTGCGACGCGCTGGACGGCCTGGCCGACGGCATCGTGGGCGACCTGGCCGCCTGCCAGCCCCGGGTGGACATCGCCGCGCTGCAATGCCCCGGCGCCAAGACCGCCGAGTGCCTGAGCGAGCCTCAGGTGCGCGCGCTCAAGCGCTCGCTCTCGGGCGCGCGCAACAGCGCGGGCGAGGCGCTTTACAGCGACTGGTCCTGGGACGCCGGCCTGGGCGCCGGCAACTGGCGCTTCTGGAAGCTGGAGAGCCAGATCCCGCCCTGGGGCAAGCTGCCGGTCATCGCGGTGATGGGCGCCGGCTCGCTGAGCTACGTCTTCACCACGCCGCCCACCGCCACCCCGGGCCAGCCGGAGGCCCTGGTGGCCTTCCTCAGCCGCTTCGACTTCGACCGCGACGCGCCCAGGATCCGCGCCACCAGCGGCGCCTTCACCGAATCGGCGATGGCCTTCATGACCCCGCCCGATGTCGACGACCCGAAGCTCGGCGCGTTCCGGGCCCACGGTGGCAAGCTGCTGGTCTACCACGGCCACAGCGACGCCGTGTTCTCGGTCAACGACACCCGGCGCTGGGTGGACCGGCTGGTCGCCAACGGCGGCGCCGACACCGTGCGCTTTTATGGCGTGCCCGGCATGGCCCACTGCCAGGGCGGCCCGGCCACCGACCAGTTCGACGCCCTGGGCGCGCTGGTGAACTGGGTCGAGAAGGGCCAGGCCCCGCAGGCCCTGGTGGCCACCACCAGCGCCACCAACAAGGAAATCCCCACCGACTGGGCCAAGGACCGCAGCCGCCTGCTGTGCCCGCACCCGCAGGTCGCCCGCTACACCGGCGGCCCCACCGAATCCGCCAGCAGCTTCCGCTGCGTGGCGCCCTGAACCCAAGGAGGCCCCCGATGGCACTCGACAAGCCGTACCAGGACATCCCCGGCACCACCATCTTCGACGCCGACCAGAGCCGCAAGGGCTACTGGCTCAACCAGTTCTGCATGAGCCTGATGAAGGCCGAGAACCGCGAGCGCTTCAAGGCCGATGAGCGCGCCTACCTGGACCAGTGGCCGATGAACGAGGAGCAGAAGCAGGGCGTGCTCACCCGCGACCTGAACCGCTGCATCGCCGCCGGCGGCAACATCTACTTCCTGGCCAAGATCGGCGCCACCGATGGCAAGAGCTTCCAGTACATGGCCGCCAGCATGACCGGCATGACCCAGGACGAGTACGCGGCCATGATGCTGGCCGGCGGCCGCTCGGTCGAAGGCAACCGCCGCATCGGCGAGAAGAAGGAACCCCAGTGATGGCCAAGATCACCGCCAGCGTCTACACCTCGCACGTCCCGGCCATCGGCGCCGCCCTCGACCTGGGCAAGAGCGCCGAGCCCTACTGGCAGCCGGTGTTCAAGGGCTATGAGTACTCCAAGCAGTGGCTCGAGGACGAGAAGCCCGACGTCATCTTCCTGGTCTACAACGACCACGCCACCGCCTTCAGCCTGGAGCTGATCCCCACCTTCGCGATCGGCTGCGCGGCCTCGTTCCAGCCCGCCGACGAGGGCTGGGGCCCGCGCCCGGTGCCGGTGGTGCAGGGCCACCCGGAGCTGGCCGCCCACATCGCCCAATCGGTGATCCAGGACGACTTCGACCTCACCATCGTCAACAAGATGGACGTCGACCACGGCCTGACCGTGCCGCTCTCACTCATGTGTGGCCAACCCCAGGCCTGGCCGTGTCCGGTGATCCCCTTTGCCGTCAACGTGGTGCAGTACCCGGTGCCCTCGGGCCGCCGCTGCTACCACCTGGGCAAGGCCATCCGCAAGGCCATCGAGAGCTACGACCAGCCGCTGAAGGTGCAGATCTGGGGCACCGGCGGCATGAGCCACCAGCTGCAGGGCGCGCGCGCCGGCCTGATCAACCGCGAGTGGGACAACGCCTGGCTGGACCAGCTGATCAACGACCCCGAGGGCTGCGCCAACACCCCGCACATCGACTACGTGCGCGAGGCGGGCTCCGAGGGCATCGAGCTGGTGATGTGGCTGATCGCCCGCGGCGCGATGGCCGATGTGGCCGGCGGCCCGGCCCCCACCGTCAAGCACCGCTTCTACCATGTGCCCGCCAGCAACACCGCGGTGGGCCACCTGATCCTGCAGAACAACGTCTGAACCCCGAGGACCCTCCCATGAGCAACAAGACGATCAAGGTCGCGCTGGCCGGCGCCGGCGCCTTCGGCATCAAGCACCTGGACGGCATCAAGCTGATTGACGGCGTCGAAGTCGTCTCGCTGATCAGCCGCGACCTGGACAAGACCCGTGAAGTCGCCGCCAAGTACGGCATCGGCCATGTCAGCACCGATCTGGCCGACGCCCTGGCCCTGCCCGAGGTCGACGCCGTCATCCTCTGCACCCCGACCCAGATGCACGCCCAGCAGGCCATCGCCTGCATGAAGGCCGGCAAGCACGTGCAGGTCGAGATCCCGCTGTGCGACATCCTGAACGAAGGCGAAGAAGTGCTGGCGGTGCAGCAGCAGACCGGCCTGGTGGCCATGTGCGGCCACACCCGCCGCTTCAACCCCAGCCACCAGTACGTCCACCAGAAGATCCAGGCCGGCGCGTTCAACATCCAGCAGATGGATGTGCAGACCTACTTCTTCCGCCGCACCAACATGAACGCGCTGGGCCAGCCCCGCAGCTGGACCGACCACCTGCTGTGGCACCACGCCGCCCACACCGTCGACCTGTTCGCCTACCAGTGCGGCAGCCCGATCGTGAAGGCCAACGCGATCCAGGGCCCGATCCACCCGACCCTGGGCATCGCGATGGACATGAGCATCCAGCTCCAGGCCGCCAACGGCGCGATCTGCACCCTGAGCCTGTCGTTCAACAACGACGGCCCGCTGGGCACCTTCTTCCGCTACATCGGCGACAGCGCCACCTACATCGCCCGCTACGACGACCTGTTCAGCGGCAAGGAAGAGAAGATCGACGTCTCGCAGGTGGCCGTGTCGATGAACGGCATCGAGCTGCAGGACCGCGAGTTCTTCGCGGCCATCCGCGAAGGCCGCGAGCCCAACGGCAGCATCGCGCAAGTGCTGCCCTGCTACCGGGTGCTGCAGCAGCTGGAACAGCAACTGAACGCCTGATCCTCGGTAGGATCGAACCCACCGGCGCCACGCCTTGCGGCTGGCGCCGTTTTCACTTTCAGGGACCCCCATGCCACAACGCCCACTCGGCCCCTTCCAGGTCAGCGCCATCGGCCTGGGCTGCATGAACCTCAGCCACGCCTACGGCCAGCCGCCCTCGCCCGAGGCCGGTCGTGAGCTGCTGGCGCGCGCGCTGGACCTGGGCTGCACGCTGTTCGACACCGCGGCGCTGTACGGCTTCGGCGCCAACGAGTCGCTGGTCGGCCCGGTGCTCAAGCCCCACCGCTCGAGGATCACGCTGTGCAGCAAGGGCGGCATGGCCGGCGTGCAGTTCCCCGACGGCGTCAAGCGGGTGATCGACGGCCGCCCCGAAGCCATCCGCCGCAACGCCGAGGACAGCCTGCGCCGCCTGGGCACCGACGTCATCGACCTGTACTACCTGCACCGCTGGGACAAGCAGGTACCCATCGAGGACTCGGTGGGCGAGATGGCCCGACTGGTCGAGGAGGGCAAGGTGCGCGCGCTGGGCCTGTCCGAGGTCTCGGCCGACACCCTGCGCCGCGCCCACGCGGTGCACCCGATCGCGGCACTGCAGACCGAGTACTCGCTGTGGACCCGCAACCCCGAGATCGCGGTGCTGCAGGCCTGCCGCGAGCTGGGCGTGGCCTTCGTCGCCTTCAGCCCGGTGGCGCGCGGCTTCCTCGGCACGCTGACCGACGTGGGCGGCTTCGACCCCAAGGACATCCGCCGCGCCATGCCCCGCTTCACCCCGGGCAACTACGCCGCCAACCGGGCCCTGCTGGCGCCGGTGCAGGCCCTGGCCGAGGCCCGCGGCGTCACCGTGGCCCAGCTGGCCCTGGCCTGGCTGCTGCACCGCGGCGAGCACATCATCCCGATCCCCGGCACCACGTCCCTCGCCCACCTGGCGGACAACCTGGCCGCGGCCGAGCTGGCCCTGTCGGCCGACGAGGTGGCGCTGCTCGACGGCACCATCAACCAGCGCACCGTGCAGGGCACCCGCTACAACACCGCCACCCAGGCCGAGATCGACACCGAAGAGTTCGCCCCGGAGCACTGAACGCCATGCACCGTCGCGCCCTTCTCCGCACCTTGCCCGGCCTGGCGCTGGCGCCCGTCGCCAGGGCCCAGCCGGCCTTCCCGTCCCGCCCGGTGACCCTGGTCGTGCCCTTCGCCCCCGGCGGCGTGGCCGACATCACCGCCCGCACCGTCGGCCAGGCCATGGCCGCGTCGCTGGGCCAGCCGGTGGTGGTGGACAACCGGCCCGGCGCCGGCGGCATCGTCGCCACCCAGGCGGTGCTCAAGGCCCCGGCCGACGGCCACACCCTGCTGCTGATGAGCAACGCCACCGCGGTCAGCGTGCACCTGGTGCGCAAGCTGCCCTACGACGTGCAGAAGGACCTGGCCCCGGTGACCACGCTGGGCTTCTTCGAGCTGGGCCTGGCGGTGGCCAGCGGCTCGCGCTTCAAGACGCTCAAGGACCTGCTGGCCCATGGCCGCGCCCACCCGGGCCAGCTCAGCATCGGCACCATCGCGGTGGGCAGCACCCAGCACCTGAGCGCCGAGCTGTTCAAGGCCCGCACCGGCCTGGACGCGGTGGTGGTGCCCTACAAGGGCTCGCCGGCGGTGGTCAACGCGCTGCGCAGCGGCGAGATCGACCTGGCCTTCGAGGTGCTGAGTCCGCTGCTGCCGCAGCTGCAGGGCGGGGCGATCCGGCTGCTGGCGGTCACCGGCCCGCAGCGCTTCGCCGGCCTGCCCGAGGTCCCCACCGCGCTCGAGCAGGGCGTGCCCGGCTACACCGTGGACAGCTGGAACGCCCTGGCGGTGCCCACCGGCACGCCCGCCGCGGCGGTCGAGCGCCTGCGCCGCGCCGCCTTGGACGCGCTGGCCCAGCCCGCCGTGCGGCAGACCCTGCTGGCCCTGGGCGTCAAGCCCCAGGGCAGCACCCCGGCCGAGCAGGCCGCGCTGCTGGCGCAGGAGATCCGCCACTGGGGCGAGGTGGTGCGCGCCGCCAAGATCGAACCCGAGTGAGCCCCCTCAGGCGCGGCGTCGAAACATAACGAAAAGAAGCGATACCGCGCTGACACCCCCCTTCAGGCCCCGGCGGCGACCATCTCGTCACCGCAACACGTTTTCCACGGGAGCCCTGAAATGACCCTGAACAAGACCCCCTTCGCCGCCCTGCTGGGCGTGATCGCCCTGGCCGCCGCCGGTGCCGCGCTGGCCCAGTCCAGCCGCAACATCCCGCCGAGCTGGGCCAACGAGTCGATGGACGCCCCGGTGTCCACCGTCAGCCGCGCCCAGGTCCAGGCCGAGCTGGCCGCCGCCCGCCAGGACGGCCGCGTCAACCCCTTCGACACCCTGGCCGAGCTGCAGCCCGCCCGCACCGAGGCCAGCGCGCCCACCCTGCTGGCCCAGGTCCGCGAGCACGCCCGCCGCACCGCCACCGCCGACACCGGCCTGAGCCGCGCCCAGGTCCGCGAGGAACTGGAGGCCGCCCGCCGCAGTGGCGAGCTCGACCCCTTCGATTCCCTGGTCGAGCTGCACCGCAGCCCGCGCCCCACCCCCCGCGCCCAGCTGGCCGCGCAGTGACCCGCCACCCCCTGACCTGACAAGGAGCCCGACATGAAACCCTGGATCAAGCGCACCCTGTTCGGCATCGCCGGTGCCGGCCTGCTGGTCGGCCTGAGCGCCTGCGGCCACCGCGGCCACGGCCCGATGAGCGAGTCGCAGCTGGGCGAGATGCGCGGCAAGGCCGTGCTGCGCATCAGCGAGAAACTGGAGCTCGACGCGGCCCAGAAGGCCAAGCTCGAGGCGCTGGCCGATGCCCTGATGGCCCAGCGCCAGGCCCTCAAGGCCGGTGGCGAAGGCCGCGCCGAGATGGCGGCGCTGATCGCCGGCCCGCAGTTCGACCGCGCCAAGGCCCAGTCCCTGCTGGACCAGAAGACCCAGGCCGTGCAAGGCCAGGGCCCGAAGGTGATCACCGCGCTGGCCGACTTCTACGACAGCCTGACCCCCGCCCAGCAGGCCCAGGTGCGTGAGCGCCTGGCCGAGCGCCGCGGACACGGCTGGTGGGGCCGTGGCTGAGCGCCTGTCGCCCCTGCTGCGCGCCGAGCCGGCCGCGCGGCTGCTGAGCGGACCGCAGGCCCACGAGCAGGCGCTGGACCTGCTGTGGGGCCCGCGCTTCGACCACGCCGCCGCACTGGACCTGGCCGCGCGCGCGCCGCAGGAGCCCGCCGCCGCGGCGCTGTGGCAGGCCGCGGGCCGGCGCTTCGACGCGCTGCCCGCCACCCTGCGCCAGCGCCTGCGCCGGCTCATCGTGCGCCATGGCCGGCGCACGCTTCCTAGAATGGGCCATGCCGCGCATCCTGCTGATTGACGACGACGAGCAGCTCGGGCCGCCGCTGGCGGCCTACTTCCAGCGCTTCGAGCTGGTGCTCGAGCAGGCGGTGCGCCCCAGCGCCGGCCTGGCCCGGCTGCGCGAGGGCGGCTTCGACGCCGCCATCCTCGACGTGATGCTGCCCGAGATGGACGGCTTCGAGCTCTGCCGCACCATCCGCCGCGAGGGCGACCTGCCGATCGTCATGCTGACCGCCCGCGGCGACGTGATGGACCGCGTGGTGGGTCTGGAGCTGGGCGCCGACGACTACCTGCCCAAGCCCTTCGAGCCGCGCGAGCTGGTGGCCCGCGTGCAGACCGTGCTGCGCCGCCGCGCGCCCGCCGCCGCACCCGCTGCCGACCCGGCGGTGCTGCGCTTCGAGGGCCTGGAGATCGACCCGGCGCGCCGCAGCGTGGCCCGCCAGGGCGAGCCGGTGGACCTCACCGGCACCGAGTTCGAGCTGCTGCACCTGCTGGCCCGCGAGCCCGGCCGGGTCTTCAGCCGCGACGACATCCTCAACCAGCTGCGCGGCCACGAGGCCGAGCTCTACACCCGGGCGGTGGACATCGTGGTCAGCCGCCTGCGCCGCAAGCTCGAGCCGCTGGACGCGATCAAGACCCTGCGCAACGCCGGCTACTCGCTGGCGCTGCGCCGCGCCCCATGAGGCCGCGCCGCTGGCGCGACGAGGGCGCCTGCGGCCCCTGGCACCGCCGCGCCCGCTACCACCTGGGCCATTCGATCCAGTGGCGCATGGTGCTGGTGTTCCTGCTGCTGGCCGGGGCCATGACCACCGTCTTCGTGGTCGGCGCGCAGCGCGCCTTCGCCATCGGCTGGCGCGAGGCCGCCGCCCCGCTGCTGGCCGACTACGTCGACCACCTGGCGACCGACCTCACCGGCGGCGGCCCCACGCCCGAGCGCGCCCGCGCCGAGGCCCTGGTGCAGCGCCTGCCGCTGACGGTGCAGATCAGCGGCCCGGTGCTGAACTGGTCGTCCCACCCGAGCCAGGCCGACGAGGACGGCCGCGCGGCGCTGGGCGACGCCCGCCGCGCCTGGCTGACCCGCCAGACCGCCGACGGCCACCGCATCACCTTCGGCCTGGACCACGAGGTCTTCGTGCGCAAGCCGCGCCAGCTCTGGGTGGCCCTGACCGCGGTGCTGCTGCTGTCGCTGCTGGCCTGGCTGTACGTGCGGCGCACGCTGCGGCCGCTGGCCGAGATCGGCGCGGGCGCCGAGCGCTTCGGCCGCGGCGACTTCAGCCAGCCGATCCCGGTGTGGCGGCCACACAAGCCCGACGAGCTGGGCGCGCTGGCCCAGACCATCAACACCATGGGCGAGGACATCCGCGGCATGCTCGACGCCAAGCGCGCCCTGCTGCTGGCGATCAGCCACGAGCTGCGCAGCCCGCTCACCCGCGCCCGCCTGCACGCCGAGCTGCTGCCCGAGGACGTCGCCGCCGCCGCCAGCCGGCAGTCGCTACTGGACAACCTGCAGGAGATGGCCAGCCTGATCAGCGACCTGCTCGAAAGCGAGCGCCTGGCCACGCCGCACGCCGCGCTGCAGCGCGAGCCCACCGACCTGCCGGCGCTGGCCCGCGGCGTGCTGCAGGAGCTGGCGACGCGCCACCCGAAGGCGCCGCCGGTGGTGCTGCAGGCCGACGAGGACCTGCACGCCTTGCCGCTGGACCCCGCCCGCGTGCGTCTGCTGCTGCGCAACCTGCTGGACAACGCCCTGCGCCACGGCGCCGACGCCGCCACCCCGCCCACGCTGACCCTGTCGCGCCAGGGCACGACCCTGACGATCCGCGTGCGCGACCACGGCCCCGGCGTGCCACCCGAGCAGCTGCAGCAGCTCAGCCAGGCCTTCTACCGCCCGGACAGCGCGCGCACCCGCAGTGCCGGCGGCGTGGGCCTGGGCCTGTACCTGTGCCGCCTGGTGGCCGAGGCCCACGGCGGCCAGCTGCGGCTCGGCGCCGCCCAGCCCGGCCTGCAGGCCGAGGCCACGCTGGCGCTGGACACGCCCCCGCCGCCTGAAGATCCCTTGAACTAGGGGTCTCACCGCGCCCTCGCCCGGCGTGCCCGCTGCGCCGCCCTGGCGCGCTGCACGCCGCTGGCACAGCCGCCGCGCCGCGCTGGCGCAGGCCCCTGCGCCAGCCCGCCACGCGCCGTGGAATCCCGGCACGCCTGCTGTCGCACCCCGGGGCGCAGGCGTGCGCCACGCTGGCACCGCTGTGCCAGCACGCCCGGGTTCGTCCGGGCGATGCGGCGCGGGCCGCTTGGCCGATGCTCGCGCCCCGCTGCCCCGCAGAACGCCGGCTCCACCGGCGCCGAGGGCAGCGGCATCACCCTCACAACGGAGACCAACCCATGAACCTTCTGATCGCCCTCACCGTCTCGATCGGCCTGCTGGCCGTCGTCGCCACCTGGCTGGTGCTCGGCCCGCTCGCCGCGCTGCAGATCCAGATCTGGCAGGCCTTCATCGCCTGGGGCTGCTTCTACCACTCGGGTGGCAAGTCGGCCGGCTTCACCAAGACCCTGGTCTGCATGGTGCTGGGCGCCGTCGTCGGCATGGCCTCGGTGATGCTGGCGGGTCAGCTGGGCGGCCTGGGTGCGCTGGCCGCGCCGGTGGCGGTGGGCATCGGCGCCGCGGTGCTGGTGCTGGCCGCCCACGTGCCGGCGCTGTCGGTGATCCCGGCCTCGGTCTACGGCTTCGCCAGCGTGGCCGGCCTGATCCTGCTGGGCAAGGACATGACCCCGACCGCCGCCATCGTCCCCACGCTGGCGTCGATCGGCATCGGCGCGGCCTTCGGCTGGGTCTCCGAAGCCCTGGGCGGGGCTTTGACCAAGAAGCAAGCCGCCGCGGCCTGATCCGCCGGCGGCCCGGGCGGGCCGCGCTATCGTCGGGGTTCCTGCCCGGAGACCCCCGATGACGCCCCCCGCCCTGCTCCTGCTGCCCGGCCTGCTCTGCGACGCCGAGGTCTGGTCCGCCCAGGCCTCGGCGTTTTCCACCGACCGCCCGGTGCTGGTGGCCGAGTACGGCCTGGACGACGACCTGAGCGCCATGGCCCGCACCGCCCTGGCCCAGGCCGACGCCGCCGGGCTCGGCCCGCTGGCGGTGGCCGGCCACTCGATGGGCGGCCGGGTGGCGATGGCGCTGTGGCGCCTGGCGCCCCAGCGCGTGCGCGGCCTGGCCCTGATGGACACCGCCTGGCACCCGCTGCCCGGTGGCGAGGCCGGCGCCGCCGAGCGCGCCGGCCGCGAGCGGCTGATGGCCCTGGGCCGCGACCAAGGGATGGTGGCGATGGCCCGCGACTGGGTGCGCGGCATGGTCCACCCCAAGCGCCTGGACACCCCGCTGATGGACGCCGTGGTGGCCATGCTGGCCCGCCGCAGCCCGGCCCACCAGGCGGCCCAGGTGAAGGCCCTGCTGAATCGCCCCGACGCCAGCCCGGTGCTGCGCACCGTCACCGTGCCCACCCTGCTGCTCACCGGCGCCCAGGACGGCTGGAGCCCGCCCGGCCGCCATGACGAGATGGCCGCGATGGTGGCCGGCCCCGCCACCCGGGTGGACGTGCCCAACTGCGGCCACATGGCGCCGATGGAGGCGCCCGAGGCGGTCAACGCCGCGCTGCGGGCCTGGCTGGCGGCGCTCTGAGGCGCCTCAGCCCAGCAAGCCGTTCAGGTCGAAGCCCGTGTCCGCCGCCTGCGCCGGGGTGGGCCACACGCCCGCGTCCAGCAGCTTGCGGGCCTGCAGGTGGTCCTTGGCGGCGTTGACCGAGTCCACCGCGATCAGGCGGCCGGCCCGGTAGTGGTAGACCGAGAAACCGGCGTCGCCGCCCATCTCACCCCGCACGGCCCAGGCGTCGGCGCCGCCGGAAAGGCCGGCCATCTGCAGCTTCTTGTCGTACTGGTCGGACCAGAACCAGGGCGTGGCGGTGAAGGGGCGCGGCTGGCCCAGCAGGGCGGCGGCGGCGGACTTGGCCTGCTCGGTGGCGTTCTGCACCGATTCCAGGCGCAGCAGCTGGCCGTCGTCCAGGCGGCGGGCGGTGCAATCGCCGGCGGCCACGATCAACGGGTCGTCGGTGCGGCCGCAGGCGTCCACCACGACGCCGCGCTCGCAGGCCAGGCCGGCGGCGGCGGCCAGCGCATCGTTGGCGCTCACGCCCACGCCCAGCACCACCAGGGCGCAGGGGTGGCGGGTGCCGTCGGCCATCACCAGCGCGCGGACCTCGCCATCCACCTGCTCGGCGCGCTCGAGGCGGGCGTCGAGCACCAGCTGCACGCCGTGGGCGCGGTGCAGGTCGGCGTACCAGTCGGACAGCGCGGGCGACAGGACGCGGCCCAGCAGGCGCGGCGCGGCCTCGAGCACGGTGACGGCCACGCCTTTCTTGCGCGCGGTGGCGGCCACCTCCAGGCCGATGAAGCCCCCGCCGATCACCACCAGCGGCAGGCCCTGCTCGGCGCAGACCGACAGGCGCGCGGCGATCGCCGAGGCGTCGGCCTGGCTGCGCAGCGGCCACGCATTGGGCGCGTCCAGGCCGGGCAGCGCCAGGCGGCGCGGCGTGGCGCCGGTGGCCAGCACCAGGCCGGTGTAGGCCAGCGCCTCGCCGTCGGCCAGCCGCACCTGGCGCGCGGCGCGGTCGATGGCCTGCACCGACGTGCCGGTGCGCAGGGTGATGCCCTTCTTGGCCAGCATCTCGGGCGCGCGCATCACCAGCTGCGCGTCGCCCACCTCGCCGGCCAGCCAGGCCTTGGACAGCGGGGGCCGGTGGTAGGGCCCGCGGGGCTCGTCACCCAGCAGCGTGATGGCGCCGGTGTAGCCGCCGCTGCGCAGGGCCTCGGCGCTCATCGTGCCGGCCTGGCCGGCACCGACGATGACGATGTGTCCGCTGTCCATGGCCGGGTTCACTCCTGGGTCTCGGGCAGGGTCAGGGTGGCGCCGTCCATCGCGGCCGTGGCCTTGAGCTGGCAGGCCAGGCGGCTGTTGGGGCGGCGCTCGGCAGCGACGTTGGCCAGCATGTCCAGCTCGGCCGCGCTGGCCGGCGGCAGCACCGCGGCCAGCAGCTCGTCGACGTAGCAGTGGCAGGTGGCGCAGGCGCAGGAGCCGCCACACTCGCCCAGGATGCCGTCCACGCCATTGGCGGTGGCGGCCTGCATCAGGTTCCAGCCCTCGGGGACGTTGACCGGGGTGGTGGTGCCGTGGGCTTCGACGTAGGTGATCTGGGGCATTTCGGGAACGACGGTGGGAAGGGGATGGACGAACGGCCCCGCGGGCCAGGGGGCGCGCGGGGCCGCAAGGGGCGGCAAGGGGGACAGGGCCAGCTTACACAGCGGCCAGGTTCAGCACCAGCGGGCTGCGGAAGGTCGACGAGGGCATCCAGGGCAGCTGGTCGGCCACCCGGCGGTAGCGCGGCACCACGCGGTGGAATTCCTCGAAGGCGATCTTGACGGCCAGGCGGGCGATGGCGGTGCCCAGGCAGGCGTGCACGCCGCCGCCGAAGCCCAGGTGACCGCGCGGCTTGCGGGCGATGTCGTACAGGTCGGGGTTGGGGAACTGCCGCTCGTCGCGGTTGCCCGAGCCGTAGGCCAGGCAGACGAAGTCGCCCTCGCGCAGGGTCTGGCCGTGCAGGGTGACGTCCTTCATCAGGCGGCGGCGGAAGCGCTGGGCCGAGGTGTTGAAGCGCAGGCTCTCCTCGATCGCGTCGGGGATCAGCGCGGGGTTGGCCACCACCGCCTGCTGCGACTCGGTGAAGGTCGCCAGGTTGTAGGCGAACATCATCATGAAGCCGCCCAGGCTCTCCACGCCGGCCATGATCAGCGTGGTGGTGGTCAGCAGCACCTCGCGGTCGTCCAGGCGGTCGCCGTCGATCTCGGCCAGCGCGAAGTTGCTGATCAGGTCGTTGCAGGGCGCGGCGCGGCGCAGGGCGATGACCTGGCTGGCGTACTCCTGCATCCAGTTGTAGGCGGCGATGTGCTCGGGGCCCTTGGCGCGGGTGCGGGCGTCGCTCTGCACCATCAGCACCGCGTTCTCGCGCACCTCGTGCTCGGGCACCAGCGCGTCCTCCCCCATGGGCAGGCCCAGCGCGGCCATCAGCACCTTGACGGTGAACTGCGAGGAGACCTCCTTGAAGTCGAATTCACGCACGCCTTGCAGCTGGCCGAAGACCTCCTGCGCCACCGCGCGGATCGGCTCTTCCAGCGCCATCAGGTTGCGCTTCATGAAGGCGTGCTGGATCAGGCCGCGCAGGCGGTCGTGCTTGGGGGGATCCGAGCTGCCCAGGGTGGCGCCGGCGCGGCCCGGCAGCTCGGTCATCAGGTTGCCGCTGGCCGACGAGTAGGTCTGCCAGTCCTGGCCCGCGCTGACGATGTCGGCGTAGCGCGAGAGGATCCACATCTGGGCCTCTTCGCTCCAGAAGCAGGGGTGCTCGTCGCGCAGGGTCTTGTAGTAGGGGAAGGGGTCGGCGTCGACGGCCGGGCTGTAGGGGTCGAAGTGGAAGCTCATGCCTGTCTCCTGGTGGCGCATCCGGTGGCGGGATTCTGGGCATCCGGCGGTCCCGGCGCAGTGGACGGACGCCCCTGAAGACTTGCACTTTTGACGTATCCTGAACCGCCATGAACGCGACCCGCGCCAGCCTGCCCGCCTTCGCCCTGTACGGCGAGACCGGCGCCCCCGCGCCCCCGCTGCTGCACATCGAATCCATCGTGTCGCGCAGCCGCCTGCACGACTGGGAGATCGACGCCCATGTGCACCAGGGTTTGCACCAGGTGCTCTGGCTGCGGGCAGGCCGGGTGCAGGCGATGTTGGACGAATCCCGCATCGAGGCCGCCGGCCCGCTGCTGCTGGCCATCCCGCCTGGCACGGCGCACGCCTTCCGCTTCACGCCCGGCACCCTGGGCCATGTGCTGACGGTCAACGCGGGCCTGCTGGCCGAGGGCGAGCCGGCGCTGGGCCAGGCCCTGGCGGCGCTGTTCAGCGGTCCGCGCCACCTGGCGCTGGACGAGTCCGCGCCCGAGGTGCCGCGCCTGCACGCCCTGTTCGTGGCCCTGCAGGCCGAGGCCGAGGCCGACGACGCCGCCGGGGGCGACGCCAGCGTGCCGCGCTGGCTGGCGCGCGCGCTGCTGGCCCGGCTGGCCCAGGCCCTGCACCGCGACGACCAGCAGGCCGCCGGGCGCGGCGGCGCGCTCTACACCCGCTGGCTGGCCCAGGTCGAGGCCCATTACCGCGAGCACTGGCCGGTGACCCGCCACGCCGAGCGCCTGGGCCTGTCCACCGAGCGCCTGAACCGCCTGGTGCGGGCCGAGACCGGCCACAACGCCCAGGCCCTGCTGCACCAGCGCCTGACCCGCGAGGCCACCCGCCGCCTGGTGCACGTGGCGATGCCGGTGTCGCAGCTGGCCTTCGAGCTCGGCTTCGAGGACCCGGCCTACTTCTGCCGCTTCTTCAAGCGCCAGACCGGGCTGTCGCCGCGCGCCTACCGCGAGCAGGCGGGCCGGATCGCGGGCCCTTGACCAGCCTTGTCGCGCCTTGACGACGCTTGACGACCGTTGAAAGCGCTTGACGGCGCGTCGCTTCAGCCCCCACACTCGCCGCTCCATGTCGATCTTCCGCGCCCTTTCCGCCGCCGCATCCGCCGCCGCACGAGCTTCCCGAGCCCGTGCCACGCCGCCGTGCGCCCCCGGAAAGAGACCGAAGACCCGGACCCCCTAGTCCCCTCCCGATCTCCCCCGACAAGGCCACGGCTCACCCCCGTGGCCTTTTTGTTTTTCCAGCCCCTGAAACCCCCACCGAAAGGACCCCCGTGATGCACCCGCAACCCCAGCAGCCCCAACACCACCAGCACCTGATGCCCATCACCGAGCGCCCCGCCGAGGTCTTCGTGCGCGGTGAGGGCGCCTGGCTGTGGGACGCCCAGGGCCGGCGCTACCTGGATTGGCTGCAGGGCTGGGCGGTCAATTCGCTGGGCCACTGCCCGGCGGTGCTGTCGCAGGCCCTGCAGGTCCAGGCCGCCACCCTGCTGACCCCCAGCCCGGCGCTGCACAACGCGCCCTCGCTGGCGCTGGCGGCGCGGCTGTGCGGGCTGAGCGGCCTGGCGCAGGCCTGGTTCGGCAGCACGGGGGCGGAGGTGAACGAGGGGGCGGTGAAGCTGGCGCGCAAGTGGGGACGAGCCCGACGGTCCGGGGCACACGAGGTCATCACCTTCGACAACGCCTTTCATGGCCGCACCCTGGCCATGATGGCGGCCAGCGGCAAACCGGGCTGGGAGCGGATGTTCACCCCGCACGCGCCAGGCTTCGCCAAGGCGCGCTGGAACGACCTGGCCTCGGTCGAGGCCCTGGTCGGGCCGCAGACGGTGGCCGTGATGCTGGAGCCGGTGCAGGGCGAAGCCGGCGCCCGCCCGGCCAGCCCGGCCTTCCTGCAGGGCCTGCGCGCGCTGTGCGACCGCCACGGCCTGCTGCTGATCCTGGACGAGGTGCAGACCGGCTGCGGCCGCCTGGGCACGCTGTTCGGCTTCGAGCTCTACGGGGTGCGCCCCGACATCGTCACCCTGGGCAAGGGCCTGGGCGGCGGCGTGCCGGTGTCGGCCCTGCTGGCCAGCGCCGAGGCCAGCGTGTTCGAGCCCGGCGACCAGGGCGGCACCTTCGGCGGCCACCCGCTGATGACGGCCGCGGCCGGGGCGGTGCTCGAGGAACTGGCGCGGCCCGACTTCCTGGCCGGCGTGCGCGCCCGCGGGACCGAGCTGTCCCAGGGCCTGCGCAACCTGTCGCGCCGCCACGGCCTGGGCGAGGTGCGCGGCGCCGGCCTGCTGTGGGCACTCGAGCTGGGCGACGCGCGCGGCCCGGCCCTGGTGCGCGCGGCGCGCGAGCGCGGCCTGCTGATCAATGCCGCGCGGCCGCACTGCCTGCGCTTCATGCCGCGCCTGAACAGCCAGGCCGACGAGATCGCCCAAGGCCTGGCCCTGCTGGACCAGGCCCTGAGCGACTGCCCGTCGCCCGCGCTGGCCCTGGCCGACTGAGGGCCCGGCGGCCCGCCCGCCGCCGGTGCGGGCTCAGGCGGCGTCGGCGCCCGCCAGCGCCGGCGCCACCACCGCCTGCAGGTGGCCGCGCAGCCAGCGGTGCACCGGGTCGGCCTGGTGGCGCTGGTGCCACACCGCGTACATCGGCATGGTCGGGGTCTTCAGCGGCACCGGGGCCTGCGCCAGGTCGCGCAGCGCCCCGCGGCCCAGCAGCGAGGGCGCGGTGGCCAGCCAGTCGCCGCCGCGCAGCAGCGCGCCCAGTCCGCCCAGGCCCGGCACCGTGGCCACGAAGCGGCGCGCCATGCCCTGCGCGGCCAGCCACTGGTCCAGGTCCAGCGCGCGGCGCGGCTCGTAGACCACGGTGACGTGCTCGGCCGCCAGGTACTCGGCCCGGCTGCTCGGTGCGGCGCGCCGGGCCGGGTCGTAGAACACGGCGTAGCGGTCGGTGAACAGGCGCTTTTGCAGCAGGTCGCTGCCCTCGGGCGGGCGCGGGGTGATCAGCAGGTCGCAGCCGCCCTCGCGCAACAGCTCGGGGCCGGGCGCGCCGGAGTTGACGATGCGCAGCGTCACCCCCGGCGCCTCGGCGCGCAGGCGGCGCAGCAGCGGTGGCAGCAGCAGGTCGCGCTGCAGGTCGTTGGCGGCCACGGTGAACTGCGCGACCAGCCGCGCGGGGTCGAAGCCGGCCGCCAGGCTGAAGGCGCGCAGGTCCTCGAGCAGGCCGCGGGCGCGCCGGGCCAGCAACTCGGCCTGCGCGGTGGCGACGATGCCGCGGCCCGACTTGACGAACAGCGGGTCGCCCAGGATGGCGCGCAGCTTGTCCAGGCCATGGCTGACCGCCGACTGGGTCACGCCCAGGCGCTGGGCGGCGCGGGTGATCGAGCCTTCTTCCTGCACCGCCAGCAGCAGCGTCAGGGCGTGGCCGTCGAGGTCCAAATGATCGAAATGGCTCATGTATGACATGAGTATCCATCTCTTTATTCAAAGTGTGGACATCCCGATACTGCGCTCCATTCCAGCCCCGTCGGGGCCCCACCCACCCAGGAGACAAGCGCCATGTGCAACATCCCCGGCACCCAGCTGTTCGACGGTGCGATGGCCCGCAAGGGCTACGCGCTGAACAAGATGTGCTTCTCGTTCAACGAGGCCGCCAACCGCCAGGCCTTCCTGGCCGACGAGGAGGGCTACATGGCCCGCTTCGGCCTGAACGAGCAGCAGGCCGCGGCCATCCGCGCCAAGAACGTGCTGCAGCTGCTGGAGGCCGGCGGCAACGCCTACTACCTGGCCAAGTTCGCCGGCATCTTCGGCCTGGACATGCAGGACATCGGCGCCCAGCAGACGGGCATGAGCAAGGAAGCCTTCCAGGCCAAGCTCCAGGCCTACGCCCAGGACTGAGCCCCTCTTTCACCGCATCCCCCCGGAGACACACCCCATGGCTCACATCGTCGGCGCGATCACCACCTCGCACGTGCCTGCCATCGGCAAGGCCATCTTCAAGAACCTGCAGAACGAGCCCTACTGGAAGCCGTTCTTCGACGGCTACGTCAACGCCCGTACCTGGCTGCGTGACGCCCGCCCGGACACCGTCGTCGTGCTCTACAACGACCACGGCCTGAACTTCTTCCTGGACAAGATGCCGGCCTTCGCCATCGGCGCCGCGCCCAGCTACACCAACGCCGACGAGGGCTGGGGCATCCCCACCATCCCGGCCTTCAGCGGCGACCAGGACCTGTCCTGGCACCTGATCGAGCGCCTGACCGAGGCCGAGTTCGACCTGACCACCTGCCAGGAGATGCTGGTCGACCACGCCTTCACCCTGCCGATGGCCCTGCTGTGGCCCGAGCAGGACTGGCCGGTGCAGGTGGTGCCGGTGTGCATCAACACCGTGCAGTTCCCGATCCCCTCGGCCAAGCGCTGCTGGAAGCTGGGCGAGCAGATCGGCGAGGCGATCCGGGGCTGGGACAGCGACAAGCGCGTGCTGATCCTGGGCACCGGCGGCCTGTCGCACCAGCTCGAGGGCGAGCGCGCCGGCCACATCAACAAGCCCTTCGACCTGGCCTTCATGGACAGCCTGACGAAGGACCCGCAGTGGGCCACGCAGTGGAACTCGGCCGAGCTGGTCGAGAAGGCCGGCACCCAGGGCATCGAGCTGCTGATGTGGCTGGCCAGCCGCGCCGCGCTGGGCGAAGGCGCCCGCGAGGTGCACCGCAACTACCACATCCCCATCTCCAACACCGCCGCCGGCCTGATGGTGATGGAGCCCGCGGCCTGAGGCCTCGACCGCCATGCACAGGGCGCCCCGCGGGGCGCCCTTCTTCGTTCCGGCGTCGGACGCTCAGCGCATCTCGAACAGCTCCTGGTGGAAATCGTGCCGCGCCAGGCCGGCCGCCGACAGCCCGCGCCACAGCGCCTGGCCGAAGGCGGCCGGGCCGCAGAACCACACGCTGGCCCGCGCCCAGTCGGGCACCAGGGCCTGCAGGCGCGGCGTGTCCAGCCGGCCGTCGCGCTCGTCCACCAGCACGTGCAGGCGCACGCCCGCGGCCAGCGCGGCCTGGCGCAGGCGGGCCAGGGCGGCCGGCTCCTCCACCGCGGTGGGGTGGATCAGGTCGACCTGGGCCGGTCGCTGGTCCACCGGGCGGCGGGCCAGCTGCTCCAGCCGGGCGATGAAGGGCGTGATGCCGATGCCCGCGCCCACCCAGACCTGGCGCTCGCGCCCGTCCTCGAAATCGAAGCAGCCGTAGGGCCCTTCCACGGTCACCCGGGTGCCGGGCTGCAGCAGGCGCGGCAGCTCCCGGGTGTGGTCGCCCAGGGCCTTGGTGACGAAGCGCACGCGGCGCGTGGCCGGGTCCCAGGCCGAGGCCATGGTGTAGGGGTGGGCGCCCTCGCGGCGGTCCACGGTGACGAAGGCGAACTGACCGGCGGCGTGGCCGGGCCAGCCGGGGTCGAGCTGCAGCTCGGTGGACAGGGTGTCGATCGCGCCGAAGTGTTCGCTGACCAGCACCTGGGCGCCCACGCGGCGGCGCGCCCCCACCCGGCCCAGCAGCACCCACACCGCGGCGCCGCTGCCGCCGGCCAGCATCAGCGCCATCAGCACGCCCAGCGGCGTGCTCCAGTGGCTGAACTTGAGCAGCACCACCGAATGGGCCACCAGCGCCAGGTAGCCCACGGCCAGCAGCTGGTGGGTCTTGGCGAACCAGCGGTAGGGGAAGCGCTTGACCAGGGCCAGCACCATCAGCAGCGCCGCGGCGTAGAAGGCCCACTCGCCGACGTCCTCGGCCAGGCGCCGCCACTGGCCCAGAAAGGCCTCGACCACGCCCTGGTCGGCCGGCGCGGGCCGCGGGCCCCGGGGCGGGCGCACCAGCCAGCCCCAGCCCACCATCCACTTGGTGCCCTGGCCCAGCCACCAGTGGGCCACCGCGGTGACCAGCGCGGTGATGCCCAGCCATTTGTGCAGGCGGTACATCTTGTCCAGGCCGCCCAGGGGGCGTTCCACCGCACGCGGCCGCAGGGCCAGCAGCATGCAGGCGCTCATCGCGCCGATGGCCAGCACGCCGCTGTACTGCATGTACAGCGTGCGAAAGCCGAAGTAGTGGGCAAAGCCGGCCCAGCCGGGCTCGGCCCACAGCCACAGCGCGCTCAGCAGCAGCAGGCCCAGGACCGCGGCGCGGGCGATGGCGGTCTGGGGCATCAGTCGTCGGATCAAGGTCATGGTGGGTCGATGCTGCGCGGGCAATGTGCAGACAATGTGGATGCCCCCGAGCCGACGCGGCACCGCTTGCCAGCCCCGCGCCAAGCTGCGCCAATGGACCCCGATGAAGCGCCCCAGCCTGTCCCTGCTGATCTTCCTGGCCGTGCTGGCCACCGCCGCGGTGGTGGCACTGGGCATGGGGCTGGCCGCGCACTGGAGCTTCAGCCGTGGCTTCATGGGCTACCTCAACACCCAGGCCCTGGGCCAGATGGAGGCCTCGGTGCCGCGCCTGGCCGCGGCCTACGCCGAGCGCGGCGACTGGGACTTCCTGCGCCACCGCCCCGGCGCCTGGTTCCGGCTGACCGAGCCGCCGCCCCCGCGCGATGGCGCGTCGCCCTGGGACGGCAACGTCGACGCGATCGCCCCGCACCTGCTGGGCGCCGGTCGGCGCATGAGCCTGCTCGACCCCGAGGGCCGGCTGGTGGTGGGCTTTCCCGGCGTGCAGCCGCAGTACGAGCGCCGCCCCATCGTGGTCGAAGGCCGCACCGTGGGCTGGATCGCGCTGGCGCCCCTGGAGACCGTGACCGACGCCGCCGCGCTGGCCTTCCAGCACGAGCAGTGGCGCGGCAGCCTGGGCGCGGGCGCGCTGGCCCTGCTGCTGGCCGGCCTGACGGCGGCCTGGGTGGCGCGCGCGCTGCTGGCCCCGGTGCGCCGCGTGGCCGACGCCACCCACGCGCTGGCCGCCGGCCGCTACGACACCCGGGTGCCCGAGAACGGCCCGGCCGAGATCGGCCGCCTGGCCCACGATTTCAACCAGCTGGCCCGCACGCTCGAGCGCAACGAGCAGCTGCGGCGCGACTACATGGCCGACATCTCGCACGAGTTGCGCACCCCGCTGGCGGTGCTGCGCGGCGAGATCGAGGCGATGCAGGACGGCATCCACCCGCTGGACCAGCGCGGCCTGCAGGTGCTGCACGGCGAGGTAC
Source organism: Hydrogenophaga intermedia (assembly GCA_943371055.1). GTDB lineage: Bacteria > Pseudomonadota > Gammaproteobacteria > Burkholderiales > Burkholderiaceae_C > Ideonella > Ideonella intermedia_A. The sequence continues at coordinate 112,408 of CALRTJ020000007.1, read as the reverse complement.
AGGCCCTGGGCACCCTGGTGGCCGACCTGCACGAGCTGGCCCTGGCCGACGTGGGCGCGCTCAGCTACCGGCTGCGCCCGCTGGCGCTGGGGCCGCTGCTGCAGGAACAGGCCCAGGCCTTCGAGGCCCGCGCCGCCGAGCGCGGCCTGGCGCTGTCCCTGTCCCTGCCCGCCCAGACGCTGCGGGTGGACGGCGACGAGCAGCGCCTGGCCCAGCTGCTGCACAACCTGCTCGAGAACGCGCTGCGCTACACCGACGGCCCCGGCCGCATCGAACTGGCCCTGGCCACCGACGGCGCCGACGCCGTGCTGACCCTGCAGGACAGCGCCCCCGGCGTGCCGCCCGAGGCCCTGCCCCGCCTGTTCGAGCGCTTCTACCGCGTCGAATCTTCGCGCGGCCGCGAGGGCGGCGGCAGCGGCCTGGGCCTGTCGATCTGCCGCAGCATCGCCCAGGCCCACGGCGGCCGGCTGGCGGCCGAGGCCTCGCCCCTGGGCGGCCTGCGCGTGACCCTGCGCCTGCCCCTGGCCGGAGACCCCGCATGAACACCCCCGCCCCGCCCGCCACCGCCGACCTGATCTACGTGGTCGAAGACGAGCCCCGCCTGGCCGCGCTGCTGGCCGATTACCTGCAGGCCGCCGGCCTGCGCGCCCGCACCTTCGGCCGCGGCGACACCGTCGAGCCCGCGGTGCGCGCCGAGCCGCCGTCGGTGCTGCTGCTGGACCTGATGCTGCCTGGCCTGGACGGGCTGTCGGTGTGCCGCGCGCTGCGCGCCTTCAGCGACGTGCCCATCATCATGGTCACCGCCCGGGTCGAGGAGCTCGACCGCCTGATGGGCCTGGAAGCCGGCGCCGACGACTACGTCTGCAAGCCCTTCAGCCCGCGCGAGGTGGTGGCCCGGGTCAAGGCCCAGCTGCGCCGCCGCCGCGGCGAGCTGGTCAGCGCCGCCCCGGTGCTGCAGCTGGACCCCGAGCGCCACGCCGCGCGCTTTCGGGGCCAGGCCCTGGACCTGACCCCGGCCGAGTTCCGGCTGCTGCAGGCGCTGGCGGCGCAGCCCGGGCGCGTGTTCTCGCGCGACCAGCTGCTCGACCGCCTGCACGACGACCAGCGGGCCCTGAACGACCGCACCGTGGACAGCCACGTCAAGAACCTGCGCCGCAAGCTCGAGACCGCGGGCGCCCAGGGCGAGTGGATCCGCTCGGTCTATGGCGTGGGCTATGCCTGGGAGCCACCGGAGGGCGGCTGAACGCCCCGGCCCGCCCGTCAGTCCCCGCTCAGATCGGGTAGATGATCGAGTTGGGGATCAGCTCGGTGTCGTACACGCACTCGCGCGCGGCCAGGCGCCAGCCCGCCGGCGTGCGCCGCACCGTGTCCAGGTAGCGCCCGACGTTGAACACCGTGCTCTCCTGCGACAGCTTGGTGCGGAACACCGCGTAGTTCGTCTCGCAGCGGATGTCGTCGCCCTCCACCGCCAGCACCCGCGGCAGGCCCAGCACGTGGCGCTGGTAATACGGGTCGTGGAACAGCGTCTCGCGGATGCCGTAGATGCGGTCGAGCTTCATGCCGCGGCCCTGCAGTGACAGCGTGGCCAGCGGAAAGCCGCGCTCGAAGTTCTCGCGCGGGGTGATGCGGTAGGGCGCGTCGTCGGTGAACAGCCCGCACCAGGCGTCCCAGTCGCCGGCGTCCACCACGGCGGCGTAGTCGGCCTGCAGCTGCACCAGGGCCAGCCAGTCCTGGGGGTTCAGATCGGGGTGCATGGTCAGGCCTCCATCACCTGGCGCCAGTAGCGGTACATGCCGCGGATCAGGGTCTCGGTGACCATGTGCTCGGTGTCCTCCACGCCGTGTCCGCCCAGCTCGGCCACCGCGCGGTGGAAGGGCTTGCTCTCGAAGCCCTGCTGCGAGAACTCGATCACCTCGCCGTCGTCGGCCGACACGAAGCCGGCCGGCCCGAACAGGTTGGCCTGACGCAGGCGGCGCTCGGTCATCTCGGGCGTGTCGTCGGCAAAGCCGAAGTGGGTCCAGACGAAATCGAAGCGGCCGTGGCCGTCGGGCTGGATGTGGCGGGTGGACACGCTGTTGACCTGCTGCTGCAGCACCACGCTGGGGAAGATGGTGGTCATCACCGCGGTGGGCCCGCCCCACCAGGGCTCGGGCACGATGTCCAGGATCGAGGGGTCGTGCAGCGACATGGTCTCCTTGAAGCTGGAGACGCTGGTCACCTGCTCGGACTTGCCGCCCTGGCCGCGGGTGCTGATCATGGCCGCGTGGCGGTGGTGCGCGTCCATGCGCAGGGCCGACTGGTTGTCGGCCCGCCACAGGCCGAAGGTGACGAACCAGGTGTGCAGCAGGCCGGGGTGGTACGGGTCCTTGATGTTCTCCTGCATCAGCTTCCAGTTGCCCGGGATGCGCTGGCGGTTGTAGCCCAGCACCACCAGCTCGCGGCCGTTGAACAGGCGGTCGAAGCAGCCCAGGATGGTCGGGCCCAGGTAGTCCTCGAAGGACTCGACCTGCGCATCGAAGGACGCGAACACCACGCCACCGCGGCGCGCCACCTTCAGCTGGGTCAGGCCGTGGTCCTCGGTGCGGAAGTCCTCGGGCATGCCGCCATGCAACTGGCCGTCCTGGCGCACGCCGCGGCGGAAGGGCACGCCCTTGAGCTCGCCCTTGAGGTTGTAGCTCCACTGGTGGTAGGGGCAGACGAAGTGCTTGCGCTGGCCGTGGCGCTCGCGGCAGAACTGCATGCCGCGGTGGGCGCAGACGTTCTCGACCACGCGGATGTCGCCGTCGCTGTCGCGCACCATGATGACCGAGCGCTCGCCCACCACGGTGCGCTTGAAGTCGCCCGGCCGCGGCACCTCGGCCTCCAGGCCCACGTAGCACCAGTGGCCTTTGTAGAAGAAGCGCTCCAGCTCGCGGCGGTGCAGCTCGTCGCTGGTGTAGGCCGCGAAGGGGATGCGGTGGGTGCCGTCGGTCTCCCACTGGGGCAGGTGGGGCGCGGCGGTGTCGGGGGCCATGGGTCGTCTCCTGTGTCGGGTGCGCCCGGTCCTGGCAGGCCGTGCCGGCCGGGCTGTCGCGCATGATCGGCCGCCCTGCCCATTCAGCCAATGGATGACCCGTGATAAGCCACATCACGCGCGGTGATATGGTGAGGCGATGGAGCTGCGCGACCTCGACCTCAACCAGCTGCTGCTGTTCCAGCAGCTGATGGCCCACCGCCGCGTCTCGCGCGCAGCCGAGGCCCTGGGCCTGACCCAGCCCGCGGTCAGCAACCGGCTGGCGCGGCTGCGGTCGCTGTTCGGGGACGAGCTCTTCCTGCGCACCCCCGCCGGCATGGTGCCCACGCCCTTTGCCGAGCAGCTGGCCGGGCCGGTGGAGCAGGCGCTGGCCCTGCTGCACGCGGGCATCAACCAGCGGGTGGGTTTCGACCCCGCCACCGACCGCCATGCGCTCACCATCGCCATGACCGACATCGGCGAGATCGTCTTCCTGCCCGCGCTGGTGGAGCACCTGGCCACCCAGGCGCCCGGCCTGACCCTGTCCACGGTGCGCACCAGCGCACCCGGCCTGGCCGACGAGATGGCCGCCGGCCGGGTGGACCTGGCCATCGGCCTGCTGCCCCAGCTGCAGGCCGGCTTCTTCCAGCGCCGCCTGTTCAGCCAGCGCTACGTCTGCCTGTTCCGCCAGGGCCACCCGCTGGACCGGCCGCGCCTGCGCGCCACCGACTTCGCCCGGGCCCGGCACCTGTCGGTGCTGTCGGCCGGCACCGGCCACCACATCGTCGACGAGCTGCTGCTCAAGGCCGGGGTGCAGCGCGACATCCGCCTGACGGTGCCCCACTTCGTCGGCCTGGGCCCGATCCTGGCCCGCAGCGACCTGGTGGCCACCGTGCCCGAACGCCTGGCCCGCCACCTGGCCCAGCCCTTCGGCCTGGCCTGGCGCCCGCACCCGATCGCCCTGCCCGAGGTGGCGATCAACGTCTTCTGGCACGCCAAGGTGCACCGCTCACCGGTGCACCAGTGGCTGCGCGAGGTGGTGTCGGGCCTGTTCGGCGCGGCGGCCTGAGGCCCGCACCCGCGGCGCTGTGACACCTGTGACACCGGCCGCAGGTCCGCCGAACCGACCTCCTAGACTGGCGCCCGGACGCCCCACCGTCCCGAAGTACACACCCCACGGAGGAAACCCATGAAGACCCGCGCCCTGCGCTGGGCCCTGGCCGGCTGTCTGCTGGCCCACGGTGCCCTGGCCACTGCAGCCGAAACCGGCCTGCGCTACATCAGCACCGCCGGCGACTACATCGGCGGCGGCATCCAGCAAACGCTGAAGACGCCGGACGCCAGCGTCACCGTCGACGGCAGCAACGCCCAGACCGTCCGCGCCTCGGTGAATGACCCGAACAACTGGTGGTCACTGGAGTTCGCCGCCCCGGCCGGTGCCGCCCTGGCCCTGGGCAGCTACGCCGACGCCAGCCGTTACCCCTTCCAATCGCCGCTGCGCCCGGGCCTGTCGATGAGCGGCAATGGCCGCGGCTGCAATGAGCTGCGCGGCTGGTTCCGCGTGCTGGAGCTGCAGCGTGACGCCGCCGGCACCCTCAAGCGCCTGGCGGTCGACTTCGTGCAGAACTGCGAGGTCAGCGGCCCGCCGCTGTATGGCGTGCTGCGCTACCGCAGCACCCTGCCGCTGACCGTGCCCAGCCTGGTCGCCGTGGCCGGTCCCGACGTGGCCGTGGTGTCGGGCGAGGCGGTGCGCCTGGACGGCGGCCAGTCCTTCACCCGCAAGAAGGGCGCCACCCTGACCCGCCGCTGGACCCAGCTGGAGGGCCCCGCCGTGGTGCTGGACAGTGACACCGCCGCCAACCCCGGCTTCACCGCCCCGGCGGTGCCGCTGGAAGGCGCCACGCTGCGCTTCGGCCTGGAGGTGTCCGACGGCAGCGGCAGCACCGCCAGCGACGAGGTGCTGGTGGTGGTCAACAGCGCCCAGGCGCCCCGCACCGAGGTCAACTTCCATGGCGACACCGGGGACTACATCACCCTGGGCAGCAGCTACCGCTACCGCCCAGCCGACGCCCAGCTGCGCTTCGAGCGCAACTTCGCCAACGGTGTGTCGGTGTCGGTCTACGGTGGCGACTGGTGGAACCTGGACTTCGCGGCCCCCTCGGGCCAGAAGTTCAAGGTGGGTGCCTACAAGGGCGCGGCCCGCTTCCCGTTCCAGGACACCACCCAGCCCGGGCTGAGCCTGTACGGTGCCGGCCGCGGCTGCAACACGCTGACCGGCAAGTTCAACGTCCGGCAAGCCAAGTTCAACAAGGACGGCACGCCCGCGGTGTTCGAGGCCGATTTCACCCAGCACTGCGAAGGCAGCCGGCCGGCCGCCTACGGCCAGGTGCTGCTGAACGCGGTGCCGGTGGCGCAGCAGGCCGCGCAGATCGCCCAGGCCCGGGCGCGTCTGCAGGCCAACGGCGCGACCGGCCTGCGCTGAGTGCGGCGGGAGGCTCCCCCCGCCCGGACCCAGGCCCGCCCCGTGCGGGCCTTTTCATTTCCGGCGGCCGGACGGTGACCCGCCCGCTCAGATGAACATGCCGCCCGAGACCTCGATGCGCTGCGCGTTCACCCAGCCGCGCGGCTCGGTCAGCAGCGCCGCCACCGCGTGGCCCACGTCATCGGCCTGGCCCACGCGGCCCAGCGCGGTTTGCGCCGCCACCATGGCGTTGAGCCCGGCGTCGTCGCGCACCCGGCCGCCACCGAAGTCGGTGGCGATCGCCCCCGGTGCCACCGTGTTGACCGAGATCCCGCGCGCGCCCAGCTCCTTGGCCAGGTAGCGGGTCAGCACCTCGACCCCGCCCTTCATCGCCGCATAGGCCGCATAGCCCGGCAGCGTGAAGCGCGCCAGCCCGCTGGACAGGTGCACGATGCGCCCGCCATCGGCCAGCAGCGGCAGCAGCGCCTGGGTCAGGAAGAACGGGCCCTTCAGGTGCACGCGGTACAGCAGGTCGAAGTCCTCCTCGCGGGTGTCGGCCACGCCGGCGTGGGCGGTGCCCATGCCGGCGTTGTGCACCAGGTGGTCGACGTGCTGGCGCTGCCAGGTGTCGGCCAGCGCCTGGCGCACCCGCTCGGCAAAGGGGGCAAAGCCGCGGCTGTCGCCCAGGTCCAGCGGCAGGGCCACGGCGCGGCGGCCCTGGGCCTGCAGCTCGGCCACCAGGTCCTGCGCCTCGGCCTGGCGCTGCTGGTAGGTGAACACCGCGTCCACGCCGCGCGCGGCCAGCTGCTGCACGGTGGCGCGGCCCAGGCCGCGGCTGCCGCCCGTGACCAGGGCGATGGGGGTGTGGGCGGTGGCTTGGGACGGGGTGTGGTGCGAATCGGTGCTCATGGCGTTTCTCCGGGATGGGGTGTCGAGGCCCGGATTCTGTTGATTCACGCCGCTCCGATAAAGTCCGCCAAAACGGTCAGTCTGTTCTCCTGAAAAGAACAATTCCGCCATGCACCTGTACGAGCTGCGCATCTTCGTCACCGTCGCCGAGCTGGGCAGCTTCTCGCGCGCGGCCGAGCAACTGGGCCTGGCCAAGGGCCGCGTGTCCACCGCCGTGCAGCAGCTGGAGGCGCGGGTGGGCTCGCGCCTGCTGCAGCGCACCACCCGCAGCGTGCGCCTGAGCCCCGACGGCGAGCGCTTCCTGGGCCGCGCCCAGGAGCTGCTGACCGACGCCGAGCAGCTCGAGGCCATGTTCCGCCCCGCCGCCACCGGCCTGAGCGGCCGGCTGCGCATCGACCTGCCCCACCGCCTGGCCCGCGACCTGGTGCTGCCCCGCCTGCCCGAATTCCTGGCCCGCCACCCCGGCCTGGAGGTGGGCGTGGGCTCCAGCGACCGCCGGGTCGACCTGGTGCAGGAAGGCTACGACTGCGTGCTGCGCGTGGGCGCGCTGGGCGACGCCGAATGGGTGGCCCGCCCCCTGGGCCGGATGCCCATGCGCAACCTGGCCAGCCCCGCCTACCTGGCCACCCACGGCACCCCGCGCCGCCTGGCCGACCTGGCCCACCACCGCGTGGTGCACTACGCCGCGTCGCTCAGCCCCCAGGGCGCCGCCTGGGACTACCGGGACGACACCGGCCGGCCCCAGCGCCTGCCCATGGCCGCCCAGGTCACCGTCAACAGCACCGACGCCTACCAGGCCGCCGCCCTGGCCGGCCTGGGCCTGATCCAGGCCCCGGCCATCGGCACCGACGCCCTGGTCGCCAGCGGCGCCCTGGTCGACGTCCTGCCCCGCCTGCGCGCCCCCGCCATGCCCGTGTCCCTGCTGCTGCCCCACCGCCGGCAGCTGGCGCCCCGGGTGCAGGCCATGATGGCGTGGCTGGCGGAGGTGGTGGGGCCGGTGCTGGAGCGCGAGGGGTGAGCACCGAGAGCCCCGGCGCGCCCCGGCGCAGGCCGTCGGTGCCAAGCAGGTGACGACGACGGCCCCGCCAGGCCAGCGGGCAAAATCCGGCCGATCGGGGCCACCCCGGCCACCGGCCGGCCCACGCGCCCCTCTGAACAACGGAGCAGCACCCATGGCACTCACGAAGAAGGGCGACTTCTCGTACGGCACGACCTCCGGCGACACCCAGGCCGAGCTGCGCCACTACAGCCTCGACAACGGCCACGAAGCCGTCCGCTTCGCCACCTCCAAGTGCGACTGCGACAGCAAGACCTTCGCCCTGCAGACCGACGAAGACGCCGGGGTGGCGATCCGCACCTGCACCGACTGCGGGCAGGAACACCTGATGGGCGACAGCGCCGCGCGGATCCAACAGGCCGACCCCGGCACCCACGAATGCGTGTGCGAGAGCGAGGTGTTCGAGCTGGTGACCGGCGTGGCGGTGCACAAGGGCACCCACAACGTCCGCTGGGTCTACGTCGCCTGCCACTGCGTGGAATGCAACCTGGTGGGGGTGTTTGCGGACTGGCAGAGCGAAGCGGGGGATGCGGCGGCGTTCCTGGCCAAGGTGTGAGCGGGCGGACAGCGCTGAGGGCCAGGACCGCCGAGGGCTGATCCCGCCCTCTCCGCCGTTCATCTCCCAGCCCCATCGGGGAGGCCCCGCTGCTGCAAAGGCGTGCGTCGGTCTTCTGCGCCCATTCCGGAACCGGAGGTCGATGGCCCTGGAACGACACAGGGATGACCGGGGCCGTGGCCACGGCCCCGAACGTCATGGCGCTGACACGCCGGGACCCGGGAGTCGCCGGCGCCAAGCACTGGGGCCTCATGCCTCGGTATTGCGAATGATTCGTATTCGGATGTAAACTGCACTTGGAGGCGACCCCTTAGCAGCAGGCCGCGCTCCAAGACCCCCTCGTTGCCAGCCCTTCCCGCCAGCCATCGAGCCGACACCGTGCCTCAGCACGGGATCACCGGACACTCGAATGGACTGCCTGCCCGCGGAAGCGCTCCAAGAAGAGCCGCTGCCCAATCCTGAAGCGCTGATCGCCGGCACCGTGGCGCCGCGTGGCGGGCCCGCGCGCCAGGCCGTCCCCAACCGGCTCACCTTTCAGCACCAGCCGCTGGCCAGCCCTCAGCGGCGCCAGGTGCGCGGGTCGAGCGCTGGGTGGGTTTGGCGCAGGCCGGCTGGCCAGCGGTCACCAAGCCCGTCAGCACGCCGAGCCCCTGGCGGCCTTGACATGGCTTCGGTCCACGAATGCCCACTCAGGTACGGGCCCGACCTGCAGCCGACCGCCCGGCCGATGCTCGTGCTGGCGGTCCTGGGCGTGCACGCACTGGTGGGCTGGGGGCTGCTCCAGGCACGAGCCACCACCGCGTCGCCCGCCCGGGTGGTGCCGGTGTTCATCAGCCTCAGCGCCCCGTTGACTCCGGCCCCGCTCCAGTCCACGCCAGCGGTGCCGCCCCCACCCAGCAAGGCGGCTCCCGCGCAGGAGCCCCGACCGACCCCGGCCGCTGCCGTGCCGCCCAAGCCGCCCCTGCCGTCGATCGCCGCTGACCTTGCGCCCGCCGCCGCCACAGGTGTTGCCCTCGGGCCGACGCCGGCCCCGGCGGCCGCGGCCACGCCGGTCGCTGAGCCGGCGCTCGAGCCGCCATCGCCCAGCGCCAGGAAGTCGGGCCTGACGCAGTCCCAGACGCCCCGCGGTGTCGCACGCACCGAGCTGCACTACGTGGTGCAACCGTCGCCGGCCTACCCCTCGACCTCGCGCCGCCTGGGCGAAATCGGTGAGGTCCATCTCCGGGTGGAGATCGACACCGACGGGCGGGCACGCCAGGTCAGCGTGCACCGCTCGTCGGGCTTCCCCCGCCTGGACGAGAGCGCGGTGGCGGCCATGCGTGCGGCCCGCTTTGCGCCCTTCACCGAGCACGGCGTGGCCCTGGTGGTCTGGACCATCGTGCCGATCGAGTTCCAGTTGCAGGGCTGAGCCCACCGTCTTCCACTTCCCTTCCCACCGAGCTTCCACATGAAAGCACCCAGACACCTTCACCCCTCGGCCCTGACCCTCGCCCTCATGACGGCATGGCCCCTGCTCGCCACCGCGCAGTCGACCGCGTCCACTCCGACGGCGATGGCGATGGCGCCCAAGGTGACCGTCACCGCCACCCGCATCGAGGCCGCGGAGGACGAGGTCGCGGCCACCGTCACCTCGAAGACGGCGCAGGAGATCGAGCGCTCGCAGGCGCACGACCTGAAATCGCTGCTGGACAGCGAGCCCGGTGTGTCGGTGCGGCAGCTGCCCGCACGCATGTCCGCGGTCTTCAGTGGAGCCGGCCGCGGCGGCAACGAGGGCATCAACATCCGCGGCCTGGAAGGCAACCAGGTCCTGCTGCAGGTCGACGGCGTGCGCCTGCCGATGTCCTACGAAAGCGGGCCGTTCGTCGCCGGCCGCGGCGACTACATCGATGTCGAGGCCTTCAAGCGCGTGGAGCTGCTGCGCGGCCCCTCTTCGGCGTCCTACGGCTCCGACGGCCTGGCCGGCGCGGTGAGCTTCCTCACCAAGGACCCGGCCGACCTGCTGACGCTCGGCAAGCCGCTGCAGGGCAGCCTGAAGCTGGGCTATGCCTCGGCCAACAAGTCCTGGGTGGCGGTGCCCACCGTGGCGGCACGCGAAGGCGACTGGGAAGCGATGCTGCTGGCCAGCCTGCGCCGCGGCCACGAGACCGACAACCAGGGCACGAACGACAGCCGCAACGCCAGCGCCACCGTGCCCAACCCGCAGGACAACCGCAGCGACTACGTGCTGGGCAAGGCGGTCTACAAGCTCGATGCCCGCCACCAGTTCAAGCTGAGCCTGGAGCATCTGGACCGCCGCAACGTCACCGACCCGATCTACACCGTGGTCGGCATGCCCTTCGTGAACGCCAACGTCATCGACGCCAAGGCCAGCGAGGACGTCAGCCGCACGATGGGCAAGCTCGACTGGCAGTACACCGACGCGCGCAATCCCTGGGTTCAGCGCCTCGCGGCCTGGGTCTACACGCAGGAGACCGAAAACCACCAGTTCGGCCAGGAGCGCTACAACAGCCCGCCGGCCGCCTGGGCCCGGCGCACGCGTGACACCACCTATGGCGAGCGCACGAACGGCCTGGGGCTGCAGGGTGAGAGCAACTTCGGCCTGACCATCACGCACCGCGTGCTCTGGGGTGCGGACGTCTCCGACGCGCGCATCACCTCGCTGAAGCAAGGCGCGCACTACGACGCCGCCGGCAACCTGATCACCAGCGGCAGCACCAGCGCCTCCGCCACGCTGCCCAACCAGAGCTTCCCGGATTCGGACTACCGACAGCTCGGCGCGTTCGCGCAGGACGAGATCGCCATCGGCGCCTGGCGCATCACGCCGGCCCTGCGTTTCGACCGCTTCGAGATCGACCCCGACACCGGCAATCCGCTCTACACCCGCAACAACAGCGTCACGCCCTCGAAGCTGTCGGGCAGCGCCGTCTCGCCGCGCCTGGGCGTGGTGTGGCAGGCGATGCCGCTGCTGCAGCCCTATGCGCAGATCGCCCAAGGCTTCCGCGCACCCACGCCCTGGCAGATCAACGGTGGCGTCAGCAACAGCACGGCCAACCCGCCGTACCGAAGCATCGGCAACCCGGACCTCAAGCCTGAGCACAGCACCTCTTTCGAGCTGGGCCTGCGCGGACGCGAGGACACGCTGCGCTGGGGTTTGGCGCTGTTCAAGTCGCGCTACCGCGACTTCATCATCAGCAACGTCGACGTGACGGCCACCACCGCGGTGCCGTTGGACCCCGGCATGCCCGCCAACACGCGCACCTTCCAGTCCGTCAACGCGGCCAGCGCGACGATTTCGGGCTTCGAGCTGATGGGGGAGTGGGGCTTCGCACCGGGCTGGTCGGTGGAGGCGCGCTACGCGCACGCCAAGGGCGACCAGCGGGCCCAGGACGGCACCGAAAGCCCGCTGCCCACCATCGAGCCCGACAAGGGCACGCTGGCCCTGCGCTACGCGCGCAAGGGCCGCTTCGGCGGCGAGCTGCTGCTCACCGGCCAGCAGAGCCAGCATCGTCCCTACGCCAGCGACCTCTACATTCCCAAGGGCTATGTCACAGCCGACCTCTCGGTCTGGTGGGACATCACGCGTCAGTGGCAGCTGAACGTGGCGCTGAACAACCTGGCCGATGCCAAGTACACGAACTGGTCTGATGTGCGCGGCATCGCCGTCACCACGACGGTGGCCGACGCCTACACGCAGCCCGGCCGCAACGTCGCGGTCAGCGCGCGCTACCAGTTCTGATGATGCGACACCTGCTGCGCGCGTGCGGCCTGGCCCTTCTGCTGTGGGCCTGTGGCGGGGCCTGGGCCGAAGGCGTGCTGGTCATCACCACCAGCCCGTCACCGCCGGGCCGCTTCGTCGCGCTGGAGCAGGCCGCGCGCGCGCAGGGCCTGCCGATGCGCGCGCGCTTCATCGAGAAGATCCCGGCCGACGAACTCACCCCCGCGCTCTGGCAGGGTGCCGACCTGGTGCTGATCGACGCGCCGCGGCAGCACATCGAGGACTTCGTGCGCAACAAGCTCGGCGCCGCACTGCCGGCGCTGCAGCGGGTGCCGCACGCCTGGCTGCCCTCGCCCGCCCCCAAGCCCGGCGGCGGGCTGGACGCGGCGCTGGCCCAGCGCCTGCACGGCTACTTCGTGCAAGGCGGCACGCGCAACACCGATACCCTGATCCGCACGCTCTTGGCACACCGCGCCGGCCAAGACTGGCGCGCACTGTCGCCACCCCAGGTGTTCCCGGCCGCGGCCATCTACCACCCCGGACTGCATCAGGCGGTGGTGGCCACGCCGGCCGAGTACTTCGCCGCGCGGGGCATCGACCCTGCCCGCCGCCCGCCCACGGTGGCCATCGCCTTCCACCAGGGCAGCATCGCGTCGGCCCAGACCGGCTTCCTGGACGATCTGATCCGGCGCATCGAGGCCCAGGGTGCGCTGGCACTGCCGTTCTACAGCCCGGTGATGGACGCCGACGCCGTGCGGCGCATGGTCACCATCAATGATCAGCCGGTGGTCGAGGCCATCGTCAACACCCAGATCACGCTCAACCCCGAAGGCCGGCGCAAGGAGTTTGAGGAGCTGGGCCTGCCCGTGGTGCAGGCCATGGCCTGGCGCCGCGGCAGCGAGCAGGACTGGTCCGCCAGCCCGGTCGGCATCCCGCTGATCGACGTGCCCTTCTACCTGGCGCAGGCCGAGTACGCCGGCATCACCGACATCCAGGTGGCGATGGCCACCCGGCCGGGCGACGAGCAGCTGGTGCCCATTGCCGCACAGGCCGCCGCTGTCGCACACAAGGCACTGAACCTGGCCAAGCTGCGCCGGACACCGGCGGCCGACAAGCGCGTCGCGATCTTCTTCTGGAACTACCCGGCGGGCGAGAAGAACCTGTCGGCCAGCTTCATGAACCTGCCGCGCTCGCTGAGCGGCTCGCTGGCCGCGATGCAGGCGGCGGGCTACCGCACGGAGACCTGGGACGAGAAGCCGCTCACCGAGCGCCTTCAGCGCCTGCTGGCCCCAGGCTACCGGCCGCCGCAGGACCAGGCCGTGCTGCGCGAACTGCTGCGAGACGGCCTGGCCGATCGACTGCCCGTCGCGGCCTACCGCGCCTGGCTGGACCGGCAGCCGGCGACCGTGGGCTCGGCGCTGCGCGCGCGCTGGGGCGAGCCCGAGCACTCGACTTTCGTCCTGCGCGAAGGCGGCGAGGCGTTCTTCGTGATCCCGCGGCTGCAACTCGGGCAGGTCACGCTGCTGCCCCAGCCGGGTCGCGGCGAACGCGGCGACGACAAGGAGAAGGCTCTCTACCACTCGACAAGCGCCGTGCCCTCGCACTTCTACATGGCGGTGTACCTGTGGGCCCGGCAGGCCTTCTCGGCCGACGCCATCGTGCACTTCGGCACCCATGGCACGCAGGAGTGGCTGCCGGGCAAGGAGCGCGGCCTGTCGGTGCACGACTGGCCGATGCTGGCGGTGGGCGACGTGCCCGTGGTCTACCCGTACATCGTGGACAACATCGGCGAGTCCACCCAGGCCAAGCGCCGCGGGCGTGCGGTGGTCATCAGCCACCAGACGCCGCCGCTCACGCCGGCGGGCCTGCACGACCGCCTGACCCGGATCCACGACCTGCTGCACCAGTGGATCGCGCAGGACAGCGGCGGCGTGAAGGACCAGCTGAAGGCGGACTTCCTGGCGAGCGTGACGCGCGAGCGCATCCACCTGGACATGGGCTGGAGCGACGAGCGCATCGCCCGCGGGTTCGACGCCTTCGTCGCCGCCGTGCACGACCACCTGCACGAACTGGCGCTGACCGCGCAGCCGATGGGCCTGCACACCTTTGGTCAGGGCGCGGACGAGCGGTGGCGCATCGCCCAGGTGCTGATGATGCTGGGCAAGGACTTCTGGGAAGGCGTGGCCGACCCCAACCACCCGACCGAAGAGGCCGACGAGCTGCTGATCGCCGACCACACCCGGTTGGTCGAGACCAAGCCCTACCGCCTGCTCGCGGCGCACCTTCGAGAGGGTGCGGAGGTACCGCACCTGAGCGCCAAGGCGCGCGAGCGGCTGGCCCTGGCACGGCGCTGGTACGACGACCTGGGTGCGCGCAACGAGATGGCCGCACTGCTGGCCGCGCTGGACGGCCGCCACATCCCCACCAGCTACGGCGGCGATCCGATCAAGAACCCCGATGCACTGCCCACCGGCCGCAACCTGTACGGCTTCGACCCCAGCCGCGTGCCCACCAAGGCCGCCTGGGAGGCCGGCAAGCTGGCCATGGACGAGCTGATCGCCACCCACCGCGCCAAGACCGGCCGCATGCTGAGGAAGACGACGTTCACGCTGTGGTCGGTCGAGACCATGCGCCACTTCGGCCTGCTCGAAGCGCAGGCGCTGTGGGCCATGGGCGTGGAGCCGCAGTGGGACAGCGGCGGCCGGGTGACGGGTGTGAAGCTGATCCCGCGCGAGCAACTTGGTCGCCCTCGGGTGGACGTGGTGCTGTCGGCGACCGGCCTGTACCGCGACCACTTCCCGAACGTGATGAAGCAGCTGGCCGACGCGGCACATCTTGCCGCGCAGGCGCGGAGCGAGTCCGACAACCCGGTGGCGGCCAACGCCGAGCGCATCGCGCGCAACCTGGTGGCCGGCGGCGTGCCCGAAGCCGAGGCGCGTGCCGCCGGCGCCACGCGCATCTTCTCCAGCGAATCGGGCCGCTACGGCACCGGCCTGGACGACGCGGCACTGGCCACCGACACCTGGAAGACCCAGGGCGAGGGCGACCGCAAGCTGGCCGAGTTGTACCTGCGCCGCATGCAGCACGCCTACGGCCCCGACGAGTCGACCTGGGGCAGGGCCGGCGTCACCGGCGCGGGCCAGCTGAACCTGTACGCCGAGCACCTGCGCGGCACCGAGGCCGCCGTGCTGGCACGCACCAGCAACCTGTACGGCCTGCTGACCACCGACGACCCGTTCCAGTACCTCGGTGGCATCGGCCTGGCGGTGCGCCACCTGGACGGCCAGGCGCCCGAGCTCTACGTCAGCAACCTGCGCGGCGCCGGCAGCGGCAAGGTCGAGGGCGCCGCCGGCTTCCTGGCCAAGGAGCTGGCCACGCGCAACTTCCACCCCGGCCACATCCAGGGCCTGATGGCCGAGGGCTACGCGGGCACGCTGCAGGTGCTCGACGGCATCAACAACTTCGCCGGCTGGCAGAGCGTGTCGCGCGAAGTGGTGCGCCACGACCAATGGCAGGAGTTCATGGACGTCTATGTGCGCGACAAGCACGACCTGGGCTTGAAGCGCTGGTTCGAAGCCCACAACCCGCATGCCTTGGCGCAGAGCATCGAACGCATGCTGGAGGCCGCCCGCCTGCAGCAGTGGGACGCGGATCCACGCAGTGTGGCCGAGCTGAAGGCTCGGTACCGGGCGCTGGCGCAGCGATTCAACGTGCGCAGCGACAACGCGACCTTCCAGGCCTTCGTGGCGCCGGGCTTTGGCCTGGCGAGCCCCTCTCCGGCGCCCGCTGCGGCGCCGGCAGCGGCCGCCGCAACGGCCCCGGACACGCCAACGGCGCCACCCGAACCTGCGCCACCGCCGCCGGTGCAGGGCTTCAAGCTGGAGCGCGTGCCGGACGCCGCACCACCCGCGGTGGCGGTCCTCAACGCCCTCGCCGCCTGGCTGCTCCTGGCGCTGGCCGCAGCGGGCGGCGCGTGGCAGGGCTGGCGCGAGCGCCCCGGGCCCGCACGGCCCGCCCCGACCCGCCAGCTGCCCCCGCTGCGGCCCGCCTGAAACCCCCGACGGCGGCTCGCCCTCTTCACCATCGACCCGAGGCTGTTCCCATGTCCACCACGATCGAAGCCACGATGTACACCGTGGCGCAACTGTTCCTGATGCCCACCCTGCTGCTGATCGCGGCGCTGTTCCTGTACGCCTTCTGGGTGCTGGGCGAGTTCATCACGCTGGCCCTGCGCCGCCGCCAGGGCGGCGGCCGGCCACTGGTGGCCGCCCACCAGGCGGCGGGGCCGAACGGCCTCTCCGACGACGAGCTCGATCTGCGCGCCCACCAGCTGATGGAGGGCCCGCGCATCGCCAGCCGCGTGACGCCGCTGCTGGGCCTGGTGGCCACCATGATCCCGATGGGCCCGGCGCTCAAGGGCCTGTCGGACGGCAACCTCGCACAGGTGTCGAGCAACCTCACCGTGGCCTTCTCGGCCGTGATCCTGGCGCTGATCGCCGCGGCCATCACTTTCTGGGTGGCCAACGTGCGGCGCCGCTGGCTGGCCGAAGAGGTGCTGGAGATCTCGCGCACCCGCGTGCAGGGAGCGGCGTGATGCGGCCCGAGCGCTGGGCCACGCCCATGCCGGGCCGCATCCCCCTGGGGGACCGACCGATGCACCCATCGGATGAGGTGCGGACATGGCATTGAAGCTGCTTCACGAAGCCGAGACCGACGACCCCATCCTGTCGGTCGTCAACCTGATCGACATCTTCCTGGTCATCATCGCCGCGCTGCTCATCACCGTGTCCCAGAATCCGATGCTCAGCCCCTTTTCCAAGCGCGACGTCACGGTGATCACCGATGCCGGCAAGCCCACCATGGAGATCACGGTGAAGAAGGGCGAGAAGGTCGAGCGCTACAAGTCCAGTGGTGCCATTGGCTCTGGCGACGGCGAGAAGGCCGGGGTGGCCTACCGGATGAAGGACGGCTCGATCGTCTATGTGCCCGAGGGCACGCCATGACCTGCACCCGACGCACCTGGCTGGTCTGTGCGGCGGTGGCCCCGTTCGGCGCCTGTGCCACCACGCCGGCCGGGCCGGCTGACCGCATCGTCGACACCCGCACGGGCCAGGGCATCACCACCGACGAGGTCGAGCGCCGCATGCGCCACGCCGACATCGTGCTGCTGGGTGAGTTGCACGACAACCCGCACCACCATGCCCGCCGCGCCGCGCTGCTGGCGCGCCTGGCCGGACCGGTGGCAGTGGTGGCCGAGCACCTGCCCCAAGGCGCCGCGCCGACACTGGCCACCGATCTCGCGGGCGAGTCCTTGCGCGGCGCACTCGAAGCCAGCGGCTTCGACGCCAAGGGCTGGCGCTGGCCGATGCACGAACCGCTGTTCCGCGCGGTCGCGCAGGCCGGCATGGCGCTGCGGGGCGGAAACCTCGGGCGCGATGCCGCACGCCAGGTGGCGCGGGACGGCCCGCAGGCGCTGCCGGCCGAGCTGGCCCGCGGGATCGAAGCCGCCCCCCTGGACGCGGCGGCGCGCACGGCGCTCGAGCATGACCTGCTGCAGGGGCACTGCGGCCATCTGAGCGCCGCCCGACTGCCCGGCATGGTGGCCGCCCAGCGCGGCCGCGACGCTGCCATGGCCGAAGCGCTGTTGTCGGTGTCCGCGCCCGCCCTTGCGGCGTCCGGGGCCCGCCGTGCGGTCCTGCTCGCCGGCAACGGCCACGTCCGGCTCGACCATGGCGTGCCGACGCTGCTGGCCAGGCGGCGGCCTGAGGCCCGAGTGCTGACGATCGGCTTCGTCGAGACCCCTTTGGACAGCCCGCCCGGGCGCCTGCCCTACGACATCGCGTGGGCCACGCCGGCGGCCGATCGCGACGACCCGTGCCAGGCCTTCCCCGCCGCCCCTGCCGCGACCGGCGACATTGCGCAGCACTCCCAAGCGAGGCTTGAGCAACAGGGATCGGCTCCATGAACTTCGCCAACTCTTCTTGCTGCGCGAGCAGGAACGGGGTGTCTTTGACCTTGTCGTAGAGCTTCAGAAGCCGCTGTTCCGCTCCGCTTGCGGATCGACTGCCCAGCAAGCGCCGTCGACGCCCTGCCGCCATCGTGCGAGGGCTCGTCGAAGGCGGCTGTCAGAGGGCCTTTGAGAATCGATGAACCGATCGGCCTCCCCCGGGTCAGTCGGCCGTGACGCGCAGTCGCTTCAGGCTCGCCCCGTAGGTGCCATTCTTCACGGTGGAGCCGCCTGAGCCGGAGAACAGCACCACGGCCGGAAGAAGCGGCTCGGTGGAGCACGGCACCGGTGCCATGGCCAGGCGGTCCACGCCCACCGGATCCAGCAGTTTGATCCTGCACATGGAGCCACTGCGGCCCAGGTTCATCGTCCATGTGCCCGAGGACACATCCGACGGGGGGATCGCAGCCTCCTGAAAGCCGACCAGCGAGCCGCCGATGAAAGACATCCCGGTGGCCCCATGAAACTCGGTGCCGTTCGATCGGAAGTCACCTGTCAGCGACACGGAGACGCTGCCAGCAATGTGATCGGGAGCATTCACCCTCATTTCCAGGTAGATGCCGCTGCGCACCTGACTGCCTTCGACTGCCGTTCGGCCGTCCTGGACGAACTCCAGGTCCGCCAAGAAGTCGCCGCTCAGGGGCGCTGTCGCCGGATAGATGTTCAGGGCATCGGCCTGGCCACAGGAGCCGCACGACCCCCCAACGACCTTGACCGAGAACTTGCGCGCAGTCGACTTGAGCGTCGCGCCATGACCCAGCGTCTCGATGGCGGCAGGGCCGATGAAGCCATCGGTGAAGCTCTCGTTGATGACCTGTCGTGCCATGGCCATGCTGGACACGGTGCACAGTGCGGCGACGGCGAATGGGATCGGCAGTCTCATGGGCGTTCCTCTGCATTCCGAGAATGGACCAGGTGCAGAGCCTATTCAGACCAACCGGTGGCGACATCCTCAGCAGGGATGAATGCCACTCCACGTGGCCGCCGTTCGATGCGTTTGGACAGGGCACGGTCGCCGGCCCCCATCGCTCGCATCCCGCGCCGATGGGGGTGGTAGGCCGCCGGGGGCTCGAACCCCGGACCAAAGGATTATGAGTCCTCTGCTCTAACCGACTGAGCTAGCGGCCCGAAGGGGGCGATTGTAGGCAGGCGCGGGGGCGCGGTGCCCGGCGCGCCGCGCCAGGCTCAGACGGCGGGCGGCGCCGGGGTGCGGGCCAGGTGGTCGGCGATGGCCTGCAGCAGGGTGTGGCTGGCCTGGTCCACGGCCTGCAGCAGGGGCTCCAGCACGTCGGCGGGGGCGTCGTGGCGCAGGGCCAGTTCCAGGGCCAGGGCGGCGTCGCGCAGGGCCATGCCGCCGACCTGGGCCGAGGCGCCCTTGAGGGAGTGGGCCAGGCGTTGGGCGGTGGTGCGGTCGCCGGACTGCAGGGCGGCTCGGATGGACTGCGGCGCGCCGCCTTCCAGGCTGCCGTACTTGACCAGCAGGCGGCGGTAGAAGGCGGGGTCGCCGGCGAGTTGGCGCAGGCCGGTGACGGTGTCCAGCACGGGGGCGAAGGTGCTGACGGGGGCGTTGCCCGGGGCGGCACCGACGGCACTGGCGGCCGGGGTGACGGGAGCCTCGGCCGAGGCGGCGGGGGGCGACAGCCAGCGGGCCAGGGTGGTGGCCAGCAGCTCGGCATCGATCGGCTTGGCCAGGTGGTCGTTCATGCCCGCTTTCAGGCAGCGTTCACGGTCGCCGACCATGGCGTTGGCGGTCATGGCCACGATGGGCAGGGCGGCGGTGCCAGGCAGCGCGCGGATGGCGCGGGTGGCGGCCAGGCCGTCCATCACGGGCATCTGCATGTCCATCAGCACCAGGTCGATGCTGGCGGGGTCGTGCCGCAGGCGGCGCACGGCCTGGGCGCCGTCGCTGGCCACTTCCACCCGCACGCCCATCAGGTGCAGCAGCTCGCGGGCCACGTCCTGGTTGAGTTCGTTGTCCTCGACCAGCAGCACGCGCCGGCCCAGCAGCGCCGGGGGCGGGGCCAGCGGTGCGGGCGGCTGGGGTGCCGGCGGCGGGACCTGGCCCAGCAGGGCGCTGGCCAGGGCGTCGTGCAGCTGCGAGGGGGTGACGGGCTTGGCCAGCACCTGGCGCACACCGGCGGACTCGGCGGCGGTGCCCAGGGTGTCTTCGCCAAAGGCGGTGACCAGCAGCAGCTCGGGCGGGTGGGCCAGGGGCTCGGCCTGCAGCGCCCGGCACAGCGCCAGGCCGTCCATCTGAGGCATCTGCCAGTCGATCAGCGCGGCGGCGTAGGGGCGGTGCTCGTGCTCGGCGGCCAGCAAGGCGCCCAGGGCCTCGGGGGCGCTGGACACGGCCTCGGCTTCCAGGCCCATGGCGCCCAGCATGTGGCGCAGGGTGTCGCGGGCCTGCGGGTGGTCGTCCACCACCAGCACGCGGCGGCCGCGCAGCGATGCGTGCGCAGGCGTGGCGGCGGGCTGCTGGGCGGCCACGCCCAGGTCCAGCGTGCAGTGGAAGCAGCTGCCCTGGCCGGGCTGGCTGCGCACGCCCACGGTGCCGCCCTGCAGCTCGACCAGGCGCCGGGCGATCACCAGGCCCAGGCCCGAGCCGCCGTAGCGCCGGGTGATGGAGCTGTCGGCCTGCTGGAAGCTCTCGAACAGGCGGCCCAGCTGCTCGGGGGCGATGCCGATGCCGGTGTCTTCGACCTCGATGCGCAGCAGCAGCCGGTCGTCCTGCCGCTGCTCGGGGCGCAGTCGGATGCAGACGCTGCCCTGGTCGGTGAACTTGACCGCGTTGCCGCCCAGGTTGAGCAGCACCTGGCTGAAGCGGGTGGGGTCGCCCAGCACGTGGCGGGGCAGCTCGGGGGACAGGTCGACCACCAGCTCGAGCTGCTTCTCGGCGGCGCGCATGGCCAGCTGGCTGGCCACGTCCTGCACCTGCTGCTCCAGGTCGAAGACCTCGCGCTCGAGGTCGATGCGGCCGGCCTCGATCTTGGAGAAGTCGAGGATGTCGTTGATGGTGGTGAGCAGGATGCGGCTGGCGGCCTGGATCTTCTGCAGGTACTTGCGCTGTGACGGGTTGAGCGCGGTCTTGAGCGTCAGCTGCGTCATGCCGGTGATGGCGTTGAGCGGCGTGCGGATCTCGTGGCTCATCATCGCCAGGAAGCTGCCCTTGGCGGCGCTGGCGGCCTCGGCGGCACTGCGGGCCTGCTCCAGGGGGGTGATGTCCTGCAGCGTGACGATCATGCCGGCGTCGACCAGCTGGCCGCCCACCAGCACGTGCAGGAAGCGGCCGTCGCGGGTGCGGATGCGGTATTCCTGGGGCTCGACCCGGCCGTCCACCGCCTCGCGGATGGACTGCTGCCAGCGCACCAGCACCTGGGCGCGGTAGGCGGGGTCGGGGTAGGCCTGGGGCCACCACGAGGCCAGGGTGGCGATGTCGGCCTGGGCGTAGCCGAAGACGTTGACGAAGGCCCGGTTGACCGATTCGATCCGCTCTTCGGTGATGTAGGTCATGGGCACCGGCGCCACGTCGAACAGCAGGCTCATCAGCCGGTCGCGCTCGGAGCGGACCAGGGCCTCGCGGGCGGCGGCGGCCTCCAGCTCGGCCTCGCGGCGCATGGTGACGTCGCGCGAGAGCATCAGCACCTGCGGCTCGGCGCCAGGCAGCCGTTTGCGCGCGGCGGAGAGCTCGAACCAGCGCGAACGGCCGGCGATCGACAGGCAGACCACGCGGCCCCAGTCGCCACCGTCGGCGAGGGCGGCATGGATGGAGGCCTGCACGGCCGCCGCGGCCTCGGGCGGCAGCACCTGGTCGACCCGCCGGCCCAGCAGCTGCTCGCGCTGATTGGCCAGCAGCTCGGGGGAGGCTCCGGCATAGATGTCGAGGTAGCGGCCGTCGGCGTCAAAGGAGAACAGCATGTCCGGAACGGCGGCCAGGGTGGCGGCCAGGTCGGCCCGGGCGGCGTCGGTGGCCTGGTGGGCGCGCTGCAGCGCATCCAGGGCTTGGCGCAGCTCGCCCGTCCCGGCGGCCACGCGCCGGCGCAGCAGCACGTTCCACAGCAGCAGCAGCCCGCCCGCGCTCAGCAGGGCCAGTGCCGCCAGCCACACCACCCGCGGCACGGTGGTGGTGGGCCGGGTCTGCTCCTGCCAGCGCTGGCGCAGCGCGGCCTCCTCGTCGGCCGGGATCTGGTCAAGCCCGGCCTGCAGCTGGCGCAGCGCGGCCTGGTTGCCCTTGCGCACCGCGCGGTGGAATTCCCCGTGGTACAGCTCGAACGCCACCTTGTACTGCTGGTCCGCACCCAGCTTGTACATGTAGAAGTTGGCCGGGGCCTGGTCCAGGCAGAACAGGCGCACCTCCATCCGCATCGCGGCGGCCAGCAGCTGCTCGTAGTTCTCGTAGGGCTCCAGCGTGGTGATGCCGGCCGCCTGCAGTTGGTCGATGCAGGCGTCGCCCTTTTGCACGCCCACGGTGAAGCCGCGCAGCGTGGCCAGGCTGCTGACGCCGCTGAGCGCCACATGGCTGTAGATGTTGACCGGCAGGCGGGCGTAGGGCGGGGTGAAGTCGTACAGCGGCTCGCGCGGCGGCGTGCGGTAGATCATGTCGATCACGTCGGCCTCGCCGGCCAGCAGACGGCGCTGGGCTTCGGACCAGCTGACGGCGATCAGCTCCACCGGGGTGCCGGTGCGCTTCTGGTAGAGGGCCCAGAAGTCGGCCAGATAGCCGGCCAACCGGCCATCGGCGTCACGAAAGAGGAAGGGCGGGTAGTTGTCGTCGGTGATCACCCGCAGCGCCGGGCCGGCGGCGCTGCTGGCCGCGCCACGGTCCTGGGCGGTCGAAGCCAGCGACAGGGCGGCCAGCAAGGCCAGACCCAGCGTGCGCAACCAGAGCCAGCGGGGATACGGGCGCGGACGGGTCACAACTCCCTCTTCCGTGATGGATTCGGCCCATTATGGTGGCCATGGGAAGGCCCGGTGACGCTCAGCGTTGGGACAGGGCGTTGCCGACCAGCTTGGAGGTGATGTCCACGATCTGGATCATGCGCTCGTAGGCCATGCGCTGCGGGCCGATCACGCCCAGCGAGCCGACCACCCGGCCGTCGACCTCGTAGGGGGCCGAGACGACCGAGAGTTCCTCGAAGGGCACCACCCGGCTCTCGCCGCCGATGAAGATGCGCACGCCCTCGGCCCGGCTGGAGGTGTCGAGCAGGCGCATCAGCTGGGTCTTCTGCTCGAACAGGTCGAACAGCTTGCGCAGCGAGCCCATGTCGTTGCCGAAGTCCTGCACGCCCAGCAGGTTGCGCTCGCCGCTGACCACGACCTGCTCCTGGGTCTCGGCGATGGCCTCGGAGCCGGCCTGCACCGCGGCCTGCATCAGCGCGGCGATCTCGCCGCGCAGGGCATCGACCTCGGATTTGAGGCGGGTGCGCATTTCCTCGAGGGTGAGGCCGGCGTAGTGGGTGTTGAGGTAGTTGGTGGCCTCGACCAGCTCGCTCTGGCTGTGGTCGTGCGGGGTGAAGATGACGCGGTTCTGGACATCGCCGTCGGGCGACACCAGGATCACCAGCACCCGCTTTTCGCCCAGGCGCAGGAACTCGATGTGGCGGAACACGCTGGGCTTGCGCGGGGCGGTGATCACGCCGACGAAGCTGCTCAGGCTGGACAGCATCTGGGCCGCCTGGGCGATGACCCGCTGGGGCTGGTCGGGGTGAAGCTGGTCGCCGGCAGCCACCATGTCGGGCGGCGCGCGGTCGAGCTGCAGCGGCTGGACGGTGAGCATGGTGTCGACGAACAGCCGGTAGCCACGCGCCGTGGGGATGCGGCCGGCCGAGGTGTGCGGGCTGACGATCAGGCCCAGCTCCTCGAGGTCGGCCATCACGTTGCGGATGGTGGCCGGCGAGAGCTCGAGGCCGGACGCCCGCGACAGGGTGCGCGAGCCCACGGGCTGGCCGTCGGCGATGTAGCGCTCGACCAGGGTTTTCAGCAGGGATTTGGAGCGCTCGTCGAGCATGGTTTTCATTGTACGGACATGGTCGCCGCACCCCCGGTCCGCCACAGGCGCTGTGGTGTAATTCCCCACACCATGTCCACCCGTTTCCGCCACGCCGCTCTGATCGGCAAATACCAGGCCCAGGGCATCCGGCCGATGCTGGAGAACATCGCCCAGTTCCTGTGCCGGCGGGGCCTTGAGGTCTCGGTGGACCAGGACACCGCGTTCAACACCGGCTGGAGCGATTTCGGCGCCCTCAGCACCGAGGAGATCGGTGCCCGCTGCGACCTGGCCGTGGTGGTGGGCGGCGACGGCACCATGCTGGGCATCGCCCGCGAACTGGCCCGCTACCACCTGCCCCTGGTGGGCATCAACCAGGGCCGCCTGGGCTTCATCACCGATGTGCGCGCCACCGACTGGGAAGAGGCGCTGGGCCCGATCGTGCAGGGCGACTACGAGGAAGAGCGCCGCTCCATGATCGAAGGCGGCGTCTGGCGCGACGGCGAGATGATCTTCCAGGGCCTGGCCCTGAACGATGTGGTGGTCGGGCGCGGCAACACCTCGAGCATGGTCGAGCTGCGCGTGGCCATCGGCGGCGAATTCGTCGCCAACATGCGCGCCGACGGCCTGATCCTGGCCTCGCCCACCGGCTCCACCGCCTACGCCCTGTCGGCCGGCGGCCCGATCCTGCACCCGGCCATCGGCGGCTGGGTCCTGGTGCCGCTGGCCTCGCACACCCTGTCGAACCGGCCGATCGTGCTGCCGGACTCGCAGGAGGTGGAGATCACCATCGTCAACGGCCGCGACGCCAGCGCCAGCTTCGACACCCAGCGCCTGGCCAGCCTGTTGCACGGCGACCAGATCCGCGTCACCCGCTCGGCCCAGGCCGTGCGCTTCCTGCACCCGCGCGGCTGGAGCTACTACGCCACGCTGCGGCGCAAGCTGCGCTGGTACGAAGGCGTGGTGTAGGCCCCACGCTCCCTGGCGGTCGCTGCCCCCCGAGGGGGCGCCGCTGGCGGACCGGCGGAGCCGGATCCGCGGCGGGGGCTGGATGGGGGCACCGGTGGTGGCGGAGGTTTGGAGTTCCTGTCGAGTTTTGGGTTGGGGCCTGTGGGCCGTGGACTGAGATGCTGAAGCACCTGACGCTGAAGGATTTCGTGATCGTCGATGCGCTGGACCTGGGGTTCGGCGCCGGCTTCGGCGTGCTCACCGGCGAGACCGGCGCCGGCAAGTCGATCCTGATCGACGCGTTGCAGCTGGCGTTGGGCGCCCGGGCCGAGAGCCACGTGGTGCGCGAAGGCGCCGCCCGCGCCGACATCAGCGCCACCTTCGACTGCCCGCCCTCGCTGCAGGGCTGGCTGGAGGCCGCGGGCTTTGACGGCGGCGACGAGCTGCTGCTGCGCCGCGTGGTGGATGCCCAAGGCAAGAGCCGGGCCTTCGTCAACGGCAGCCCGGCCACCGCGGCCCAGCTGCGCGAAGCCGCCGACCACCTGATCGACATCCACGGCCAACACGCCTGGCAGGGCCTGACCCGCCCGGCGGCGGTGCGTGCGCTGCTGGACGAGCAGGCCGGCGTGGACCCCCGCCCCATGGCCGCCGCCTTCGCCGCCTGGAAGGCCGCCGGCGAGGCCCTCGCCCAGGCCCGCACCCGCCAGCACGAGCTGGCCAGCGAGCGCGAGCGCCTGCAGTGGCAGATCGGCGAGCTGGAGCGCCTGGCGCCAAGCGCCGACGAATGGCCCGAGCTCAACGCCGAGCACCAGCGCCTGGCCCACGGCCAGGCCCTGATCGATGCCGCCGGCCGCGCCGCCCGCACCCTGGACGAGGACGAGTCCAGCGCCTGCGCCCTGACCGCCCGCGCCATCACCGCCCTCGAGGACGTGGCCGGCTTCGACCCGCGCCTGGCCCCGGTGCTGGAAGCGCTGCAGGGCGCACAGGCCCAGCTCGACGACGCCGCCCACACCCTGAACGCCTACCTGTCGCGCGCCGAGCTCGACCCGGCCCGGCTGGCCGAACTCGACGCACGCCTGTCCGACTGGATGGGCCTGGCCCGTCGCTACCGCCGCCCGCCCGAGGACCTGCCCGCCCTGCTGGCCGAGTGGCAGGCCGCGCTGCGCGCCCTCGACGCGGCCACCGACCTGGACGCCTTGGAGGCCCGCGTGGCCACCGCCGAGAAGGCCTGGCGTGCCGAGGCCAAGAAGGTGAGCACCGCCCGGCGCAAGGCCGCCGAGCCGCTGGCCCGCCGCGTGACCGACGCGATGCAGCAGCTGGGCATGGCCGGCGGCCGCTTCGCGGTGGAGCTGGTGGCCCAGGAGCAGCCGCAGGCCTTCGGCCTGGAATCGGCCGAATTTCTGGTGGCCGGCCATGCCGGCAGCGCGCCGCGCCCGCTGGC
Organism: Hydrogenophaga intermedia; assembly: GCA_943371055.1. Lineage (GTDB taxonomy): Bacteria > Pseudomonadota > Gammaproteobacteria > Burkholderiales > Burkholderiaceae_C > Ideonella > Ideonella intermedia_A. The sequence goes on along the minus strand of CALRTJ020000007.1, from coordinate 86,339 downwards.
CAAGGTGGCCTCGGGCGGCGAGCTGTCGCGCCTGGCCCTGGCCATCGCCGTGACCACCGTGCAGTCGCGCGCCAGCGGCCCGGGCACGTTGATCTTCGACGAGATCGATTCGGGCGTTGGCGGCACCGTGGCCGACGCGGTCGGCCGCCTGATGAAACAGCTGGGCCAACGGGTGCAGGTGCTGGCCGTGACCCACCTGCCCCAGGTCGCCGCCTGTGCCGACCAGCACCTGGTGGTGGCCAAGGCCGCCCAGGGCCGCCAGACCCTCAGCCGGGTGCGCCCGGTGCAGGGCGAGGAACGCGTGGCCGAGGTGGCGCGGATGCTGGGCGGCGAGCGCGCCGCCGGCACCAGCCTGGCCCACGCCCAGGCGCTGCTGCGCCAGGGCAGCGAAGGAGCGATCGGATGAGCACCGCCCGCCCCCCTGGCGACGAGCCGCCCGAGATCGACCCAGAGAGCGCCCGCGCCGAGCGCGAGGTGGTGCTGGTCACCGGCACCTCGGGCTCGGGCAAGTCGGTGGCGCTGCACGCGCTGGAGGACGCCGGCTATTTCTGCGTGGACAACCTGCCGCCCGAGCTGCTGCGCGACTTCATCCGCGTGGAAGCCGAGCACGGCGTGCGCCGCATGGCGATCGCGGTGGACGTGCGCACCGCCGGCTCCCTGCCGCACCTGCTGCCGGTGCTCGAGCAGCTGCGCGCCGAAGGGGTTCGGGTGCGCAGCCTGTTCCTGGACGCCACCACCACCGCCCTGGTCACCCGCTTCTCCGAGACCCGCCGGCCGCACCCGCTGAGCAAGCCGGCCGAGGGCCTGGACCTGCACCGCGCGCTGTTCGACGCGATCGAGCTGGAGCGCGACCTGCTGGCCGACCTGCAGGAGCGCTCCACCGTGCTCGACACCAGCAAGCTGCGCCCGGCCCAGCTGCGCGAGTGGGTGCGCCAGCTGGTGGGGGCCACCGACAGCCGCCTGACCCTGGTCTTCGAGTCCTTCGCCTTCAAGCGCGGCGTGCCGCTGGATGCCGACCTGGTCTACGACGTGCGGGTGCTGCCCAACCCCTTCTACCTCCGCGAGCTGCGCAGCCAGACCGGTCTGGACGCGCCGGTCGCCGACTACCTGGCGGCCCAGCCCGAAGTGGCGCAGATGCTGAGGATGATCGAGGACTTCGTGCGCCACTGGCTACCGGCCTACGGTGACGACCAGCGCAGCTACCTGACCGTGGCCATCGGCTGCACCGGCGGCCAGCACCGCTCGGTCTACATCGCCGAGCAGCTGGCCCGGCGCTTTGCCGGCCCGGTCGCCACCCTGGTGCGCCACCGCGAGATGGGCGCCCACCACTGACCTGCCCTGCCCCGGGACCCCGCTTGAACACGTCCGACACCCTGCCCCTGTTCCCGCTTCAAGCGGTGCTCTTTCCCGGTGGCCTGCTGAACCTGAAGGTCTTCGAGCCCCGCTACCTGCAACTGGTGGCGCGCTGCCTGCAGGAGCACTCGCCCTTTGGCGTGGTCTGCCTGACGCAGGGCAGCGAGGTGCGCCTGCCCGGTGCCGAGCCGCCACGCTTCGAGCTGCTGGGCACGGTGGCCCACATCACCGCCGCCGAGGTGCCGCACGGCGAGCCGGTGCAGCTGCGCTGCCGCGGCGGCCAGCGCTTCCGCTGCGGCTATGCCGAGGCCGAGGGCGAGGGCCTGTGGGTGGCGCACGGCGTGCGCTGGCTGCCCGAGGACCCGGTGCTGCCGCCCGGCGAGGCCCTGCAGCCGGCCGTCGACGCCCTGGCGCGGGTGCTGGACGCCCTGCCACCGGCGCAGCGCGCCACCTTGCTGGACGAGCCCCCGCGGTTGGACGATGCCGGATGGGTGGCGAACCGCTGGTGCGAGCTGCTGCCGATCCCGGCCGCGGCCCGCCAGCGCCTGCTGGCACTGGACGACCCCTTGCAGCGGCTGCAGATCGTGCACACCTTCCTGCAGCAGCAGGGACTGGCCTGAGCGGCGGCCGGCGGGCCCGGCCCGCCGCGGGCCTCAGCCGGCCTGCAGCAGGCGCTGCAGCGGCGCCGGCAGGCCGTGCCCCGGCAGCTCGGCCTGGCGCACCCAGCGCCCGGCCGGCCAGTGGGTGGCCAGCCAGTCGGCGGGCGGGCCACCGGCCTCGCAGCGCAGCGTGAAGGGCGTGATCACCAGATCGCGGTGGGTCAGCACGTGGGTGAAGGTCTCGCCCGGCTGCAGCCGGCCCGGCCACGGCGCCAGGGCAGCGCGCAGCGCATCGGCCGAGGGGTAGTCCGGCAGCGCCCACAGCCCGGCCCAGATGCCGCGCCCGGGGCGCTGCACCAGGAAATGGGCGTCCTCGCGGCGCAGCCACAGCAGTGGCAGCTCGACGCTTCGGCGCACCAGGCGGCGGGTCTTGTGCGGCAGCTCGGCCTGGCGGCCTTCGGCGCGGGCCCGGCAGCGGCCGGCCAGCGGGCAGGCGTCGCAGCGCGGCTGGCGCAGTCGGCAGACGGTGGCGCCCAGGTCCATCAGGCCCTGGGTGTAGGCCGACATGTCGGCGGCCTGCTCGGGCACCAGGGCCTGGGCCAGGTCCCACAGCAGGCGCTCCTGGCGCGGCTCGGCCAGATCACCCTCGAAGAGCAGGGCGCGCGACAGCACCCGCTTGACGTTGCCGTCCAGGATGGAAACCCGCTCGCCGAAGCAGAACGAGGCGATCGCGGCCGCGGTGCTGCGGCCGATGCCGGGCAGCGTCTGCAGGCCTTCGGCGCTGGACGGAAAGCGTCCGCCATGAAGCTCGACCACCGCCTGGGCGCAGCGGTGCAGGTGGCGGGCGCGGCTGTAGTAGCCCAGGCCGGCCCACAGCGCCAGCACCTCATCCAGGGGCGCAGCGGCCAGCGTGGCGACGTCGGGAAAGCGCTGCAGGAAGCGGTCGTAGTAGGCCAGCACGGTGCTGACCTGGGTCTGCTGCAGCATGATCTCGGAGAGCCAGACCCGGTAGGGGTCGGCACGGCCCTGCCAGGGCAGGCCGTGGCGGCCATGGGCGCGCTGCCAGGCCACCAGCTCGGTGGCCAGGGTGGAGGCGGCAGCGGGCATCAGGCCTGGCGGACCTGCGCGCCGTCGCTGCGCACCAGCATCAGCGACGGTGGCGGCGGCGACTCGGCACCAGGCAACACCGGCGCAGGGCCCTGCTCGGCGCGCTCACAGACCTGCGCCCCCAGGCGGTAGGCCTGGTCGATCTGGGACAGCAGCTGCTGGTCCTGGCCCTCGACCTCGGCCAGGCGACGCTCGAGCTCGCCGGTGGCGTGCACGATGCGCTCGAGGGATTCGGTGCGACGCTTGTAGCTGCGGCGCCGCTCACGGTACTGGCCATCGATCTGCGACGACAGGCCCTGGTTCCAGGTGTCGACTTCGCCCTGCGCGCCTTCCATGACGGTGCGCAGCTTGGAGGTGAGCATGCGCTGCAGCTGCTCATTGAAGCCGGCGGCATCCAGGTGCATCACGCGGGACACGCCGAAGTAGCGGGCGTAGCCGCGCTCGATGGCCAGCAATTCGTCGCGCTGCGCGGCCAGGTCGGGCGGCGGGGTCATCGCCAGCGAGAAGCCGTACTCGGCGTTGAGCTGCCCGAACGAGGCCTCGAGCATCTGGGCGATCTCGGTGCACAGGTGCACGCTGCGCTCGAGGTGGGCCACCATGGCACTGCACAACTCGCCGAACGCGGCCCGCGCACGCAGGCCGAACCAGCTGGCGCCCAAGGCCTGCTGCAGCACCGCCACGCCCTGGCGGACCTGGTCGGCCGAGAGCTCGTGCAGGGCCTCGCGGAGCATGCGCGCATGGACCGCCCGCAACGCCGACAGGCGCGAGTTGCAGCGGTCGAAATCGGTGGTCTCGGCGCGCACGCGCTCGAGCATCTGGTTGACCCGCGCCTGGCTCTTGCCGCGCAGACCGCGCAGTTCGAGCATCTGCTCGGCGTTGTGGCGGCGCTGGTCGCGCAAGCGGCGGGTGGCGTGCTCCAGCAGCGACTGCACGCCACCGATCACGGTCTTGGCCAGCACCGACTGGCGTTGCGGCAGCAGGCTCTGGGTCAGGGCGGCCTCGAGCGCGGGCAGGCGGCTGGCGGCCAGGCGCCGGGCGTCGCCGTCCATGCGGGCGGTCAGGGCCATGCGGGCCGAGACCGGGAACACCCGACCGCGGTCCACCCGCAGGGTCTCGGCGGTGGTGCGGCACTGGCGCTCGATGGCGGCTTCGAGCTCGGCCTCGCTGGCCAGCGGGTCGGCCAGCGTGTCCATCTTGTTCAGGACCACGAAGCAGCTCATGCCCTGGCCGCCCAGGTGCTGGGTCCAGACATCGAGGTCGGAGCGGGTGACGCCGGTGTCGGCGCCCAGCACGAACAGCGCGGCGTGGGCGCTGGGCAGCAGGCCCAGGGTGAGCTCGGGCTCGGCGCCGATGGCGTTCAGGCCCGGGGTGTCCACCACCACCAGGCCGCGCTGCAGCAGCGGGTGCGGGAAGTTGATGATGGCGTGGCGCCAGGCTGGCACCTCGACCTGGCCATCGCTGCCCAGGGGCGGGTTGTCGGCCCCGGACTCATCGGACCACAGGCCCAGCTCGCGGGCGTCCTGGACGCTGACGTGGCGGGTGGCGGTGACCTCGACCAGCGCCTGGCTGAGGGCGGCCAGGTCGCCCGGGTCCAGCTGCACCCGGCGCCAGCGCTCGCGCTGGTGGCGCCACTCGGCCAAGGACTGGGATTCGCGGCGGCTGTCGATCGGCAGCAGGTCGAGCGTGGGCAGCTCCCGCTCGTCCCAGCTCAGCTCCACCGGACACATGGTGGTGCGCCCCGGGGTGGCCGGCAGCACGCGCTGGCCGGCGTCGGCGAAGAAGATGGCGTTGATCAGCTCGCTCTTGCCGCGGGAGAACTCGGCGACGAAGGCCACCACCAGCTTGTCGGACGACAGGCGCTGACGCAGCGCCATGGCACTGGACAGGCCCGAGGGCGACAGCAGGTCGCCGGCGACCAGGAAGCGGGTGAGCGCATCGAGGTCGGCCGACAGCGCCAGGCGCCAGTCGGTCAGCGCATCAAGCCCGGGCACGAGCAGCGGCTGCAGCTCGCCGGGATCGGAGTCGGGGGCGTCTGGGCGGTGGTTCACGGCAATGGGCGATGCTATCAGCGCCGCTGACAGCCGGGGCAGAAGTAGGTGGCGCGCTGTCCCTGGACCAGGCGCCGTATGGTGCCGCCGCAACGGGCGCAGGGCTCACCCTCACGGCCATAGACCCGCACCCGGCCCTGCTGGTACTGCCCGGTGCTGCCATGGGCATCCTTGAAGTCCCGCAGCGTGGAGCCGCCGGCCTCGATCGCCTCGGACAGCACCTGGCGCACCGCCGCCAGCAGCCGGGCGGCGCGCTGCGGACCGATGCGGTCGCAGGGGGTGCGGGGGTCGATCGCGGCCTCGAACAGGGCGTCGCTGGCGTAGATGTTGCCCGCCCCGACGACCAGTTCTCCCGACAGCAGGGCCTGCTTGACCGGCGCCCGGCGCTGCTGCAGCGCCGCATGGAAGCCCGCTGGCGTCAGCAGCGGGTCAAAGGGCTCGGGCCCCAGCCGGGACAGCAGTGCGGCCGCGGGTGGGCGCTCCAGAGCCTCGGACCACACCAGCGCACCGAAACGGCGCGGATCGGTCAGGCGCAGCAGGCCGCGGTCCGTCAGCAGGTCCACGTGGTCGTGGACGCCAGGCGAGTTGCGGTCGTGCGGCGGGGTGAGCCAGGACAGCGAGCCGGACATGCCCAGGTGCCACAGCAACCAGCCGCGCACCGCGTCGCCTTCCTGCAGCGGCATCAGCAGGTACTTGCCGCGGCGCTGCAGCGGCCCCACCTGCAGCCCGGTCAGGGCGGTGGGATCGGCGCCCAGGGGCCAGCGCAAGGGCTTCCCCAGGCGCAGCGAACGCACGCGGGCCCCGCAGACACCGGCAATGCTGCGGCGGGTGACCTCGACCTCGGGCAGTTCTGGCATGGCGGGCATTATCGACAGCCCGAAGCCACCCGGGGGCGGCCACTAGAATCGACCGCAGCAGGAGCCCCGATGACCCGACACCAAGCGTCCCGCCCGCCGGCCACAGATCCCCGCTCCGGCCTGCGCTGGCGCCACTGGCTGTTCGGCCTGGGGCTGATGGGCAGCCTGGGCGCCCAGGCCCAGACCCCGGCCGCGCCCGAACCCGCCACCCCGGCCCCGACCGAGGCCCCGGCACCCAGCGCGCTCGACGCGCCGATGTTCTACCAGCTGATGGTGGCCGAGATGGAGGCCCAGGCCGGCCGCCTGGGCAATGCCTTCGAGATCACCCTCGACGCCGCCCGCCGGCTGCACGACGAGGTGCTGTACCAGCGCGCCACCGAGCTGGCGGTGCAGGCCCGCGGCGGCGACCAGGCGCTGGTCGCGGCGCGCGCGTGGCGCCGGGCCCACCCCCGCTCGGTCGAGGCCGCCCGCACCGAGGTCCAGGTCCTGGCCGCGCTCGACCGCGCACAAGACCTGGGCGAGCCACTGCGCCACCTGCTGGAACTGTCGGACCCCACCCAGCGCGCGGCGATGATCGCCGGCCTGCCCCGTTTCCTGGAAGCCGCCACCGACAAGGCGCGCACCCTGGCCGCCACCGAGCAGGCCCTGGGCCCCTACCTGAACGCCGCCGAGACCCGCACCGCCGCCCGGGTGGCGCTAGGCCGGGCGGCCCTGGCCGCGGGCCAGCCCGATCGGGCCCTGTCGCTGGCCCGCCAGGCGCTGGCCGACGAACCCGCCGCCCTGGGGCCGGTGGTGCTGGCCGTCGAACTGATGCCGACCCAGCCCGCCGCCGAGACCCTGGTCCAGGCCGGCCTGACCCAGTCTGCCGTGCCGCCCTCGCTGCGCATGGGGTATGCCCGGCTGCTCGAGCAGCGCCAGCGCCTGGTCGAAGCCGCCGAGCAGATGCGCCTGGCCCTGGCCCAGCAGCCCGACCTGCCGCAGGGCTGGTTGAGCTACGGCGCCCTGATGGTCGAGCTGCACCGCCCGGCCGAGGCCGAACCCGCCCTGCGGCGTGCGCTGGCCGACCTGCCGGCCGACGAGAGCCGCTCGGCCGCCATGGCCGACCTGTGCTGGCAGCTGCTGTCACAGGCCGCCGAGCAGCGCGGCGACGCCCGCACCGCTGCCGATGCCCTGGCCCGGATCCCGGCCGAGCGGGCCACGCTGGCGGTGCGCGGCCGGCAGGCGACCCTGGCCGCCCGCGCCGGCCAATGGCCCGAGGCCCGACGCCTGCTGCGCGACGCCCCGGCCGCCGACAGCCCCACCCGACGCGACCGCCTGCTGGCCGAAGTGCAGCTGCTGCGCGGTGAACGCCGCTGGGAAGAGGCCCTTGCCCTGGTGACCGCCGCCCTGGCCGCCAGCCCCGACGACTCCGGCCTGGTCTACGAGCAGGCGATGCTGGTCGAGCGCCTGGGGCGCCTGGACGAGATGGAAGCGCTGCTGCGCCGGGTGATCGCGGCCCGCCCGGACGACGCCCAGGCCTACAACGCCCTGGGCTATTCGCTGACCGAGCGCGGTGTGCGACTGGACGAGGCGGGGACCCTGATCCGACGCGCCCTGGTGCTGGCCGCGGGCGATCCGTACATCGTCGACAGCCTCGGCTGGCTGGAGTTCCGCATGGGTCGGCTCGACGAGGCGGAGCGCCTGCTGCGCCGGGCCTGGGGCAGCCGCCCGCACCCCGAGGTCGCCGCGCACCTGGGCGAGGTGCTCTGGACCCAGGGGCGCCGCGACGAGGCCGTGTCCATCTGGCGTGAGGGGCTGCAATCCGGCAGCGACACCGACAGCCTGATCGAGACCCTGCGCCGCCTGAAGGCGCCGCTGCCGTGATCGGGCGCCGCAGGGTGCTGGGCACCGTGGCACTGGCGCTGGCCGGCTGCGCCACGCCGGGTGCCGCCCCGACCGACTTGCGCAGCGGCCGCCTGTTGTGGGTGGTGGCGGCACACGCCGGCGAGCCGCGCCGCAGCGTCAGCACCCGCTTCGAGCTGCAAGGTGACGCCCGCGCCGGCGCGCTGCGCCTGGACTCGCCCCTGGGCACGCGGCTGGCCGAAGCCACCTGGACGCCGTCCGGAGCCCTGCTGCGCGACGCCAGCGGCGAGCGGGCCTTCGCCGACCTCCCCAGCCTGGCTGAGGCCTTGCTGGGTGAGCCGCTGCCGCTGCAGGCGCTGGCCGATTGGCTGGACGGCCGCCCCTGGTCGGGCGCACCAGCCCTTTCCACACCCGAGGGTTTCGGACAGCTGGGCTGGCAACTCGACACCAGCGCCCTGAGCACCGATGGCCGCCTGCTCGCCCGCCGCGACTCACCCGCCCCCGCGATCGAGCTGCGCGCCGCGCTCGACCGCTGAACACCCCGCCCCCTTCCGGATCCCGCATGAGCCTCGCCGCGCTGTACGACCTGCCCGCCCCGGCCAAGCTGAACCTGTTCCTGCACGTCACCGGCCGCCGCCCCGATGGCTACCACCTGTTGCAGTCGCTGTTCGTGCCGATCGACTGGGCCGACACCCTGCACCTCGAACGCCGCAGCGACGGCCGGCTGCTGCGCCACGACCTCGGCCCTGCCCTGCCCGAGGACGACCTGTGCCTGCGCGCCGCCCGCGCGCTGCAGCAGGCCAGCGGCTGCACCCTGGGCGCCGACATCTCGATCGACAAGCAGGTGCCCTGGGGCGCCGGCCTGGGCGGCGGCAGCTCGGACGCCGCCACCGTGCTGCTGGGCCTGAACCGCCTGTGGGGCCTGGGCTGGTCACGCGAGCGCCTGATCGCCCTGGGCACGCCCCTGGGGGCCGACATCCCGTTTTTCCTGGGCTCGGGCCCGGCCTGGGTCGAGGGCATCGGCGAACTGCTCACACCGATGGATTGGCCGTCCGAGGCCTTCGCGGTGGTCAAACCGGCGGCCGCACTGCCCACCGCAAAAATTTTTTCAAGCCAATTGCTGACACGGGATACAAACGCTGCTACAGTAGCGGACTTCGCTGACACGCAGTCGCGACAACGAAAGCAAGCCGGAAACCACCCGGTGCCGCTTTGGGGTCGCAACGATCTGCAGGCCGCGGCCGAGGCCATATGCCCCGACGTCACGACCGCGATCGACTGGCTGGAGCGTCGTTTCGGCCCCGGCCGGATGACCGGTTCAGGCAGTGCGGTGTTTGCGAGAACCGGTACCGGCGCGCCACCTTTGGCGACCTGTTCCAACGGAACGGATCCCTTCGCGGATCTGCCCGAAGGATGGGTGGGGCGTCTGTGCCGCAGCCTGGACAGGCATCCTCTGGATGGCTGGGCAGACTGAAAGACAAGTTGTCGGGTCCGGTTTCTGACCGGGTCCTGTGTAGGGGAGTCGCCAAGTTGGTCAAGGCATCGGATTTTGATTCCGACATGCGAGGGTTCGAGTCCTTCCTCCCCTGCCAAATCTTTTAGCAGTGATACAGACCGCGCCTGCAAGTGAAGTTGGGGCGCGGTTGTCGTTTGGAAGCCGCCTTTTTTGCGCGCCACCTCCGGAGAAGCCGACGTGCTGTTCAACACCGTCCTGTTCACGGGCAACGCCAATCCGGTGCTGGCCCAAGAGATCGCCACCCACCTGGGCGCCGAGCTGGGCAAAGCCAGCGTCAGCCGCTTCTCGGATGGTGAGGTCACCGTCGAGATCCAGCAGAACGTTCGCGCCCGCGACGTCTTCGTCGTGCAGTCCACCTGCGCCCCGACGAACGAGAACCTGATGGAACTGCTGATCATGGTCGATGCCCTGAAGCGCGCCAGCGCCCGCCGCATCACCGCCGTGATCCCCTACTTCGGCTACGCCCGCCAGGACCGCCGCCCGCGTTCCACCCGGGTGCCGATCTCGGCCAAGGTCGTCGCCAACCTGCTCGAGACCGTCGGCGTCGAGCGCGTCCTGACCATGGACCTGCACGCCGACCAGATCCAGGGCTTCTTCGACATCCCGGTCGACAACATCTACGCCAGCCCGGTGCTGCTGACCGACCTGAAGTCGCGGGCCTACAAGGACCTGGTGGTGGTGAGCCCCGACGTCGGTGGCGTGGTCCGCGCCCGTGCGCTGGCCAAGCAGCTGGGCTGCGACCTGGCGATCATCGACAAGCGCCGCCCCAAGGCCAACGTCTCCGAGGTGATGCACATCATCGGCGAGATCGAGGGCCGCAACTGCGTGATCATGGACGACATGATCGACACCGCCGGCACCCTGGTGAAGGCGGCCGAGGTCCTGAAGGACCGCGGCGCCAAGCACGTCTACGCCTACTGCACCCACGCGGTGTTCTCGGGCCCGGCGATCGAGCGCATCGAGAAGTCGCACCTGGACGAGGTGGTGATCACCAACACCATCCCCCTGACCGACGCCGCCAAGGCCTGCTCGAAGATCCGCCAGCTGTCGGTGGCCTTCCTGTTCGCCGAGACCATCCGCCGCATCTCGGACGGCGAGTCGGTGACCTCCCTCTTCTCGGAACAGAACAACAACTTCTGATCCGTTTCGCCAGCGCACCGGGGTCTTCTTCCCGGTTGCGCTTCTTCAACTGGGGCCGGCCTGGTCGCGGGAGGCCCCGACTCCCAACAAGGAGCTGTCATGGAATTCGTCGCTTTCGAGCGCAAGCTGCAGGGGACCGGAGCGAGCCGCCGCCTGCGCAATTCGGGCAAGGTGCCCGGCATCGTCTTCGCGGCCGGTGAGCCCACGATGATCGAGCTGGACCACAACGCCCTCTTCTTCGCCCTGAAGAAGGAAGCGTTCCACTCGTCCGTCCTCGAGATGGAACTGAACGGCACCAAGCAGAAGGTCCTGCTGCGCGACTACCAGATGCACCCCTGGAAGCCGCTGGTGCTGCACGTTGACTTCCAGCGCGTGGACAACACCACCAAGCTGCGCAAGAAGGTCCCGCTGCACTTCACCGGTGAAGAGAACTCGGTCGCCGTCAAGACCGACAAGTGCGTCGTCACGCACACCATCACCGAAGTCCAGATCGAGTGCCTGGCCGTCGAGCTGCCCGAGTTCATCGCCGTCGACCTGTCGGGTCTGGTGAAGGGCAAGAGCCTGCACGTCTCCGATCTGGTCCTGCCGGCCGGCGCCAAGCTGGTCAAGCACGGCACCAAGGACCCGGTGGTCGTCTCCGTGGCCGAGCCCAAGGAAGAAGAGATCATCGTCGCCCCGGTGGCCGCCGCCGCCGACAAGAAGGGCGCCAAGAAGGGCAAGAAGTAATCCTTCGGCCCCTCGCCCCGAAAGCCCCGCCCTGGCGGGGCTTTTTCTTTGGGCGAATCCCTCTTGATAGCATGGGCTCCTGACGTCATTCGTGAGGTAGTTCACACCATGCAATCCTGGCTGCGCGCCGCCCTGGTTTCGGGCGGGCTTTCACTCCTGGCCCCCTGGCTCCATGCCCAGACCGACAGCACGCCGCGCCCGGCCCTGCCGGCGCTGAACCTGCCGGTGGCCAGCGCCTCCGGCCAGCAGGCGATCGACCTGCTGGGCCCGCAGCTCGACGCCGTGGCCGCCCACCACCGCCGCAGCGCCGCCCAGCTGCGCGAGCTGCTGCTGCGTGACGCCACCATGCGCGTCGACGCCCAGGGCCGCCTGTTCGTCATCGACGAGCTGGAGCAGCCCCTGGCCACGCGCCCGGCCGGCGCCAGCGCCGCGTCCGTGGCGGCCCCACGCCCAGCCCCGCTGGACCAGACCTTCGCCCTGCACAGCCGCCCCGGCGCCAAGCGCACCGTCTACCTGAACTTCAAGGGCGCGGTGCTCACCGGCACGGCTTGGAACGGCAGCGGCGGCCCGATCACCGCCCTTCCCTTCGACAGCGACGGCCAGGTGGACACGAACTTCGCCGACAGCGAACTCGAGCGCATCCAGTACATCTGGCAGCGGGTGGCCGAAGACTTCGCGCCACTCGACATCGACGTCACCACCGAGGCGCCCCGCGCGGCCCGGCTGACCCGTGCCAGCGACACCGACCAGGTCTACGGCACCACCGTGCTGATCACCCACAACAGCGGCGTCTACAACTGCTCCTGCGGCGGCGTGGCCTATGTGGGCGTGTTCGACATGGTGGGCGACGTCTACAAGCCCGCGCTGGTGTTCTGGAACATGCTGGGCAGCGGCGACGAGAAGTACTTGGCCGAGGCCATCTCCCACGAGGCCGGCCACAACCTGGGCCTGAGCCATGACGGCTATTCGGGCGGCGGCTACTACCCCGGCCACGGCAGCGGCGAGACCGGCTGGGCGCCGATCATGGGCGTGGGCTATTACAAGAACCTGGTGCAATGGAGCCAGGGCGAGTACGCCACCGCCAACAACACCGAGGACGACTTCGCCGTCATGGCCGCCAACGGCGGCCCGCGCCGCGCCGACGACCACGGCGACACCCCGGCCACCGCCACCGCGCTGACGGCCACCGCCAGTGGTGGCCAGAGCCTGCTGTCGGGCCAGGGCGTGATCGAGCGCCGCAAGGACGTGGACGCGTTCTCGTTCGACGCCGGCGCCGGCCCCGGCACCGTGACCGTGCGGCCCGACACCCGCTCGGCCAACCTCGATGTCTATGTGCGCCTGGTCGACGCCGCCGGCCAGGTGATCGCCAAGGCCAAACCCGCCGCCACCCTGGCCGCCACGCTCGGCTTCACCCTGCCCGCCGCCGGCACCTACTACCTGCTGGTGGACGGCGCGGGCCTGGGCGACGTGGCCGGCACCGGCTACAGCGACTACGGCAGCCTGGGCCAGTACACCGTCTCGGGCACGGTGCCAGCCCGCTGAGGACCGGGCCCGGCCGCCGGCCGGGCCGCGGGCCGCCGCCTCAGAGCAGGCGGTCGGCCGGCAGGTACTCGTGGCCCAGCGCCCGCGCCACGGCCTCGTAGGTGACCTGGCCATGGGCCACGTTGAGGCCCGCCTTGAGGTGCGGGTCGTCGCGCAGGGCCTGCTTCCAGCCCCTGGTGGCCAGGGCCAGACCATGGCCGATGGTGGCGTTGTTCAGCGCGAAGGTGCTGGTGCGGGCCACCGCGCCGGGCATGTTCGCCACGCAATAGTGCACCACGCCGTCGACCTGGTAGGTCGGCTCGGCGTGGGTGGTGGCGCGCGAGGTCTCGAAGCAGCCCCCCTGATCGATCGCCACGTCCACCAGCACCGCGCCCTTCTTCATGCAGCGCACCATGCTGCGGGTGACCAGCTTGGGCGCCGCCGCGCCGGGCACCAGCACGCCGCCGATCACCAGGTCGCTCTCCAGCACCTTCTCTTCCAGCGCCTGGGCGCTGGAGTACAGGGTCTTGATGCGGTTGCCGAACACCAGATCGAGCTGGCGCAGGCGGTCGACGTTCCTGTCCATCACCGTCACCCGCGCGCCCAGCCCCACCGCCATCTGCAGCGCGTGGGTGCCGACCACGCCAGCGCCGATGATCAGCACATGGGCCGGCTCCACCCCCGGCACGCCACCCAGCAGCACGCCCATGCCGCCCTTGGAGAGCTCCAGGTGGGCCGCGCCGGCCTGCACGCTCATGCGACCGGCCACCTCGCTCATCGGGGCCAGCAGCGGCAGACCGCCGCTGGGGCCGGTGATGGTCTCGTAGGCCACGCAGACCGCGCCGGAGCGCATCAGCGCCGCGGTCTGCTCGGGGTCCGGTGCCAGGTGCAGGTAGGTGTAGAGGATCTGGCCCTCACGCAGCATCGCGCACTCCTGCGGCTGCGGCTCCTTGACCTTGACCACCATCTCTGCACGGGCGAAGACCTCGGCCGCATCCTTCACCAGCGTGGCCCCGGCGGCCGCGTACTGCTCGTCGTGCAGACCGATCGCGGCGCCGGCACCGCTCTGCACCAGCACCTCGTGGCCGCGCGCGGTGAACTCGCGCACGCTCGCAGGCGTCAGGCCGACGCGGTACTCGTGGTTCTTGATCTCCTTGGGGCATCCGATGCGCATGGTCGTCTCCTGTGGCCCGGGCCTCGCGGGCCCGTGGAGGCCGATTGTTCGGAGCCCTCGGTGTGCCGTGAAGATTCATCGCGAAATCTAGGATTACATTAGAAAACCTGATTCAGGAGCCTCTCCATGCACGCCCTCGACACCGCCGGCCTGGACTGCCTGGCCGCCCTGGCCGAAGCCGGCAGCTTCGAGCGTGCGGCGCAGCTGCTGTCGATCACCCAGTCCGCGGTGTCCCAGCGCCTGCGGGCGCTGGAGAGCCATGTGGGCCACCTGCTGGTGGTGCGCTCCCGACCTTTGCGCCTGACCGAGCCTGGCAAGGTGCTGCTGCGCTACGCCCGCCAGATGCAGGCGTTGCGCGCCGACGCCGCGCGCGAGCTGGGCACCGCCCTGGCCCGGGACGAACGCCTGCCGATCGCCGTCAACGCCGACAGCCTGGCCACCTGGGTGCTGCCGGCGCTGGACCCGCTGGTGCGGGCCGGCCAGCGCCAGGGCTACGGCCTGGAGCTGATCGTCGACGACCAGGATTTCACCCACGACTGGCTGCGCCAGGGCGAGGTGCTGGGCTGCGTCAGCACGGTGGCGCAGGCCCTGCGCGGTTGCAGCGTGCAGCCCCTGGGCCGCATGCGCTACGTGGCGGTGGCCGCCCCGGCGTTCTTGGAGCGCGCGATGCCCCAGGGCCTGACCCGCGCCAACTTCCCGCAACTGCCCTTCATCGTCTTCAACCGCAAGGACGACATGCAGGCGCAGTGGGTGTCGGCCGCCTTCGACGTGCGCGACCCGCGCCTGAAGGAACGCTTCGTGCCCAGCTCCGAGGCGGGCCTGCGGGCGGCGGTGATGGGCTGGGGCATCGCCGTGCTGCCCGAGCCGCTGGCCCGACCGGCCCTGGCCACGGGGGCCTTGCAGCCGCTGCGGCCCGAAGTCACCCTGGACGTGGCGTTGCACTGGCACCAGTGGAAGCTGGGCGGGGACGACCAGGGCCCGGCCCGAGGCGGCCTGATGGACCAGATCGGCCAGGCGGTGATCGAAGGCGCCCGCGCCGCGCTGGAGCCGATCTGAGTCCTCCCTCCGGCGGGGGAAGGCGGCCCGCGCGGCCCTGCGCGGATAATCTCGCCCCATGATTCGATTGATCGTCGGCCTGGGCAACCCCGGCCCCGAATACGAGGACACCCGCCACAACGCGGGGTTCTGGTGGGTGGAGCGAGCCACCCGGCAACTGGGTGGCTCGCTGGCCCACGACCGCGCCTACCACGGCCTGGTCGCCCGCGTGAACCGCACCGACGGCCCGGTCTGGCTGCAACTGCCGCTGACCTACATGAACCTGTCGGGCAAGGCGGTCGCCCCGTTGGCGCGCTTCTTCAAGATCGCCCCGGCCGAGATCCTGGTCGTGCACGACGAACTCGACCTGCCCCCGGGCCAGATGAAGCTCAAGCAGGGCGGCGGCAACGGCGGCCACAACGGCCTGAAGGACATCCAGGCCCAGCTGGGCAGCGGCGATTTCTGGCGCCTGCGCCTGGGCATCGGCCACCCGGGCGTCAAGTCCGAGGTCGCGGCCTACGTGCTGCGCAAGCCGCCCGCGGCCGAGCGCGAGGCGATCGAGAAGAACATCGACGACTCGCTGCAGACCCTGCCGGCCCTGCTGGCGGGGCAGCTGGACAAGGCCCAGCTCAAGATCCACGCCAAGCCGCCGCGGCCCAAGCCCGCCCCCGATCCGGCCAAGGCCCGATCGCCGGCGCCGCCCGCCGACACCCCCCGCCCGGAGTGATCCCATGAACCCCGTCCCCCGCAGTACCCGGACCTTCCGCGTGCTGCGCGGGAGGGAATGGCTGGCCGGACCGCTGCTGGGCCTGCTGCTCATCGCCGGTCCCGCCGATGCGCAGGTGTACCGCTGCGGCAGCAGCTACCAGGACCAGCCCTGCGAGGGCGCCGCGGTGGTCGAAGTGGACGATGCGCGCGGGGCGCGCCAGCAGCAGGACTCGCTTGCGGTCACGCGGCGCGAGCAGCGGCTGGCTCAGCGCCTGGTGACCGAACGACAGGCCCGGGAACGCGCCCTGCGGCCGCAGACCCGCGCGGTGGGCATCGGCAGCCCGCGGGCGGCGTCAGCGCCCGAGGCCGCCAGCCCGAACCCCTGTCAACGCCCGGCCGGCAGCGCCCGCCGCGCGGCCAAGCCGCGCTGCGTCAATGGCCTGCCGGTCTACCAGGCAGCCGGCACGCCAGCCGCCCAGGGCGGGCCGCTGCGTCCGGCGCCTTGAACCCGCTCAGGGCTGGGCGCCGCCCGTCGCGGGCGCGGCTGCCGCGGCCTGCAAGGCCTCGTACTTGGCCTGCAGCTGCTCCGGCGTCTCGGTGTGCCAAGGGTTGACCGGGATGCATTCGACCGGGCAGACCTGCACGCACTGCGGCGCGTCGAAGTGGCCGACGCACTCGGTGCACCGGGCCGGGTCGATCACATAGAACTCGTCACCCATCGAGATCGCCTGGTTGGGGCACTCGGGCTCGCAGACGTCGCAGTTGATGCACTCCGACGTGATCATCAACGCCATCAGGATTCCTTGGGTTGTGCCACCCGCTCCTGCAGGCGGCGGAGCACGCAGGGTGCCACGAACTTGGAGACATCACCGCCCAGGGTGGCAATCTCGCGGATGAAGGTGCTGCTGACGAACTGGTACTGGTCGCCGGGCGTCAGGAAGATGGTCTCGACGTCGGGCATCAGCTGGCGGTTCATGCCGGCCATCTGGAACTCGTACTCGAAGTCGCTGACCGCGCGCAGGCCGCGCACCACCACCTTGCCGCCGCGGGCCACCACGAAGTCGCGCAGCAGGCCGCTGAACTCGACCACCTCGATGTTGCCGTACCCGGCCGACACCTCGGTCGCCATGGACAGACGCTCCTCGAGCGTGAACATGGTGCGCTTGTGGTGGCCGGCGGCCACGGCCAGCACCAGCTTGTCGAACAGCGCGCTGGCGCGCCGGATCAGGTCCTGGTGGCCCAGGGTGATCGGGTCGAAGGTGCCGGGGTAGACGGCGATCACGGGGCGCTGGATGCTCATGACAGGGTCTCCGGGTGGGCATCGGGATCGGGGGCTTCGCGCTGCCACAGCGCGGCATGCACCGCGCCGGCACGGCCACTGCGCCAGGGCACCAGGCCGGCCGGCACGGCGCCGGTGTAGGGCTCGCCGGCCTCGAGGTAGACCAGGCCGCCCGGCACCAGCAGGCGCGCCGCGGCGGCCAGGGCGGCCTCGCCCAGCCCGGCGGCGAACGGCGGGTCCAGCAGGACCAGCTCGAAGCGGGGCGTGGTGGCGGCCTTCATCCAGGCCAGCGCGTCGGTGCGCTGCACCTGCAGCGCCTGGGCCTTGAGGCGCTCGCGGGAGGCGCTCAGGGATCGGGCCAGCTCGGCGTCCTGCTCGAGCAACAGCACCTCGGCCGCGCCGCGCGACGCGGCCTCGAAGCCCAGCGCGCCGGAACCGGCGAAGGCGTCCAGCACGCGCCAGCCCGACAGGTCCTGACCCAGCCAGTTGAACAGGGACTCGCGCAGGCGGTCGGGTGTGGGGCGCAGGCCGGGCTTGTCGGCCACCGGCAGCAGGCTGCGCTTCCAGAGCCCGCCGATGATGCGGACCTGGTGCGCCGCGGCGCGCGGAGCACCAGGGCGCGGTCGCGGCGGGGTCACCGGCGCACCGGCACGCCGGCGCGGGCCAGCGTGTCCTTGGCCTGGCCGACGGTGAAGGTGCCGTAGTGGAAGATGCTGGCGGCCAGCACCGCGTCGGCGCCGCCGACCTGGATGCCCTCGACCAGGTGTTCCAGAGCGCCGACGCCGCCCGAGGCGATGACCGGGACCGACACCGCGTCGCTGACGGCGCGGGTGAGCTCCAGGTCGAAGCCGATCTTGGTGCCGTCGCGGTCCATGCTGGTCAGCAGGATCTCGCCCGCGCCGTGGTCGGCCATCTGGCGGGCCCAGGCCACGGCGTCGAGGTGTTCGTTCTTGCGGCCGCCACGGGTGTACACGTCCCAGCCCGGGCCCTTGGTGGCCAGGTCCTCGCCGACGCGCTTCTTGGCATCGATCGCGACCACGATGGCCTGCGAGCCGTACTTGTCCGAGGCGTCGCGGATCAGCTGCGGGTTGGCCACCGCGGCCGAGTTGAAGCTGACCTTGTCGGCACCGGCGTTGAGCAGTCGGCGCACGTCCTCGACGCTGCGCACGCCGCCGCCCACGGTCAGCGGGATGAATACCTGCGAGGCCACCGCCTCGATGATGTGCAGGATCAGGTCGCGCTCGTCGCTGGTCGCGGTGATGTCCAGGAAAGTCAGCTCATCGGCGCCCTGGTCGTTGTAGCGGGCCGCGATCTCGACCGGGTCACCGGCGTCGCGCAGTTCGACGAAATTGACGCCCTTGACGACACGGCCACCGGTGACGTCGAGGCAGGGAATGATGCGTTTGGCGAGCATGGGCAATCGGTGTGGGGCGGGCGCCTTGCCCGCGGCCCCGATTGTCGCAGCAGCCGCGTGACCACCGGCGATGCCCGTGGCCGCGCCGCGCATCCCCCGAGAACGAGGGGGCCAATGCCGGTCATCGCCGCTAGCATCGCCGCCGTTGAGCCCGGAGCCCGCCTGGCGGGCCCATTCCAAGACCCCAGGGAGATTCCCAGATGTCCATGACCCTCCCGCGCGGCCTGGCCGCCGGCAGCCTGCTGTCGCTGTTCCTGCTCGCGCCGCTGGCCGCGAGCGCCGAACCCGGCAGCGACCACCCTGCCCTGCCCCGCTACCCCGGGGCGAAGATGGAGCACTACGACTTCAAGGAGTTCGAGGAGTCGCAGCTGATCCTGAGCCAGCCTCGCCTGGTGGGCAGCGACTACAAGGCCGACAAGGTGCTGCCGGTCGAGGGGGCCGTGACCTACCTGCACTACGAAATGCCCGGCAGCGCCAGCGCCTTCCAGGTCTTCCGCAACCACCAGTCGGCCCTGCAGCGCAACGGCTTCAAGGAGCTGTTCGTCTGCAAGCGCCCCTGCATCGACAACAACCTCGACTCGCTGCGCGGGCTGCTCAAGGCCCGCAACCTCTACCTCAACTTCCACGAGGACGTGCAGTACCTGGCCGCCCAACGGGAGGGCACCTACATCTCGCTGATGACGGCCTCCAGCGGCAGCGGCCCGAGCGCCCGCACGGTGGTGTTCGCCTTCATCACCGAGCAGGGGCAGCTGGACACCGGCAAGATCGCGGTGCAGGGCTACAGCCCGATCGCCAAGGCCCTGGCGGCCGAGGGCAAGGTGGACCTGTACGGCTTCTACTTCGACACCGGCAAGGCGCAGCTGCAGCCCGGCTCGGACAAGACCCTGGGCGAGCTGGCCCAGGTGCTGAAGGACAACCCGTCCCTGCGCCTGCGCCTGGTGGGCCACACCGACAACCAGGGTGCTGACGAGGCCAACCGCAGCCTGTCCGAGGCCCGCGCCCGCGCGGTGGTCGCGGCGCTGGGCACCCAGCAGGGCATCGACGCCGGTCGCCTGGAGGCCCAGGGCCAGGGCGCCTCGCAGCCGGTGGCGCCCAACGTCAGCGAGGACGGGCGCGCCCGCAACCGCCGGGTGGAAGTGATCGTGCTGGCGGGCGCAGCGGCAGCCCCCACGGGGGCCACGCCGGCCCCGGCCATGCGCAGCGCCAAGGCCGCGCGCGGCGACACCACGCCCACCCCGGCAGGCAGCGGCAGCACCAGCAGCCGCCCCAGCGCCGACGAGGTGATCGACAAGACCCAGCGCGGCGCCGACACCGCCAACCGCGTGGTCGACACCGTGCGCTCGCTCAAGGGCCTGTTCGGCCGCTGAGCGGCGCAACACGCCCATGCAAAAGGCCGCCCGGGGGCGGCCTTTTTCTCGAGGCGCGCATGGCGCGCCGGCGGGTGGGCCTCAGACGCCCAGTTCGTCGGCCCGGGCCTGCCCCGCGGCGAAGTCCAGCGCGCCGGTGTAGATCGAGCGGCCGCAGATCACGCCCTCGACGCCCTCGCGCTCGACCGCGCACAGGGCCTCGATGTCGGTCATGCCCGACAGGCCGCCCGAGGCGATCACCGGGATCGACAGGGCCTGGGCCAGCTTGACCGTGGCCTCGATGTTGATGCCGGTGAGCATGCCGTCGCGGCCGATGTCGGTGTAGATCACGCCCTCGACGCCGTAGTCCTCGAACTTCTTGGCCAGGTCGACGACCTCGTGGCCGGTGAGCTTGCTCCAGCCGTCGGTGGCCACCTTGCCATCCTTGGCGTCCAGGCCGACGATGATGTGGCCGCCGAAGGCGCTGCAGGCGTCCTTCAGGAAGCCGGGGTTCTTCACCGCGGCGGTGCCGATGATGACGTAGCTGATGCCGTCGTCCAGGTAGCGCTCGATGGTGTCGAGGTCGCGGATGCCGCCGCCCAGCTGCACCGGGATGTCGTCACCGACTTCCTTCAGGATGGCCTTGATGGCGCCCTCGTTGACCGGCTTGCCGGCAAAGGCGCCATTGAGGTCCACCAGGTGCAGGCGACGGGCGCCGGCGTCGAGCCAGCGTCGGGCCATCGCGGCCGGGTCGAGCCCGAAGGTGGTGGAGGCGTTCATGTCGCCCTGTTCAAGGCGGACGCATTGACCGTCTTTGAGGTCGATCGCGGGGATCAGCAGCATGGCTGGAAAGGCGCGTGTGGAGAAAGCGGGGCCCGGGCCGCCAGGGCGGTGGCCGGGGACGGGGACCGGGGGGCGTGGCCGTGGGAGGTCACGGGTTCCAGTGGAGGAAGTTGCGGTAGAGCGCCAGGCCGTGGTCGGCGCTCTTCTCGGGGTGGAACTGCGTCGCGAAAATGTTATCCCGGGCCACCGCACAGGTAAAGCGATCGCCGTACTCGGCGGTGCCGGCGCTGTGGCGCGGGTCTGACGGCGTGGTGTAGTAGCTGTGGACGAAGTAGAAGTACGCCTCGTCGGGCACGCCGGCCCAGACCGGGTGCACGGCGCCGTCGTGGGCGGTCTGGCGCACCTGGTTCCAGCCCATCTGCGGCACCTTGAAGCGGCTGCCGTCGGGTTGTAGACGCCCGTCCAGACGGAAGCGCCGCACCCGGCCGGCGATCAGGCCCAAGCCCGGGGTGTCCTGTTCCTCGGAGTGGTCGAGCAGCATCTGCATGCCCACGCACACGCCCATCAGGGGCTTGCCGCCGGCGACGTGCTCGAGCACCGCGGCCTTCAGGCCGGACTGCTCGAACTCGCGCATGCAGTCGCGCATCGCGCCCTGGCCCGGCAGCACGATGCGCTCGGCGGCCTGCACTTCTTCAGGGCGCTGGGTGACGACCACGTCCACGCCCTCGCCCGCGGCGACATGCATCACCGCCTGCGAGACCGAACGGAGATTGCCCATGCCGTAGTCCACCACGGCGACGGTTCGACGTGCCATGTTCAGAGCGAGCCTTTCGTGGAAGGGATCACGCCCGCGCTGCGCGGGTCGGGGGTCAGGGCCATGCGGACCGCGCGGCCGAAGGCCTTGAAGATGGTCTCGCACTGGTGGTGGGCGTTGTGGCCCTTGAGGTTGTCGATGTGCAGCGACACCCCGGCGTGGTTGACGAAGCCCTGGAAGAACTCGAAGACCAGCTGGGTGTCGAGCGCACCGATCATGCCGGCGGTGAAGGTGACGTCCATGGCCAGGCCGGGGCGGCCCGAGAAATCGACCACCACGCGCGAGAGCGCCTCGTCCAGCGGCACGTAGCTGTGGCCGTAGCGGGTGATGCCCTTCTTGTCACCCACCGCCTGGGCCACCGCCTGGCCCAGGGTGATGCCGACGTCTTCCACCGTGTGGTGGCCGTCGATGTGCAGGTCGCCCTGGGCCTCGATCTCGAGGTCGATCAGGCCATGGCGGGCGATCTGGTCGAGCATGTGGTCGAAGAAACCGATGCCGGTGGCCAGCTGGGCGCGGCCGGAGCCGTCCAGGTTGACCCGCACGCGGATCTTCGTCTCGTTGGTGTCGCGCCGGACCTCGGCGATGCGTTCGGTGCTCATGCGGTGACTTCCTTGAGGGCCGCCTCGAAGGCGGCGAGCATCTGGGTATTCTCGTCGGGCGTGCCGATGGTGATGCGCAGACAGCCGGCCAGCAGCGGGTGCAGGCCACCGACATGCTTGATCAGCACCCCGCGGGCCTTCATGCCGGCGAAGACCGCCGCCGCCTCGGGCACCCGGGCCAGCACCATGTTGGCCTGGCTGGGGAAGGGCTTGACGCCGGGCTGGGCCTGCAGCGCCGAGAAGACGCGCTCGCGCTCGGCGCGGATCACCGCGGCCTGGCGCTCGTACTCGTCCACGTGCTCCAGCGCGAACAGCGCGGCCTCGCAGTTGAGCACGCTGACATTGAAGGGCGGGCGCAGCTTGTCGATCTCGGCGATCAGCGGCGCACGACCCATCAGGTAGCCGATGCGCACCCCCGCCAGGCCGAACTTGCTCATGGTGCGCATCAGCAGCACATGGTCAAAGCGGCGCAGGCGCTCGAGCGAGTCGCGCGAGGCGAAGGGCTGGTAGGCCTCGTCCATCACCACCAGGCCGGGGGCGGCCTCGATGATCGCGTCGATCGCGCCGTCGTCCCACAGGTTGGCGGTGGGGTTGTTGGGGTAGGCCAGCCAGACGATGGCGGGTTGGTGCTGCTCGATCGCGGCCAGCATCGCCGGCAGGTCGAGCTCGAAGTCGGCGGTGGTGGGCACGCCGACGAACTTCAGGCCCTGGAGCTTGGCGCTCATCTCGTACATCACGAAGCCGGGCAGCGGCGCCAGGATGGTGTTGCCGGGCACGTCGGCCGCCAGGGTCAGCAGGCTGATCAGCTCGTCCGAGCCGTTGCCCAGCATCAGGTCGCAGCCCTCGGGCATGCGGGCGTGGCGGGCCAGCTCGGCGCGCAGCACGTCGCCACGCTCGGCGGGGTAGCGGTTCAGGGCGACCTCGGCCAGGCGCTCGCCCAGCGCGCGGCGCAGGTCGGGCGGCAGGCCGAAGGGGTTCTCCATCGTGTCCACCTTGACCATGCCGGCACTGGGCTGCACGGCGTAGGCGTGCATGCCCTGCACATCGGCACGCAGGACGCGTTTCATGCGGTCGGCCAGGGAGCGGCTCATGGCATCAGGCTTTCTCGGGCGCCTCGTCCAGGCACTCGGGCCCGGTGAGGAAGGGGTTGAGGATCTGGACGCTGTCGTAGGCCTGTCCCTGGGGCAGGCGGTCGCTCAGCAGGTAGCGGCAGCCCTGCTGGATCGCCGCGGCCACCACCAGGGCGTCAGTCCAGGGCAGGCCGAAGCGGGCCTCCATGGCCCAGGCGGTCTCGACCGTCTGGTGGTCGGTCTGCCAGGGGCGCCAGTGCTGGTAGCGGCGGACCTCGGCGCGGGCATCGCCCTGCTTCATGGGCGGGCTCAGGCGCCGGGTGGCCAGCTGGTAGTACTCGGACAGCACCTGGGTGCTCAGGCGGCCGCAGCGGCGCAGCCACAAGGCCTGCAACCAGGCGCGGGCCTGGGCGCAGCGCTCGGGGAAGGCGGCGTCGTCGGCGTGCAGCAGCACGTGGGTGTCGACGAAGACCTTGGGCGAGGTGGCCATGGTCGGGTCCTCAGCGGTCCGGGTAGGGCTGGCCGTCGGAGCTGAACAGCGCCGGGCGGGTCAGCCACTCGTTCATGGCGCGCTCATAGGCGTCGTCGTGGCGCATCTTCTCGGCCAGCAGCTCACCCACCAGGCGCGACACGCTGGTGTTGCGCCGGGCGGCTTCCAGCCTCGCCCATTCGGCGACGCTGTCTTCCATGGTGATGGTGACGTTCTTCATGGCAGGGCCTCACCCGGGGCCTCCGGGTGATCGAAGAATAACACGAAGTTCGTGTTACACGAACTTCGTGTCCTCAATCCATCGGTGGGCGTTCAGCGCTTGAGGCGCATCTCCGCCGCCTGGGCGTGGCCCTGAAGGCCCTCGCCGTAAGCCAGTTCGGCCGCGATGGTGCCCAGCACCTGGGCACCGGCCTCGCTCACCTCGATCAGGCTGGAGCGCTTCTGGAAATCGTAGGTGCCCAGCGGCGACGAGAAGCGCGCGGTGCCCGAGGTGGGCAGCACGTGGTTGGGGCCAGCGCAGTAGTCGCCCAGGCTTTCACTGGTGTAGGCCCCGAGGAAGATCGCACCGGCGTGCTTGAGCAGCGGCTCCCAGCGGTGCGGCTCGGCGCTGGAGACTTCCAGGTGCTCGGGCGCGATGCGGTTGCTGATGGCGCAGGCCTCTTCCATCGAGCGGGTGAGGATCAGGGCACCGCGGCCTTCCAGGCTGGCACGGATCACGGCCTCGCGCGGCATGGTGGGCAGCAGGCGGTCGATCGCGGCGCGGACCTGGGCCAGGTACGCGGCATCCGGGCACAGCAGGATGCTCTGGGCCAGCTCGTCGTGCTCGGCCTGGCTGAACAGGTCCATCGCCACCCAGTCGGCGGGCGTGCTGCCGTCGGCGATGACCAGGATCTCGGAGGGGCCGGCGATCATGTCGATGCCGACCTGGCCGAAGACGCGGCGCTTGGCGCTGGCCACGTAGGCGTTGCCCGGGCCGGTGACCTTGTCCACCGGCGGCACCGTGGCGGTGCCGTAGGCCAGCGCGCCCACGGCCTGGGCGCCGCCGATGGTGAAGGCGCGGGTGACGCCCGCCACATAGGCTGCCGCCAGCACCAGCGCGTTCTTCTCGCCGCGCGGCGTGGGCACCACCATGATGATCTCGCCCACCCCGGCCACGTGGGCCGGGATGGCGTTCATCAGCACGCTCGACGGGTAGGCCGCCTTGCCACCGGGGACGTAGATGCCCACGCGGTCCAGCGGCGTGACCTTCTGGCCCAGCAGGGTGCCGTCTTCGTCGCGGTAGCTCCAGCTCTGGCCACTGGCCGCCAGTTGGCGCTCGTGGTAGCTGCGCACCCGGGCGGCGGCGGCCTGCAGCGCGTCGCGCTGGGCCGGGGTGATGGCCTCGAAGGCGGCCTGCAGTTCCTCGCGGGTCAGCTCCAGCGCGGCGACGCTGTCGGCGCTGACCTGGTCGAAGCGGGCGGTGCACTCCAGCACCGCGGCGTCGCCGCGGGCCTGCACGTCGGCCAGGATGTCCGCCACGCGCTTCTCGATCGCCGCGTCGGTGTCGGCCGACCAATGGCGCAGCCGGGCGAATTCGGTCTCGAAGTCGGCGGCGGAGGTGTCGAGCTGGCGCAGGTTCAGGGCGGACATGGCGAAACGGTCAGGTCAGGGTTTGATGGCGCCGGCGAAGGCGTCGATCAGGGGGCGCAGGGTGTCGCGCTTGAGCTTCAGGGCGGCCTGGTTGACCACCAGACGCGAGGAGATCTCCATGATCTGCTCGACCTCGACCAGCTTGTTGGCCACCAAGGTCTTGCCGGTGGAGACCAGGTCGACGATGGCGTCGGCCAGACCGGTCAGCGGGGCCAGCTCCATCGACCCGTAGAGCTTGATCAGGTCCACGTGCACGCCCTTGTCGGCGAAGTGCTGGCGGGCCACGGTGGTGTACTTGGTCGCCACCCGCAGCCGGGTGCCCTGCCGGACCTCGGCGGCGTAGTCGAAGTCCTCGCGCACCGCCACGCTCATGCGGCACTTGGCGATGTTCAGGTCCAGCGGCTGGTACAGGCCCTCGCCGCCGTGCTCGATCAACACGTCCTTGCCGGCCACGCCCAGGTCGGCGCCGCCGTGCTGGACATAGGTGGGCACGTCGGTGGCCCGCACCAGCACCACCCGCACGTCGGGGCGGTTGGTCGGCAGGATCAGCTTGCGGGTCTTCTCGGGGTCTTCCAGCACCTCGATGCCGGCGGCCTTCAGCAGCGGCAGGGTCTCCTCGAAGATGCGTCCTTTGGACAGGGCCAGGGTGATCATCAAAGGGTCCTTCAGCTGATGCGCTCGATGTCGGCGCCGATGCCGCGGAGCTTGGCTTCCATGCGGTCGTAGCCGCGGTCCAGGTGGTAGATGCGGTCGACCACGGTCTCGCCCTCGGCCACCAGGCCGGCGATGACGAGGCTGGCCGAGGCCCGCAGGTCGGTGGCCATCACGGTGGCGCCGGACAGGCGCTCGACCCCGGTGACGACCGCGCTGTGGCCGTCCACCGCGATGCGCGCACCCAGCCGCACCAGCTCGTTGACGTGCATGTAGCGGTTCTCGAAGATGGTCTCGCTGATCGCGGCGGCACCCTCGGCGATGCAGTTGACCGCCATGAACTGGGCCTGCATGTCGGTCGGGAAGGCCGGGTACTCGCTGGTGCGGAACCCCACCGCCTTGGGCCGGGCGTCGGCCTGCACGCGGATCCAGTCCTCGCCGGCGGTGATGGTGGCCCCGGCCTCGCGCAGCTTGTCGACCACCGCGTCAAGGTGGTCGGCGCGGGCATGGCGCAGCAGCACGTCACCACCGGTGGCCGCCACGGCACACAGGAAGGTGCCGGTCTCGATGCGGTCGGGGATGATGCGGTGGCCACCGGCCGGCGCGTGCAGGCGCTCGACGCCCTGGATGCGGATGCGGTGGGTGCCGTGGCCCTCGATCTTGGCGCCCATGGCGATCAGCAGCTCGGCCAGGTCGGGGATCTCGGGCTCCTGGGCGGCGTTCTCCAGCACCGTCTCGCCCTCGGCCAGCACCGCGGCCATCATCAGGTTCTCGGTGCCGGTGACGGTGACCATGTCGGTGGTGATGCGCGCACCGCGCAGCCGGCGCTGGCCGGCGGCGTTCAGCGGGGCCAGGGCGTGGATGTAGCCGTGCTCGACGGTGATCTCGGCGCCCATGGCCTGCAGGCCCTTGATGTGCTGGTCCACCGGGCGCGAGCCGATCGCGCAGCCCCCGGGCAGCGACACCTTGGCCTGGCCGAAGCGCGCCACCAGCGGGCCCAGCACCAGGATGGACGCGCGCATGGTCTTGACCAGGTCGTAGGTGGCCTCGGTGCTGTGGATGTCGGCCGCGTTGATCAGCACGCGCTCGTCGTCGTCCTCGGCGCGCTCGGCCTGGGCGCCCATCTGGCGCAGCAGCTTGAGCGTGGTCGAGACGTCCTGCAGCTTGGGGACGTTGTGCAGCACCATGGGCTCGGTGCAGAGCAGCGAGGCGCAGAGCTCGGGCAGCGCCGCGTTCTTGGCGCCGGAGATGCGGACCTCGCCGGCGAGGCGGCGGCCGCCGCGAATCAGAAGTTTGTCCATCGGAGGAGGGAGAGGGGGCAAGGCGCCGCGCCCGCCCGCCTCCGGGCGGCCGCGGCCGGGTTCAGTGGGGGGCCAGCGGCTGCAGGCCGGCGCCGTCGCCCTGGGCCGCCCATTCGGTGGGGGTCAGGGTCTTCATCGACAGGGCGTGGATCTCCTCGCGCATGCGCTCGCCCAGCGCGGCATAGACCAGCTGGTGTCGGCGCACCCGCGGCAGACCCTGGAAGGCCGCCGAGACGATGGTGGCGTAGAAATGTCGGCCGTCGCCCTCGACCTCGAGGTGGTCGCAGGCCAGGCCTGCTGCGATGAAGTCCTGGACTTGGGCGGGGGTGGGATCGGCCATGATGCGGTGATTATCGCCGATGCCCCCTGCCCCATGCCCCGGCGGGGCCGCCACGGCCTCAGGCGCGCAGCTTGTAGCCGCTGTGCAGCAGGCGCAGGGTCCAGGCCGACACCGCCAGCGTGGCGCCGGCCACCACCGCCAGGCTGCGCCAGGGCGAGACGTCGGACACGCCGAAGAAGCCGTGGCGGAAGCCGTCGATCATGTAGAAGAAGGGGTTGAAGTGGCTGGCCGCCTGCCAGAAGTCCGGCAGCGAGTGGATCGAATAGAACACCCCCGCCAGCATGGTCATGGGCATGACGATGAAGTTCTGGAACGCCGCCATCTGGTCGAACTTCTCGGCCCACAGGCCGGCGATCAGGCCCAGCGAGCCCATCAGGGCCGCCCCCAGCACCGCGAAGGCCAGCACCCAGGCCAGGTTGTCCACCCCCGGCGGGGCGAACCACACCGTCACCGCCAGCACGCCCAGCCCCACCGCCAGCCCGCGCACCACCGAGGCGCCGACATAGGCCAGGTACCAGGCCCAGGGCGACAGCGGCGTGACCAGCAGGAACACCAGGTTGCCGGTGATCTTGCTCTGGATCAGGCTGGACGAGGTGTTGGCGAAGGCGTTCTGCAGCACGCTCATCATCACCAGGCCCGGGATCAGGAAGGCGGTGTAGGGCACGCGGCCGTAGACCGTGACATGGTCCTCCAGCACATGGCCGAAGATCAGCAGGTACAGCACCGCGGTCAGCACCGGCGCGCCCAGGGTCTGGAAGCTGACCTTCCAGAAGCGAAGGACTTCCTTGAGGAACAGGGTGCGGGCCCCGGCCAGCGGGTGCGGTCGGACGTGCGGCGTCGGCACGGGGGTCATGCGCGGGCTCCCTGCATGATGGACAGGAACACGTCCTCGAGGTCGGCGCGACCGATCTCGAGGTCCTCGATGCGCACCCCGGACTCGCGCAGGCGGGCCAGCACCGCCTCGACGCCCGCGGCGTCGCGAGCGGGCACCTGGGCGATGCGGCCGGTGACGCGGGCGCGCTCGGCCAGGTCGGCCGGCAGCGCGTCATCGGTCTTGAAGCGCAGCACGCTGCCCGCGGCGTTGGCCAGCAGGTTGGCGGTGCGGTCCAGCGCCACCACCCGGCCCTGCTTGAGCATGGCGATGCGGCCGCACAGGGCCTCGGCCTCTTCCAGGTAATGGGTGGTCAGCAGCACGGTGTGGCCCTGCTTGTTGAGCTGGGCGACGAATTGCCACAGGGTCTGGCGCAGCTCCACGTCGACCCCGGCGGTGGGCTCGTCCAGCACGATCACCGGCGGGCGGTGCACCAGGGCCTGTGCCACCAGCACCCGGCGCTTCATGCCGCCCGAGAGCTGGCGCATGTTGGCGCCGGCCTTGTCGGCCAGGCCCAGGCCCTGCAACAGCTCGTCGATCCAGGCCTCGTTGTCGCGCACGCCGAAATAGCCGCTCTGGATGCGCAGGGCCTCGCGCACGTTGAAGAAGGGGTCGAAGACCAACTCCTGCGGCACGATGCCCAGGGCGCGCCGGGCGGCGGCGTAGTCGGCGACCACATCGTGGCCCATGACGGTGACCCGGCCCGAGGTGGCACGAGAGAGCCCGGCGAGCACGCTGATCAGCGTGGTCTTGCCGGCCCCGTTGGGGCCGAGCAGGCCGAAGAACTCACCCTCCTCGATGTCGAAGCTGACGCCATCGAGTGCACGCACGGTGCCACGGGCGCCGGTGTAGGTCTTCGCGACCCCCTGGAAGGAAACGGCAGGCATGGGCGAAGATTGTAGGTAGGACCACCAAACCCCACGGGGTTCTCTGGTGCTAGATTGCTCGGTCCACCCTCCGCCCATGCCCATGCCGCCTGCCCACCCGGCGCCCGAACCGGCCGCCAAGAACGCCCGGACCGCCAAGAAGCCCCGCCGCACGGCCGAGCGCATCCTGGAGGTCACGCTGGACCTGTTCAACCGCTTCGGCGAGCCCAACGTGTCCACCACGCTGATCTCGGCGGAGCTGGGCATCAGCCCCGGCAACCTGTACTACCACTACCCGGCCAAGGACGAGCTGATCAACGCGCTGTTCGACCGCTACGAACGCGCGCTGGGCGAGTTGCTGGGGGCCGCCGACGACGTGCGCCACGTCGAGGACGCGTGGCTGTTCTTCCACATGCTCTTCGAGCTGATCTGGGACTACCGCTTCCTCTACCGAGACCTGAACGACCTGCTCAGCAAGAACCGCCGCCTGGAGACGCACTTCCAGTTCGTGCTCAAGCACAAGACCCGCGCGGTCGAGGCCGTGCTGGCCGGTCTGCGCCGCGGCAGCGCGATGGGCATGCAGGCCAGCGCCGGCCATGCGGTGGCCACCGCGATGGTGGTGGTGCTGACCTACTGGCTGAGCTACGAGTACGTGCGCGAGCCGCGCAAGGCCCTGGAGACCGAACAGGCCGCGACCACGCTGGCGCGCGGCGCCTGGCATGTGCTGAGCCTGCTGGAGCCCTACCTCGAGCCGACCCAGCGCGAACACCTGCTGCGGCTGGCCGCCCCTTACCGACAGCCCTGAACCCGAGAGCCCAGAGGAGACAACGACATGGCCAAGTGGACCGCCTTCCCGTACGACGCCGCCGACTACACCCACGACGCCAAGTCGCTCAAGAAGCACTGGGGCCGGCTGCACGCCGGTGACGCCGAGCCCTGGCCCGCGGACGAGGCGGTGCAGGCGGCCTGGGCGCTCTACCACGCCGGGCAGTTCCAGAAGGCGGCCGAGGCCGGCCTGAAGGCCGGCGGTGCGGGCCTCACCGTGGCCAACAAGGCCCAGTGCATCTACGCCAACTACCTGGAGAAGAGCGAGAAGGCCAAGCTGGCGCTGTTCACCGAGGCCGCCGAGCGCGCCGCGGCCCAGGCCGCCGCCGAGCCCAAGAACGCCAACGCGTTCTACCTGCAGGCCTACGCGCTGGGCCGTTACAGCCAGGGCATCAGCGTGACCAAGGCGCTGGCCCAGGGCCTGGGCGCACGGGTCAAGGGCGCGCTCGAGACCGCGATCGCGCTGCAGCCCCGGCACGCCGACGCCCACATCGCGTTGGGCGCTTTCCACGCCGAGGTGATCGACAAGGTAGGCAAGCTGCTGGGCAAGACCCAGGGCGCCGACACCGCCACCGGCCTGCGCCTGTTCAAGGAAGCGCTCAAGCTCAACCCCGACAGCGCGATCGCCCGGGTGGAATACGCCAACGGCCTGGTGATGCTGGAGGGCGACAAGCGCATGGCCGAGGCCGAGGCGCTCTACCAGCAGGCCGCGGCCTGCACGCCGGTGGACGCGATGGAGCGCCTGGACGTGGAGATGGCCAAGGCCGAGCTCGAGGATTGAGAACCTGACGCCCGCGCGGACGCCCGCATACCCACCGCGGCGCCAACCGGCGCCTCAGGCCGCGTCGTCGCCCCAGGGCAGCATCAGCGACAGGTAGAGCAGGCGCTCGAACTCGGGCTGGAAGCGCTCGACGATGGCCTCCGGGTCGGGGCACATCGCGTCGTCGGTGATCAGGCCGAACTGCACGCCGCCGGCATAGCTGAGGATGCTGACGCCCACGCCGATGTCACCGCTCTGCGGCACCCAGAACATCACCTGGCGGATGGTGCGGCCGCACATCTGCAGCGCCTGGCGCGGGCCCGGCACGTTGGTCATCACCGCGGTGGTCTTCTTGGCGAAGAGGTTGAGCAGCGCGTCCTGCGCCGGCTTGACCAGCAGCCCGGCCACCGCCAACAGGCCGAACACCAGCACCGGCGTGTAGCCACCCTTGAGCGCGTCCATGCGGGCGCGCACCGCGCCCAGACGCTCGATCGGGTGGTCGATGCCGATGGGCAGCACCAGCGGCACCAGGCCGAAGCGGTTGCCCAGCTTCCAGGCGTCTTCCAGCGGCCGCAGGTTGAAGGGCACCATCGAGCGGATCTCCTTGCCCGACGGGTCCTCGCCCCGGTCGCGCAGGTAGGCGCCGATGGCCCCGGCCACGCAACTCAGCAGCACGTCGTTGATCGACGCACCCAGGGCCTGGCCCACGGCCTTGACCTCGTCAAGCGGCAGCGGCTCGCCCCAGGCCACCCGCTTGCCCGGCGTGGCCTGGCCCTTGAGCAAGGTGGGCGAGTCGTCGGGCATCAGGGCCAGCGACGCCAGGTCGCTGACCGCCTGCGCCCCCACCCGGGCCAATTCCAGGCCGCCGGTGATCGGCTGGGTGGGGTGGGCCATCAGGTCGATGGAGCGGGACATGCCGTCGCCGGTCAGGCCGATGGCCTTGATGGTGGCGTCGGCCACCGGCTTGATCAGCACATCGGCCAGCCACTCACCGGGATCGTGCTCGGCTGCGTCATGGGGGCGCTCGGGCGGGGGCTTCCCGCCATCGGTGATCGACAGCAACACCGAGATCAGCGCGATGCCGTCACCCACGCAGTGGTGGATGCGGGCGATCAGCGCACTGCGGCCCTCGCCACTGCCCTGGTCAAGCCACTCGACCAGGTGCAGCTGCCACAGCGGGTGCGCCGGGTCCAGCGCCACGCCGGTGAGCTCGGCCACGCGGGCCTTCAGGGCCTCGATCGGGGGCTGACCGGGCACCGCCGGCAGGGACTCGGCGACCACGTGGCGGTCGAGGTCGAAACCGGCGTCCTCGACCCACTGCGCACCCAGCGCGTCGTGCACCACCTTCTGGCGGAAACGGTCGTACTTGAGCAGTGCATCACCGACGCGGGCCTTGAGCTCGGCCAGGGACAGCGCCGGTTCGAGCAACCAGACCCCGACGATCATCATCAGGTTGGCCTCGTTGTCCATGCGCAGCCAGGCGTAATCGACGCGGGACATGCGCTCGGCGCGGGGGGCTGACATGGAGAGATCCCTCTAGATGGTCGGACGACAAGCGTGTGACGTTGCTGGGTAACATGGTCAGCGTCAAGCCTGACTTTCCCACATTCCCACACGACGGAGACCCGCCATGTCTGACCTGAAGGCGCAATTCGAGCAAGCCGTGACCGAGAGCAAGCAGCTGCCCGAGAAACCGGACAACATGACCCTGCTGAAGATCTACGCGCTCTACAAGCAGGCCACCCAGGGCGACGTCGAGGGCAAGCGCCCGGGCTTCACCGACATGGTCGGCCGTGCCAAGTTCGATGCCTGGGACGCCCTCAAGGGCACCACGGCCGACGAGGCCATGCAGCAGTACATCGACCTGATCGAAGACCTGAAATAAGGCCTGCCCGATCGGCACGCCCGGCCGCGCGAGCGCCTGCAGGCGCCCCGCGGCTTTCTTCATTTCTTCTTGCGGGCCTTCTCGAGCGCGGCGTCCAGCTGCCGCACGATCTCGGCCTCGATCTGACCGGCGAAGGCGCCCATCAGAAAGCCCAGCTTGGCCTGCAGGTCGAAGGCCTGTTCAGTGACGATCACCTGGCCCTTGACACCCGAGCGGGTGAACTCCAGCGTGTCGCTGGTGTCGCCCTCGAGCAGGGTGCACTCCATGTCGAACTTCTTCTCGACATGTTCGGCCCATTTCAGGACCACCTCACGGGCACGGGCCAGGCCCAGGCCGTGTTCGCGACGGATGCGGATCTCGGACATGCCGTGATTCTCGCTCAGGGCGCGGCCACCGGGGCGCGGGAGGCCAGTGGGGCCAGGTCCTCCAGCGCCGCCTCGCGCTCGGCCCGCGGCAGCGCGGCCAGGCGCC
Source organism: Hydrogenophaga intermedia (assembly GCA_943371055.1). Classification (GTDB taxonomy): domain Bacteria; phylum Pseudomonadota; class Gammaproteobacteria; order Burkholderiales; family Burkholderiaceae_C; genus Ideonella; species Ideonella intermedia_A. Next base: position 53,319 of record CALRTJ020000007.1, on the reverse strand, counting down.
GCACCGCGGCATGGAAGCGCGCGAAGGACCGGCCCTCGCGCTCGAACAGCGCCTCGAAGGCCGGCACCCGGTCCAGGTAGGCGCCCTGCACGCCCAGCGTGGCGTTGTTCAGCCGCGCCACGTAGGCATCGAAGCCGGTGTAGCCGTCCCAGCGCTCGCGCTTCGCCCGCGCCACCGCGTCGCGCAGGGCGGCCATCGCCTGCTCCTTGGCGCGGCGCTTGTCCTCGTCGGGGCCCGGCCCGGCATAGATCACCTGCAGGCGCTGGCGCGCGGCCAGGGTGATCTCGCGCAGCTCGCGGCGACGCTGGTCGAAGGCCGCGTACTGGGCCCGGGCCGCGTCCGAGGCCCGGGTGGCCAGCCAGCGCTCGCCCCCCAGTCGCTCCACCGCGGTGGCATAGGACTCGTTGAACACGGTGTCGCCTTCGGCATAGGCCACCTGGTGGCTGAGTTCGTGAAAGACCAGGCGCGCCAGCTCACCCTCGGGCCACTGGATGAAACTCGACAGCAGCGGGTCGCCGCCCACCCACTCGGACCAACCCAGCGTCGAGTAGGCCGGCACCGCGTAGGCCGACGCCTCCCAGCCTTCGGCGCGCAGCGCGGCGGCCTCGGCCTCGGCGCGCCCCGGCTCGAAGTGGCCGCGGTAGCTGACGCAGCCCACCACCGGGAAGCACCAGGTCTTCAGGGTGAGCGAGAGCTCGGGCGCGGCGACCACGTTCCAGACCGCCGCCGGCCGGCCGATGTCGGCGTAGGTTCGGTAGCTGCGGTTGTCAGGCAGGGCCAGCTCTTCGGTGGCGAAGTCCCGGATGCGCTGACTCAGCGCCAGGCGCTCCTTCAAAGGCGCGGGCGTGGCCTCGTCGGCCAGCCACTGGTCCACCGGCCTGGCCGCCCCCAGCAGCGACAGGTGCCCCTGCGCCGAGCGCGCCAGATAGCCCACCGAGCTGCAGCCACTGCTCAGGCACAGCGTGCCGCCCAGCAGCAGGGCCAACCCCAGCGAGCCCAGCGCGCCGGCCATCAGCCAGCGTCCCGTGCGCAAGCGCCGCTCCCGTCCGCGCTCACAGCGCGGCCACCTCGACCAGGCAGTCGTAGAAGGCGGGCGCCTCGCCGAGGTCGGTGAGCTTCTGGTGGGTCAGCTCGTTGACGTTGGTGCCGTTGCGGCCGAACTTGCGCCACCACACGCCCAGGCCGTTGACCACGCCGGGGCGGGCGCGGCCGTTGACGCGCAACACGCAGTGGTGCTCGCCACGGTCGTTGAAGACCCGCACCAGGGCGCCGTCGGTCAGGCCACGCGCGGCGGCGTCGTCGGCGTGCATCTCCAGACAGGGCTCGCCCTCGATCGCGCGCAAGCTCTTGACGTTGACGAAGGTGGAGTTGAGGAAGTGGCGCGCCGGTGGCGAGATCATCGCCAGCGGGTAGCGCGCGGCCAGCGCCGGGTCGGCCTCGGCGCACTCGTGGTTGAGCACCACCTCGGGCAACGGCAGGCCCGGCGCGCAGGCGCGTGCGCGACCGCTGGGCGTGGGGAAGCCCCCGTCGGCGAAAGGCAGATCCGGCACCGGCAAGCGGGCCCAGCCGTCGCGCCACAGGGCCTGGTGGTCGATCCGGTCGTTGAAGGCGCCGCGGGCCAGGGCCTCGTCGCTGTCCTGGAAGCAGGGCTCGGTGAAGCCGAAGCGCGCCGCCAACTGTCGAAAGACCTCGGCGTTGGAGCGGGCCTGGCCGCGTGGCGGGATCGCCGGCTCATTGACCAGCACCCAGGTGTGGCCGTAGCTGGTGTGCGCATCCCAGTGCTCGAGCTGGGTGGTGGCCGGCAGCACGTAGTCGGCGTGGTCGGCGGTGTCGGTCAGGAAGTGCTCGAGCACCACGGTGAACAGGTCCTCGCGGGCAAAACCCGCCACCACCTTGCCGGACTCGGGCGCCACCGCCACCGGGTTGCTGTTGTAGACCACCACCGCCTCGATCTTCGGGCCGAAGGCGGCATCGCCCGGGTGCAGCAGGGCGTCGCCGATGGTGCTCATGTTGACGGTGCGGGGCGCCCGGCCGGCCAGCAGGTCGGGGCGCTGCAGCCAGTCGCCCCGCCTGGCCGAGGCGGCCCAGCCCGAGGCCGACAGCAGCAGGCCGCCGCCGCGCTGGCGCCAGGCCCCGGTCAGGCAGGGCAGCAGCGCGATCAGGCGCACCGCGTTGCCGCCCCCGCGCACCCGCTGCATGCCGTAGTTCAGGCGGATCGCCGCCGGGGCGCTCTGGCCGTAATCGCGGGCCAGGCCGCGCACCTCGTCGGCCTGCAGGCCGCAGGCGGCCGCGGCGCGCTCGGCCGGCCACTGCAGCGCCAGGGCGCGCAACTCGTCCCAGCCCTCGACATGGCGGGCGATGTAGTCCTCGTCCAGCCAGCCCTGGGTGATCAGCTCGTGCATCAGGCCCAGGGCCAGGGCGCCGTCGGTGCCGGGGCGCAGCGCCAGATGCTGGTGGCACTTCTCGGCGGTTTCGGTGCGGCGCGGGTCGATGGCGATGACCCGGGCGCCGGCGCGCTTGGCGGCCTGGACGTAGGTCCAGAAGTGCAGGTTGGAGGCGATCGAGTGGCTGCCCCAGATCAGGATCAGCCGGCTGTGGGCGAAGTCCTGCACGTGCATGCCGACCTTGCCGCCGTAGGCCTGGGCCAGGCCCTCGCCACCGGCCTCGGCGCAGATGCTGCGGTGCAGACGCGACACCCCCAGGCGGTGCCAGAAACGGGCGGCCATGCCCTCGCCCTGCACCAGGCCCATGGTGCCGGCATAGCTGTAGGGCAGGATGGCCTGCGGGTCACGGGCCGCGATGGCCTGCAGGCGCGCGGCGATGTCATCCAGCGCCTCATCCCAGGACACCGGCTCGAAGCGGCCGCTGCCCTTGGGGCCGACGCGGCGCAGCGGCGTCAGCACCCGCTCGGGGTGGTCGGTGCGCTCGGCGTAGCGCGAGACCTTGGTGCACAGGGCGCCGTGGGTGGTGGGGTGCTCCGCGGCGCCCTGGATCCTGACGATCCGATCCCCCTCCACGGTCACCCGCATCGCGCAGGTGTCCGGGCAGTCGTGGGGGCAGGCGGCAATGACGGTTCGCAGGGGCGCATTCATGGCCGGGGATGATGGCACACCGGGTCTACCCCGAGGACGACCGCGACATTTTGTCGGCCCGCGCCAGCCAAAATCGGGCGCACGACGAACAACCCCGTTGGGAGCCTCCACATGATGAACCGTCGTCGCCTGATCGGCGCCCTCGGTGCCGCGCCGCTGGCGTGGCCTGCCTCCGGCCGCGCACAACGCGGTGGCAATCGCCTGATCCTGGGCCAGTCCGCCGCCTTCACCGGCCCCGCCGCCCAACTGGGCCTGCAGATGAACCGCGGCGCGAAGCTGTGTTTCGACGCCTTCAACGCCGCAGGCGGGCTCAACGGCACGATGATCGAGCTGGTGGCGCTGGACGATGGCTACGACCCCGAGCGCTGCAAGAGCAACACCGCCAAGTTCATCGCCGACGAGGTCTTCGGCCTGCTGGGCTACGTGGGCACGCCCACCTCGCTGGCCGCGCTGCCCCTGGTGCGCGACAGCAAGCTGCCCTTCATCGGGCCGTTCACCGGCGCGATGTCCCTGCGCGAGCCGGCCCTGCGCAACGTCTTCCACGTGCGCGCCTCGTACGACGACGAGACCGCGTTGATCGTGCGCCAACTCACCTCGCTGGGTCTGCGGCGCATCGCCGTCTTCCGCCAGAACGACAGCTACGGCCAGGCCGGGCTGGACGGCGTGAACAAGGCGCTCAAGGCCCTGGGCCTGGAGCCGGTGGCGGTGGGCACGGTCGAGCGCAACAGCACCGAGGTGGCCGCGGCGGTCAAGGCGATCACCGCGGCCCGCCCGGACGCGGTGGTGCAGATCGGTGCCTACAAGGGATGTGCCGCCTTCATCCGCGCGGCACGCCAGGCCGGCTACGGCGGCACCTTCTACAACGTGTCCTTCGTCGGCACCCAGGCCCTGGCCGACGAGCTGGGCCGCGAGGCCCGCGGCGTGATGGTCAGCCAGGTCATGCCCTACCCGTACACCCAGTCGATCGCGGTGGTTCGCGACTACCTGGAGCAGGTGCGCAAGAGCGGCGGCACGGCGCAGGCCAACTATTCCAGCATGGAGGGCTACATCGCCGCCCGGCTGGTGATCGAGGGCCTCAAGCGCGCCCGGACCCTGACCAGCGAAGGCCTGATCAATGGCCTGGAATCCCTGCAGAACTTCTCGCTGGGGGGCTTCCCGATCCATTTCGGCCCCGGCAACCGGGTGGCGTCGAAGTTCGTCGAGCTGTCGATGCTGACCGAGGACGGCGGCGTGCGCCGCTGAGCGTTCTCCCCAAGCCCAGCCCGGGCGCGGGGCTGCCCCGGCCCGGGTAATATCACCGGAGCCCGGGAGCCCCCATGCCAGTCATTGACGCGATCGCCGCCGCCCGCGACGAGATCACCCAGATCCGCCGCGACCTCCACGCCCACCCCGAACTCTGTTTCCAGGAGGTGCGGACCGCCGACCTGGTCGCCCGCCGCCTCGAGCAGTGGGGCATCGAGGTCCACCGCGGCCTGGGCACCACCGGCGTGGTCGGCGTGGTCCGGGCGGGCAGCAGCCCGCGCGCCCTGGGCCTGCGCGCCGACATGGACGCGCTGCCGATGACCGAGCACAACACCTTCGCCCACGCCAGCCGGCACCCGGGCAAGATGCACGCCTGCGGCCACGACGGCCACACCGCGATGCTGCTGGCCGCGGCCCGGCACCTGGCACAGCACCGGAATTTCGACGGCACCGTCTACCTGCTGTTCCAGCCCGCCGAGGAAGGCGGTGGTGGCGCCCGCGAGATGATCAAGGACGGCCTGTTCGAGCGCTTCCCGATGGAGGCGGTCTTCGGCATGCACAACTGGCCCGGCGTGCCCGCCGGCGACCTGGCGGTCTGCCGTGGCCCGGCCATGGCCTCCAGCAACGAGTTCAAGATCACGATCACCGGCAAGGGCTCCCACGCCGCCCTGCCCCACAACGGCATCGACCCGGTGCCGGTGGCCTGCCAGATGGTGCAGGCCTTCCAGACCATCGTCACCCGCAACAAGAAGCCGACCGACGCGGCCGTGATCTCGGTGACCATGATCCACACCGGCGAGGCCACCAACGTGGTCCCGGACAGCTGCGAGATCCAGGGCACGGTGCGCACCTTCACCATCCCGGTGCTGGACATGATCGAGCAGCGCATGCGCGAGATCGCCGAGCACACCGGTGCCGCCTTCGGTGCGCAGGTGAAGTTCGAGTTCCACCGCAACTACCCGCCCACGATCAACCACGACGCCGAAGCCGACTTCGTGCGCACCGTGATGCAGGAGGTCGTGGGCGAGGACCGCACCCACGAGTTCGACCCCACCATGGGCGCCGAGGACTTCAGCTTCTTCCTGATGCAGAAGCCCGGGGCCTATTTCGTCATCGGCAACGGCGACGGCGACCACCGCCATGGCTACGTGGACGCCACCCACGGCCTGGGTCCCTGCACCCTGCACAACCCCAACTACGACTTCAACGACGAGGTCATCCCCACCGGCGCCAGCCTGTGGGTGCGCCTGGCCGAGCGCTGGCTGGCGCCGCGCTGAGGCCGCGCCCGCACCAAGTCCGTTTTTGACCGTCACCGGTCCGGTGGCGGCCTGCCGCCGTGGCGTCCTCGGCGGGACGATGGCATCCTCTCCACTGCCACCGAGCCCGACGCCATGTCCCGAACCGCCCTGCTGCTGATCGACGTCCAGGACAGCTTCACCGCCCGCCCCTACTGGGAGGAGGGCGAGGCCGTCCCCTTTCTGGCCCGCTGCAACGCCCTGCTGGCCGGGGCCGAGGCCGCCGGCCTTCCGGTGGTCCGCGTGTTCCACACCGACGGCCCCGACCACCCGGACAACCCCTTCGCCCGCGCCAGCGGCCGGGTCCGCCCGCTGCCGGGCCTGCGCCCGGTGCAGCCCGCGCTCGAGGTCGAGAAGCACCGCCACAGCGCCCTGGTGGGCACCGTTCTGCCGGTGTGGCTGCGCGAGCAGCGCATCGACCGCCTGATCGTCTGCGGCATCCGCACCGAGCAGTGCTGCGAGACCACCACCCGCCACGCCAGCGACGAGGGCTGGACGGTGGACTACTGCACCGAGGCCACGCTCACCTTCGACATGGACACGCCCGACGGCGGCCGCCTGAGCGCGGCCCAGATCCGCGAGCGCACCGCCACCGTGCTGGCCGGCCGCTTCGCCACCCTGGTCGGCGTGGAGCAGGCCCTGGAGCGCGCCGCAGAGGCCGGGCGATGAGCGGCACCACCGTCCTGATGCTGGCCTTCGACCAGATGGAGTTGCTGGACTTCGCCGGCCCCTACGAGGTCTTCACCACCGCCGAGCGGGTCCACGCCCGCCAAGGTGGCGCGCCAGGCCGCTTCCGGGTGCTGACCGCCTCGCCCGACGGCCGGCCGGCGCAGGCCCGGGCCGGTCTGCGCGTGCTGCCCGACAGCGCGCTGGCCGAGGCCCCGCCCACCGATTGGCTGCTGGTGCCCGGCGGCGTGGTCGACGGCCTGCTGGCCGATGCCGCCACGCTGGCGCGGCTGGCCGGGCGCGCAGAGGCCAGCGCCTGCACCGCCTCGGTCTGCACCGGCGCCTTCGTGCTGGCCGCGGCGGGCATCGTGCGCGACGGCGAGGTCACCACCCACTGGGAGGACGCCGAGGACCTGGCCCGCCGCTGGCCGGCCCTGCACGTGCGGCCCGAGCGGCGCTGGATCGACCGTGGCCGGCTCATCACCTCGGCCGGCATCGCCGCCGGCATCGACATGGCCCTGCACCTGGTGGCCCGCGAGGCCGGTGCCGCCCTGGCGCAGGCCACCGCCCGGCAGATGGACACGCCATGGCAGGTCGTGCCCTGAGCCCCTCGGCCGCGTCCCCGGTGGACGTGTGCTTCCTGGTGCTGCCCGACAGCCTGCTGCTGGACCTGGCCGGCCCGGCCGAGGCCTTTCGCCTGGCCAACCAGGCCCTGGCGCGCCAGAGCCGCGCGCCGCTGTGGCGGCTGCGGCACCTGGGGCCGCAGCCCTCGGTCGCCTCGTCGGTGGGGGTGCAACTGGCCGGGCTGGAGCCGTTGCCCGATCGGCTGGAGCGGCCGAGCTGGGTCTTCCTGCTGGGCCTACCGGGCGAGGCTGCCGCGGTGGTGCCCACCGGCCCGGCCTGGCTCAGCGCGCGCGCCTGGCTGGAACGGTGCCTCGGCCCCTCGCTGCGCGGGGACGGCCCGCACCGCCTGCTGACGGTGTGCTCCGGTGCCCTGCTGGCCGCCGATGCCGGCCTGCTGGGCGGGCGCTGCACCACCACCCACCACGAGTTGCTGGACGACCTGGCACGCCGGGCGCCGGACGCGCGGGTGCTCGTCGACCGGGTCTTCGTCGAGGACGGGCCACTGCTGAGCTCGGCCGGGGTCACGGCCGGGATCGACCTGGCGCTGCACTGCATCGCCCGCCACGCCGGCGAGGCGCTGGCGGCCGAGGTGGCACAGGTGATGGTGGTGTTCCACCGCCGGGGCGCGGGCGACCCCGAGCGCTCGCCCCTGCTGGCCGGCCGCAACCACCTGCACCCGGCGGTGCACCGGGTGCAGAACGCGGTGGGTGAACGGCCGGCCGAGGACTGGAACCTGGAGCGTCTGGCGGCCGCAGCCCATGTCACGCCGCGCCACCTGGGGCGCCTTTTCGCCACCCACGTGGGCTGCACGCCGCGCGACTTCGTCGAGCAGGTGCGCTGCGCCTTCATGCGCGAGGCCCTGGCGGCCGGCTGGCCCACCGCCAGGGCGCTGGCCTTGGCAGGCTTCAGCGACGACCGGCAATGGCGCCGGGCGCGTGCCCGGCAGACCTCAGTCCAGGCGGATCCCGCGTGAGGCCAGGTCTCGCTCCAGGCGCGCGGCGTCGGTGAACAGCAGGGCCGGCAAGCCGCAGCGGTTGGCAGACTCGACGTTGCCCAGGTGGTCGTCGATGAACAGCGCGTCCCGCGCCGGGATGTCGAAGCGCTTGAGCGCCAGCGCGTAGATCGCCGGGTCGGGCTTGGCCAGCTGCACCTCGGACGAGAAGACGCCGTCCTCGAAGCCGATCAGGAAATCGTGGGCGCGACGCAGGTGCTGCGCGTAGGGCGCCGGCATGTTGGACAGGAAGTACAGCGTGTGGCCCGCGGCCCGCAGGCGGCGCAGCAGCGCCACGGATTCGGGGATGGGCTGCAAGGCGTCGGGCACCGCGTCCATCACCGCACGGACCTCCCCCTCGGACAGGCCGGTGCGGGCGGCGATGCGGCGGCGGCACTCGTCGGCATCGATCCGGCCGGTGTCAAAGGCCCCCCAGTCGCCGGTGTAGCCCTGGAAGAAGCGGTCCTTCCAGTGGTCCGCGGCCTCGGGGGTGTTGGCCCGCTCCGGCAGGACCCGGGCGATCAGCCGCACCGGGTTCCAGCGGAAGACCACGCCGCCGAAGTCGAAGATCAGGTGGGTGGGCTTCATCGGCGGCTCCTCGGAACGTCAGCTTCGCAGCCGTTGTAGCAGCGCCGCCGTCGAGCCGTCCAGCCCGGACAAGTCCCCGGAGTGGAAGCGCGGCAGCAGTTGGCTGCACAGCGCCTTGCCCAGCTCGACGCCCCACTGGTCGAAGGCGTTGATGCCCCACACCGCGGCGCTGGTGAAGACCCGGTGCTCGTACAGCGCGATCAGCGCCCCCAGCGCCCGCGGGGTCAGCGCCTCCAGCACCAGCGTGGTGGAGGGCCGGTTGCCAGGGAAGCTGCGGTGGCGGGCCAGCACCGCGCGGTCCAGGGTGGCCGATGCGGTGGGCGCGCGTTCGGTGGCAGCCTCCTCGGCACTCTTGCCCAGCATCAGCGCCTGGCTCTGGGCCAGGCAGTTGGCCAGGGCCTTGGTGTGCAGGTCGGCGTGCCCGTGGGTGGGCGTCTTGACCGCCAGGAACTCGACCGGGATCACGTCCGTGCCCTGATGCAGCATCTGGAAATAGGCATGCTGGCCGTTGGTGCCGGCCTCGCCCCAGACCACCGGGCTGGTGCCGAAGGGCAGCGACCGGCCAAGAGCGTCCACGCGCTTGCCGTTGGACTCCATTTCCAGCTGCTGGAGGTAAGCCGGGAAGCGGCGCAGGCCCTGGTGATAGGGCGCCACCGAGCGGCTGGTGAACCCGTGGAAGTTGCGGTACCAGACATCCAGCAACCCCAGCTGCACCGGCAGGTTCTCGCGCAGCGGGGCCTGGGCGAAATGCTCGTCCATCGCCCGGGCACCGGCCAGGAATGCGCGGAAGTGCTGGGCGCCGATGGCGATCGCCAGCGGCAGGCCGATCGCGCTCCAGAGGGAATAGCGCCCACCCACCCAGTCCCAGAACCCGAAGGTCTCGGAGATGCCGAAGGCGGCGGCCGCTTCAAGGTTGGTGGTCACGCCGACGAAGTGGCGCGCCGTGTCGCGGCCGCCCTGCTCCAGGAACCACTGCCGCGCGACCTGGGCGTTGGCCATGGTCTCCTGGGTGGTGAAGGTCTTGCTGGCGACGATGAACAGCGTGGTCTGGGGGCGCAGGCGGCGCAGCACCGGGGCGATGTCGTGGCCGTCGACGTTGGACACGAAGTGCAGGCGCAGGCCCGGATGGGCGAAGGCCTCCAGCGCCGGCACCGCCATCTGCGGCCCCAGGTCGGAGCCGCCGATGCCGATGTTGACCACGTCGGTGATGCCGCTGGTGGCGGTGTCGCGCACGCGCTCGGCAAAAGCCAGCACGCGGTCGAGCACTTCGTGGACCTCGTCACTGAACCGGCCCACCCCGCGCGGCGCACGCAGCGCGGTGTGCAGCACGGCGCGGCCCTCGGTGGTATTGATCGGCTCGCCCGCCAGCATCGCGTCGCGCTGGGCCGGCAGGCGGGTCTGCTCGGCCAACTCGACCAGCAGGCGCCGCGTGGTGTCGTCCCACAGGTTCTTCGACAGGTCCGCGAAGACCTCGGGCGCCTGCACGGAGAAGCTGGCGGCCCGTCCGGTGTCACGGGTGAAGGCCTCGCGCAGGTCCAGTCCACGGCCGTGGCCCTGGAAATGGCCGCCCAGGGCGGTCCAGGCGATCGTCTCGTCGCAACGAGGAGGGGTCATCGCGGTCTCGTGTCCTATGGGGCGGGGGGAGTCGGGACCTCAGGCGGCCCGGATCAGGGCGTCCAGCTTGCCGGCGTCGACAGCGAACAGGCGGATGCCCTCGGCCAGCTTCTCGGTCGCCATCGCGTCCTCGTTGAGGGCGAAGCGGAAAGCGGCCTCGTCGAAGTGCACGCGATCGATCGGCAGGTCCTGCGCAGCGGCGGCGCTCAGGGCCGGCGCCACCGGGGCCTCGGCGGCCTGCAGCTGTCCGAGGAGTTCGGGGCTGATGGTCAGCAGGTCGCAGCCGGTCAGGGCATTGATCTGGCCGACGTTGCGGAAACTCGCGCCCATGACCTCGGTGGCGATGCCGAACTTCTTGTAGTAGTTGTAGATCTGGGTGACCGACTTGACGCCCGGGTCCTGGGCCCCGGCCATCGCGGCCTCGTCCCAGGCGGTGCCGGCCTGCTTCTTGTACCAGTCGTAGATGCGCCCGACGAAGGGGCTGATCAGCCGGATGCCGGCGTCACCGCAGGCGACCGCCTGGCAGAAGGAAAACAGCAGGGTCAGGTTGCAATGGATGCCCTCGGACTCGAGCTGGCGAGCCGCCTGGATGCCCTCCCAGGTCGAGGCGATCTTGATCAGCACGCGCTCGCGACCGATGCCGGCGGCCTCGTACAGCGCGATCAGGCGATGGGCGCGGGCGACGGTGGCCGCGGTGTCGAAGGACAGGCGGGCATCGACCTCGGTCGAGACGCGGCCCGGCACGACCTTCAGGATCTCCAGGCCGAAGCGCACCAGCACCTGGTCGACCAACTGGTCCAGCGGCAGGGTGCGGTGGGCGGCCACGGTGTCGGTCAGCAGTGGCGCGTACTCGGCCTGCTGCACCGCCTTCAGGATCAGCGAGGGGTTGGTGGTGGCGTCCCGCGGCGCGTACTGCGCCATCTGCTTGAAGTTGCCGGTGTCGGCGACGACGGTGGTGTGGGCCTTGAGCTGGTCGAGCTGGTTCATCGGGGTCCTCGAGGGCGCCATGCGGGCGCCGGAGCCGGAATTAGAACCCGATCGAGCGCGCTGCGGGATTCGATCGGGTTACAGAACGAGGGCCCTCCGGCGCGTCCGGATTGACCACTCGAAGAAACTCATGCATCATCCGAAAGGTAACTTAATTACATCTTCTCCATGTCCTTCGACCTCGTGTTCTTCGGTGGTACCGGCGACCTGACCTGGCGCAAGTTGATGCCGGCCCTGTTCCAGGCCTTCCGCCATGGCAAGCTGCCCGCCGGGGGCCGCATCCTGGCAGTGGCACGCGACGACCGCAGCGACGAGGACTACCGCGCCTTCATCCACGAGCGCTTCTCCGAGGTCGAGCCCTCCAAGCGCCCCAGCGACGAAGAGTTCGGCCGCTTCGCCGAACTGCTGCACTACCGCCGCATGGACCTGTCACAGCCGGCCGACTATGCCGGCCTGAAGCAATGGCTGGATGACCGTGGCGCTGACACCGTGGTGCTGTACCTGGCGACCAGCCCGCACCTGTTCCCGGTGGTCTGCGAGCAGCTGGGCGCCGCCGGACTGAACGGCCCGAAGGTGCGCGTGGTGCTCGAGAAGCCGCTGGGCCACGACCTGGCCAGCGCCCAGGAAATCAACCGCGTGGTGCGTTCGGTCTTCACCGAGACCCAGGCCTTCCGCATCGACCACTACCTGGGCAAGCCCAGCGTGCAGAACCTGATGGCGCTGCGCTTCGGCAACGCCCTGTTCGAGCCGTTGTGGCGCCGCGAGAGCATCGCCAACATCCAGATCACGCTGGCCGAGGCCATCGGCGTCGGCACCCGGGGCGACTTCTATGACCGCACGGGCGCGCTGCGTGACATGGTCCAGAACCACGCGCTGCAATTGCTGACCATGATCGCGATGGAGCCGCCGTCCACCAACGACGCCGACGCCATCCGCGATGAGAAGCTCAAGGTGCTGAAGTCGCTCAAGCCCTTCACGCCCGAGAGCGTGGCGCGTGACGTCGTGCGTGGCCAGTACCGCGCCGGCAACGCCGACGGGCGCTCGGTGCCCGGCTACCTCGACGAGGTCAAGGTCCCCACCGGCAGCACCTGTGAAACCTTCGTGGCGCTGCGCACCGAGGTGCAGAACTGGCGGTGGGCCGGCGTGCCCTTCTACCTGCGCACCGGCAAGCGCCTGGCGGCGCGCGACGCGCAGATCGTCGTCAACTTCCGCCCGGTCCCGCACCCGATCTTCCCGGGGGCGGCGCAGGCCAACAAACTGGTGATCAAGCTGCAGCCCGAGGATGGGCTGGAGCTGCACCTGCTGGCCGCCAAGGGCTCCAGCCACTCCGAGAGCCTGACCTCGGTCTCGCTGGACCTGGATTTCGACAAGGCCTTCCCCAGCGAGCGCGTGGGCGCCTACGAGCGCCTGCTGCTTGACGCGATCGCCGGTCGACTGAACCTGTTCGTGCGCAGCGACGAGCAGGAACAGGCCTGGCGCTGGGTCGAGCCGATCCTGCACGCCTGGCAGGCCGACCCGGGCAGCCTGAAGACCTACGCCGCCGGCAGCTGGGGACCGGCGGCCGCCAGCGCCCTGGTGGCGCGCGATGGCTACGCCTGGGCCGAGGAGCAGTGAGATGGCTTGGGGCGATGCCTTGAGCCGCGACTGGCGGGTGGCCTCCACCCTGGACGGCCCCGCCTGCGCCATGGCGGTGGGCGCCCGCTGGGCGGCCCCGCGCGGCTCGGCGACAATCAATGGCAACCTGATCGCCCCCGACATGCTCGACCGCATCCGCGCCTCCATCCCCGCCCTGCCCCCCGCCGAACAGCGAGTGGCCAAGCTGGTGCTGGCCGACCCGCGCAGCTTCGCCTCGATGCCCGTGGGCGAACTGGCCGAGCGGGCCCATGTCAGCAAGCCCACCGTGGTGCGGTTCTGCCGCAGCGTGGGCTATGACGGCCTGGCCGACTTCAAGCTCAAGCTGGCCGGCACCGTCAACGAGGGCGTACCCTTCGTGCACCGCGCGGTGGACGAGGACGACAAGCCCGGCGACATCATCGTCAAGGTGATCGACAACGCGGTCAGCGCGCTGCTCAAGTACCGCAACGACGCCACCAACCACGCCTTCGACCGGGCGATGGCCGCGCTCACCGAGGCCGCCCAGCAGGGCCGGCGCATCGAGTTCTACGGCGTCGGCAACTCGGGCATCGTGGCGCAGGACGCGCAGCACAAGTTCTTCCGGCTCGGCGTCAATGCCGTGGCCCTGAGCGACGGCCACGTGCAGGTCATGAGCGCCACCATGCTGCAGGCCGGCGACTGTGCGGTGGTGATCTCGAACTCGGGCCGCAGCAAGGACCTGGTGGACGCCGCCGAGATCGCGCTCAAGAAGGGTGCCGCGCTGGTGGCGATCACCGCCAGCGGCTCGCCGCTGGCGCAGTTGGCCCAGTCGGCCGGGCAGATCGTGCTGCCCGCCGACCACCCCGAGGACTTCGAGCGCTACGTGCCGATGGTCTCTCGCATGCTGCACCTGATGATCATCGACATCCTGACCACCGGCGTCGCGCTGCGGCTGGGGCAGGGCCGCCGACCGGTGCTGCAGGAGATCAAGCGCAACCTGCGTGCGCGGCGCTACCTGCAGCCCGAGCCGCAGGGCGATTGATCAGGCCTCGGCGGCCTCCAGGCCGAGCAGCTCGGCCACACCGTAGAGCCGGGCCAGCGCGCACAGACGCTGCGGTGCGCCGCTGACCTTGAAGCCGCGACCGGCGGCCAGCGCCGCCCGGCGCGCCTCGAGCAGCACCGACAGCGCCGAAGAATCCAGCGCCTGCAGCGCCGAGGCGTCGAGCGCCACGTCGGCGCCGGCCTGCGCGATCTCGCGCGACAGCCACTCGGCCGTCTGCCGCGCCTCGCGCAGCGTCAGTTGGGCAGGCAGGCTCAGCATCGCCACTCAGCCCTTGGCGCCTGCCGAGGCCTTGGCGTTCTTCTCGGCCAGCGACTTGATCAGCCCGTCCAGGCCGTTGGCGTTGATCTCGGTGGCGAAGCTGTTGCGGTACTGGTCGACCAGCCACACGCCCATCACGTTCACGTCGTAGATCTTCCAGTCGGTGCCGAGCTTCTCGAGCCGGTAATCCAGCTGGATCGGCTCGCCCTTGCCCTTGACCTCGGTGCGCACCACGACTTCGGTGTCGTCGGCGCCGCCGCGCTGGGGCTTGAGGCTGATCTTCTGGTCCTTGACCTGGCTGAGCGCGCCCGCGTAGGTGCGCACCAGCAGGGTCTTGAACTCGGCTTGCAGGCGCTGCTGCTGCTCGGGCGTGGCGCTGCGCCAGGCGCGGCCCACTGCCGACGCGGTCATGCGCTGGAAGTTGACCTGGGGCAGCACCTTGGCATCGACCAGGGCGTTGATGCGCGAGACGTCACCGGCCTGGATGGCCTTGTCGGCCTTGATCGCGTCGAGCACCTCGGTGGACAGGGCCTGGATCCTGGCGTCGGCGCTGACCGCCTGGGCCTGGGCCGCCATCGGCGCCGCCGCCACCAGGGCCACCACGGCCACGGGGGCCATCCAGCGTTGCATCAGGGCTTGATCGAACATCTTGGTCTTTCCTTCATCGGCGGGGCAAAGACCCCGGCCTCTTCAGAACGCGCCAGCGCCGCTTTGGTTCACCGGCGCTGGTGACAAATCGTGGGACCGGTCGCCTCAGCGGGCGGCGTCGGCCGGCTCTTCGGGAGGGTCGCCGTCCCACACCAGGTTGCGGCGGCGGGCCAGGTAGGCGTCGCGCAGGAAGGCGTAGGGGTCCAGCGCCACATCGCCCAGCAGGCGGGAGGCACCCAGCAGCTCGGCCCGGGTGTTGACCAGGCTCAGGCCGGTCAGGCCGATCGTGGCGGCGCTGTCATTGACGAGCGACGCGGTGCTCGTCGCGGTCTTGTCGAGCGGCAGGGCGGCCGCATCGCGGAGCGTGGAGGAACCGAACACCGGCAGGACCAGGTACGGCCCGGAAGGCACGCCCCAGAAGCCCAGGGTCTGGCCGAAGTCCTCGCTCTGGCGCTCCAGGCCGAACTCGGTGGCGGGGTCCAGCACGCCGGCCAGGCCGAACACGGTGTTGGTGGCCACGCGCAGCGTCATCTGGGCGCTTTGGAGCACCTTGCCCTGGAGCAGCTTGTTGACCGCCGACCAGGCGTCGCCGATGTTGCCGAAGAAGTTGCTCACGCCCTGGCGCATCAACTCCGGCACCGAGGCCTGGTAGGCCTGGGCCACCGGGCGCACGAGTGCCCGGTCCAGCCGGTCGTTGAAGGCATACATCGAACGGTTGAAACGCTCGAAGGGATCGTGCGGCAGGCGACCCATCACCGGCGCCACCGGCCGCTGCGGCGCCGCCGCCGGCTCAGGGACCGAAGCCGCAGCAGGGCTGACCACCGACGCCGAGGCGGCGGCCTGGGTTGGCGCATCGCCCGGCACCGCACCGGCGACGTCCGGCGCCGCATCGGCCGATGGGGGTGCGGCCAGTACCGGGGCCACCGGGGTCTCGGGCGCCTCGGCCCAGGCCAGCGACAGGCTCAGGCAGCCCGCGGCCAGGACGGCGGCGGAGCGCCTCACGGCTTGGCCCCGTCACCGGCCTCGGCGGCCTTGTTGAAGAGGAACTGCCCGATCAGGTTTTCCAGCACCACGGCCGACTGGGTCTGGCGGATCACGTCACCGGCGGCCAGGTTCTTCTCGTCGGCACCGGGCTCGATGCCGATGTACTGGTCACCCAGGAGGCCTGCGGTCAGGATCTTGGCCGAGGAGTCCTTTGGAAACTCCACGCCCTTGCTCAACTCCAGCGTGACCAGACCCTGGTAGGTCTTGGTGTCGAGCACGATGCTGACGACGCGGCCGACGTTCACCCCCGCCGAGCGAACCGGCGCCCGGGGCTTGAGGCCGCCGATGTTGTCGAAGCGGGCCTGGACCCGGTAGGTGTCGCCATTGCCGGAGAAGCTGGCCAGATTGGCCGCCTTCAATGACAGGAAGGCCAGGCCCAGCACGCCCATCAGCACGAACAGGCCGACCAGGATCTCGATGTTTTTCTTGCTCATGGAATGGGGTCCCTCCCGGCTCAAGGCGCCGAGAACATCAGCGCGGTGAGGATGAAGTCCGTGGCCAGCACGCCCAGCGAGGCGGTGACCACGGTGCGGGTCGTGGCGTAGGCGACGCCTTCGGGCGTGGCCTCGGTCTCGTAGCCCTGGTAGAGGGCGACCACGCTGCAGATGATGCCGAAGACGAAGGACTTGACGATGCCGTTGCCGACGTCGCGCCAGACGTCGACGCCGTTCTGCATGATCGACCAGAAGTTGCCGGCGTCCACGCCGATCAGCATCACCGCCACCACGTAAGCGCCCAGGATGCCGATGGCCGAAAACAGGATGGCCAGGATCGGCATGGCGATCACGCCGCCCAGCAGGCGCGGGGCCAGCACGCGTTCACGCGGGTCCACCGCCATCAACTCCATCGCCGCGATCTGTTCGCCGGCCTTCATCAGACCGATCTCGGCGGTCAGCGAGGTGCCCGCCCGACCTGCGAACAGCAGCGCCGCCACCACCGGACCCAGTTCGCGAACCAGGGACAGGTTGACCACCAGGCCCAGCGACTCGGCCGCACCGAAGGTGATCAGCGTGTTGTAGAGCTGCAGCGCCAGCACGAAGCCCACCGCCAGGCCCGAGGCCAGGATGATCACCAGTGACCGGTTGCCGATGGCGTGGATCTGCGCCACCACCAGGCGAAAGCGCCGCAGCGCCGCCGGCAGCGCGCGCAGCAGATCCCAGGTGAAGACGGCGCCATGGCCCCAGCCGGCCAGCACGGCCAGCACCCGCTGCCCCAGCCATTGGACGAAGCTCATCGCAACGCCTCCGGCCCGAAGTCCTGCTCGACGCTGCGCGCCGGATAGTGGAACTTGACGGGTCCATCAGGCTCGCCGCGCACGAACTGGCGCACCTCGGGGTCGGTGGAATCCATCAGGTCCTTGGGCGTGCCCTGCGCGACGATGCGACCACCTGGGGCCATGAGCACCACATGGTCGCTGATGGCCATGCACTCGGGCACGTCGTGCGAAATCAGCAGCGTGGTGGCCCCGGTGACATCGGTCAGGGTGCGGATGAGCTTGGCAGCCACACCCATCGAGATCAGGTCAAGGCCGGCGAAAGGCTCGTCGTACATGATGAGTTCGGGGTCCAGCGCGATCGCGCGGGCCAGCGCGATGCGCCGTGCCATGCCGCCCGAGACCTCGGAGATGCGCAGGTCCGCGGCGCCACGCAGGCCCACCGCGTTGAGCTTCATCAGCACGATGTCGCGGATCAGCGGCTCGGGCAGGTCGCTCATCTCGCGCAGCGGGAAGGCGACGTTGTCGAAGACGGTGAGGTCGGTGAACAGGGCCCCGAACTGGAACAGCATGCCCAAGCGCCGACGCAGGCGGTAGAGCTGGACCTTGTCGCGCGTGTTGATGACCTCGCCATCGAAGACCACCCGACCGCGGCTCGGGGCGTGGACCCCGCCAATCAGGCGCAGCAGCGTGGTCTTGCCGCAGCCCGAATTGCCCAGCACCGACGTGACCTGGCCGCGGCCGAAGCGCAGGGACACGTCGTTGAGGATCGTGCGCTGGCTGTCGTAGCCGAAGGTGACATGGTCGATCTCGATGAAGGGGTCGTGGCTCATGCGTTCTCAGGGATGACCCGGAGATTGTCGCATGGGGGGTCAAATCCCCAGGGCGGCTCCGGGCGGCTTTGCCAGGCTTCACCCGAGGGGGACATCCGGAAACGCAGAAGGCCGGGCAAAGCCCGGCCTTCGAGGGATCGGCGCGGGCCGATCAGCGCGGCAGGCTGCTCGAGCCCATCAGGAACTCGTCCACCGCCCGGGCGGCCTGACGACCTTCGCGGATGGCCCAGACCACCAGCGACTGACCGCGGCGCACGTCACCGGCCGCGAAGACCTTGGGCACGCTGGTGGCGTAGCCGCCGACCGCATCGGTGCCGGCCTTGGCATTGCCCCGACCGTCCTTCTCGACGCCGAAGCCCTCGAGCATCGTGGCCACCGGGTTGGTGAAGCCCATCGCCAGCAGCACCAGGTCAGCGGGCCAGGTCTTCTCGGTGCCCGGCACTTCGACGAGCTTGCCGCCCTTGAACTCGACCTGCACCGTGGTGAGGCTGGTGACCTTGCCCTTCTCGCCCGAGAAGGACTTGGTGGAGATCGCGAACTCGCGCTTGAGCAGGCCCTTGGCGGCGCTTTCGTCGTGGCTGGAGCTGGTGCGCAGCTTCAGCGGCCAGTACGGCCAGACCAGGGGCTTGTCTTCCTGCTCGGGCGGCTGCGGCATCACCTCGAACTGGGTGACGCTGGCGGCGCCGTGGCGGGTGCTGGTGCCCACGCAGTCGCTGCCGGTGTCGCCGCCACCGATCACGATGACGTGCTTGCCTTCGGCGCGCAGTTGGTTCTTCAGCTTGTCGCCAGCGTTGACCTTGTTCTGCTGCGGCAGGAACTCCATCGCGAAATGGATGCCGTCCAGGTCGCGGCCCGGGACCGGCAGGTCACGGCTCTGCTCGGAGCCGCCAGTCAGCAGCACGGCGTCGAATTCGGACTTGAGCTGCTCGGGGCTGACCGAGTCCTTGGCCCAGTTGGTGACCTTGGAGTCCTTGGGCATCTCGCCGACCAGGGTGCTGGTGCGGAAGACCACGCCCTCGGCCTCCATCTGCTTGACGCGACGGTCGATGTGCGACTTCTCGAACTTGAAGTCGGGGATGCCATAGCGGAGCAGGCCGCCGACACGGTCGTTCTTCTCGAACACCGTGACCGCGTGGCCGGCGCGCGCCAACTGCTGGGCGGCAGCCAGGCCGGCAGGGCCCCCGCCGACGACCGCGACCTTCTTGCCGGTCTTGACGGCGGCGGGCTGCGGAACGACCCAGCCCTCGGCCCAGGCCCGGTCGATGATCGCGTGCTCGAGCGACTTGATGCCCACGGCGTCGCCGTTGACGTTGATCACGCACGAGGCCTCGCAGGGCGCCGGGCAGATGCGGCCGGTGAACTCGGGGAAGTTGTTGGTGCTCGACAGCACCGCGAACGCCTGCGACCACTTGCCCTTGTAGACCAGGTCGTTGAAGTCAGGGATGACGTTGTTGACCGGGCAGCCGCTGTTGCAGAAGGGCGTGCCGCAGTCCATGCAGCGCGCGCCTTGCACCTTCGACTGCTCGGGCGTCAGCCCGATGACGAATTCCTTGTAGTCCTTCAGGCGCTTGTCGACCGGCAGGTAGCCTTCCTCGATGCGCTCAAATTCCAGAAAGCCAGTGACTTTTCCCATGATGTGATTCCTTGCGTTCCTGGCTGATTACTTCGCGGCGGCCTTCGGCGCAGCCTTCTTGGTGTCGGCCTTGGCCTTGGAGACGGCGTCGCCGGCCTCCTTGGCAGCATTGATTTCGCCCAGGGCGCGCTTGTACTCGTGCGGGAAGACCTTGACGAACTTGGCGCGCGAGACGGCCCAGGCGTCGAGGATCTCGCGGGCGCGCAGCGAGCCGGTCCACTTGTGGTGGTCCTCGATCAGCTTCTTGAGCAGGGCTTCGTCGGCCTGGTCGCGGTGCCAGATGGCGCGCGGCACCGAGGCCTCCTGCTCGGCCAGCGGCAGCACCTTGTCCAGGGCGACCTGGGCGGTGTTGCAGCGCTGCGAGAACAGGCCGTCCTCGTCGTACACGTAGGCCACGCCACCCGACATGCCGGCGGCGAAGTTGCGGCCGGTCTTGCCCAGCACGACGACGGTGCCGCCGGTCATGTATTCGCAGCCGTGGTCACCCGTGCCCTCGACCACCGCGGTGGCGCCGGACATGCGGACGCCGAAGCGTTCGCCGGCCACGCCGCGGAAGAAGGCCTCGCCGCTGGTGGCGCCGATCAGCGCGGTGTTGCCGACGATGATGTTCTTGGTGGCGTCGCCACGGAACTCGATCGACGGGCGCACCGCGATGCGGCCACCCGACAGGCCCTTGCCGGTGTAGTCGTTGGCCTCACCGATCAGGTACATGGTGATGCCCTGCGCCAGGAAGGCGCCGAAGCTCTGGCCGCCCGTGCCCTCCATCTGGATGAACAGGGTGTGGTCGGGCAGGCCTTCGGGGCGGTGCTTGATCAGCTCGCCCGACAGCATCGCGCCGACGGAGCGGTTGACGTTGCGCGCGTCCTCCATGAACTGGACCTTCTCGCCCTTGTCGATCGCCGCGCGGCTCTTCTCGATCAGCTTGACGTCCAGCGCCTTCTCCAGGCCATGGTCTTGCTGCGCCACGTGGAAGCGCGGCACCTCGGCCGGCACCACCGGCACGTGGAAGACCTTGGAGAAGTCCAGGCCCCGGGCCTTCCAGTGGCTGACGGCCTTGCGGGTGTCGAGCAGGTCGGCCCGACCGATCAGGTCGTCGAACTTGCGGATGCCCAGCTGGGCCATGATCTGGCGTGCTTCCTCGGCGACGAAGAAGAAGTAGTTCACCACGTGCTCGGGCTTGCCCGAGAACTTGGCGCGCAGCACCGGGTCCTGCGTGGCCACACCCACCGGGCAGGTGTTCAGGTGGCACTTGCGCATCATGATGCAGCCCTCGACCACCAGCGGCGCGGTGGCGAAGCCGAACTCGTCGGCGCCCAGCAGCGCGCCGATGACGACGTCACGGCCGGTCTTGATCTGGCCGTCGGTCTGCACGCGGACGCGGCCGCGCAGGCGGTTCAGCACCAGGGTCTGCTGGGTTTCGGCCAGGCCGAGCTCCCACGGCGTGCCGCAGTGCTTGATCGAGGACCAGGGCGAAGCGCCAGTGCCGCCGTCGTGGCCGGCGATCACGATGTGGTCGGCCTTGCACTTGGCCACGCCCGCGGCGATGGTGCCCACACCCACCTCGGAGACCAGCTTGACGCTGATGTCCGACTTCGGGTTGACGTTCTTCAGGTCGTGGATCAGCTGTGCCAGGTCCTCGATCGAGTAGATGTCGTGGTGCGGCGGCGGGCTGATGAGGCCCACGCCCGGCACCGAGTGGCGCAGCTTGCCGATGTACTCGGACACCTTGCCGCCCGGCAGCTGGCCGCCCTCGCCCGGCTTGGCGCCCTGGGCCATCTTGATCTGGATCTGGTCGGCCGAGACCAGGTACTCGGTGGTGACGCCGAAGCGGCCCGAGGCGACCTGCTTGATCTTCGAGCGCAGGCTGTCGCCGGCCTTCATCTCGTAGTCGGCTTCGATCTGCTTGTCGCCGACCACCTCGGACACCTTGGTGCCGTCGGCGATGGGGATGCCCTTGAGCTCGTTGCGGTAGCGGGCCGGGTCCTCGCCGCCCTCACCGGTGTTCGACTTGCCGCCGATGCGGTTCATCGCCAGCGCCAGGGTGCTGTGGGCCTCGGTGGAGATCGAGCCCAGCGACATCGCACCGGTGGCGAAGCGCTTGACGATCTCGGCCGCCGACTCGACCTCGTCGAGCGGGACGGCCTTGGTGGGCTCGAACTTGAACTCGAACAGACCGCGCAGCGTCAGGTGGCGCTTGCTCTGGTCGTTGATGATCTGGGCGTATTCCTTGTAGGTGTCGAACTTGCCCGAGCGCGTGCTGTGCTGCAGCTTGGCGATCGCGTCCGGCGTCCACATGTGCTCTTCGCCGCGGGTGCGCCAGGCGTACTCGCCGCCGGCGTCCAGCATCTCGGCCAGCACCGGGTCGTTGCCGAAGGCCGCGCGGTGGTTGCGCAGCGCTTCTTCCGCGACCTCGAACACGCCGATGCCCTCGACCTGGGTGGCGGTGCCGCGGAAGTACTTGCCGACCATGTCCTTGTTCAGGCCGATGGCCTCGAACAGCTGCGCACCGCAGTAGGACATGTAGGTGGACACGCCCATCTTCGACATGATCTTCGAGAGACCCTTGCCGATCGCCTTGACGTAGTTGTAGATCGCCTTGTCGGTCGACAGCTCGCCCGGCAGTTCGTCGTGCATCGACGCCAGGGTCTCCATCGCCAGGTACGGATGCACGGCCTCGGCACCATATCCGGCCAGCACGGCGAAGTGGTGGACCTCGCGGGCCGAGCCGGTCTCGACGACCAGGCCGGCGGTGGTGCGCAGGCCTTCACGCACCAGGTGGTGGTGGATGGCCGACAGCGCCAGCAGCGCCGGGATGGCAACCTGGGTGCGGCTCATGCCGCGGTCGGTGATCACCAGGATGTTGCGGCCGCTGTGGATCGCGTCCACGGCCTCGGCGCACAGCGAGGCCAGCTTGGCCTCGACACCCTCGTGGCCCCAGGCCAGCGGGTAGGTGATGTCGAGCTCGGCGACCTTGAACTTGCCGCCGGTCGAGCCCTCGATGGCGCGCAGCTTGGCCATGCCTTCGAAGTCCAGCACGGGCTGCGAGACCTCGAGGCGCATCGGCGGGTTGACCGCGTTGATGTCCAGCACGTTCGGCTTCGGGCCGATGAAGCTGTTGAGCGACATCACGATGGCTTCGCGGATCGGATCGATCGGCGGGTTCGTGACCTGGGCGAACAGCTGCTTGAAGTAGTTGTACAGCGGCTTGTTCTTGTCCGACAGCACGGCCAGCGGGCTGTCATTGCCCATCGAGCCGATGCCCTCTTCGCCGTTGATGGCCATCGGCGCCATCAGGAACTTGATGTCTTCCTGCGTGTAGCCGAAGGCCTGCTGGCGGTCCAGCAGCGACTCGGCATGGGCGGGCGTGGCGGCATCGGCCACCGCCTGCACGTCATCCAGGCGCACCCGGACGTTGTCGATCCACTGGCGGTACGGACGGGCGCTGGCGTAGAGTGCCTTGAGTTCCTCGTCGTCGACGATGCGGCCCTGCTCGAAGTCGATCAGGAACATCTTGCCCGGCTGCAGGCGCCACTTCTTGACGACCTTGTTTTCCGGGATGGGCAGCACGCCGGACTCGGAGGCCATGACCACCAGGTCGTCATCGGTGACCAGGTAGCGGGCGGGGCGCAGGCCGTTGCGGTCCAGGGTGGCGCCGATCTGCTTGCCGTCGGTGAAGACCATGGCGGCCGGGCCGTCCCAGGGCTCCATCATCGAGGCGTGGTACTCGTAGAACGCGCGACGGCGCTCGTCCATCATCTCGTGCTGTTCCCAGGCCTCCGGGATCATCATCATCGCGGCGTGGGCGAGCGGGTAGCCGCTCATCGTCAGCAGCTCGAGCGTGTTGTCGAAGGTGGCGGTGTCCGACTGGCCTTCGAAGCTGATCGGGTAGAGCTTCTTCAGGTCATCGCCCAGCACCGGCGACTTCATCACGCCTTCGCGGGCGCGCATCCAGTTGAAGTTGCCCTTGACGGTGTTGATCTCGCCGTTGTGGGCCACCATCCGGTACGGGTGGGCCAGGGGCCACTCGGGGAAGGTGTTGGTGGAGAAGCGCTGGTGCACCAGGGCCAGGGCCGAGACGGTGCGCGGGTCCTGAAGGTCCTTGAAGTACTTGCCGACCTGGTCGGCCAGCAGCAGGCCCTTGTAGATGATGGTGCGGCACGACATGCTGGGCACGTAGTACTCGCGGCTGTGCGTGAGCTTCAGGCGCTGGATGGCGGCCGAGGCGGTCTTGCGGATCACGTACAGCTTGCGCTCCAGCGCGTCCGGCACGATCACGTCGGCGCCGCGGCCGATGAAGACCTGGCGGATGATCGGCTCGGTGGTGCGCACCGTCGGCGACATCGGCATGTCCTTGTCGACCGGCACGTCGCGCCAGCCCAGCAGGACCTGGCCTTCGGCCTTGATCGCGCGCTCCATCTCCTGCTCGCAGGCCAGGCGGCTGGCGTGCTCCTTGGGCAGGAAGATCATGCCGACGCCGTACTCGCCCGGGGGCGGCAGGGCCACGCCCTGGGCCGCCATTTCGGCGCGGAAGAAGTCGTCGGGAATCTGGATCAGGATGCCCGCACCGTCGCCCATCAGGGCGTCGGCACCGACGGCGCCGCGGTGGTCCAGGTTCTCGAGGATCTTCAGACCCTGTTCGACGATGGAGTGCGCCTTCTGGCCCTTGATGTGGGCGACGAAACCGACGCCGCAGGCGTCCTTCTCGTTGGACGGGTCGTACAGGCCATGGGCGGCCAGCGATTGGATTTCCTGGGGCGTTGCCACCCCGGTTGCGGCCTTGGACATGGCGCACTCCTACACATGATCAGGGATTACGCGAGGATAGAACCAATGACGCCCCGGCTCAAGCCCAATTAAATGGGGTCAGTCTCCATTAAAGGAGATTGACCATTGGATCTGATGTTTAAATGGGGACAATCTTCAGGATGAGCCAGGCTCGATCGGCACGGCTTTTCGAGGCCGCCCTCGTGGCCGAGTCGACAGGGGTCGATCAAGCACCCGGGACAGGTGCTGCAGGAATTCAGGGCGCCCGATCACCCCCCCTTGGATCATCCGGCGCTGAAGACGCTCGACCTCTTCCCGCGAGGGTGCCTCCTGCAGGAAGCGACGCCAGGCCGCCTCCCGCTCGAAAGGCGTGTTGCCCAGTCGCCAGAACAGCGGGTGATCGGTCAGCAATGGGTCGTGCCGCGCGCCCAGATGGTGCGCCAGACTGGACCAGGATGGATCAAGCAAATCGGGGGCCAGGGCGTCGCGCCAGGGATGTAGCTCCAGGTGGCGCTGCACCGGCAGCAGCGCGTGCTCCGCCTCCAGCACGCAGGCCCGGTATCGCCCCTCCCACAACGCGCCACTGCGGCCGTGTCGCTGGTTGAAGGCGGCGACGTAGCGTCGCCCCAGCGCCTGCATCATTCGGGTCAAGGCGGACTCGGTGGGCGGCGTCAACAACAAGTGGACATGGTTGTCCCGCAACGCGTAGGCATGCAGCGGCACGCGGTGCTCCCGGCTGACATGGCCCAGCATGTCAAGGAAGCTGCGCCGGTCCTCGTCGTCGCGGAAGACCGGTTCGCGGTTGTGCCCCCGAAGCAGCAGGTGGTGGGGATGCCCCGGCGCCAGCAGTCGCGCAGCGCGCGCCATCAGACGCCCTCGGCGAACAGGTCCCGACCGGTGAGCCGCTGGTGCTCGCGACGGGCGAAGCGGTCCGTCATTCCGGCGATGTAGTCCGCCACGCCTCGGGCACGGTCGGCGCTGGCGGCGAACTCGGGCGCCATCAGCGACGGCTGCTCCATGTACCCGACGAACAGGTCCCGCACGATCCGACGTGCCGCCGCCGTCGTGGCATTGACCTGGGGGTGCCGATACAGGTTTCCGAACAGAAACCGCTTGAGCTCGGCACTTTCCGCGCGCATCTCCGGGCTGAACCCGATCAGTCCCCGCAGCCCACGCGCGGCCCAGGCGTCCGCCGGTGCCGCCTGCGTCAGCCGCGCCCGGCTGTGGTCGATCACGTCGTAGACCTGCGCCGACAGCATCCGCCGGATCGTCTCGGCCAGCCACCGGCGCGGCGCCATGACGGCCAAGGACCGGTGTTCGGCCAGCGCGGACTCGGCATGGCGACGCACCAGCGGCACCTGCATCGCCTGTTCCATGTCCAGCAGACCCGACCGCACACCGTCGTCCAGGTCATGGGCGTTGTAGGCGATCTCGTCGGCCAGGTTGGTCAGCTGGGCCTCCAGGCTGGGCTGGCTGCCGTCCAGGAATCGGCGCCCGACGCCACCCGGCTCCTCGGCCTCCAGTCGCTGGGCAATGGCGAGCGGGCAGCGCTTGAGGATGCCCTCGCGTGTCTCGAAGCACAGGTTCAGCCCATCCCAATCCGGGTAGCGCTGCTCCAGACGGTCGACCACACGCAGGCTCTGCAGGTTGTGCTCGAAGCCCCCGTGGGTCTGCATGCACTCGTTCAGCGCATCCTGGCCGGCGTGGCCGAAAGGGGTGTGACCCAGGTCGTGGGCGAGCGCGACGGTCTCCACCAGGTCCTCCTGCAGGCTCAGGCTCCGGGCGATCGCGCGGCCCAGCTGTGCCACCTCGAGCGAATGGGTCAGGCGGGTGCGGAAGAGGTCTCCCTCGTGGTTGACGAACACCTGCGTCTTGTAGACCAGGCGCCTGAACGCGCTGCTGTGGATGATGCGGTCACGGTCGCGTTGAAAGTCATGGCGGGTCGGCGCCGATGGCTCGCAGATCCGCCGGCCCCGGCTACGCCCAGGGTCGCTCGCATACGGGGCGAGTTCGCTCATTCGCTCAGTTGCTCGATCACCTCGGCGACGAGTGCATCGGGCGCCGCGCGCACCAGCGCCCGCCCCTGTCCGTCGATCAAGACGAAACGGATTTCCCCGTCGGCGGCCTTCTTGTCCACCCGCATGTGGGCGAGGTATTCCGTGGCACCCAGCTTGGGTCCGCGCACCGGGAGTCCGGCCCGCCGCAGCAGCGCCTCCAGGCGCTGCCGCCAGCCGCCCGCGCACAGGCCCAGCCGCTCAGACAACTCCGCCGCCATGACCATGCCTGCCGCCACGGCCTCCCCGTGCAACCAGACGCCGAAGCCGAGCCCGGCCTCGATGCCGTGGCCGAAGGTATGCCCGAAGTTCAGGATGGCCCGCAGGCCGCCCTCACGTTCGTCCGCGCCCACGACCTCGGCCTTGATCTGACAGCTCCGGGCCACCGCATGCGCCAAGGCGCCGCGGTCCCTGCCGACCAGCGCCTCCATGTGGGCCTCCAGCCATGCCATGAACGACAGGTCGTGGATCGGCCCGTACTTGATGACCTCGGCGAGGCCTGCGGACAGTTCGCGGGTCGGCAGGGTGTCGAGTGCCGCCAAGTCGCAGAGCACCCGTTGCGGCTGGTAGAAGGCCCCGATCATGTTCTTGCCCGCCGGGTGGTTGATCGCGGTCTTGCCACCCACCGACGAGTCCACCTGGGAGAGCAGCGTGGTCGGCAGCTGCACGAAGGGCACCCCCCGCATGTAGCAGGCCGCCGCGAACCCGGTCATGTCACCGATGACGCCGCCACCCAGGGCATAGAGGACGGTCTTGCGGTCGCAACCGGCGTCCAAGAGGGCATCGAAGATCAGGTTGAGCGTGGACCAATCCTTGTGGGCCTCACCGTCCGGAAGCACCACCTGCAGCACCCGCGCATGGCGCCGGGCCAACTGCGCACTGACACGTTCCGCGTACAACGGGGCCACGGTGACGTTGGTGACGATGACGGCGGTGGAGGACCTGGAGAGGCCCTCGTAGGCCTCGGTCTGCCCCAGCAGGTCGGCACCGATCCAAACCTCGTAACTTCGCTCACCCAGGTCGATGCTGACGCGCTCCACGCTTGCTCCTTGCACTGTTGGGCCGGCAGTGTACGCGCTGGCCCTGGAGCGGCCATCCCGGCCCTCAGGGTTCGGGCGAGGATCCCAGCAAACCGGCGAGCTCCAGCTGAGAGCACAGCAGCTGCACCAGCGCGGGCACTGAGCTGCGCCCGGTGTCCAGCGTGAACTCGGCCACCTCACGGTAGAGGGGATCCCTGGCCCGGAACAGCTGGCGCAGCTTGCCCAGCGGATCAGGCCCCTGCAGAAGCGGCCGCTGCTGGTCATGTCGCAGGCGCCGGTACAGGTCCTCGGGGCTGGCCCTCAGGTAAACGACCGGCCCTGCCTGGCGGAGCAACACACGGTTGGCTTCGCGGAGCACCGAGCCTCCACCGGTGGAAAGGACTGCCCTCGGCTGCCCCACCAGCTCGGCCAGGGTGGACGACTCGACGTCCCGGAAACTGTCCTCACCATGCTGCTCAAAGTGGGCCCGGATGCTGTCCCCGAGGCGGCGTTCGATCTCGGCATCCGAGTCGATGAAGCGCCACCCCAGGTGCCGGGCCAACTGGCGCCCGACCGTGGACTTTCCACTGCCAGGCATGCCCACCAACACGATCACTGGGTGCAGGCAGCAGGCACTGCCTGCGTGGAGATCGAGGTGCCCCACGAGGTCTTGACGCCAAGCGGCGTAGTGGTGGAGATGTAAACCGCGCCACTGGTGACCCCGGTGGCGAAGGCGTAAGAGACGGCGCCACCAGTGGCCTCGCTGGTGTTGGGCACCGGAGAGCCCCCGAGCACCGCCACAGTCAAGCCGGTCGAAGCGGTCACCTCGATGGTGGTCCCCGCGGGCATCGGGTTCAAGCGGCTGTCGTTGGCGTCCGCCACCACAAAGCTCAGCACCCCCTGGGAGGGCAAGTTCCAGATGCCACCAGAACCCATGCGGAAATAGCTGGTGGAGGACTGGCTGAAGCCGTCATCCGCGGTCACGATGCTCTGAACCGAGCAGGTGCTGTCGAGGGTACCACCCGACACGCCACTGATGCTCCCCGCCCCGGCGCGGTACCAGAGGAGACGCGACGAGGAGTAGGAGAGCACGGTCTCGGTGGCGCGGCGGACATAGCCACTGCTGCTCCACGCCCCGTCGCAACTGGCCGACTTCGAAGGGATGCTCGCATTCAGCGCCAGCAGTGCATTGCCAGGCGCCGTGCAGGCCGATGCCCCGCTGCCACGGATGAACTGGTCGCTCTGCGCCGAATTGAAGTCTTTGCTGAACTTGCGACTCAGGAAGATGGTCCCCAGGTCCTGATAGCTTTCCCCGGAGGTGTAGACGTTGTCGCCGTTGGCATCCAGGAAGGACTCCTCGCCCAGCGCGTACGCCACGATGGTGATGCGACGATCGACCGGCCGTGGCTCGGACGATTGGAAATTGACCGTGGTGGCAGCGAGGCCGTTGGACGTGGAGGTGAAGCCCTGGGACTGGACCTGGCCGCCCTCGGCAACGAAGTTGACCGTCGTTCCCACCGGCACGGGGTTGGACATGCGATCGGACGCGATCACCGTGTACGTGTTCGTCGTCCCGTCGACGTTGCCGCCCTCGATGTTGATCGTCCCCTGAGACAGCGAGAAGTTCAACTGAGACGGCAGACCGACGGCGATGCTCAAGTTGCTCGAGACCGTTGACGCGCCCGTCTCGACCAAGGTGGCCTTGACCCGCATCGGTGTAGGAACCGTACCCGAGGCGACTCGCACCGAAACCTGGCCATTCGAGTCGCTGACCTTCGTGATCGTCGGGAAGGTGCCGTCCCCATTGATGCCTTGGGTGTCGATCGTGATGCCGCCCACCATGGTGGTCGGGGTCATCCGGACACTCTTGCCGGGCAACGGATTGCCGGATTGGTCATTGACCACGAAGGTCACCACCGAAGTCTCGGTGTAGCCAGAACCCTTCAGGTAGATCGTCGACGGCGATGCGGAAACGAATCCCATGCTGCCGGCGGCAGGCGCCGTCAGAGGGATGCTTGCGGCCGCGCTGGTGGTGGTGCCGGTGATCGAGACGGTCACCGTGTCGGTGGTGTCGGTCGCTCCGCACTGCACGTCACGGTAGGTGAAACTGGCCGCTCCGGTGTTCGTGGTCACTGACGTCGGCGTCAACGTGGCACGGTTCTTGTTGGCACAGACCGACGCGATCGACAGCGTGACGGGAGACCCCGCCGTGGTGCCGCTGAGCGCCACATCGATCGTGGCTTGCCCGTAAGCCGCCAGCGCCGCCGAACCCAAACCGGTGCTGACCGAGGCGATCGTCACATTGGTGGGCGAAACCTTGAACCCGGCACTGGCGCTCAGGTCACTGCCCGCCAGGGTGGCGGAGGCGGTCACGTAGTCTGCCCCCGTGGTGGTGTTCGAGGTGGGATACAGGATCACCTGGGCCTGGCCAGCGCTGTTGGTCAGCGCGGAGGACGCCGAGAAGGTGCCCAGAGACGAATCGCTGGCGAACTTCACCACCGAACTCGGCACCGGGTTGCCCGTCGCATCCAGCAACACGGCCGTGACGGTGGCAGGCGAGGTCGAGGTGATGCTGTCGGAACTCAGGCTCACCGACAACGAGGCCGCCCCGGCGGTGGCGCTGTTGACCACGGCGACCGTCGCCGTACCCGTGATGCTGCCACTGGCCGCCGTGATGGTGATGGTGCGCGGGGTCGTGTTGCTCCCCATCTCCAGAGAAGCGGTCAGGACACCGGACGAGCTCGTGACGGTGTCGGCCACCGTGATGTCGCCCGAGCTGGCGGTGACGGTCACGGGCACATCGGCCACGACCACGTTTGCGCTGTCCACGGCCGTGACCGTGACGGTCACCGCCGCGGGGGCCTGGGTTGAGATGCTGTTGGCACTGAGCGTCACCCGCAAAGCCGCGACCGTCGACGTCGTGGGATCGGTGCCGCAAAGCTCACAAGTTCCCCCATTGCCGCCGCCACAGGCCGCGAGCAATGCCACCAGGGTGCTGTACGCCACCCATTTCAAAATGCGTCCCATCACGCTCACTCCCCTCATCTCTTCGCCATGCTGCCGCGCAGACGCCTCAGCGCGCGGCCGACCGCTCAGTCACCACCTTCGGGGTGATGAAAATGAGCAGCTCTGTGCGGTTGCTGTACCGCACGCGGTTCTTGAACAGGTTGCCGAGGACCGGGATGTCACCCAGCAGCGGCACCTTGTTGACTTCGTCCCGCTCGTTCTGGGTGAAGATGCCGCCCAGTACGACCGTCCCGCCGTTTTCCACCAGGACCTGGGTCTTGGCGCGCTTGGTGTTGATCACCGGGCCCGCGGTCGTGGTGTCGCCTCGGCTGTCCTTGTAGACCGCCACGTCGAGCAGGACGTTGCCCTCCGGCGTGATCTGCGGGGTGACCTCGAGTCGCAGGCTGGCCTTGCGGAACTGCACCGAGGTGTTGCCGGCGGTGGAGGCCACCAGGTAGGGGATCTCCTCGCCCTGCTCGATTTCCGCCTTGATCTGGTCGGCCGTGATGACCCGCGGACTGGACACGATCTTGCCTTTGCCTTCGGCCTCCAGGGCGGAGAGCTCGAGGTTGAGGAATCGGTTGGCCGTGGCACTGAACAGGGTCAGCGCGATGTTGGCCGCGGTGGCCGTGCTGATCGAGCTGCTGTTCGCCGGCAGGCTCACCACCTGGGTGTCGTTGTAACTGGTCGAGGTATTGGGCGTTTGCAGCGTCTGGACACCGGTGTTGCTGTAGTTGCCACCCACGCTGATGTAGTTGCCGCCACCCACGCCGTAACCCGGCGTCCCCCCGCGCAGACCGCGCATGTCGGCCGTGCCCAACTTGACCCCCAGTGCGCGGCCGAACTTGTCGTCGGCCTCGACGATCCGGGCCTCGATCAGCACCTGCCGAACCGGGATGTCGATCTTGGAAATCATCTGCTGCACCTCCTCCAGCTTGGAAGGAATGTCAGAGACGAACAGCTGGTTGGTGCGGGTCTCGTACAGAACCGATCCGCGTGGCGACAAGATGCGCGTGTTGTTGCTGCTGCCGGAGCCACCGCTGCCACTGGAGGCTGCGGTGTTCCCCAGCAAGGACTTCGCGACCTCTTCCGCCTTGGTGTAGTTCAGCTGGAAGGACTGAGTACGGACCGGCTCCAGGTCGGCGATCTTCTTCTTCGACTCGAGGTCGACCTGCTCCTTGGCGGCCAATTCGTCCTTGGGTGCGATCCAGAGCACGTTGCCGGACTTGCGCATGCCGAGGCCCTTGGCCTGCAGGATGATGTCCAGCGCCTGATCCCAGGGCACATCCTTCAGCCGCAGGGTCACATTGCCCGAGACGGAATCGCTGGTGACCACGTTGAAGCTGGAGAAGTCAGCGATGACCTGCAGCAGCGAGCGGATCTCGATGTTCTGGAAATTGAGCGAGAGCTTCTCGCCTCGGTACCCCGGTCCCTGGGACAGCTTGTTCGGGTCCATCCGCATCGGACGCACCTCGAGGACGAACTGGTTGTCGGTCTGGTAGGCACTGTGCTCCCAGGCCCCGCGGGGCTCGACCACCATCCGCACGCGGTCGCCCACCTGCACGGTGGACACGGTCTGCACGGGCGAACCGAAATCGGAGACATCGAGGCGTCGACGCAGGCTCTCCGGCAGGGTCGACCGAAGGAACTCGACCACCAAGCCCTGCCCCTGCTGGCGCAGGTCAACTCCGACCTGCGTGCTGGCCAGACCGACCACCACGCGGCCTGATCCGTCCGGGCCCCGCCGGAAATCGATGTCCCGGATGGCAAGCGGGTCGGAATTCTGGCTGGCCGCGAACTGGACGGTGGCGCCGGCACCGGAAGAGGTGGCCGCAGGGGCCGGGGCGTTGTCCAGCAGAACGAGCAGGGTGCTGCCCTGGACCTGGGTGCGGTAGGTGGCGGCCTGCTTGAGGTTCAACACCAATCGGGTCCGATCCCCTGAACTGGCCACGTTGACGCTGCGCACGTTGCCGGAGTTGATCTCGACCGAGCCGCGTCCGAGTCCGTTGCCGACGCCGGGCAGATCGATCGCCACCCGAGGCGGCGCCTGCACCGAAAAGCCTGCCGGGAGGGCAGACAACGGCTCGGCCAACTCCACCCGAACCACCTCTCCACCGCCTTGCTGCGAGCCGGAGATGGCACGGACCAGGTTCTCGGCATTCACCAGGCCGCTCCAGGCGATACCCACCGCCAGCGCCAGGACGGCGCGGTACCCACTCCACATCTTGCGTGACTCCAACCTGTTGTTCATTGCGCCTTCTCCTGCAGCTGGAGGGTACTGGTGCGCTCGATCCACTCACCCGAGGCGTCTTGGACGATTTCGCGGAGCGTGACCTCACGCTCGCTGATCGCGGTGATCTTTCCGAAGTTCTGGCCCATGTACTCCCCCACCTTCACGTAGTGGAGCAGGTTGTCGACCCGGACCAAGGCGAACGGCTGGCCGCCGCGCGAGACGCTGCCGACCATGGCCATGCTGTCCAGCGGGAAGGCCTCAAGAGGCTCCTTGCGACGCCGCATTTCCGAGGCCAGCACGGCATTGGGTTGCCGGGTGATCTGGCTGGTGGCATCGAGCTTTCGGGCATTGAAGGGTTCAAGACCCTTGCCGGACAGGTAGGGCTGCGGCACGAACTTGGTGGGCGGAGCGATCGGCTCGACACGCGGACGGATTTCCTTGGCCTGCTGGTCCATCCACTGCTGAAGCTCCTCGTTCTCACCGCTGCAGGCCCCCAGGGCCAACACGGCGGGCAGGATCAAAGCCAGGCGCTTCATGGGTTCTTGCCCTTCTGCTTGGCGGCGGCTGCGGCCCGACGCACCTCGGCGATCTCGGCATCATCCAGGTAACGGTAAGTGCGGGCCGTGGCCTCCATGACGAGGTTTCCAGCAGTGTCTTTGGACACGGGCGTCAGGCTGAGGTTGTGCAGCGTCACGATGCGCGACAGGTTGGCGATGTCCGCCGCGAAGGCCCCCACGTCATGGTAACGCCCCGCGACACGCAGAGAGATGGGCAGTTCGGCGTAATAGTCCTTGACCACCACCTGCCCGGGGCGGAACAGCTCGAACTGCAGCCCGCGACCGACACCGGCCTGGTTGATGTCCGACAGCAGGGCATCCATTTCAGCCTTGCCGGGGAGCTGCTTCTCCAACTGCGTCACGTACTCCTGGACCTGCTCTTTCTGCTTGCGCAACTCGGCCAGGTTGATCGCCTGACCCAACTTCGCCCGGTACTCTTCCTTCAGGCGAGGCTCCTGGTCACGTGCGCCATCGAGTTCCTCGGTGGCACCGCTGAGGACGGCAGGCCAGCCCATGACGACCGCCACGGCGGTGGCAGCCAGCCACGCGGCGGACTTGGGGATCAACGGCCATTGGCCGGGCTCTTTGGGGTTGAGGTCGCGGAACTGGGCGGCGAGGCCCTGCAGGCCCGCGGACAGATCGACTTTCGGCATCGACACTTTGGCCACGGTCACCCCTTCACCTTGGCCGGCGCCGATGCCGCGCCCGCCCGCTGCGGCGCTTCGGGCCGCTTGATCGTCACACGCAGGTTGAAATCGAACATGCGCCGCTGGTCACGCCCGACAGGGACGTTGACGGACTTGATCTCGATGAGTTCCGGCCGCTCCAACCAGGTCGAGTTGTAGGCGGTGTTGCGCAACAGCTCGGAGACCCGCTCGTTTGTCAGGGACAGCCCCGTGATCGACACGCTGTCGAGGCTCTGGCGAATCGACGTGAGGTAGACGCCCTCCGGGGTCTGCTTGACGAGTTCGTCGAGCAGATAGACCGGCACGTTGCGGTCGGTTTGCAGGTCTTCGACGGCACGCTGGCGCGCCTTCAACGCGTCGATTTCGGCACGCAGCGTGGCGATGTCCTTGATCTGCTCGTCGAGCTTGCGGATCTCGGTCTGCAGGAAGCCGTTGCGGGCCACCTGTGCGGAGGTCAGCTGCTGAAGCACGCCATACCAGACCACCACGATGCCCACGCCGATCAGGACGGCCAGTCCCAGGGCGGAGAAGAAGGCACGCTTGCGCTCCTGCCGACGAGCCTCGCGATGAGGCAGCAGGTTGATGAGAATCACTGGACAAACCTCCGCATCGCCAGGCCACACGCCGTCAGGTAGGCGGGCGCCTCACGCCGCAGCCGGGACTCCCGAACCGCAGGGCCGAGCTTCATGTTTTCGAAGGGGTTGACCACGCGGGACGGGAAGCCCGTGACATCCTTGACCCGTTCACGCAGGCCGGGCATGGAGGCCGTTCCACCGGCCAGCATGACCTGATGGACCTTGTGGTGAGGCGTGCTGGTGAAGAAGTACTGCAGGGCACGGCCGACCTCGTGGGCCAAGCTGTCAACGAACGGCGTCAGCAGGGTCGGTTCATAGTCTTCGGGCAGGTCGCCCGAAATCTTCTTCTGCTCGGCCTCTTCGTATGAGAAGCCGTATTGGCGCGAGATCAGCTGGGTCAGCTGCGAGCCCCCGAAGGACTGGTCTCGGTCGTACAGCAACTCCTGATCCCGAAGCACCTTCAGGCTGGTGGTGTCTGCCCCGATCTCGAACAGCGCCACCAGGGCGTCCTGCCCGACGTCCGGCATGCCCGACAGCACGCGCTGCATGGCCATGCGGGAGGCGTGGGATTCGATGTCCAGCACAACAGGCGTCAGGCCGGCCGCCTCGGCCAGCCCCTGACGGTCCTGGACACGGTCCTTGCGCGAGGCGGCGATGAGCACGTCGACATCGCCGGGCGAGTTCTGGTTGGGCCCGATCACGCAGAAGTCCAGGCTGACTTCGTCGAGTGAGAAGGGAATGTACTGGTGGGCTTCGGATTCCACCTGCATCTCCATCTCGTCCTCGCGAAGGCCCGCCGGAAGCACGATGCGCTTGGTGATGACCGCAGACTGCGGCATGGCCATCACGACTTGTCGAGTCTTGGTTCCGCTTCGGCTGACCACCCGACGCACCGCATCGGAGACCTCTTCGAACTTCTCGATCTGGCCGTCGACGATCCAGCCCTTCTCGAAAGGCTCGCTGGCCAAGCGTTCCAGGACCAACTCTCCGGTGGCGGTCTGACCCAATTCCACCAGTTTCACGCTGGAGGTGCTGACGTCCAGGCCCACCATCGGAGCGTGCTTGCGGCCCAACAGGCGATCAAGAAAACCCACGAGACGAGGCTCCAACAGCCCAGAAACAGGGCCGCAAAGTTAACAAAGCACTTCAATCCTATCAGCAAGCTCGTTGTGCAACCAAGGTTTTGCACGCCCCGGCAAGGGGGGACGTTGCGATTCCCGCAACCGGATTGCAACTATTTGCAAAGGCTTTGGGCACCTCCGCGCACCACAGGTATAGAACCGCCCACTTTCTATAATCCGGCGGCCTCCGGGAAATCCATGACCGATCCACACGACGCCCCCGCACCGCCCGCCCGCACGCCCCAGCACCGCCACCCTGTCCTGAGGGCTCTGACGGCACTGGGGCTGACCCTGGGCGCCTTGATCGTGGCAGGCCTCCTGTGTGGCGGGGTGGCCCTGGCGCTGGCCTACCGCAACCTGCCAGAGCTCAGCTCCCTCACCGACTACCGCCCGAAGCTGCCGATGCGGGTGTACTCTGCGGAGGGCGTGCTGCTGGGTGAGTTCGGCGATGAGCGCCGACAGTTCGTGTCGTTCGGCGAGATTCCGAAGGTCATGAAGGACGCGGTGCTCGCGATCGAGGACGCCCGCTTCTACGAGCATGGCGGCGTCGACTACAAGGGAGTGCTTCGGGCCGCGATCGAGAACCTCAGGGATGCCCACAGCCAGGGCGCCTCGACGATCACGATGCAGCTGGCGCGCAACTTCTATCTTTCGACCGAGAAGACGCTCACCCGCAAGCTCTACGAGGTCCTGCTGGCGATGAACATCGAGCGGCAGATGAGCAAGGAGCAGATCCTCGAGGTCTACATGAACCAGATCTTCCTGGGCCAGCGCGCGCACGGCTTCGCCGCGGCCAGCGAGATCTACTTCGGCAAGCCGCTCAAGGACATCACGGTGGCCGAGGCCGCGATGCTGGCCGGACTGCCGAAGGCGCCCTCGGCGTACAACCCCATCGCCAACCCGCGCCGCGCCCGGATCCGTCAACAGTACATCATCGACCGGATGGAGGAGAACGGGTTCATCACCGCCGCACAGCGGGACGAGGCCAAAGGCCAGACGCTGACCCTTCGCAAGCCGAGCGACGTGCCCGTCCATGCCGAGTACGTGTCCGAGGCCGCCCGACAACTGATCTTCAGCCAGTACGGGACCGAGGCCTACACCCGAGGCCTGCATGTCCACCTGACCATCCGGGCCGCCGACCAGGCAGCCGCTTACCGAGCCCTGCGGCGCGGACTGCTGGATTACGAACGTCGGCAGGTGTACCGAGGCCCCGAGGCCTTCATCGACCTTCCTGCCGACCCCAAGGCGCTGGATGCCCGATTGGCCGAGGCCCTGGCCGAGCACCCGGACAACGATGAACTGCGCGCCGCCGTGGTACTGGAGGTGTCGCCCAAGAAGGTGGTCGCTGCCCTGCAGTCGGGCGAGAGCTTCACGGTGACGGGCGACGGCCTTCGCCCGGTGACCTCCGGCCTGTCACCCAAGGCCGACGCCAAGGTCCAGATCCGGCCCGGCGCCGTGGTGCGCGCGATCCGCGGCCCCAAGGGCGACTGGACCCTGACCCAGCAACCCGAGGTCGAGGGCGCCTTCGTGTCGATGGATCCCCGAACCGGCGCGCTGATCGCCATGGTGGGCGGCTTCGATTGGGGCAAGAACAAGTTCAACCATGTCACCCAGGCCTGGCGTCAACCAGGCTCCAGCTTCAAGCCTTTCATCTACTCTTCGGCGCTGGAAAAAGGCTTCACGCCCAGCACCATCGTGCAGGACGCCCCCCTGTTCTTCGATGCCGGCTCCACCGGCAGCCAGCCCTGGGAGCCGAAGAACTACGACGGCACCTTCGACGGACCGATGCCCCTGCGCCGAGCACTGGCCAAGTCCAAGAACATGGTCTCGATCCGCATCCTGCAATCAGTCGGTGTGGAACATGCACGCGACTGGGTCACCCGCTTCGGTTTCGACCGGGAGCGCCACGACCCCTACCTGACCATGGCCTTGGGCGCCGGCTCCGTGACTCCGCTGCAGATGGCGACGGGCTACAGCGTGTTCGCCAACGGAGGACACCGACTGCCACCGCAACTGGTGGCCAAGGTCACCGACGACCGCGGCAAGGTGCTGTTCCAGGCGCAACCGCGCGAGGCGGACGCCAGCACGCAGGTGATCGAGCCCCGCAATGCCTTCCTGATGACCAGCCTGCTGCAGGAAGTCACCCGCTCGGGCACCGCCGCCCGGGCGCAGGCCACACTCAAGCGCAGCGACATCTACGGCAAGACCGGCACCACCAACGACTCGATGGACGCTTGGTTCGCGGGTTACCACCCGACACTCACGGCGGTGGTCTGGATCGGCTACGACACGCCGCGCAAGCTGGGCGACCGCGAAACCGGCGGCGGCCTCTCCCTGCCGGTGTGGATCGAGTACATGGCCACCGCCCTGCGCGGTGTGCCCGTGGCCGAACCCACCCCGCCCGCAGGTGTGGTTCAAGTCAATGGCGAGTGGTACTTCGAGGAGTTCGGCCCGGGTCAGGGTGTGAGCAGCCTGGCAGGGGAGCGCAGCCCCGAACGCGAGGTGCCGCACGCCGACGACGCCGAGAAGAAAAGCATCCTGGACCTGTTCAAGCGCTGAGAGGAGCGCTCGGGTCAGGCGGCCACGTCACGGAACAGCAGCAGGCACCCCGCCTGGGCGCTGGTCATCTCGCTGAGTCGGGCGTGGAAGTCCACGCCATCCTTGGTGTCACGCCAGGCGTCACCAACCCAGCGAAAGTGAAAACCCCCGGCCCGTGCCGCCATCCACAACTCCTGCAGTGGCGGCTGGGTGTTCAGCACGATCTTGCTGCCGTTGGGAAACGACAGCTCCAACAGCCCCCCGCTGCGGTGGGTGTCGATGTCGATGGTGTCGTCCTCCAACCAGGCATCCAGCTGGGACTCGACCGCCGACAGGATGGCCTGGGTGCGTTGACGGTATTCGGCGTCGCTCAGGACGATCGGAGCAGGAACGGTCATGTCGGTAAGATGGGGCGATGAAAGCTTCGAGTCCGAGTGTAGTCGTGCCACCCGTCGCCACAGGCGACCCCACCGATGCCCGCACGCACCGCAGGCCGAAGGCGCCGCGCCTGGGCTTCCTCATGGCCGCCACCCTGTTGGCGTGTGCCGCCGCGGGCTGTGGACAGCGCGGCCCGCTGAAGCTGCCGGACAGGACGCCCGGCCAGTTGGCCGCGGCGCCCTCGCCTCCGACCACCGCCCCGACCCCGACCGAGGCACCGAAGCCCTGAGGCACCGCACAGGCGACATCGAAGATGAACACCCATGAAAAAGGCCACCCGAAGGTGGCCTTTCGCACATTCTGAGCAAACGGGCCCAAGGCCCGCTGGCGATCAGAAGTTGTGCTGGACGCCGAAGTCGTAGCCGGTCTTGGCGCCGACGGCTTCGCTGTCGCGACCGTAGTCGGCGAACACCTTGGTGCGCTTCGACAGGTTGTAGTGGTAACCCACGCCAACCTTGCTGGCCACGTCGTCGCTGGTGCGGGCGTAGCCGATCTTGAAGTCGCCCGCGCCGACCGGCACGTTCGCGCCGATCAGCCAGCCGCTGCGGTCAGCGCCGGCAGCGGTGGTGCCCTTGGAGTAGCCAGCCGACAGGGTGGCGAAGCCCAGGTTGTAGCGACCGCCGACGTTGATCAGCTTGTCTTCTTCACCGGTGGGGTTTTCGTAGGCCAGGCCGACGAACAGGGGACCGGCAGCGTAGTTGGCAGCCAGCGACCAGGGCTTGTTGGTGCCGCCGTTTTCGTTGGCGCCAGCCACTTGAGCACCCAGGTTCAGGCCGTTGGTGCTGAAGTGGTACTCGACCATCGAGGCCGAGCGGACCTTGCCGATGCCGATGATCATGCCGGCGCCACGCAGAGCGCCCTGGGTGTCGCCACCGAACGGGTCGATCTGGTTTTGCACCATCAGGAAGGCCGGGGTGTAGTCGCGGCCGACACGGACGTGACCGAAGGCGCCTTGCAGGCCGACGGTGCTGTAGCCGTTCCAGAAGTTGGCGGCGGCGGCGCCGGTGGCCGGGGTGAAGCGGTGCTCGATGCCGAAGGTCGCGGCCATGCCGCCACCCAGGTCCTCAACGCCCTTGAAGCCCAGACGGCTGCCGGCGGAGTCCAGCATGGTCTTGTCTTCGGAGCCGATGGCCTTGCCGAGTTCAACGTTCACCTTGCCGTAGATGGTGACCGACGATTGGGCCGAAGCGGCACCGGCGAACGCGCCCAGCACGGCCAGAGCGATCAGAGATTTTTTCATTTCAACTATCTCCTAGGTTGAACAAGAGGTCCCGATCGGGGAAGAACCCTGGACACCTTTTCAGGTAGGGCTGATCAGGCCAACCTCCTCATCGGAAGTTGACGCTATTGCACCAGACGACTTCCGGAAATGCCAATCCTCCATCCGGAAAACGGCAGGGGATGTTGCCTCGCAACAACGCGTAACGAAACGCACGCGAAATACCGCCGGAC
Organism: Hydrogenophaga intermedia; assembly: GCA_943371055.1. Taxonomy (GTDB): domain Bacteria; phylum Pseudomonadota; class Gammaproteobacteria; order Burkholderiales; family Burkholderiaceae_C; genus Ideonella; species Ideonella intermedia_A. The sequence continues at coordinate 13,492 of CALRTJ020000007.1, read as the reverse complement.
ATCCATTCGGGCATGCCCTGATTCATGCGGCGTTGATCACCTCAAAACTGGTCGTGATCTCGGCAGTGCGCCCCAGCATGGCGGTGGCGGAGCAGTATTTTTCGTGGGACAGCGCCACGGCGCGGGCCACTGGCGCGTCCGGCAAGCCACGGCCCTTGACGGTGAAGTGCAGGTGCAGCTTGGTGAACACCTTGGGATCGGTGGTGGCCCGCTCGGCGGTGAGCTTGACGCTGCAACCCGTGACCGGCTGGCGGCCGCGCTGGAGGATCAGCACGATGTCGTAAGCGGTACAGCCCCCAGCGCCGGCCAGCAGGGTCTCCATCGGACGCGGCGCCAGGTTGCGGCCGCCGCCCTCTGGCGCGCCGTCCATGGTCAGGGTGTGGCCGCTGGCGGTCTCGGCCAGCATCACCATGCCCGCGTCAGCCACCCAGTGAACCGTGCATTCCATCGTCATCTCCTGTCAGTACTGGCCAATCCGGCATGAGGCACCGGCTGTTGGCCGTGAATTATCCAGCGCTAGTGCACGCTCCCTAGGCAGGGTTATTGCACCGCAACATCGAAGGCGCTAGACTGGCGCCAATGGTTGAGTCCGGGGCTTTCCCCGACTTGGCCCACCGGTTGTCTCCTCCACCTCCTCCAATGGTGGATTGGCCCGGAGCCTCACGGCTCCGGGCTTTTTTCTTGGGGCCTGCCGGTATCATGCCGCAGTGCAGCAGCGCCCGGCAGCCCCTTCGGCCCTGGCGCCCTCCTCCCCCACCTTCCCCAGGAGAGACGCCCATGGCCGGCGCCCCCCGTGCGCCGCGCGCCGCCGCGCGCGCGACACCGTCCCCCAAGCCCCGCCAGAAGCCCGCCGCGCCGATCGCGCCGCAGGACTACCTGCGCCGCATCCTGACCGCCAAGGTCTATGACGTGGCGATCGAGTCGCCGCTGGACGCGGCCAAGGGCCTGAGCCGACGCACCGGCAACCATGTCTTCCTCAAGCGCGAAGACCTGCAGCCGGTCTTCAGCTTCAAGCTGCGCGGTGCCTACAACAAGATGGCCCATCTGTCGCCGGAGCAGCTGCAGCGCGGGGTGATCTGCGCCTCGGCCGGCAACCACGCCCAGGGCGTGGCGCTGGGCGCGCGTCGCCTGGGCTGCCGCGCGGTGATCGTGATGCCCGTGACCACGCCCAAGGTCAAGGTCGACGCGGTCAGCGCCCTGGGCGGCGAGGTCGTGCTGCACGGCGAGAGCTACACCGACGCCTATGGCCATGCGGTCGAGCTCGAGAAGAGCCTGGGCCTGACCTTCGTCCACCCGTTCGACGACCCGGACGTGATCGCCGGCCAGGGCACGATCGGCATGGAGATCCTGCGCCAGCACCAGGGCCCGATCGACGCGATCTTCGTCGCCATCGGCGGCGGCGGCCTGATCTCGGGCGTGGCGGCCTATGTCAAGGCGGTGCGCCCGGAGATCCAGGTCATCGGCGTGCAGACGGTGGACTCCGACGCCATGGTGCGTTCGGTCGAGGCCGGCAAGCGGGTCACGCTGAACGACGTCGGCCTGTTCGCCGACGGCACCGCGGTGAAGCTGGTGGGCGAGGAAACCTTCCGTCTGGCCCGTGAGCTGGTGGACGGCTACGTGCGCGTGACCACCGACGAGCTCTGCGCCGCGATGAAGGACATCTTCCAGGAGACCCGCAGCGTGGTCGAGCCCTCGGGCGCCCTGGGCGTGGCCGGCATGAAGCAGTACGCGCAGCAGCACGGCCTGAAGGGCAAGACCTTCGTGGTCGTCAACTGCGGCGCCAACATCAACTTCGACCGGCTGCGCTTCGTCGCCGAGCGCGCCGAGTTCGGCGAGCGCCGCGAAGCCCTGTTCGCGGTCACCATCCCCGAAGAGCGCGGCAGCTTCCGCCGTTTCTGCGAGCTGGTCGGCACCCGCAGCGTGACCGAGTTCAACTACCGGATCTCGGACGCCCGGGTGGCCCACGTCTTCGTCGGCGTCAGCATCAGCAAGCGCGACGAGGCCGAGAAGATCGAGCGCAACTTCGTCAAGCACGGCTTTGCCACCGTCAACCTGACCGATGACGAACTGGCCAAGGAGCACGTGCGCCACATGGTGGGCGGCCGCAGCGAGCTGGCCCGCGACGAGCGGCTCTACCGCTTCGAGTTCCCCGAGCGCCCGGGCGCGCTGATGCGCTTCCTGTCGGCCATGCACCCGGACTGGAACATCAGCCTGTTCCACTACCGCAACCAGGGCGCCGACTACGGCCGCATCCTGGTGGGCATGCAGGTGCCCAAGGCGGACAAGAAGGCCTTCAAGGAATTCCTGGCGACGCTGGCCTACCCCTGCGTGGACGAGACCGACAACCCGGTCTACCAGCTGTTCCTGAAGTAAGGGGCGCGCGATGAACGACGAGCTGTTCGCCAAGGGCCTGTCCACGCGCCGCGAGGTGCTGGGCGCCGACTACGTGGACCAGGCGATCAAGACGGCCGACCCCTTCAGCCTGCCGCTGCAGGAGTTCGTCACCCAGTACGCCTGGGGCGATGTCTGGAACCGCCCCGGCCTGCCGCGGCGCGACCGCAGCCTGCTGGTGCTGGCGATGCTGGTGGCGCTGAACCGCCCGCATGAGCTGAAGCTGCACCTGCGCGGCGCGCTGAACAACGGCGTCACCCGCGACGAGATCCGCGAGGCCTTCCTGCAGGCCGCCGTCTACTGTGGCGCGCCGGCGGCCATGGACGCGTTCCGCACCGCACGCGAAGTCTTCGCGGCACTGGACGCCGAGGCCCAGCCCCGGGCGGCCTGCTGACGCGACCACGGAGGTGATGCCGGCCAAGGCGATCCAGAACCCGCCGGCAATGGCCATGGTCGTCAGCCCAGCAGGGCCTGCGCGAACTCGCGGGCGCTGAAGGTCTGGAGGTCCTCCAGCTTCTCGCCCACGCCGATGAAGTAGACCGGGATCGGGCGCTCGCGCGCGATCGCGGCCAGCACGCCGCCCTTGGCGGTGCCGTCGAGCTTGGTCACCACCAGGCCGGTCAGGCCCAGCGCGTCGTCGAAGGCCTTGACCTGCGCCAGGGCGTTCTGCCCGGTGTTGCCGTCGACCACCAACAGCACCTCGTGCGGCGCCGTGCCGTCGGCCTTGGCGATCACGCGCTTGATCTTCTTGAGCTCTTCCATCAGGTGGAGCTGGGTCGGCAGCCGGCCTGCGGTGTCGGCGATCACCACGTCGGCGCCGCGGGACTTGCCGGCGGTGACCGCGTCAAAGCTGACCGCGGCCGGATCGCCGCCTTCCTGGCTGACGATCTCGACCTGGTTGCGACCGGCCCACACCGACAGCTGCTCGCGGGCGGCGGCGCGGAAGGTGTCGGCTGCCGCCAGCAGCACCGAGCAGCCGTGCTCGGCCAGGTGGCGGGTGAGCTTGCCGATGCTGGTGGTCTTGCCGGCGCCGTTGACGCCGACCACCATCATCACGGTGGGCACATGGCGGCCCACCTCGAGCGAGCGCTGCAGCGGCGACAGCAAGTCGGTGATCGCGTCGGCCAGCAGCGCCTTGACCGCGGCAGGCTCGGTGGCCTTGGCCTCCTTCACGCGGCGCTTGAGGTCCTCGAGCAGGAATTCGGTGGCCTTGACGCCGGCGTCGGCCATCAGCAGCGCGGCCTCAAGCTCCTCGTAGAGCTCGTCGTCGATCCGGGTGCCGGTGAAGACCTGGGCGATGCTGCTGCCGGTGCGGGCCAAGCCCTGGCGCAGACGGCTGAGCCAACTGGCACGGGCGGCCTCGGGTTTGGGCGTGGTTTCGGTGTACGCCGGGGCGGCGATGGCCGAGCCGGACGCCACCGGCACCGGCTGGGCCGGCACCGCGGGGGCGGGATCGGCCGGCGCGGCCGCCACAGGCGCCGCCACAGGCGCCGGGGCGGGTGCCGGTGCTGGAACCGGTTCGGGCGCAGGCACCGCCACCGCGGCCGGCTCGACCGCCGTCACGGCGGGCGGTGCGGGCACGGGGGCGGCCACCGACGCAGGCGCCGAGCCGGTCATGCGGGCCCACAGCGAGGCCGGGGCCGGTGCCGGCGAGGCGGCGGGGGCCTCGGGCACCACGGTCTGCGGGGCCGGTGACGGGGCCGCCTCGGGCGCGGGCTTCTTGCGGAAGAAACTGAACATGGCCCGATTGTCGCCCGGCCCGCGGGAAAGCACCTGTCGAAGCGCTGACGCGCGGCCTGAACAATGGCCGCACCCCATCACGACAGGAGCATCCGTGCAGGCTGCGTTCATCACCGGTCATGGCGGCAACGAGGTGGTGCAGGTGGGCGAACGCCCGCTGCCGCCGGTCGGCCCTGGCGAGGTCCGGGTGCGCCTGCAGGCCGCCACCCTCAACCGGGTGGACCTGTACATGCGCGACAGCGGCGCCGGCATCACCCATGCCTTGCCCCAGGTGCTCGGGCTGGACGGCGCCGGCACCCTCGACGCGGTGGGGCCTGGCGTGAGCGGGTGGCAGCCCGGTCAGCGGGTGGTGCTGCACCCCGGCGTGGCCTGCGGCCACTGCACCCACTGCCTGCGCGGCGAGGACGTGCTGTGCGGCAGCATCCGCTACCTGGGCGAGCACCGCGACGGCACCCTGGCCGAATACGCCACCCTGCCGGCGCGCAATGTCTTCGCCTGGCCGGTGCACCTGGACGCGGCGCAAGCCGCGGCACTGGGGGTCAACCACCTCACCGCCTGGCGCATGCTGTTCACCCGCGCCCGGCTGCAGCCTTGGGAGACGGTCCTGGTGTTCGGCATCGGCGGTGGCGTCTCCCTGGCCGGCCTGCAACTGGCCAAGGGCATCGGGGCGCGCGTGATCGCCGTGTCACGCGACCCGGCCAAGCTGGCGCGGGCCCGCGCGCTTGGCGCCGACGAGGTCATCGAGTGGGGACGACAGGACCTGCCCCGGGAGGTCGCCAGGCTCACCCAGGGCCAGGGCGTGGAGGTGGTGTTCGAGAACGTCGGCGCCGCGGTCTGGTCCGACGCGCTCAAGTCGCTGGCGCGGGGTGGCCGTCTGGTCACCTGCGGCGCCACCAGCGGCGACCAGCCCGGCGCCGACCTGCGCCGGCTGTTCATCCGGCAGTTGCAGGTGCTGGGCTCGACCCTGGGCACCCTGGCGGAGATGGGCGATCTGCTGGCCTGGGTCGAGCGCCACCGCCTGGTGCCGGTGATCGACCGCCGCTACCCGCTGGCCGAGGTGCACGCCGCGCTCGACCGCCTGGCCAGCGGCGCGCAATTCGGCAAGGTGGCCGTGGAGATCGCGGGCGCCCCGGTCTGAGGACCGCGCCCTCCCCTCACTCGGCCGGCAGCCGCGCCAGCAGGGCCATGCCCGCCAGCAGCACTACTGCCGTCAGCCAGAGCGCGCCATGGAAATGTCCGCTGGCCTGCGCCATCGCCCCCGCCAATGCCGGCGCGATGACCTGGGCCGCCCCGTAGCTCAGCGTCAGCCGGGCCATGGCCTTGCCCGGATTGCGCGGCGCCCGGCGTCCGGCGAGGGCCAGCGTCAGGCTGACGATGCCGATGAAGGTGGCCCCGTAGCCCAGCGCCCCCAGCAGGGCCGCGGCCAGGCTGGGTGACAGCGCCGGCGCCGCCACCGCCACGGCTTGCAGACCGAAGGCCAGCAGGAGCGCGCGCTTCTCGCCCACGCGCCGCGCCACCCGGTCCCACAGGGCCACCGCCGGCATGGCGGCCAGGCCCACCAGGGCCCAGGCCAGCGGCCCCTGGCCGGCCAGCGCCGGCTCGCGCTCGACGAAGGCCACGGTGAAGGTGGCGTTGATGACGAAGCCCCAGCCGGCGGCGAAGTAGGCGGCTCCCATGGTCCAGAGCCAGCGGCGCGAGGGCCCCGAAGCATCGTCGGCCACCGCGGCAGGCGCCGGGGGCACCGGCGGCCGCCAGCGCCAGGCCGGCACCAGGAACACCAGACCCACGGCCCCCAGGCACCACCACGGCGGCTGCCACTGCCCGGGAAAGGCCCGGGTGAAGCCCCAGGCCGCCAGGGCCGAGACCACGATGCCCAGGCCGATGCCGACGAAGTACAGGCCCAGCTCGGGCCGCCGGCCCGAACGCATCAACCAACCCAGCACCAGACCCGAGCCCAGCAGCATGCCGGCGGCGCCGCAAAGGCCCCCCAGAAAGCGCAGCGCCATCCAGCCCGGCAGCCAGGCCCCCAGGCCGAAGGCGGCGGTGCCCAGCACCGCCAGCCACAGGCCCCAGCCGTACAGGCGCTGGCGCCACACCGGGGAGTCGATCCAGGCCGCCAGCAGCGCCCCGCTCATGTAGCCGGCGTAGTTGACCGCGGCCAGCGCACCGGCCGCGGCGTCGCCCAGTCCGGTCTGGGCCTGCAAGGACGGCAGCAAGGGCGTGTAGGCGAAGCGCGCCAGCCCCAGCGTGAGCACCAGGCCGCACAGGCCTCCGGAGATGACCTGCCAGGGCCGCAGCACCCGCGGGTCGGCACCGGTCATCAGAACGGTCCTTCGGCCAGCCAGCGCTCCAGCTGCGGGCGACGGTCGTTGCCCCAGAAGGGCTCGCCGTCGACCATGAAGAAGGGCGCGCCGAAGACGCCGGCGGCGATGGCGGCGTCATTGGCGCGGCGCAGCCGATCCTTCCAGACCGGGTCGGACCAGGCGGCCTCGGCCGCGTCGGCGTCCAGACCGGACTCTGCACACAAGGCCTTCAGCAGACCGGCGTCGGACAGGTTGACCCCGCGGGTGAAGTAGGCCCTGAAGGCGCTGCGGGCCCAGCGGGCCGCGGCCTCGGGACCGCCGTCGTCGTGCAGCCACCAGAACACCCGTGCGGCGTTCTGCGTGGCGATCGGGAAGGGGTCCGGCTGCACGAAGGGCACGCGCTCGAAGCGGGCCGAACGGGCGAAATCGCGCAGCGAATACTCGCGCTTGAGCGGGTAGGACACCGGGCTCTTGAGCTCGGCGGCCTGGAAGGTGGCGCCCAACAGGATGGCGTGGCGCTGCACGGTGCGGCCGTGGCGCGCGGCCAGGGCGTCGATCCACTCGTGGGCGATGTAGGCGTAGGGCGAGGAGAAATCGAACCAGAACTGGATCGGTGCTTTGGCATTCATGGGACGAACCTTAAGCCAAGGCCCGCGGGCTGCCCATCGGCGCCGTCCCGGGCGCGGGCAAAACACCACAGTCGGCCTTTGACCCCGCGCACCCCGGCCGCGACGGGCCCCATTAGCATTGGCCCATGCCGCTTGAACTGCTGATCGCCGCCGCCGCACTCGGCCTGGCCCTGGTGCTCCGGCCCTGGCGCGCGGTCACCGGCAGTGGCCCGCCTTGGCCCTGGCTGGCCTGCTGTGCGGCGATGCCCTGGCTGTGGAGCGCGGACCTGATCAGCCGCGTGCCGCTGGCGCAGCCGCTGTCAGGCGCCTGCCTGCTGGTGTTGCTGGCCGGCTGGCCGATGGCGATGCTGGGGGTTGGCGGCGTGGGGGTGCTGGCCTGGGCCATGGGCGGGCTCAGCCCCGAGATGGCGCTGTCGCGCGCGGTCTGGCTGGGCGTGGTGCCGGGCTCGCTGGCGCTGCTGCTGGGCGCGGGCGTGCGGCGCTGGCTGCCGCACCACCTGATGGTCTACATCCTGGGCCGGGGCTTCTTCGCTTCGCTGCTGTCGCTGACGCTGGCCGGGGTGCTGGCCATGGCCTGGCGCGGCGTGCCGGAAGGCCTGAGCGATGCGGACCTGCTGATCGGGCGCTGGCTGGCGGCCTGGGGTGACGCCTTCCTGACCGGCATGGTCGTGTCGATCTTCGTCGCCTTCCGCCCGGAATGGCTGGCCACCTACTCGGACGGCCTTTACCTGCCGCGCTGAGGCCGCCGGGCGCGTGCCCAGTCGTCAAAGGCCTCGGCCACCCACAGGCGCTGGCCTCTGCGGGTGAACACCGAATGGCGCTGCCAGCAGGCCGCGGCGGCCGGTCCACGGCCCGCGCCGGCGGCACGGCGAAGCCCCAGGCGCGCCGGGCTGCGCGGGGACAGGCGTTCGACCTTGAGCGGGCTGCGGCGGATGTCGCGGCGCTGGTAGAGCAGTTGGGCCAGCGGACGGCTGCCCAGGCCGCGAATCGCCCGCCAGGCCCCTCGCGCGGCCCGCAGCGCACACACCGAGCGGGCCTGCACGCAGTGGCCCTGCGGCCCTTGCAACAGCACCTGGCGCACCAGCACCGGGTGGTGCGGCGACAGACCCAGGGCGCGGCGCTCCAAGGGGCGCGGACGCTCGCGGCGCTGGGCCAGCAAGGTGACCTGCACCCCACTCCAGGCCGCCGCCAGCCGGGTGGTGAGCGAGCCCGGCGCGCGCAGCCAGGCGGCCAGCGCGGCGGCGACGGGACGGCGCGGGCGCGCCGTCATCCGGCCAGCGCGCGCCCGATCAGGATCTTCTGCACCTCGGAAGTGCCCTCGTAGATCTGGCAGACGCGCACGTCGCGGTAGATGCGCTCCACGGGGAAGTCGCTGAGGTAGCCGTAGCCCCCGTGGACCTGGATCGCGGCCGAACAGACGCGCTCGGCCATCTCGCTGGCGAAGAGCTTGGCCATCGCCGCCTCTTTCAGGCAGGGCTGGCCGGCGTCCTTCAGCGCGGCGGCGTGCCAGATGAGCTGGCGCGCGGCCTCGATCTGGGTGGCCATGTCGGCCAGTTTGTGCTGCACCGCCTGGTGCTCGAAGATCGGCTGGCCGAAGGCGACGCGGTCCTTGCTGTAGCGGAGCGCGGCTTCAAACGCGGCCCGCGCCATGCCCACGCTCTGGCTGGCGATGCCGATGCGGCCGCCCTCCAGGCCGCTGAGGGCGATCTTCAGGCCCTGCCCTTCGTCACCCAGCCGGTTGGCGACCGGCACACGGCAGTTCTCGAACAGGATCTGCGCGGTGTCCGAGCTGTGCTGGCCCATCTTCTCCTCGACCCGGGCGACCACGTAACCCGGCGTGGCCGTGGGCACCAGGAAGGCGCTGATGCCCTTCTTGCCGGCGGCCTTGTCGGTGACCGCCATCACGATCGCCACGTCGCCGTGGCGGCCGCTGGTGATGAACTGCTTGACGCCGTTGAGCACGTAGTGGTCGCCCTCGCGCACCGCGGTGGTCTTCAGGCCACCGGCCTCGGAGCCCACGTGCGGCTCGGTCAGGCAGAAGGCGCCCAGCATCTCGCCGCGCGCCAGGGGCTTGAGGAAGCACTGCTTCTGGTCCTCGTTGCCGAAGGCCATCAGGATGGAGCAGACCGGGCAGTTGTTGACGCTGACCACGGTGGAGGTGCCTCCGTCACCGGCGGCGATCTCCTCCAGGATGAGCGACAGCGCCAGGTAGTCCAGGCCGGCGCCGTCGTACTCGGGCGGCACGGCCACGCCGTAGCAACCCAGCGCGGCCAGGCCCTGCAACTCTTCGGCCGGGAAGTGGTGCTCCTGGTCCCAGCGCGCGGCATGGGGGGCGATGCGGTCCTGAACGTAGGCGCGCACGGCGTCCTGGACGGCGCGGTGGTCTTCGCTGAGCAGCATGGAATGTCTCCGTCTGGGGTGTGGTTCGGGGTCGACCGGGGCTCACCAGGGCAGGTGCTGGCCTTCGTGGTCGAAGAAGCCGCCGTGGGCCTCGGGGGTGAGGCCGGCCAGCACGCGGCGCAGGCCGGCGGCGCTGTCGGCCACCGACAGGTCGGCGCCGGGGCCGCCCATGTCGGTGCGCACCCAGCCCGGGTGCAGCGCCACGCACAGGGCCCGGCCCTCGAGCACGCAGGCCAGGTCGCGCAGCACCGAGTTGGCCGCGGCCTTGCTGGCACGGTACAGCCAACCGCTGGCGTGGGTGCGGGCACCGATCGAGCCCATGCGAGAGGTGACCAGGCCCAGGCGTGCGCCCGGGGCCAGCGCGTCCAGCAACTGCGGCACCACCTGCATCGGGCCCAGCACGTTGGTGCGCATCACCCGGTCGAAGTCCTGCGCGGTGGGCGGCTGAGGGGCGTTGAGCTGCTCGGGGCCGTAGACGCCGGCGTTGACCACCACGGTGTCGAAGGCCTCGCCGTCGAGCTGCCAGGCCAGCGACGACGCGCTGACCGCAGACGCCACGTCCAGGCGCATCGTGCGCGCGCCCAGGGCCTGCAGACGCTGCAGGCCGGCGTCGTCACGGGCGGTGGCCCACACGATGGCCCCGGCCTGGCGCCACTGGCGCACCAGTTCCAGGCCGATGCCGCGCGAGGCCCCGACCACCAGCACCTGTTCAGCCACGGTGTTCTCCATCGGCCGCGGGGGCCAGCAACCAGCGGCGCGCCATCACCACGCCCAGCAGGCCCAGCGACAGGCCGTCAACCACCCACTTCAGCTGGGTCAGGCCGCTGGCCAGGTGGACCACGGCCGCACTGGCGGCGTCCTGCAGCATGACGGTCCACAGGGCCAGGTTTTCCAGCGTGTCGACCAGCGCGACCGCCAGACCGACCCAGGCCAGGCGGTGCGCGCCCAGCAAGGTCAGCGCTCCGGTCATCCAGGCGCCCAGCACCCAGGGCAGCGGCAGATCCAGCAGGCGGTAGCGCAGGTAGGCCCGGTACTGGGGCGTGTCCATGCCGGCGATCACCGCCAGCGCCTGCGCCGGGTCGTAGCCATTGAGCCGCTCATCGAAGGGCTTGCCCAGCACGGTGGACGCGAAGCCGGCGCTGGCGCCGGTCCAGTGCAGGGCCAGCAGCAGCGCCGCCACGGTCAGGGCCAGCGCCAGCAGGGTGCGCGGCCCGGCCAGGCGGCGGGCAAGTCCCGGCGGCAATGCGGTCACAGCATCTCGAGGGCCAGCGCGGTGGCCTCGCCGCCACCGATGCACAGCGAGGCGACCCCGCGCTTCTTGCCCTGGTGGCGCAGGGCGCCCAGCAGAGTGACCACGATGCGCGCGCCCGAGGCGCCGATCGGGTGGCCCAGGGCGCAGGCGCCGCCGTGCACGTTGACGACCTCGTGCGGCAGCGCGTGGTCATGCATCGCGGCCATGGTGACCGCGGCGAAGGCCTCGTTGACCTCCCACAGGTCGACCTGGCCCGCCTGCCAGCCGGCCTTGGCCAGCACCTTGGTGATCGCGCCGGCGGGGGCGGTGGAGAACCATTCCGGCGCCTGCGCGTGGACCGAGTGGGCGACGATGCGTGCCAAGGGCGCCACGCCCAGGCGGGCCGCGGTGCTTTCGCGCATCAGCACCAGCGCGGCGGCACCGTCGGAAATGCTGGAGGCGTTGGCGGCGGTGATGGTGCCGTCCTTCTTGAAGGCGGGCTTGAGGCCGGCGATCTTGTCGAGCTTGGCCTTGAAGGGCTGCTCGTCGTGGCGCACCAGCACCTCCCCGCCCTTGCCGGCCAGCGCCACCGGGGCGATCTCCCAGTCGAAGCGGCCGTCCTCGTTGGCGGCCTTGGCGCGGGTGGTGGAGGCGATGGCGTAGGCGTCCTGGGCCTCGCGGGTGAAGCCGTACTTGGCCACGCAGGACTCGGCGAACACGCCCATGGCCTTGCCGCGCTCGTAGGCGTCTTCCAGGCCGTCCATGGCCATGTGGTCGAACAGCTGGGCCGCGCCGTACTTCACGCCCTTGCGGGCGAACATCAGGTGCGGCGCGTTGCTCATGCTTTCCATGCCGCCGGCGACCATGACCTCGGCGGAGCCGGCCGCCAGCATGTCGTGGGCGAACATCATGGCGCGCATGCCCGAGCCGCACATCTTGCTGAGCGTGACCGCCCCCGCGCTGTGCGGCAGGCCGGCCTTGAGCGCGGCCTGGCGCGCCGGGGCCTGGCCCTGGCCGGCCATCAGGCAGTTGCCCATCAGGACCTCGTCCACCGCGTCACCCGGCACGCCGGCACGCTCGACGGCGGCCCGGATCGCGACGGCGCCCAGGTCGGCGGCGGCCAGCGAGGCGAAGTCGCCCAGCAGGCCCCCGATCGGGGTGCGGGCGGCGGAAGCGATGACGATGGAATCGGCCATGGGGAAGGTCTCCGTTGTGGGAATCAGTCGACGGTGTAGCGGGCGACGATCGCCGCCAGCGCGGTCTCGTAGGCCGCGCCGACCTGGTCGGCGGCGGCGGCGGTGATCTTCAGGTCCTCGAGCAGGCCGTTGTGCAGGCCGTAGACCCAGCCGTGCACCACCACTTCCTGGCCCCGCGCCCAGGCGTCCTGGACCACGGTGGTGTCACAGACGTTGAGCGACTGCTCGAGCACGTTGAGTTCGCACAGCGCGTTCAGGCGGTGGTCCGGCGCGATGCGGTCCAGCAGCGCCTGGTGCTTGGAGCGCACGTCCTTGACGTGGCGGATCCAGTTGTCGACCAGGCCCAGGCGCAGGTCCTGCAAGGCCGCGCGCACGCCACCGCAGTTGCTGTGGCCGACGACGATGACGTGCTGGACCTTCAGGCCCTCGACCGCGAACTGGATGACCGACAGCGCGTTCAGGTCCGAGTGGGCGACCACATTGGCGACGTTGCGGTGCACGAACAGCTCGCCCGGCAGCAGGCCGACGAGTTCGTTGGCGGGCACGCGGCTGTCGGCGCAGCCGATCCACAGGTATTGCGGGGTCTGCTGTTCCAGCAGGCGCGAGAAGAAGCCCGGCTGGCTCTCCTCGGTGCGCCGCGCCCAGGCGCGGTTGCTCTCGAACAGCTCGGTCAGTTGGGTGCTCACATGATTCTCCGGGCCCGTCGCGGCGCCGCACGATGCTGCAGCGCAACAAGCCAACCGCCAGTGTACGCAGGGCGGCGACCCCGGCGCCCTCGCGCCTGGCAGGCCTTGACGCGGTTCAGATCAGTTGACGTTGACGTAAACGTCAATCATAGCAAGGCGCCCTCGGCGCGGGGAAGGGCCCGACGGCGGTCAGGCCTTGGCGACCCGGCGACGGACGGGTTCGACCGCCTGACCCAGCAGGCTGCGGCAGCGGGCCTCGTGCTGACCGATCTCGGCGAGCGTGACCTGGATGTCCTCCAGCTGCTGCTCGAGCTGGCGGCGGTGGTCGCCGAGCACGGCCAGGAAGGCCTCGAGCTGCGGCCGCTCGTCGGTGCCGGAGTCGTACATGTCGACCAGCTGCTTGATTTCCTGCAGCGACAGGCCCAACCGCTTGCCGCGCAGCGTGAGCTTGAGCCGGGTGCGGTCGCGGTGGGTGTAGACCCGGTTGCGTCCGCTGCGCGCCGGCTCAAGCAGGCCCACGTCCTCGTAGAAGCGGATGGCGCGAGGCGTGATGTCGAACTCGTGCGCCAGCTCGGTGATGGTGAAGGTCCGGCTGGCGGCGTCTTCGGTCGCGCTGCGCGCGCGTTTGGCGGGGGCGGATCGGGCGGCAGGCATGTGGTGGGTTGACGTTGACGTTCGCGTCAACCGGAGTCTAAGCGCAATCCCTTTCCACCACGGAGGACACCCCTGGCGACGGCCCTTGGCCCGACCGGCAGGACGGGACCGGACGAAAAAAAAGGCTCTTTGCCCGTTAGGTGGTGACGGTCGCACGCCATGAGCCAGTGGCAGGGCATCGTGACAGGCGTACGGCGACAAGCCGGAAGGCCTGGAGAGCGCGATGCAGGAGAAGGACTGGAAGCGGTGGCTGGAACGTCTG
>CALRTJ020000006.1:0-186866 GCA_943371055.1 Hydrogenophaga intermedia | reverse complement strand
TCGAAGGCCGGCAGGGTCTTGCCCTCCAGCACCTCCAGGAAGGCGCCGCCGCCGGTGGAGATGTAGCCCACGTCCTGCTCGATGCCGTACTTGGCGATGGCCGCCAGGGTGTCGCCACCGCCGGCGATGCTGAAGGCCTCGCTCTCGGCGATGGCCTGGGCGATGACCCGGGTGCCGCCTTCGAAAGCCGCGAACTCGAACACGCCCACCGGGCCGTTCCAGACGATGGTGCCGGCGGCCTTGAGCTGCACCGCCAGCTTCGCGGCGGTCTTCGGGCCGATGTCCAGGATCAGGTCGTCCTCGGCCACCTCGGTGGCAGCCTTGACGGTCGCCGGCGCGTCGGCCGCGAAGGTCTTGGCGCAGACCACGTCCTCGGGGATGGGCACCGCCGCGCCGCGTGCCGCCATCGCGGCGATCACGGCCTTGGCTTCATCGACCAGGTCGGGCTCGGCCAGGCTCTTGCCGATCTTCAGGCCCGCGGCCAACATGAAGGTGTTGGCGATGCCGCCGCCGACGATCAGGCCGTCCACGTTCTTGGCCAGGCTTTGCAGGATGGTCAGCTTGGTCGAGACCTTGGAGCCGGCCACGATCGCCACCAGCGGGCGCTTGGGGTTGGCCAGGGCCTTGGAGATGGCGTCGATCTCGGCCGCCAGCAGCGGGCCGGCGCAGGCCACCGGCGCGAACTGGGCGATGCCGTAGGTGCTGGCCTCGGCGCGGTGCGCGGTGCCGAAGGCGTCGTGGACGAAGATGTCGCACAGGGCGGCCATCTTCTTCGACAGGTCTTCGTTGTTCTTCTTCTCGCCCTTGTTGACCCGGCAGTTCTCGAGCAGCACCACCTCGCCCGGCTGCACGGCGACACCGTCCACCCAGTCCGCGACCAGCTTGACCTCGCGGCCCAGCAGTTCGGACAGGCGCTGCGCCACCGGGGCCAGGGAGTCCTCGGGCTTGAACTCGCCCTCGGTCGGGCGACCCAGGTGCGAGGTCACCATCACGGCGGCACCGCCCTTCAGGGCCAGCTCGATGCAGGGCACCGAGGCCCGCACACGGGTGTCTTCGGTGATGCGGCCGGCATCGTCCTGGGGCACGTTGAGGTCGGCGCGGATGAAGACGCGTTTGCCCTGGGTCTGGCCCTGGGCGACGAGGTCGGCGAAGCGGATCACGTTCATGGTCTTGGCTTTCTTCGGGGGTTTTGCGGGGAAATCGGGGGATGCGGGGTCACCAGCCCAGGCCCAGCCGCAGCACCAGCATCACGGCGGTGCCGCAGACGATGGTGCCGAGGATGCCGCGGCGACGCCAGAACCACAGCGCCCCCGCGGCGGCGGCCCAGGGCCGCGGGTCGCGCCAGGTGTCGATCAGGTGGCCCTGGGTCAGCACCACCTCGGGCGCGACCACGGCGCACAGCGCGGCCAGCGGGGCGTAGCGCAGGGCCTCTCGCAGCCAGCCAGGCATCGGCAGCTCGCGATCGGACACCAGGAAGAAGCCCCGGGTCAGCACCGTGATCACGGCCAGACCGAGGATGGCGATGGCGGCTTCCCAGGGGCTCATGCGGGCTTGACGCGCGAGGACGGCGTCCAGTGGTCGAGCACCAGGCCCACCGCCACGGCCGCCGCGATGGCGACGACGATGTTCAGGCGCAGCGGCAGCGCGTAGGCGGCGACCGCGGCGCAGGCGGCCACCGCCGCGGCGATCCAGGTGTCGCGGTCACTCAGCAACGAGCCGGTCAGGCCCAGCAGGGCCAGCGTGCCGGCGAAGCCCAGGCCCCAGTGGGTGGGGATCTGGTGGGCCAGCAGGATGCCGATGATGGACATGACTTGCCAGGCCGACCAGTTCACGACCACGCCCCCCCAGTAGTAGGCCATCTGGCCGGGCTCGGGCCGCGGCTCGGGGTAGCGGCGCATGAAGCAGACGTAGTTGAGGTCGCCGCTGACATAGCCCATCAGCAGGCGCCGGCCGCGGGGCAGGTGGGCGAAGTAGGGGCGCCAGCCGGCGCTGAAGATGACGAAGCGCAGGTTGACGCAGGCCGCGGTGGCCCAGACCACCCAGATCGGTGCCCCGCCCACGATCAGCGGCAGGGTGCTGAGCTGGGCGCTGCCGGCGAAGACCGTCAGGGTCATCAGCAGGCACAGCCACAGGTCCAGCCCGCTCTTGACCATGGCCACGCCGGTGACCAGGCCCCAGGCGCCGATGCCCAGGGCGATGCCCGCCATCTCACGGGCGCCGGCATGGAAATCGGGGTCGCGCCGCCACTGGCGCAGGGAGTCGAGCATCCCGCGATTGTCCTACGGCGGCGGACCGCTCGCCGTGGCGGGCTCAGTGCTTGCCGTGCGAGGCCTCGGCGGCGGGCGCCTTCTCGCCCTCGGCGACGGCTTCCTCGCCTTCGACCGGGGCCTTCTTCTTCTTGGGCTCAGGCTTGATCTGGGGCAGCACCGGATCGAGCTTGTTTTCGCGCATGTATTCGTCCATCTCGCGCCAGCCGGCGTAGATGGAGGCCCGGTCGCCCTTCTTGTTCAGGGTGTAGCAGTCCTCGATGGCCCGGGCCGCGTGGCGGCAGGCGCCGCCGATCGCCTTGCCCTCGGCCGAGCGCTTCTCGGCCTGGACCTCGGCGGATTCGATGCCCAGCTGGTCGCAGCCGGCGAGCAGCTGGGCGCCGGACAGGACGATCAGGGTGAGCGGGAGGCGGCGCATGGCGGACGGGCGGGGCTGGGGAATGCCTGTGTATCGGCACCCGCCGGCCCGGACTTGAGCCCGGGCGCCCCGCGTTCAGGCGCCGCGCGCCATCGCCATCAGCCGGGCCACCCGTTCCTCGGTGGCCGGGTGGGTGGAGAACAGGCCCTTGAGCCCGCCGCCCGACAGCGGGTTCATGATCATCATCTGGGCGGTCTCGGGGTGGGCCTCGGCGGCCTGCAAGGGAATGCCCTGGGCGATGCGCTGGATCTTCTGCAGCGCCGAGGCCAGCGCGGCCGGGTCGCCGGAGATCTCGGCACCGCCACGGTCGGCCTCGAACTCCCGGGCGCGGCTGATCGCCATCTGGATCACGCTGGCGGCCAGCGGGGCCAGGATCATGACCAGGATGGAGACGATCGGGTTGACCGGGCGGCCTTCCTCGTCGCGGCCGCCGAACATCATGCCGAAATTGGCCAGCATGCCGATCGCGCCGGCCATCGTGGCGCTGATGGTGCTGATCAGGATGTCTCGGTGCTTGACGTGGGCCAGCTCATGGGCCATGACGCCGCGCAGCTCACGCTCGGACAACACCCGCAGGATGCCGGTGGTGGCCGCCACCGCGGCGTGCTGAGGGTTGCGGCCGGTGGCGAAGGCGTTGGGCGCGTCCTCGTTGATCAGGTAGACCTTGGGCATCGGCAGGTCGGCGCGCTGCGCCAGGTCGGCCACCATGCGGTAGAACTGCGGCGCGCTGCGCTCGTCAACCTCCTGCGCGTTGTACATGCGCAGGACCATCCGGTCGGAGAACCAGTAGCTGAAGAAGTTCATGCCCAGCGCGACGACCAGCGCGATCATCATGCCGGTCTGACCACCCAGCACGCGGCCGATGGCCATGAACAGGGCGGTGATGGCCGCCATGAGCACGGCGGTCTTCAGCAGGTTGAACATGGTGGCGGGTCTCCAGCGGGAAGGGGATGCCCGGTCAGATGCGGGCGTGGCGCGAAAGTTTCAAGCCAGGCGCAGGCCCGCCAGGCCCGGACGGGCCTGCAGGAAGGCCGCGACCGGGGCGCGCTTGCCGCCCGGGCGCTGCAGCTGAAGCAGCTCCAGCGCGCCGTCGCCGCAGGCCACGCGCAGGGTGTCCCCCGCGGCCTGCAGCACCGTGCCCGGCTCGGCACCCGGCACGCCGGGCGCCAGCCGCGCCGACCACAGCTTGACCACCTCGCCCTGGCACGGGAAGCTTGCGCCTGGGAAGGGGTCGAAGGCGCGCACGCGGCGCTCGATCACCGCCGCGGGCAAGGCCCAGTCGACCAGGCCCTCGGCCTTCTCGATCTTGTGCGCGTAGTTGACGCCCGCCACCGGCTGCGGCGTGGCCACCAGCGCCTCGCCGGCGTCGGCGCGGCGCAGCGCCTCGACCACCAGGCGACCGCCCAGCGCCGCCAGCCGGTCGTGCAGGGTGGTGGTGGTGTCGTCGGGGCGGATCGCCTCGCGGCCGATGGTGAGCATGGCGCCGGTGTCCAGGCCCTCGTCCATCTGCATCAGGGTGATGCCGGTCTCGGCGTCGCCGGCCTCGATGGCGCGGTGGATGGGGGCCGCGCCGCGCCAGCGCGGCAGCAGCGAGGCATGGATGTTCAGGCAGCCCAGGCGCGGCAATTCCAGGGTCCAGCGCGGCAGGATCAGGCCGTAGGCGGCCACCACCAGCACGTCCAGGGCGGCGGCCTCGAGGGCGGCGCGGCCGGCGGCGGCCTCGTCGGGGAACTTGCCGTCCAGGCGCAGGCTGCGCGGCTGCGCCACCGCCAGGCCATGCTGCAGTGCCAGGGCCTTGACCGGCGGCGGCGTCAACTTCAGGCCGCGGCCGGCCGGGCGGTCGGGCTGGCTCAGCACCAGAGGCACGGTGAAGCCGGCCGACAGGATCTCCTGCAGCGCGACGGCCGCGAACTCCGGGGTGCCGGCAAAGCCGACGCGCAGCGCGGGCGTGCCCATCAGCGGCGGCCGCCTTGCTCTTCGCGGGTCTTCTTGAGCATCTTGGTCTTGATGCGGTCACGCTTGAGCAGGCTCAGGTACTCGACGAAGACCTTGCCGCGCAGGTGATCCATCTCGTGCTGCACGCACACCGCCTTCAGGCCATCGGCCTCGAACTCGTAGGGCAGCCCGTCACGCCCCAGCGCCCGCACCCGCACCCGGGCATGGCGGCGCACGTCGTCATAGATGGTGGGCACCGACAGGCAGCCCTCCTGGCCCACGACCATGTCGTCGCTGGCCCAGACGATCTCGGGGTTGATCAGCACCAGCGGGTCATCGCGGTCCTCGGAGGTGTCCATCACGATGACGCGGCGGTGCACATCGACCTGGGTGGCCGCCAGACCCACGCCCTCGGCCTCGTACATGGTCTGCAGCATGTCGTCGGCCAGCTGGCGCACGGCGTCATCGACCTCGGCCACCGGAGCGGCCACGGTGTGCAGGCGGGGATCGGGGTAGCGCAGGATGGGGAGCAGGGCCATGGCGGGACGAGAGAGGAACAAACAGGTGGTTACGGCTGTCGACTGCACACAACAGGCGAGGCGACCGGGGGGGCGCCGTGGGGATCGGTGGCACCCGCATTTGTTTGCGGCGTCAAGGCTTTAGGGGCAGAATTTGCGACGATTTCTCAACATCGCGCCACCCCCGCCCGCCCTGGATCCGGCCGCGTGGAAGGCGGATTGTTGCACTGCCACCGAATTCCGGCTCATCGCCCGGGAGAGTCCACCATGAGCCGTTTCGCGCCGCGTCCCCTGTCCCTGCTGTGCCTGGCCGCCCTGGGCGCCACGCTGGCCGCCGGCCCGGCAGCGGCCACCACCTTTCCGGTGACCGACGGGCAGCGCAGCACCGCCCAGAAGGTGGCCGAGGCCGGCGTGCCCCTGTCGGAGCTGGCCCCCGACGCCCCCGACAGCCACACCGTCAAGCGCGGCGACACCTTGTGGGCGATCTCCAAGCTCTTCCTCAAGAGCCCGTGGCGCTGGCCGGAGCTGTGGGGCATGAACCTGGAGCAGATCCGCAACCCGCACCTGATCTACCCCGGCCAGGTGCTGTGGCTGGACAAGTCCAGCGGCCGCGCGGTGTTGCGTGTGGGCCGCCCGGTCGGCGGCGCCGGCTCCGACGAGAAGCTCTCGCCCCGCGCCCGCCCCGAACCCCTGGCCGACTCGGCGATCGCGTCGGTGCCCATGAGCGTGATCGGCCCCTTCCTGACCGAGGCCGTGGTGCTCGCCGCCGACTCCCTTGAAACCGCGCCGCGCATCGTCGCCACCCAGGAGGGCCGCGTGCTGCTGTCGCGCGGGGAGACCGCCTACGTCCGCGGCGACGTCTCACAAGCCCGGGTGTGGCAGCTGTATCGCCAGCCCAGGCCGCTGACCGATCCGGTCACCGGCGAGGTGCTGGGCTTCGAGGCACGCCACGTCGGCGTCACCGAACTCACCCGCGCCGCCGAGCAGCGCAACGGCCCGGACGGCAAGCCGGTGCCGGTGCCCAGCACCTTCACCATCACCTCGCTGCGCGAAGAGGCCAACGTGGGCGACCGCATGGCCCCGTTGCCCGCCCGCGACCACGAGGCCTACGCGCCGCACGCGCCGTCCGGTCCGATGCAGGCCCACATCGTGGCGGTGCACGGCGACGGCCTGAACGCCGGCCAGAACCAGATCGTCTCGATCAACCGCGGCGCCCGCGACGGCGTCGAGCGCGGCCACGTGCTGGCGCTGTGGCGCGCCGGCCAGTCCATCGTCGACAACACCTCCGAGGACAAGGCGACCATGCTGCTGCCCGACGAGCGCGTGGGCGAGCTGTTCGTGTTCCGGGTGTTCGACCGGGTGTCCTATGCACTGGTGCTGCAGTCCCGCACCGCGGTGACCCGCGGCGACGCGGTCACCCAACCCTGAGTCGCCGGCGTCCCGGCCGGCGCACGCCGTGTCCGACGACGACCTGCTGGACTGGCTGCGGCTGACACGCACGCCAGGCCTGGGGCCGGTGGGCCTGAGGCGGTTGCTGCAGGCCCTGGGCGATCCTGCCGAGGCTCTGCGGGCGCCGCCGCGCGCCTGGCAGCCATGGACCGGGCCGCAGGCCGCGATCGGCCACACCCGACGCCAGGCCGCGGACGCCCAGGCCCGGCAAGACTTCGAGGCGACCCTCGCCTGGCAGGCTCCCGACCCGGCCCGCCGCGCGGTGCTGTCCTGGGGCGACCCGGCCTACCCCGCCCTGCTGCTGCAGACGGCCGACCCGCCCCCGCTGCTGTGGCTCACCGGGGACAGCGACTGGCTGTCCCGCCCGGCCGTGGCGATCGTGGGCAGCCGCTCGGCCACGCCGCAGGGCCTGGACAACGCCCGCGCCTTTGCCCGCGCACTCAGCCAGGCCGGGCTCACGGTGGTCTCGGGCCTGGCCTCGGGCATTGACGGCGCGGCCCACGAGGGCGCATTGGACGGCCCGGCCAGCACCGTGGCCGTGACCGGCTGCGGGCCCGACTTGGTCTACCCGACCCGCCACCGCCGCCTGGCGGCCCGCATCGCCGAAGCCGGAGCGCTGTTGACCGAGCACCCGCCCGGCACGCCGCCGCTGGCACCGCACTTTCCCAAGCGCAACCGCATCATCGCCGGCATGGCCCTGGGCACCCTGGTGGTCGAGGCCGCCCCGCAGTCCGGCTCGCTCATCACCGCCCGGTTGGCCCTTGAGGCCAACCGCGAGGTCTTCGCCATCCCCGGCTCCATCCATTCACCGCAGGCCCGCGGTTGCCTGCAGCTGATCCAACAGGGCGCGCAGCTGGTGACCGGGGTGCAAGACCTGCTGGAGGCCCTGCCTCGCCATGCGCTCGCCCCGGACGGCGCCGGGGCTGCGACGGCCGCTGCCCCGGCGCCGGAGGCCCAGGACCAGGACCCGTTGCTGCGCGCACTGGGCCATGACCCGATCAGCCTGGACGAGCTCGCCGACCGTTGCGGCTGGCCGGCCGACGCACTGCAGGCGCGGCTGCTGGACCTGGAGCTGGACGGCCGCGTGGCCCGCTTGCCGGGCGGGCGGGTGCAACGGCTGGCCCGGGCCTGATCGCTCCACCCCTGGGGGACCGTGCCCGGCACATTGCCGCAAGAAGCGCCACCGGAGCCACCCATTCCCCGCCGGTGCCCCCGGACCCCTGGGCTATAGTGCCCGTATATGTTCGATGTCCTGGTCTACCTGTACGAAAACTATTGGCGGCCCGAAGCCTGTCCTGACCACGACCAGCTGACGCGCAAGCTGTCGGCCGTGGGCTTCGAGCAGGACGAGATCGCCGAGGCCCTGCTCTGGCTGGAAGGCCTGACACCGGTCCCCGCGGCTGGCGTGCACGCCCCCAGCGCGAGCAGCCTGCGGATCTACTTGCCTCAGGAGCAGGAACAGCTGGGCGAGGAATCGCTGGGCTTTCTGCGCTTTCTCGAGAGCGCCGGCGTGCTCAGCCCGGCCTTGCGCGAACAGGTCATCGACCGCGCGATGGCGGCCGGCGACGGTCCGCTGCCGCTGGACGACCTGAAAGTCATCGTGCTGATGCTGTTCTGGAGCCGCGGCGAGGAGCCCGACGCACTGGTGCTGGACGAGCTGTTCGTCGTGCCCGAGGACCGCGTGATCCACTGACGCCTCGGGGCACCCCGTGCCCCGGTTCCCCTCAGTCCGCCAGCAGGCGACCCGGGTCGGCTTCCAGTCGCCGCAGCGCCTCGCGGGTGGCGCTGGCCGTCAGCGATTCGTCGTGCAGCGGCAGCAGCAGGCCAGCCTGCAGGAAGGCCGCCAGGCGGGCCTTCTGGAACAGCATGCAGCGCGCGCCCGAGGCGGCGAACAGCGTGAGCTGGCGGTGCATGCCCTGCCACACCAAGCGCACCGTCTCCTGGCGGCCGCGGAAATCCAGCGTGAAGGTGTCGCCCAGCCGCAGTTGGGTGGCCCACTCGATCATGGCCGGACTGGGCATCGAGCCGCCATCGGCCACCACCTCCAGGCCCTCACCGCCATGGTGGGCTTCGTCCAGCACCCAGCTGTCGTCGATCTCGAAATCGTCGTCGGGGATCAGTTCCTCGATCGCCTCGAGGCGCTGCTTGAGCTGCTCGAACTGCTCCTGGCTGACGGTGGCCGCCCGGGCGCCGAAGGCCGCCGTCAGCGCGATGTTGAGCGCCTTGATCGCATCCTCCTGGCGCTGTTGCGCCATGCCCACCGAGTTCATGCCCTGACGCAAGGTGGCCAGCAGCGGCGGCAGGCGGCGGATGACTTCGGCGCGCTCTTCGCGGCTGGTCTTGGCCGTGGCGGTCCAGATCAGCTCGGTGGCCGCGTCACGCGCCGAAGCGATCTCGGGGCTTTGCGGCCCTTGCCGGATGGCAGCGGTCGCCAGCACATCGGCCCAGACATGGAACAGGAAATCGCGCACGCCCTCGTGCACCGGCAGACCCGAGATCAGCTTGCGCAGCTCGATCGTGTACTGGATCGCCAGGGTCTCGCGCTGCTCGACCTGCTGGGCCAGCGAGATGCCCATGCGGGTGGTGTCGTCCCGGTCGGCGTAGTAGCTGGCGAGGAACTTCTCGAACTCGTTGAGGACCGTCTGGAAGACCCGGCGCCCGGTGTCGGGGAACGCTTCGACGACCTGGACGATGCGCTTGATCTCGGACTGCAGGCCCGGACCGATGGCTTCGGTCGTGCCGCCGCCTTCGAACCCCATCACACAGGCACCCATGCGATCGATCAGGCGGCGCGCAGGGTGGTCCTCAGAAGAGAAGAAGTCGGGTTCGGCGATGGCCACCCGCAGCACCGGCATCTGCAGCCGCGCGAACCAGACGCGGATCGTGGCCGGGATGCGGTCATCGGTCAGGATGCTCTGGAACAGCAGTGCGACCAGCTCGATGGTGGCCCGCTCGCCCGGGGTGGCGGCGGCCTGCTTGAGTTCGCGCTGGCGCTGTTGCAGGTCGCGCAGCACCGCCTCGGGGCGGGCCTCGACCGGGGCGCCGGAGGAGTCGACCCCGGTGTCCACCTGGCGTGCCAGGCTCTGCTGCGCCCGGGCCATCGCGCCGGCCAGCGGCGCCGACGGCGACTGCGCCTGGGTGGTGTCCAGAAAGCCGGGCAGGTGGCGTTCGACGATCTGGCCGAAGCGCTCCAGGACCACGTCGGTGCCCAGGCGCACCCCGGCAACCGGGCGGGTCATGAGCCGGGTTTCCTCGTCCAGCCCGTGGCGGGTGGAGGCGCCGATCGATTCCGGGCCGTCGACGCCGGACACGCCACCCCGGCGGAAGGCAGCACCAGCACCAGCACCAGCACCAGCACCAGCACCAGCACCAGCACCAGCACCAGCACCAGCACCAGCACCAGCACCAGCAGCACCTGCAGCACCGCCGCCGCCAGCACCACCGCCGCCGCCAGCACCACCGCCAGCACCACCGCCACCGCCGCCACCAGCACCGGCTGGCGGGACCGACGCGGCGTCGGGGAACAGTCGACGCCAGCTGTCGGGCACCACGGCGCCCGAAGCACCCCCCGTGGGCGCGACCGCCGCGGCCGGGGCAGGCGCACCCAGGGACGCGCGCCCGGTGGTGGGAACGCTGCCCCGCACGGGCTCGTCGAGCTCGTCCAGCCGGCCGGTCTGCGTGGGCGTGCCGTCCGAGCGCCGGATGAAGGGGCGAAGGTCGATCTCGGGCATCACGCCATGCTCGACCAGCAGGCGGTTCGCCTCGTGGAAGCCGGCCTGGGCGCGTCGGGCCAGTTGCTTGTGGAGCACCGACTCGAGCATCTGCCAGGCGTCCAGCGTGAGGCCGGCCGCCAGCCAGGCGCGCACGCAGCAGCGGGCCATGACCTGGGGCCGCAGCAGGTCGTCGTCGGAGAAATCGGACTGGCCGATGACCTTCATCACCCGGGCGCGCAGGTCGGCGACCTCCCAGGTGGACAGGTCCATCACGGCCAGGGACAGCCGCGACACCGCGATCTCGCGGCGCACGGTGATGTCGTCCACCAGGCTCAGGTCCTTCTGACCCTGCAGGGAACTGATCAGGGCGCCGGCGGAGGAGTCGACCGGTCGGGCGAGCGGCTCGAGGACGCGGTGGACCTGCTCGCGCAACTGGGCCGGCCAGGCCGCGCCGTCACGGCGGACGTCCTGGACCATGTCGAAGCGCTGCTGGGCCAGGGCCCGCTCGGCCGGCAGGTCGGCCAGGTCATGGGCCGCGGCGATCACCGCGTCGAGCATCGCCTGGGTATCGGCCAGCAGCGCGTCGGCAAACGCCTGACGCGCCTGGTCCACCACAGGGGAAGTCTCGGCGCTCGGGGAACTCATGGACAGGTCAGGCGGTCGGCGGGTGGCTCAGCCGCCTGACTCTACTACACGGCTGCGCCGGCGTTGGGGTCGTTCGGGTCGTGATCCTTGCCGGGCGCCACACTCTTCAGCAAGTCTTCACGCTTGACGCCCAGCCACATCGCGATGGCGGCGGCCACGAAGACCGAAGAGTAGATGCCGAACAGGATGCCGATGGTCAGCGCCACCGCGAAGTAGTGCAGCGTGGGGCCGCCGAACAGCAGCATCGACAGCACCATCATCTGGGTGCTGCCGTGGGTGATCACGGTCCGGCTCATCGTGGAGGTGATCGCGTGGTCGATCACCTCGGAGGTGCTCATCTTGCGGAACTTCCGGAACGCCTCGCGGATCCGGTCGAAGATCACCACCGACTCGTTGACCGAGTAGCCCAGCACCGCCAGCACCGCCGCCAGCACCGAGAGCGAGAACTCCCACTGGAAGAAGGCGAAGAAGCCCAGGATGATGATGACGTCGTGCAGGTTGGCCAGGATGGCCGCCACGGCGAACTTCCACTCGAAGCGGATCGCCAGGTAGATCATGATGCCGATGACCACGAAGCCCAGGGCCATCGCCCCGTCGCGGGCCAGTTCGTCGCCGACCGAGGCGCCGACGGCCTCGACCCGCGACAGCTTCACCGGCTCCTTGCCCGCGGCGTCGCAGGCCTGGCGGCTGACCTGCTCGCCCTTGTCGGTGGTGTACTGGCGGTCCTGCACCTGGCCCTGCTCGGCCGCGCACAGCGCCGCGAACACGCGGCCCGAGACCTCGGTCTGCTTGACGTCGCCACGCACCGGCACGCGGATCATCACGTCGTGCGAGGTGCCGAAGTTCTGCACCTGGACCTCGCCGAGCTTCAGGCCGTCCACCGCCTGACGCACCCGGGCCAGGTCGGCCGTCTGCTCATAGGCCACCTCGAGCACCGTGCCGCCGGTGAACTCCACCGACAGGTGCAGGCCGCGGGTGGCCAGGAAGAACACCGCCGCGATGAAGGTCAGCGCCGAGATGGCGTTGAACACCAGCGCGTGGCGCATGAAGGGGATGTCCTTGCGGATGCGGAAGAATTCCATGGTCGTCGTCCTTTCGCGATCAGCGGGCGTCGCCTTCGGCCGGGACGGCCGGCACCGCGGCGCCATCCGGGCGCCAGACCTGGCCGATCGAGACCGACTTCAGCTTCTTCTGGCGGCCATACCAGAGGTTGACCAGGCCGCGCGAGAACATCACCGCCGAGAACATCGAGGTGATGATGCCCAGGCAGTGCACCAGCGCGAAGCCGCGGATCGGGCCCGAGCCGAAGGCCAGCAGCGCCAGACCGGCGATCAGGGTGGTGATGTTGGAGTCCAGGATGGTGGCCCAGGCGCGCTCGTAGCCGGCGTGGATCGCCGCCTGCGGTGACGCGCCGTTGCGCAGCTCCTCGCGCACGCGCTCGTTGATCAGCACGTTCGAATCGATGGCCATGCCCAGCGCCAGCGCGATGGCGGCGATGCCCGGCAGCGACAGCGTGGCCTGGATCATCGACAGCAGGGCCAGCAGCATCAGCAGGTTGAAGGCCAGCGCCAGCGAGCTGAAGACGCCGAACAGCAGGTAGTACAGGCACATGAAGATCGCGATGGCGATGAAGCCGCCGATCACGCTCTTGAAACCCATCTCGATGTTGTCCGCGCCCAGGCTCGGGCCGATGGTGCGTTCCTCGATGATCTCCATCGGGGCGGCCAGCGAGCCGGCGCGCAGCAGCAGCGCGGTGTCGTTGGCTTCCTGGGTGGTCATGCGGCCGGAGATCTGCACGCGGCCGCCGCCGATCTCGGAGCGGATCACCGGCGCGGTCACGACCTCGCCCTTGCCCTTCTCGAACAGCAGGATGGCCATGCGCTTGCCCACGCTTTCGCGGGTGACGTCGCGGAAGATCCGCGCGCCCTTGGCGTCCAGCGTCAGGTGCACCGCGGGCTGGTGCTGGTCGTCGAAGCCGGCCTGGGCGTCGGTGAGGTTCTCACCGGTCAGCACGACCTGGCGCTTGACGATCAGCGGACCGCCGCCCCGCTCGCTGTAGCGCTCGGTGCCGAAGGGCACCGGGCCGCTGCCCACGGCCGCCGCGGCGGCTTCGGGCGAGTCGTCGACCATCCGCACCTCGAGGGTGGCGGTGCGGCCGATGATGTCCTTGGCGCGGGCGGTGTCCTGCACGCCGGGCAGTTGCACGACCACGCGGTCGGTGCCCTGCTGCTGGATCACCGGCTCGGAGGTGCCCAGTTCGTTGACCCGGTTGTGCAGGGTGGTGATGTTCTGCTTGAGCGCGGCCTCCTGGACCTTGCGCATCGCCAGCGGCTTGAGCACGCCGGAGAGTTGCAGGTCGCCATTGGCGGCGTTGGCCTCGGTCCACTGCACGTCGGGCAGGTTGTCGCTCAGCAGGGCCTGGGCCTGGGTGCGGGTGGCGGCCTCGCGGAAGGCCACCACCACGGTGTTGCCGTCGCGGCTGATGCCGGCGTGGCGGATGTTCTTGTCGCGCAGCAGGGTGCGCACGTCCCCGGTGATCGACTCGGCCTTCTTGGTCAGGGCCGCCTTCATGTCGACCTGCATCAGGAAGTGCACGCCGCCGCGCAGGTCCAGGCCCAGGTACATCGGCAGCGCATGGATGCGCGTCAGCCAGGTGGGCGAGCGCGAGACCAGGTTCAGCGCGACGATGTACGACGGGTCGGACGGGTCGGCGTTGAGCGCCTTGTTCAGGGCGTCCTTGGCCTTGATCTGGGTGTCGGTGTCGGCAAAGCGCGCCTTGACCGAGTTCCCCTCGAACTGCACGAAGTCGGGCTTCAGGCCAGCCTGGTCCAGCACCTCGGCCACACGGGCCTGCAGCGTGGCGTCGACCTTGAGCGTGACCTTGCCGCTGGAGACCTGCACCGCCGGCGCCTCGCCGAAGAAGTTGGGCAGGGTGTAGAGCAGGCCGACCACCAGCGCGAAGGCCAGCAGCGCGTATTTCCACCAGGGATAGCGATTCATGCGCGGATGCCGCGGGCCGTCTCGGGCCCGCGCCTCGGTTCAGAGGGGAAGGTGGAGCCGGATTACTTCAGGCTGCCCTTGGGCAGGACCTGGACCACGGACGGGCGCTGGACCTGGATCTCGACGCCATTGGCGACCTCGACGTGGAGGACGCTGTCACCGATCTTGCTGACCTTGCCCAGGATGCCGCTGCCCAGCACGACCTCGTCGCCCTTGGCCAGGGCGTCGATCATGGCCTTGTGCTCTTTCTGGCGCTTCATCTGCGGGCGGATCATGATGAAGTACAGGACCACGAACATCAGCACCAGCGGCAGGAACTGCATCAGGCTGGAGGCACCACCGGCGGCAGGGGCGGCGGCTTGGGCATAGGCGTTGGAGATGAACACGTCGTGATTCCTCAGGAAACTCCGGAACAGGCCGGGCGCGACACGCGCACGGCTCGGCGGCGCGCCACGGCGGCGCGCTCGGGTGGGGCCGGATTGTAGGTGCGGCCGCGAGGCGCCCTTTGCAGCCCGGGGAATCCCTCGGTCCGCTGGGGGATCCGGGGTTCCGGCTCAGGGCCGCTCGACGCGGGCCTGCAGGCGCCAGCCCCTGGCGGCGGGGCGGGTGCCCACGCTCCAACCGGTGCCCGGCGTGGCCGAGGGGCCCGCCGCTCGCGCCTCGGCCAGGGTCACCCACTGGCCGGGCGCGAGGGTCAGGCGCCCGCCCAGGGACTGCCGGGTGGCCGCCTCGCCCTCGCCGGAGGGGCGATCGACGGCCCAGCCCAGCTCCACCTGTCGACCGCGCCCGCGCGGGGTGAGCACCAGGCGGGTGTGGCGCTCGCGCCAGCGCGTGCCGCCCTGCAGTCCCGCGCCCTGGGCGGTCCAGATCCAGTCCAGGGCCTGCACGGCCTCCCAGCCGACCTCGCTCCAGCGGGCCTCCTGGCCGTCATCCACCTGCAGCGCAGGCCAGTCGGGCGGGGCGCCGGACGGCCCGGCGCGCCATTGGCGGTCGCCCGGTGGACCAGCAGCCCCGTCGACGGCCTGCCAGCGCAGCAGCACCACCCAGCGCGACGGCGCCGCCGCCCGGGCGGCCAGTGCCAGGCTGGCAAAGGCCAGCAGGCAGGTGCGCCGCGCGCCGGGGTTCATGCGGGCACCGCGGCGGTGGCCTGCCGACGCGCCGCCGCGCAGCGCTCGACATCGTCCTCGCTGGCGAGGCTGGTGCGGCCACGGCCCTCCACCTTGGCGCGGTACATGGCCATGTCGGCCCGCTCGATCGCGTGCTCCAGGTCGTCCAGCCCCTCGCAGCGGGTGATGCCGGCGGAAAAGCTGATCACCGTGCCGCCCGGCAAGGCATCCACCACCACCCGCCGCAAGGCCTCGCGCAGGCGCTCCAGGCAGGCGTGGGCCTGGACCTCATCGGTGTCGGGCAAGGCGAAGAGGAACTCCTCGCCGCCCCAGCGGGCCACCCGGTCGGCGCCGCGCAGCTCGCGCTCGGCCACCCGGGCGAAGGCCTGCAGCACCCGGTCGCCCGCCGCGTGGCCATGGTGGTCGTTGATCAGCTTGAAGTGGTCCAGGTCGGCCAGGGCCAGGGTCAGCGGCCGCTGCTGCCGGGCGGCCTGCTGCACCAGCGGGGCCACCTGCTCCTGCATCGCGCGGCGGTTGAGCAGGCCGGTCAGCGTGTCCCGGGTGGCCAGCAGCCGGATCTGCGCCAGGGCCTCGTTGAGCGAGGCCTTCTGGGCCTGCAACCGCTCGCGCATGCGCGCCATCCGGCGCCCCAGGATGGCGATGGAGGTGTTGGCCACGGCCAGAAAGAGCCAGGCGCTCAGGTCCTGCAGGGCCGCGCCGCCGGCGTCATGCGCCAGCGCGCGCAGCACCATCACCAGGCCCATGCCCAGGGTGCCCAGCGCCGCCAGCTCGCGCAGCCGCCGGTCGTCCAGGGCGAAGACCCCGAAGCACAGCACCAGCGGCACCAGCATCAGCAGCGAATCCCGCATCGGCCCGGCCAGCCAATGGGCCCAGGCCACGCAGGCCATGGCGTAGAGCATCTGCGGCAGACTCAGCGAGGGCTCGGCGCTCAGGCGTTCGCTGAATCCGGAACGCACCAAACCGTAGAACACCGCGCAGCCCAGCCAACTCAGGCCGACGTACCAGACCAGCGGCGCCCAGGGGGTCTGGAGCTGCCAGTGCTCGACCAGCAGCAGGCACTGCACCAGCGCCAGCGCCGGCATGCCCAGCAAGGTCTGCAGCACACGCACGCGCTGGCGCCCCGGCGGGCCGAACAGCACGCGGGTCAGTCCGAGGCCGGGTCCTTGACGCATGCGGGTGGTATCGACCGATGCCCCGGGGGGCTTAAGCGCCCAGGTGGTCCAGGGGCAGCGCGGCGCCGGACTTGACCTCGCCCAGCGAGAAGCTGGTGTGCACATCCTTGACGTTGGGCAAGGTGAACAGCCGCTCCATGGTCCAGCGCGAGTAGGCGTCCAGATCGCTCACCAGCACCTGCAGCTCGAAGGTGCCGGCGCCGCTGATGTAGTGGCAGGCGATGACCTCGGGCAGCTCGCGGAAGGCGGCCTCCAGCGCGCGCATGGCCTCGGCGTTGTCCCGCTCGGTGTCCACCCGGACGAAGGCCAGCACGCCCAGGCCGATGCGCCGGCGGTCGATCTCGACCCGGTAGCCGGTGATCACGCCGATCTCTTCCAGCCGCCGCACCCGGCGCCAGGTGGGGGCCGCCGACAGGCCGATGGACGCGGCCAGGTCGGCGTTGGACTGGCGGGCGTCGCGCTGCAGCGCCCGCAGGATGGCCACGTCGTAGCGGTCCAGGGTGATGGGGCCCGCGCTACGGGTTTGCCCTGATTTTTCGGATTCAGACAAGGATTGTTTTCAAGATGAATTGATTACAAAAGATTCTTGCTCCAAAGCGCCAAAACAGGCAATCGAAAGAAAGCACTTCTCCGCCCCGCGCTCCTACACTGCCCTGCACCCCCCGGGCCTGCCGCGGCCATCCGCCGCCCGTGCCCGCCGCCCCAGGAGCCGCCGCCATGAATGCCCCCCTGCCCACCGCCGTCACCCAGGCGCTCGAATCGGTGTCGCTGGACGACAAGTACACCCTGCCCGCCGGGCGGGCCTTCATGAGCGGGGTGCAGGCCCTGGTGCGGCTGCCGATGCTGCAGCGCGCCCGAGACGCGGCCGCCGGCCTGGACACCGCCGGCTTCATCAGCGGCTACCGCGGCAGCCCGCTGGGCACCTACGACCAGTCGCTGCAGGCCGCCAAGAAACACCTGGCCGCGCAGAACATCGTCTTCCAGCCCGGCGTCAACGAGGAACTGGGCGCCACCGCCGTCTGGGGCACGCAGCAGCTGGACCTGTTCCCGCAGCAGAAGAAGCACGACGGCGTGTTCGGCATCTGGTACGGCAAGGGCCCGGGCGTGGACCGCTGCCTGGACGTGTTCAAGCACGCCAACATGGCCGGCACCGCCCGCCACGGCGGCGTGATCGCCATCGCCGGCGACGACCACGTGGCCAAGAGCTCCACCGCCGCCCACCAGAGCGACCACGTCTTCAAGGCCTGCGGCTTCCCCACCTTCTTCCCGTCCAGCGTGCAGGACATCCTGGACATGGGCCTGCACGCCTTCGCCATGAGCCGCTTCGCCGGCGTGTGGACCGGCATGAAGACGATCCAGGACATCGTCGAGTCCAGCAGCAGCGTCGATGTCTCGGCCGACCGGGTGAAGATCGTGCTGCCCGAGGACTTCGCGATGCCGCCGGGCGGCCTGCACATCCGCTGGCCCGACCCGCCCCTGGAGCAGGAAGCCCGGCTGATGGACTACAAGTGGTACGCGGCCCTGGCCTATGTGCGCGCCAACCGCCTGAACCACAACGTCATCGCCACCTCCCACGACCGCTTCGGCATCATCGCCAGCGGCAAGGCCTGGAACGACACCCGTCAGGCGCTGTCCGACCTGGGCCTGACCGACGAGGTCTGCCGCGCCATCGGCCTGCGCCTGCACAAGGTCAACGTGGTCTGGCCGCTGGAGGCCACCATCACCCGCGACTTCGCCCAGGGCCTGCAGGAGATCCTGGTGGTCGAGGAAAAGCGCCAGGTCATCGAGTACCAGCTCAAGGAAGAG
The DNA here is from genome assembly GCA_943371055.1 of Hydrogenophaga intermedia. Lineage (GTDB taxonomy): Bacteria > Pseudomonadota > Gammaproteobacteria > Burkholderiales > Burkholderiaceae_C > Ideonella > Ideonella intermedia_A. The sequence goes on along the minus strand of CALRTJ020000006.1, from coordinate 168,816 downwards.
CTCTACAACTGGCGCCCCGACGTGCGCCCCAACGTGCTGGGCAAGTTCGACGAACCCGAGGGCGACGCCACCGGTGGCGAGTGGAGCCACGCCAACCCCAGCGGCAACTGGCTGCTGCGCGCCAAGGCCGACCTGAGCCCGGCGATCATCGCCAAGGCCATCGCCCGACGCCTGAACAAGCTGGGCGTGCCCGAGGACGTGAAGGCCCGCATGGACGCGCGCATCCGCGTGATCGAGGCCAAGGAGCGCGAGCTCGCCACGCTGAGCGTGAACACCGGCGAACGCACGCCCTGGTTCTGCTCGGGCTGCCCGCACAACACCAGCACCCGCGTGCCCGAGGGCTCGCGCGCGGTGGCCGGCATCGGCTGCCACTACATGGTCAACTGGATGCCGGGGCGCGCCACCAGCACCTTCACCCAGATGGGCGGCGAGGGGGTGCCCTGGGTCGGCCAGGCGCCGTTCACCAAGGAAGGCCACCTCTTCGCCAACCTGGGCGACGGCACCTACTTCCACTCCGGCCTGCTGGCGATCCGCCAGAGCATCGCCGCCGGCGTCAACATCACCTACAAGATCCTCTACAACGACGCGGTCGCCATGACCGGCGGCCAGCGCGTGGGCGAGCGCCCCGAGGGCCACAGCGTGCTGCAGATCATGCAGAGCCTGACGGCCGAGGGCGTGGCCAAGCTGGTCATCGTCACCGACGAGCCCGCCAAGTACGGCGGCGTGGCGCTCAGCCCCGGCGTCACCGTGCACCACCGCGACGAGCTCGACGCGCTCCAGCGCCAGTTCCGCGAGCTCAAGGGCACCACCGCGATCATCTACGACCAGACCTGCGCCACCGAGAAGCGCCGCCGCCGCAAGCGCGGCCTGATGGCCGACCCGGCCCGGCGGGTGGTGATCAACGAACTGGTCTGCGAGGGCTGCGGCGACTGCTCGGTGCAGAGCAACTGCGTGTCGGTCGAGCCGCTGGAAACCGAGTTCGGCCGCAAGCGCCAGGTCAACCAGAACACCTGCAACAAGGACTTCTCCTGCGTGAAGGGCTTCTGCCCCAGCTTCGTCACCGTCGAGGGCGGCTCGCTGAAGAAGCCCGGCGCCGGCACGCGCCAGGCCCCGGCCCTGCCCCCGGTGCCCGAGCCCCGCGTGCCCGCCGCGCCGCAGGCCTGGGGCATCGTGGTGGCCGGCATCGGCGGCACCGGCGTGATCACGATCGGCCAGCTGCTGGGCATGGCGGCCCACCTGGAAGGCAAGGGCGTCATCACCCAGGACGCCGCCGGCCTGGCCCAGAAAGGCGGCGCCACCTGGAGCCATGTGCAGATCGCCGACGACCCGGCCCACATCCTGGCCACCAAGGTCGACACCGCCAAGGCCGACCTGGTGATCGGCTGCGAAGCCATCGTCACCGCCGCCAAGCCCACCCTGGGCGCGATGCAACCGGGCCGCACCTATGTGGCGATGAACAACCACCGCACCCCCACCGCCGCGCTGATCCACGACGCCGACTGGGCCTTCCCCGCCGGCGCCTGCGACGACGCGGTGCGCCAGGCGGTCGGCGCCGAGCACTTCGCCGCCTTCGACGCCGAGGAAGTCGCGGTGCAGCTGCTGGGCGACTCGATCTACACCAACCCGCTGATGCTGGGCTTCGCCTGGCAGCAGGGCCGCGTGCCGCTGCAGCACGCCGCGCTGATGCGGGCGATCGAGCTCAACGGCACCCAGGTCGAGAAGAACAAGGCCGCGTTCGAATGGGGCCGCCGCTGCGCCCATGACCTGGCCGCGGTCAAGGCCCTGTTCGCCACCGCGCAGGTGATCCAGGTGATCAAGCGCCCGTCGCTGGACGAGCTGGTCACGCGCCGCGCCGACTTCCTCACCGGCTACCAGAACGCCGGGTATGCCGCCGAGTACCGGGCGGTGGTCGAGCGCGTGCGCGCCGCCGAGGCCCCGCTGGGCGGCACCCGCCTGGCCGAGGCCGTGGCCCGCAACCTGTTCAAGCTGATGGCCTACAAGGACGAGTACGAGGTGGCGCGCCTGCACACCGCGCCCGAGTTCAGCGCCAAGGTCGCGTCCATGTTCGACGGCGACGTCAAGCTCGTCCACCACCTGGCCCCGCCGATGTGGGCCAAGACCGACGAGCAAGGCCAGATGGTCAAGAAGCCCTACGGCCCCTGGGTGCGCCACGCGATGGGCCTGCTGGCCCGGCTCAAGGGCCTGCGCGGCACGGCGCTCGACCCCTTCGGCCGCCACCCCGAGCGCGTCGAGGAGCGCGCCCTGATCGCCGAGTACCGCGCCACCGTGGACGAACTGCTGCGCGGCCTGAGCGCCGACAGGCTGCCCCTGGCCCTGGAGATCGCCCGCCTGCCCGAGGACATCCGCGGCTTTGGCCATGTCAAGACCCGCCACCTGGCCGCGGTGCGCCCGAAGTGGCAGGCGCTGATGGCGCGCTGGCGCGGCTGAGGCGCAGGCCAGGGCGCCGACCGGCACGGCGTAGGATGGGGCGATGTCCGACGCCGAACCCTTTGACATCGCCCTCGTCGGCGCCGGCATCGCCGGGGCCTCGCTGGCCTGGACGCTGGCGCACGACGGCGGGCAGCCGCTGCGGGTGGCCCTGCTCGAGCGCGAGGCCCAGCCCGGCCTGCACAGCACCGGCCGCTCGGCCGCGATGTTCATGGAGAGCTACGGGCCGCCCCAGGCCCGGGCCCTGACCCGGGCCAGCCGGGCCTTCTACGAATCGCCCCCATCGGGTTTCTGCAGCGTGCCGCTGCTGTCACCACGCGGCGCGCTGTACCTGGCCGGCCCGGGCCAGCAGGCGCTGCTGGACGAGACCCGCGCCGCGCTTCAGGCCAGCGGCACCCGGATCGAGACCCTGGACGCCGCCCAGGTGCGGGCCTGCGTGCCGGTGCTGCGGCCCGAGCAGGTGATCGGCGGCCTGTGGGAGCCCGACGCCAGGGACCTGGACGTGGCGGCCCTGCACCAGGGCTATCTGAGCGGCGCGCGCCGCGCCGGGGTGGACCTGCGCTGCGGCTTCGGGCTGGCACATGCCACCCACGACGGCCAGGCCTGGACCCTGCGCCCCGACCGCGGCGAGCCCCTGCGCGCCCGCCGCGTGGTCAACGCCGCCGGCGCCTGGGCCGACCCGGTGGCCGCGCTGCTGGGGGCCGCCCCGCAGCGCGTGCAGCCGATGCGGCGCGCGGCGTTCACCTTCGACGCGCCCGAGGGCCTGGACCTGGCCGGCTGGCCCCTCACCGCCGCGCTGGACGACCGCGGCTACTTCAAGCCCGACGCCGGCCGCCTGCTGGGCTCCCCCGCCAACGCCGACCCGGTGCCGCCGCACGACGTGCAGCCCGAGGAACTGGACATCGCGCTGGGCATCGCCTGGATCGAGGAGGTCTCGACGCTGGCCATCCGCCGCCCGCGCGCCACCTGGGCCGGCCTGCGCAGCTTCACCCCCGATGGCGAGCTGGTGATCGGCCCCGACCCCGCCGTGCCCAGCCTGCTGCGCGGCCAGCCCATTCCACTGGACCTGGCCCGCCACGGCGTCCGCCCCGAGGCCATGGCCCCGCGATGAGGCGGCGCCAGCTCATCGGCTTCGGGGCCGCGGCAGCGGTCGCCCCCGGCGGGCTGCCCGCCCAGCCCCGCCGACCCTTCGACCTGCAGGCCCACCGCGGTGGCCGCGGCCTGTGGCCCGAGAACACCCTGGCCGCTTTCGAGCGCGCGCTGCGCCTGGGCGTCACCACCCTGGAGATGGACACCGGCGTCACCGCCGACGGCGTCGTGGTGGTGCACCACGACCGCCTGCTCCACCCGGCGCTGGCCCGAGACGCCCAGGGCCGCTACCTGAACCGCGCCGACCGGCCCCTGCGCACGCTGCGCTGGGACGAGCTGCAGGCCTGGGACGTGGGCCGGCGCGACCCCGACGCCGCCTACGGCCGCGAGTTCAACGCCACCCAGCAGGCCATCGACGGCCAGCGCATCCCCCGGCTGTCCGAGGTCTTCGCCCTGGTGCGGCGCCTGGGCGCCGACGCGGTGCAGTTCGACATCGAGACCAAGCTCGACCCGACCCGCCCCGACGACACCCTGCCCCCCGAGCCCTTCGCCGAGGCCTTGCTGGCCGAGCTGCGCGGCCACGGCCTGGTGGCGCGCACCATGGTGCAGAGCTTCGACTGGCGCACGCTGCGCCACCTGCAGCGCCTGGCCCCGGGGCTGCGGCGCCTGTTCCTGACGATGGACCTGCCCCAGTCATCCAACGTGCGCGACCCGCGCTGGACCGACGGCCACCGGCTGGAGGACCACGGCGGCTCGGTGCCGCGCCTGGTGCGCGCCGCCGCGGGCGACACGCCCGGCGTGCTGTGGGGCGTGATCCACCGCCAGCTCAGCCCCGCCCAGGTGAAGGAAGCCCAGGCCCTGGGCCTGGCCGTGGTGCCCTGGACCGTCAACGACCCGACCCGCATGGCCGAGCTGATCGGCTGGGGCGTGGACGGCCTGATCACCGATTACCCCGACCGCCTGCGCGCGGTGATGGCCGCCCACGGCCTGCCCCTGCCCCCTGGAGTGACATGAGCCTTTTCTGGACCCCCGAGCGCCTGGCCGAGCATTTCACCGCCCTGGGCGTGCGCGACATCGAGTGCATCTTCCCGGACGTCAGCGGCCACCCGCGCGGCAAGCTGATGCCGGCCGCCGCCTTCGCCCGCGGGCAGGAGCTGCGCATCGCCCAGGCGATCCCGATGCAGTGCGTGACCGGCGAGTACTCCTACGACCCGATCTTCCCGGACGCCGACCCCGACGTGCGACTGGTGCCCGACCTGTCCACCCTGCGCCCGGTGCCCTGGGCCAGCGTGCCGCGCTGGATGGCGATCCACGACTGCCTGGAACTCGACGGCCGCCCCTGCGCCTTCGCCCCGCGCCAGGTGCTGCAGGCGGTGCTGGCGCGCTATGCCGCGCGCGGCCTGACCCCGGTGGTCGCCCCCGAGATCGAGTTCTACCTGACCGCCCCCAACCCCGACCCGGCCCAGCCGCTGCGCGCCCCCAGCGGCCGCGGCGGCCAGACCGAGGTGGGCCAATCGGCCTTCAGCCTGGACGCGCTGACCGCGCTGGCGCCGTTCTGGGACGCCTTCCACGCCGCCGTGGACGCGCTGGGCATCCGCACCGACACCTGGATCCACGAGGTCGGCTGCAGCCAGTACGAGGTCAACCTGCTGCACGGCGACGCCCTGGCCGTGGCCGACCAGGCCTTCCTGTTCAAGCGCGCCGCCAAGGAGGTGGCGCTGCAGCACGGCCTGTGCGCGGTGTTCATGGCCAAACCGATCAGCGGCCAGGCCGGCAGCAGCATGCACCTGCACCAGAGCGTGGTGGACACCCAGGGCCGCAACGTCTTCACCGACGAGCATGGCCGCGACAGCGCCGCCCTGGGCCACTACATCGCCGGCCTGCAGGCGCACGGCCCGGACCTGATGCTGCTGTACGCGCCCTTCGTCAACTCCTTCCGGCGCTACGTCAGCGGCAGCCAGGCGCCCACCACCCTGGACTGGGGCGAGGACAACCGCACCGTCGGCCTGCGGGTGCCCACCTCGGCGCCGGCCGCGCGGCGGGTCGAGAACCGCATCGCCGGCGCCGACGCCAACCCCTACCTGGCGATCGCCGCCTCGCTGGCCGCCGGCCTGGACGGCCTGGAGCGCCAGCTCATCCCCACCGCGCCGGTGCAGGGCAATGGCTACGACGCCGCACACGGCCTGCCGCGCACCTTCGTGGCCGCCCTCGAGCGCCAGAGCGCCAGCCCCGACGCCGCCCGCCTGCTGGGCGCCGACTTCGTCCGCGCGTACGGCGCCGTCAAGGCGCTGGAGCACGACAGCTACCTGAACCACATCAGCGAATGGGAGCGGCGCTACCTGGCGCCCCAGGCATGAACACCCCCGCCCCCACGCCCCGCACGGCCCTGATCACCGGCTGCAGCAGCGGCATCGGCGCCGCGCTGGCGGCCGAGCTGCTGCGCCGCGGCTGGCACGTGGTCGCCACCGCCCGCCGCCCCGAGCGCCTGCAGGCCCTGGCCGAGGCCGGCGCCCGGCCGATGGCGCTGGACGTGGACGACGCGGCCTCGATCGCCGCGCTCGCGGCCACGCTGCAGGCCGAGGGCCTGGCGCTGGACCTGCTGGTGCACAACGCCGGCTATGGCCAGTTCGGCGCGGTGCTGGACGTGCCGCCCGAGGCCTGGCGCCGCCAGTTCGACACCAACGTCGTCGCCCCGGTGGCCGTCACCCAGGCCCTGCTGCCCTGCCTGGAGCGCGCCGCCCCGCGCGCCTGCGTCGCCCACATCGGCAGCGTCTCGGGCGTCACCACCACGCCCTTCGCCGGCGCCTACTGCGCCAGCAAGGCCGCCCTGCACGCCCTGGCCGACGCGATGCGCATGGAGCTGGCCCCCCTGGGCATCTCGGTGGTGACGGTGCAGCCCGGCGGCATCGTCTCGGGCTTCGGCGACGCCGGCACCGAGCAGGTCGTGCTGCCCGAGGGCTCGCGCTACGCCCCGATCGCCAAGTCCATCCTCAACCGCGCCCGCGCCTCGCAGCGCGGCGCCACCCCGGTGGACACCTTCGTCCGCGGCCTGGCCGACCACCTGTGCCAGACGCCGCCCGGCCCCCTCTACCGCGCCGGCGCCAACAGCGCCCGGCTGGTGTGGCTCAAGCGCCTGCTGCCGACCCGGCGGCTGGACGCGCAGCTGTCGCGGCTGTTCGGGCTGGATCGGTTGAAGGGGCGATGAGGGCCCTTGAGTGAGTCTTGGGGTGGGTCTTTGACCGCTGAGGTTCGTGGCGTGGCCCCGGCCGCGAGGCCGCAGGCCGGGTGACATGAGAGAAGGGCCAAAGCCCCCCTCCGCGCGCCGCGAAAACCTCGGCACGCTCACCACAACCACCAAGCCTCCAGGCAACCCACTCACGCCGGATCCCGCTCCCAGAGCACGCCCTCTTCGGTCAGCAACGCGTCCAGCGGCACATCGTGCGGCTCGCCCTGCAGCCAGGGCAGGTAGCCGTGCATGTAGCCCAGGCCGGCGGTGGAGGGGCGCGGTTGCAGCGCCGCCAGGGTGCGGTCGTAGAAGCCGCCACCATAGCCCAGGCGCACGCCGCCCGGCCCGAAACCCACGCAGGGCACCAGCAGCAGCTCGGGGTGGAAGGCCTCGGTGTCCTTGGGCTTGGGGATGCCGTAGGCGTCGTCTTCCATCGGGCAGCCGGGGTACCAGACGTGGAAGGTCAGCTGCTTGGTCTCGCGGTTGATCACCGGCAGGCCGATGCGGCGGCCGGGCTCGGCCTCGCTCCAGCGGTACAGCGCCGGCAGCGCATCGAACTCGCCCTTGATCGGCCAGTAGGCACCGATGGTCTTCTCGGGGCGGCTGATCAGCCACACCATCAGCACCTCCTGCAGGTGGCTGGCGCGGCGGTGGCGATCGAGCAGGCTCATGCGCTCGGCCTGCAGCTGCTTGCGCAGCACGGCCTTGTCGCGGGAGGGCTCCAGATTCAGCTTGAACGGCAGGCTCATCGGGCGGGGGTCCGCTCAGGGACCGTCAAGGGTCGACCCGCCGATTGTGGCCCTCCCCTGCCCCGCTGACTACACTGGGCCTTCATGGACGACGACTTCCTGCACTGGTGCGCCGAACTGCTGGCGCCGCTGGGCCGCGTGCGCCACCGGCGCATGTTCGGCGGCCACGGCCTGTACCTGGATGAGGTCTTCGTCGCCATCGTCATGCGCGGTCGCCTGTACCTGAAGGTGGACGACGAGACCGAGGCCCGTTTCGAGGCCGCCGGCAGCGAGCGTTTCAGCTACACCACCGCCAAGGGGGTCCAGGGCGAGCTGCGCTACCGCAGCGCCCCGGAAGAGGCGATGGACTCGCCGGCTCAGATGGCGCCGTGGGGGCGGCTGGCCCTGGCCAGCGCGCTGCGGGCCCAGGCGGCGGCGCTGCCGAAGCCGCGTCGCCAGGCCGGCTCGGCGCGGCGGCGCGCCGGCTGATCCGGCACGAAGACCACCCGCGGGCGGGTGCCTTCTGCCCAGGGCCCCAGGTGGATGCGCTCGCCGGCGCGCACCGGCAAGACCCCGCCGCGCGACAGCACGTGGTCGTCCTCGTCGCCCTCCCGGGTCAGCCAGGCGGGCTCACCCGCCACCACCAGCCAGCCGGCCTGCGACACCTCCCAGGCCTGGCGCTCTCTCAGATGCCATTCCATCATCAATCTCCAGCGGCAGACCTTTCTGCCGTGGGGGAATGATCGGCACTTTTCCCTCGGTTGACGAATGAATTCGGCGGCCATGATTCATACTCTGGCGTCATGAATCGACCACCCCATCGCCCGCTCGCCCTGGACAGCCTGCGCAGCTTCGAGGCCGTGGCCCGGCACCTCAGCTTCAGCGCCGCCGCCGAAGAGCTGCACCTGACCCAGCCCGCCGTCAGCCGCCAGATCAAGGGCCTGGAGGACGACCTGGGCGCGGTGCTGTTCCACCGCGCCACCCGCCGGGTCGAGCTCAGCAGCGCCGGCCATGCGCTGCTGCGGGCGGTGTCGCCGGCGCTGGCGCGCATCGACACCGCGGTGCGCCAGATCCGCATGACGCGCAGCCGCGAGATGGTCAGCGTCACCACCTTCCCCTCGATGGCCTCGCTGTGGCTGATGCCGCGCCTGCCCGACTTCGAGCGCCAGCACCCCGGCGCCGACATCCGCATCGCCGCCACCGACCGCATGATCGAGACCGAGGACTTCGAGCTCGATGTGGCGCTGCGCCACTGCCGCCCCGACAAGGCGCCGCCCGGCTCCGAGCGCCTGTTCGGCGAGGTGCTGACCCCGGTGATCGGCGCTGCGCTCAACGCCGCGATCGCCCGCGGCGAGGCCCCGCCCCTGCGCCGGCCGGCCGACCTGGCCGCCCACACCCTGATCGAGATGGACGACGACACGCCCGCCTCGGTCGCGCTGGGCTGGGGCGCCTGGCTGGCCGCCGAGCAGCTGGGCCACGCCACGCCCAAGCGCTGGATCACCCTCAACTACACCCACCAGCAGGTGCAGGCGGCCCTGGCCGGCCAGGGCGTGGCGCTGGCCCGGCTGGCCCTGGTGCACGACATGCTGGCGCGCGGCGACCTGGTCGAGCCCTTCGGCACCGCCCACCGCCACGAGGCGCCCTGGCTGTACTGGCTGGTGCCGCTGTCCGGCGCGGGCGACCCGCCACGTCCCGAGGTGAAGTCCTTCGCCGACTGGGTGCGGGCCCAGGCGGCCCTGACCCGGGTGGCGATCGGCGACATCGCCGACCCCGAGACCGAGGCGCTGCCCGACTGAGACGGAGGGCCCATGCCCCGCACGCATCGGGCCCATGCGGATTCCTCACCCACCGCAGATGCGACAGGCCCTACGATCGGTCGAACGCTTTCAAGGAGGTTCCATGCAGCTCTACATCGGCAACAAGAATTATTCGTCCTGGTCCATGCGCCCCTGGGTGCTGTTGCGCCACTTCGGCATTCCCTTCCAGGAGGTGATGGTGCGCTTCGACAGCTTCGACGCCGGCAGCGCCTTCAAGCAGACCCTGCAGGGCAAGTCGCCCACCGGCAAGGTGCCGCTGCTGGTGGACGGCGACCTGGCGGTGTGGGACACCCTGGCGATCGCCGAGACCCTGGCCGAGCGCTTCCCCGAACACGCGCTGTGGCCGCGTGACGCCGCCGCCCGGGCCCGGGCCCGCAGCGTCTGCGCCGAGATGCACAGCGGCTTCGGCGCGCTGCGCTCGGCCTGCCCGATGAACATCGAAGCCTCGCTGCCCGAAGTGGGACGGCGCGTGCTGGCCGAGCAGCCCGCGGTGGCGGCCGACCTGGCCCGCATCGTCGCGCTGTGGACCGAGGCCCTGGCGGCCAGCGGCGGCCCCTTCCTGTTCGGCGACTTCAGCAACGCCGACGCCTACTACGCCCCGGTGGTGGCCCGGCTGCGCACCTACGCGCTGCCGGTGCCGCCGCTGGTGCAGGCCTACATGGACCGCGTCTGGGCCAGCCCGGGCGTGGCCGCCTGGGTGGCCGACGCGCTGGCGGAGCAGGACTTCCTGGACTTCGAGGAACCCTACCGCCGCCAGCGCTGAGCGCACTGCTCAGCGGTCGATCAGCAGCGTGTAGCGCCCGTTAGTGGCGCCCGTGCCGCCCGAGTAGTAGCGCACCCGCAGCGTCCAGGTGGTCGCGGCGCCGGTGTTGGTGCGGGTGATCACGTCGGCCAGGCCGGTGCCCTTGGTGCTGCTGGCCAGCTGGGTGCCGCTGGCGTTGTACAGGTACAGGTCGTAGTCCGAGCTGGCGTTGGGCGTCAGGGTGGCGCTGAGCGTGGCGCCGGACGCCACCGTCACCGCGTAGTAGTCGGTGTCGCTGGTGCTGGCGATGCTGCCGCTGACCGTGGCCGGGTCCACCGTCACCACCTGGGCGGCGGTGCGGCTGTTGTTGGGCTCGACCTCGGCCACCGCGTTGCCGCCACCACCGCCCACCGCCGCGTCCACCGCGGCACTGGCGTCGACGATGCCGGTGCCGCACTGGTTGCAGGTGCCGGGAAAGGCCCGGGTGCTGGCCTTCAGGCGGGCCTCGATCTGGTCGGGCGTGAGGGCCGGGTTGCGCGCCAGCATCAGGGCGGCCGCGGCGGCCACGTGGGGCGTGGCCATCGAGGTGCCCTGGTAGTAGGCGTAGCTGTCGGCGCCGGGGCTGCTGGTGCCGGCGTTCAGCGTGCTGAGGATGCCGTTGGCGCTGCCGGTGCTCATGTCGCCGCCCGGGGCCGCCAGGTCCACCACGCTGCCGTAGTTCGAGTAGTAGGCCCGGGCGCCGGTGCGGCCCACCGCCGCCACCGTCACCACGCCGGCGCAGTTGGCCGGGTTGAAGCCCGAGGCGTCGGCGTTGCTGTTGCCCGCGGCCACCACCACCACGGTGCCGCGGCCGCGGGCGCTGTTGATCGCGTTCTGGGTGGTGGCCGAACAGCTGCCCGAGCCGCCCAGGGACAGGTTGATCACCCGGGCCGGCGTGGCGTTGGCCGGCACGCCGCTGACGGTGCCGCCCGAGGCCCAGACGATGCCGTCGGCGATGTCCGAGGTGTAGCCGCCGCACTTGCCCAGCACCCGCACCGGCTGCACCTTGGCGCCGAAGGCCGCGCCGGCCACGCCGCTGGCGTTGTTCGTCACCGCGGCAATGGTGCCCGCCACGTGGGTGCCGTGCCAGCTGGAGGTCTGGGCCGCGTGGGTGTAGCCGCACTCGTTGGCGGCCACCCAGTCGCCCGGGTCGGAGGGGTCGGCGTCGCGGCCGTTGCCGTCGTTGGCGGTGGCCACGTCGGCGATGAAGTCGTAACCCGCCACCAGGTTGGCGGCCAGGTCGGCGTGGGGCCGGTAGCCGGTGTCGATCACCGCCACCACCACGCCCGCGCCGGTGCTCTTGTCCCAGGCCGGCGGCAGGTTCAGGCCGGCGGTCGCCTCGAAGTAGTGCCACTGGCTGAGGTACTGGCTGTCGTTGGGCGCCAGCTGCGCCTGCAGGATCTGGTCGGGCTCGGCGTAGACGATGTCCGGGTCGGCCGCGGCCAGCTCGCGGGCCAGGCGGCGGGCGGCGCGCAGGTCCAGTCGGCGGTCCAGGCGCAGCACCTGCGCGCCCTGCGCGGTCTGGCGCAGCGGGCCCAGCTGCACGCCGGCGCGGTTGGCCACCTCCTGTGCGCGGGCCAGGGCGGCGCCGGTGGCGGCCGCGCCCTGCAGGCGCTCGGCGTACTGGACGATCAGGCGGTCGGTGTGCGGCACGGCGGATGGGGCCTCGAGGGTGGCGGACTGGCCGGCGCGGGCGCCGCCGACGGCGGCCAGCACGGCCAGCAGAACCACGGTGGCCCGCGCACGGCGGTGGGGGATGGGGTGCATGCGTCTCTCCTGGGTGTGGATGTCATGGACCACCGGCCGTGGGGGGTCGGCAGCCGTCGCATCATGGACAGGGGAACCTTGGCCCGACAAGGGGTCGAACCGTGTCAAACTGAATCCAGATTGGGGGGCCGGACCGGTCCTCCGCCACGCATCCTGAGACCCATGTCACCTGTTTTCAGCACGCTCGCCGTGCGCGCCGGGCTGGCCGCCCTGGCCCTGACCACCGCCCTGGGCGCCACCGCCCAGGTGCCCGCCCGCGGCACCGAGGACCTGCTCAAGTCCGCCCGCGAGGCCTTCACCAAGCGCGACCGCGCCCGCCTGGCCAGCCTCAAGGCCCAGGCCCTGGAGCAGCGCGACCCGCTGGCCCCCTGGGTCGACTACTGGGAGCTGGGCAACCGCCTGTCCGAGGTCCGCGCCGACGAGGTCGAGGCCTTCTACGCCCGCTGGCCCGGCAGCTATGTCGAGGACCGCCTGCGCAACGACTGGCTGCTCGAGACCGGCCGGCGCCGCGACTGGGCCGCCTTCGCCAAGGACCGGCCGCGTTTCCGCATGAACGACGACCGCGAGGTCGTCTGTTACGACCTGGTGCAGCAGCACCTGTCGGGCAAGGACGTGGTGGCCGCGGCCCGCCGTGCCTGGATCGCCCAGCGCGACCCGGGCGACGGCTGCCTGCTGCTGGCCCAGACCCTCTACGACGCCAAGGCCTTCAGCGCCAACGACGTCTGGCGCCAGGTGCGCCACGCGGTCGAGTACGGCCGCCTGAAATCCGCCCGCGCCGCCGCGGCGGTGCTGGGCGAGCGGGTCAACCGCCCGCTGGCCGACGCGCTGGACAACCCCACCCGCTACATGGCCCTGAAGGCCAGCGCGCTGGACCACATGCGCGCCGAGGTCGCCTCGCTGGCCATCGCCCGCATCGCCAGCACCGACCCCGACCAGGCCGCCCGCCTGATGAGTGATCGCTGGGCCGAGGTGCTGGGCGCCGACCACGGCGCCTGGGCCTGGGCGATCGTGGCCAAGCAGGGCGCGCTCAAGCTGCAGCCCGAGTCGCTGGACTGGACCCGCGCCGCCTGGCAGCAGCTGCGCCGCAAGGACGCCGGCCACCCCGACTGGAGCCCCGAGACCCTGGCCTGGCTGGCCCGCGCCGCGCTGCGCCTGGCCCCCGCCCCGGAGCGCTGGACCCTGGTGCTTCGCGCGGTCGACGCGATGGACCCCACGTTCCGCGAGGACGCCACCTGGCAGTACTGGCGCGCCCGCGCCCTGCAGGGCCTGGCGCCCGCGGGCGAGGCCGGCGACGCCGCCCGCGCCGAAGCCCAGCAGGTGCTGGCGCGGCTGTCCACCCAACTGAACTTCTATGGCCAGCTGGCGGCCGAGGACCTGGGTGCGCCGCAGCCCCTGCCCGCCCGCCCGGCCCCGCCCAGCGCCCCCGAGCGCGAGGCGGCCCGCACCCACCCCGGCCTGCAGCGCGCCCTCACCGCCATCGCCATCGGCCTGCGCAGCGAGGGCGTGCGCGAGTGGAACTTCTCGCTCCTCGGCATGGGCGACCGCGAACTGCTGGCCGCCGCCCAGTGGGCCTGCGAGCGCGAGGTCTGGGACCGCTGCATCAACAGCAGCGACCGCACCCGCACCGAGATCGACCTGGAGCAGCGCTTCCCGATGCCGATGAAGGCCGATGTCGTGGCCAAGGCCCGCGACATCGGGCTCGATCCGGCCTACACCTACGGCCTGATCCGCCAGGAGTCGCGCTTCATCATGGACGCGCGCTCGCACGTGGGCGCCTCGGGCCTGATGCAGGTGATGCCCGCCACCGCCAAGTGGACCGCCAAGAAGATCGGCATGGCCGATTTCCGTCCCGAGCAGATCACCGAGCGCGACACCAACCTGCGCATCGGCAGCGCCTACCTCAAGCTGGTGCTGGACGACCTGGGCGGCTCCCAGGCCATGGCCGCGGCGGCCTACAACGCCGGCCCCAGCCGGCCGCGGCGCTGGCGCGAAGGCCCGGTGCTCGAGCCCGCCATCTGGGCCGAGAACGTGCCGATCCACGAGACCCGCGACTACGTCAAGAAAGTGCTGTCCAACGCCACCTACTATGCGGGGCTGCTGAACGGCAAGCCGGCCTCGCTGAAGGCCCGGCTGGGCACGGCGATCGGACCGCGTCCGGCCAGCCAGCCCCAAGCGGACGGCGAATTGCCCTGATCCCGGCCCGGGCACGGGCCTGACGTGAGCACCAGGAGGACCCGCCTTGAACCCGCACGTCATCCCCGGTGAGCAGGCCTGGGCCCAGCTCCGATCGGCCCGGCGCCTGGGCCGCTGGCCCACCCGCGCCGAGCCCCAGCGCCTGTCGCCGCTGGCCGCGCCCGACCCGGGCGAGCTGTTCGCGCTGCGCGGCGACGAGAAGGTGTTCTGCATCGGCTCGTGCTTCGCCCGCGAGGTCGAGACCACGCTGGACCGCCTGGGCTTCGAGGTGCTGTCCATGCAGGCCGAGCTGCCGCCCAGCGCCAACCACCGGGTCGAGGACCGGCGGATCTTCAACAAGTACAACGTCGGCACCGTGCTCAACGAGCTGCGCTGGGCCCTGGCGCCCGAGCGCTTCGCCTACCGCCACGAGGCGGTGCTGGTGGACCTGCCCGGCGACCTGCGCTGCGGCGACCTGCAGCTGCGCGGCGAGCAGTACCTGGAGCCGCGCCCCCAGGCCCAGGCCATGCGCGAGGCGGTCAACCGCTTCTTCGGCCGCCTGCGCGACGCCGAGCTGGTGGTGCTGACCCTGGGCCTGTCCGAGGCCTGGTTCGACCGCGCCAGCGGCCTGTACCTGAACGTCGCCCCCAGCGAACACCTGGTGCGGCAGTGGCCCGGCCGCTTCGAGCTGCACGTGCTCGACGCCGCGTCCACCCTGGCGATGCTCGACGAGATCGACGCCCTGCTGCGCGAAGCGCTGGGGCCCTCGCTCAAGCTGCTGCTGACGGTGTCCCCGGTGCCGCTGGCCGCCACCTTCCGCGACCAGGACGTGCTGATCGCCAACAGCTACTCCAAGTCGCTGCTGCGCGCCTGCTGCGACCCCTTCCTGGCCAGCCGGCCGCACGCGCGCTACTTCCCCAGCTACGAGTGCGCGATGCTGAGCGACCCGGCCCTGGTCTGGCGCGAGGACGATTTCCGCCATGTCGCGCCGGATTTCGTCGACTACCTGATGGCCTCGGCCCTGTGCGGCATGCGCGACCCCGACGGCCGCGCTGCCCGCGCCCGCGACCGGGCCCGCGAACGCCTGCTGGCACGCCACGCCGCCAGCGTGGCCGCGACCGGCCCCGCGGCCTGGCCCGAGCGCTGGAAGGCCGGTCTGGCCCAGGTGGGACGCGCCGCCCAGCAGGCGCTGCGGCGCCCACCCGAGCCCCCGCGCGGCCACCTCGACCGCTGGGACGGGCACGCCCTGGTCGGCTGGGCCGCCGCCCCCGGCGCGCCGGGGCAGCCTGCCGAGGTCACGGTGCGGGTGGACGGCCGCGTGGTCGCCCGCTGCCAGGCCGCCGACGAGCGCGCTGACGTGGCCGAGGCCCTGGGCGACGGCTTTCTGCACTCGGGCTTCCATGTCGAACTCGACGAACTCCCGCCCGGCGCGCGCACCCTGAGCGTGCACGTGGGTGGCAAACTCCTGAAATCGGTGGCCCTGCCCGAGGCGCCGCCCCCCGCTGCTTCGCCTGATCGTCCATGAACGCGCGCATCCTGATCCTCGGTGGCACCGGCTTCGTCGGCCGGGCGCTCTGTGAAACCCTGGCCCGGCAGTCGCCCGGCACCCGCCTGCGCGTGCCCACGCGCCACCCGGCCAACGCCCGCGCCGTCCAGCACCTGCCCCAGGTCGAGGTGCTGTGCGCCGATGTCCACGACGACGCGGCGCTGGAGCGCCTGCTGGCGGGCTGCGACGCGGTGGTCAACCTGGTGGCCATCCTGCACGGCGGCGAGGCCGCCTTCGAGCACGCCCACGTCACCTTGCCCCGCCGCCTGGCCGCCGCCTGCGCCCGCACCGGCGTGCGCCGCGTGGTGCACGTCAGCGCGCTGGGCGTGGCGCCCGACGCCCCGTCGCGCTACCTGCGCAGCAAGGCCCGCGGCGAGGCGGTGCTGCAGGCGGCCGGGCTGGACCTGACCGTGCTGCGGCCGTCGGTGATCTTCGGCGCCGGCGACCGCTTCCTCAACCTCTTCGCCGGCCTGCAGGCGCTGGCACCGGTGGTGCCGCTGGCCGGGGCCGATGCCCGCTTCCAGCCGGTCTGGGTGGGTGACGTGGCCCAGGCCATCGCCACCGCACTGGCCCGGCCCGCCACGATCGGCCAGACGATCGAGTGCGCCGGCCCGCAGGTGGTGACGCTGGGCGCGCTGGTGCGCCTGGCCGGCCAGCTCTCGGGCCACCCGCGCACCATCGTGCCCCTGCCCCACCCGCTGGCCTGGCTGCAGGCGCTGGCCATGGAGTGCCTGCCCGGCCCGCCGCTGATGACGCGCGACAACCTGGCCTCGATGGCGGTGCCCAACGTGGCCGGCGGCACCCTGCCCGGTCTGGCCTCGCTGGACATCCAGCCGCAGCCGCTGGGCGCCGTGGTGCCGTCCTACTTGTCCGCTGGGCAGCGCTGCGCCCGGCTGGACGACTGGCGGGCCCGCCACCGATGAAGGCCTGGGTGGTCGGTGGCGCGGTGCGTGACGCCCTGCTGGGGCGTCCGGTGAACGACCGCGACTGGGTGGTGGTGGGCAGCACGCCCGAGGCCATGCGCGCGGCCGGCTTCACGCCGGTGGGCAAGGACTTCCCGGTCTTCCTGCACCCCGAGACCCACGAGGAATACGCGCTGGCCCGCACCGAGCGCAAGACCGCGCCGGGCTACCACGGCTTCGTCTTCCACGCCGCCCCCGACGTCACCCTCGAGGAGGACCTGGCCCGGCGCGACCTGACCATCAACGCGATGGCCGAGGACGGCGAGGGCCGCCGGGTCGACCCCTTCGGCGGCGAGCGCGACCTGCAGGCCCGCGTGTTGCGCCACGTCGGCCCGGCCTTCGTCGAGGACCCGGTGCGGATCCTGCGGCTGGCGCGCTTCGCCGCCCGCTTCCACGATTTTCAAGTGGCGCCCGAGACCCGGGCGCTGATGCGCGGCATGGTCGAGGCCGGCGAGGTCGACGCCCTGGTGCCCGAGCGCGTCTGGCAGGAACTCTCGCGCGGCCTGATGGAGGCCCGGCCCTCGCGCATGCTCGAGGTGCTGCGCGATTGCGGCGCCCTGGCCCGCCTGCTGCCCGAGGTCGATCGCCTGTGGGGCGTGCCCCAGCCGGTCGAGCACCACCCCGAGGTCGACACTGGCGCCCACCTGCTGCTGGTGCTCGACGCGGCCGCGGCGCTGGACGCCCCGCTGCCGGCGCGCTGGGCCTGCCTGTGCCACGACCTGGGCAAGGGCGAGACCCCGCCCGCCGAGTGGCCGCGCCACATCGCCCACGAGGCCCGCAGCGAGCGCCTGGCGCGCCAGGTGTCGGCCCGCCTGAAGGCCCCCACCGAGGCCACCGAGCTGGCCCTGATGGTGGCGCGTGAGCACACCAACATCCACCGCAGCCCCAGCTTCGGCGCCGCCGCGGTGGTGCGCCTGCTCGAGCGCTGCGACGCCTTCCGCCGGCCCCAGCGCCTGGCCGACGCGCTGCTGGCCTGCGAGGCCGATGCCCGTGGCCGCCTGGGCCTGCACGACCAGCCCTACCCCGCCCGTCCCTTGTTGCACCAGGCCCTGGCCGCGGCCTGCGGGATCGATGCCGGTGCCGTCGCCGCGAACGCCCAGGCCCGCGGCGCGCGCGGTGAGGCCATCGCCACCGCGATCCGCATCGCCCGCACCGACGCCGTCTCCGTGGCGCTCTGAGGCCCTGGCCGCAACGCCCGAACTGCGCCGCCTTTCCGGAGCTGATCGGGCCAGCGGCCCCGCCCCGCCCGCGGGAACATGGAAGCCGAGCCAACCAAAGGGAGGCGGGCGCCCGCGCGGCCGCCCGAGTCAATCATGTGGAAGAACCTGAAGATCGTGCACTTTTTCGGCGCGGTCCTGGCGGCCTTCTGGGTCGCGTTCCTGGGCCTGGCCCTGCTGGCCTGGGGGGCCATGGACCGCTCCAAGGCGGACCTGAAGACCCTGCACGACGAGCAGATGAGCAAGTCCGAGCACCTGGCGCAAATGACCCAGGACGCGATCAGCAACCGCATGGAGATCCTGCTGATGTTCCAGCACGACCCCGGCGGACCGCTGCACAGCATCCATGACCACGGCCTGGAGACCCATCTCGAGCATTTGGCGCGGCGCAAGGGCGCGATCGACAAGGCCTGGGCCCAGGTCGAGGCCGGCACCCAAGAGCCTGCCGAACGCGCCCTGATGGAGCGGGTGCTGCAGACCCGCAAGGCCTGGCTGGACCAGGTCGACCTGGCGGTCCAGGCGGTCCGTGGTGGCCGGTTTGAGCCGACCGTGATGGCCGCGTTCCTGAAAGCCGGCCGGCAGGAGAACGAGGCCTTCCTGCAGGCCCTCGCGGCCCTGCGCCAACACCAGGCCACCCTGGCCGACGCCACCGCCACCCGGGCCGAGGCCCTGCACGCCCGCGGCACCTGGGGCATCGCCCTGTTGGCGCTGTGCCTGGGGGTACCGGGCACGGCGGCCTGCTGGCTGGTGCTGCAACGCCTGCGCCGGGGCTTTGCCCAGGCCGACCAGACCGCGGCGTCGATCGCCCACGGGGACCTGACCCACCGCATCAGCATCGAGGGCCGCGACGAGATCGGCCAGCTGCTGACCCGGATGCAGACCATGCAGGACAACCTGCAGCGGCTGATCCGACAGGTCCGCCAGTCGGCCGACTCGATCGAGGTGGCGGCGACCGAGGTGGCCGCCGGCAACACCGACCTCAGCCACCGCACCGAACAGACCGCCTCCAACCTGCAGCAGACGGCCAGCTCGTCCGAGCAGCTGGGGGTGACGGTGCGGCAGAACGCCGACAACGCCCAGCGGGCCAACCAGCTGGCGGTCGGCGCCTCGGATGTGGCGACGCGCGGCGGCGACGTGGTGGCCCAGGTGGTGGGCACCATGCGCGACATCGACACCAGCTCCAAGAAGATCGCCGACATCATCGGCGTGATCGACGGCATCGCGTTCCAGACCAACATCCTGGCGCTGAACGCGGCGGTGGAAGCCGCCCGTGCGGGCGAGTCCGGCCGCGGCTTCGCGGTGGTGGCGGGCGAGGTCCGCAGCCTGGCCCAGCGCAGCGCCGACGCGGCGCGCGAGATCAAGGCCCTGATCCAGGCCAGCGTCGAGCGGGTGGACGCCGGCTCGCGCCAGGCCGACGAGGCCGGCCAGACCATGGCCGAAGTGGTGCAGGCGATCCGCCGGGTCACCGACATCGTCGGCGAGATCAGCCACGCCAGCCAGGAGCAGAGCGCCGGCGTGGCCACCGTGGGCAGCGCCGTCAGCCAGATGGACGAGGCCACCCAGCAGAACGCCGCGCTGGTCGAGCAGAGCGCCGCCGCGGCCGAGAGCCTGCGGTCCCAGGCGCGTCAGCTGGTGGAGGCGGTGGGCACCTTCAAGGTGTGAGGCCACCGGCCGCTCGCGGCACGCTCAGGGCGCCGGTCGGCGCTCAGAGCCGGTGCATGCGGTCGCCGGTGGCGAAGCCCACCGGCGCGTAGCCGGGCCAGTCGGCGCTGGCCAGGGCCAGCACCTTGAACAGCTCGCCCATCTCGTGCTCGGTGATCAGCTTCTGGGCCATGGCGCGTTCGCGCAGGTCGGCGGCCTCGATCATCGGGCCGATGCCGCAGTTGACCAGGAAACGGGCCTGGCTGGTGTAGCCCACCACGTGCAGGCCGGCATCCTGCCCCGCCAGCGCCACGCCGGTGAAATTGACGTGGGCGGTGATGTCCTTCTGACCGAGCTTGTCCAGCGGGTCGGGGTCGGCCTGGTGCAGGTGGTGGCACATCAGGGTGCCGCCGTGGCGCTGGGGCAGGTAGTACTCGGCCTCGGGGAAACCGTAGTCGATCAGGAAGGCCGCGCCGCGCACCAGGTGCTGGGCCAGCGTGGCGATGAAGGCCTCGGCCTGGGGGTGGATCTCGGTCACCGTGCCGGGCACGAAGGCCGCGTCCAGTGGCGGGCGCAGGGCCGTGGGCCGGTCCTCGAAGACCGGGCCGTCGGCGCCCCAGGCGACACCGCGCTCGAACCAGTCCTGGCCGTCGAAGTGCAGCAGCTGCACCGGGATGGCGTCCAGCAGCTCGTTGGCCACCACCACGCCGCGCATCTCGGCGGGCCAGGCGCTGGCCCACTGCACGCGCTCGCCGAAGCGGGCCAGCCGCTCGGCCTGGCGCGCCCGCAGCGTGCCGGAGAGGTCGACGATGGTGTAGCGGCGCGGGCCGGCGCCGGCGGCGTCCAGGGCCTCGATCAGCTGCTCGGCCAGCGCGCCCGAGCCGGCGCCGAACTCGAAGACCTCGTCGGTGCCGCTGCCCTGCAGCGCCTCGGCCACCTGCACCGCCAGGGCGCGGCCGAACAGGGGCGAGAGTTCGGGAGCGGTGACGAAGTCACTGCCGCTGGCGGGCATCAGGCCGAACTTGCGGCTGGCGTTGGCGTAGTAGCCCAGGCCGGGCGCGTACAGCGCCAGCGCCATGAAGCGGTCGAAAGGCAGCCAGCCGCCGGCCTCGGCGATGGCCGCACGGATGTGTGCGGACAGGGGGCTGGATACACTGTCTGGTTGGCTCATGGTCATGGGCCGAGATTGTAGGTTTCATGTCCATCCCCACCCCAGACGCCTCGAACGCCCAAGGCGCCCCGGCCGTCCCCGGCAACGCCCGCGCCGTGACCCTGGTCACCGGCGCGGCCGCACGCATCGGCCGGGCGGTGGCGCTGGAGCTGGCCGCCCACGGCCACGACCTGGCGCTGCACTGCCGCGGCTCCCGCGAGCAGGCCGAGGCCACCGCCGCCGACTGCCGCGCCCTGGGTGCCCGGACGGTGGTGCTGGTGGCCGACCTGGCCGACGACGCCGCCGTCCGGGCCCTGCTGCCCCAGGCGGTGGAGGCGTTGGGCCGGGTGGACGCGGTGGTCAACAACGCCAGCCTGTTCAGCTACGACGACGCCCAGGGCGCCGGCCCGGACCTGATGGACGCCCACTGGCGGGTCAACACCGCCGCCCCGGTGCGTCTGGCCCAGGCCCTGGCCGCCCACGTGGCGCAGCGCGCCGGCAGTGGCTGCGTGGTCAACCTGCTGGACCAGAAGCTCTGGAACCCCAACCCCGACTACTTCAGCTACACGCTCAGCAAGGCGGCCCTGAAAGAGGCCACCGTGCTGCTGGCCCAGGCCCTGGCGCCGGCGCTGCGGGTGCTGGGGGTGGCCCCGGGCGTGACCCTGCCCTCGGGCCCCATGACCGAATCCGAACACGAGCGCGCCCGCCGCATGACCCCGCTGGGGCGCTCCTCCACGCCCGAGGACATCGCCCGCGCGGTGCGCTTCGCCCTCGAATCACCCGCGATCACCGGCACCACGCTGCTGGTCGACGGCGGGCAGCACCTCGCGGGTCAGTCGCGCGACGTGCTCTTCCTAGCCCAAGGCCAAGCCTGATGAGCCAGACCTCGCTCCTCCACCCCGCGCTGCGCGATTGCCGGCGCCTGTTCCTGCGCAACTACGAGGTGTGGATCAACATCGGCGTGCACGACTTCGAGAAGAAGGGCGAGCAGCGCGTGCTGATCAACGTCGAGCTGTACGTGCCGTTGGCCCTGTCCACGCCCAAGGCGGACGAACTCAACGAGGTGCTCGACTACGACTTCATGCGCCGCAGCATCACCGAGCGCGTCTCGCGCGGCCACATCCACCTGCAGGAGACCCTGGTCGACGACGTGCTGGCCCTGATGCTGGCGCACCCGAACGTGCGCGCCGCCCGCGTCTCCACCGAAAAGCCCGACGTCTACCCGGACTGCGACGCCGTCGGCGTCGAGGTCTTCGGCCTGAAGGACTGACATGACCACGACCCACGACACCCCCGCCGCCCCGGACACCGCCGAGGACGCGGCCGCCCTGGAAGCGAAGAAGGCCAAGAAGCACGCCTTCGAGATGAACAAGCTGAGCAAGCGCCTGCACCGCCAGGTGGGCAAAGCCATCACCGACTTCGGCATGATCGAGGACGGCGACAAGGTCATGGTCTGCGTGTCCGGCGGCAAGGACAGCTACTCGCTGCTCGACATCCTGATGAACCTGCAGAAGCGCGCGCCGATCCGCTTCAGCGTGGTGGCCGTCAACCTGGACCAGAAGCAGCCCGGCTTCCCGGCCGAGGTGCTGCCCAACTACCTCAAGGGCCTGGGCGTGGACTTCCACATCGAGACCCAGGACACCTACTCGATCGTCAAGAAGCACATCCCCGAAGGCCAGACGATGTGCAGCCTGTGCTCGCGCCTGCGCCGCGGCATCCTGTACCGGGTGGCGCGCGAGCTGGGCGCGACCAAGATCGCCCTGGGCCACCACCGCGACGACATGGTGGTGACGATGCTGATGAACATGTTCTTCGGCAGCCGCATCAAGGGCATGCCGCCCAAGCTGGTCAGCGACAACGGCGAGTTCGTCGTCATCCGCCCGCTGGCCTACGTGGACGAGACCGACCTGGAGCGCTGGGCCGCCCACCGCGGGTTCCCGATCATCCCGTGCAGCCTGTGCGGCAGCCAGGAGAACCTGCAGCGCGTGCTGACCAAGAAGATGATCCGCGAGTGGGAAAAGGACTACCCGGGCCGGATCGACAACATGCTGACCGCGATGGGCAACATCACGGTCTCGCACATGATGGACCGCAAGCTCTATCCTTTCGAGACCCTGCGCGCCACCGGTCGCCCCGACCCGGCCGGCGACAAGGCCTTCGACGAGGACGAGGACTGCGGCACGCCGGTCAACGGCGGCGGTGTCCAGACCGTTCGACTCGACTGGGAATGACCTGTTCCGGGAGACCCCCATGCCCCGCACCCCGCGCCGCCTGATCCTGGCCCTGGCCGCCGCCGCCCCGCTGGGGCTGGCAGGCTGTGCCGCACTCAACAGCATCCACGGCGAGGTCAGCAGCTTCGGCAGCTGGCCGCAGGGCCGCGCGGCGGGCAGCTACCGCTTCGAGCGCCTGCCCTCGCAGCAGCAGGCCGGCGCCGCCGAGCAGGCGGAACAGGCCGCACTGGAGCGCGGCGCCGCCGAGGCCTTGGCCGCGGCCGGCTTCGTCCCCGCGGCCGAGGGCCGCAAGGCCGAGGTGGTGGTGCAGCTGGGCGCGCGCGTCTCGCGCCAGGCCCGCTCGCCCTGGGACGACCCGCTGTGGTGGCGGGTGCACGGCGGCCTGGGCTGGCGCGGCTGGGCCGGCTACCCGGGCGCCTGGCGCTGGAACACCCCGATCGACCCCGAATACGACCGCGAGGCGGCCCTGCTGCTGCGCGACGCCGCCAGCGGCGAGCCCCTGTACGAGGCCCGCGCCCGCAACCGCGGCAACACGCCGGGCGGCAGCGCCGTGCTGGGCGACCTGTTCCGGCTGGCGATGAGCGACTTCCCCGCCGCCCGGCCCGAGCCCCACGACGTGACCCTGCCGGGGCGTTGAGGCCCGACCGCTCCCGGCCTCAGGCCCCGGGCCGCGGGCCCTGCGCGAACCAGCGCTGCAGGAACTCCACCGCCACCCGCAGCCGGGCCGAGCGCTCCAGCCGCTGCGGGACCACCGCCCACACGCTCGCCGGCTGGGTCCAGCCCGGCAGCACCTGGACCAGTGCGCCAGCCGCCAGCAGCGGCCCGACCTGCCAGACCGAGCGCAGCACGATGCCGCGCCCGTCCAGGGCCCAGCGCAGCGCCACCTCGCCGTGGTTGCTCGACAGCGGCCCGGCCACCTTCAGCAACTGCTCGCCCCCCTCGCCCTGCAGCCGCCAGTGGCCAAACGGGTGGTCGCGCTCCTTGATCACCAGGCAGTCGTGGGCGCGCAAGTCGTCCAGGTGGCGGGGCGTGCCCCGCCGCGCCAGGTAGGCCGGCGCCGCGCACAGCACCCGGTGGTTGTCCATCAGGCGCCGGGCGATCAGGTGCGGCGCCACCTCGTCGCCCACCCGCACGTCCAGGTCGAAGCCCTCGCCGGCCACGTCCACCAGGCGGTCAAACAGCTCCAGCCGCACCTGCAGCCGCGGCTCGGCCGCCGCCAGTTCGGCCAGGGCCGGTGCCAGCTGCTGGCGACCGAAGCCGAAGCTGCTGCACACCCGCAGCGTGCCGCTGGCCTGCTCGCGGCTGCCGCCCAGCTCCTGCTGCAGCTGGTCCAGGTCGTCCAGGATGCGCTCGGCCCAGCGCAGCGCCCGCTCGCCGGCCTCGGTCAAGGCCACGCGCCGGGTGGTGCGGTGCAGCAGGCGGGCGCCCAGCTGGGCCTCGAGCAGGCGGATGCGCTTGCTGACATAGGCGGGCGAGGCGCCCAGGGCCTCGGCCGCGGCGGCGAAGCCGGCCTTGCGGGCGACCAGGGCGAAGACCCGCAGGTCCTCGGGGCGGGGCGGCTCATTCATCACAGAGCGTGCACAGTGGGTTCACGGATCGCATGATTACAGAACGCGACGTGACCAATAAGATTTGCCCCATTCCCTGAGGAGACCGCATGAGCAAGACCCACCGCATCGCCGTGATCCCCGGCGACGGCATCGGCAAGGAAGTCGCCCCCGAAGGCGTGCGCGCGCTGCAGGCCGCGGCCACGCGTTTCGGCCTGTCGCTGGAGCTGCACTGGTTCGACTGGGCCAGCTGCGACTGGTACTTGGCCCACGGCGAGATGATGCCGCCCGACTGGAAGGCGCAGCTCGCCGGCATGGACGCCATCTTCTTCGGTGCGGTGGGCTGGCCCGCCACGGTGCCGGACAACGTGTCGCTGTGGGGCAGCCTGCTGAAGTTCCGCCGCGAGTTCGACCAGTACATCAACCTGCGCCCGGTGCGCCTGTTCGAGGGCGTGCCCTGCCCGCTGGCCGGCCGCCGCCCCGGTGACCTGGACTACCTGATCGTGCGCGAGAACACCGAGGGCGAGTACACCAGGCTGGGCGGCATCCTGTGGGAAGGCACCGAGCGCGAGGTGGTGATCCAGGAGTCGGTGTTCAGCCGCCACGGCTCGGACCGGGTGCTGCGCCACGCCTTCGAGCTGGCCCGGCAGCGCCCGCGCCACCACCTGACCGTGGCCACCAAGAGCAACGGCATCGCGATCAGCATGCCCTGGTGGGACGGCCGCGCCGACGCGGTGGGCCAGGACTACCCCGAGGTCACGGTGGACAAGCAGCACATCGACATCCTGACCGCCCGCTTCGTGCTGCAACCGCAGCGCTTCGACGTGGTGGTGGCCACCAACCTGTTCGGCGACATCCTGTCCGACCTGGGCCCGGCCACCGCCGGCACCATCGGCCTGGCGCCCTCGGCCAACCTCAACCCCGAGCGGCGCTTTCCCAGTCTGTTCGAGCCGGTGCACGGCTCGGCGCCGGACATCTTCGGCCGCAACATCGCCAACCCGATCGCGATGGTCTGGTCCGGCGCCATGTTGCTGGACTTCCTGACCGACGGCCAGGGCGCCGGCCGCGCCGCCCACGACGCCATCCTGAAGGCGATCGAGACCGTGCTGCGCGAGGGCCCCCGCACCCCCGACCTGGGCGGCACGGCCAGCACCACCGAGCTGGGTCAGGCGATCGCGGCGCTGATCTGACAGCCCTGGCGCGGCGGCGGGGCCGCGGGTCTGGCACAGTTCAGCCCTTCATGAATCCCGCCCTGCGCCCCCCCCTGCTGTCCACCCTGCCCAACGGGCTGCGCATCGTCGCGCTGCCGATGCCCTGGCGGCAGACCGTCTCCCTCAGCGTCTACCTGCGCACCGGCAGCCTGCACGAGCCCGCGCGTCTGGCTGGCATCAGCCACGTGGTCGAGCACATGGCCTTCAAGGGCACGGCCACGCGCGACTGCCAGCGCATCAACCTGGACGCCGAGCGCCTGGGCGCCGAGCTCAACGCCCACACCGACAAGGACCACACCGCCTTCCACATCGACGGCCTGGCGGCCGACCTGCCGGCCTTCGTCGAGCTGCTGGCCGACCTGGTGCAGAACCCCAGCTTCCCCGAGGACGAGCTGGCGCGCGAGCGCCAGGTGATCCTGCAGGAACTGGCCGAGGTCGAGGAAGACCCGGCGGCGCTGGCCTTCCAGGCCTTCGACCGCGCCGGCTACGGCGCCCACCACGCGGCCGGCCGGCCGGTGATCGGTCTGCGCCGCGCGATCGAGCGCATCAGCCGCCAGGACCTGGTGGACTACGTGGGCCAGCGCTACGGCGCCGGCCATGTGGTGGTGGCCGCGGCCGGCCCCTTCGACCCGGCGGTGCTGCTGCGCAGCGTCGAACAACATTTCGGCGGCATGGTCCGCGGCCAGGCGCCGCAGATGGCCCCGGCGCCCTGGCAGGGCGGTTGGCGCGCCACCCGCCTGGGCGGCAGCGCCCAGTGCCAGCTGGTGCTGGGCTTCGAGGCCCCCACCCTGGCCGACGAGGCCCACGCCGCCGACGTGGTCGCCGCCGCGCTGCTGGGCGAGGGCATGAGCTCGCCCCTGCTCGACGAGGTCCGCGAGCGCCGCGGCCTGGCCTACTACGTGTCCTGCAGCGCCGACATCCTGCCGCTGACCGCGCAGTTCGTGGTCGAGGGCGCGACCGCGCCGCGCCAGGCCGGCGAGTTCCTCGAGGCCGTCACCGGCCTGCTGCGCCGCCACGCCGACGCACCGGCCGACCCCGCCGACCTGGCCCGCGCCCGCACCCAGCTGCGCTTGCGCGCGCTGCGCGGGCTGGAGCAGCCCGGTCGCCGGCTGGAGGCCGCGGCGCAGGACCTGTTCACCTTCGGTCGCCTGCGCGCCGCCGACGACTCGCTGCAGCGCCTGGAGGCGGTCAGCGCCGCCGAGGTGCAGGCGGTCTTCCAGCGCCTGCTCTCGGGCCGCGCCGCGCTGGGCCTGGCCGGCAGCGTGCCGGCCCGGCTGCGCGAGCAGGCCCAGGCGCTGCTGCCGCTCTGATCAGGCGGCGACCAGCTCCACCGGGAAGCGGGCGCTGCCCGCGGCCCAGGCCAGCAGACGGTCGATGTTGGGGTGCTTGCCCGGGTTCAGGCGGGCGTCCTCGGTGTGCTCGCCGTACAGGGCCAGGCCCTCGGCCGCGGCGGCCGGGGTGATCGCGCCGCCGTGGCGCTGGGCCAGCGCGTGGTAGACCGCCAGCGAGCCGGCCTGACCCGGCTTGTTCTCGATCGTCGCCAGCACGGCGCCCTGCTCGTCCAGCAGGCGCAGCGCGGCCAGGTGGGCGACGGGGGGCAGGGTCTTCAGGGTCTCGGCAAAGCTCATCTCGGGGTCCGCTCCGGGGCGGCAGTGGGTGGGCAAAGGCCGGCACTGTAACGGGCCGGGGGCGGGTTTCCTACAATCCGGGCATGAACGCCCCTGCCCCCGCCTTCACCCGCGGCGCCGCCCTGCCGGCCCTGCTCGCCAAGCGCATCGTCATCATCGACGGGGCGATGGGCACGATGATCCAGCGCTACAAGCTCGGCGAGGCCGACTTCCGCCACGCCGCACTGGCCGACCACCCCAAGGACCTCAAGGGCAACAACGACCTGCTGGTCCTGACCCGCCCCGACGTGATCGGCGAGATCCACGACCAGTACCTGGCGGCCGGCGCCGACATCATCGAGACCAACACCTTCGGCGCCACCTCGATCGCGCAGGAAGACTACGCCCTGGCCCACCTGGCGCGCGAGATGAACGTCGCCGCGGCGCGCATCGCCCGCGCCGCCGCCGACCGCCACGCCACCCCCGAGCACCCGCGCTTCGTCGCCGGCGCGATCGGCCCGACCCCGCGCACCGCCAGCATCAGCCCCGACGTCAACGACCCGGGCGCGCGCAACGTCAGCTTCGACCAGCTGCGCGACGCCTACCGCGAACAGGCCGAGGCCCTGCTCGAGGGCGGCGTGGACCTGTTCCTGGTCGAGACCATCTTCGACACGCTCAACGCCAAGGCCGCGATCTTCGCCCTGGACGAGCTGATGGAGGACACCGGCGAGCGCCTGCCGGTGGTGATCTCGGGCACCGTCACCGACGCCTCGGGCCGCATCCTCAGCGGCCAGACCGTGGGCGCCTTCTGGCACAGCGTGCGCCACGCCCGTCCGGTGGCCGTGGGCCTGAACTGCGCGTTGGGCGCCACCCTGATGCGGCCCTACATCGAGGAGCTCGGCCGCGTCGCGGGCGACACCTTCATCAGCTGCTACCCCAACGCCGGGCTGCCCAACCCGATGAGCGACACCGGCTTCGACGAGACGCCCGAGGTCACCGCCGGGCTGATGACCGAGTTCGCCCGCGCCGGCTTCCTCAACATCGTCGGCGGCTGCTGCGGCACCACCCCGGCCCACATCGCGGCCATCGCCCGCGGTGTCTCGGGCTACCGCCCGCGCGCCCTGGCCGAGCGGCCCTTCAGCCGCCTGGTCGAGACCGCCGCCGCCGAGGACTGACCCGTCCCCCAGGCGCAGGACGCCGCCCCCGCGCGGTGTTGCATCGTTGACGAAACCGGGGGCACCCCCCCTGTTCGATGGGTACAGTCCGGCCGATAAGAGCCGAGACGGCAGCCGCGCGCGTGTGGCGCGGCGCCGATCGCCGGACCGCCCACGATGCCCACTCGCCCACCCGCCCCCGCCTGGCTGCGCTGGGGCCTGTTCTGCCTGCTGGCCGCCTTGACCGGCTGCGCCAGCACCAAGTTCACCGTCGACGACGGCCGCCCGGTCAACGAGCAGTTGCTGGCCGACCTGCAGCGCTACGGCCGCGTCGAGCGCGCCGCCCGCCCGGCCATCCGCCGCAGCGCTGAACTCAAGGACGCCGGCTGCGACCGCCAGTGGGAGTTGCCGATGGTGGTGGCCTCCAGCCAGTCCTGGTCGGCCGACGACCGCGTGGCCTGGGTGCGGGCGCTGGGCGTGGACGAGCGCCTGACCGTGGTGGCCCACAGCCCCGGCTCGCCACTGCAGCCGGGCGACCGCATCGTGCAGGTGGGCGGCACCCGCGAGGACAACGCCGAGCGCCTGGGCGAGGCCCTGGCCGAGGCCCGCGACCGCGGCAAGCCCTTCAAGGTGACCCTGGCCGACAGCCGCCAGGTCGCCCTGACCCCCTTCCAGGTCTGCCGCGGCTACACCCGCTTCGCCCCGCCCAACAGCCCGCGCAGCCAGGACTTCCACTGGCTGATGAGCCTCCACCCGCTGGACCTGGGCGACGCCGCCCTGACCGAGGACGAGGCGCTGTGGATCGTGCTCTGGACCCAGGGCCTGTCCGAAGAAGGCGGCGCCCGCATGAAGACCTGGCACTACGGCACCCAGGTGGTGGGCACGCTGTACAACCTGTTCACCATCGCCTCCGGCCTGCGCGGCGCGGCCCTGGCGGCCGATGCCGCGATCCGCACCGCCCAGGAGGCCGCCACCCGAGCCGCCACCGACCTGCTGCGCAACCAGATCATCAGCCAGGCCCGTGACCTGGCCATGCAGCGCCTGCAGGACGGCTTCACCGAAGCCGGCCAGAAGCTGCTCAACCAGCAGGCCGCCGCGGTGATGCAGCAGGCCGCCGCCAACCGTGGCGCGCTGGGCGGCGTGGCCCGCGTGGGCGCCACCGCCTTCGACCGCGCCGACGCCTGGGCCTGGCAGCGCATGCCCACCCTGGGCGCCAACCCGCTGGCCGGCTACACCCTGCACCAGAAGCTGGTCGAACGCGGCCTGGCCGACAGCGCCTTCGTCTTCGACGTCGAGCGCCTGACCGCCCTGACCACCCGCGCCGAGGCCGACGGCCAGGGCGAGGCGGTGCTGGCCGCCCTGCGCGGCATCCCGCCGGCCCGCCTGGCCCAGGCCCTGGAGGGCATGCCGCTGGCCAGCGCCCGCAAGGCCTTCTCCTACGACGAGCCGATCGACGCAGCGGGGGCCTCGCCCTTCGCCAACGGCCTGATCGACGCCTCGCTGTCCCTGCCGATCGAATCCCGCAAATGAACGCCGTGCCCCTGACCGCCCCGCGCCTGGCCGCGGCCGCCCTGCTGCTGTGCGCCCTGGGCGCCGCGGCGCAAGAGAGCGCCCCGCCCCCCGAAGCCGCCGCCTCGGCCAGCGCCCCCGCCGGCCCCGACCCCAGGGCGTGCGCGCGCTTCACCGACCAGGCCAGCGCCACCGACGTGCAGGCCACCGGCCTGCGCAGCCAGCGCGGCGACCTGGCCCAGCTCGCCGGCCTGCTGGACCGGGCGGTGGACCTGTGGACCCAGGCCGTGGCCGCCTGCGAGGGCCGGCCGCGCGAGCGCGCCCGCCGCAACCTGACCGACACCCGCCAGCTGCGCGACGAGGTGGCCGAGCAGCGGGGCTCGGGCGAGGCCTGCGACACCACGCAGCGCCACGCCAGCAGCTACCAGGACCTGGCCCGCGCCGCGATGGGCGACCGCCGCTTCACCGAGGCCGCCCGCCTGTTCCGCAAGGCCGAGGACCAGTGGGACCTGGCGCACGAGCGCTGCACCGGCAAGGCCCGCGACGACGCGGCCGCCCGCCGCGACCAGAGCGAGGTCGATGGCCACAACGCCGAACACTGCGCCCCGCTGTTCGACCAGGCCCGCGAGTCCACCCAGCGCCTGCGCAACGGCGGTGCGGCCCTGAGCCCGACCGACCGCCAGCGCGCCTCGCTGGGCGCCGAGACCCTGTGGCGCGACGCGGTGGCCCAGTGCAAGGGCAGCGCCCAGGACCTGGCCCGGCAGAACGCCGACACCCTGGCCCGCGAGCGCGGCACGCCCTGGGTGGCCACCCGCAGCGCCACGGCGCCGGTCAGCCCCACCCCCCCGGCCGCCGCCACCCAGGCGGCCGGCGGCGCGACGGCCACGGCGGCGGCCCGTCCGCCGGTCGCGGCGCCCGCGCCCGCACCGGTCGCCCCGGGCACGCCTTCGGCCACCGTGGCCGCCGCGGTGGCCCTGGCCACCGGCGCCGCCCCGCCCGCACCGGCCGCACCCCGCACGGTCGACGAGACCCTGGCCGACGGCACCCGCTTCACCGGCGTGTTCGCGCTGGACAAGGCCAGCCGCATGTTCTCGGGCCGCGGCCTGATCCGCTGGACCAACGGCGACGAATACGAAGGCGACCTGGACCAGGGCAAGCGCCAGGGCCAGGGCCGCTTCAGCTGGCCGAGCGGTCAGCGCTACGAAGGCGACTGGGACCAGGACCAGCCCCACGGCAAGGGCCGGATGCGCTACCCCAACGGCAACCTCTTCCAGGGCACCTTCGTGCGCGGCGAGCCCCAGGGCGAGGGCCTGATGACCTACGCCGGCGGCGACCGCTACCAGGGCACGCTGCAGCGCGGCGTGCCGCACGGCGCCGGCACCTACACCTGGACCCACGGCCAGGTCTGCACCTGCCGCTGGGAGCAGGGCGTGGCCCAGGGCCCGGGCGAGATGCGCTTTGCCAGCGGCAACGTCTACCAGGGCGGCCTCAAGGCCGGCGCGCCCGACGGCCAGGGCCGGATGCAGTTCGCCTCGGGCGAGGTCTACGAGGGCCAGTTCGCCGCCGGCGTGTTCCAGGGACGCGGCCGCTACGACTGGACCAACGGCGACCGCTACGAGGGCCAGTGGAAGGACGGCCGCAAGGAGGGCCAGGGCGAGATGCGCTGGAAGGACGGCCGGCGCTGGGTGGGTGTCTTCAAGGACGACGAGCAGGAAGACGGCGAGATGTTCGAGGCCGGCCGCTGAAGCGGCCGCCGCCGGCTCAGTCCGGGGCGCCCTGGCGACCGCCGCGGCCGTCCATCACCTGGTGCAGCTGCCGCTGCAGCAGGTCGACCTCGGCCTGCATCGAGTTCAGCAGCTGGTGGTAGACGCGCTGCTGCCGGTTGGCGTCGCGCAGACGGTGGGCCATGCGACGGCCCACCGCGGCCAGCAGCCGCGCCGCCACCTCGGGATCGGCGGTGAGCAGACGGCGCAGCGCGTTGCGGCTCAGGCCGGCGCCGATCAACGGCGTGGTGGCGACGCAGGTGGCGGTGCGCGGCCCGCCGTCGAGCAGCGCGGTCTCGCCGATCAGGTGGCCCGGCCCCAGCACCGACAGCACCACCGGCTCGGCCCGGCCGGCGGTGAGCCCCTCGACCGTGACCTCGCCATCGATCACCAGCAGCATGAAGCCATTGGCGGCGGGCTCGCCTTCGCGGGTCAGCACCTGGCCCTCGGAGACCTTGATCAGGCGCATGTAGGCCACGATGCGCCGGGCATCGGCCTCGGACAATCCGGCCAGCGCCTCGGCGCTGCGCAGCAACCGCGCCGCGATGCCGGCGAGCTCGGGCTCGTCGGTCATCGACCGGTTGATCAGCTTGGGGGCGTTCGGATCGCGCATGTATCGTGGACGATAACCGCCGATGGAGGTCGGCCAGTGCTGCCCGACCAGGGCATCCGCTAAAATTTAACGCTGATTCCAAGGAGCGTTGCAGCAGCGCCCCGGGCGGCCCTTCCAGCGGCGCCGGCGCTGCCAGGCTTGGTCGACTCAACGACGCTCACCCGCCACCTCACGGGTGAGTCCGCACGCCCATCCCACACCGCCGCACTGCCATGTCCCACGACGCCCTGAACCCGCCGCCGATGCGCCTGTCCGGCCTCGAGCCCCTGACCCTCGACCGAGGCGCGCTGTTCGTCAACATCGGCGAGCGCACCAACGTCACCGGCTCGCGCGTCTTCGCCAAGATGATCCTGGCTGGCGAGTTCGAGAAGGCCCTGGCGGTGGCCCGCCAGCAGGTCGAGAACGGTGCCCAGGTCATCGACGTCAACATGGACGAGGCGATGCTGGACTCGCAGGCGGCGATGGTGCGCTTCCTGAACCTGATCGCCGGCGAGCCCGAGATCGCCCGCGTGCCCATCATGATCGACTCGTCCAAGTGGGACGTGATCGAGGCCGGCCTGAAATGCATCCAGGGCAAGGGCATCGTCAACTCGATCAGCCTGAAGGAAGGCGAGGCCGCCTTCCGCCGCCAGGCCACCCTGGTGCGCCGCTACGGCGCCGCCGCGGTGGTGATGGCCTTCGACGAGAAGGGCCAGGCCGACACCTTCGCGCGCAAGACCGAGATCTGCGAGCGCGCCTACCGCCTGCTGGTCGATGAGGTGGGCTTCCCGCCCGAGGACATCATCTTCGACCCCAACATCTTCGCCATCGCCACCGGCATCGAGGAGCACGACCACTACGCGGTCGACTTCATCGAGGCCACGCGCTGGATCAAGGCCCACCTGCCGGGCGCCAAGGTCTCGGGCGGCGTCTCCAACGTGTCGTTCAGCTTCCGCGGCAACGAACCGGTGCGCGAGGCGATCCACACCGTCTTCCTGTACCACGCGATCCAGGCCGGCCTGGACATGGGCATCGTCAACGCCGGCATGGTCGGCGTCTACGACGACCTCGACGCCGACCTGCGCGAACGCGTCGAGGACGTGGTCCTCAACCGCCGCCCGGACGCCACCGAGCGCCTGCTCGAGGTGGCCGAGGCGGTCAAGGGCGCGGCCAAGGACGACAGCGCCCGCCTGGCCTGGCGCAACGCCCCGGTGGGCGAGCGCCTGTCGCACGCGCTGGTGCACGGCATCACCGACTTCATCGAGGTCGACACCGAGGAGGCCTGGCAGGCCATCGCCGCCGGTGGCGGCCGCCCGCTGCACGTGATCGAGGGCCCGCTGATGGCCGGCATGAACACCGTGGGCGACCTGTTCGGCGCCGGCAAGATGTTCCTGCCCCAGGTGGTCAAGAGCGCCCGCGTGATGAAGCAGGCGGTGGCCCACCTGCTGCCCTACATCGAGGCCGAGAAGAAGGCCCTGGTCGACGCCGGTGGCGATGTCCGCCCCAAGGGCAAGATCGTCATCGCCACGGTCAAGGGCGATGTGCACGACATCGGCAAGAACATCGTCACGGTGGTCCTGCAGTGCAACAACTTCGAGGTCGTCAACATGGGCGTGATGGTGCCCGCGCAGGACATCCTCGAGAAGGCCCGCGCCGAGGGCGCCGACATCATCGGCCTGTCCGGCCTGATCACGCCCAGCCTCGAGGAGATGCAGCACGTCGCCGCCGAGATGGAGCGCGACCCCTGGTTCCGCGGGCGCGGCACGCCGCTGCTGATCGGCGGCGCCACCACCAGCCGGGTGCACACCGCGGTCAAGATCGCGCCGCATTTCAGCGGCCCGGTGGTCTACGTGCCCGACGCCTCGCGCGCGGTGGGCGTGTGTGCCGACCTGCTGTCGGACGAGCGCGGCAGCGCCGCCCGCGCCGAGTTGCGCGCCGACCAGGACCAGGTGCGCGCCCTGCACGCCGGCAAGAAGAAGACCCCGCTGCTGCCCTACGCCCAGGCCAAGTCCAACCCGGCCCGGCTGGACTGGTCGAAGCCTCCGGCGGCGCCCAGGTTCATCGGCCGCCGCGAGTTCCGCCACTACGACCTGGCCGAGATCGCCGCCTGCATCGACTGGACCCCCTTCTTCCAGACCTGGGACCTGGCTGGCAAGTACCCGGCCATCCTGCAGGACGAGGTGGTGGGCGACGCGGCCCGCAAGGTCTTCGCCGACGCGCAGGCCATGCTCAAGCGCATCATCGAGGGCCGCTGGCTGCAGGCCAACGGCGCGATCGCGCTGTTGCCGGCCAACACCGTGGACGGCGACGTGATCGAGCTGTATGCCGACGAGTCCCGCGAGCAGGTGCTGCTGCGCTGGCAGCCGCTGCGCCAGCAGACCGAGCGCCCGGTGGTCGATGGCGTGCGGCGGCCCAACCGCTCACTGGCGGACTTCGTCGCGCCCAAGGGCGTGCAGCCCGACCACGTGGGCCTGTTCGCGGTCACCGGCGGCCTGGGCATCGAGAAGAAGCTGGCCGAGTTCGAGGCCGCCCACGACGACTACTCGTCCATCATGCTCAAGGCCCTGGCCGACCGCCTGGCCGAGGCCTTCGCGGAACGCCTGCACCAACGCGTGCGCACCGAGTTCTGGGGCTACGCCGCCGACGAGGGCCTGAGCAACGAGCAGTTGATCGCCGAGGCCTACCAGGGCATCCGCCCGGCGCCGGGCTACCCGGCCTGCCCCGAGCACGGCATCAAGGCCGACATGTTCCGCGTGCTGCAGGCCGAGGGCATCGGCATGGGCCTGACCGAACACATGGCGATGACGCCGGCCGCCTCGGTCAGCGGTTTCTACCTCGCCCACCCCGACGCCACGTATTTCAACGTGGGCAAGATCGGCGCCGATCAGGCCGCCGACTGGGGCCGCACCCTGGGGATCGGCGAGGTCGATTCCAGGCGCCGGCTCAGCGCGGTGCTGGACGACGCGGCCTGAGCCGGCAGGCCCGGCGTGCCGGCGTAGAAGCTGGCATTGAGCTGGGTCTGAAGCACCAGGTGGTTGCGGAAGGCCTGGAACAGGCGGGTGTCCACCCGGCCCGGGTGGCGCCAGAAGTCGTCCAGGTGGCCGCCGAAGACCAGGCCTTCGACGTCGTAGACCGACTCGCCGAGGGTGATCACCGGGGTCTCGTGGAACAGCGCCTGCAGGCCCGTGGTGCTGTTGACCGTGACCACGCCACGGGCGTGGCGCAGCAAGGTGGGCAGGTGCTGGTCGTGGATGTAGCGCACCCGGTCGCTCACCCCGTGCGCCGCGGCGCAGCCGGCGATGCGGCGGGTGTAATCCGAATAGGGCCGGTCCAGCGGGTGGTGCTTGAACACCAGCAGGGTGTCGGTCGGGGCGTGGGCGGCGAAGGAAGCGGTGACCTCCTCGATGAAATCGCCCATCTCGGCGAAGCGCGAGTGCACCCGGATCTGCGAGTCGTTCCAGACCTGCAGCGGGGCCAGGAAGAAACGCTTGTCCTGCGCTGGCGCGGCCAGGAATGCGGCTTCGCCGCGCTCGCGCCAGCGGTGGAACTGCTTGCGCCAGGCGCCGCGCAGCCAGCGCAGGCCTTCGGACACGGTGGCCAGCTCGCGGTGGTGCTCGTAATGCGGGTACCGGTGGCGGTCGGCCCGGCAGGCCAGCGCGTAGCGCATGGCCACTTCGGTCACCAGTCGGAAGGTCTGGCCCGTCGGGCGCGGCGCGGGCAGCGTCTGCGGCAGCTGGCGCAGGTAGAACGCGGCGTCGCGCGGCAAGGCGGAGGCCGCGTTGACACCACCCTCCTCGAGGGTGACGTAGTCCGGCCGGACATAGCCTTCCTCGAAGACGAACACCGACAGGCCACGCTGGCGGGCCAGCTGGCGGGCGACCACATGGTGGGCCCGCGACTGGCCGAACAGCACCACCGTGTCGGGCTGCAGGTCATCCACCAGTTGGCCCAGCCATCCGGGGAACTGCTCGGGACGCTGGTGGAAGCGGAAGACGTCCTGACCGCCGTAGAAGAGGTCGTCGCCGCCGTTGAAGTTGACCTTCCAGACCTGCTGGCCATGGTCACGCAAGGTGCCGGCCAGGCGCGCGAAGAAGTCACCCATCGGCCCTTGCAACAGCAAGGTCCGGCGGCGCGACAACAGGTGCTCCAGGGCGTACGGGATCATGTCAGGGGTGTCGTGTACCCATCGCGGTGCGTGGCCGGGAAATGCCCCACGGGGCGGCCCGTGGTCGCCGACCTGGGGCGATGGTTGGAGTCAGTGTAGCGGCCGGGCCCTGATCCGGGGATCCCCTAATTGGTTGACAGCGGGTTCAGGTGTGCGCTCCGTGCGTGATGGATTCCTCACGCCCGTCTCCAGACCGATACCGCCAGCGCGACCACCACCGGGCGCCCTGGCGCACCAGCGCCGCCGTCAGGCGCCGCCAGGGCCCGGGGGGGTCCTGGCGCCACTGGGCCAATTCGGTCAACACCTGCTCAGGACTGCAGTACAGGCCGGTGCGCCGGCTGACGTGCGTGGGGTACAGGATCAGGGCCGCGGCGACCAGTTCATCGAGCTGGAGTCGCCGCTGGCGCCGCGGCACCGCGTGACGGTCCTCGGTCAAGCCCCAGCCGGCGTAGAACGGGCAGCCCCATGCCACCACGGGAACCCCCCGCAAGAGCGCCTCGAATCCGGTCAACGACGTCATCACGTGGACCTCGTCCACCTGGCCCAGCAGCTGGGTGATCGACGCCCCGGGCAGCACTTCGTCGCAATGGGTCGCCGCGCCGGCCTCGCCCTGGCCACCGGCGCGCAAGCCGGCCACCACATCAGGGTGGGGCTTGTAGACCAGCCAGGCGTCGGGCCGCTCGGCGCGCACCCGCTGCAGCAGCGCCAGGTTGTGCCGCACCCCGGGGGCGCCATGGCGAAGCGACGCATCCCCCTCCACCTGTCCGACCACCAGCACGACGCGCCGGCCAGGGGGGCGCTGCCAATCGGACCCGCCCAGGTTGTACTTGCTCAGCCCCGCCGCCACGAGGCGCCGGCGCAGCGCGGCGGCCCGTCGGCGCAGGCCGTCGTCAAAGGCGTGGTGCTGCAGCAGGTGCTCCAGGTCCGACGGCGCCGTGGCGTCGTAGTACAGGCCACGGCCATCGACCACCCAGGACAGCGGACGGCTCCACTCGGCGCCCAGGCCCACCGAGCGGACGAAGCCGTCTTCCAGCCGCAGCACGCCTTTGGCGGCGCCCCCTGCGGGCAGCGGCTCGCGCCCCCACAGCAGCACGGTGTCCTCGGCACGGGGCCGCACGCGCCGCGGGGCGAACTGCACCTGGCTGCCCTGGACGAAGTCCCGCACCAATGACTGCTTCCAGCGGGTGAAGCCCAGGCCGAGCAGGTGTTCGGGGAAGCGCTGGCGCATCGCGCGCTGCCAGCCCATCCAGTGCAGCAGGGTCTCGGGCGTGCAAGGCAGGCCCGACTGCGGGTCCAGGCACAGGGGGTAGTCGATCAGTGCGGCGTGGACCAGTTGCTCCAGGGTGGCCGCCCCACGGCGGGCGGGCGCGGCCCGGTCGTCGGCGCTCAGGCCCCAGCCCGCGTAGAAGGGCATGCCGAAACAGCGCACCGGGCGGTCCCACAGCAAGGCCTCGAAGCCCATCTGCGAAGTGACCACATACACCGCGTCAACGCGCGCCAGCAACTCCGGCGGGTGCACCGGCGCCGCCACCCAGCGGATGCGCGACGCCGCCCCGCGGGGCAGCGTGCCCGGGGCGAAGTGCCCCCGCTTGAGGCCCGCCAGCACATCCGGGTGGACCTTGAGCAGCACCCGAGCGCCAGGGTGCTCGTCCAGCGCGGCCTCGAGCATGCGGCGGAAGCTGTCGGCGTCGGCGCCGCCGAAGGCGATCGAGGCGTCGCCGGCGGTCTGGTCCACCACCAGCACATCGCCGTCGCGGACCTCGAAGCCGCTGTCGCGGGCACCGTTGTACTTGCTGACCCGCTGCGCCCGCCACAGGGCCTGCAGCGCCTGGGCGCGCTCGCGCTCCGGATCGGTCAGCGGCCGGGCCACCAGGCGCTCGAGCCGCGAGGGGGCGCTGGCGTCGTAATAGATGCCCTCGTCGTCCAGCACGACCGACCAGGGCGGAGACTGAGCCCCCAGCGCCAGCGACCGCACGAAGCCGTCCTCCAGCCGCCACAGGGGCAGGCCGTGGCGCGCGGCCAGCGCCTCGGCCCGGCGGGCACTGGGCTTGCGGCCCCAGGCCAGCGCGAGGTCGGCGCCATCGGCGCGGCGCTGAAGGACCGCGCCCGCCAGCAGGGCTGGCAGGGTCTCGACCGCGGCCACGCCCGGTGTGGGCAGCCAGATGCGCCGCCCCTGCAGCAGCGCGGCGCCAGGCGACAGGCAGGCCGCCTCGGCCGGCAGCGGGGACAGCGGGAAACTCATGCGCGCACTGTAGCCGCGCCGGTCGGCACAGGGCCCGGGCGGTGCCCGGCCCTGACGGGGCTCACCGGCCGCTGGCCGCGAAGTGGGGGTTGTCCCAGCCGGGCTTGCCGTAGCGCAGGTCGGCGCCATCGGCCACCACGGTCACGCGGCCACCGGCGGCGCGCAGCACCGCGTCGCCCGCGGCGATGTCCCATTCCATGGTGCGGCCCAGGCGGGGGTAGAGGTCGGCCTCGCCCGCGGCCACCAGACACAGCTTGAGGGACGACCCGGCGTTGGTGCGCGAGGCCACGGTGCGGCCGGCCAGGAAGGCATCCAACGCGGTCTCGTCGCCATGCGAACGGCTGGCGACCACGGTCAGGCCCTCGGGCGGCACCGCGCGGGCCTGGATCGGCCGGCGCTGGCCGTCCTGCTCCAGCCAGGCGCCATGGCCCACGGCACCACCGAACAGGCGACCGATGGCCGGCGCGTACACCAGGCCGGCCACCGGCCGGCCCTGGGCGATCAGCGCGATGTTGACGGTGAACTCGCCGTTGCGGCTGATGAACTCCTTGGTGCCATCGAGCGGATCGACCAGAAAGAAGTGATCACCCACCTCCGGAATGTGACCCGCCGCCACGGCCTCCTCGGCCACCACCGGGATGCCAGGCGCGAGCCGGGCGAGACCGGCCAGGATCACCGCCTCGGCCCGCTCGTCGGCCTGGGTGACCGGCGAGTCATCACCCTTCTTCGTGACGTCGAAGTCGGTGGCGTAGATGTCCATGATGACCGCGCCGGCCTCACGGATCAGGGGCACCAGGGACTCGAGCAGGGCCGGCAGATCGGCGACGGACTGTGACTTCATGACGGGGTCTTCCGAACAGGGGATGCCCGATTGTGCAGCGCACATGGCACACTCAAACCCCTAAAACATTTATTGACCAGACTGTGCCCGCCGCCGCCCTGCCCCTGCCGGAACTGAACGCCCTGCGCCGGCGCGCGGTGCAGTTGCGGGTGGACGGCCACAGCCTGACCCGCATCCAGGACGCCACCGGCCTGAGCGTGCCCACCATCATCAAGGCCTGCAAGGCCTTCGAGACCGGCGGCTGGCAGGCCATCGAGGTGCAGCAGCGCGGACGCCCGCGCGGCGCCGGCCGCGCCCTCGAACCCGCGCAGGAAGCAGCGCTTCGTCAGGCCGCCCTGCAGCAGACCCCGGAGGCGGCTGGGCTGGCGCCCGGCCTGTGGGACGTCGCCGCCCTGCAAACCCTGGCCCAGCGGCGCTGGGGGCTGGCGCTGGAAGCGCGCGCCGTCTCGCGCCTGCTGGAGCGCTGGGGCGTGGCCCTGCGCAGCGTGGCCGAATCCGCGCCGCCGCAGGGCCCGGCCGCGGCCTGGGCCACGTCCGAATGGCCGCGCCTGCTGGCCGAGGCCCGCGGCGCCGGGCGCCACCTGCTGTGGGCGGGCGCCCGCGCCCACCCCGACCTGCCCGAGGGCGCAGGCCTGGTCCTGACCCTGAGCCCGCGCGGCAGCCTGGCCTGGCTGCCGGTGCCCCGCCTGTCGCACCAGTCGGCCTACCGGCAGGTGCTGGAACGCCTGCTGGGATCCGACCCCGACAGCCGCTGGACCGTCTGCCTGCACGGCCCCGACCTCGGCCGCGCCACCGCGCTCCAGGCCTGGCTGACCACCGAGCCGAGGCTCGAC
The DNA here is from genome assembly GCA_943371055.1 of Hydrogenophaga intermedia. Lineage (GTDB taxonomy): Bacteria > Pseudomonadota > Gammaproteobacteria > Burkholderiales > Burkholderiaceae_C > Ideonella > Ideonella intermedia_A. The sequence goes on along the minus strand of CALRTJ020000006.1, from coordinate 128,577 downwards.
CTGCGGCCCTGCCCGCTGCCCCTGCAAACCCGCCAGGGCGCCGAAGGCCCGCACCCCGCCGCCGTCCCGGCCCCGCGGACCCGCCCCGCCGCGCCCCGCCCCCTCACCGAGCGCCCAGCGGCGGCCCCTGCGCCCGCCCGCCCGGCGCCCGCTCCGATCCACCCGTCGACGCGCCCGGCGCGTCCTCATCCGTCCCCTCAGGAAATTCCCATGAGCCTGACCCATCTCCAGCGGCTGGAAGCCGAGAGCATCCACATCATGCGCGAGGTCGTCGCCGAGGCCGACAACCCGGTGATGCTGTACTCCATCGGCAAGGACTCGGCCGTGATGCTGCACCTGGCGCGCAAGGCCTTCTACCCGGCCCCGCCGCCCTTCCCGCTGCTGCACGTGGACACGACCTGGAAATTCCGTGCCATGTACGAGATGCGCGACCGCATGGCCAAGGAATCGGGCATGGACCTGCTGGTGCACCACAACCCCGAGGCGCAGGAGCTGGGCATCAACCCCTTCACCCACGGCTCGCAGATCCACACCGACATGTGGAAGACCCAGGGCCTGAAGCAGGCGCTGGACAAGTACGACTTCGACGTCGCCTTCGGCGGCGCCCGCCGCGACGAGGAAAAGAGCCGCGCCAAGGAGCGCATCTTCTCGTTCCGCAGCGCCCAGCACCGCTGGGACCCGAAGAACCAGCGCCCCGAGCTCTGGCGCCTGTACAACGGTCGCAAGCACAAGGGCGAGTCGATCCGCTGCTTCCCGATCTCGAACTGGACCGAGCTCGACATCTGGCAGTACATCTACCTGGAAAACATCCCCATCGTGCCGCTGTACTTCGCGGCCGAGCGCCCGGTGGTCGACCGTGACGGCACCCTGATCATGGTGGACGACGAGCGCTTCCCGCTGCGCGAGGGCGAGGTGCCGATGATGAAGAGCGTGCGCTTCCGCACCCTGGGCTGCTACCCGCTGTCCGGCGCCGTCGAGTCCGAGGCCGCCAGCCTCACCGAGATCATCCAGGAGATGCTGCTGACCCGCACCAGCGAGCGCCAGGGCCGGATGATCGACCACGACTCCGCCGCGTCCATGGAGAAGAAGAAGCAAGAAGGGTATTTTTGACGCCCCCACGCTCCCTGCCGGTCGCTGCCCCCCCGAGGGGGCTCTTGCAGCGGCCCAGCAAAGCTGGATCCGCGCAAGCGGCTTGGTTAAAGACACGAATTCCGAAGGAGCCAACATGGCCCACGTTTCTGACCTGATCTCGGTCGACATCGAGAAGTACCTGAAGCAGCACGAGAAGAAGTCGCTGCTGCGTTTCATCACCTGCGGCTCCGTCGACGACGGCAAGTCCACCGTCATCGGCCGTCTGCTGTACGAGTCGAAGATGCTGTTCGAGGACCAGCTGGCCGCGATCGAGAACGACTCCAAGAAGTGGGGCACCCAGGGCGGTGACATCGACTTCGCGCTGCTGGTCGACGGCCTGGCCGCCGAGCGCGAGCAGGGCATCACGATCGACGTCGCCTACCGCTTCTTCAGCACCGACCGCCGCAAGTTCATCGTCGCCGACACCCCGGGCCACGAGCAGTACACCCGCAACATGATCACCGGCGCGTCCACCGCCGACGTCGCGGTGATCCTGATCGATGCGCGCAAGGGCGTGCTGACCCAGACCCGCCGCCACAGCTACCTGGTCAGCCTGATCGGCATCCGCAAGGTGGTGCTGGCCATCAACAAGATGGACCTGGTGGACTACTCGCAGGAGGTCTTCAACAAGATCAACGAGGAATACCGCGTCTTCGCCAAGCAGATCGGCCTGAACGACATCACCAGCATCCCGCTGTCGGGCCTGAAGGGCGACAACATGCTGGTGGCCAGCGAGCACACGCCCTGGTACCACGGCCCGACCCTGATGGGCTTCCTCGAGACCTGCGAGATCGACGAGGCCCGCCAGCAGCGCGAGGCCTTCCGCATGCCGGTGCAGTGGGTCAACCGCCCCAACCTCGACTTCCGCGGCTTCTGCGGCGTGATCACCGGCGGCCAGATCAAGCCGGGTGACCGCATCCGCGCCCAACCCTCGGGCCGCGAGAGCAAGGTCGCGCGCATCGTCGCCATGGGCGGCGACCTGTCGGTGGCCGTGGCCGGCCAGAGCGTCACCCTGACGCTGGAAGACGAGATCGACATCTCGCGCGGCGACGTGATCTCCACCGCCGACAGCCCGGCCGAGGTGGCCGACCAGTTCGAGGCCACCGTGGTCTGGATGACTGACGAGGCCATGCTGCCGGGCCGCCCCTACCTGATGAAGATCGGCACCCAGACCGTCACCGCCACGGTCACCGAGCCGAAGTACAAGGTGAACGTCAACACGATGGAGCACCTGGCCGCCAAGAAGCTCGACGTCAACGAGATCGGCGTGGTGAACCTGGCCCTGGACCGCCCGATCGCGTTCGACGCCTACACCGCCAACCGCGACACCGGCGGCTTCATCCTGATCAACCGCCTGACCAACAACACGGTTGGCGCGGGCATGCTGCACTTCGCGCTGCGCCGCGCGCACAACATCCACATGCAGCACGTGGACGTGGACAAGGCCGCGCGCGCCACCGCCAAGGGCCAGAAGCCCGCGGTGCTGTGGTTCACCGGCCTGTCCGGCGCGGGCAAGTCGACCATCGCCAACCTGGTCGAGAAGAAGCTGCACGCGATGGGTCGTCACACCTACCTGCTCGACGGCGACAACGTCCGCCACGGCCTGAACAAGGACCTGGGCTTCACCGAAGCCGACCGCGTGGAGAACATCCGCCGTGTCTCCGAGGTGGCGCACCTGATGGCCGACGCCGGCCTGATCGTGCTGACGGCCTTCATCTCGCCGTTCCGCTCCGAGCGCCGCATGGCCCGCAGCCTGCTGCCCGAGGGCGAGTTCCTCGAGGTCTACGTGGACACCCCGCTGGACGTGGCCGAGGACCGCGACGTCAAGGGCCTCTACAAGAAGGCCCGCCGCGGCGAGATCGCCAACTTCACCGGCATCTCCAGCCCCTACGAGGCCCCCGAGTCGCCCGAGCTGCGCGTGAACACCACGAACTGCAGCGCCGACGAGGCCGCCGAGCGGGTCATCGCCATGCTGCGCGAACGCGGCATCATCGACTGACGCCCGAGGGGCCGCCCGGCCCCGACGCCCGCCCGCCGCCTGCCGCGGCGGGCGCTCCACGGAGACTCGCCATGACCCTGCCCCAGGGCATCGTGCTGGCCAGCCTGCTGTGGCTGGTCATCGAACTCATCCGCGACAAGCGCCCGCCGGGCGCGCTGTTCGCCGGCATCGCCTTCGGCTACGTGCTGCTGGACTACATCAGCCTGAAGGATGCACTGAAGCAGTTCACCAACAACGGCCTGATGACCGTGGTGGTGCTGCTGCTGCTGACCATCGTGCTGGACAAGTCGCGCATGCTGGAGCTGCTGGCCGACCGCCTGGTGCGCGGCCCCTACCGCTGGGCGCTGGTCAAGCTCTACGCGGCCACCGCGCTCTACAGCGCCTTCCTGAACAACACCGCCGTCGTCGCCTCGCTGCTGGGCCCGCTCAAGGGCAACCGCGAGCACAGCGCGTCGCGGCTGCTGATGCCGATGTGCTTCGCCGCCTCGCTGGGCGGCATCATGACGCTGGTGGGCACCAGCACCAACCTGCTGGTCAACAGCCTGCTGGCCGGGCGGCAGATGCCCGAGCTGCGCCTGTTCGACCTGTTCCCGGTGGGCACCCTGATCGTCGTGGCCTGCGGCGCGGTGATGGTGGTGCTGTACCCGCGCCTGCTCAAGGCCCAGCCCCCCGCCGAGGCCACGGCCAGCGACTATTTCCTCGAGGCCGAGGTGCTGCCCGACTGCCCCCTGATCGGCAAGACGATCGAGGAGGCCGGTCTGCGCAACCTGGGCCACCTCTTCCTGACCGAGATCGTGCGCGGCGAGCACCTGATCGCCCCGGTCGAACCCGACCGCTTCGTCAACGCGGGCGACATCCTGGTGTTCACCGGCGACGTCACCCGCCTCGACCTGCTGGCCCAGTTCCCGGGTCTGCGCGCCCACGGCCACCACGACGACCTGCCGATGGACAACCTGGTCGAGGTGGTGGTGGCGGCCGGCTCCAGCCTGGCCCGCCGCACCATCCGCGAGGTGGACTTCCGCTCGCATTTCGACGCCGCGGTCGTGGCCGTGCGCCGTGGCGCCGAGCGCCTGGGCGGCTCGATCGGCCAGACGCGGCTGGAGGTCGGTGACGCGCTGGTGCTGGTCACCGGCCAGGACTTCGACAAGCGCAACAACCTGGCGCGCAACTTCGTCGTCGTCTCGCGCCGCGAGGTGCAGAAGTTCGTCGACCCGCGCAAGGGCTGGCTGTCGATGCTGGGCTTCGTGGCGGTGATCGCGCTGTCGGCCTTCGAGGTGGTGGACTTCCTCAAGGGCATGCTGCTGCTGCTGACGGTGTTCCTGCTCAGCGGCCTGGCGCGGGTGGCCGACCTGCGGCGCAACGTGCCCTGGGAGCTGATCATGATCATCGCCTCGTCGCTGGTGATCTCGGAGGTGATGATCAGCACCGGCGTGGCCAAGCTGATGGCCTCGGTCATGCTGGCCGGCGCCGACCGGCTGGGCCCCTACTGGGCGCTGGCGGTGCTGCTGCTGGTGACCTGGATCCTGACCGAGCTGATGAGCAACAACGCGGCGGCGGCGCTGGCCTTCCCGGTGGCGCTGGGGGTGGCCGAGCAGCTGGGCCTGTCGCCGATGCCCTTCATCATGGCGGTGCTCTACGGCGCCAGCTGCAGCTTCATCACGCCCTACGGCTACCAGACCAACCTGATGGTGATGGCGCCCGGCCGCTACAGACTGGGCGACTTCGTCCGCGCCGGCCTGCCGGTGGCGCTGGTCTTCAACGCCGTGGCGCTGCTGGCGATCCCGGTGTTCTTCCCGTTCCGCTGAGTCCGGCTCAGGCCCGGCCCAGGCTCACCAGCTGGGCGTGCACATCGTCCCGGCGCGCCGGAGGGGTGTCGACCAGGTAGCGGGCCACGGCCTCGGCCTCGTGGGCGGCCAGCTCCGCCGCCAACCGGTCCACGCCGGCGGCCCAGGCCTTCTGGTCCGCCTCCGGGCCCAGGCAGGCCCGGGCGCCGCCGCGCAGGGCGGACAGGTCCATGAACACCAGCCCGGCGTGGGCCGCCGGCAGGCCGCGCACCCGCAACCGCGAGACCAGGTCGCCACCCAGCGGCACCTGGCGCAGGCGCCGCACCCGGGCCCCGACGAAAGACCCGCCCATCGGCTGGCGCCGCCGCTGCAGCACCGTCACCCGCGTTCGGGGCAGGCGCCCGAGCAACTGCAGGGCGTGCAGCGCGCTGCCCTCCGAGAAGACCAGGCGCCGGTGGGCGCGGTAGGCCGCCAGCTGCTCGGGCAGCGGCAACACCTCCGGATGCACCACCCGCACCCCCTGCTCGGCGAAGAAGCGGTCCAGCAGGGCTTCACCGGCCAGGCCCTTGGCCTGGCGGGCCCGGCTGACGAACAGCGGCCGAGGGTCGACCGCCGGCGCCGCGCCTTGCGATGCCAGGAGCCCGTCAAGCAGGTCCAGGTAAGCCGCCGAGGGCGGGCCGCCGCCCAGCACCTCCTGCTGCGCAAAGACCCACAGCCGGCGAACCCGGCAGGGCTGCTCGACCCAGCGGACGCGGTCGAGCACGCCCAGGTGCCGCAGCACCGACCGGACGAAGCCCGGGACCGGCGCGCCGCGTGGCGGCGCAGCCAGCAGCAGCGGCAGGTGCGGCAGGGTGTGGGCCGCCGGCAGGATCCGGTGCACGAACTCCGCCACGAAGTGCCCGAAATGGTCCACGGCGCAACCGCCCCACAGGCACTCCTCGTCCAGCCAGGCCACCGGCCCGCCCGCAGGCCGCGGGGGATCGTCGACGGGCCGCGGCGGCACGCCGCGGCAGTGGTGGATCCAGTCCGGCCCCGCACCGGGCGGCCATTCCGGGCCGGCGCAATGCACGCTGCCACCATGCACCCCCGCGAGCAACTGCTGCGCGGGATGGACGACGAGGTCATCGAAGCAGGCGTGGGGCCAGTCGGCCAGCGGCAGGGTGTTCAAGGCAGGGGGTAGCCGAAACGGCGGTAGTCCTCGGCATAGACCTGGGACAGCAGGTCGAGCGCGGCACGCCCCGGCGCCACCTCGGCACGGCGCACCAGCGAGGCGTCGGCACGCCGGGGCAGCGGCTGCAGGACCAGGTCGCGACCGCAGGCCCGGGACAGACGGGCCATCAGGCCCTCGTCCAGCCCATCCTCGAAACGCAGCACCTCGACCCCCGGCCCCACGAACTCGTGCTGGGGCCGCAGGTGGTTGTCCAGGTGGAACGGGTCGCGCTCGCGCGCCCGCAGCGCGTCGCGCAGCCACTCGTCAAAGGGCCGGACCTGGGTCTTGGAGCGCATGCGGTATTCGGAGATCGCCCGCTCGAGCGGGTCTCGGACGATGGCGAAGGCCAGGTCGAAGGCCGCCGGGTCGAACAGGGCACTCAGCTGCGACCAGTGCAGGTGCTGGGGCGAGGCATGCATCAGCCGCAGCAGGTGCCGCTCCTGCGGCCCATGCAGCAGGAAGGAGGCGCGCCAGCCATTGGCCTTGAACTGGCGCTCGACGAAGGTGCCCCCGGTCTTGGGGATGTGGACGAACAGCAGGTTGCAGCCATCCTGATGGAATACCGGCATCCGTGGATTGTGGCCCGAAGGGACCACCGGGACGCGGCCGCAAGCCCCTCACCTCCCGAACTTGGGGACAGGCCCCCCCGCCCACTGCGGCGATACTTCGGCCTTGCGACCGGACGCACCGCGTCCCGCCCGGCACCGCCGCCCCATCTGCAGTCCCCTCCCATGAGCAACACCCCCACCCCCGTCCTGCCCGTCATCATGGCCGGCGGCAGCGGCACCCGTCTGTGGCCGCTGTCGCGCGCCGGTTTCCCCAAGCAGTTCCTGGTGCTGTCCGGCGACGACAGCCTGTTCCAGCAGGCGGCGCAGCGGCTGGCACGGCTGGCCGCCGAGGACCTGTCGCTGTCCCCCTTGCTGGTGGTCGGCAACGCCGAGCACCGCTTCCTGGCCCTGGAGCAGTTGCGCGAGATCCGCCAGGAACCCGGCGCCGTGCTGCTGGAGCCGGTGGGCCGCAACACCGCCCCCGCCCTGACCCTGGCCGCCCTGCAGGCCACCGCCGACGGTGCCGACCCGGTGCTGGTGGTCACCCCGGCCGACCAGACCGTGGCCGACGAGGCGGCCTTCACCGCCGCCCTGCGCCAGGCCGTGGGCCAGGCCGCCGCGGGCAGCATCGTGATCCTGGGCATCACGCCCGACCGCCCCGAGACCGGCTACGGCTACATCCGCAGCCAGCCCGCCACCGACGGCGGTCCGGCCCGGGTCGAGCGCTTCGTCGAGAAGCCCGATCTGGCCACCGCCCAGCGCTACCTGGCCGAGGGTGGCTACACCTGGAACAGCGGCATGTTCGTGCTGCGCGCCTCGGTCTGGCTGCGCGCCCTGGCCGCCTTCCGCCCCGACATCCTGGCCGCCACCCAGGCCGCCTGGGACGCCCGACAGACCGACGGCCGCTTCGTGCGCCCCGGCCAGCAGGCCTTCGCCGCCGTGCCCTCCGAGTCGGTGGACTACGCGGTGATGGAGCGCTGCCCCGGCAGCGCCTTCGACATCCGCATGGTCGCGCTGGACGCCGGCTGGAACGACCTGGGCGCCTGGGACGCGGTCTGGCAGGTCGGGGACAAGGACCCGCAGGGCAACGCCTGCAACGGCGACGTGCTGATGCACGACACCCGCAACACCCTGGTGCATGCCACCGGCCGTCTGGTCAGCACCGTGGGCGTGTCCGACCTCGTGGTGGTGGAGACCGCCGACGCGGTGCTGGTGGCCGACCGCAGCCGCAGCCAGGAGGTCAAGCACATCGTCAACCAGCTGACGGCCCAAGGCCGTGGCGAGCAGGTGCTGCACCGCAAGGTCCACCGCCCCTGGGGCTGGTACGACAGCATCGACATGGGCCCGCGTTTCCAGGTCAAGCGCATCATGGTCAAGCCCGGCGCCTCCCTGAGCCTGCAGATGCACCACCACCGCGCCGAGCACTGGATCGTGGTCAGCGGCACCGCCGAGATCACCAACGGCGACAAGACCCTGCTGCTGACCGAGAACCAGTCCACCTACATCCCGCTGGGGCAGGTGCACCGCCTGGCCAACCCGGGCAAGGTGGACCTGGAGATCGTCGAGGTGCAGTCCGGCAGCTACCTGGGCGAGGACGACATCGTCCGCTTCGAGGACACCTACGGCCGCACCAGCTGACCTTCGCCTCCGGTCCACCCGGCGCTAAAGACGGCCCCCAGACGGCCGATAGCCCGGGCAGACGCGGAGGGCCACCGAACGCCCCCGCGATGGACGACAGGGGGGCCGATGGCCAGCAACAGCACTCGCCCACGGCGCTCGCCGTGGCTCGCATTCCGCGCCCACGCCAGCGCCGCCTTGGTGGCCACCGGTCTGGCCGCCTGTGGCGGTGGTGACCCGGCGGACGCCGACAGCGCCGCCGCCGCGACCGAGGCCACCGCCGGGCGGGCCCGGATCCAGGCGGCGGCCGGCACCACCCGCGACGACGCCTTCCGCCTGCTGACCCAGGCCACCTTCGGCCCCACCGAGGCCGAGATCCAGCGGGTCGTGTCACTGGGCGCCGCCGGCTGGATCGATGCCCAGATCGCCACGCCGCCACGGGCCTCCCATCTGGCCCGCTGGCAGTCGGACGATGCCCGCATTCGGTCCTCCAACGCCAACGGCAGCGCAGGCGCCCTCGCGGTGGCCTCGTCGTTCTACCAGCAGGCGCTGGGCCACGACGACCAGCTGCGGCAGCGGGTGGCCTACGCCCTGTCGCAGATCCTGGTGGTGTCGACGGTCGACCTCGAGGGCAAGCGGGCGGCGTCGGCGGCGGCCTATCTGGACCTGCTGTCGCGCAACGCCTTCGGCAACTACCGCCAACTGCTCGAGCAGGTGGCGCTGCACCCGGCGATGGCCCAGTACCTGTCCCACCTCAAGAACCGGCCCGCCGACCCGGCGACCGGACGGGTGCCCGACCAGAATTTCGCGCGCGAGCTGATGCAGTTGTTCAGCATCGGGCTGGTGCAGCTGCAGGCGGACGGCTCCCCACGCCTGGCGGGTGGCCAACCCATCCCGACCTACGGCATCGCCGATGTCGAGGGCATGTCCCAGGTGATGACCGGCTTCAGCTGGGGTGGCGCGGCCAGCTCCACCTTCTGGGGGTCGGGCACGGTGGCCGACCTGACCCTGCCCCTGCGGGGCTACGCCTTCTACCACGAGACCGCCGCCAAGCAGGTGCTGGGCTCGACGCTGCCGGCGCGCACGCCCGCCCAGCCCCTGACCGACCTGCGCGCCGCGCTGGACCTGCTGGCCGCCCACCCCTCGGTCGGCCCCTTCGTCGGCCGCCAGCTGATCCAGCGTCTGGTCACCAGCCAGCCCAGCCCGGCCTACGTGGCGCGGGTCAGCGCGGTGTGGGCCGACAACGGCGCCGGGGTGCGGGGCGATCTGGCGGCGGTCGTGCGCGCCATCCTCCTCGACCCGGAGGCCCGCCGGGCCCCGGCCGACGGCCGCGGCGGCAAGCTGCGCGAGCCGCTCCTGCGCGAACTGGCGGTGATGCGGGCCTTCGGCGCCCGATCGGCCTCCGGCCTGGCCCTGGTCTCGTTGAACGACGACCCCGCCAACGGGCTGGGCCAAAGCCCGCTGCGCGCCCCGTCGGTGTTCAACTTCTACCGCCCCGGCTATGTCCCGCCGGAAGGCCAGGCCGGCGCGCTGGGCATGACCGTGCCCGAGCTGCAGACCACCACCGAGACCAGCGTGGCCGGCCAGGTGCGCCACCTGATGCGCCTGGTCACCACCGGGGTCGGTCGCAAGGGCCTGCTTGACGCCGGCACCGCCCCCGACCTGACGCTGCCGCTGAGCACGCTCAGCGCCCAGGCGGCCAACCCGGCCACGCTGGTCGACACCGTCTGCGCCCGGTTGCTGGGCCCCGCGGCCACCCCGGCGCTGAAGTCCGCGCTGCTCAGTGGGGTGCAGGCCCTGCCGGTGCCCGCCCTGCGGGCCGACCGCGGCAACCAGGCGGCGGTGAACGCCGCGCTGCTGGCGCGGGTGCAGCTGGCGGTGCTGATGGCCGCCTCCAGTCCCGAATTCATCGTGCAGAAGTGAGCCGACGCATGAGCCATGAACTGACCCGACGCGCCTGGCTGGCCCGCAGCGGCGCCCTGATGCTGGCCCCGGCGGCCCTGCCGCTGGTGAGCCTGCCCGCCCGCGCGGCCGACACCGCCGGCTACAAGGCCCTGGTGTGCGTGTTCCTGCACGGCGGCAACGACGCGTACAACACCCTGCTGGCCACCGACAGCGCCTCCTGGCAAGCCTACGAGGCGGCCCGGCTCGGCGGCTCGGACCCGATCGCCCTGGCGGCCCCGGGCACGCCGGCGCAGGCCGGCGCCACCAGCCTGCACGCCCGGTTGGGCGGCGTGCTGCCGATCGAGCCCCTGACCCCGGTGCCTGGCCGCAGCCTGGCCTTGCACCCGTCGCTGGGGGCGGTGCGCGAGCTGTTCCAGGCCCGGCGGCTGGCGCTGGTGGGCAACGTGGGGGCGCTGACCGCCCCGCTGAACAAGACCCAGTGGACCAGCGGCACCGGCCGCTGGCCCGCGCACCTGCAGTCCCACAACGACCAGCAGGGGTTCTGGCAGTCGCTCGGCGACGAGGGCAGCGGTCCCGGCTGGGGCGGCCGCTTCGTCGACACCGCCCTGTCCGCCAACGGCCAGCCGGTGTTCTCCAGCATCAGCCTGCATGGCCGGGCGGCCTGGTCGACCGGGCGTCAGGCCCTGCCCTACCAGATGGCCCCCGCCGGCCCGGTGTCGATCGGCGCGGACAACGGCCGGCTGCTCGGCTCGGCCGCGGCGCAACAGGCCCTGCTGGCGGTGGCCCTGGGCGGTCGCGGCACCCACGTGCTGGAGGCCGACCTGGCCACCGTGACCCGGCGCTCGGTCGAGGCCCAACGCGCCCTGTCCGCCGCCCTGCCCGCCCTGGGCGCGGGCCCCTGGAGCAGCGCCGGTGCGACCTCGCCGGCGGCCGACCCGCTGCTGCGCTACACCGCGCCGGACAGCGGGGCCGTGCTGGCCAACCCGCTGGCGATGGAGCTCCAGGGCGTCGCCCGCGTGATCGCCGCGCGCACCGCGCTGGGCGCCGCGCGCCAGGTCTTCTTCGTCGGGCTGGGGGGCTGGGACACCCACGACGGCCAGCCCCTGCGCCACGCGCGGCTGCTGGCGCAGCTGGGCCACGCGCTGGCCTATTTCGACCGCACCCTGCAGGCCATGGGCGTCGACGGCCAGGTCACCACCTTCACCGCCAGCGACTTCGGCCGCAGCCTGGCCAGCAACGGCAACGGCTCGGACCACGGCTGGGGCGGCCACCACTTCGTGATGGGCGGTGCGGTGCGCGGGGGCGAGCTCTACGGGCGCCTGCCGGTCTACGCCAGGGCCGACGCCCAAGGGCGATTCGACAGCCCCGACCTGCTGCAGGGCGGGATGATGCTGCCGGCCGTGGGCGTGGCCAGCTACGCCGCCACCCTGGGCCGCTGGTTCGGGCTGTCGGACACCGAGCTGCTGGCGGCGCTGCCCGTCCTGTCGGCCTGGAGCCCGCAGGCGCGCCAGCTGGGCTTCATGGCCTGAGGCGCCGACTGCGGGTCGGCCGATAATGGCGGCTTCAACCGCATCCCTGCAGCGTCCATGAAGATCGCCATCGCCGGCACCGGCTACGTCGGCCTGTCCAACGCCATCCTGCTGGCCCAGCACCACGAAGTGGTCGGCCTGGACATCAACGCCGACAAGGTGGCGATGCTCAACCGCCGCCAGAGCCCCATCGTCGACCGCGAGATCGAGGACTACCTGGCGAACCGGCCGCTGCAGCTGCGCTTCACCACCGACCCGGCCGACGCCTACGCCGGCGCCGACTACGTGGTGATCGCCACCCCCACCGACTACGACCCCGAGACCAACTACTTCAACACGGCGAGCGTCGAGGCGGTGGTGCGGGACGTGGTGCGCGTGAACCCGCAGGCGGTGATGGTCATCAAGAGCACCATCCCGGTGGGCTACACCCGCAAGCTGTCCGAGGACCTGGGCACCGCCAACCTGATCTTCTCGCCCGAGTTCCTGCGCGAAGGCAAGGCCCTGCACGACAACCTGCACCCCTCGCGCATCGTGGTGGGCGAGCGCAGCGCACGCGCCGAACGTTTCGCCGGCTTGCTGCGCGAAGGCGCGATCCGCCAGGACGTGCCGGTGCTCCTGACCGAGAGCACCGAGGCCGAAGCCATCAAGCTCTTCGCCAACACCTTCCTGGCGATGCGGGTGGCCTTCTTCAACGAGCTGGACACCTACGCCGCCACCCACGGCCTGGACACCCGCCAGATCATCGACGGCGTGTGCCTGGACCCGCGCATCGGCAGCCATTACAACAACCCGAGCTTCGGCTACGGCGGCTACTGCCTGCCCAAGGACACCAAGCAGCTGCTGGCCAACTACCGCGAAGTGCCCCAGAACCTGATCGGGGCCATCGTCAGCGCCAACACCACCCGCAAGGACTTCATCGCCGACGACGTCCTGCGCCGCCAGCCGCGCGTGGTGGGCATCTATCGCCTGACCATGAAGGCCGGCTCGGACAACTTCCGCGCCAGCAGCATCCAGGGCGTGATGAAGCGCATCAAGGCCAAGGGCGTGCCGGTGATCGTGCACGAGCCCACCCTGCACGAGACCGAGTTCTTCCACTCCGAGGTGGTGCAGGACCTGGCCGAGTTCAAGCGCCGCGCCGACGTCATCATCGCCAACCGCCACGCGCCCGAACTGCAGGACGTGGCGGACAAGGTCTACACCCGCGACCTGTTCGGCAGCGACTGAGGCCGCGCCGACGCCGCCCTCACCCCAGGGCGGCCGGGTCCGGCAGCCCGGTGTAGCGGGCGATGTCGTCGGCATACAGCCGCGCCAGGCGTTCGCGGGCCAGCGGCGTCAGCAGGCCGGTCGGCCAGGGGCCTGACAAGGCCTGCCGCGTGTTCAGCGGCACCAGGTCGGGCCGCTCGCCCATGTCCACCGAGCGTGGCACGCGGTGGCGCTGCACGTCGTGCACCCACGACAGCGCTCCGAAGTCCGTCACCGGCAAGCCGAAGCGGCGCTCCGCCGCGTTGAGGCCGGCGAACAGGTCGTGCTCGGTGGTGCTGATCAGCACATCGGGCGCGCGCAGGTCCTCGACCGGATGGCGCTGTCGGCGGTGGTGCGGGTCGCAGCGGTCCAGGTCCTCGGTCTCGAGGAAGTCGATGAAGCGCTGGAAGCTCAGCGGCTCGGTCCGGGTGTCCACGCCCAGGGCCGCCAGGATCGCTTCGCGCGCATAGCCCGTGCCCAGGGCATGGCGGAAGCTGGACGCGGCCCGGTCCAGCGGGTCTCGCACCACCCGCACCACCCGCAGGTCCTGCGGCGGCAGGCCACGCCCCCGGGCCTGTCGCTCGCCCGGGTCGTGGCGTTCGATGCGGTATCGGTGCGGCCATTCATGGTGGGCACGGGCCTCCTGCGCCAGGCCGGCCTGGTGGAAGAACCAGATGACCGAGGTGGAACAGGCCGCCTTGGGCGAGAAGATCAACATCAGGCGCAGGTCAGGATCGATCAACGGCGGATCGGCCTGCCGACACGCCTTGGTCCAGGCCCGCAGTGCGGCGGACGCCGGGGCTGCCGCCGGTTGGGTTGCCGGTGTCGTTCGGGATGCCGGTGCCGGTGCCGGTGCGGGTGCCGGTGCCGGTGCCGGTGCGGGTGCCGGTGTCGGTGCTGGTGCCGGTACGGCCGCCGCAGCCGTTGCAGGCGCAGGCGCACGGGGCAGGCTGGCCTGTCGAACGGGGCTTGCCGTCGCGGCGGCGCCCGGCGTGGGGACCAGGTGCAGCATCCAGCGCGCATGTCCCCGCGGCCCGGCTCCGCGCGGGCGCAGAACGCCCAAGGGTGCCAAGGGGTGCGGCGCCCCGGCCTCGTCCAGCGGTTGCGCGGCCAGCCAGTCCCTCAAGGCCTGCAGGGTGGCGCGGGCCAAGGCGTCCAGGCGCGGGTCATCCAGGTCATCCACCTGCGCGCCCAGCTGCGCACGCAACGCCGCGGCCCAAGACAGCTCCCCCGACATGTTCTCCTCCCTCCGTCCCGGCGCAGCCCTCCTGCGCACCGCAGGCCCGCAGCATAAGGCGCCAAGACGTCCGCCCCGCGACAGCCCCGCCCCTCCTGCATCCTAGGGAGTCCCCCCAAAAAAGCCTGTCGCCACCAGGGGACGGTGTCCGTGACAGAGGGGACGGACCGTCCCGCCCGCCGAATGTAAATCGGTGATACTTGTCCGGCCCCTTCCCGGGGCAGAACGCCCTCTGTCCGGAGGGTTCTCCGGCCTCGCGCCCACAGCCCGTACCGCCCATGACCCGTCGTGACCGTTCTTCCCGCCGCCTGCCCCTTCTGACCGCCACCGCGTTCGCCGTCCTGCTGACCGCCTGCGGGGCCAAGAAGGAAACGGATGCCACCCAGGTGGCGGCCCGCGTCAACGACGCCGAGCTGACGGTGCACCAGATCAACTTCCGCCTGCAGCAGGAGCGCAACGTTCCGCAGGACCAGATGGACGCGGCCAGCCGCAAGATCCTGAGCCGCCTGATCGACCAGGAACTGGCGATCCAGAAGGCCACCGAACTCAAGCTCGACCGCGAACCCCGCACCGCCCAGGCCCTCGAAGCCGCCCGCCGCGAAGTGCTGGCCCGCGCCTATTTCGAGCAGGTCGCCAGCAGCGTGGCCGCGCCCACCGAAGACGCGGTGCGCGCCTACTACGACAAGAATCCCGACCTGTTCGCCCAGCGCAAGGTCTACTCGCTGACCGAGATGAACCTGGCCTGGCCGGGTGACAAGCGCGCCGCCCTCGAGGAGCAGCTCAAGGCGGGCAAGGGCGTGCAGGACGTCGCCGCCTGGCTCAAGTCGCAGGAGCTGGCGTTCTCGGCCCGCCCGCTGGCCGTCGGCGCCGAGGCGCTGCCGCTGGCCATCGTGCCCACCCTGGCCCAGATCAAGGACGGTCGCGGCCTGCTGGTCACCGACGGCAAGGCCCAGGCCCGCCTGGTGTTCGTCAACGCCAGCAAGCTGGAGCCGGTGGCCTTCGAGAAGGCCAAGCCGGCGATCTCGGCCTATCTCTCGAACGAAGCCCGCCGCAAGGCCATCGACTCCAACGTGCAGGCCATGCGCACCGCCGCCAAGCTGGAGTTCAAGGGCAAGTTCGCCGACATGGCCGCCGAAGAGCCCACCCTGGCCAGCAGCCGCAGCGTCGACCCCTCCGCCGTGCTGACCCAGGCCTCGGGCGTGCAGGTCAGCCTGCCCGCGGGCGACGCCGCCTCCGGCGTGCAGATCAGCCTGCCCGGCGCCGCCTCGCAGGCCGCCGGCGTGCAGATCAGCCTGCCCGGCGCGGCCTCGCAAGCCGGTACCCGCGTGACGCTGCCCACCAGCGGCGAGGGCGTCCGGGTGCAACTGCCCGGCGCCGCCAGCGCCGCCACCCGCTGACCGTTCCCCCTCCTTCTGATCCGGACCGTCCATGCACGCCCTGCTGCGCCTCCTTTCCCGGCTTCTGCTCGCCGGGCTGATGCTCGTCCCGGCCCTGGGCAATGCCCAGGCCCCCACCGCCGAGAACTACCGCATCGGTGCCGGTGACGTCCTGCGCATCACCGTCTACCAAAGCCCCGACCTCAGCCTGGAGACCCGCGTCACCGAGACCGGCGTCATCAGCTACCCGCTGGTGGGACGGGTCCAGGTCAATGGCCTGAGCGTGCCCGAGGCCGAGGCCCGCCTGTCCGACGCGCTGCGCAAGGGCGACTTCGTCAAGAACCCGCAGGTCATCATCGTGGTGGCCCAGGTCCGGGCCAACCAGGTCAATGTGCTGGGCCAGGTCGCCAAGCCGGGCCGCATCCCGCTGGACGTCACCGGCATGCGCCTGACCGAGGTGCTCGCCCTGGCCGGCGGCATCGTCGCCGGTGCCGGCTCCGACACCCTGGTCTTGCTGGGTGAGCGCCAGGGCCAGCCCTTCCGCAAGGAAATCGACCTGCCCGGCGTGTTCACCGCCGGCGGCCGCGCCAATGACGTGGTCATCATGCCCGGCGACACCATCTGGGTGGACCGGGCCGCGCAGGTCTACGTCTACGGCCAGATCCAGCGCCCGGGCCAGCTGCGCCTGGAGCGCGGCATGAGCCTGACCCAGGCCCTGGCCGCCGCCGGCGGTCCCACCTTGCGTGGCACCCTCAAGGGCGTGCAGGTCAGCCGCCGGGATGGCGAAGGCAAGGTCCAGACCACCGAGCTGCCGCTCGACGCCCCGCTGCGCGACGGCGACGTGGTCTTCGTGCGCGAAAGCCTGTTCTGACCTGACGCCGGATTCCCCAAGATGTCCCTGTCCAATTTCCTGGCCGTGCTGCGGGCGCGGTGGATCCTCGCCCTGGCGGTGTTCGTGCTGGTCTGCATCGGCGCCGTGGTGCAGGTGGTGACCGCCACCCGCGTCTACACCGCCACCGCCTCGATGGTCATCGAAGGCCGCCCCGACCCGGTCAGCTCCATGCTGTATGGCGGCGCCGTCTCGCCGGCCATGATCAACACCCAACTCGAGGTCATCCGCAGCGACCGCGTCGCCCTGCGCGTGATCGAGAACCTCAAGCTGGCCGACACCGCCGACCTGCGCGCCGAGTGGGAGAAGAACAAGGTCGAAGGCACGATCCAGGACTGGCTGGTCAGTCGCCTGCAGTCGGGCCTGCGCACCGAGGTCGCCCGGCCCGGCAGCAACGTGGTCAACATCACCTATGCGGCCACCGAGCCGCGCTTCGCCGCCGCGCTCGCCAACGGTTTCATGCAGGCCTACCTCGAGACCGCGATCGAGCTGCGGGTGGACCCCGCCAAGCAGTACTCCGGCTTCTTCAACGAGCAGATCAAGGAAGCCAAGGACGGGGTCGAGAAGGCGCGTGCCAGGCTCTCGGCCTTCGAGCGTGAGAACGGCCTGATCGCCTCGGACGAGCGCATGGACCTTGAAATGTCCCGCCTGAGCCTGCTGACCCAGGAGCTGGTGGTGGCCCAGGGCCAGGCGGCGGACGCCTCCAACCGCCGCGCCCAGGCCCAGGCCAATGCCGGCTCGATGCTGGAGGTCCAGAACAACCCGATGGTCGCCAGCCTCAAGGGCGAGATCGGCAAGGCCGAGGCCCGCCTGCAGGAGCTGAACTCCCGTTACGGTGACAACCACCCACTGGTGCAAGAGGCCCGCGCCTCGCTCAATGACCTGCGCCAGCGACTGGCCACTGAAACCCGCACCGCCACCGGCGGCGTGGCGGTCAACGCCACCATCTCCCGGGCCCGCGAAGGCGAGATCCGCGGTCAGCTGGAGTCGCAGCGCAGCAAGGTCCTCAAGCTCAAGGAAGTCCGCGACCAGCAGGCCCTGCTGGTGCGTGATGTCGAGAGCGCCCAGCGCACCTATGACGCGGTCCTCACCCGCTTCAACCAGACCAACCTCGAGAGCCAGAACCGCCAGAGCAACGCCACGGTGATCAGCCCGGCCACGCCGCCGACCAAGCCCTCCTCACCCAAGGTCGTCGCCAACCTGGTGATGGGCCTGGCCGCGGCGATCGCCCTGGGCATCGGTGCCGCCCTGCTGCTCGAGCAGTTCGACAAGCGCGTGCGCACCCCGGGGGACGCCATCACCGCGCTGGGCCTGCCGGTCATCGGCATCATGCCCACGCCCAAGATGAGCCGGCGCGTGAAGGGCCAGCTGGCCCAGACCCAGCAACGCGTGATCTCGGGGCGCCGCGCGCCGCCCGCCATTGAACAGGACAAGAACAAGCCATGAGCAGTTCCGCGCCCTTTACCGGCGAGTCGATCTTCGGTCGCGAAGGCCCTGGTGCCGCCATCGATCAGCCCGCCCGCAGCATCGGCGAGCTGATCGCCGACGCCCGCAACCTCAGCGCCGACGACCTGGACCGCATCGCCGCCTACCAGCGCGAGCACGACATGCGCTTTGGCGAGGCCGCCATCGCGCTGGGCCTGGCCGAGACCGAGGACGTGCTGCAGGCCCTGGCCCAGCAGTTCAAGTACGCCTACGCCGACGAGGACCGCCGCCGCGAGCATCCCGAGCTGGTGATGCTCA
Source organism: Hydrogenophaga intermedia (assembly GCA_943371055.1). Lineage (GTDB taxonomy): Bacteria > Pseudomonadota > Gammaproteobacteria > Burkholderiales > Burkholderiaceae_C > Ideonella > Ideonella intermedia_A. Next base: position 110,367 of record CALRTJ020000006.1, on the reverse strand, counting down.
ACCAACCCTTCGGCCACCAGGCCGAGGCCTTCCGCGCGATCCGCAGCCAGATCCTGTTGCGCAGCCAGGACACCACCGAAAAGGCCTCGCGACCGGCCCTGGCCGTGGTCAGCGTGGACAGCGGCGACGGCAAGACCTATTTCTGCGCCAACCTGGCGGTGGCCCTGGCCCAGCTGGGCGGCAAGGTGCTGCTGATCGACGCCGACATGCGCGGTGCCCGCATGCACCAGGTCTTCGACGTCGACAACAGCAACGGCCTGTCGGGCGTGCTGTCCGGCCGTGGCGGCAAGGGCGTGATCAAGGCCGTCAAGGACGTGCCCAACCTGTTCGTGCTGCCGGTGGGCGTGCAACCGCCCAACCCGCTCGAACTGGTCGAAGGCCCCGCCTTCGCCATGCTGCTGCGCGAGGTCGGCATCAAGTTCGACCACGTGATCGTCGACTCGCCGGCCGCCGTCTTCGGCGCTGACGGCGCGGTCATCGCCTCGCGCTGCGGCTCGGCCCTGGTCATCGCGCGCCAGGACGCCAACCGCGTCAAGGGCCTGCAGGACCTGGTCGACACGCTGCAGGCCGGCCACGTGCGCCTGGCCGGCGTGGTGATGAACGAGTTCTGACCCCAGCCCGCCAGCCCCCATGAACGCGACCGACCTGCGCGCCTGGTTCGAACCCCACCGGCGCCCCTTCTGGATCGTCCTGGCGGGCCTGCTGGCGATGTATGTCCCCACCCTGCACGGCCTGTTCACCACCGTCTGGGCCACCGACGAGCAAGGCCACGGGCCGATCGTGCTGGCCCTGTCGTTGTGGTTGATCTGGCGCGGCTGGTCGGCGGTGGACCCCGAACCCGCGCAAGCCCCGCCCGTGTGGGGCGCCGCCGGCCTGCTGGGCCTGGCCCTGCTGCTCTACATCTTCGGGCGTTCCCAGCGCATCCTCAGCGCCCAGACCCTGTCGGCCATCCTCAGCCTGGTGGGCGTGCTGCTGCTGCTGCGCGGCAAGGGCGCGGTGCGGGCGCTGTGGTTCCCGCTGTTCTTCCTGTTCTTCCTGATCCCGCTGCCGGCCGCGCTGGTGGATGCGGTCACCCAGCCCATGAAGCTGGCGGTGTCCTCGGTCGCGGCCAACCTGATGTCGCTGCTGGGCTACCCGGTGGCCCGCAGCGGTGTCATCCTGCAGGTGGGCCCCTACCAGCTGCTGGTGGCCGACGCCTGCGCCGGCCTGCACACCCTGTTCACCCTCGAGGCCATGGGCCTGCTGTACCTGAACGTGGTGCGCCACTCGTCCGCGCTGCGCAACATCCTGCTGGCCATCCTGATCGTGCCGATCAGCTTCGCCGCCAACGTCACCCGCGTGGTCGTGCTGTCGCTGATCACCTTCCACTTCGGTGACGCGGCCGGCCAGGGCTTTCTGCACGGCTTCGCCGGCATGGTGCTGTTCCTGACGGCGCTGTTGATGATCATCGCCACCGATTCCCTGCTGCGACTGGGTGGCCGGGCGATGGGTCATCAGGAGGCTGCCGCATGAGCCTGCAACGACGCGCGCTGGTCCTGTCCGGACTGATGCTGGCCGCCGCCGGGGTGTCGACCGCGATGATTCCGCGCCGCTACCTGGCCGCCCAGCGCCAGGGCAAGGTCGCCGACCTGATGCCCCGGCAGTTCGCAGACTGGCGAATAGACACCAGCATCAGCGGCGGCGTGGTGAACCCCCAGACCCAGCAGATCCTCGACCGCCTCTACAGCGAGATCGTCGAGCGGGTCTACATCAACAGCCAGGGCGAGCGCGTCATGCTGACGATCGCCTACGGCGAAGACCAGACCGATGGAAGCGTCCAACTGCACTACCCGGAGGTCTGCTACCCGGCCCAGGGTTTCCAGATCCGCGGCAGCCATGACGCGCGCATCACCACGGCCCAGGGCGAGATTCCGGTGCGCCGCCTGTTCACCGTGCTGAGCAACCAGCGCTTCGAGCCGGTCACCTACTGGACCGTCATCGGCGACCAGCAGGCCCTGGGTGGCTGGCAACGCAAGCGCGCAGAGATCCTCCACGGCCTGCGCGGCGACATCGTCGACGGCGTGCTGTTCCGCGTGTCCTCACTCGACCGCAACGAGGCCGAGGGCTTCGCCCTGCAGGACCGGTTCGTCGATGCTGCGGTCGCCGCGATGTCCCCTGCGGCCCGCCTCCGGCTGGCCGGGCTTGGGCCGGGTCGGTAAACCCGCCCCCCGAAGCCGCTCAACTGCCCCGGCGCAGCAGGAACCACGACACCGGCCGACGCCCGTCCAGTTCAAGCTTATAGCCGCCAGGTGCGGACTTGAGCGGCCACGGCGTCGTGTCCCCTCCCCGACCCAAGGCCACCGCCTTGAGCCCCTTGGGCCCCTCGATGGTCAACGAGCCCTCGGCCGGTTCCACCAGGAACGGCGCGCGGTTGCGCCCCTGCGGCACCGAGCGGGTGGCCACCGACACCAACAGCTCCGACGACTCCCCGACCGGTCGCCCGTCCAGACTCTGCACTGCCACGGCCACGCTGGGCGTGTCGAGCTTCAGCTCCACCCCCGGCAGGCTGATCGAGCGCCCCCCCAGCCAGCCCATGGCCGCCCGGGTGCGGGGGGTGACGATCGTGTAGACGCCAGACTCCCAGTCGTGCACCAGCTCGCCGGTGTCGCTCCGGGCTTGAGTCGCGTCGGTCGGCAGCACGCTAACCGCAGGGTCCTTCAGGACCGTCGCCCCGGCAGGAGGCTCGCGCCGCTGCAGCCAAGGCAGCTCGCTGGTGGCCGGCATGGCGACCGCCAGGCGTCCGCGGGTCATGGCGGTGCGCAGGGCTGGCGAGTTCAGGGGGCTGATGTGCTGCCCGAACAAGGCAGCGCCCGGGTCCAGCACGTACAGCGTGTTGGCCTCGGCCACGTGGCGTTCCCGGTACAACAGGGCCGCCGCCGGCATCATCGCCAGCAGGGACGGGTCGTTGTAGCCATGCCAGTTCGACGCGCTGTTGCGCTCGACCGGCTCCTGCGTGTAGGCGTAGTGCATCACCGCATCCCAGGCCTGATGGGACGCAGTGGCCGCCACGTACAGAGGCAGCAGGTGGCGATCGGGCAGCGGGAAGGGCTCGGCGTTCCACTCGCTCACGCTCATGGGCATGCCCAGCACCTGGGCCGCACCCAGGTAATGGATGAACGAGGCGCCCAGCACGGGGTTGCGCTCCAGCGCACCGTAGGGCGAATAGGCGTGGACGTCGATCAGGTCGCCGCTGGTCAGCGCGGGCAGCGAGCTGATCGGGTTGGCGCCCCAGGTGTTGGTGGTGGCCACCAAGGCCTTGCTGCCAAGCTGCCGCACCTGGCCGATGAACTCCAGGTCGAAGCCGCGCTCCAGGTCGTTGAGGAACAACTTGGAAGGCCCGTGCTCCCAGCTGCGCCAGACCTTGTCCGCGGGCAGGCCGGTGCGTCGCGCGAACTCGTCGGCCCGCGCCTGGTACAGGCGGTTGTGCTGCGGGACGTTCTTGTCCGGCAGCATGGCATTGCCGAAGTGGTTGGTGACGTCGTTCTCGTTGGTCAGCAGCAGCGCCAGCACCGCCGGCTCGTCCTTGTGGGCCACCCCGGTGAAGGCATTGCGGTGGCTGAGGAAGGCCTCGTTGAAGCGCTTCATCGCCGCCTGCATCGACGGGTTGACGTAGCTGAACCCCTTCAGGTCGGCGGTGTCCTTGCCCCGGCGCAGCTCGTCGAAGCCGGTGATGCCGTCACCCGCCTTGAACGCCCGCTGGGCATGCAGATCCAGCCAGACATAGATGCCCTCGTCCTTCAGGCACTTGATCCACCAGTCCAGGCTCTCGAGCGCGGCGGGGTCCAGGGTCTGGGTGCTGTCCAGGGACTTGAAGTTGCCGAAGATGTTCTGCGGTACCCAGGGCGAGTCGTGGTGGTGCAGCCGCACCAGGTTGTAGCCCAGGGCGGCCAAGCGCCGGGCCTGCTCGCGCACGGTGTCGCGGGGCGAGGTGAACAGCGCATAGGCCGTGACGTTGGTGCCCCAGAATCGCGCCGGCGTGCCGTCGGCGAACACCAGGCTGTCGCCCTGGGCCCGCACCGGCCCCCGCTTGCCGGCCGGTCGATCGGTCCGGTTGAGGAAACTGAGGTCCACCGGCGACTGACGCACCCCGATGGGGTCGGTCGGCCACTTGTCCGAGGGCGCCCCCCCCAGGCGCTCGGTCAACGGCGCACGGGGCTGGATGCCCCCGCGCTCGGTCCAGGTGATGCGGTAGCGCCGCTCGCCCGCCGGCACCTCGTCCTTGTAGAAGTAGGCCCGCACCTCGGCCGGGCTGCCCTTCTCGAAGTACACGCTGGCCAGCGGCGGGTCCACCCGCATCTCGATCTGCCGCCCGCCGTCGCGCCCCCAGCGCCAGCCCTGGTTGCCCGGGAGCAGCACCGGGTCGCCCATCTCGGCCCGCCAGGACGGCAGGTCGAACCGGAACGAGAAGCCGCCGCCGATCACCCCGCTGCGCGCCGCCGCGGCCTTGAGCGTGACGTCGGCGGTCCAGCGCTGGCCAGCCCCAGGCTGGAAGCGGGCCTGCACGTCCAGCCCCAGCCCGCCGCTGTTGCCCGTCACCGTCCAGCCGGAGGCCGGCGCCGCGGCGGACTGCACCGCGGGTTGCAGACCGGCCCACTTCCAGTTCTCGGACCAGAACACCCAGCTGGCATTGACCGCCCGGACACCGCCCGCCTCGACGGCGGGCAGACCCTGGGCTTCATCCATCGTGGAGTACCAGGTGGGGGCGGCCTGTGCCACTGCACACCACAGCAGCGCCGAGCCCAGCAGCCTGCGGATCATCCCTTGGCGCATGTGACCGTCCCTCATGTCTTGTCTTTCATCCGACGCAGCCCCCAGCGGGCCAGCCGCCACAGGTGGCGCAAGGGACCGAACCGACCCTCGTAGCGGCTGCCATCGCTGCCGCGCCGCCCCACCAGATAGGGCAACCAGGTCCAGGCGGTGTGCAGGCCTTTGACTTCGCCAGCCGCCCGTCGGGTGTGCAGGTTCCGGGCCAGAATCAGCTCGGGCGCCATGTCGGTGCGAAAACGCGGCCACACCGGCTCCAGCCAGCGCGACCAGCCCGCCACGCTCCAGGCCAACACGCTCAACTCGGCCCAGTGGTCCGAGAGCTGCAAGTACAGCGACAGCCCGGGCGGAGCGGTCCTGACCATGCGGGCCAGGTTGCGGAGCTGGTAGCGCCCGGTGACTTTCCAGACGACGTCATCGGGCGCCGCGCGCCGCAGGGTCGTGGAGCAGGCCGCCACGTGCGAGAGCAACGAGAACTCGGCATGGCCTCGGTGCACCCCAGGCTCGGTGGGCGATGGAGGCACCGCCATCCACTCGATCGCGGAGTCCGGGAACTCGGCCGCCAGGGCGCGCAGGTCGTGGCCCGAGTTCTCGGCGAACACGATCGCCGACACCACGCCGCGGCGCAGCTGGCCCACGTGGAAACGCAGCGCCTGCCGATATTCCTGCAGCCGCGCATCGGCCTGGACCAAGGCGAGACCCGGCTGTCCCGAAGCGGGGCTGACCGTGGCGGTCACCAGCAGGAGGTGGCGCCTCATCGCCAGCCCCACAGGGCGTGGAAGCCCCCCACCACCAGGGCGGTCGCCCCGAAGCCGGCCAGATCGAGCGCCGGCAGCCAGATGCCATGGCGCCACTGGTTGATGGCATCCGCCAGGTAAACGAAGACCGTGAAGCAGGACATGCCCACCACCAGCCCCGTGGTGCCGCCCCAGGCCCAGCCCAGCAGCATCGCCCCCAGGTAGGACAACAGCTTGATGGCCGACATCCACATCATCAGGCGAGCATTGCCCAGCGCCAGGTAGAAGGGGCCGATGCCCGCGACGATCACCGGCACCAGACCCAGCGCGTAGGCGCGCAGAATCCAACCCGCCCCCTGGTAGCGGCTGTCGAACAGGCAGCCCACCAGCCACTCGCCCAGGCAGGCCAGCAGCCACAGCATCGGCAGGAACAGCGACATCACGCCCAGGCGGATCTTGCGCACCCGCGATCGCAGCAGCGCCGGCTCCGAGTGGCGGATCTGCGCGTAGACCGGCAGCAGCACCCGCTGGGCGATCTGCTCGTAGGCCTGTTCCACCGCCTTGGCCAGGGTGGCCGCGATCGAGAACACCCCGACCTCGGCCATGCTGACGAACTTGCCCAGGACCAGGCTGGCCGTGCTGTTGCTGGCGAAGGACAGCAGCGTGCTCAGGAAAATCCAGCGGCCGAACCGCACCAGCTCGCCCGCGATGCCGGCGTCCCAGTGGAAGCGGTTGCGGATGCCCGGCAACCACCGGTGGCTGGCCACCACCTTGACCGCCGCCGCCACCAGGGAGCCCGCCACCAGCACCCAGACCGAGGGATGCCAGCCCGCAAGTCCCACCATCAGGACCAGGGCCGTCACCTGTGCGGAGAGTTCCACCACGGTCAGCCGCACCAGGTTCAGGTCGCGCTGGACGGTGAAGACGTTGGTCGAGTTCAGTCCGTAGATGATCGAGACCAGCCCCGCCCCCGGGATCAGCCAGGTCAGCGAGGGCTCGCCGTAGAACAGGGCCAGGGGATGCCCCGCCAGCACGCAGGCCAGCCACAGCGCCACGCCCCGCATGAACTGCAGCGTGAAGGCCGTGTTCAGGAAGTCGGGCTCGCGGCTGCGCGGGCTCTGCACGATGTTCGGCCCGAGGCCGATGTCCGAGAACATCGACAGCCCGATCAGGAACACCGTGACGATGGCCATCACCCCGAAATGCTCCGGGGCCAGCAGACGGGTGAGCAGCAGGTTGCTGACCAGGCGCAGCACCTGGCTGCCGCCGTAGCTCAGGAGGGTCCAGGCCACGCTCTGGATCGATTGGCGCCGCAGGGACGGCGCGGCCGAGGACGACACCCGGGGACTCCTGGTTCGGTGGAGGTTGACGGAAGCGGCATTGTGCCCAGATCCGGGGGACAGATCCCCCTACCGGCGTCACCGCCTCGCGCGCGGGCGTGGTGCACAATTCCCTGGCCCCGCAGTACCGCCCTCCGCTGCGCCGGTGCCCCCGCCCACCGACGACATGACTGCCCACGCGGAACCGCCGCTGCTCTCGACCCTGCTGGTCAACTACAACACCCGCGAGCTGCTCGACCCGTGCCTGCAGGCCCTGCGGTCGGCACTGGCACCGGTCGGCGGCGGCCGCATCATGGTGGTGGACAACGCGTCGCGCGATGGCTCGGTCGAGCACCTGCGCACCCACGCCCCTGATGTCCGGATCTGGTGCTCCGAGCACAACGTCGGCTTCGGCCGGGCCAACAACCTGGCCCTGCCTGCGGTCGACACGCCCTTCCTGCTGCTGCTCAACACCGACGCCTTCGTGCCGCCTGACAGCCTGGCCACCACCCTGGCCTACATGCAGGCCCACCCGGATTGCGGCGTGCTGGGCGTGCGCCTGATCGGCCGCGATGGTGCGCTGCAGCCCAGCTGCCGCTACTTCCCCACGCCCTGGAACGGTTTCCTGGGCCGCACCGGCCTGTCGCGCTGGCTGCCCGGCCGCTCGGTGGACGACATGGCCTGGGCACACGACCAGGTGCGCGACTGCGATTGGGTGCCCGGCTGCTTCTACCTGCTGCGCATGGACGCCGTGCGCCAGGTCGGGCTGTTCGACCCGCGCTACTTCCTCTACTTCGAGGAGGTGGACCACTGCCGGGCCCTGAAGGCCGCGGGCTGGCGCGTGGTCTTCCACCCGGGCACCGAGGTCGTGCACCTGGGGGGCGAAAGCGCCGCCAAGGACCATGCCCTGAGCCGTCACGGCCGCCAGGTGCCCACGCTGCAGATCGAGAGCGCGCTGCTGTACTTCCGCAAGCAGCACGGCCGCACCGGACTGGCCGCCCACCTGCTGCTCGAAGCCCTCGGCAGCTGCTACATCGGCCTCAAGGGCCTGCTGCGCCACCGCTCGCTCGCGCCAGCAGCCGACGAGTGGCGCCGCCAACGCACGGTGTGGTCGCTCTGGCGCACCACGGCCGGCGGCACCCGCCCCACCCGCTGACGCCATGTTCGACCACCTCCGCGCCGATTTCCAGGCCCATGGCCGACGCCTGGGGGCCCAGGGCTTCTGGGTCATGCTGGTCTACCGCTTCGGCCGCTGGCGCTACGGCGTGCGCCCCGCGCCGCTGCGCAAGGTCTTCTCGCTGGCCTACCACGTGCTCTACAAGCTGGTGCAGATCCTCACCGGCATCGAACTCCCCTGCGAGGCCGAGGTCGGCCGCGGTTTCGTCATCGACCATTTCGGCGGCATCGTCGTCAGCGGCTACGCCCGCTTCGGCGAGCGCTGCCGGATCCGCAACGGCGTCGTCGTGGGCCTGGCGCACGCCGACGACCCGTGCGCGCCCCACATCGGCGACGACGTCGACATCGGCACCGGCGCCAAGCTGCTCGGGCGCATCCGCATCGGCAACCGCGTGCTGATCGGCGCCAACGCGGTCGTCGTCACCGACGTCCCGGACGACCACATCGCGGTGGGCGTGCCGGCCCGGATCCGGCCGCGCCGCCCACACACTTCCCTGGACAAGCCCTGATGGACCTGAGCTTCGGCATCCTCACCATGGCCACGCCGGGCGACTTCCGCAAGGCGATCGGCCTGGCGCTGTCGCTGCGGGTCTCCAACCCCGGCGTGCCGATCGCGGTGGCGTGCTCGCCCAAGGTGCGCCCCCTGGTCGCACCCCACTTCGATCTCGTGGTCGACGAAGACCCCAGCCTGCGCGGCTTCGTGCACAAGATCCACATGGACCGTTACTCGCCCTTCGAGGAGACGGTGTTCTTCGATTCGGACGTGCTGGTGTTCAAGCCGGTGCTGCCGGCGATCGCGGCCTGGCGTGCGCAGCCCTATGCGGCCTGCGGCACCCACATGGACGAGGCGGATTGCCAACGCACCCCCGCCACCCGCACCAGCTCCTTCGGCATGGACCGCATCCGCATGATGCGGCAACTGGGCAAGCCCTCGCTGGTGGTGATCGACGGGGCCGGGCACGCGTACTTCCGCAAGGGCGCCTGCGCCGCCTTCTTCGAGCGGGCGCGGGAAGTCACCCGAGAGCACGACACCCTGATCGGCCCCATCCCTTTCGCTGACGAAGACGTGGTGGACTACGTGATGACCGAGATGGATCTGGCGCCCATGCCCGAGACCGGCTTCTTCTCGCGCCACTGCAGCGCACGGCCGGGGACCCTTCAACTGGATGCGCGGCAAGGCGCCTGCCGGCTGGTGCGGGCGGACACCGGCCTGCCCGACCACCCCTGCATGATGCATTTCGCCGCCAACGAGGCCCCGCTCGAGTACCACCGGCAGCTGTGGCGGCTGTTCCGTGCCGCCGGCGTGGACACCCGCGGGCTGCTCGGCGAGGCCTATCACGACTGGTACGTTCGCGAGGTCCGTGACCGGGCCTCGCGCTGGAAGCGTCGCTGGCAAGGCGGCTGGGGAGCCACGGCATGAACATCGTCTGGGCACTGAAGCTGTTCCTGCCCGTCGTGGCCGTGATGCTGGCGGTGGTGTGGATGACCCGCAGCGTCACCCTGCAATGGCTCAGCCGGCGCGACTTCGACGCCGTCGTCGCGGGTCTGGTCGCCGGCAGTGCCGTGGCCTTCCTCAGCTTCCGCACCCCTGTGTTCGCCATCGGCACCGTGCTCGTGGCGCTGTGGCTCTCACGCCGCCTCGGCGGCGGGATGGGCGGCCGACTCGGTGCCTACGCGCTGCTGCTGGTGTCTCTGCCCCCGGCGGAGTTCGTGCTGGACGACATCGTGGGCATCGGTTACGTCACGGCCCTCAGCCCGATCCGCCTGCTCTCGCTGGTGCTGCTGCTGCCGGCGCTGCTGAACCGCCCCACACCCGACCGCAGCCTGCCCACCCCGGGCTGGCTGCGGCTGTGCGACCTGGGCCTGTTCGGCTACGTCTTCCTGATGGCGTCCTTCGACTGGCGCGGCCCTCTGAGCGTGCTGGTGCGCGCGACCGTCGAAATCTTGCTGGACGTATGGATCCCCTACCTGGCGCTCACACGCTGCGCGCGCGATGCCGCCGACCGCCGCAAGCTGCTGGCGATCTTCCTGATTGCCATGGCCTGCCAAGGCGCGATCGCCACGCTGGAAAGCCTCACGGGCCACCAGTTTTACAACCAGCTGCAGTACATCTACGGCACCTCATGGCAGACGACCTGGGCCGAGTTGCGCGCGGGCTTCCTGCGCGGGCAGGCCGCGCCCCAGAACCCGCTTGTGCTCGCCGCGATGTTGCTGGTGGCGCTGGGCGCCTGGGCCGGCCTGAAACCCGAGCGTCCCGGCAAGGCCTACTGGTGGTTGTTGTTGTTGCTGCTTGGCGGACTCTGGGCCACCTTCGGCCGCGCCGCGTGGCTGTGCACGGGCCTGCTCTTCGTGTCGCTGCTGGCCATGCCGAGGCTTGCCGGCCGCGGGTACGTGACCTCCGTGGCTGCACTCACCACGCTGGTCGGCGTGGGCTGGTCCTCCGGCATCGGTGAACAGCTGACGCAAGGCGCGATCGAGCTATTCAACGCCGAGGGCCGCGAGTCCTTCAACATCCTCTACCGCCAGGAACTGCTGGAGGCCTCGGTCGCGCTACTCAAGCAGAGCCCCTGGCTGGGCGTGGGCGACTTCCTCACCCCGCTGGCCTACCTCAAACAGGGCGAAGGCATCATCGACCTGGTCAACACCTACCTGGTAGTGGCCCTGAACGTGGGCCTGATCGGACTGGGCCTGCTGATGACCCCCTTCCTGGTCGGCCTCTGGCGGCAATCCGCCCTGGTGTCCCGCGGCGCCCCGGCGCTGGGCCATGAGGCCCTGGCCTGGATCGCGATGACCGTGGCCCTGATGGCCCTGGTCTTCACCGTCTCGCCGATCCGCCAGGTCATGCAGATGCTGATCTGGGCCGCAGCGCTGGGTATCGCCCACCTGGCCTCGCTGGAGCGCCCACGCCGATGAGCGCCACCGGCTTCGTGCTGATCGGCCGGGACGAGGGCGAGCGCCTGCGGCGCTGCCTGGCCTCGGTGGTTCGCACCGGCTGCCCGGTGGTGTACGTCGATTCCGGCTCGCGCGACGGCTCGGTGGCGGCGGCCCAGGCCGTGGGTGCCCCCGTCGTGGCCCTGGACATGGCGCAGCCGTTCACCGCCGCCCGCGCGCGCAACGCCGGCTGGCGCCGGCTGCTGCAGGACCACCCGGGCCTGCAGCAGGTGCATTTCCTCGACGGGGACTGCGAGCTGGTGGACGGCTGGCTGCCCCTGGCCGAGCAGGCCCTGGCGGCCGATCCTCGGCTGGCGGTGGTCTGCGGCCGCCGCCGCGAGCGCCACCCCGAGGCCAGCGTATTCAACCGGCTGTGCGACATTGAATGGAACACCGCGCCCGGCCCGGCCCGATCCTGCGGCGGAGACGCCCTGGTCCGCGCCGAGGCCCTGACCGCCACCGGCGGCTACCGGGATGACCTGATCGCTGGCGAGGAGCCCGAGCTGTGCGTGCGCATCCGCGCGGCCGGCTGGGGCGTGCGGCGCCTGGACGCCGACATGACCTGGCACGACGCGGCCATGACCCGCTGGGGCCAGTGGTGGCAGCGCGCCAAGCGCGCCGGGCACGCCTTCGCGGAAGGTGCAGCCCTGCACGGCGCCCCGCCGGAGCGCCACGGCGTGGCCCAGCGGCGCCGGGCCCTGCTGTGGGGCTTGCTGCTGCCCGCAGCGGCGCTGCTGCCGGCGCTGGCCGGCGCGCACGCCGCGCTGCTGCTCCTGCTCGCCTACCCCGTGCAGGTGCTGCGCCTGGCGCTGCGCCCCGATGCGGCCACGCGCGCGGCCGACGCCGCCTGGCTGCGGGCCTTCTTCCTGGTGCTGGGCCGCTTTCCCGAGGCGGCGGGCGTCCTGCTGTACCACTGGCGCCGCCTGATGGGGCGCCGCAGCACCCTGATCGAGTACAAGTGATGAGCACCACCGGCCAGGGCTACGCCCTGATCTCGCCCTGCCGCAACGAAGCGGACTACATGCGCCAGACCCTGGACACGGTGGTGGCGCAATCGCTGCAGCCGGCCCTGTGGGTGATCGTGGACGACGGCTCCACCGACGCCACCCCGGCCATCCTGGCCGAGTACGCCGCGCGCCACCCCTGGATCCGCATCGTCACCCGGCAGGACCGCGGCCACCGGGCCGTGGGCCCCGGCGTGATCGACGCCTTCTACGCCGGCTACGACACCCTGCGCCCCGAGGACTTCGAGTTCATCTGCAAGCTCGACCTGGACCTGCGCCTGCCGCCGCGCTACTTCGAGATCCTGGTCGAGCGCATGCACGCCGAGCCCCGGCTGGGCACCTGCAGCGGCAAGGCCTGGCTCGAGCGCGATGGCCAGCTCGAGGACGAGCGCCACGGCGACGAGACCTCGCTGGGCATGACCAAGTTCTACCGCGTCACCGCCTTCCAGGCCATCGGCGGCTTCGTGCGCGAGGTGATGTGGGACGGCATCGATTGCCACGAGTGCCGCCGCAAGGGCTGGATCGCCCGCAGCTGGAACGAGCCCGAGCTGCGCTTCATCCACCTGCGCCCGATGGGCTCGAGCCAGCAAAGCGTGTTCGTGGGCCGCATGCGCCACGGCTTCGGCCAGTACTTCATGGGCACCGGCTTCTTCTACATGCTGGCCAGCGCCCTCTACCGCGCCAACCAGAAGCCCGCCGTGCTGGGCAGCGCCGCCATGCTGTGGGGCTGGGTGCGCAGCGCGCTGCGCGGCCTGCCGCGCTACGGTGACGAGGGCTTCCGCCGCTTCCTGCGGCGCTGGCAGTGGCGCTCGCTGCTGCTGGGCAAGGCCCGCGCCACCGCCGAGATCGACGCCGCCAACGCGCAGCGCACCCCTGAAGGAGCCCGCTGGTGAAGGTCGCCTACTTCGTCAACCAGTACCCGAAGGTCAGCCACACCTTCATCCGCCGCGAGATCCTGGCGCTGGAACGCCAGGGCGTGACGGTGGCCCGCTACGCCCTGCGCGGCTGGGACGCCGAGGTCCGCGGCGACGAGGACCTGCAGGAGCGCGGCCGCACCCGCCACGTGCTGGCGCAGGGCCTGCCGGCGCTGCTGCTGGAGGCCGCGCGCACCGCGCTCACCCGCCCGGCCCGCTTCTGGCAGGCCCTGCGGGCCGCCTGGGCGATGTCGCGCCAGGCCGAGCGGCCCTGGCCCTACCACCTGATGTACCTGGTCGAGGCCTGCACCCTGCGGCGCTGGCTGGCGCAGGACGGCATCGACCACGTGCACGCCCACTTCGGCACCAACTCGGCCGAGGTCGTGATGCTGGCCCACCTGCTGGGCGGCCCGCGCTACAGCTTCACGGTGCACGGCCCCGAAGAGTTCGACAAACCCGTGTTCCTGCACCTGGCCGACAAGGTGCGCCATGCCGCCTTCGTCGTCGCCATCAGCAGCTACGGCCGCAGCCAGCTCTGGCGCTGGCTGCCGGCCGACCAGTGGGACAAGGTGAAGGTGGTGCACTGCGCGCTGGAGCCCGCCTTCTTCGTGCCTGAAGACCAGCTCGACACCTGCGACGCCCCGCGCCTGGTCAACATCGGCCGCCTGTGTGCCCAGAAGGGCCAGCTGCTGCTGGTCGAGGCGGCCGCCCGCCTGAAGGCCGAGGGCCTGCGCTTCGAGCTGGTGCTGGTGGGCGACGGCGAGATGCGCCCCCCGATCGAGGCGGCCATCGCCCGCCACGGCCTGCAGGACACGGTGCGCATCACGGGCTGGATCTCGAGCGACGAGGTGCGGCGAGAACTGCTGTCGGCGCGCGCGCTGGTCATGCCCAGCTTCGCCGAGGGCCTGCCGGTGGTCATCATGGAGGCGATGGCGGTGGGTCGTCCGGTGGTGACCACGCGCATCGCGGGCATTCCGGAGTTGGTGCGGGAGGGCGTGGACGGTTGGCTGGTGCCGCCGGGGGATTTGCCCTCCCTGGTGACGGCCATGGAAGCAGCGCTCGCCACGCCACCTGGACGGCTGCGGGAGATGGGCCGGGACGCCGCGAGTCGGGTCGGAAGCCGTCACCATGCGGACACCGAAGCAACACGACTGGCAGATTTGTTTTCAAGTGCCAGCCACCTGGGGCAGTGCGCTCGATGAGACGTCATTCCTCGACAGCGGAACCCATCCATCTGCCCTACCTGGACGGCTGGCGCGGATTGGCCATCGCCCTGGTGATGGAGAACCACTTTCTTCACCGACTTCCCGTCGACAGTGGCCGCCTCGGTGTGGACCTGTTCTTCGCACTCTCGGGCTTCCTGATGGCGGGGATTCTCTTTCTCCAGCGGCAGCCCCTTGATCGGTTCTACAAGCGACGCATCAGCCGCATCTTCCCCGTGTTCGTGGTCTATGTGTGCTTCGCCTACGGACTGGCGACTTCGCGCGGCGTCGCGTTCCGATGGGATGAGTTCCTGTCCAGTCTGGCCTTCCTGCGGACCTACTGGCCGAACGACACGGGCATCCACGGCACACCCGTGGGAGTCATCATCGGCCACACCTGGTCCTTGAACGTCGAAGAGCATGCCTACCTGCTGATGAGCCTGCTCGCACTCGGCATCGGCAGCGTCTGGCGCGCCGGGGCATCACTGCTCGCTCTGGCCGTGGCATGCCTGACATGCTCATTCGTCTACTCCACACTGGGTCCGGCCAGAACAGGGTATGTCGGCACCGAAACCGCTGCGGCGCCCCTGCTGCTGGCGGGCGCCTACCGACTTCTGCGTTCTCGACACTCGCCCGAGGCCGGCGCAAGCCCCTGGATCGCACCGACGGCACTGATCGCGGGCATCCTGTGCTACGCCTCGGGCGGACACTGGTCGCTGGAGCGCCTCGTCGGCCCGGTGTTGCTGGCCGTAGGCGTCAACCACCTGTCCGAGGCGACCACCGGTTTCCGGGCGCTGCTGAGCCTTCGGCCGCTCACGCTCCTGGGCCTCTGGTCGTATTCGCTCTACCTGTGGCAGCAGCCCTTCTACGACCTTCGGCGGGTGTTTCCGGGCGGTCATGCCGCAGCGGTCGCCGCCGCCGTGGCCTGCGCCCTTGTCTCTTACTATCTGCTTGAGCGCCCGGTGCGTGGTTGGCTCAACCGCCACTGGTGACGCACAAGGCCCCACGACATGCACCTGAAGTCCGCCGCCCCCAAGCCCTCGAAGCTGATGCCCTGGGACCGCCTGCCCGCGGGGAAGACCCCGATCGGCGTCATCGACCCCTGCTACGGCTCCAGCCGGGTGATCTACGGACTGCCGACGCCGCACCATGCCCATGTGACGCTGCCGCGCCTGCCGCTGCGCCGACTGGACCATGACAGCACCTTCTTCGAGTTCACCCCCCTGGTGCTGGATGCGCGGGTGCCGCTGCTGCACACCTGGAACATGATCCCGGTCAACGGCGACTTCCTGATGTCGTTCGAGCTGGAGATCCCGCGCTACCTGCGCCAGCCCGCCGAATGGCAGGTCCGTTTCGGGCTGGATCGCCTGAGCAGCCCGCGCTGCAAGGGGCTGCTCGCGCTCAGCGAGTTCGCCCGCCGGCACGCCCTGCGGGTGTTCCAGGCCCATGGCTACGAGCACCTGGCCGACAAGCTCGACGTGTTCCGTGGCGGGGTGTGGGACCCCTTTGCCAAGGGACTCCCGTCTCCCAGCGGGCAGCCCGGCAACGGCCGGGACCGGCCGCTCACGGCCATCGTCATCGGCACCCAACTGTTCCGCAAAGGAGGCATGTACTCGATCGAGGCCTTCGAGCGCCTGCGCGCCCAGGGGCTGGACGTCCGCCTCACCCTGGTGGGGGACTTCGAGTCCCGCTGCTACGCGTTCCGCGAAGGCATCCCCGACCGCGAGGCCTGGCGCCGCCGTGCCGCCAGCCACGACTGGATCACGCTGATGCCGCCGGTGCCCTTCGCCCAGGTGTTCCAGCTGCTGCTGTCGCACGATGTCTGCCTGTACCCGTCCCTGGACGAGAGCCTGGGTTGGCTGCCGATCGAGGCCGCGATGGCCGGTCGGCCGGTGATCGGGGCACGCATCGCGGCCTTCCCCGAGTTCGTGCAGCACGACAAGACCGGCTGGTTGATCGATATCGACCTGGACGCCAGCGAACGCTGGGTGGGCCTGCGGCTGCAGGGCGAAGCCCATCGCCAGGCCCTGGCCGAGGTCCGCGAGCGCATGGTCAGCGGCATCGAGGCCGCGATGCGGCGGCTGGCGGAGGCGCCCGACACCGGCCCGACCTGGGGGGCGGCCGGTCGAGTGGCCATGCAGTCGATGTACGACATGGCGCAGGCCGGCGCCGACCTGGAGGCGATCTACCGCCGCGCCCTCGGCTGACCTCTCACGACGCGCGGCCCGCGGACGGCCGCTGCCGCCAGAAGGTGACGGCGAGGGCGGTGACACGGTCCCATGCGCGGGTCATGACCACCCCCACCACGACGGCCAGTGCCACCTGCAGCGGCATCCAGGCGGGAAGGCCCAGCCGGGGCATGAGGTGGTAGATCACCGAGTAGTTCACGATGTAGATGAACAGGGTGGACGAGGCCACCACCACCGCCAGTTGCTTGACCATCCGGGGCAACCGGACCCGCGGGACCCAAATCAGGGCCCAGATGGACAGCAGCAGAAAGCCGTTGACCAGGCCCGCCAGCCCCGGCCACCACGAGGCGCTGGCCGCGGCCAGCGAACAGACCACGCCGGCCACGGCGCTCAGCAGCCACTTGCGCACCGTCGTGTCGGCCTCGGTGATCAGCGATCCCAACGCCAGCAGCCACAGCCACTTGAAGGGGGCGACGCTGTCCTTGCCGATCTCGCCATCCCACCAGCCGCTGGCCGATTGCGCCACCGCCAATCCGCAGGCGATGGCCAGCAGCAGCAGCCCCTGGCGGAAGCGGTCGGTCTGCGGCCACTGCCGGGCTGACAGCCCCCGGGTGACCAGCCCCATCAGCACCATGTTGGCCGCAAGCACATCCAGGTACCAGAAGGTGTAGAGCGGGCGCTCAGGGTTCTGGAAATAGGTGCCCATCAAGAGGATGTTGGGCAGCCAGAAGGCATGCACCCAGGCCGAACGCAGCAGTTGCCACAGGCCGGCCGGCACCGCGAACCGGGCCACGAAGTGCCACAGCGGCGACAAGGACCGGCCACGCCGGATGGCCGGGGCGATGAAGCGTTCGAAGTTGATGCCCGACACCACGAACAGCGTGGAGGTGGCCGCCATCGACCAACCCGCTCCGGCGTGGGTCATCACCACCAGCAAGATCGACACGCAACGCAGCAGGATCGACAGCTCGAGGGTCACGAACGACCACAGGCCGACTGCGGCGGGCGGTGCGGCATCGGCGAGGTCGGTCTCGGCGAACAGGCTCAGGGGCTGCTCCTCCCACTGGTCCGGCAGTCGTCCGTACAGCTCCTCGATGGACATGGAGACCCGGACGTAGGACAGGGAGTCACCGCCCAGGTCGACGAAGGAGCGGTCCAAGCGGTCCACCGTCGTCTCCAGCGCGTCTTCGATCTCGGCGATGAGCGCCCTCAAGCGGTCGTCCAACCCCGGATCGTCGCGCAGACTGCCCCCTGCCGCCTCCCCCGCTGCTGTCAGGCGGGCCTGCAGCGCCTGCCGATCCACCTTGGCGTTGGCGTTCAGCGGCAGGTGGTCCAGCACGAGCACCCGGGCGGGCACCATGTAGGACGGCAGTTCGTCGGACATGGCCGCGCGCAGGCGCGCCGGCAGTCCGTCGGCCGACGCGCCACGGGCCGGGACCACGAAGGCCACCAGCATGCGCTCGCCGGTCTTCCCCTCGGGGGCCAGCAGTGCCGCGTTGGCCACCAGACCGGTGCGGTCGATCGCCGCCGACACATCCCCCAGCTCGACGCGGTACCCACGGATCTTGACCTGGTCGTCGGCTCGCCCGGCCCCCACCACCGTCCCGTCCGGCCGGCACATGCCCAGGTCTCCAGTCAGGTAGATCCGGGCGGTGTCCCCGGCCAGGAAGGGCGAGGCGATGTAGCGGTCGCTGGTGGCCCCCTGGTCCCCCAGGTAGCCCTCGGACAGGAAATGGGTGCGGATGCCGATCTCGCCCACCTCGCCCACGTCGGCCTGGGTGCGGTCAGGCCGCAGCACCAGCAACTGGACGTCATCAATGCCGCGCCCCAGGGGCACCGGCCCGGCCGCGTCCCCCGCCCCCACCACGTGGAAGCCCATCGCCTGCGGCGTCTCGCTGGATCCGTAGAAGTTGACCAGCCGGGCCTGTGGCGCGATGCGGCCCAGTGCCTGCACATGCCCAGGCAGCAGCGCGTCGCCACCGCTGAACACGAGCCGCAGCGCCTGCAGGGGCGGTCGAGCACCTTGGCCGGAGGCCGCCAGCCGCAGCAACTGGGGCGTGCAGTGCAGGACGCCGATGCGCTGGGTCTGTAGCCATTCGTACAGGTCCAGCGGCGAGCGCACCAGTGCCTCGTCGGGAATGCACAGCGTGGCGCCGATGGACAAGGGCACGAAGAGGTCCCGAAGCATCGGGTCGTGCCCGAGCCCTGACAGCAGCGCGAACCGGTCCTCGGGCACCGGCCCGAAGGCCCGCTCGTAGAACCGCAGGAAGTGGAGCAGTGGCGCGTGCCCGGTCCGGATGCCCTTGGGGACGCCCGTGGTTCCGGAGGTGAACAGCAGGTACGCGGTTCGGGCCGGCTGCGGGAAGTCCACGGGCGCTTCGGCCACGGCGGCATCCGTCGGCTCGACCAGGGAGAGCACGGCCGCCGCATCGGGCAGCAGCTCACGCAGGGCCGCCGCGCTGAGCTGCACGCCGACGACCAGGGCCGGGTCCAGCAGCGCGAACTGCTGCTGCAGCCGGTGTGCCGGCTGCGAGGCATCGGCGACCACGAACGGCCGCCCGATCCGGACGACGGCCAGCACCGCCACCACCAGCCCGGCCCGACGCGCCCCCAGGATGTGGATGGGACGTTCGGCCTCGGCGCCCTCCAGTCGGGCGGCGAGCACCCGCGCCAGGCGCTCGACGGCCTCGTCCAGTTCGGCGTAGCGCCACTGCCGAGGCCCCTCCTCCAGTGCCACCCCCTGGGGATGCCGCAGGACCTGCGCCCGGAACCGCTCGTCGATGCGGGCGCCGGGCCGCCGGAAGGCGGCCCCGGCGTCCAAGGGCTCGAGCGGATCGGGTCTTGCGTCAGGCATGCGTGGTCCAGGCGGCCCGGCGGGCCAGGAATGTCAGCGGATTATGGCCAGGGCGACATGGCAGAATTTGCCGCTCCGTCCACCGTCTCCATCCAAGGGAATCGGCTTTGCCTTCTGGGACCTCCTCGCCCCGCCAGCCCCTGCTCAACGCGTGGGTCGACGACCTGTCGATGGACCAGCTGCTGGCGCGCATCGGGGCGGGCACCGCGGGCATCGTCTTCACGGTCAACCCCGACCACCTGTGCCACCTGCAGGCCAACGCCGCCTTCCATGCGGCCTACCAGCAGGCCGACGTGGTGACCTGCGACAGCCACTACGTCAAGCTGGCGATGCGCCTGACCGGGCGGCCGGTGCAGCACCGGCTGCCGGGCTCGGACATCGTGCCCACGATGTGCCGGCGTTTCCGTGACGACCCCTCGGTCAAGCTGTTCCTGCTGGGGGCCAAGCCCGGCGTGGCGCAGCGCGCGGCCGAGCGCATCAATGCCGCCGCCGGCCGGGCGCTGGTGGTGGGGGCGCTGGGGCCGTCGATGCGCTTCGTGGACGACCCGGCCGAGGTCGACGACGCGGTGGCGCGCATCCAGGCCAGTGGCGCCACGGTGCTGCTGGTGGGCCTGGGCGCGCCCAAGCAGGAGATCCTGATCGCGCGGCTGCGCCAGCGCCTGCCCGGCGTGGGCACGCTGATCGGCGTGGGCGCCACCATCGACTACGAGGCCGGCGAGGTCGTGCGCGCGCCGGTGTGGATGCGGCGGGTGGGGCTGGAGTGGTTCCACCGCGTGGCCACCGAGCCGCGCCGCTACCTGATGCGCTATGTCCGAAGCGCCCGCTTCATGTGGTGGATGGCGCTGGACCGGCTGGGGCGTTACCGTGACCCCTTTGCTCATCCGGGCGCCTGAGCCGCTCCCACCGTCAGAAGAAGAATTCCCAGATGTTTGAAGAGCGTTCCGCACGCAAGCAGTTCCTGAGTGCGCCGCCGTCGGTGTCGTCCTCGATCGCCTCGGTGCTGGAGCCGGGCATCGCCGTGCTCACCCTGGTGCTGGCCCACGCCTGGCATGGCGTGCGTTTCGAGGGGGTGTCCATGGTGCTGGCCATCCTGCTGCTGGTGCTGATGTTCCCGGGGCCCAACCGCTTCCGTCAGACGGGCATCGGAGTGGGCATCGACATCATCCTGTCGTGGATCGGCGTGCTGGTGGTGGTGGCCCTGGTCGGCTATGCCACCAAGGGGCTGCGCCACTTCGAGAAGGAGATCCTGCTGGTCTGGGCCGTGGCCACGCCGCTGGTGCAGTGGGCCGCCACCTTCATCGGCTCGCGGCTGCTGCGCCGCCAAGCCGCCAAGCCCGAATCGCGCCGGCCGGCCATCATCGTGGGCGCGAACCCGGTGGGCGTTCGGGTGGCCCGGGTGGTGCAGCAGCGCCGCATGTTCGGCCACGACCTGCTGGGCTTTGCCGACGACCGCACCGGCCACCGCATCGAGCTGCCGCCCGACCTGCAGCTGCTGGGCACGCTGCCCGACCTGCCGCGGCTGATCGAGGAACGCGGCGTGCGCGACGTCTACATCACCCTGCCGCTCAGCTCGCAACCTCGCATCCAGAGGCTGATGGCCGAGCTGCAGAACACCACCGCGTCGCTGCACTACGTGCCCGACGTGTTCGGCGTCAGCATCATCCAGGGCCGCCTGGAGGACATGGGCGGGGTGCCGGTGGTGGGCCTGCTGGTCACGCCCTTCGAGGGCGTCAACGGCCTGATCAAGCGCGCCAGCGACATCGTGCTGTCGCTGCTGATCCTGCTGCTGATCTCGCCGCTGCTGCTGCTGGTGGGGCTGGGGGTCAAGCTCAGCTCGCCCGGCCCGGTGATCTTCCGGCAGCGCCGCACCGGCCTGGACGGCGAGATCATCGAGGTCTACAAGTTCCGCTCGATGACCACCCAGGACAACGGCGCGGTGGTGCAGCAGGCCACCCGCGACGACCCCCGCATCACGCCTTTCGGGGCCTTCATCCGGCGCACCTCGCTGGACGAGCTGCCGCAGTTCGTCAACGTGCTGCAGGGCCGCATGAGCATCGTCGGCCCGCGCCCGCACGCGGTGGCCCACAACGAGCAGTACCGCAAGATCGTCAAGGCCTACATGGCCCGCCACAAGGTGCGCCCCGGCATCACCGGCTGGGCCCAGGTCAACGGCCTGCGCGGCGAGACCGACACCGTCGACAAGATGGCCCGTCGCGTCGAGTACGACCTCGAGTACCTTCGCAACTGGTCGCTGGGCCTGGATCTGCTGATCATCGCCCGCACCGCCAAGCTGATGTTCTTCGACCGCAAGGCCTACTGAGCCGCGGCACACCCCAGGGAGCCCCACGATGACCCTCCGACCGAACCCGCTGCACACCGCGACGGCCCTGCTGTGCGCCACCCTGGCTTCGGACGTCTCGGCCCAGGACGCCGCCTCGGGGGCCGAGGCCTCGCCCTGGTCGCTGGGGGCCACCCTGTCCCTGACCCACCTGGACAACGTGCGCCGCGCCGCGGCCGGTGCCGAGCAGGCCGACCTGCGCACCAACGCGTCGGTGCGGGGCACCTTTGACCAGTCCTACGGCATCCAGCGCTACCGCGCCAACGCCGAGCTGGGCACCGGGCGCTACCAGGACAACAAGGACTTCGACAGCGACAACTACCGCCTGGGCGCCCAGTGGGACTGGGCCAGCGGGGGCCTGCTGCAGGGCAGCCTGGGCCTGGATGCGCTGCGCCAGCAGCGGACCTATGGCAGCGAGTCCAGCACGGCCACCAGCCTGCGGAACTCGCAGGAAGACCGCCGCGTGTTCTTCAACGGCCAGTACGGCGGCTTCGGCATCTGGACCCTGTACGGCGGCCTGAGCGCCCTGCAGCGCCGCAACAGCGAGGCGACCTACCAGTACGCCGACAGCGACCAGGGCACCGTCAACGGCGGGGTGCGCTATGCCGCCCATCCCGACCTGACCCTGTCCGCGGGCCTGAACTACAGCCGCGGCCGTCAGCCGGATTTCAGCCCCGTCCTGGGTGCTGAACGATTCACCCAGAAGGGCGTCGACCTGTCGGCCTCGTGGCAGGCCAGCGGCGCCAGTTCGCTGCAGCTGCAGCTGGGCTACGTGGACGGCCGCAACCGCCTGCAGCCCGACCGCGGCCTGTGGAACGGCTCGCTGGGCTGGATCTGGGTGCCGTCGGACCGCCTGCAGCTGAACCTGACCCTGCGCCAGGGCAACAGCGCCAGCCAGCAGGGCCTGGCCCAGGCGATCACGCTCACCACCCAGTCGGTCAACACCAACGCCACCCTCGGTGGCAGCTACCTGTTGAGCGGCCGCACCTCGCTGAACTTCAGCCTGCAGGAAGGCCAGCGCAAGTACGACCAGGCGATCGTCGCCGGCACCGGCATCAGCGGCAAGGACCGCAGCACCGTCGCCACGCTGGGGCTGACCTACCGCGTGACCGAAGCCGCCAGCCTGGCGTGCAACGTCACCCACGACCAGTTGCGCGCCGACGCGTCGGTGGCGGCGGTGGCCACCAGCACGCAGGGCACGGCCGTGACCTGCAGCGGCACCATCACCCTGCGCTGACCCGCCCCGGAGGCCCCTGCGGGCCCCGCGGTCCGTTCAGGCCGCGGCCTTGGCGCGGGTGCGCTGCCGGCGCAGTGGCGCCGGAAACTCCCACCCCTCGGCCACCATCACGGCGCGCAGGTCGGGGTGGGCCTTCATCGTGGCCAGCAGCAGGCGCAGCGCGCGCGCGGCCTCGTCCTGCTGGCGCACCGAGTCGGCGCGGCGGTGCAGGTTGATGGCGGCGCAGGCCACCTGAAGCGGATCGCCCACCTGCTGGGCCAGGTCCAGCGCGACCTGGTGGAAGGACAAGGCATCCGGCGTCAGGTGGTTCCACATGAACTGCTGCAGCGGGACCCTCAGCCGCAACTCGGCGGGCCAGTCCAGCCACAGCTGGCCGATGTGCAGGAATTCCCAGGCGCCCGACAGCGCCAGGTCGAAGCGGTGGTTCACCGCCTCGGCCAGGCAATGCCACTGCAAGGCCTGGTCGAGCAAGGGGTCGTGCCAGTCGGCCCGGCCACGGGTGCACAAGCGCGACAGCAGCGTGCAGGCGCTGCGCATGGTGACCGGATCGCGCAAGGCCACCGCGCCCAGCAGGGCCGCCTCGGCCTGGCAAAGGGCCTGCTCGAACCGCGGGGTGTCGCCCGGATGGCGCAAGGCCTCCTGGGCCAGGATCAGCCAGAGATCGACCTCGTGGCGGGCCAGCGGGGTGTGCTGGGCACAGGCCGACGGCCGTTCGCAGCGGGCCAGGTCGCGGCGCAGGCCGGCGCTCACTTGACGACGCAGGCGCAGGGTCTGGATCCGGCCGGACAGCAGGCGGGATGCCCAGGGGTGGTCGATGCACCGATCCTCGGCGGCCTGCAGCCAATCATCGGCCTCGTCGAACCGGCGCAACCCGACCGCGGCGTCCGCCGCCAGCGCGGCGCGCAAGGCCTGGACCTCACCGGTCGCGGCGGCCCACCCACGGGGCTCGCCCAGCACGGCCAGGCCTTCCTGCGGCAGGCCTTCGGCGATCAGCGCTTCGGCCACCAGCAGGTCCTGGCAAATCACCTGCGCCTGGGCGGCCGGGCCATCGGCCAGGCGGGGCCAGTCGCGGGACACGCGGTGGCCCGTGACGGCGACCTGTGACTCCATGTGAGTGGCCACTTCCCAGCTGTCATCCGCCTGGGGCTTCCAGCACCAGGGGCCGACGGTCCTCTGGCGCGGCGCGTGCCCGAACCGGGCGTCGAAGCCCTCGAGCGCGTGCGGCCCCAACTCGGCAAAGCAATCGCGCAGACCATCCATCAGGCGGCCCCACTGCCGCCGCTGCAGCGGGCGGGCCTGCCCCAGGGTCATCAGCTCGGCGCTGAGCTCCTCGCCACTGCGCCAGCCGGCCTGGCTGCCCCGGCAGGCCGACAGCAGGCTGGCCAGGATGGCCGCCTCCCAGCGGTGGCGGCCCCGCGCCTGCGCGGTCCCCAGGCGGATCAGGTTGTCGCGGACATGGATGATCAACTGCACAGGTGACTACCGTACTGCGGGGACTGCCGGGCCTTTGAACGGACCTTAACCGAAGCCGCTCTGCCCACCCATCGGGCAGAGGGAGGAGCCGCGCGCCGGACCGGCGGGTGGCGCGGGGCCTCCAGCGGGAGAGATCGGACAGGGCCTGGCGAATCTAAAGGCACCCAGGGCCGGTGGCTCGCCGCCAGCCCCCTGGGGGCGATGAATGCATCACGTTCCTTGTCTTGATGCCGGGCAAGAGCCAGAACCATGCCAATCGCTCCCCGGGTCGAATTGTCACGGGCGGGTCGGCCCCCCCAAGGGCAGGGAGCCCAGGGGAGTTAGGGATGTGACGATTTTTGTACGGGGTGGCATCCTTCGTCACATCCCAGGTCCCGCCCCTTCGGGGGCTCACTTCGAGGTCACACCATGTCCATCACCACCACTGCCTGTCGTCTGGGCCGCACCTCCGTCGCTGCCGCGCTGGTGGCGGCCGGCCTGATGGGTGCCACCACCACCGCCCAGGCCACGGCGTCCGCCAGCCTGTCGATCGCGGGCGTCACCATCACGCTCGTCGACCTGAACCTGGCCGACAGCATCATCCCCACCCTCACGCTGATCGGCGGCCCCACCATCAGCGGTGCGGGCAGCTACTTCATCGCGCTGCCGGGCTACCCCGGCGGCTTCTCGGCCAACTGGAGCGGCAACTGGAACATCCCGCCGGTGGGCGACACCTTCAACTTCACCCTGTCGGGCCTGACCCAGGTCGGCTTTGACGTGGGCTACGGCATGAGCGCCAGCACCAGCCAGATCGGTGACAGCGCCTCGGTGTCGCTCAACCTGAACATGGGCGGCGCGGCGCCCTTCACCAGCCAGGCCGCTTCGGTGTTCTCCGCCGACGGCTCCCCGGCCTCCGACGCCGAGTCCGGCACCCTCAGCCAATCCTGGGCCAACCTGGGCCAGGGCGTCGGCCAGAGCTGGGTCGCATTGACGGGCTCCTCGGTGGGCGTCTCGGCCGTGCCCGAACCCGGCTCCTACGCCATGATGATGGCCGGCTTGGCCGCCTTCGGCATGATCAGCCGCCGCCGTCGCCAGTCCCACTGACCGGCTCCGCTTCGGCGCAAGGCCCGTCCGCCCGGACGGGCCTTGTCGTTTTCGGGCCCGCGCGGCCCGAGCAGGCCGGCGCCCGACCTATCATGGGCCACGGTCCCGCCCTGCCCCGACGCGCCCCCGGATGATCCACCCCACCGCCATCGTCTCCCCCCTGGCCCGCATCCACCCCGAAGCCCGGATCGGGCCTTGGTGTCTGGTGGAGGGCGCGGTCGAGATCGGCGCCCGCACCGAACTGCTGCGCGGGGTCACGGTGTACGGCCCCTGCGTGATCGGCTCGGACAACGTGGTCGCCAGCAACTGCGTGCTGGGCGGCCTGCCCGAGGACGGTGCGTACCGGGGCGAGCCCAGCGACCTGGTCATCGGCGACCGCAACCGGATCCACGAATCGGTGGTGATCAGCCGGGGCTCGGGCCGCGGCCGGCGCCAGACCCGCATCGGCCACGACAACCTGATCATGGCCCACGTCCACCTGGCGCACGACCACTGGATGGGCAACCACGTCCGCGTGACGACCAGCACCATCGCCGGCGGCCATGTGGTGACCGAGGACCACGCCACGGTGGCGGCGATCTGCGCCATCGGGCCCTGGGTGCGGATCGGCCGCGGCGCCTACGTGACCGCCGGCACCCACCTGATCCGCGACGTGCTGCCCTACGCCATCGCCCACGGCACGAACGCCGTGCCCCACCTGCGCGGAGCCAATCTGGTGGGCCTGCAGCGGCGCGGCTTCAGCCGCGGCGACATCCGGCTGCTGCGCGACGTGATGGCCCTGTGGGCCGACCACCAGCTGAGCCAGGCCGAGGTCCTCTCCCGCATGGACACCGAATTCCCGGCCAGCCCGCTGCTGGACGACATCCGGCAGCTGGTGGCGCAAGGCCAGTGCGGGGTGCTGCGGTGACGCCGACGGTGCAGGATTGCCAGGTGCAGAAGCTGCACACCGTGCTGGACCACCGCGGCGCGATCACGGTGGTCGAGGCCGGGCAGGACGTGGACTTCGAGTTCCGCCGGGCCTATTGGACCTATGACGTGCCCGGCGGTGCCAGCCGGGCGGGCCATGCCCACCGGCGGCTGCGGCAGCTGTATGTCGCCGTCGCCGGCGCCTTCGAGGTACTGCTCGACGACGGCCTGCAGCAGCGGGTCGTGCCGCTGGGGCATCCGGATGTGGGGCTGGTGATCGTGCCGGGCATCTGGCGCGAGGTGCGGCACTTCTCGCCCGGGGCCTGCCTGATGGTGCTGGCGTCCGAGCACTACGACGAAGGCGACTACATCCGGCTGCACACCGTCTTCCGACAGTGGGTGGCGGCGGGCCGACCTGACGGCGCCTTCGGGCAGCACAGCGTCAACCTGCCGCTGCGCTGAGCACCGGCCCCAGGCGCCGGGCGGAGATCAGACCAGGGCGTCCCGCACCGCCTCGACCACGCGCTCGACCTGCGGCGCCGACAGGTGCGGGCCCATCGGCAGGCTCAGGATCTCGTCGCACAGCCCGTCGGCGACGGTCCGCGCGCCCGGTGCGCCTTGGGCGAACGGCGGGAACCGATAGACCGGCCGCGGGTAGTGCACCAGGGTTTCGATGCCGCGCGCGGCCAGGGCGGACTGCAGCGCATCGCGGCGGGAGGTGCGCACCACGAACAGGTGCCAGGCCGGCGACTCCTGCGGGGCCACCGCCGGCAGTGCCAGCCCGGGCAGCCCCGACAGCCCGTCCAGGTAGGCGGCCGCCACCGCGGCGCGCCGCCGGTTGTGTTCGTCCAGGCGCGCCAGCCGCACCCGCAGAAAGGCCGCCTGCAGCTCGTCCAGGCGGCTGTTCACGCCGAGCTCGTCGTGCTGGTAGCGCGCGGTGCTGCCGTAGTTGCGGCGCCGGCGCAGGGACTCGGCCAAGGCCTCGTCGTCGGTGACCACGGCCCCGGCATCGCCAAAGGCGCCCAGGTTCTTGCCCGGGTAGAAGCTGTAGCTGGCCTGCAGGCCGAAAGCCCCCAGGGGCCGCCCGCCCCAACGGGCGCCGTGGGCCTGGGCGGCATCGAACACCAGCGGCAGGCCTTCGGCCTCGCACCAGCGCGAGACCGCCTCGGGGTCGGCGCCGGCGCCATACAGGTGCACCGGCACGACGGCACGCGTGGCCGAGGTGCGTGCCGCGGCCAGGCCGCGGGCATCGATGCAGAAGCCGCCCGGAACCGGCTCCACCGGCACC
The DNA here is from genome assembly GCA_943371055.1 of Hydrogenophaga intermedia. Lineage (GTDB taxonomy): Bacteria > Pseudomonadota > Gammaproteobacteria > Burkholderiales > Burkholderiaceae_C > Ideonella > Ideonella intermedia_A. The sequence goes on along the minus strand of CALRTJ020000006.1, from coordinate 82,913 downwards.
GGCCGGGCGCCGCAGGCCCGAACCGCCAGCCAGGTGGCGATGAAGGTGTGCGCCGGCACCAGCACGTCGTCGCCCGGCCCCACGCCGGCCACCTGCAGGGCCAGGGCCAGGGCGTCCAGCCCGTTGCCCACGCCGATGGCGTGGCGGCGGCCGCAGGCCGTGGCGAACTCGGCCTCGAAGGCCGCCAGCTCGGGCCCGAGGATCCAGCGCCCGCTGTCCATCACGCGCCGGTAGGCCGCGTCGTAGGCCGGCTGGTCCTCGCGGTAGACCGCCTGCAGGTCCAGGAAGGGCACCGAAGGGGTCATGCGGGCCTCGTGTCGTCGAGCGCCCACTGGAGCGCCGTCTCGGCCACGTCCAGGCGCACCGAGAAGGGGGAGTTGGTCAGGTGAGCCCAGCGGTAGGCGCTCGGGCTGCGGCCGGTCAGCCAGCTCAGCGACAGCCCGTTGCAGCGGGCCAGGTCGGGCCAGAAGGGCGCGGCGGTCTCCTCCTTGGTGATCACCACGACCCGCGCACCGGGCTGCATCCACATGAGGTTGGTGAGCGCCGCGCCGCTGGCCCCGACCACCGCGCGGGCCCGGGCGAACAGGCGCACCTGCTCGGTCAGCGACAGCGTCTCGGGCGCCACCACCTCGAAGCCCAGCGCCTGCGCCCGTGCGGCCAGCGCCGCCTCTTCGACCAGCGGACGCCGGTTCTCGCCCTGCCGGGTCAGGTAAAGCGCACGGTGCGGCCGCGGCGGCTGCGCCGGGTCCAGACCGGCCGCGGCCCACAGCCGGGCGCGCAGCGGCGCGACCAGGCCAGGCGACGGCAGCAGGGCCGGCGACACCACCCGGGCATCGCTCAGCCGCAAGGCCTCGTCCCGACCGTAGCTCAGGCAGCGTTCGGGGCCCAGGCCGGCCAGCGCCAGGCTTTCCAGCATCCACGGGCTGCACTCGGCGGGCACCAGCAGGCGGCGGTCCGTCAGCAGACCGGCCTGGTCCGCCAGCACGGCGCGGCTGAGGGTCAGCAGCATCCAGTGGTAGTAGTTGCGGTGCTCCAGCGCGTCCATGTTGGCCAGCGCCAGCACCGGCTCGGTCACCGTGCGCCAGGCGGCCGGGCGGCGCAGCGTGGCGGCCCGTCGGCCCCGGTTGAGCACCTCGGCGTGGGCGTACGGGAACTCGCCCATGCCCCGGTACCAGGGGTTGGGCATCAGCAGCCCGGCCGCCGGGGTTTGCAGGGCGTGGGACTGCCGAACCTCCACGCCATCGGCCCGGACCCAGTGCAGGGCCTCGGGCGGCGTGGCGGCCTCGTGGGTGGCCCAGCCGCCCTCGGGGCTGATCATCGCCGTGGACCCGCGGGTGGTGGTGCCCGCCAGCAACGGCTCGGGCGTCCAGCCGGATGCGGCCAGCCAGTCGGCCCAGTCGGGCAGGGCCACCACCTCGGCGGTGGCGGTGGCGTCGGTGGCCAGGTGCGCGCGGGCCGCCCTGGCCGCATCCAGGTCGCCCCGGTCCAAGGCACCGCGTTCGGCCAGCAGGGCCCGCACCGGTGCGCCCATGGTCGGTGCCAGCACGGCGTCGGCCCGGGCCCGCAGGGCCGCCGCCGCCGCCGGTTCGTCCAGCAGCGAGCAGGCTTCCAGGCCCAGCTGCAGCAACTCGAACCAGGCGCGCAGGTGGCCACGGTGCGGTGCGCCTTGCAGCGGCGCGTCCAGCGACAGCACCCAGGCCGCCAGGGACTGCACCTGGGCCCACAGCCCGCGCCACTGCACGGTGCAGCGCCGGGGATCCCAGCGCCCGACCTCAGGGCCCAGGGGCATCGGGTGGGCCATGGCCCAGCGCGCGTGTTCCAGGAAGACGGTCTGGGCCAGGCCGCGCAGCGCCTCCGCGAGCGATTGCACGTCTTCCAGCGTCCAGGTCAGTCGGGCACAAGCGGCCGGCAGCGTCCGGGCGCTCTCGGCCCAGGCGTCGGCCTGGGCCTCGGGTGCCCACGGGGCGTCGAAGACCGGCTGGGGGCGCAGCAGGGCTTCGAGGGTGGCGAGCGCGGGGCGCAAGGGATGGGCACCGAGGCCCTCGAAAGGTCCGGCGTCGGCGTCCACCGTGGCGGCAGGGGCCGCCGGGGTGGCGGCCTGACCGGCCTCGCGCACCCGCAGGTGGGCCAGACGCACCTCGTCGTCCGGGTGCAGCGGCGCCACCGCCCGGGCGCGTTCAAAGCAATCCACCGCCACCGCCGCCTGCCCCAGGCGGAACGCGGTGTTGGCCGCCCAGGCCATCGCGATGGGGTAGCCGTCCGCGGCCGGGTCGGTGCCCAGCAGCCAGGGCAGCACCCGCGCGGGCGCCTCGCCGTCGAGCAGCGCCCACTGGGCCCGCTCCATCTGCACGATCGGGTGGCCGGGCGCCTGCTGCGCGGCACGCTCCAGGCAAGCCCGCAGCGCGGCATCGGGCTGCACGCGGGCCATCAGGCTCAGCATCCACCCCAGCAGCACCGACTCGGCGGGCTCCGGCCGGTCCGGGGCGACCATGGCCTGCACCAGGGCACGCATCGCGCCGTGGTGGACGGTGGCCATGGCCAGCCAGCCCAGGGTCACGCGCAGGCCCACCGCCTGCGGCTGCAGGGCGGCCGGCAGCAGCCGATCGACTTCGGCCGCGCCCCAGCGCAGGGTGGCCAGGTCGGTGGCAGCCGACACCCGGGCCAGCGCCTCGGCCGCCTGCGCCGCGGCGGCCACGCCGGGATCCGCCTCGGTGGGGGCGTCGGGGGTGGCCGGCGGCAGGCGGGTCGCGTCGGACGGGGCGGCGGGTCCGGGCCCGCCTAGGCAAAAGGGGGCGGCCCCCCGGCCCCGGTGGGGGCGATGGCAGCGGCCAAGGCGCGGTCCAGCACCTCGGCCGAGTAGTGGGCCTGCACCACCGCCTGACACGAGCGCGCCAGCGCCTCCACCCGGTCGGGGTCGCGGTGCAGGGCCACGATCAGCGCGGCGAAGGCCGCAGGGTCGTCGGTGACCAGCCCGCCCAGCGCCTCGTCCAGCGCCACGCCTTCCGCGGCGCAAGCGGTCATCAGACAGGGCACGCCGCGCGAGAAGGCCTCGAGCACCTTGCCCTTGACGCCCGCGCCGTAGCGCAGCGGGGCCACGGCCAGCAGTCGGCGCTCGTAGGTGGGGGCGGTGTCGGGGACGTAGCCGACGGCCTCGATGCGCTCGCTGGCCAGCTGGCGCACGCTGTCGGGCATGTGGCTGCCCAGCAGGGTCAGCGGCAGGTCGGGCAGCTCGGCCCAGACCAGGGGCATCACCTCGCGCACCAGCCAGAGCACCGCGTCGACATTCGGCACGTGGCGGTAGCCGCCCACGAAGACCAGGCCGCGCCGCTGCGCCGCCGGGGTGACCACCGGCTGCAGCGGGTAGGCCCAGGGCACCACATGCACCGGGGCCTCGGGCAGCACCTGCGCCAGCAGGTCGGCCTCGACCGCCGAATGCACCAGCGTGGCGTCCACCGACTGGACCGCGGCCAGCTCGCCGCGGCGCATCTCGGCCGCCTTGGCGGCGGCGGCCGCGGCCTGGGCGGGATCGGTCAGCAGGGCCGCCTCGCGCTCCATGCGCAGGTGGTGCAGGTCGGCCACGTTGTAGACCAGCCGCGCGCGCGGCTGGTGGCGGCGCACCAGCGGCGCGTAGCGGCTGGCATTGGAGAACCGGTGCAGGTAGACCAGGTCGAACTGGTCCACCCGGTTGCGCAGCAGGTCCTCGACGCTGGGCACGAAGGGCGCGTACAGGCACTCCACCCCCATCGCCTGCAGCTGCCGGGTGTAAGGCGGGTGGCGCGACAGGTTGTCGGCCGGCACGAAGGACACCTTGTAGCCCAGGCGTTGCAGCGAGCGGATGTGCTGCAGCGCGGCGTTGGAGCCAGCGTCCTGGTCCGGGGTGAGGGTGGTCTCGTCGATGAACAGGGCGCGGCGGCTGACGGTGCGCTCGCACTCCAGCTCGGGCTGCTCACCGTTGAAGCGGTGGCTGGCCAGCGTGTCCTTCCAGCGCCGCAGGAACTTGCGGTGGTTGATCGCCTGGAAGCGCTTCATGCCGGTGCCGGTGACGCTGGTGCCGGCGGTCTGCCCTTCCAGGTGGACCACCGCCGAAGCGGGCTGCACCATCACCCGCCAGCCCGCCGCGCGCACGCGGAAGCACAGGTCGGTGTCCTCGTAGTAGGCCGGCGCGAACTCGGCGTCAAAGCCGCCCATCTGACCGAACAGCTCGCGCGGGATCATCAGCGCCGCGCCCGACACGTAGTCGGCGTCGCGCAGGTAGTTGAAGCGCGGGTCGTCGGGGTGGGCCCCGCGACCGTAGTTCCAGCCATCACCCAGGCGCCAGATGATGCCGCCCGACTCCTGCAGCAGGCCGTCGCCGCCGATCAGGCGCGAGCCGACGATGCCCAGGCTCGGCACCGCGTCATAGGTCTGCAGCAGCGCGTCCAGCCAGCCGTCCTGCACCAGGGTGTCGTTGTTCAGGAACAGCAGGTACTGCCCGCGCGCCTCGGCCGCGCCACGGTTGCACGAGCCGACGAAGCCCAGGTTCTTCTCGTTGCGCAGCACGCGCACCGTGCCCCCGAACACCAGCGGGGCCAGCAGCGTCTCGTCACTGCTGGCGTCGTCCACCACGATGACCTCGAACGAGGCCTCGGGCAGGTGCTCGAGCATGCTCTTGAGGCAGGCGTAGGTGAGGGAGAACTTGCCGTGGACGGGGATGATGATGGAGGCGGTAGGGGTAGCCAGTGGCGACGGGCAAAGCAACGGGGAATAGGTCTGGGTCACCATCTTTCCAGCAGCCGCGACCCACTGCGCCGGGGTGGCGCGGTCAAGAATTTCCGCCAATCGGCCAAGGTCAGTCCGATTCGCCTCTTGATTCAGGGCCATGTAGCGACCCCATGAATCGCTCATCAACCGGGACAGAAGCGCCAGGGCGGGCATCACCTCCTCAGGAGATCGCGCCCGCTCCTGTATAGCGCCGAACACATCGCCAATGAATGCCAGTGCGTGCTCATCAGGCAGCATGCCTGCTTGGTCCAACGTGGCCGGCGAATTCAGCAATTCCGCCCGGTCGGGCAGCCTAACCACACGGATCGAATGAGAACGATTCGGCAGTTGCCCGGGCCGAAACCTGTACACAAATCCATATCGCCCAGCCCCCGATCCCAAGCGTGCCAAATCAGCTCTGATCACGTCAGCGTTGACTACCGCCAACGGCAGATCGCCGTCCAGAATCTCCACTTGCACAGGTTCATCCGGGGTCGCGGCACACCAAGCCCAGCCCGCGACGTGCGTGGGCTTGAGCGTATCAATGGCACCGACCACTGCCTGCGGCAACTTGTCCGCCCGACCATCTGAAGGTTCTTGCTCGCTCACGGTGAACCTCTATCCGTCAAACCTGGGTGGGCCGCTGCTGTTCCAGCAACCGCAATTCGTTGACCCACTCCAAAGGCATTCCGTCGACATTGCGCAGCGCCTCGCGAGCGACCTGGCTGGCCAGTTGCCATTGTTCTGAAACCGCAAGCGCACGGGCCTTCAGCCACATCAACTTCGAGTCACTGGCGAAGCAAGTCAGTCCCCTGTCGCAGACACGAATGGCATCGATGGCGCGCTGACTCAGAACCGACTGAGCGAGGAGCTGAGAAACCCCCAGGAACTTGGGATGCGCCGACTCCATCTGGTCATAGATCTCAAGGGCTGTCTTGGTCCGGTGCAAAGACAGCGCGTGCTTGATGCCATCCACAGGATCATCGAACTCCGGTTGAACCGCAAAGTGCACCCTGTCAGCTTCGATGAGGTCCGTGAGCGCCTCGTTCGGCAAGAACGCTGCGCCACTGCGCAAGCGATGTGGCAAACCATTCCGGTCCAGGACCCCAGCCAAGCGATCGCGCGCCAATGGATAACCTTGCTCAAAAGCCGAGAAGGACGTCCGGGCCAGCAGGTCCTCGAGCGGCTTCGAGCGGAAATCTGCCAATGTCACATAGGGAACGAACAGCGCATCGCAAAGCTCGCGCGTCCGGGAATCATGGACCACAAAGAGCGCCGGAACGCCCTGACTCAGGGCCATCACGTTGCCGTGAAACCGCGTCCCGATGACGCCGTGGGACGATCCGATGAACGCTTCCCAAGTCGGCAGATCGAAGAACACCTTACCGTGAGTCGCCATGTATGCGCAGTACTCGACAAAGGTGAAGGAACGATCCAGCCCGTCATAGTTCTGACGACATCCGTCCATCACTCCTTGGGACTCATCGCCACTGCACAGTCCCATTTCGGCCATTTCGTTCTGAAGAACATAGGCGCCATCGGTCTTCATGGCAGCTCGCAAGATGGCCGATTCAACCGCCACCGCTGCGTCTTTTGAGCTCGCATGCCCAGTGACATTGATGGAACCATTGAAAACCATGCTGGAGTCCAGCCGGCCGAATTGCCGGACACGCATTGAAGCCAGGCCCGACCTGAACATCGAGGGACACCCGGTGACCTCGACGTTGTGGATGCCATGCTTGCGAAGAAGGTCGGCAGTGAAAGCGCCTCTGACCCCAATGCATGCCGAGCGCTCCGCGATCCGCCTCATCACTTGGAGCGTGGCTTCCGGAAGCACGGCATCACTCAAGCTATCGGTCGGAAACTGGGCACCCACACCAATCATCGTGATCGGAATCGTGGATCGTTCAATGGCCGGAAGCAACCACGAGATGTCGGTCTTCGGCGAGAGAAAGTTCGCCGCCGGAATCACCAGATGATCAGCGACCTCATCAATGCGAGACAGGCTGTCAGGACCACCCGCCTTCACGATGTCCATGTCAAGCAGGCGCGTCAGCCCATCGCCGATCAGAAGATTGCCGGTATTGAAGCCAGTGGCCACGAATCTCTCTTGAAGAGACTCGTAGCTAGCCGAAACAAAGAACGGCGCACCTATGACGAAAGCAGTCTTCCGCTTCAGCTCGGTACTCATGTGCTCTCCTCGCGGTCTGCCCTGCAGCGGCAACGCGCTCAATTTGAAGTGGAACGGTCAACGCCCAGATAGCTCGCGACAGTGTCCAAATAGCCGCCGCGACGGGCGGCGGCTTGGGAGTCTGCACTCGACGCCCAGAGGTCGGCTCGACGATGCATGTCGCAAATCTCGTCAAAGTGGCGTTGTTTAGCCAGCGCGTGGGTGACGCTCCTGGCGTGCCGGCGATGCCCGTTCAGTGGTCTGCTGACATAGGCAATAGCCGATCCATCAACGCTAGCCCGAAGGTACAGGCACCAATCGCCAGCCACCTTGAAGTCGTAGAGGTCATCACCTACCGAATCCATCGCAGCGAGCAACGCGCTCCGACGCCAAACCACGCCACTGACATTGAGGATCGTGTTCTTGACCGCCAGGTAATTCCGAGCGAAGTCGACGCCCGAAGTCGTGAACGATCTGTCGAAGGGGCGACGGGGATCGTCGTTGATGTAGTCCTTGTAGCTCTCCCCGATGCGCTTGCCATCGGTGTCGATCTGCCACGAATCGCAGAAGGCGAAGGCTGCGCCGGAGGCATCCAGGGCGGCCACCAGCTGTTCCAGGAACTCCGGTGCCGCCACATCGTCGGCCTCGGCGATCCACAGGTATTCGCCGCGGGCCATCTCGGCGCCCTTGCGCCACTGGCGGAACACCGACCCGCTGTTGTGCTCGTTGACCACCAGTTCGATGCGGCGCTTGCGCAGCGCGGCATGTTCGCGCAGAACCCGCACGCTGTCGTCCGGCGAGCGGTCGTCCAGCACGATGACCTCGAACACCGGGTGGCTCTGCTGGTAGATGCTGTCCATCCGCTCCGGCAGGCAGTAGGCGTAGTTGTAGTTGGGGACCACCACGCTGACCTTGCGCAGCGTCGGGTCGGCCCACTGGACGAGGTCGTGGCAGTAGTCGTCGAAGCGGTATTGCTCGTGGATGACGCGACGGCGGCGATCGGCAGCCTCGGCGGCCTGTTCAGGGTCCAGGTCCAGGTGGCCGGTGATCGCGGCGCAGATCGCTGCGGTGTCGTGACGCTCGACCAGGCTGCCGTGGTCGCGGTACAGGTCCACGCAGCCGCCGGAGCCCGCAAAACCGATCACCGGCAGGCCGGCCTGCAGGGCCTCCATGACCACCGAGGGGAAGGGGTCCTCGCGCGAGGTGATCAGGAAGGCGTCGGCGGCGGCGTAGTAGGTCTCGACGTCGGTGACATGGCCGGTGAGGCGGAAACGGCCCACCAGCGGGCCCTGGCCCAGGTCGGGCAGCAGCCAGTTCTGGATGTCCGCGGTGGCATTGCCCACCCAGATGAAATGGATCCGGGGGTCGGCCTCGGCCATCGCCTGGGCGACCCTGACGAAGATGTCGAAGCCCTTGCGGGAGTCGGCATAGCCGACGTTCATCACCACGCGGGCGTCCGCCGGCAGGCCCAGCGTCTCGCGGGCCTGCGCCCTGGGCGGCGCGGCCTGGGCGACCCGCTGGTTGTACAGGCCTTGTGGCCGGACATGGACCTCGCCCGTCGGGGGGCGGTCGCCAAAACCCAGAAAGCCATCGCGCACCACGCCAGCAGGGAACACGAGGTGGCTGGCCAGGGCCTGAAGCTCGGCCACCTCGGACTCGAGCCGGTATTCGCGGATCAGCGTGGGCAGTTCGTGGATCAGGGACACGAAGCCGATGCCCGCGGCATGCAGGGCCCGGGCCGCGGCGCCGGAGACGGTGGTGTTGACGATGGCGCGGTCGAAGCCTTCGGCCCGCAGGGCCTTGACGGCTTGGGTGATCGCCTCGGCGTCACGCCGCGCGACGCTGGTGGTGGGGGCCAGCGCGCGGTAGTCGGCCAGCATCGGGCCGTCACCCAGGATCAGGAAACGGACCTCGACATCGAACTGCCGCAACAGGACCTCGCCGATGTGCTGAAGCAGGATCTGCGCACCGTGGCGGTAGGCGTCGTGGCCGACCAGGACCACCCGACGGCGTCCGGTGGCGGGCTTGGGTTGCACGCCGCACACGGCGCGTGCGGTGGCGTTCAGGAAGGCGCCGCCGTGGTGGACGTCGGGCTCCAGGTAGGTGCCCTCGGCCCACTCGTTCCAGGCGTTGATGACGACGAAGGACTCGCCCTGCACCGGGTGTTGGCGGGCCTGGGCCACGACCCCCCTCAGCCAGTTCTCGTAGGCGGCTGGCGTGGCCCCCTGGAAGGACATCCCGCGCCCGGGTCGGCGGGCCTCGTTGTCCCAGGCCAGGGTGACGCCCTTGATCAGCGGGAACGCGGGGGCCGGCTCGGCCAGCGAGCGCTGGACCATCTGTTCGTAGGACAGCACGTTGCCGCTGAAGTCTTCGTCGAGCAGGTCGAGTTCGTGGTTCAGCGGCGGCAGCCCCGCGGCCACCTTGTGCGGCGGGAACTCCATCGCCCCGTCCAGACCGTAGACGCCGGGGTCGGTGTCTCCGAAGCCCTGGGCCATGTAGATCAGCGGCTCGACGCCGTGCTGCTCGCGCCATTTCCGGCGCCAGCGGTCAAAGCGTTGGCGCGGCTGGGGCAGCAGGCTGGGCCGGTACAGCACGAACAGCGGCCGACCATCGATCCGGATGTAGCGCGGATCGGCGAAGTGGCGGGCCAGGTCGGCCAGCAAGGCGTCCTCGTCCTCGTCGCGGTAGTCCTGCGACATCAGCACCGATTTCTCGAGGCCGTCCCAGGTCTTGGTCCAGTTCTCGTTGGCCCAGATCAGCAGGAAGGGCATCTCGACCGACGGGTCGGCTAGGAAGCGCTCGACCGAGCCCGTGCAGCAGGCGCTGGCCGTTGAACGAGTAGTAGTAGAAGCAGAAGCCGTGCAGACCGGCGGCCTGGGCCATCGCCACCTGAGCCTTCATCACCTCGGGGTGGCTCAGGTCATAGAAGCCGAGGTCGCGGGGAATGCGGGGCTGCGCGTGGCCCACATAGCGCGGCAGCCCACGGGAGGTGTTGCGCCACTCGGTGAAGCCCTTGCCCCACCAGTCGTCGTTCTGCTCGAAGGCGTGGAACTGCGGCAGGTAGAAGGCCAGGGCCTTGACGGATCGCTTGCGGTTGGCGGCGATCGAAGGGTCGAAGTCCTCGAAGTGCGGCCCAGGCGCGCAGTGGCGCTGGTGCTCCGAGAGCATCGTCGGACGCGGCCCCTTGGCCGGGTCGTGTAGCGCCAGCGAGGACTTGCGGGTGAGCCGCCCCTCGGTCCGCCCCTGGGTCAGGAAATGGTGGAAGGGGTTGACCCCTGCGGCCCGCACATCGTCATGGGTGCGCAGGTAGTGGGCCGTGGAGAAGTCGGGGCTGGGGTCGTACTGCTTGTGGACACCGACGGTGAGGAAGTGCACCACCGCGTCGGTGCCCTCGGGCACATCGCCGTAACGCGAGCGGTAGAACGCCTCGTCAAAGCCCGCCCGCACGTCGTCATAGACGGAGGGCTCGACACCGGCCGCCGGGGAGTTCGTGGACGCCGCCAGCGGCGACGGGACACTGACGCGGCCTTCCTGGTGACCCTGCGACAGGTAATGGAAGAAGGGGTTGATGCCCGAGCGCGCGACATCCGGGTGCGCCCTGAGGTAGGCCTGGGTGCAGAAGTCAGGGGCCGGGTCCAGGCCCTGCAGCCAGCCCAGCTCCAGGTAGTGCCAGGACTCGTCCTCGGCCCCCGCCAGGTCACCGACCTGGCGGCGGTAGAAGTCCTTGTCGAGCGCCGCCAGCACCACGGCGTGCACGTGGTGCTGATCGGTCTCGGCGTGGGCCGCTTCACCGCCGGTGGCCGGCCGCATGGCGGCGGCGCTCAATACCTGGTGCGCGAAGGGGCACATGCCCTCCGGGATCTCTCCGGCATGCTGCCGCTCGTAGGTCGCGGGATGGAAGTGGCGGGTGGGCCACCTGCCCTCGCTCCAACCGTGCTGCGCATAGTGGACGAAGGGGTCCATGCCCGACGCCGCCACGTCCGGGTACTGCTGGAGGTAGTGGACCGGATCGAAGGCCGCGCGCACGGCCTCGACCTGGACGGGGTCGGCGAGACCCAGGAATTCGGGGGGCGGCAGCGTGGCGTCGGACATCGGCGGGGTCAGCGGATCTCAGCGCAAGGCGCGGTGGCGCGGCGCCCACGGGGCCCAGCGCGGGTTGCTCCAGCGGCCGTCGTCGGCCAGCCGGCCGTGGCGGCGCAGCAGGCGGTCGGCCTCGTATTCGGCGCGGCGCTGCTTCTCGGGGGACATGAAGTCGAAGCCGCGGGACTTGGACTCGTAGTGGATCAGGGTCAGGGCCGGGGCGTAGAGGATGCGCAGGCCGGCCTCGCGCACGCGGATGCACCAGTCGACGTCGTTGAAGGTCACGCCCAGGGCCTCGGCGTCGAAGCCGCCGACCTGGCGGAAGACCTCGGCCCGGCAGGCGATGAAGGCGCCGGTGACGCCGGGGACCGTGCCGGTCAGCGCGGTGCTGTCGATGGCCGTGGGGGCATCCACCGGTTCACCCATGGCACGGTGCCCGACGAAGCCCTCGAAGCCGAACTGGATGCCGGCGTGCTGCAGGGTCATGTCCTCGTACAGCAGGCGGGCGCCCACGGCGCCGACCTCGGGCCGCTCGAGCAGGCCGCGCAGGGTGCGGTCCCAGTGGCGGCTGAGCATGCGGGTGTCGTTGTTCAGGAACAGCAGGTGCTGGCCCTTGGCCTGGGCCGCCATCTGGTTGTTCAGGCGGCTCCAGTTGAAGGGCTCGTCGATGCGCAGCACGCGGAACAGGCCGGCCTGCGCGCCCTCGGCCAGGTAGGCCAGGGTGTCGGGCTCGGTGCTGCCGTTGTCGGCGATGACGATGTCCAGCGCCTCGGGGTAGGCGGCCATGGCCCGCAGGCTGTCCACGCACACCCGCACCAGGTCGGCGTGGTCGCGGGTGGGCACCAGCACGCTCAGGGGGGCGTTGGGTTGTGCGGGCCACCAGTGGACCTGCTGCTTGGGCTGGGCGGTGGCCTGGCCGTCGGGTTCGCGGTGCCAGCGGCGACCGGCCCAGGCCTCGGGCAGCAGCGGGGCCAGGTCGGCGGGGGTGGCGCGCGCCACCAGCCGCTCCATCCCGGCGGGCTGGCCCTTGCGCAGGCCGAGGTCGGTGCGGCTGAGCAGTAACTGCGGCACGTGTCCCCAGGCGCCATGGCGGGCCACCGCCCAGACGAGGCGTTCGCGCTCGTCGGCCTGCAGGGGTTGGGGCGGGGCGTCGCCGGCCTGCGCGGGCGGGTGGGCGGCCAGCAGGGCGGCGGCGGCCTCGAGGACATCGGCGCGCACCGCGAAGCTGGTGCCCACGGTGTTGAGTTCGAGCAGGCTGTCGGGGTCGAAGTTGCAGCGCAGCACCGGGTCGACATGGCGGGCTTCGCGGGCCGGCAAGCGGCCGCTGCGGTGGGCGATGCGGTCTTCGTCCCAGTACAGGGCCAGCGCACCGGTGGACTGGCGCGCGGCGTGCAACCAAGGCAGGGCCTGGGCGTCCAGCAGTTCGCCGGCGGTCAGCAGCAGCACCCAGTCGGCGGGGTCGGCGCCCAGGCGCTGCAGCAGCGCAGCAGCCCCGGACCAATGCGCCAGTGCCTGCAGGCGCTCGTCCTGCACGGCCAGCATGCGCACGGTGTCGGTCACCTCGGCGTTGCCGCCGACGACGAAGACGGTCCACGGCAGCGCGCCGGCCTGGGCGCGCAGGCTGTCGAGGCTGATGCGCACCGCGGTGGCGTTGGCCTGGTGGGCATCCAGCAGCACGGTGAAGCGGGTGGCCGGGGCCTGCGGCAGCAGCGCGGGCGCCACCGGCACGCCGTGGGCCTGGCGGTAAAGGTCGTAGTGTTCGAGGGGATAGGCGGTGTAGCCCAGGGCCTGGGGCACCAGACCGGCCAGGACGTCCAGGCGGCGCTGGATCTCGTCGAACTCCTTGGCCAGCATCTGCGCCACGCCCAGCTGGTCGACGAAGCTGTTGGCGAAGCGGTAGATCGGGCCGACCGGCAGCCCGGTCGAGGCCTCGTGCAGGGTGAAGGACAGCTCGCCCTGGGGCAGGCTGCCGGCGTTCCAGGGCGCCCGAAAGCCGCACAGGCCGTGGCCGCCATGGGCCCGCTCGATGTCCGGGCGGTAGCTGAAGGCGGCGGAGGTGGCCACCACGCGGCCGCGGCAGCGCACCTCGACCTGCGGGCGGGGAATGCGCCCGGAGCTGTCGAACAGCCAGCCGCTGACGAACTCGCGGTTGACGAACTCGATCTTGCCCAGCAGCTGCACGCCGCCGGAGCGCCAGAGCCGGTGGAGCTCGGTGAGCGCCTGCTCGAACAGGGAGCCGTGGGCCTGGTACAGCACCGGCGTCAGGGCCGGGTGCAGGAAGAGGCGCAGCAGGCCATCGGCCGCGCCCGGGGCGCCAGGCCGCGGGTCCAGGGCGGAGCAGCCCATGCGCTGATCCAGCCAGGGCACCAGCTCGGCCCAGACCGCGTCGGGCAGGCGGCGGTGCGCGGTGGGGCGGTCCTCGACCAGGGGCCGCAGCACGTAGGACGCGAACTCGCCACCGGCGAGCATGTCGGTGGTGAGCTCGTGCAGCTTGCGGCCGGGAGCCTTGCGCAGGGCCTCGGCCTCGGCCTCGCGGCCGAGCACGGCCCGGTAGAGGTGCCGCACGTCCTGTTCGTCGGCGGGGCCCTGAATGGCCGCGGCGGAGCGGTCCGCGCGGAGCGCGGCGGCCAGCAGCGCGGGGATGTCGAGTTCCTGGGTCATGCCATCCTGTCGGAGCCGGGCCGGTGCGTCAGCCCATCAGCCGACCCAGCAGGCCGGACTTGCGGGCCGGCGCCTGGGCCTGGGCCGGGGCCGATCCCGAGGACGCGGGGTCCAGGGCGGAGAGATAGGCCTCGGCCGAATGCTCGATCGAGCAGGTGCCGCGCATGTACTCGCGGGCGGCATGGCCACGCAGACGCCGTTGCTCGGGGTTGTGGATCAGGGTGTCCAGCGCGGCCGCCAGGGCCACCGGCTCGCCCAGCTCCAGCGGCACCTTGATGACCACCTCGTCCGGGAACTCGCTGCTGGGGCCGAAGTTGTGGACGATGGCCGGCAGGCCCAGGGCCAGCGAACGCGCCAGCGTGCCGCTGCTCTCGCCCACCGTCGGGTGGCGCAGGTTGACCAGGCAGTCCGCTGCGGCGATGTACTCGAAGAAGGCGGACTCGGGCAGGTAGCCAGTGACGGTGACGCGGTCCTCGAGGCCGTGGCGGCTGATGTGGGCGTCGATGTCGAAGCTGGGGTTTCGCTCGCCGGCGATGACGAAGTGGAAATCCACCCCGCGCTGGCGCAGTCGGGCCAGCGCCGCCAGCGTGGCCTGGATCTGCTTGGGCGGCGTGATGAAGCCCAGAGACAGGACCAGGAACTTGTCGCGCGGCAGGCCCAGGCGGTCGCGGGCCTCGGCTGCCCCCAGGTGCTCGACCGTGGAGACCAGCGGCGAGTAGTGGTGGGGCAGCATCAGCGTGCGGGCACGGAAGTCGGTGGCCAGCCGGTCGAACACCCACTGGCTGTGCACGATGACCTGGCGCGCCTGGTGCATCAGGTGGCGGTTGACCGGCAGGGCCAGCTTCTGGGCCTCGCTGAACAGGCCGAGGTGGCGCAGCTTGGCCAGCTGCGCCCCCGCGCTGCCGTATTCCTCGGTCATGACGCGCTGGTAGCCGTCGACATCGCCCCGCGCCAGCGTGGCGTCATCCAGCAGGTAGTGCAGGTTGAAGTCGTGCTGGACCAGGATGTCCGGGCGGCGGCGGAAGGCCTCGTAGACGAAGACGTGGTCGCGGTTGTTGCCGATCTGGTAGTAGGTGCGCAGGGCGTGCAGCGCCGGCTCGGCCTCGTACTGCGCGGGCGTCAGCACGCGCAGGCGGTCCCCACAGGGCGGCAGCTCGGCCATCACCTCGGGCGAGGCGCCCTCCTCGCACACCACGACGACGGGGCGGCGGGCGCACAGGGCGGGCAGCAGCTCGGCGGTGTAGGACGCGATCCCCGACTTGCGCGGAGGCAGCGGGGAGAACATGACGATGGGTTCGGTCACGGTGAGAACTTCCAGGCGATCAATGGGCCTTGGGCGCGTGGGCGCCCGTCGGCGGGGTGTCTTCGGTGGCGCTGGCCCGCGCATCGACATAGGCGATCACGTAATCGGCCACCAGGCGCTTGAGGTCGACCGTGGTGAACCAGTGCAGCGACTTGAAGCCGTCGCGCAGCTCGGTGAACTCCTCGGCCGGCCAGGCCGGGCGAGCGGCCTGCTCGTGCACCTGCTGCTCCAGCGCCATGACCCGGCCGTTCATCCGGGCCAGCTCCTGGCGCATCCAGGCCAGCTCGACGGCTGGCGGCTGGGCCGGCGCCAGGGCGACCTGGCGCAGCGCCTCGGCCTCG
The DNA here is from genome assembly GCA_943371055.1 of Hydrogenophaga intermedia. Lineage (GTDB taxonomy): Bacteria > Pseudomonadota > Gammaproteobacteria > Burkholderiales > Burkholderiaceae_C > Ideonella > Ideonella intermedia_A. The sequence goes on along the minus strand of CALRTJ020000006.1, from coordinate 67,618 downwards.
CCCTCGACGACGTTGAGGCGCGACTCGAGCATGGCGACGGTGTCGCGGCTCTGGCTGACCAGGGTCTGGACCACCTCGGACATCGTGTCCAGGGTCATGCCGGCCAGGGCTTCGCGCAGCGAGCGGCTGTCGTGCACCACCTGGGCCAGGCGCAGCTTGAGGCTGGTGGCCTCGTATTGCGCCCGGGCCTGCTCGGAGGCTTCGGTGGCCGGGTCGTAGGCGTAGCCCGGAGGGAGGTCGTCCTCGAAGCGGGCGCCGACATGGCGCGCCGTCTCGGAGTCGGCCAGCGTGCGGAGCACCTCGGGGCGCTGCGACGGGTCCCGGCGCAGCAGGTCCTGGTAGTGGAAGAAGCCGCCGTTGTCAGGCCAATGGCGCTGCAGGGCCAGGTAGGCGTTGATGATGAAGCCGTCGTTGTCGCCGTGCAGCAGCTCGGAGGCACGGAAGGACGCGGGCAGGGAAGGAACCTGATAGGCAGACATCGGTACAGCGCAGGGTCAGGGGTCGGGGATCAGGCGAGGCCGAGCTCGCCGCGCAGGCGCTCACGCACCTTCAGCAGCGCGGCGTAGTTGCTGTCGGAGAGCTCGCCGATGGCCGAGACCATGTCGGCGTCGTTGGAGCGCTCGAAGGCTCGGGTGACCGAGCGGACCGACATCTCGAAGGGCTGGATCGAGACGTCTTGCAGACCGGCTTCCTCGTAGAGCTTGAGCTGCTTGCGGCCGACGCCGATGTTGACGCAGCGGCGCTTGGTCAGCAGGCCGTAGATGTTGCCGTGCAGCTTCATCGAGACCATGTGCGAAGCCTGGCGCACCAGCGAGATCGCCTCGATGGGGTGGAGCGCCTCGGTGATCTGGTGGGTGCGGTCCTGGCGCTTCATGCGCGAGACCACGTCCGCGTGCATGCGGGCATCCTGGTGCTGCAGGTACACCGACAGCGGCAGGAAGACCAGGGGCATCTCGCGGGCGATCTCGTCCAGCGCCTCGGCCAGCTCCCACTTGAAGAACTCGAGGTAGGCGTTGTGCTTGACGGCCTTGGACTCGAAGCGGCTGTTGAAGTGGTCGGTCAGGCAGACCACCGCGAAAGGCTTGCCGGCGCCGATCTGGTTGACCACGGCCGACACCGAGGGGCGCAGCGGCATCTCGGCTTCGCGCAGCGAGAAGACGATGTCAGGCGTGTACTCGCAGTCGAAACCGGCCGCCCGCGCGAGCTCGACGTCGATGCGGTTGCGGAACCAGGAGAAGCGCAGCGCATCGCCCTTGGCCCGCATCGCGGCCAGGCTGGAGGCCTCGTACTTGAGGCCAACCCCCAGCATCGAGAACGGCACGTCCTGGGGAATCCAGTCAAGGAAGAAGGGCGCGACCACATCGCCGCCGCCCAGGAACAGCGGGCGACCGGCGACCTGTTCAGGGGTCAGCTTGGCCTTGGCGAACTCGACGTTCTCGGCGCCGAAGAACCATTCATGGGCATTCTTGAAGGCTTCATCGCCCGAATTGCCGCGGTCGAAGTAGCCGAGGCAGAGAATCTTGGACATCGGTACAGCTTTCCTCAGGCTTGCAACAGGACCCGGCGGCCGGCGCGCGCGGCGGCGGCCATGGGCTCCACGTCGATCGTGCGCTCGTGCGGCACGGCCTTGGTCACCGCCAGGAAGCGGCGCAGTTCACCGGGGTGCGCCGCGTACGGCGGGACCACCAGCAGGTTGGGGGATTCGAAGGCCGCCACGCAGGGGTGGTCGCGCTCCTGGCCCAGCAGGACGACACGGCGGCCCAGCTTCAGCGCCGCGGCGGCGAGTTCGGGGTAATCGGTGACGACCTGGTGGCAAGACAGCGCGGTGGCGTACTGCTCGTCGACGCTGGCCTGGGGCGCCATGCGCACCAGCTCGGGCTTGCGCGAACGCAAGGCCAGGTCATAGAGGTCCCAGTCGTCCCGCCCGGCCGGCTCGCCATGGCTGAGGAACACGACATGGCGGATCACCAGCTCATCGAGGACCTCGCCCAGGTCCCATTTCTGGAACTCGAGGTAGGCCTGCTGGCGGGCATTGCGCCCAGCGGGCGGGGTGACGCGGCTCGACAGCACGAGCGACGTGCGCCAGGGCTTGCCCTTGACGGCGGCCAGGGCCTCGGGCGCGCCGGGCGCCTTGGGGAAGGCCCAATAGGCCAGGCTGGGCACCACGGCCCGGTCCACGCCATCCGGCACCGACACGGGCTCCAGCGACTCGAGCGCGGCGGCGGGCGTGGGGGTCAGGAAACTGGTGCGCGAGGGCTGCGCGAACAGCGAGTCCGCCAGGAGGACGGACTGGCCCGCGGCCAGGGCCTGCGCGACCGCTTCGGCGCGGGCAGCGGCCGGGATCGCGCGCTCGCGCAGGGCCACCTCGTCGCCCCAGTGCCGACGCACCAGGCGCTTGGCGCCCTTGCGCCAGAGTCGTTCGGAAAAGGTGCTCCCTGCCTCGGGGTAGAGGATCAGGAAACCAGCGGGATCAGGCATGGGTGGTCCAGGTACTGCAGGGGTGAAAGGGGGTGAATGCGGGGTCAGGCACCGAGGATGAAATCGCGGAAGGCGTTCCCCTGGATGGCCGCGGCGTCCGACAAGCGGGCGCCGACCTCCCGCACGCGGGCGCGGGTCTCGGGGTTCTCGGCAACCTTGACCACGTTGGACAGGCTGTGGAAGGACAGCGAATACGGCGGCACGCTGAGCATCTCCAGGCCATTGTCGGCGCACAGCAACTGCGTCTTGCGGGACAGGCCGATGTTGATGAAGGGCACCCCGGAGAGCGCCGAGAAGACGATGCCGTGGAACTTCATCGAGAGCACCAGGTCGCTGTTCTGCACCATGCCGACGATTTCCTCGATGCTGTCGTCACCGGCCAGCACCCGCACCTGGTCAGGCTTCTTCATGAAGCCCCGCACCTCGCGAGAGAACTGGCGATCGTCGTCGTTGGCGTTGGTCGACAACGGGTAGAAGACGACGTCGTAGAAGTCCGAGATGAAGTCGCAGAACAGCGCCAGCTCGCGCTGGAAGAAGCCGTAGTAGTGCCACATGCGCTTGTCGTGGGTGCGCACCGCGGCCTGGGCCGCGTTGGCCGACAGGAAGATCACCAGGCGCTTGCGGTTGCGCTCGCCGGCCGGATCCCGCGCCTGGGTGCCCTCGTAGACGGGGCGCAGCTGGTAGACGATGTCGGGCGTGAAGTGCGCCTGGATGCCCAGCGCTTCAAGGCGGGCGACGTCGCCCCGGTTGCGGACCCAGGCGGCGCGGATGCGCTGGCGGTTGCGCTCGATGAAGGCGAACTCCTCGACGCCGCCCACCCCCACGCCGTACAGCGAAAAGGGCGCATCGGCCGGGATCTGGCTGGCATAGAAGTCACTGAGCACGTCGCCACCGCCCAGGACCCACTCGCGATGGCCGGCGACCTGTGCCGGCGGAGTCTTGTCGTCGATCCACTCGAAGGCGCAGCGGTTGGCGAAAAGGTGCTTGTGCACCTCCTTGAAGGCTTCATCGCCGGCGTTTTGCCGGCCATACCAACCCACGAACGTGATGAAGTCGGTCATCTCAGGAACATCCTCTGTTGTCTTCTCATCGTCGGTCGCCTCCCCGTCAACCGATCCTCCGTCGGGCAACCCCGACCGGGAGCCATCCCTGCAGTGTGGCAGACTCCAAGGGCTGTCCCCCCCCAATTTCGGTGCAGGGCCCTGGCGTCCGTCAGCAGGCGGCACAGCCCGGATTCTTGCAGCAAGATCTGTCCGGCCGGTGTCTGCGCCACCGCCCGACCGGTCGGAGTAGCGAAATTGGTGCCACGCTGCCCCGCCCAAGGGATTTCCGTTCTTCGCATGCCCCCCTGTTCACTGCCCGACGTCAGGCGCTGGAGCCTGTGCAGCCAACCCGTGCTCATCTGCGGCCTGGAGCGTTCCGGCACCTCCATGCTCCAGGTCGCGCTGGCGCGCCACCCGGCCCTGTTCGACGTGCCGGACGTCTACGAGACCTTCGCCTTCGCCCAGCCCGCCAAGCTGCTCGAGGCCCCCGCCCCGACGATGGTCAAGGCCTACCTGCGGGGCCGCGACGAGGCCTGGCGCGCCCACGTGCAGGCGCTTCGGGCGGGTGGTCCGGCGCTGTCCGAGGCCGACCTGGTCCGGGCCTTCTTCCACTTCTGCGCCACCGAGGTCTACCCCGGCCGCCAGCCCCTGGAGAAGACCCCTGCCCATGTGCAGCACCTGCAGCAGGCGCTGGAGCTCTTCCCGCGCGCCCGGGTGCTGGTGTGCACCCGCGACCCGGTGTCGGTGGTGGCCAGCTACCGCAAGCGCCTGGCCAAGGAGCAGGCGCTGGGCAAGCCGCGCAGCGACTGGGGCTGGCTGGACCGCAGCGCCGACCAGCTGCTGAGCCATTTCGAGCGCATCAGCGCCCACCTGCAGGCGGCGCAGCGGCGCTGGCCCGAGCAGGTGTTCGTCGCGCCCTACGACTGGCTGACCGAATCCCCCGAGGCAGCCCTGCGGGAGGTCTGCGCCTTTGCCGGCCTGCCCTGGCACGACGCGGTGCTGCGACCGGCCGACGTGGGCGGTCGGGTGGACGAGCTGTTGTCGCAGCCGATCACCCGGCGGGAGGCCGACGACGACCGCTTCGTGGACGAGGCCACCGCCACCCGGATCCGCCAGCGCATGGCCGCGCACCGGCCGCTGTGGGACACGCCGGGCCTGCTGCCCGTGCCCGCCCCGGCCGCCTGAGCCGCCGCCGCTAGGGGGACACAGCCCCGTGGCCGCCGGCTACCATCGGCCGCGCCTCACCCATTGTGATGATGTCGAAATTGCAACAGATCCGGCGCTGGTGCGCGATCGCCCGGCCCGTCTTCGTGTGCGGGCTGGAACGCTCCGGCACCTCCACCCTTCAACTGGCCCTGAGCCGACATCCCGCGCTGTTCCCGGTCCGCGATGTCTACGAGACCTTCGCGTTCACCCAGCCCCAGCGCCTGCGGACCGACCCGATGCCGGGCATGGCCCGGGCCTACGTGGGCGGACCGATCCATGCCCGCCAGTTCCAGCGGCTGGCCCTGGAGCTGTCGCCCGAGCACGAGCCGCTGCACGACCACGACCTGATCCGGCTGTTCTTCCACTACGCCGCCCACCGCACCTACCCGGGGCGCGAACCGCTCGAGAAGACGCCCGGGCATGTGCGCCGCATCCCGCTGATGCTCAAGCTGTTCCCGCAGGCCCGGGTGATCGCCTGCACCCGCGACCCGGTCGAGATCCTGGCCAGCTACCGCAAGCGCCTGGCCAAGGAGCAGTCGCTGGGCAAGCCGCCAGAGTCCTGGGCCTGGCTGGACAAGACCCCCGAGCAACTGGTGCAGCATTTCCGCCAGACCAGCCAACGGCTGGCCGAAGCCTCGCGGGCCCACCCCGGCCGGGTCTTCGTCTGCCCCTACGGCTGGCTGACCGCCTCGCCCGAAGACGCCCTGCGCCAGCTCTGCCGATTCGCCGAGCTGCCCTACGACCCGGCCCTGCTCGAGGCCAGTGGCGGCCGCGGTCGCGTGGACGAACTGCTGTCCCAGCCGATCGGGCGGCGGGAGGCGGCCGACACCGGGCGCTGGGTCGATGCCGACACCGCGGCGATGGTGCGTGCCGCCACCGCCACCCTGATGCCCCTGTGGAACACGCCGGGATCGCCCCAGGCCGAGGAACCCCAGCCATGATCATTTCGCCCATCCGCAAGTTCGTGTTCATCCACCTGCACAAGTGCGCGGGCACCAGCATCGAGATGGCCCTGGCCGGTGCGCTGGGCGTCAACGACTTCGTGGTCGGCTCCACCCCTGACGGCGAGCGCCTGCAGGGCTTCTTCAGCGACGTGCTGGGCCTGCGCAAGCACGCCAGCGCGTCCCAGGTGAAGGCGGTGCTGGGTGAGGCGCGCTGGGACGATTACTTCACCTTCGCCTTCGTGCGCCACCCGGAGCGCCGGCTGCGCTCGCTCTACTCCTACTCGCTGAAGCTGGCCAGCGGCAAGCCGCTGAACGCCGGCGAGCTGGCCGACCTGGCCGCGGGCAAGGGCTACCCGGCCCGCCCGCCCTTCCGCTTCAAGGCGGTTCAGGCCGCGCACGAGAGCCCAAGCTTCGAGGACTTCCTGCGCCACCCGCTGACCTGGGAGGACCCGGGCGCCCGCAGCCAGAGCAGCGGCCTGTGCGACACGAAGGGCCGGTTGCTGGTGCAGTTCGTGGGCAAGGTCGAGCAGATCGAGCAGGACTGGAAGCGGGTCGAGGAGCGGCTGTCGGTGCGCCTGGCCCTGCCGCTGGCCAACACCAGCCGACCGGCCGACGAAGAGCCCCTGTCCGATGCCGCCCGGGCCCTGCTGATCGAGCGGGCGGGCGAGGATTTCGAGCGCTTCGGCTACGAGGCCTGAGCGCGCTCAGGCCTCCGCACCGGACAGCCACCGCGCGAAGCGGCCGACCTGGGCCTCGTGCTCGGCATCGAGCGCGGCCCGAGAGGCCGCGGCCTGCGCCAGCAGGTCCCGCAGCGGTGCCGACCCCGGCTCGGCAGGCAGCCGGGCCAGCCACTGCACCATCGCCGCCGCATCCTCGACGACCGGCAGCTGCCACAGGTGGCCCAGGCCCTGCGCACCCGCGGGGGTACACAGCACCGGGCGTCCGAAGCACAGGGGCTCGACGGTCTTGATCTTGAGGCCGGTGCCACCCACCATCGGGTTGATCGCCAGGTCCACCGCGTCGTAGAAGTCGGACAGCTCCCGCACGAAGCCCAGCCGGCGCACGCCCGGCGTGTCCGGCATGTGGCGGGCCACCGCGCCGGCCACCAGCAGCGGGTGCGGCAAGCCGCCAAGGGCCTCGGCGGCGTCCAGGAAGGCCTGCAGGCTGCGGATGTTCCAGTCGTTGCCGCTGCCCAGGTAACCCAGGGTCAAGGGGCGGTCGACGTTCGCCGGCACGAACTCGCGCACGCGCGGCTCGACATATGGCAGATAGAGGATGTGGCGGTGGCCGCGGGCGGCCATCTCGCGGGCCTCCTCACGCTGGATCGCCAGCACGGCGTCGGCACGGCGGAAGGCGGCGTCCTCGTCGGCCCGGGTACAGCTGAACCAGCGGGGCGGCATGCCGGCATCGCGGTAGCGCTCGGCCCGGTCGGCGAAGATGTCGTGGCTGTCGAGCACCTTGCGCACCGAGCCGTCGAAGGCGTCGAGCAAGGGCGTGTACCAGACGTAGTTGACGTGCACCGCCTGGTAGCCGCGCAGCCGGTGCATCCGGCGCGCCGTGGCCTCGAGCTGCGGGTCGTACCAGTCGAGCAGAGGGCAGACGTGCGCCGGCTGCTCGATCGGCTTGGGCGCGCGCGAGGACTGCACCCGCACCAGTCCGAAGCGTGCCGCCAGGCCCCGCGAGAGCGCCGGGTCGTGGCCTTCCTCGGCGTGGTACAGCAGGTCGACCTCCCAGCCCTGGCGCTCGTACAGGGCGACGAGCTGCATGATGCGGCGCGCGTTGCCCTGGTCCGCCGGCAGCAGGCGGTTGAAGGTGACCATCAGGACGCGGGGCTTCATGCCAACTCCGTGCAGAACATCAAGGCCTGCAACTCGGTGTGGCCCTGCGGGTCCAGGGCGCGACGAGGCAACTGCACCTGCAGCGGGCACGACCCGGCGCACGCCGGCAGTTCGACCTGCAGTTGCGCGCCGGCCTCGGTGTGCCGGACCACGGGCCGGAGCACGGCGCCGTGCAGGTGGACCCGGGTGCCCTCGGTTCGGTCGACGATGCCGCCGATCCGCAGCTGCAGCCGGGTGCAGCCGGACCAGGGTGGCACCAGGGTCAGCGTGCCACGCGGCCCGAACAGGGCCCGGCCCTGGGTCAGGCCGCGGTGCAGCGCCGGCTCGGCGGTGGTGGCCAACGCTTGCATCGGCGCGGGCCGCCACAGCATCTGCAGCGCGGGGGCCGGCGGTCCCTCGGTGGGGGCGGTCAGGTCGGGCGGGAGCGGCGGCCGGCGGCGCAGGCCCGCCGGCCCCTGGGCCAGCCATCGGGTGGCCAGGGCCAACGGGGTCTCTGCCCCGGCCTCGGGCACGCCCAGCGCCCGCAGCGCGGGCCACAGGGCGGGGTCCGCCCACAGCCGCAGCCCGTGCAGGCCCAGCGGCATCCAGGCCCGCGCCCGGCCCAACTGCCCGGCCAGGGCCTGGGCGCCGGCATCGTCGGCATCGGCGGCCAGCAACCAGGGCAGGTGCGGCCCGGCGGCCAGCGCCGCGGCCAGCCCATCCGCGGCCGCAGGGGCGCCGCCCAGCCAGGCCACGCCCAGGCCGGCGCGCGCCAACCACTCGTGCACCACGGGGTCGGTGTCGGCAGCGACGGGGCGCGTGGAGGGACGCTCCGCACCGGGTTGCTGCAGCTCGTGCCACCAGGGGGCCTGCGGGCGCAGCCCGACCACCGGCGCCGGCGCGCCCGACAGCAGCGGCCAGACCCGCGGCACCGGCTGCCAGAGCGCGGCCAGGGTGGGGTTGAGGCGGCGGCTGAGCGCCCCGGCGAGCAGGTCGGCCCAGGCCTGCGGATCGCCCCGCCCGATCGCCCGCGCGGTCATGGCTGGTCCCTCCATGCGGCGCACCCCGGGATTCGCGTTCGGGCTCGGCACGGCGCGCTCATGCGCCCTCCCCGCTGCGGTGCAGCCAGTCGCGCAGCGCGGGGTAGAGCGCCGAGGGAGTGGACTGGGCGGCCGCTTCCAGGGCGGTGGCACGCCGGGTCGCCCGGGCGACGGGGTCGCGCGGTTGGGCGGCGATGCGGACCATGGCCTCGCGCAGGCCCGGTACCAGTCCGGGACCGATCGCCAGGTGGTGCACACCGTCGGCGCGGAACTCGGCGTAGGCGCCAGCATCGACCGTGAGCACCTCGCCGCCGTCCATGGCGGCACGCGGCAGCAGGCCCGAAGACTCGCCATAGGTGGGGTGTCGCAGCACCAGGCTCAGGTCGGCCCGGGCCAGCAGCGCGTCCAGCGCGGGGGCCTCGAGGTAGCCGGTGACCAGGGGGCCGCCGCCGTCCGGCCAGAGCGCGGCGATGCGGCGCGAGAGGTCGTACTCCTGCGCCCGCTCCTCGCCGGCGAAGACCAGGCGCAGACCGGGGGCCAGCGGCTGCGCCTCGCGGAAAGCCGACAGCACCTCCCAGAGCATCTTGTTGCCGGTGAGGAAGCCGGGCACCAGCACCACGGTGTCGGTGTCGTCCAGACCCAGCGTGGTCAACACGTCGGCAGGGCCTGGAGGGGGGGGCGGCAGCACGAAGTGCGGCAGGCGCAGCAGCGGGCGGACGGGGTCGAACGCCAGCCCTTCACAGGCGGCGCGCAGACGGCGCTCGGCGTATGCGCTGTGGACCATGACGGCCCGGGCGCTCTCGGCGATGCGGCGCAGCATCAGGCACTCCTGGTAGACCAGCACCGGGCTGCGCAGCAGCTGGCCGTCGCGCGAGAGGAAGTCGGCGGGCACCGCGTGGCCGTCGTCGGCCAGCCAGGCGCCGAGCAGGCCCGGCGTGTGGTGTCCGCGGGCGGACAGCTGGTGCAGGTAGAGCAGCGAGATGTCGTGCACGATGACCGCGCCGCGCAGGCGGTGCAGCAGGTCCAGCATCCAGACGCAGTCGGCGTTGTTGCCCAGGTTGTACAGGCGCAGGCCCTGGCCGGCCGAGGGGTCGGCCAGCAGCGCGCATTCGTCGCGCACCACCACGCCCTCGGGCAGACCCGGGTCGGCCGCGGCGGCCTCGGCCAACCCGGCCTCGACCACCACCTCGAGCGCGAAGTCCCGCGCCAGCATCGGCAGGTACTGGGCGATGTAGTCGGCCAGGCCGTTGCGCTGGGGCGCGAGCGGCGTGAACAGGCGCAGCAGAGGCCGCGGGGAAGACGGGACCACCGCGATTCAGCCCCCGGACGGGCCCGGCCGGGCGCGGATCTCGCGCTCGAGCTGCTGGCGCTGAAGCGCCAGCATGTCGGCGCACAGGTTGACCAGTTCGCCCTTGAACACGGCCAGGCGGGCCTCCACCGACTCGGTCTGCGGGTGCAGCGCCAGGTGCTTCAGAAAGGCGACCTCGGCCTCGAGGGCGGCGATGCGGCGGTCGGCTTCGCCGGCCAGGGCCTGGCCCAGCTCGATCGGGTAGGTGGCCAGCGGCAGGCCCTGAGGACTGACCACCGACAGCCGGTTGGCGCCATCGCGCCAGCCGGCGGGATCGAGGGGCACCGCAAAGTCGTGCACCGGTCCGGTGGTCAGCGGGTCCAGCCACTGCAGCGGCTGCGCCGGGGCGTCGTTGAGTCGCCAGCACAGCGCCGGGCGCCGGCCGCTGTCGTGGCGGTCGACCACCTGGCCGTGCAGGCGGCCCGCCTCGAGGTGGCTGAAGCGGACCTCGAAGAGCTGTTCCAGCGGCGCGAGCTCCAGCAGCCGCTGCAACTCGTCGGCCTGCTGCAGGCGGGTGCTCCACAGGAGAGCCCCGCGGGAGGTCTCGACACGGAGTTCGGCGCCGGCGGGACCGGGCGGCGTGCCGTCCCAGGCGCCGGCCGCGATGCGCAGCTCGAAGGCGCTGGCCTCGCGCGCGGGGAGCGGCAGGTCGGACAGCGCCTGCAGCAGCGAGGGCTCGGTCAGCGGGCGGCGGGCGATGTCGGTGGCGACGACACGGCCGTCGAGCAGCAGGTGGACGACCTCGGGGCCGCCAGTGGGCTCGTCGGACACGTGGTGGCCGACGACGCGGCCTCCGGCCCAGTCGATGCGGACGGTGCAGGCATTCATTCGATGGCTTCGAAGAGGTCGTGGGCGCCAGAGGGCGCGGCGGGGGCCGCATCGATCAGGCGGGCGCCCAGGTGGCGCAAGGTGCAGCTGCCCCGTCCGACGGGCTTGACCACCAGGTGCAGGTCCAGGCCGGCCAGGCGCGCAGGGTCCAGGTCCTCGTGTTCGATGACGAGGGCCAGGGGCTGGCCGTCACGCAACTCGGTGGTGCGCTCCTGCAGTTTGCCGGCGGTGGTCTTCCAGCAGCACTTGAGGAACAACCCGGCGGCCTGTGCCAGACCGGCCTCGGCCTGGATCTCGAGCCGTGCGCGGCCCGGGCCGGCTCCCTGCAGCAGCGGGCGCAGATCGAACACCAGCGAACACCATTCGGCGTCGACGTCGGCCCAGTTGACGACCAACTGGCACGCCGCGCCGCCGTGGCGCGCCTGCGGCTGCTGGATCAGCTGCAGCCAGCCGCTGCGATAGGGCGAGAAGAAGCGCGCGCCCGGCGCCAGCACCGCACCGGTGGCCGGGCGCTGCCACACCGACTGCGCCGCCGGCCAATGCAGCAAGGCGGGGCTCCAGTGACCAGGGCTGGCGGGGGCCTGGACGCCCTCGAGCCAGGTCAATCGGCGCTCAAGGCGATCCTGCAGGGAGCGGATCTCGGCGAGGGCCTGGCGGACTTGTGCCGGGTCGGGCGTTTCGGCGTGCGAAGTCATCGTGCGATGGGTGCCGGTTGGCCGCGGCGCGCACGCCCCTAGAAACGGGGTTGGCTGGCGGCCGCCACATCCGGCGGATCAGGTGTGGCTAGGCATTTTGGCTGCAAAATCCGACCACAGGGCGACGACCCGGGGCCATGGGGGCCCCGAAGATGGCAGCCGCCCGTCTGACCCCAAGGCAGCACACGATGAACCTCAAGGAACTGGGCGCCAAGATCGCCACGGACCACCCGAACGTCAACGCCCGCGTGATTGACAAGGTGCTGCGTGCCGCATTCGCTTCGCTGCGCACCGAACTCGAGACCACCACCGAGAGCGCCGTCAAGTGCGGTCCTCTGGGCACCTTCAAGCTGCACGAGAAGGCCGCCAAGGAAGGCGCCGAGACCGCCGACACGAAGCGCCGCATCACGCTGCGCCTGGCCGCCGCCAAGGACGGCAGCGAAGGCGCCGGCAAGGCCCCCGGAAAGGCGGCCAAGGGCGCCAAGGGCGCCAGGGCCGGCCGTGTCGGCAAGGCCGCCAACCCGGCCGACCAGGCCGTTCGCGCCGAGAAGAAGGCCGCGCGCCAGGCCGCCAGGGCCGCCAAGCAGGCCGGCAAGCCGGACAGCGACGCCTGATGTCCGGCACCCCCAAGAACAAGACCAAGCCGCCCTTCTTCATCCTGGGCTGCGTGCGCTCGGGCACCACGATGCTGCGCAATGCGCTGCGTCTGCACCCCAACTTCGCCAGCCCCGAAGAAACCCATTTCTACCGCTGGGGCGAGCCCTTCGGCGGCTTGGCGCTCAACCGGATGCTGGCGAACAACCCGGTGCTGCGCGGGCACCGCAAGATCGACGGCATCAGCGAGGACGAGTTCCAGGCCATGCTCGGGGCCTCGGTCTCGCGCGCCGACCTGTGCCAACGCTACATGGAGCGCTTCATCGAATTGCGCAAGCCGCAGGCCCGGCGCTGGTTCGACAAGACGCCCCAGAACGCCTATGGCGCGGCGATGATCGCGATGGAGTTCCCGAAGGCGCGCTTCATCCACATCGTGCGCGACCCGGTGAACGTGGTGGCCAGCCTGCGCATCGGCAAGGTCATGCACATCGAACAGCCGGTGGCGGCCTGCAACTACTGGAACGAGGCCGTGGCCAACCTGGCGGTGCTCCAGCGGGCCTTCCCGGGCCGGGTGCTGGAGCTGTCCTATGAGCGCTTCACCGAAGACCCCCAGGCCGGCCTGCGCCAAGTGCTGAAGTTCCTGGGCGAGCCGATGGCCGAAGGCTGCTTTGACGCGGTGCGCACCGAGACCGTTCGCCACGAGGATTCCGGCGTGCTGAGCACGGACGACATCGCCCTGGTGCACCGGCTGTGCCTGCCGGGCCGTCTGCGCCACGGCTATGCCACCGCCGAGGAGCGCGCCGCCGACAAGGCCGAGCGCGCCGCCCGAAAAGCTGCCCGAACCCAGGCCAAGGCCCAGCCCGCCGATTGAGGCGGGCGATGCCGGCACTCAGGCCGGCGCGGCCACGGCGTGGGCCTCGAGTTCCTCGCAGATCACGCGGTGCACCTCGAACAGCGCGTCCGAGTACTGGATCAGTCCCAGCGTGTGGTGCTCGCCGCTGAACAGGAAGCGCAGCAGCGAGGCGTCGTCCAGCATCGAGGCGCGCGACCCCAGCCCGGCGAAGGCGAAGACCTCGTCGGCCAGAGGCAACGCCCTCAGGCCGTTGCGGAAGAAGGCCTCATAGGTGACGGTCAGGCGTTCGAGCCGGTGGCGCTCCCACTCGGCGTCGATCCAGCGCCGGTACCCGAGCTCGTCACGCACCATCTGGCGAACCTGCTCGAGGTCGATGGCCGGGGTCTCCTGGCGGCCGCGCAGGCGCTCGCGAATGGTCTCGATGCTCTCGCGGGCCCAGGTCTTGAAATGGCTGGCGATGACCAGCGAGAAGAGTCGCTCGTCCTCGCGCTCGCGCTCGACATGGAGCACCCGGTAGCCCGCCTCGGCCAGCGCCGACAGCAGCATCTGGTTGAACCCGAAGGAGTCCGTCTCGAACTGGTGCTTGAAGAACACGCCCTCGGCCAGATGGCCCATCAGCTGTTCGCGCGCCCGGCTCTGTTCACCGCCGTGGAACTGGCGCGAGACCTCGCCCATCGAGCGCGACCAGATGAAGGGCTCGGTGCCCTTGCAGGTCCAGGGCACGTAGTTGCCCAGCAGGTGGTAGAGATCGGAGGCGCCGGTGCGGCGGCGGGTCAGGATGACGCAGGGCGGGATGTCCCGATCGGTGAGTGCATTCATCGGGCTCTCCTCAGACCGGCAGCCGGGCGTTGCGAAGGCGCTCCTGCGCCTCTTCCCGGCGGGCATAGAAACGCCACCAGTCCACCCGCTGGACCGCAGCCTTGACCGCCTGCAGGGTCACGTCCTTTTCCCAGTCGCCCACCTCGTGCAGCCGCAGGACGCGGCACGAGTGCTTCTTCTCGTGGACCGCCTCGGCGAAGTGGGCCTGAGGCAACCACTTGTCGCGGCTGGCCGCCGCCTCGAGGGTGCGGGTCATCAGGTCGGCACTGCTGGCGACGTTGAGCTCGCGCAGCGCGGCCTCGGCAAGCTGCGCCTTGTTCATGTCGGGAGGGTCGCAGCAGACCAGCGTGGCATTGGGGTCCCAGAGCACGAAGTTGCGGGCCCAGCCCGGCAACGCGGGGTGGATCGCGAAGGCGGTGGAGCGCTGCGGATCGATCTGCACCAGCTCGTGCAGGAAGGCGGCCGGATCGTAATCGCGTCGCGCCCGCATCCCGCTTTGCACCCCGCGCCAGGACCCGTGCTCGTTGGCCGGCACCAGCCGGTCGGGCGCGAACACGAAGTCGAAGGCGGGCAGTTGGCCGCCCTGCGCCCGCACGGCGGTCAGCAGGTGCTCGAGGTAGACACTGGAGGCGGCGTACAGCACCAGGTAGGGCCTGGCGTTGAGGTCCATCACGCCGCGCCAGCTGTCCTCGACGGTGCCCACGTGGGACCGGGCGGTGGGCACGCGCAGCGCATGCGCCAGGAAGCGCTGGTAGTCGTTGCTGGCCTGCCCGGCGTGGTTGAAGTAGCTGAGGTCGTATTCCTTGCCCGCCACATGGCGGCCGAGTTCCTCGCGAAGGCCATCGGCCTCGGGGGACAACTTGCGGGCGAAGAAGAAGGGTTGGCGCAGGAGGTGGCCGAGGTGACCGTTCTCGAGCACCAGCGGTCGGCCCTGGTCGTCGAACTCGTAGTAGGTGAGGTTGTGGCCGGCGATGAACGCCGGCTGCTGCACGTTGGCCACCAGGGTCTGGATGGCGAACTCGTCGGGGATCCACGAGCGGGCGAAGAATCGCTTCAGTTCGGGCTCATCAAGCCGGGCGGAGACCTTTTCGCAGGTCGACCGGGTCAGGCAGAACCACTGCGAGCCGAAGTGGATGCGCAGGTCATCGGGCTGGCGGCGCTCCACGCCCAGGCGCCGCTGGAGGTCGGTGGCGAACTCGAAGCGCTTGCGCTGGGTGATGAAGTTGAACGGGAAGTGGTAGCGGTAGCGCTCGGACTCCAGGCCGTCCTTGACCCACTTGCGCTGGGAGATGTCGACGGACTGGATGAAGTCGATGCCGATGCGCCGGCGCAGGAACTCCTGCAGGCTGGCCAGCGGGCGGATCGGCACGCAACTGCCACTGATCAGCGCCAGGTACTCGGCCCCGAAGCCGGTGTCGGCCAGCGCCAGCTTGAGCATGCGGTGCGTGGCATCGACCAGGCTGTATTCGCCCCAGCCGCAGCGCACTCGATCGGTGACCACCTCGGCCTGGACGGTGTCGGGAATCGCGGCGCGCAGCGCCTGCGACTCGGCATCGCTGCGGCGGGCGTCGTAGTGGATGTAGACCTTGACGTCCGGACTGGCGAAGAAGGGAGAGGCCAGGCCCTCGGCGACCAGGGAGGGCGCCTCATGGCACAGCAGCAGTACTGCAATCTTCATAGGTGCGTGATGCTCTCAGCTGTGCCGGGATGGCGACCATCCCTCAGGTGAACCAACGCGCCAGGCGGCGGTCCCGCATCTGCTTGACCAGCTCGTCATAGTTGGTGATCTTGTCCTGCTGACGACCCGGGTTCTGGCGCTTGATCGGCTCGTCGTCGGAGGTGAAACGGTCGGGGACGCCGAGGAAGGCGGCCAGATCGTTCAACACGTCGAGGTCCTTGATCTCGCTGTAGTCGATGTGGAAGTACGGCTGCCCGGTGCGCTGCAGAATGGTCAGCACGTCGTTGTAGAACAGCGACTGCCGCAGGGCGAAGCTCGTCAACTCGTTGATGTCGATGTTGACGCGGTCAGGCTCGGTCTTGCGGGCCTCGGTGGTCAGCCACACATCGGTTTCGCGGGCGATCTCGAGCGACACGAACGAGTCCAGCAGGTTGCGGGTCAGCACCACCTTCTTGACCCCTGGGTGGTACAGCGCCTCGGCCATGGCCGACGGGTCGTGATCCAGGAACATCCGAAAACCCATCTGCGGCCGGTCGGAGGCCAGGATGAGTTGGTTCAGGAAGCCGACCGAATCGCGGTTGCGGGCGTGGATGTCCTCGCGCCCGTACCCCACGCAATGCTCGCCGTGGTCCGCGGACAGGCCGACGAAGTGCGGGTTGAACAACTCGCCGTGGCAGCGGATGCTGGGCAGGGTCCCGAGCTTGCGCTCGAGAAAATTGGAGCCGCTGCGCATCATGCCCACCATCATGAAGACGGGGCGGTTGACCTCCAAACGGGGGTCAGCAGGTGATTTGATCGACACTCGCATGGTCATTCTTGTTTCCCTTGCATCTCGGGCGGGCAGTACAAACCGCTGGACGTCCCGCACCCCACGATCGGTGTGGGGTCGGGGGGATTATCACAATGGTAGGCGAGCCGCATCCGGCCCTGGGCCTCTGGGTCTGACCGGCCCGAGGGCATCAGAACCATGTGCCGCGTTGCATGAACCCGAGATCC
Organism: Hydrogenophaga intermedia; assembly: GCA_943371055.1. Classification (GTDB taxonomy): domain Bacteria; phylum Pseudomonadota; class Gammaproteobacteria; order Burkholderiales; family Burkholderiaceae_C; genus Ideonella; species Ideonella intermedia_A. The sequence continues at coordinate 51,279 of CALRTJ020000006.1, read as the reverse complement.
TGCAGTTGCTCGCTGCCCCGGTAGCGGACGGAGAGTTGCGGGTCGTAGAGGACGATGTCGCCGGCGTCCAGGTAGGCCCTGTACTCGATACTCCCGGCGTAGTGCTCGCCACGGCGAATTTCCTCGGCCGCCTTTTCCTGCAGCAGGTTCACGTACTTGAAGTGGAACAGCACCCCGGATACCGCCTCCGGCCGCTTGAACACCGTGCAGTTGAGCTCGGGGGCATTGAGGTGGTGCATCGATGACCTGTAGAGGAGACCTGAGCGCCAACGCACCAGTGGGACCTTGTTCAGCGCCGGCGCCCGCTCCGGTGCATCGGCAAAGAAGCGCCTCATGCGGACGCCACCCTGGACCCAGAAGTTGCCCAGCGCATCGTTGTAACGCTGGGTCAGGTTGAATCGGTCAAAGTAGGGACACAAGGCGAATGGGTCGGTGTCACCGCTCAATCGGGCCTGGCTCAAGCGCCCTGGTCCGTATGCATCGACGAGCACGCTGAACAGGCTGTCCTGACCGAGCGACTCCATGTGACGGGTCAGACTGCGCAAGCCTCTTTGCTCGCAGTATGGGTAGACGAGGAACTCGTCCGGGTCGCAGGTGATGCACCATTTCCCGGGCGCGTGCTGCTCGAGCAGGTGGTTGCACCAATCCATCCCGAAGTTCGCGGCCTTGTAGCTGCCATCCGCCAACCAGACGGAGCAATCGGGCTGGCGGGACAGGTACTCCGACAGGCCATCGGTCGACTGGTTGTCGACGATCAGGAAATGGGCCACGCCCAGCCGACGATAGTAGTCAAGAAAGGCCGGCATCCGGGGCAGCTCATTGCGCGCACAGCAGACCAGCAAGCTCCAGCTGGATGCAATCGCCTCCTCGTGGACGTGCACGGGTCGCAGCTGAGCCGCATGGGACCGGATGCGGGCCCTCACGCCGCGGTCTTCACTCCACTTCATGACGCTCCCCATCCCTGGCGGCCTCGTCGCGCCCCATCCGACGCTCAGCCCTCCGCGTCTCGCGACGCAAGGCCTTGCGTCGAGCGGGTCCGTCTCGCTGCTCCACGCCGCTGCGCTCGGACAACGCCCCCACCAGGGCCAACAGGTAGAGCGGATCGGGCTCCGTGCTGGGATCTTCGGCCTCCTGCGGCATCTCCGGATCGAAGCGCACGCCCCACCTCGCTTCCAAGGTGGAGAGCTCCGAGGCCAGACGATCGAGCCACTGCAGGCGCAGCTGCCGCCCGAGGACATGCTTTGCCGCAGGCAGGCCATCGAGACCCCGCAGGTCATCGGCGGCGGCCTGGAGCCCGAAGAGGCCGTGAGGCCATTGCCGCTCGCGCAGGCTTCTGAGCGCCAACACCAGGTTCATGTCGGGTGAACGCTTGGCACGGACCTCGTCGGGCATCGCCGTGCTCGGCAATCCCATCGCCTCGAAGAAGCCCCGGACGAGTCCGCCCTGGCGCACCATGGTCTCGAAACCAAGTGCCACGACGCGGTCGGCCACGGCCTCCCAGTCGGCGAGACGGCTCGCGTAATGGAGGCGGCCACGGATCTTCGGATCGTCGGCAAAGGTGGCAATGTCACGGCATTCACCATCAGCCCCGGTCCTCAGCGCTTGGCTGTACAAGGACTCGAGATAGAGGTCAGGTCGCCGGAGGCAGGCCACGATCTCGACCGAGAACCGGGGGCGAAAGCGCACCAGAAAGGCGCCCGCTCCGACCTCCGATCGCCACAGAGCCTCCTCGGAGAGCACCAGGGTGTCGCATCCACTGGCATCGAACTCCTGGAGCAAGGCGTCGACCTCGGCCTGCTGAACCTCGGGTCGGCCACTCTTGGCGGCGCGCGACACGCTGACGTGCTTGAAAGCGTGCTGGCTTCGCGCGAGCGAGGGGTAGAGCACGCCCTGGGCCCGAAGCGCGTCCGCAGCGTCGCGCATCGCCTTCTGCAACGACGAGGAGCCTGTCTTCTGAGTGCCGACGTGGACGATCAAGCGTGGCGGAGCCGTCATCCCTCTTCCCTTGTGGTCGTGTCGTGCTGCGGGGCCCCCGAGGCTTCGAACCGGTGGAGCCCCTCATCCGCTCCCCGCCGCTTCCAGGTGCCCAATCCTTCCACCCGGAGGGCCTTGCCGTGACGGCCGTGCAGGCGCACCAGCAGTTCTTGGCACAGGGCATCGATGACCTGCTCGACCCCCGCCAGATCGGTCGAGGCATCGGTCAGGTGCGCGCAGGTGTCCTCCACCCATCGGGCGCGACCGAGGGTATCCAACTCCTCGGGGCGGGCCAATGGAGGCGTTTCGCGCAGGCGCGTGACCCAAGCGGCCACGGTCCGCTGGTCCAGGAGCCCCCCTTCCGGCAGGGGTTCGCCCAAGCGCGCGGCCAACCAGGCGTGCGCGACGGGGTCCGGCACGAGCAGGTCCTCCTCATCCGTGATCTCGGATGGCCAGTGCTGGTCAAGGTCCTCACGCAGGGACTCGCCCAAGCGCAACTCCATCCAGCGCAAGTCGTCCTCCTGCTCCTGCAGGATGGGCCTGACGGCCGCGGCGGACAAGCGAAGCCGAGGACCAGGCACCTCACGCAACTGGCGGTGCAGACGACGGTTGTGGGCGATGGCATCAGCGCCCCGACCGTAACCTGCGCCGAATTTCCGCTGGCAATAGAGAAGTCGGACGCCGCCCAGGCTGATCGCCTCGTTGGCCCGCTGCACCTGGCCACCATCGATCTTGAGTCCCAGCCGTGCGGCGAAATCCAGGACGACATCCCCCTCCGGGAACCGCGCGGGGTCGAACAACCAGTAGGACACGCGGTCAGCGCCGAAGACCTGCTCAAGGGGCTCGAAGCGCTGTCGATAGGCCGGATAGTGGCTGCGCAAATCGAAGCGCCCGCGCCCGGCCTTGATCTTCTGCTGCAGTTCGCTTTCCATGTAGCCCTTTGGCTTTCGGACATAGCCCACGGCCTGCACCTCGTCGACCTGGGTCTTGAGCCAGTCTCGCAAGCGCTCCAGGGTCGGGAGATCCATCGAGCTGATGGCCTCGCCAGACAGGATGTAGGTCGAGTGATCGGACCTGAACTGCGCCTCGAAGCGGGCAAAGGCGTCTCGTCGATCCTGCTGGAGCCTGGCCTCGCCAAGCCGGTCCTTGCGGTTCAAGTGGAAGCCGCGCGGGTCATCCAGAAACATGGTCGCCAAGGCCCGCCCCGAGTTGGGGTCGTCCAATGACAGGTAGCGGTGCGACACCGAGTCTCCGGCCGCCTGGAACGAGACCTGGATCGACGTGCTGCCCGTCTTCGGCATGCCCCAATGCAGGATGCAGCGGCGGGTCATTCCCTCTCTCCCTCAGTCCCCGCCCCGAAGGGCCGGAAGAAGACCGTGCGCCCACCCTTCGCCCCCCGTCGCCGGAGGAACTCCCCAAGGCCCTCCACCGTCAAGCCCCGGTCCAATGATCCGAGCCGCGCGGCCAAGACCTCAAGACTGGCGACGACGACGCGGTCCAAACCAGGCGCGACAGGCATCTGCCCGGCCACCCTGGCGCGGACGGCATCGACCAGGTCCGCCTGGGCCAGACGTCCAGCGGGCTCGGCTGCCGGGACTGCGGTCTCGCCGAGGACCGGCGGCGCCAGGCGCACCGGTGTGGCCTCCACCGCCAACGGCTCCGCGTCCATGCCCATGTCGCCCTCCACCGCGTCAGCACGCCCCCGCTTGAATCCCTCGGCCTGCAGGGCACGAGCCAGCGCACGCCGCCCTTCGCGACCCGGCTCTACCTCCAGCCCCAGCCGTTGCCTCAGCCACAGGGCGGTCTCCCGGCTCACGTTCAGCAAGTCATCCTCTGATCGGATGGCGGCTTCGGCGTCGGCGGGGTATCTCGCTTGCAGGCGTCGGCCCAGCCGGGCGGAAATCCACTGCATGTCCTCTTCCTGCATCTGGATCCTCGGTTCGGTGAGGGATCGATGCAGGCGAAACTTGGGGCCTGGCACCTCCCGCAGCAGGCGAACCAGTCGGCGGTTGCGACTCAATGCACCGGCGCCGCGGCCGACGGGCTCGCCATGCCTCCGGATGATGTAGAGGAGGCCGACGCCGTCAAGGGTGAGGCTTTCGTTGCTCCGGGGCACCAACCCGGGTTCCAGATCCAGCTCGCATTGAGCCAAGAAGTCGCGGACGACGCACTGACCAGGAAAGTCTGATGGGGTGAAGGCCCGATACCGAACCGATTCGGGCCCGAACACCCGCTCGAAGCGTTCAAATCGCTCACGGTAAGCGGGGTAGCGTAGCGCCGCGTCAAAGGACGAGCGCGAGGCCTTGAGCGACTGCTGGAACATGCTCTCCATGAAGCTGGCCGGGTCGCGGACATAGCCGAACAGTTCGATCCGATCCACTCTCGCCGAGAGCCAGTCCCTGAGCCTGCAGAGGCCGGCTTCATCGAGCAGCGAGAGCATTTCCGTGGAGAGCACGAACACGGAAGCTGGGCGTGCGAGCTGGGTCTCCAGGCTCGACAGCACGTGCTCACGCTGGGCCGACAACGCCTCAACCGAAAGGCCGAGCCGCCGGTGCACATTCAAGCGCTCGGGCTCGGTGGCAAATGCCGCGGTCAGGGTTCGGCCCGCGTTGGCTGCACCATCGACGCACAGGTACTGGAAATCGGCCCTGGGAGCCGACTCCGCCAGCACCGACTGGATCGAGGTGCTGCCCGTCTTGGCCATGCCGAAATGAATCACGAGACGACGCATGGTTGACTGCCCCGGACGTCAGTCCGCGTAACCCAGGCGGTTGTAGTCCTCTGCGTAGATCTGGCGCAGTCGTGCCTCTGTCGCGGCATCCACCACCTCCTCGTAACCGAAGGGCGGCCTGGGGCCTTCATTGAAGCGCACCCCCAGGTCGGGACGATGGGCGAGAGGCAACTGGTCCAGCACGAAGTTGAAATGCGGATCGAGCTGCTCCACGCGGCCGATGAAATCGACCATGAAGAAGCGCTGGAACTGCTTGATGATCTGCACCTGCTTGCCCCAATGGGCATCGATGCGGATGCGGGTCTTGTGGGCGAAGTTGTCGGCCACGAAGTCCAGGAAGCGATTGAAGTTCTGCCGGTGCGAATCAAGGTCGTAGCCGGAATCCCCAGGGCTGGGCAGGACGAGCCCGTACTCGGCGGCGATGTAGTCCCGGACCTTCGGGAAGGAGTACTTGCTCTGGAAGAAGATCTTCTCGGTGAAGCACGAATAGGCTCGACGTCCCGGGTGGCGCACGAAAGTGAAGACGAAATGCTTCTGGCGCAGCTTGCTTCTGAAGAGCTTCAGGTTCTCGGGCGACGAATCGCGGCTTCGCAGCAGTCCCTCCTCACGGTGGATGTCGAGCGGTTCATCGACATAGCAGCCGTGCTCGACGAAGTAGAGCTGGTTCTTGATCGTGGTGCAGGCCGACTTCGGAACGTTCAGGTAAACGAACCCGTGGTTGGCCAAGGTGACCGCGCCGCTGGGAAGTCCTGCAGCGCCCTTGCCTCGCTTGTGGTCGGCATCACCAACCGGCCCTGTGGCTGCGTGACGGGCCCGTTGGCGCAGGGCTGAGGAAGTTGTCGAGGGCAAGGGAGGCATCTTGAACTGCTGTTGGATAGGGTGACCGGACAGCTTGTCACCACTGTCATGCCAGATTGCAAATACTAAGCCAAGCACCGGCCCGGGAGGACGCCAACTTGGGGAGGGACGGCGCTCAGGATCAGCGAGGAGCCCGCTCGGCGGCCCGCTGCAGCCGCCAGTGCTCGCTGAAGAGTTCCCCCGGACCGGCGTTCTTGTCGCCCGACCGGCAACCGGCAAAGCCCTCGAAGCTGGTCAGCCGTGCACCACGCTCGCCCGGGTGGTCCATCAGGCGGTGCGCCCAATCCCCGGTGAAGACGAAGACGCCGATGCCCCGTTCCCGGAAGAAGGTGAGAAAGTCCCGCACCAGCCTCGGCGAACTGGCGCCTGTGGGGGATCGCTCGTCGTAGCAATTTGCCTTGTCGGGGTTGTTCGACACGCCACTGAAGAACTCCGTGGCGACGCAGGCATGGCGATCGCACCAGCCGTCAAGGTTTCGCTCCACATCGGCAGTCCTGAAGTAATCCAGCTTGGATTTGCCACCCTTGGTCGACAACGAGGCGTCGGTGGGGTAGGGGTGAATGTCGAAGGCCAGTTGCCCGAGCGGATCCTTGGGCACGTTGTCCGCAGCATTCCGACGCCAAACCCGCGACACCGAGATCCCGTCCAGGATGATGACGTTGCGGGCACCGGATTGGCGAATCGTGTCCACCATCAACTGATACCCGAGGCGCCAGGCCTTCCAGGGGGAGGCGTCATCGTCGATCCGGTTGCCGCCCCCGAATCCAGGCTCGTTGAAGGCATCGAACATCACCGAGGGCCGGTTGGCGAGCGCTGGAGCCAGGACGCTCCAAGCCCGGGCGGCCTCAGGTCCGGGGGTCTCCTCCGAACTGGGATAGCCTGTGACGCCACCGGTGGTGACGTTGACGATGCTGACCATGCCATGCCGCTCCGCCAGCGCGACCGCGGCAACGATCTCGTCCAGATAAGCGCGCTTTCGGGCCGGATCCATCTTCCCATCGGCCATCGGGTTGCGCGGATCCAGTCCGGCGGCCCCGACGGTGATCCGTACCGTGTCGACGCCCACCGCGCGCAACTGCCCAAGGAGCAGATCGCCCCACTGCTGCCTGGCCTTGGCGTAGGTGCCTCGGCGGTAGCCCTCGGGCGCGACGAAACCGGTGATCACGGCCCCTTTGGGGATCCAGGGCAATCCGTCGCGGGTGAACCCTCGGCCCTGCAAGCGGACGAGACAGCGAGGCGGGGCACATTGCTGATCGGACGGTGGAGGCGCCAAGGCTTCGATGGCCTGCCCGCCGCGCTCCAGACGCTTCGCGGTCGCCAGCGGCGCCTCACCAATGGCCATGAACAGCACCAGCCCGGTTGCGGCGGCACGCCAGCCAGACCCTGGCGATCCGAAGCCTTTCATCATTCCCTTGGACTCCCGTCATGCGCGCGGCTGGAATGCCAGCCGGTCGTGGCTGACCCTCACTGGTGGCAGCACGGGGCCATTGTCCCCAGGCGCTGGCCTCGCCGACCATCCCCACCTGCGGTCGCGGCCGGTGCCCGGCAATGGCCGCCTGGCGTCTCGGCATGTTCAAATTCCGAGTGCCGCCGCGGGCTTATAGAGGACACGGGAGGATCGATGCAGGTCGAGGAGTGGATAGAGCGACAGCTGGCACATCGAGTGTCCGGGGCGCTGTCGCGGCCGCACCTGATCGACCAGGCCGTCGTGTCGGCGCTGCGGGCGGTGCCCCGCGCGGCCGTCCTGCACGCCAGCCAGCGCCGCCATGCCGCGCTCAATGGCTACGACCAGCTGTGCCCCTGGAACCCGGATCAACAGCGCTTCGAGCGCCGCCCCGGCCAACTTCGGGACAATGGCCTTCGTCAATGCGCTTTCGGCAACCTTGCGGTTCACTGGGGCTTCCGGGGCGATTTCCTGACCAACTGGTGCGATGCAGCCGGCCACGATTACGCGGACCGCCACGGTCTGCAGGCGCCTGTGCTGCAGTACGTGCGTCGCCGGGCCCAGCGCGGCCAAGTGGTGCTGTTCCCGGTCGACCGAGATTACAGCGGCATCGGCTGCGCCAACCTGCCGACCACCTTGCCGGACATGCCCTTTGCCGCCAAGCGCGACGCGGTGGTCTGGCGAGGGCGCTTCTGCGGCACGCTCAACGACTGGTCCGCGGTCCGGCCTCAGTTCTGGGTGGACCGAATGCTCTTCGACGACTCGCCGCTGCCCGGTGTCGGTGAACCGGAGCGCCTGGCGCAAGTGCCGCGGGTGCAGCTGGTGCGCGAGCTGTCGGGCCAGGACTGGGCCGATGCGGGCCTGGTGTTCAAGCCCAGGGAGCGCGAAGCGCTGGCTCGACGCCCTTGGCTGCAGGACGCGCTGCTGCCCTTGCAGCGCCCCCGGTTGGGTCTGGCCCAGCAGCTGGCCTGCAAATTCATCCTGGCCGTGCCGGGCAACGACATCGCCAGCGGGCTTTACTGGGCCCTGATGTCGCAGAGCGTGGTGCTGCTGGTCGAGACAGAGTGGGAAACCGCACTGGAGGCCGGACTGGAGCCTTGGGTGCACTACGCACCAGTGCAGCCCACTCTGGAGAGCATCGGCCGGACCTTCGACACGCTGCGGCGTGACCCGGCTCGCTGCCAGGCCATGGTGGCGCGGGCCAACGCCCACATGGCACCCTACCTGAACGGTGCCTGGCGCGACGCCGCCGACTGGGCGACGCTGCGCGCCTACGAGGCGTCCTGCTGGCCGGTGGCAGGACTGGACGGCGCCTGGTCGGTCTCGCGCGGCTCGTAGCCGTGGCGCTGCCGGCCCTGCCGGCAGCGTCGCCGCACCCGCTCGAGCTCGGCCTCGGACAGCACGCTGCCCGGCGCGTGGTGGCGGGCCTCGGGCCGGAAGCCCTCGAACCAGGCGGCCTCGAACGGCACCTCGACGAAGTCCAGCAGGCGTTGGAGCTGCGGCAGGGGATCGGCGCTCAGGTCCTCGTAGCGCAGCGTCATCACCCGCGCCGGGAAGGCCTCCTCGAGCAAGGCCATGGTGTCCACGGCCTCGTTCCAGTAGTTGCAGGCGCCCAGCAGGCGCTCGACCCGGATCACCCGGCCCAGGCGCAGGCTGGCCGCGACGTCGATCGGGTCACGCACCAGGTGCACCAACCGGGCTCGGGGAAAGCTCGCCAGGATCAGCGCGGCGCCATAGACGTTCTGGGGCGTCTTGTCGAACCAGCGCGTGGCCTGAGGCTTTTGGCGCGACATGTAGAGCCGCATGTAGGCGTCGCAGAACTCGGCCTTCGAGGCACAGCTGTCGAGCAGGCGCGCGAACTCGTCCTCGCCGATGCCGTCGAGCCGGCGATGCAACTGCAAGGTCTCGTTGCCGATCAGGCGCTGGGCGTAGGCCCCGGTGCCGAAGGGCTCGGGCCAGCGGAAGAAGTGCGTCTCCTCGGGGCTGGCCAACTGCGGATGGTCACGCAGCGCGTCGCGCAGCATGGTGGTGCCCGAGCGCGGACAGCCGACGACGAAGAAGGGCGGGGCGTGCATCGGCAGGCTCAGACCGGCGGGTGGTAGAGACCGCCCAGCAACTGGTAATCGCCCGCGTAGTAGGCGGCCAGCCGGTCCCGCGCGGCGGGACTCAGATCGGACAGGCCGATCTTGGGACCGCCACGCTGCAGGTGCGGCGCGTCGACCGGCAGGCCGGTGCGCTCGGCCAGGTCCGCGAACAGGGTGTCGAGCTCCTCGAAGGCGTAGACCCGGTCGTAGGACGGCAACGGCGCCAGCACCTCGGCCATCGGGGCGAAGTGGTGGTCGATCGTGGGCACGCAGCGGTAGGTGTCCAGGTGCTCGATGAAATGGTCCAGGCTGGGGTCCGGCAGGAACACCGCCGGGTCGGGCTGGAAACGCAGGGCCTGGCGGCCCAGGAACTCGGACGAGAGCTCGCGGTGGTGGAGCACCCGGTTGCTGTAGCCGGAAAGGAAGCGCTTGATCGGGTCGCGCACCACCGTGAAGCGCCAGCCGGCGGCCCCGATGTCCTGCTGACGCAGGTCGAAATAGCGGTGCACGTGGTTGGCCCCGCCACCCAGCTCGGCACCAAAGGGCTGCCGGTGGGCGAGGCGGAACACCAGTTCCTTGAGGGTGGTGCAGGCGACCTTGGGCAGGGGCTGGTACCCGATGTCCCAGCGGGCCAGGTAGATCCCGGGCATCGGCGGGGCGGCACGGGGCACGAAGCGGACATCCATCGCCACCTGCGCTTCGGCCTGCATGGCGCGGCGCACCATCACCTGGACGGGTTGGCGCGTGCTGGCCCGCACCGGCACCGCCTGGAAGCGCGAGGTGCCGGCCAGCGGGGCCTGGGGGAACTCGCGCGCCAGGACCGGGGTGGACTGGTCCCAGCCGGCGTCCCGGCTCTGCCCGTTCTGACCGAGCGACAGCGTGTCCGCCGGCTCGCGGTCGCTCAACACCAGACTGCCCCCGAGAAGCAGGGGATCGCCTTCGCACAGGGCCGGAGGCACCCGGCCCAGGCGGGCCCGCAGCACCCGCTCCGAGGCCGTGGCCGGCACGGAAACCCGCGGTTGAAGGAAGGCGGGGGGATGGTCAAGGTCGGGGATCCACTGGGCCTCGTGGCGGGCCCGCTCGACCAGTCCAGGGTCCATCGAGCGGAGTTCGGCGATCGCCTGCTGCAGCGCCGCGACGGCCGTGCCGACGGCGCCGTCGGGCACGCCGAGGGCATGGCTCAGGTCCCGCCAGCGGTCGGCATGGCGCGGGGACGCGGGGTCGGCCAGCACGTCCAGCGGCACCACCACCCGCTGGCACTGGCGGTGCTGCAGGCCGTGGCGCAACCGGGCCAGGCGGGTGCGGGCGTCGCGCTCGGCCGCCAGCCAGCGAACCAGGCGCTGCGGCCCGCTGGGACCCGACAGGTCGTGCAGGCCGTCGGTCGCGGCCTGGGCCAGCAGGCGGAGCATCGGGTCGCGCCAGTGGAGCAGCACGTGGACGTGGCCGTCGGCGGTGAGCGCCTCGAAGACCGGGCGCTCGTCACCAGGCGGTGTGGCCGGCAGCTCGCGCACCCACCAGTCCGGGCCGTCCCCCGCTGGCGCGGGGCTGGCCCCGAACGAAGCGGACGGCCATTCGCGCCATCGCGCCCCGGCAAGCCCGGCCCAGGCGTTCAGCACCCCGGCGGGCAACGTGCCCGGCGAGAGCCACAGCACGCGGCAGGCCCCGGCACTCATGGCCGACTCCCCGCGTGCCCATCGACTGCCCACTGGGCCAGGGCCTGAGGCGTGTTCGCGGTGCGAGGCCCCGCCGGATCGGCCAGCGGCCGGCCCGCCTCGGCCACCATCGCCTGGTACTTGCGGTACTCCTCGGCGCCGTTGAAGTGCTGCTTGCGCGCCACTTCCTCGGCCACCTTGCGCGCGAAGCCGGCGTGGTACTTGAAGTGGGCGAACGCGACGGGCACCGGCGCGACGGCCAGGTTGGACACGTAATGGAGGCCTTCCGAAAGGCGAACCCAGGGTTGGTAGCGCAACACCGCAGTCTTCTGGGAGGTGTAGAGGTTGGGGGCCGAGTCGGGAATCAGGCGGTGGCGCAGGCCACTGAGCCAGGTCGGCGCGTTGGAGAACAGGCCGGACCCCAGGCGCCAGCGCAGCAGGGGTTGGCGGTCAAAGTGCGGGGCGGCTTCGAAGGGGGCCTGGCAGGACAGGTCGGCCGCCTCCAGCGGTCCCGCCGGGTACATGTCGACCATCAGCGTGGTCAGGGCCTCATGGCCCCGGGCCTGCTGCTCGGCCAGCCAGTCGGGCAAGGCCGTACGCTCGCAGCCGGGGTAGACCAGGAACTCGTCGATGTCGGCCAGCACCGCCCAGCGGCCCAGGCCGTGCGCCGCCAGCACCGCCTGCTGCCAGGCCACGCCGTAGTGCGAGGCCCGGTAGGGCGTGTCGGCGCTGTACAGCACGACATCGGGCTGTTGCAGCAGCCAGGCCCGGCTGCCGTCGTCGGACAGGTTGTCCACCAGCACGAAGTGGCGCACGCCCAGGCCGCGGTAGTGGGCCAGGAAGTGGGGCAGCAGCAGGCCCTCGTTGCGGGCCACCGCCACCACGATCACCGGCGCGTCCTGCAGCGCCCGCACGGCCTCGGGCGGGCTGAGCAGTTCGAGCTGGTTGCTGTCGTCGCGGGCCAGTGACGGCGCCTGCCAGGTGGACCACAGCCGACCGGGACGCAGCCGGGGGTCGGACAGGCCGGCCTGCACCGCGGGCAAGGCCAGGGCATCGTCCAGGTGGCTGATCGTCACCGGCGAGCTGGGGCCGGGCAGGAAGAGGTTCTGGAACGCGCCCACCGGCACCGGGTCGCGGCCGAAGCGCCGGCGCACCAGCGCCTGGTGGCCCTGGCTGGAGAGGGAGAAGCCCCCCAGCGCCAGCAGGTCCCCCAGCAGCTTGTCCTCCATGAAGGCGCTGCGGGTCAGGCGGGCCCCGGCGTCGGTCTGCAGCAGCTCGCCGACCCGGGCCATCGCGGCGCGGGACAGCACGTAGCCGCTGCCACCGTCGGCGTACACGCTGGGCTCGGGGGACTTGTCGACCGCGCCGGCGGCCAGCCGGCTGGCCGAGCGGTCCTGGTGCCACAGGCGGTCGGTGCCGCCCGGGCCGCGGTGCAGACGGCGGCCGAGGTAGTGGTGGGCCAGGTAGCCCCGGCACTCGAGGAAGCGCTCCACCGCCAGGTGGCAGTCGTCGTCGATCTTGAGCAGGTGCTCGGCATCGGTGTGCTGCACGGTCCAGCGCAGCAGCGCCAGGGTCTTGGCCGGCAGGTCCTCGTAGGCATCGCCCACGGGCAGGCGCAACAGGTCGCCGTCCAGCTCGCCGGCCCCCGGCGCCTGATCGTCGCCCACCACCACGACCCAGGGCACGCCATGGGCCTCCAGGTCACGGGCCCAGGTGGCGCGGATCTGGCGCACGCGGGTGTCCAGATTGGCTCGGCAGGCATACACCGCCACCAACAGGCCACCGGGCACGGCGCGTTGCAAGGACTCGGGCGCCACCAGGCTGGCACGGGTGACGTCTGCCCAGCGGCCCCGCAGGCAGATCGACAGCTCGTCGACCAGTCGGTTCAGCATGGGCTCGGGCTGCTCGGCCTGCGCCTGGCGCAACAGGTGCCAGGCGCCCAGCAGGGCAGCGGGCGGCACGGCATGGGCCTCGGTCTCGCGCCAGCCGAGCATCCACAGCTCGTGGACCAGGGCCAAGCGGTGCTCATCACCCGGCTGGCCTCGCTGCACGCACCAGGCCTGAGCGGCCAGCCGGGCGCCGACGAACAGGTGGTGGAGCCCGCCCAGGCTCCGCAGGTCGGCGGCCATCGGGGCTTGCCGCCGCTCCAGCTGGCGCTGCACGGCGGCCCAGACCACATGGCCCTGGGGCGTGTGGAGGTCATCGAGCCGACGGAGCTGGGACGCGACGTCACCAGCCGCCTCGAACCAGCGGGCATCGGCCAGGGGATGGGCCAGCAGGCGCAAGGGCTCGGCCGGGTCAATGGCGGCCAGGGCCCCCAGCGCCGCCTCGCGTTGGGAGGCATCGGGGGCGTCGGCCACGGCCTGGAGCAGCAGCTCGCGGGCGATGCGGGCGGCATCCGGGCTGCCAGCCGCGGCGGGCAGCGCCACCAGCGCCACATGGCGCAGGGCGTCGTCGACCGTCCAGCCACCGGCCCGGTCCAGCCGCTGTCGCAGCAGGTCCAGACGCCGGGCCTGCGCCTGCAGCACCACCGGCCAGCGGGCGCGGTCGGGTTGCCGCGCCTCGAGTGCGTCCCAGAACGATGGCACGCAGGCCAGGTGGCGCAGCACGGTGCGCTCCAGCGCCACCTGCTCGGCCGGCGTCAATGCGGTGTGGTGGGCCACAAGGGCCGCCACGGCACCGACCAGGTGCTCGTCCTGCACCCGTCCCCAGGCGCTGTCGCCCTGGGCCTCGATCAGGTCCAGCAGGGCCGAAGCCAGGCCCTCCCCCCCCTCGGGGGATCGGCTCGGGGCGGTCCCGCGGGGCAGGCCCTGGCGGATCCATTGCCGCACGGCCTCGCCGACGCACTCGGCATTGAGCCAGCCCGGGGCCTCGGCGAGGCGCCGCAGCAGCGCGCGGGCGGCGTCGAGGTCACCCCCGGCGACGAACTCGGGCAAGGCCAGCGACAGCTCCCAGCTGCCGTTCGCCGTCGCCGCCAGGCGGCGCAGCGCGGCGGCGTCCAGCCCGCCTCGCAGGGCGTCGTAGCGACCGATGCCGCAGAAATACGGCAGCAAGGCCCGCAACAGGCGCTGCCGAAGCTCGCCGTCCAGACCCGGCCGCGCCAGCAGCTCGGACAGGCACCGGGGCGCCAGGTCCGCGGCCGCCGCGGGGTCATCGGGCAAGGCCGCGTTGAACTCGCGCAGGGCCTGCCAGACCGTGACCTCGCCCACGTCGTGCGCGACCGGGCCTTCGGGGGCCTCCAGGGTGTGGCGTTCGGTCTCGAAGAGCCGTGCCAGGCCGTAGCGCTGCACCTCGCGGCGGCCGAACTCGGCCAGCGCGGGCGGCAGTGACGACAGCCCGCCGGCCGCCGCCAGGTGCTCCAGCACCTGCAGCAGGCGGAACTGCTCGGCCGCATCGGGACCGGGGGGCTGGGGCAGGTCGGCCGCCCGTGCCGCCGCCTGCGCGGCCTCCAGGCGCGCCACGGTGTGGCGGCACTCGTCGAGCACGCCGGCCAGCGCCGACCGGGCCAGCACCGGGGACTCGCCACCCGCCCGCACGCCGGCGACCCAGACCTCGAGGACACAGCGTCCCTGCGCGTCCGCCAGGGGCCACACGGTGGCCGGCAATTCGATCTCGAAGCCCAGCCGCAGCTCGGACACCCCCAGCGCCTGGCGGACATCCTCGCGCTCGAGCCAGACCACCGCGGCCTCGACCGGCTGGCCGTTGACGCGCAGCTCGGGCAGCGCCCCTTCGGGGCTCCAGGCCCAGCCCAGCAGGCTCAGGCCGGACAGGCGCTCGAGGTGCGCACGTGCGGTCACGGCAGCGGCGGTCGCCGGTGCCGGACGCCGACTCCAGGGCAGCTTCACCGCCACGCGCCGGCCACCGTCACAGGCCCAGCGCCACCTTGGCGGCGATGGCGACCTGGTAGAGGATCTGGGTGATGCCGCGCGCCACCTCGATGTTCTTGGACTCGATCTTCGGCAGCACCATGATCTCGTCGCCCGGTCCGGGCACGCTGCCCTGGGGCGCCACGCTGCCGTCGGCGCGCAGCACCAGCACCTTCGAGGTGTCGGCCTTCTGGGTGTAGCCGCCCGCCAGGGAGACGTAGTCGTCGATGCCGGCGCGGCCGCTGTAGACCAGCGCGTTGGGGAACAGCACCTCGCCGCTGACCAGCACCAGGTTCTTGGACTCGGGCACGTTGATGACGTCGCCATCCTCGAGCAGCAGGCCCTGCGCCGCCTCGCGGTCGGCCAGCACCACCTGGCCCAGCGGCTGCACGGTCTTGGCGCGTTCGATGAAGGCCAGCATCAGGTCGGCCTCGACCTTGCGCAGCGAGGCTTCCTCGGCGGTCATCGAGCGGGCAGTCAGGGCCGAGGTCTCGAGGTTGCGCAGCGCGATGTCCAGGGTCTGCTTCTGCCGCAGCGCCACCGACTTGCGGTAGAGCTGCAAGCCAGCCAGGTTGGCCTGGGGCGACGGGTTCAACCGGGCCATCAGGTCCTTCAGCGTGGCGCCGTTGGGCAGCACGATCGAGCGCTCGCCGCGCTGGGCCCCGTCGATGCGCACCAGCAGCGTGGAGGGGTACTTGTCGGCCGTCAGCGTGACCAGGTCCCCTGCGCGCACCGTGATCTGGTCGGCGCGCGACAGCGGGTGGTACTCGCTCTTGAGCTCGACCCCGGTGTTGCGCACGATGCTCAGGTGGGTGGCCGAGGCCTTGGGCAGCGCGAAGCGCAGCAGCTCGGCCGCGGGCACCTCGGGCTGGCGCAGCTCGAACAGGTAGGGGTTCTGGGCCTCGCCGGTGACGGTGACCACCGAGCGGCGCGGCTGCACCACGATGGTGTCACCGTCCTGAAGCTGCGGCCGGTCGATCACGCCATCGAGCAGGAAGCGGTACAGGTCGAGGGATGCGCGCTGGCGACCATCACGCATGACCTGCACGTTCAGGAAACTGCCGCGCTCGGGGTCGATGCCGCCGGCCTTGTCCAGGTAGCTCAGGGGCGAGTCGGAGGACAGGCCCGCATACAGGCCCGGTGCGCGCACGAAGCCGGTGACGTAGAGCTTGACCGGCTGGGCCGAGTCCAGCGTGGCGTACACGCCGACGTTGGACTTGAAGACCCGCTTGACCTGTTCCTCGACCCGGCGGTTGAGGTCGGTGTTGCGCACGCCCAGCACCGCGATCGGCCCGACCTGGGGCACGAAGACATTGCCCTGCGGGTCGACGTTCTGGTAGGCCTCGTAGGTGACCGCGCCCCACATGCGCAGCAGCAGGCGGTCGCCCACCGCGATCTGGTAGTCGGGGTTGAAGCCGCTGAAGCTCTGGCTGGCGAAGCGGCCGGTGAAGATCTGCGAGCCGAAGACCACCGGGCGTTGCGCACCCACGGGGTCCTGCGGCATCGGCAGGGCCATGGGCAGCGAAGCCACCGGCGCCTGCGCGACGGGCTGGCTGTTGGACGGCAGCGCGACGCTGGTGGGAGCAGCCGGCGTGGCGGCCTGCGCGGCCTGTGCGGCCTGGATGGCCTGCATGGCCTGGGGGTTCTGGGCTTGCAGCGCCGGGGTGGCGGCGACCAGGGCCAGCAAGGACAGGAGGTGGCGGACGGAGGGCTTCATGGTGGGTTCAGTCCTGGTGCTCGCGGATCGTCACCACCATCAGGCGGACGATCGTGTAGAACATGGCGGCGATGGCCAGCACGGTCATCAGGTCGTAGAGGCGGCGCGGATACCGGGCCTCCTGCGGACGGGTCGGTGGCTCGATGACGACCAGCGTCTTGAGCTTGCGGCTGGCCTCGACGCGGGCCGACTCCATGGCGATCAGCGCGGCCTTGTGGGCTTCCTCGGCAAAACCGGCCCGGGCCAGCAGTTCCTGGTACTGGATGGTGAGCGCCGGCAGCTGGCTGCCGTTGACGTTGCCGCCGGTGGAGCGCTGGCGTTCAGCCTCGAGCTGCGCTTGCGTGGCGGCGAGCTGCGACTTCAGGGTGCGGACCTGGAACGAGTCCTCCTGCATGATCGCCTGCAGGGCCTTGAGCTCGGCCTCCTGCTGCGCCAGCTTGGCCTGCAGGCCGGCGGTCAGCGAGCTGGCGGCGGCGGCCTGGCTGGTCGGGTCGAGCAGCTTGTAGCGGCCCTGGAAGGCCAGCACCTCCTGCTTGACCCCGTCGAGGCTCTTGCGCGAGCGCTCGACCTCGGACTCGGCGAAGCGCATCTTGTCGCGCGCGATGCGGTGCGAGTACTCGTTGATGAAGGCCTCGCTCTCCTCGAGCATGGCCTGGGCCAGTCGCTGGGCGAACTCGGGCTCGAAGCCCTGGACGTCGAGGGTGATCAGGCCCGAGAACTCGTCGCGGGCGATCTCCACCCGGTTGCGGAAGTAGTCCAGGAAGGCCTCCTGGCTCATCCAGCTCCAGGCCCGATAGAGCGGATCGGCCCCGGCATGGCTGAAATGCTCGCGCAGCTTGAGCCGGGCCTCGAGGCGCAGCATCAGGTCCATCGAGCGGAAGTAGTTCTCGAGGTAGAGGGTGTCGCCGTAGGAGGTCGGCGCCGAGCCCCCCAGCAGCAGGCTGGCGATGCCCCCCGCGCTGCCCCCGCCGGCCGCGGTGTCCTTGACGCCGATGACCGTGTGGCTGACGTAGCGGTTGGCGGCAAAGCCGCCGTAGTAGATGGTGCCCAGTGCCGCCGGCAGCACCAGGAAGACAAGCCCCAGCAGGCGCGGGGTGAGCAGGTTGAGTAGTTTGTTCATGCGGCGGTCCGGCGGGCCGGTGCTTTCATGTTCTGGTAGACCTTCAGGCCTTCTTCGACGTCTTCGTAGAGCGTGGCTTCGCCACCTTCCAGCACGACGACCATGTCGCACAGGTCCTGGATGTCGCGCACGTTGTGCGAGACCAGGATCAGGTTGGCGTCCTGGGTGCGCTCCTTGAAGACGGCCTGGGCCTTCTTGCGGAAGATCGGGTCGCCGGTGGCCATGCCCTCGTCGATCAGGTAGTAATCGAAGGAGAAGGCCATGCTCAGGCCGAAGCTGACACGCCCGCGCATGCCCGACGAATAGGTCTTGAGCGGCATGTCGAAGAACTTGCCGATCTCGGCGAACTCCTGGACGAAGCGGATCTTCTCCTGCATGGCCGCTCCGGTGGCGCCGTACAGCCGGCAGACGAACCGGACGTTGTCTCGCGCCGTGAGCGAGCCCTGCAGACCCGAGGACAGGCCCACCGGCCAGGAGATGCTGTTGTTGCTGCGGACCTCGCCCTCGTCCGGCGTGTCCAACCCGCCGATCAGGCGCATCAGCGTCGACTTGCCGGCGCCGTTGCGGCCCATCAGCCCGATGCTGACGCCGTCGGGAAAGCTGAAGTTCAGGTTGCGGAACACGTAGTGGCGCCCGCCCGGGGTCGGGAACCACTTGGTGAGGTTGACGAGTTCGATCACGGGGCGGTCCTCAACCGGTGGCCAGGTGGTGACGCCGCAGCCGGTACAGCACCATGCCCAGCGTGACCATCACCAGCGCGAACAGCATCGGGAACCCCAGGCCGACGCCACCCACCGGCACATAGCCCGGCAGGAAGGCGACGCGGGCCAGCTCCACCAGGTGCAGGATCGGGTTGAGCAGCAGCCAGGACAGCATCTCGGCCGGCATGCCGTGCAGCGGGAAGATCACCCCGGAGACGATCATCAGCGGCATCGAGGCGATCGAGGTGAAGGTGCCGATCCGGGGCATGAAGCCGACCAGCACCGACCAGGTCATGCCCATGCCGAAGCCGGTGGCGACGAAGACGCCGACGATGGCCATGAAGGCCAGCGGGTCGTGGGGGAAGATGGGGCTGAAGCCGATGCGCCACAGGCCCACCGCGATCAGCAGGTAGGTCACGGTGTCGAGCAGCACGTCAAGGACGGTGCGCGCGAGGTAGGTGTCCATCGGCTTGACCTGGCGGAAGCCGAACAGGCCCCGGTTGGCGCTGGGCGCGTTGGTCAGCGAGGTCCACAGGGACTTGAACAGCCGGTACGGCATCATGCCGCAGATCAGGAACGAGGCCCACGGGTAGAGGCCGTGGGTGTCGCGTCCGCGGATCATGCTGTTCATCCAGACGAACATCGCCAGCTGGGCCACCGGCACGCCCAGCATCCAGACCACGCCCGTCCAGTGACCGCCCAGCCGCGTCTTGATCTCGCGCATCAGGAGCGCGAAGACGACGGCACGCTGGATTTCCCAGGGTTGGCGAAGGCGATGAACGGTCACGCTGGAGTGTACTGGTGAGGTCGAGACGGCAGGGTGTCAGCCCGTGCGGCGGCGCCAGTCCTCGGCATCGGCCTGGGACGGCCCGGGCAGGCGCGCCGGGTCCGGGGCCCGGCACGCCTGCAACAGGGCCAGCGCCAGGCCGGCCGGATCGTCGGCCAGGGACAGGGGCAGCACCAGGTGCAGCGGGTCGTGTTCGCGGGCACGGTCCGCCTGGGCGCCCAGGTCGAAGACGGCCACGCGACGACCGCTGTGCAGCGCCGCCGACAGCACGTAGCAATAGGTCTCGGGCCAGACCGACGGCACCAGGATCAGGTGCGGGTCCTCGCGGGCGATGCGTTCGGCGAGCTCGTTGTCGAAGTAGCGGCCCAGCACCTTCACGCCTTCGGCCGCCAGCTGGCCATCGTCGAGCGAGTAGCCCAGCAGCGAGATCTCCAGGGGCAGGCCGCCGCCGCGCGCCTCGCGCGCCAGGCCGAGCAGGACGTCGAAACCCTTGATGCGGCTGAGCGCGCCGATCACCATCACTCGCACCGGCTGGCCTTCGGGCACCAGAGGGGACGCCGAAACCCCGAGCGCAGGTTCCTCCTCGTGGGGCTGGACCTCGATGTCGAGTTCAGGGGCCAGGGTGCGCAGGCGCCGCGCGACGTCGTCGGCCGGGACCACGATGCGTTGTGCGGCGCGCAGCAGCCGCAGCGAGCGCTCGCGCCACGGCTCGATAGGGCCGGCCGCGCGACCGAGTTCGTCGGCCGACAGGCAACGGTTGCAATCGGTCTCGGCGGGCTGGCCGCAGTAGCGGCCCTCGGCATTGACCAGGTTGATGCGGGGACACACCGCGTAGTAGTCGTGCACCACCATGTGCAGGCGCAGGCCGAGTTCGCGGGCGAGTGCCAGCAGCTGGTCCCCGGTCTCCGGTGCGAAGTCGATCAGGTGGTGGATGTGCAGCTCGGTGATGCGCAGGGCGCGCAGCGCCTCCTGCAGCAACCCACCCGGCTGCAGCGCCAGTGAGGACAGGTTGTGCAGCCCGTACATGCCCGGGTGCAGCAGGGCCACGGTGCCAGGCTGGGCGCGCGGGCGCAGCTCGAACACGCCAGCGCCCTCGGCCAGCAACTGCTGGGACTGCTCGAGCAGGTGGCGCTCGGTGCCACCGCCACGGTTGTGGCAGACCAGCAGGACGTTGCGCTCGCGGCACAGCGGCTTCAGGCGCGCCAGGTCGATGCGGGCGCGGTGGGGCTGCGCCGGGTCACGGGCGATGTAGCGGGCGACCTGCTCGTGGTAGTTCGGGTAAAGCCGGTCGAGCACCTTCATCGCGCGCTGGGTGCGCTCGGCGGCCTCACCCTTGAAGCTCACCGACCCCACATGGCGCACATAGGTGTCGCAGGCGATGGCATTGGCCCAGCCGCGCTGGATCATGCGCTGGCACAGGTCGTTCTCTTCGCCATAGCCGCGCCCGAAGCGGCGCTCGTCGAGCAGGCCGACGTCGCGCAGCGCGGCGCGGCGCAGGAACATGCAGAAACCCACGCCGGTGGGGGCCTCGACATGGCGCAGGCGGTTGACCTGCGCGGCCAGGCGGTCGATCTCGGCGTGTTCGAGCTCCAGACGCAACCGGTTGTCGCCCAGGGTCTCGGGGTAGCTGCAGATCGTGGCGTTGTTCGACAGCGGCGTGATGCTGCCCAGGCGCGGGTAGGCGCGGGCGTGGCCGAGCAGACGATCGAGCCAGTCGTTGTAGACCTCGGTGTCGCTGTTGAGGATCACCACGTCGCGCTGCCGGTGCAGGCGCAGGCCCTTGTTCACGGTCCGCACGAAGCCCAGGTTGCTGCGGTTGGTCTCCAGGATGATCAGGCCGCGGCTGGCCAGGGTGCGCAGCATCGCGGCCAGCTCGGGCAGCGGGCTGGCGTCGTTGACCACCACCACCTCGTGCGGGGTCGACACCGGGGCGGTCAGCACGCTGTGGATGCAGCGCAGGGTCTCCTGCAGGCCGCCGTAGACGGGGATCAGGACGTCGACCTCGGGCGGGTGCGGCCAGACCTTGGGCGCCAAGCCCTGCCACATCTCGGGCCGCAACATGTCCTGCTCGGGGCCCTCGTGGACGAGGCGCAGGGCCTCGGTGTCGGCCAGGCTGGCACGACCGCCGGACTGGATGTGGCGGGCGATGGCGTCGGTGGCGAACAGGGCCAGGGCATTGCCCTTGACCACCCGCAGCTCGGGCTGGCTGGCCAGCAGGCGGCGCATGTCGACGCCGGGCAGCGGGTTGCGGCCCTCGCGCCAGCCCCAGCGCAGGAAGTGACGCAGCGGGTCCAGGCCGAGCTGGCCGACGTCGGCGTTGCTGCGCAGGTAGTACTCGGCGTCGAACCAGGGCGAGGTTGACAGCCCCTTGAAGCGCCCGACCAGGCCGTAGTGCAGGAGCCGGTTCAGGCCCAGGTGGTCACTGCATTGGGCGTCGTAGTGGCTGACGTCGAACAGCGGGTTCGGCCACAGGCCGGCGGCGTCGCCATACTGGATGTAGTGGCGCAGCGGGCCCATGCCGTTCAGCTCGGCGGCGTCGAGCTGGGAGAGGTAGAAGTCGCGGTCGAAGAGGCCCAGGTCGCGGGTCAGGGCCACTTCAAGGGGCAGCAGGGAACGCCGCTGGCCGACCACCCGGCCGAGCCCGCGCAGCATCCGGATGCTCTGAAGCATCACCTGAGCATCGAAGGCCCTCTTGGGAACCTCGATCATCGCTCACCCCGCCAGCCGTTCACCACCCATCCTTCCGATACAACCGCGCGCCGCCCAGACAAGGGATTCGGGCTGGCTGGCGCCCTGCAATGTATCAAACCGCTCTCAGGGTTTGCCCCCTAATTGAAGTAACGAAATCCCGCAAACGCCGACTCCGACCTGGCAGGCGCCGTTCAGCGCCCGGCCGGCCCCCGTCCCAGCCCGGCCGCGCGCCAGCGGTCGACCCAGGCACGCTCGGCCGGCCAGTCGTGGCGGCGGCCGGGTCGGGCGCCCGTCCGGGCCAGGTGGTAGGCCGAGCCGGGCAGCGCCGGCTCGGCGACGCCCACCGAGGACACGCCCCGCCAGGGGTCATCGGGGTCCGCCGCGAGTCCGGCCAGCCAGGCCAGCACCAGCACCCCGGCACTGGGCGGCGCCGCCAGGTGCCGGACACACCGCCGCCACACCGGCAACGGCACCGTCAGCACCGCCACGCCTTGGGCGGCCAGCCGTTCGGCCAGCCGCCAGTCGCCCACCGTGAAACGGGGGTCGGCGCCGCTGACGACCGCCCACCGCAGGCCGGGCGGTGGCGTCGCGTCGTGCACGTCGGGGGACACCACCCAGACCTCGCAGCGCCGCCCCTGGTCGGTCGGTGACGCCGCGCCGCCCTGCCAGCGGTTGAAACGCCAGACGACCGCCGCGGCGTCGATCCGCGGACCCAGCCCACGGCCGGCCAGGACACCGGCGTTGCCCACCACCAGATGCCCACCGGCCGCCGCACGCGCCCGCACCCAGTCCACGAAGGCCTGCCGCCGGGCGGTGTCGGCCAGCGGGTGGGGCCGTCCGAGGACCTCGGCCACGCCGGGCCAACGCGCCGCAGCGGCCTCGAGCCAGGCGGCGGGCAGGCCGGCCAGGGCGTCGGGTCCGCCGCGGGCCAGCAGGGCGATCGCCTGCCCGCGGGCGTGCGCCGACAGGCGCGGCAGCGCGGCGCGCAGCGCCCGCCGCTCGTGGCCGCCGGAGGGCAGACCCAGGTCGTGGCGGCAACGCGCCAGCGCCAACGCCTCGGCCGGCCCGCCGACCAGGGCGGCCCGCCATCGCAGCCGCAGGGTCTCGCGGTCGTACCGGCCGGCGGCGCGGCGGCGGGCGGCCAGCCAGCGCCAGGGCCAGGCGCAGGGAGCACCGATCGTCAGCACGCCCTGCCCCCCTGCGCGGACGGGGCCAATGCGGCCTCGACCCAGTCCTGCCAGCGCCCCGCCCAGGTCCGGGCATCGGCCTCGGGCCCCAGGGCCGCCCGCAGGGCCGGGGGCCGCGCCGGAGGCTCGCTCGCCGACATGGCCTCGCGCAGCGCCTCGGCCCAGCCCTCCGCCGACGCCACGGTGCGCAGGCCCGGGCCTCGCAGACGATCGGCGTCCTCGAGCGGCGAGGCCAGCACGGGCACGTTCCACCATCCGGACTCCAGCACCTTGAGCGCCGACTTGCAGGCGTTGAAGCGCCCGGGGGCCAGCGGCATCAGCGCCAGCCGGCTGGCGCGCACCGCATCGACGTAGCCGTTGAGGAAGGGCAGCCGCGGCAGGCAGTCGAGTTGCGCGGGCGGCACGCCGGGTGGCGGCGCCACCGGGCCGACCAGCCGCAGGCGCCAGTGGGGCGCGGCGCGCAAGGCCTCGGCCAGCCCCGGAGCGGCCAGCGCCAGGTCGTGGTCGTGGCTGCGGGTGCCGCTGAAATAGGCGATGGTGGGGTGGCGCGTCGGCCAGGGCGTGTCGGGCAGGTGCTGCCACGACAGGTGGACCGTGTTGGGCAGGTGCATCAGGGCCTGCCCGGCCGGTGCCTGCGCCTGCCAGGCCCGCGCCAAGGCGGCCGTGGAGACGCTCAGGGCATCGACCTGCAGCAGGGCCCGGCGGTGGCGCTCGAAGCGCTCCCGCACCGCGGCCTCGGACACCCGACCGTGGCGCACGCCCGGGCTCTCGGCGGCCAGGGCGGGCTCGAACACCAGGTCGTCGACATCGGCCAGCACCCGGGTGCCGGCCCGGCGCCAGGCCGCCAGGCGGCGGCGCAGGCCCCAGCCGTCGAGCGGCCGCACCAGCAGCACCAGATCGAAGCGGCGGGACGGGCAGGCGGCCAGCGGCGCGCAGACCACCTCATGCCCGGCCTGCACCAGGGCACGGGCCAGGTTGTCGCCTCGGTAGCGCCAGCTGGCGTCCCGGCTGAGGGCGTCTGGCGCGGCGTGGCAGGCGAGGATGGCGATGGACCAGCGGGCGGGCATGGGGCCGGGACGGCGGCTCGGGCGCCCGGCGGGCGCGGTGGCCTCAAGTATCGGCCAGCGCGCGCCGGTACTGGATGGCCTCGGCCACCGCCGCCACCGGGATCCGGTCCAGGCCCTGCAGGTCGGCGATGGTGCGGGCGATGCGCAGCACCCGGTGCAGGCCGCGGCCCGACCAGCCCAGTCGCTCGGCGGCCGACTGCAGCAGCGCGCTGGCCGCGGGCTCCGCCTCGCAGCGAACCCCCACTTCGGCGGGGCCCAGCCAGGCATTGGGCCGCTCGCCCTGGCGCTGGCGGGCGTGTTCCCGCGCCCGCTCCACCCGGCCGCGCACCACCGCCGAGGCCTCGCCCGGGGTCGCCGCCAGCAGCTGGGCCGGCGGCAGCAGCGGCACCTCGACCTGCATGTCGATGCGGTCGAGCAGCGGGCCCGAGAGGCGGCGCTGGTAGCGCAGCACGGCCTCGGGGCTGCAGCGGCACTGGCGGCCGCTGTCGGGCCGCGCGCCCAGCCAGCCGCAGGGACAGGGGTTCATCGCCGCCAGCAGCTGGAAGCGGGCCGGAAACTGCGCCTGGCGCGCCGCGCGCGAGATGGTGATGTGGCCGCTCTCCAGCGGCTCGCGCAGGGCCTCGAGCGCCACGCGCTGGAACTCGGGCAGCTCATCAAGGAACAGCACGCCCCCGTGCGCCAGCGAGATCTCGCCCGGCCGCGGCGGGCTGCCGCCACCCACCAGGGCCACCGCGCTGGCCGAGTGGTGCGGCGCGCGCCAGGGCCGCAGGCGCCAGCGGGCGGGGTCGAAACCGCCCGGTGCCAGGCCCTGCAGCGCGGCGCTTTCCAGCGCCTCGTCCTCGTCCATCGGCGGCATCAGGCCCGGCAAGCGCTGGGCCAGCATCGACTTGCCGGTGCCCGGCGGGCCCACCAGCAACAGGCTGTGGCCACCGGCCGCGGCGATCTCCAGCGCGCGGCGCGCCCCGGCCTGGCCGCGCACCTCGGCCAGATCGGGCAGGACCAGCGGCGGGGCCGGCTCGGGCGGCGGCGGCGCCGACAGGCCGGCAGGGCTGTCGGGCAGCAGGCTGTCGACCACCTCGGACAGGTGGCGGGCGGCCCGCACCGGCAGACCGGGCACGCGGGCCGCCTCGGCCGCGCTGGCCGTGGGCAGCACCAGGGTGCGGCCGGTGCCGGCGGCGCGGCTGGCCAAAGCCAGGGCCAGGGCGCCGCGCACCGGGCGCAGGTCACCGGCCAGCGACAGCTCGCCGGCCAGCTCCAGCCGCTCCAGGCGCGCGGTGTCGATCAGGCCCTGCGCCGCCAGCAGGCCGATGGCGATCGGCAGGTCGAAGCGGCCGGACTCCTTGGGCAGGTCGGCCGGCGCGAGGTTGACCGTGACCCGCCGGTTGTGCGGGAACTCGAAGCCGCACTGGGCCAGCGCGGCCCGCACCCGCTCGCGCGCCTCCTTGACCTCGGTGTCGGCCAGGCCCACCAGCGTGAAGCTGGGCAGCCCGTTGGCCAGGTGCACCTCCACGCGCACTTCCGGTGCGCGCAAGCCGTCCAGCGCGCGGCTGAACACCACGGCAAGTGACATCCGATCCTCCCTGTGGCCGCGTCCGTGGGCCTTGCCGGTGCATGGCCGGCGATGGCGCCCCATTCTGCCGCCCGCGCTCACCAAGAACGGCCAAAACGCACCAATCAGGTGCAACCTACCCCCCTTGCCCGGGAGGGTGGAACTGGCACGGAAGCTGCAGAAGTGGGGCGAAGGCCTGCATCCCACCCATCCCACCTGGAGTCACCCGTGATGAAGAAGACCCTGATCGCCCTGGCCGCCGCCACCCTGGTGAGCGCCCTGCCCGTCGTCGCGCACGCCGAGGAAGCCAGCCCGCTGACCTTCAACGCCAGCCTGACCTCGGACTACCGCTACCGCGGCCTCTCGCAGACCCGCCTGCTGCCGGCCCTGCAAGGCGGCGCCGACTTCGCCGGCCCGAACGGCCTGTACCTCGGTGCCTGGGCTTCGACCATCAAGTGGGTGAAGGACAGCGGCGGCGACAGCAACGTCGAGGTCGACGTCTACGGCGGCTGGAAGGGCGAGGTCTCGGCCGGCCTGACCCTGGACGTGGGCGCGCTGACCTATGTCTACCCGAGCAACAAGCTCAACCCCAGCGCCAACACCACCGAGCTGTACGCCGCCCTGAGCTTCGGCCCGGCCACCCTGAAGTACTCGCACAGCGTGACCAACCTGTTCGGCTTCGCCGACAGCAAGAACAGCGGCTACCTGGACCTGAGCGCCAGCTTCGACCTGGGTGACGGCTGGGCGCTGGCCCCCCACGTGGGCCACCAGCGCGTCGCCCACCTGAGCGCGGCCAGCTACACCGACTACTCGCTCACCGTGAGCAAGACCATCGACATCTGGACGCCGTCGCTCGCCATCGTCGGCACCAACACCGATGCCTACACCTCGCCGAAGAACGGCAAGGACCTGGGCAAGGCCGGCGTCGTCGCCGCCGTCAAAGTCAACTTCTGACGCCTGCGGGCGCAACAAGGAACCCAGCCATGAAGATGGTGACCGCGATTGTCAAGCCGTTCAAGCTCGACGAAGTGCGTGAGGCCCTCAGCGCCATTGGCGTGCAGGGCATCACCGTGACCGAAGTGAAGGGCTTCGGCCGCCAGAAGGGCCATACCGAGCTCTACCGTGGCGCCGAGTACGTCGTCGACTTCCTGCCCAAGGTGAAGATCGAGGCGGCCATCGACGACGCCCTCGTCGACCGCGTGATCGAAGCCATCGAGGGCGCCGCCCGCACCGGCAAGATCGGCGACGGCAAGATCTTCGTCTCCCCGCTGGAGCAGGTCGTCCGCATCCGCACCGGCGAGACCGGCCAGGACGCGCTCTGACCCCACAAGGACCTCACGAGACAAGCACACCATGAAAAAGCTGATTGCCTCCTTCGCCCTGGGCCTCGCCGCCTGGGGCTTCGCGGGCGCCGTCCTGGCCCAGGACGCCGCCTCCGCCCCGGCCGCCGCCGCCTCGGTGGCCGCCGTGGCCGATGCCGCCTCGGCGGCCGTCGCTGCAGCCGCCCCGGCCGCTGACGCCGCCTCCGCCGCCGCTGCGGCGCCGGTGCCCAACAAGGGCGACACCGCCTGGATGATGGTCGCCACCCTGCTGGTGATCCTGATGACCGTGCCCGGCCTGGCGCTGTTCTACGGCGGCCTGGTCCGCAGCAAGAACATGCTGTCGGTGCTGATGCAGGTGATGGTCACCTTCTCGCTGATCGTCGTGCTGTGGACCGTCTACGGCTACAGCCTGGCCTTCACCGAGGGCAACGCCTTCATCGGCGGCTTCGACCGCCTGTTCCTGAAGGGCATCTGGGACAACGCCGCCGGCACCTTCGCCAACGCGGCCACCTTCAGCAAGGGCGTCTACATCCCTGAAGTCGTGTTCGCGGCCTTCCAGGCCACGTTCGCCGGCATCACCTGCGCGCTGATCGTCGGCGCCTTCGCCGAACGCGCCAAGTTCTCGGCCGTGCTGATGTTCATGGTGCTGTGGTTCACCTTCAGCTACGCCCCGATCGCCCACATGGTCTGGTTCTGGATGGGCCCGGACGCCTACACCGGCGCTGAAGTGGTCGACGCGATGAACGCCAAGGCCGGCTACATCTGGCAGATGGGCGCCCTGGACTTCGCCGGCGGCACCGTGGTGCACATCAACGCCGCCGTGGCCGGCCTGGTCGGTGCCTACATGATGGGCAAGCGCGTCGGTTACGGCCGCGAGTCGATGGCCCCGCACAGCCTGACCCTGACGATGGTCGGCGCCGCGCTGCTGTGGGTGGGCTGGTTCGGTTTCAACGCCGGCTCCGCCCTGGAAGCCAACGGCTTCGCCGCCCTGGCCTTCATCAACACCTTCATCGCCACCGCCGCCGCGGTGCTGGCCTGGTCGGTGGGTGAAGCCCTGCACAAGGGCAAGGCCTCGATGCTGGGTGCCGCCTCGGGTGCCGTCGCCGGTCTGGTGGCGATCACCCCGGCCGCCGGCAACGTCGGCGTGGGTGGTGCACTGATCATCGGTGTCATCGCCGGCTTCGCCTGCCTGTGGGGTGTCAGCGGCCTGAAGAAGATCCTGGGCGCGGACGACTCGCTGGACGTCTTCGGCGTCCACGGCGTCGGCGGCATCCTGGGTGCCCTGCTGACCGGTGTCTTCAACTCCCCGAACCTGGGTGGCCCCAGCGCGGTGGGTGACTGGACCACCGTCTCGATGATCACCGGCGAGGCCTACAGCATCGCCAGCCAGGTCTGGGTGCAGGCCAAGGCGGTGGGCATCACCGTGGTCTGGTCGGCCATCGTCTCGGTCATCGCCTTCAAGGTGGTGGACCTGGTGATCGGCCTGCGGGTCAGCGAGGAAGAGGAACGCGAGGGTCTGGACATCAGCTCGCACGGCGAAACCGCCTACAACAAGTGATGTCTGGTCGGGCGGCGTGGGGAAGCGTCGCCCGGCTTCTTGATCGAGATTCGGAGCGAGTTGGGGGCTGCGGCAACGCAGCCCCTTTTTTTTCGTGCCGCCCTTGGCGCCGGGCCTTGGCGCGCCGGGGGCTGGAAATCCCCCGGCGCGCCCCCAACTGCCTAGAATCGTCCGTCCACCCCTGCCCCGCCCGCCATGGTCCCCCACCTCGTCACCGCTCTCAATGGCCCGATCAACGAGTTGGAGCAGCGCATCCTGGAATCCATGCCGGCGATCGAGCGCTGGTTCCGCCTCGAGTGGATGGAGCACACGCCGCCGTTCTACACCTCGGTGGACGTGCGCAACGCCGGCTACAAGCTGGCCCCGGTCGACACCAACCTCTTCCCCGGCGGTTTCAACAACCTGACCGACGAGATGCTGCCGCTGGCGGTGCAGGCCGCGATGGCGGCGATCGAGAAGATCTGCCCCGAGGCCCGCAACCTGCTGCTGATCCCCGAGCGCCACACCCGCAACGGCTTCTACCTGATGAACGTGCAGCGGCTGATGCGCATCTTCATGCAGGCCGGCCTGAACGTGCGCCTGGGCACCCTGGACGAATCCATCACCGAGCCGACCGAGCTGCCGCTGCCCGACGGCAGCTCCCTGACGCTCGAGCCCCTGCTGCGCAGCAAGCGCCGACTGGGCCTGAAGAACTTCGACCCCTGCACCATCCTGCTCAACAACGACCTGTCGGCCGGCATCCCCGAGGTGCTGCAGGGCCTGCACGAGCAGTACCTGCTGCCGCCGCTGCACGCCGGCTGGGCCGTGCGGCGCAAGACCCGCCACTTCGAGGCCTACGAAGAGGTGGCCAAGAAGTTCGCCAAGCTGCTGGGCATGGACCCCTGGCTGATCAACCCGATGTACACCCACTGCGGCGAGGTCGACTGGCAGGAAGGCACCGGACTGGACTGCGTCCAGAGCCAGGTCGACGCCCTGCTGTCCAAGATCCGCCGCAAGCACAAGGAATACGGCATCGCCGAGAAGCCCTTCGTCGTCGTCAAGGCCGACAACGGCACCTACGGCATGGGCATCATGACGGTGCGCGACGCCAAGGAGCTCGACGAGGTCAACCGCCGCACCCGCAACAAGATGGACGTGGTCAAGGACGGGCAGCGGGTCAGCCAGGTGATCATTCAAGAGGGAGTGCCCACTTACGAGCGGGTCAACGAGGCCGTGGCCGAACCGGTGGTCTACATGATCGACCGCTACGTGGTCGGCGGCTTCTACCGGGTGCACGCCGAGCGCGGCATCGACGAGAACCTGAACGCCCCCGGCGCCAGCTTCGTGCCGCTGGCCTTCGCCCAGGGCAACCAGTTGCCGCGCCTGGGCGAGAAGCCCGGCGTCAGCGCCCCCAACCGCTTCTACATGTACGGCGTGATCGGTCGGCTGGCGATGCTGGCCGCGGCCTACGAGCTCGAGGCCACCGACCCCGACGCCGAGCGCTACGACTGAGGTCATCCGCCCGGCAGGTGTGGCTGGCGCGCCACGGGAGCCCCCTCCCGGGGGCCGTCGCTGCGGCGCACAATAGCCGCTTCGCCGTTCATCACACCCTCCTTTGAGCGCTTCCGCCCACGACTCGAAGTCCCCGGCCGCCCTGGCTGGCCTGACGCTGGCCGCGCTGGGCGTGGTCTATGGCGACATCGGCACCAGCCCGCTGTACGCCCTCAAGGAGGTCTTCCACGCCGGCCATGTCCCGGCCACGCCCGAGAACATCCTGGGCGTGCTCAGCCTGATCTTCTGGACGATGACCGTCATCGTCTCGCTCAAGTACGTCCTGCTGATCCTGCGCGCCGACAACAACGGTGAAGGCGGCCTGATCGCCATGCTGGCCCTGGCCACGCGGGCGGTGTCGGACAAGCCGCGGCTGAAATCGGTGCTGATGGTGGTCGGCCTGTTCGGCACCGCCATCTTCTACGGCGACGGCGTGATCACGCCCGCGGTATCGGTGCTGTCGGCGGTCGAGGGCCTGAAGGTCGCCGAGCCCGGACTGGAGAACTGGGTCATCCCGATCACCCTGGTCGTGCTGACCGGCCTGTTCGCGGTGCAGCGGTTCGGCACCGGCGGCATCGGCAAGTTCTTCGGCCCGATCACCCTGGTCTGGTTCATCGTGCTGGTGGCGCTGGGCCTGCCCCACATCGCCGCCAACCCCGGCGTGCTGGTGGCCCTGAACCCGCTGTACGCGGCGGCCTTCTTCGCGGCGCAGCCGCTGATCGCCTTCATCGCGCTGGGTGCGGTGGTGCTGTGCGTGACCGGTGGCGAGGCGCTCTACGCCGACATGGGCCACTTCGGCAAGCGGCCGATCCGCATCGCCTGGTACGGCTTCGTCGCCCCGGCCCTGGTGGTCAATTACTTCGGCCAGGGCGCGATGCTGCTCAACGAGCCCGAAGCCGTGGCCAACCCCTTCTTCCACATGGCGCCCGAATGGGCCCAGCTGCCCCTGGTGGGCCTGGCCACCGCGGCCACCGTGATCGCCTCGCAGGCCCTGATCTCGGCCGCGTTCTCGGTCACCAAGCAGGCCATGCAGCTGGGCATCCTGCCGCGCATGGTGGTCAAGCACACCTCGGAGCGCGACACCGGCCAGATCTACGTGCCCTTCGTCAACTGGGGCCTGTACGTGTTCATCGTGCTGGCGGTGGCGCTGTTCAAGACCTCGTCCAACCTGGCCTCGGCCTACGGCATCGCGGTCACGCTGGACATGACCATCACCACGGTGATGACCTTCTTCGTGATCCGCTACGGCTGGAAGTACCCGCTGATGCTGTCGATCGCCGCCACCGGCTTCTTCTTCGTCATCGACATCACCTTCTTCCTGTCGAACATGCTCAAGCTGGTCGCCGGGGGCTGGTTCCCGCTGGTCATCGGCAGCGGCATGTTCCTGCTGATGCTGACCTGGAAGGAAGGCCGGCGCCTGATGCGCGCCCGCGTGCGCGACGAGGCCATCGAGCTGCAGGGTTTCCTGGACGCGATCTTCATCAGCCCGCCGGTGCGCGTGTCCGGCACCGCGGTGTTCCTGGTGGCCGACCAGGGCCTGACGCCCAACGCGCTGATGCACAACCTCAAGCACAACAAGGTGCTGCACGAGCACAACCTGTTCGTCACGGTGAAGCACCACGAGATCCCGCGCGTGGCCGCCGCCGACCGCACCGAGCTGGTCCCGCTGGGCAACGACTGCTGGCAGGTCGGCCTGCACTTCGGCTTCAAGGACGAACCGGACGTGCCCGAGGCGCTCAAGCTGCTCGAGGGCTCGGGCGTGCCGCTCGACGAGATGGACACCAGCTACTTCCTGAGCCGCGACATCGTGATCCCGACCTTCGGCGAGGGCATGGCGATGTGGCGCGAGAAGCTGTTCGCCAGCATGCACCGCAACGCCTCGGACATGGCGGACTTCCTGAACCTGCCGTCCAACCGCATCGTCGAGCTGGGCGCCAAGGTCGAGATCTGACCCCGGCCGCGGCTCAGGCCGCGGCGGCCACCGCCACCCGGTCGCGGCCGTCGGCCTTGGCCTGGTACAGCGCGGCGTCGGCCCGGCCCAGCAGCACTTCCAGCGGCCCACCGGCCGGCGCGGCGGCCACGCCCAGGCTGACCGTGCAGCTGACCGCCAGCGCCCCGACCGGCGCGGGCGCACCGGCCACCGCGACGCGCATGCGCTCGGCCACCGCGGTGGCCTCGGCCAGGCCGGCGCCCGGCAGCACCGCGACGAACTCTTCGCCGCCCAGGCGGCCCAGCCGGTCGCCCTCCCGCAGCGCACCGCTCAGGGCCTGCGCGACGTGGCGCAGCACCCCGTCACCGACGGCGTGGCCGTGGGCGTCATTGACCCGTTTGAAGTGGTCGATGTCCACCACCAGCAAGGACAGCGGCAGCCCGGCGGCGGCGGCGACGTCGTCGGCTTGCCGTGCCAGCGCCATCAGGGCGCGTCGGTTGGGCAGACCGGTCAGATCGTCGGTGTCGGCCAGCAGGCGCAGCTGGTGCGCCTGCCGCACCTTGCGCACCACCAGCCCCCCGACGCCCGCCAGCAGCAACAGGGCCAGGCCCAGGGCCAGCAGCTGGGTCTGGCGCAGGCGCTGGCCCTGCTCGTGCAGGGCGCGCAGGGTGGCGAGTTCCTCGGCGTCGCGCTCGCGGTTGAACTGCATGCCCAGGCGTGCCGCCTGCTCGCTGACGCGCTGGCGGGCCAGCCTGGCATCGGTGTCGCGGGCCGCGCGGAGCGTCTCGTAGGCCTCGCGCCAACGGTCCAGCCGGGCCAGGGCCTGGGCGCGCAGGGCGCGGTGCTCCGTCAGGGCCTCGAGCTCGCCGCGCCGCTCCACCGCGGGCTGCAGGCGCTCCAGCGCGACCAGCGCTTCGGGCACGCGCCCCAACGCCAGCAGGGCCGCCGCCCGCTGCAAGCCGTTGAGGTTGTGCTCGCGCTCGTCGGCCTGGGGGTCCATCAACTCCAGCGCCAGGTCCGTCGACTGCAGGGCCTCTTGCGCCTGGCCCATGCCCATGTGGGCGCGGGCGACCAGCCCCAGCGCATAGGCCCGACCCAAGGGGTCGCCGGTGCGTTCGCTGAAGCGGGCGCAGTCGGTGGCGATGGCCAGGGCCTCGGACCAGCGGCCCAGCCGGACCATGGCACTGGCCACCGCATAGCCGTAGACCGAGGCGTCGTAATCCTCGCCAGCGACGCGGGCGGCCTCGCGCAGCGGAGCCGACAGGCGAAGGGACTCGTCCACGTCGCCCAGTCGGCGGAAATGGTTGGCCAGGTGCGAGCGACAGAGGTCGCGGTCGCGCCAGTGGCCGTCACGCTCCAGCACGGCGCAGGCGGCCAACAGATCGTGCTGGGCGTCGTTGTACTCCCCCAGTCGGGTGCGGTCCACGCCCCGCTCCAGCCGGGCCATCGCCCAGGGCACCGACCCGGGTCCGGTCTCGACCACCAGTGCGTGCAGCAGCGACCGGCCACGCTCCACCTCGCCGGACTGGATCAGCGCCCCGGCGTGGCAGACCCGCAGGCGCTGCCACAGCGGCCGCAATGCCGGGGCCGGGGACTCGCCCAGCGCCGCCAGGCCATCCTGCGCCACGCGCAGCGAGGCCCGGCCGTCCAGATCGGACTGCAGCCGGCATTCGAGCTCGTCGACCTGCGCGCGCAGCGCCACGTCGTTCCGCGCCACGGCGCTGCGCCGCAGGTCGGCCAAGGCGGCCACACCGGCGAGGGGGTCCACCGCGGCCGTGTGGCGGGCCGCCTCCAGGCGGCCATCGGCCCGGGCGACCGGGCCCAACAGCAGGCCGACGAGCAGCAGGGCCGGGCCGCGCCAGAAGGCGGCCCGGCGCGCGACGGCCAGGAGAGGGGTACTGCGGGGGAACATCAGGGTGGGCGGCCGGACGCCGCCTGCCCTGGATTGTGCGGGCTCGGACCGGGCCCGCGCAACGGTGCGCACCCGCAGGAAGGGGCCTCAGGCGGAAGCCCCGAGCCGCTCGGCCAGGAGGCGCATCAGGGGCGTGGCGGCACGCGCCATGCGGCGCTCGTTGAGCACCGCCCGGCCCACCGCGCGGTGCGGGCTTCGACTGGCGGCCACCACCAGGGTCTGGTCCAGCACATCGCGCTGGACCGCGCTGCCGCCTAGGCGCCACCACTGCGGCCGCCCCTGGCGCAGGCTGGCGGTGGCCGCGGCGGCGTCGCCGCGAGCCAGCGACAGCAGGCCGCGGAGCAAGGGCAGCGCCACCTCGCGCGCCACCGCGTGGTGGCTGCGGCGGGCGTCTTCGGCCTGCATCACCCGGGCCGCGGCCCGGGCCAGCCACTGCTCGGCCCGCACCAGTTCGTCGGCGCCCAGCAGGACCAGCAGCACGTGCAGGTCGTGGAAGCAGTCCAGCCCGGCCTCGTCCGGGTCCGGCGCCCAGTCGAGCAGCAGCAGGGTGAAGCGCGCGCCGACGTCCTCGCCCAGCAGGTGCAGGCGCCACAGCAGGGTGGTGGCGTCCTGGCGCGCCAGGGCCGAGCCCAGCGCCGGGCCCGAGAGGTGGGCGTCGAGCAGGCGGTGAACCCCCGGCAGGTCCAGGACCTCGAGTCGGAACAGGCCCATGTGCCACCACAGGTGCGGCGCCAGCAGCTCCCCCTGGACCCAGCCGTCCTGCTGCTGGCGCAGCCAAGCGGTGCCGTCCTCGACCCGGCCCTGGGCCTCCATCACGTGGGCCACCGCGTGCACCGCCCAGGGCACGCGCGGCTCCAGGGACAACGCCCGGCGGGCAACCTCCTCGGCCGGGCCGTGCAGGCGGTTCTCCTGCAGCCCGAACGCGTACAAACCCAGCAGCTGCGGGTAGAGCGGATCGGCCGGGTCCCATTCGGGCAGCACCTGGGCCGGTCGCGACAGCAGCGCGGCGGTGTCGCCGCGGCGCAAGTCCCACCACTGGCTCTGGAACAGGGCCAGCGCGTCACGCGGGTGCTCCAGCAGCAGGTCGTCCCAGGCCTGACAGGCCGCCGTCCAGCGGCCCTCGGCCAGGGCGAGCACCGCCTGCAGGTGGCCCTGTTCGCGGGCGGGGGCGTCGGCGCCCCGATCGCGCGCGGCGGCCAGGGCCGCGCGGGCCTGCGCCGCTGCGCCCGGCTCACCGGCCTGCAAGGCCTGGGCCGCCAGCAGCACCCAAGGCAGGGCCCAGGCCGGATCGGCGGCGGCCGCGGCCTGCAGCTGCGGGGCGGGGGGGCCCTCGAAGCGCATCCAGCGGCCCAGCGCGGTCTCGAGCGCATCGGCAGCGGCGGCCACCGCGGTGCCCAGGCGCAGACCGCGCGGGTCACAAAGCCAGGCGGGCGTGTCCATCGCGGCCCTGTTCAGCGCGGGGTCAGCTCGGGCCAGGGGCGCTGCAGCGGCCGCATGCGCTCCCAGGCCCGGGCGGCGCGCAGCACGCCCAGGTCGTCGTGGCGGCGGCCGATCAGCTGCAGGCCGATCGGCAGGCCCTGGCGGTCCCAGCCGGCGTTCAGGCTGATCGCCGGCTGCTCGCTCATGTTCCAGGGCAGCGTGAACGCGATGTGCTCGAAGGGCCGAGCCGGGTCGTTCAGCGGGCTGGCGCGGTGGGCCGAGAACGCCGTGCCGGGACTGACCGGCGAGAGCACCAGGTCCAGGTGCCGGGTGGCGGCGACGGCGGCGTCACGCATCACGGCGATCTGGCTGAAGCCGCGGAAGACCTGTTCGGCCGTGAAGTGCGCGGCCGGGGTGATCCAGTCGCGGATGTAGGGCAGCACGCGCTGCTGGCGCTCGGGCGGCAGCGCGGCGTAGTCCAGCCACGAGCGCATGCGCCAGAAGGTGTCCAGGCCGTCGACCATCGCGCGGGTGGACACCGGGCCCAGGGTCTCGACCTCGGCACCCGCGGCGGCGAAGACCTGGGCCGCCTGGGTGACGGCGTCGCGCACGTCGGGCTGCAGTCGGTCGCCCCAGCCGGGATCGAGCAGCAGGCCGATGCGCAGGCCCTGCACCGGGCGCTCCAGGTCCAGCCAATCCAGGTCCTGCGGCGGCAGGCTGCTGGCATCGCGCCAGTCGGGGCGGCTGAGCACGGACATGGCCAGCGCGGCGTCGGCCACGGTGCGGGTCAGCGGGCCGGCCACCCGGCCCATGTAGGGCGGCTTGATCGGGATGCGGCCCAGGCTGGGCTTGAAGCCGACCACGCCGCACCAGGACGCCGGCAGGCGGATCGAGCCACCGATGTCGGTGCCCAGGTGGATCGGGCCGTAGCCCGCCGCGGCGGCGGCGCCGGCCCCGGCGCTGGAGCCGCCGGGGTTGCGGCGCAGGTTCCAGGGGTTGCGGGTCAGGCGGTGGAAGCTGGACAGGCCCGAGCTGAGCATGCCCCAGTCGGGCATGGTGGTGCGGGCGACGAAGACCGCCCCGGCCTCGCGCAGGCGGGCGGTGGGGGGCGCGTCCTCGGTGGCCGGGCGCAGCAGGCTGGCGGCACAGCCCAGCGGTTGCGGGACGCCGAGACTGGCGAGGTTTTCCTTGAGCGTGACCGGCACGCCGTCGAGCGGGCCCAGCGGCCGGCGTCGCTTCCAGCGCGCCTGGCTGGCGCGGGCCTGCTCGCGCGCGGCCTCGGCGTCGAGGGCCCAGGTGGCGGCGATGCGGTCATCACAGGCCTCGATGCGGGCGAGCACCGCGTCGGTGACCTCGAGCGGCGAGAGTTCGCGGCGGCGGAACAGCGGCGCCAGTTCGGCGGCCGGGATCTCGTGCAGGCCCGGCATGCGCGTCACTCCCAGCGGCAGGCCGCCAGATCGTTGGCGAACACCGGCGAGTTCGCCCACAGGCCCTTCAGGCCCTTGCGGGCCACCAGCACCTGCTGCGGGTTGAACAGGAAGACGTTGGCCGCGTCCAGCGCCAGCTGGCGCTGGAGGTCGGCGAACAGGCGCAGGCGTTCCTTGGCGTTGGTGCTGGCGGCATGGCGCGCCACCAGGTCGCGGAAGGGCTTGCTGTCGTAGCCCCAGTAGTACTTGGGGTCGGTGTAGTTCAGGTAGTCCAGCGGCTCGACGTGGTTGATGATCGTCAGGTCGAACTGCCCCTTGAACGCGCCCGAAAGCCACTGCGCCCACTCGACGTTCTCGATCTTGAGCTGCACGCCGACCTTGGCCAGCTGCGCCGCGACCAGCTCGCCGCCCTTGCGGGCGTAGGGCGGGGGCGGCAGGGTCAGGGTCAGCTCGAGCGGGGCCTTGACGCCGGCCTCCTTGAGCAGGGCGCGGGCCTTGTCGGGGTCGAAGGGGTTGAGCGAGGTCTGGTCGACGTAGCCCGCGTCGGTGGGCGCGAAGTGGCTGCCGATGGGCTTGGCCAGGCCGTCGAGCACCCCGTCGATGAAGGCCTGGCGGTCGATGCCGGCGGCCAGCGCGCGGCGGACCCGCACGTCGTCGAGCGGCTTGCGGCGGTGGTTCAGGGCCAGGAGGCCCTTGCCGGCGGTGCTGCCGGTCTGGATGGTGAAGCGCGGGTCCTGGCGCAGGCCGGCCACGCTCTGGTTGGCGATGCCGCGCGGGAAGGCGTCGATGTCGCCCGCCAGCAGGGCCGCGGCCTGGGCCGCCGGGTCGCTGATGAAGCGGAAGGTCACGCGCGAGAGCCGCGCCTTGGCGGCGTCGCGGTGGCCGGCGAACTTCGCCAGCGTGATCGAGGTGCCCTTCTTCCAGTCCTGCACCGCGTACGGGCCGGTGCCCACCGGGCGGGTGGCCGCCTGGGACACGCTGCGCGGGTGCAGCATCACGGCGGTGTTCTCGCCCAGGCGGAACAGGAAGTGGCCGTCCGGGCGGTTGAGGGTGAAGATCACCGTGCGGGCGTCGGGCGTGGCGACCGAGGACACGTTGTCCCACAGCGCCTTCCTGGCCTTGTTGGTGGACTCGGGCGCCTTGACCCGCTCGACGTTGAAGCGCACCACCTCGGCATCGAAGGGCGCGCCGTCGTGGAAGGTCACGCCGCTGCGCAGGGTGAAGGTGTAGAGGCGGCCGTCCGGGTCCATGGTCCAGCGCTCGGCCAGCAGCGGCACCAGGGTGCCGTCCTCCTGGATCTTGACCAGGCCCTCGAGCACGTTGAGGTGCACCACCTCGCCGATCGCGGCGGCCGGCGCCATCGTCGGGTCCAGGCTGGTGGGCTCGAGGACCATGCCGAGCACGGCGCTGGTCTTGCCGCCCTGGGCCCGGGCCAGGCCGGGCAACGACACGGCCGTGAGGCCCGACAGGGTGGCGACTCCGAACTGGCGGCGGTGCAGGCTCATGGGGCGGCGCAGTGAATGGCTCAGACCCCGATGGTGCCTCAAAACGCGTCGGGGAACGCCGCGTCCACCAGCGCCCGGGTGGCGGGGTGGCGGGCCTCGCGCCACAGCGTGGCCGTGGGGCCACGCTCGACCACCCGGCCCTGGTCCAGCACCAGCACCTCGTCGCAGACCCGCTCCACCACCGCCAGGTCGTGGCTGATGAACAGCCAGGCCAGGCCGAAGCGCTCGCGCAGGTCCTGCATCAGGTTGAGCACCTGGGCCTGCACCGACACGTCCAGCGCGCTGACCGGCTCGTCGGCCACCACCAGCGCCGGGCCGGTGACCAGGGCGCGGGCGATCGCGAGGCGCTGGCGCTGGCCACCCGAGAACTCGTGCGGGTGGCGGGCGGCATCGGCGGCGCGCAGGCCCACGGCCTCGAGCATCTCGGCCACGCGCTCGCGGCGCTCGGCCGCGCCCAGGGCCGGGCGCAGGGCCAGCGGCTCGGCCACCGACCAGCCCACCGGGCGGCGCGGGTCGAGCGAGCCCTGCGGGTCCTGGAACACCATCTGGAAGCCGACCCGGGCCGCCCGCAGCGCGGCGGGCGCCAGCGCGTGCAGGTCCTGGCCGTCAAAGCGCACCTGGCCGGCGCTGGGCGTGTCCAGCGCCATCACCAGGCGCGCCAGGGTGGACTTGCCCGAGCCCGAGGCCCCGACCACGCCCAGGCTGGCGCCGCGCGCCAGCGTGAAGTCGACGTCCTGCAACGCCACCAGGTGTGGCGCCGGCCGCCAGGGCGCCGGCCGCGGCAACGGGTGGTGGCGGGACAGGCCGCGCACCTCGAGCAGCGGCGCGCTCATGTGCCCTCCCCGTGCGGGTGCAGGCAGCGCACCGCCCGGTCCGGCCCGGACAGCGCCGGTTCGGCCGCGCTGCAATCGGCCGTGGCCCGCGGGCAGCGCGGCGCGAAGGCACAGCCCGGCGGCCACTCGCCCGGCGCGGGCACGCGGCCCGGGATCACCGGCAGGCGGCCGCCGCGCGGCGCGCCCAGGCGCGGGCGGCTGGCCAGCAGGCCGTGGGTGTACGGGTGCTGCGGGCCACGCAGCAGCGCGCGGGTGGGGCCGGTCTCGACCAGGCGGCCGGCGTACATCACCGCCAGGCGGGCCACGCTGTGCGCCAT
The DNA here is from genome assembly GCA_943371055.1 of Hydrogenophaga intermedia. GTDB lineage: Bacteria > Pseudomonadota > Gammaproteobacteria > Burkholderiales > Burkholderiaceae_C > Ideonella > Ideonella intermedia_A. Next base: position 12,098 of record CALRTJ020000006.1, on the reverse strand, counting down.
CACGCCCAGGTCGTGGCTGATCAGCAGCAGGCCCAGGCCGTCCTCGGCCACCAGGCGGCCCAGCAGGTCCAGCACCTCGCGCTGCAGCACCACGTCCAGCGCGGTGGTGGGCTCGTCGGCGATCAGCAGCGCGGGGCGGGCCGCCAGGGCCATCGCGATCAGCACCCGCTGGCGCTGGCCGCCCGAGAGCTGGTGCGGCCAGGCGTCCAGGCGCTCGGCGGCGCGTGGCAGCTGCACCCGCTCGAGCAGGCGCAGGGCCTCGGCGCGGGCGGCGCGGGCGTCCAGACCGCGGTGCAGGCGCAGGCCTTCGGCCACCTGGCGGCCGATCGGGTGCAGCGGGTTGAGGGCGCTCATCGGCTCCTGGAAGACCATGCCGATGCGCGCGCCGCGCACGCCGCACCAACCGCGCTCGTCCAGGCCCAGCAGCTCCTGGCCGTCCAGCCGCACCGAGCCGCTGGCACGCGCCCCCTCGGGCAGCAGGCCGATCAGGGCCAGCGCGGCCATCGACTTGCCGCAGCCCGATTCGCCGATCAGGCCCAGGGTCTGGCCCCGGTCCAGCGTCAGGTCCAGGCCCTGCAGCACCGGTCGCGAGCCGGCGGGGCCGTCCAGCGCCACCCCCAGGCCCCGCACCTGCAGCAGCGGCGGCGCGCTCATCGGCGGCCTCCCAGGCGCGGGTCCAGCGCGTCGCGCAGGCCGTCGCCCAGCAGGTTCAGGCCCAGCACCACCCAGGCGATCGCCAGGCCCGGCCACAGCGACAGCCAGGGCGCCTGGAAGACCTGGGCCTGGGCCTCGGCCAGCATGCGGCCCCAGCTGGCGGCCGGCGGTTGGGCGCCCAGGCCCAGGTAGCTCAGCGCGGCCTCGGCCAAGATGGCCACCGCGAAGCGGATCGTGGCCTGCACCAGCAGCACCGCGGCGATGTTGGGCAGCACATGGTCCCAGGTGATGCGCCAGGCGCCGCGGCCGGCCATGCGCGCGGCCAGCACGTACTCGCGGCCCCAGACCGCGTGGGCCGCGCTGCGGGTGACGCGGGCGAAGACCGGGATGTTGTAGAGGCCCACCGCGACGATGGCCTGCAGCAGGCCGGGGCCGTACAGCGCGGTCAGCACGATGGCGCTGATCAGCGCCGGGAAGGCGAAGCCGATGTCGCTGGCCCGCATCAGGCCCTCGTCGACCCAGCCGCCGCGGGCCGCGGCCAGCGCGCCCAGGGCCACGCCCACCAGGGCGCCCAGGCCGACCGCCACCAGACCCGCCCCCAGCGCGCCGACGCTGCCGGCCAGCAGCTGCGAGGCGATGTCGCGCCCCAGGCTGTCGGTGCCCAGCCAGTGCGCGGCCGACGGCAGGGCGAAGCGGCCGGGCACGTCGACCTCGGCCGGCGGGTACGGGGTCCAGACCAGGGACAGGGCGGCGGCGGCCAGCCACAGCGCCACCATCGTGGCGCCCAGCCAGAGCGCGGGGCGGCGACGGTTCATGCGGACACCCGCGGGCCGCTGCGCCAGCGCGGGTCGATCCAGGCGTGCAGCAGGTCAAGCACGAAGTGCACCGCCACCACCAGGGCCACCAGCACCAGCACCACGTCGCGCACCAGCACCAGGTCGCGATTGGACACGGCCTGGAACACCAGGCGCCCGACGCCGGGCAGCACGAACACGTTCTCGACCACGATGGTGCCGGTGAGCAGGTCGGCGAACTGCAGGCCGGCCACGGTCAGCACCGGCAGCAGGGCGTTGCGCAGCACGTGGCGCCAGACCACCGCGCGCGGCGACAGGCCCTTGGCGCGGGCGGTGCGCACGAAGTCCTCGCGCTGCACCTCGAGCAGGGCCGAGCGGGTGACCCGCGCCAGGATGGCCGACTGCACCAGGGCCAGCGCCACCGCCGGCAGCAGCAGCGCCGCCAGGCCCGGCCCCAGGCCGCCGCCCTCGTCGGCGCGCCAGCCCGGAAATCCGCCGGCGGCGACCCAGCCCAGCTTCACCGCGAACAGGCCGATCAGCAGGATGGCCAGCCAGAAGGCCGGCACCGCCAGGCCGATCTGGCTGCCCAGCATCACCAGCAGGTCGGCCCAGCGCCCCTGGCGGCTGGCGGCCAGGACGCCGGCGGACAGGGCCAGCACGGTGGTCAGGGCCATCGCCAGCAGGGCCAGCGGCAGCGTGACCTGGGCGCGCTGCGCCAGCAGGTCCAGGCTGGGTTCGTCGTAGAAGAGGCTCTGGCCGCCCTCGCCGCGCGCCAGCGCGGCCAGCCAGTCGGTGTAGCGGGTGGCGGCGGGCCGGTCCAGGCCCAGGCGCTGCTCCAGCGCGGCCACGGCCTCGGGGGTGGCGGTCTCGCCCAGGATGACCTGGGCGGCATTGCCGGGCAGCAGCTCCAGCGCACCGAACACCAGCGCCGAAGCCGCCAGCAAGGTGGCGGCCAGGGTGGCAAGGCGCAGCAGCAGGTATCGGGTCATGCAGGGCGGGCGTGGGGCGCGCCGCGCATGATGCCCCAGAAGAAGCCGTCCTCAGGGGCCCGAAGGCCGCCGCCGATCAGTCGTCCAGGCCTTCGTGGCGGGCCGCGGCGGCGTACAGGTCGGCGGCAAAGCCGGGATCGGTCAGCTGGTAGCGGCGGGCCAGTTCACGGACCTGCTCGGCCTCGGTCGAGCGGCTGCGGCGCACCGGCGCGGCGGCGTGGCGGGCGATGCCGGCCAGCAGGGCCAAGAAGGCCTGGGCGGCGACGCGGGCCCCGCGGGGGATGCTGAGGGCCGGGGCGTGGTGGAAGGTTTGCGAGGTGATGGCAGCCATGGTGTTGCTCCTGGGTTCAGGGTTCAGCAAAGGGCTCGCCAGATCCCGCGAGCCTGGGGTGAAAAGCGTTCAGCGCGCGCCGAGCACGTCGCGGGCCTGGGCGCGCAGTTCGGCGGCCAGGGCGGGGTGCGTCACGGCCAGGCGGCGCGACACGTCGACCATGCGGCCGGCGACGAGGCGCTGGCTCAGCAGCGTGGCGTTCTGCCGGACCGTGTGGACCAGCCAGCCACGCAGCGAGGCGGCGCGGGGGGCGGACAGGGTGTTCAGGGCCAGCGTGTTCATCTTGTTCTTTCGGGCCGCGGGAGGCGGCGACAGGGATCGGTATGGTTCACATCCTAGGGTTGACCCTAGTGACGGTCTACTGAATGTTTTTCAAGTCAGCTATACGATTCATTCATGCCTAGGCCCGCCGTCAACTTCCGCACCCTGGACCTGAACCTGCTGCGGGTGTTCGACGCGGTCATGACCGAAGGCAGCCTGACCCGCGCCGCCGCCCGGCTGGCGATGACCCAGCCCGCCATCAGCCACGCCCTCAAGCGCCTGCACGAGGCCCTGGGCGAGACCCTGTTCGAGCGCGCCGCCCGCGGCATGCTGCCCAACGCCCGCGCCCAGGCCCTGTGGCCGCAGGTGCGCGCGGCGCTGGACGGCCTGCAGCAGGCGCTGGCGCCCGCGGCCTTCGACCCGGGTGCCGACGCGGTGAACTTCCGGCTGGCGATGGTGGACGCCACCGCGGTGCTGCTGATGCCGCAGCTGGTGCGGGCCATCGAGACCCAGCAGGCGCTGGCCAACCTGCGGGTGCTGCCCCTGACCACCCGCGACCCGCGCGCCCTGCTGGCCCGCGCCGAGGCCGACCTGGCGGTGGGCCACTTCCCCGACGCCATCGCCAGCCTGCAGGCCGAGGGCGAACAGGCCACGCTGCGCTTTCGGCCGCTGTACGAAAGCCGCTACGTGTGCGTGATGCGGCGCGACCACCCGCTGGCCGCCCGGCCGCTGACGCTGGACGACTACTGCGCCGCGCGCCACCTGCTGGTGACCTTCTCGGGCCGCGCCCACGGCTTCACCGACCAGGCGCTGATGGCCATGGGGCGCCAGCGCCGCATCGTGCTGACCGTCAACCAGTTCGCCACGGCCGGCCGCGTGGTGGTCGACTCCGACCTGCTGACGGTGCTGCCGCTGTCCTTTCTGGGCGCGACCGGCGTGCCGTCCGAGCTGGTCACGCGGGCCCTGCCGTTCACCCTGCCGCCGATCCAGGTGGCGATGGTCTGGCACATGCGGCAGGACGAGGTGCCGGCGCAGCGCTGGCTGCGCGACCTGGTGACCCAGGCCCGCGTGCCCGAGGCGCCGCCGCCGCTGTGGTGAGCCCGCCGGCCGGCGCTCAGGCCGGCCAGCGCACCCGCACCCGCAGGCCGCCCAGCGTGGGCGAGCGGTCCAGCGCCAGCCCGGCGCCCTGCGCCTGGGCGATGCGCCGCACGATGGACCAGCCCAGCCCGCTGCCACCGCTGGCCTGCGAGGCCCCGGCGCGGAAGAAGCGCTCGCCCAGGCGCGCCAGGTCGGCCTCGGGCAGGCCGGGTCCGCTGTCCTCCACCACCAGGGCCACGCCATCGGGCCCGCCCGACAACGTCACCTGCACCGTGGCGCCCTCGGGGCTGTGGCGCAGGGCGTTGTCCACCAGGTTGCGCAGCAGCATCGCGCACAGGGCCTCGTCGGCGGCCAGCGGGCAGGCGCCCTCGCCCTCCAGCGCCAGCTGCTGGCCGCGGTCCAGCGCCTGCGGCGCCAGCTCGGCCAGCACGCGGCGCGCCAGGGGCTGCAGGTCGAGCGGCGCGGCGGCCCGGGCGGCGTCGCTGCCCTCCAGGCGGGCCAGGGTCAGCAGCTGCTGCACCAGGTGGGTGGCACGGTCGCAGCCGGCCACGGTGGCCTGCAGGGCGTGGCGGCGGCCGGCCTCGTCGGTGGCGCCCAGGGCCACCTGGGCCTGGGTGCGGATGACCGCGATCGGGGTGCGCAGCTCGTGTGCGGCGTCGGCGGTGAAGCGGCGCTCGGATTCAAGCAGGGTGGCGATGCGGGCGAACAGCGCGTCCAGCGCCTGCACCGGCGCCTGCAGCTCGGCCGGCGGGGTCTGCGGCAGGGCCAGCGGCCCCAGGTCCTGCGGGCCGCGGCGGCTCAGGGCCGCCTCCAGCGCCTGCAGCGGCGCCAGCGCGCGCCGCACCGAGCCCCACAGCAAGAGGGCCAGCAGGGGCAGCAGCAGGGCCAGCGGCGCCAGCATGCCGCGCAGCAGCGCCCACAGCACCGATTCGCGGGCCTGCACCTGCTCGGCCACGTGGACCACGGTGTCGTGGCCGGCGGCGCGGCGGGTGTAGAGGCGCCAGTCCTGGCCCTCGCGGTGCAGGGTCTCGAAGCCCTCGGCGCCCGAGCCCAGGGCCTCGCCCGCCGCGTTGGGCGAGTGCCGGACCAGGCGCCCCTCGTGCCAGACCTGGAAGGCGACGCGGCGCTCCAGCCGGTGGTCGCCGCCGCGACCGTGCGGCGGGTTGAAGGCCCGGTCCAGCGCGTCGTCGTGGTCGTCATCGGCATCGGCGCCGGCGGCCCGGGCCACCAGCAGCGCGGCCGACTGGGCCAGGTGCGCGTCCAGCAGCTCTTCGAGCTCGTGGTGGGCGTCGCGGGCGATCCAGGCCGCCGCGGCCAGCCAGGCCAGGGCCACCGCCGCCAGCGTGCCCCACAGCACGCGGGCCTGCAGCGAGCGCGGCCGACGGGCCGGCTCAGCCGCGGGCGATGGCATAGCCCACCCCGCGCACGGTGGTGATCAGGTCCGGCCGCAGCTTGCGGCGCAGGTGGTGGATGTGGACCTCGACCGCGTTGCTCTCGACCTCGCGGCCCCAGCTGTAGAGCTGCTGCTCGAGCTGCTCGCGCGAGAGCACGCGGCCGGCCTGCAGCATCAGCGCGTGCAACAGGTCGAACTCGCGCTGCGACAGCGCCACCGCCTGGCCGGCGTGCTCGACCTGGCGGGTGGCGGGGTCGAGCTCGACGTCGAGTGCCCTCAGGCGCTCCTGCACCTGGCCGTGGGCCCGCCGCACCAGGGCCCGCAGCCGCGCGCCCAGCTCGTGCAGGTCCACCGGCTTGATGACGTAGTCGTCGGCGCCGCCGTCCAGGCCGCGGATGCGGTCGTCGATCGCGTCGCGGGCGGTCAACACCAGCACCGGCAGGTGGTGGCCGGCGCCGCGCACCCGCTGCAGCACCGCCATGCCGTCGAGCTGGGGCAGGCCCAGGTCGAGCACCGCGGCGGCGTAGGCGCCGCTGCGCAGCTCGCGCTCGGCGGCCAGGCCGTCGCGCACCCAGTCCACCTGGAAGCCCTGCTGGCGCAGGCCGGCCTGCAGGCCATCGCCCAGCCAGGGGTCGTCTTCGGCGAGCAGGATGCGCATGGCTCAGTCGTCGTGGTCGTCGTCGTGGTCCGCGCGCAGCGAGGCGATCAGCGCGGCGGGGTTCTCCAGCGCAGTCTGCCACGCGGGCGCGGTGGGGGCACTGCGCCACTGCAAGGCCCAGAAGCCCAGCACCGAGGCCAGCAGCAGCGCCCCCAGCCCGGCCCAGCCGCGCTCGGCGGCCTCGGCGGGCTGGCCGCGCTTGCGCCCGGTCAGCATGGCCCGCACCAGGTTCTCGCGGTGGGCCCAGGAGCCCAGCACCACGCCCAGCAGGTGCACGCCCACCAGCGCCATCAGCGCGTTGGCGGCCACCTCATGGCCCTCCTCCAGCCACTCGCCGCCCAGGTCGTCGTAGGTGGCCCAGCCCATCGCGGTGGTCAGCGCGGTCAGGGCCAGCAGGCCGACGATGGCCAGCGCCCCGGCCGGGTTGTGGCCGGTGGTGTGGCGAGGCCGCCCGGCGGCCAGGTCCTTCAGGTAGGCGACCACGGCGGCCGGGCCGCGCACGAAGGACGCGAAGCGCGCCGGCCGCGTGCCCACCAGGCCCCACACCAGGCGAAAGGCCACCAGGCCGGCCATGGTGCAGCCCAAGGTCACGTGCAGCAGGCGCCAGGACTCGCTCTCGGCGCTCAGCCAGGCCCCGGCGAAGCACGCCACCATCAGCCAGTGGAAGACGCGCACCGGCCAGTCCCACACCCGCACCACGGGGGTCGTCGTCACATCGGGGTTCATTTCGGGATCCTCACGTCGTGTTCACTGAATCGGCCCTCGGCCGCGCCGCCGTGGCAGGCCGCGCAGTTGACCGGCGACTTGACCGCCGCGCGCTTCCAGACCGCCGGCGAGAGCTCGTCGTGCTCGCGCACGAACCAGGCGCTGCGGGTGATGCGGTCCTCGGGCGGCGTGTCGGCGCGGCGGCCGGCGTTGGCCTGCAGCCAGTCGGCGATCTGCCGGGTGGTGGCCGGGTCCAGCGAGGCGTCGGTGCCGTAGTGGCGGCTCAGACCGCCCATCAGGCGCTGCCAGGACGTGGCCGGCAGGCCGCGCGCCGGGAAGGCGACGTGGCAGCTGCCGCACTCCTGCTGGTAGACGGGCAGGGGCGGGACTCGGCGGTCGCCGTCGGCCTCGGCGGCAGCGGCAGCAGCCATCAGGGCCAGGCCCAGGAAAAGGGTGCGTGTCATGGCCGGTCCCTCACTTCAGCGTCAGCAGCCAGGCCAGCACGTCGGCCTTCTCGGCCGGGCTGCATTCGCGGCCGAGCACGTCGTTGCAGTTGCGGCGGAACCACTTCTCGCTCTTGGCGAGCTCGGTGAAGCGCTGGGCGTTGGCCGACGGCGCCAGGGGCTGGATCGCCTTGGCGGTGGACGCGTGCTGGCCGGTGCCGGTGGGGGTGGCGCCGTGGCAGCTGCTGCAGGACCACTCGCGGCCATGCATCTGGGTGAAGAAGGCCTGGCCGCGCGCCGCCTGGGCGGGGGCGCCGGCCTGGGCGCTGTAGCCGGCCAGCAGCTCGGCGGGGGTGGCCGCCTGGGCGGCCGAGGCGCCGGCCAGGGCCAGCGCCAGGGAGAGGATCCATCGGTTCATCAGGGCACTCCATGCAAGGATGCGATGGAGGCCATGATGGAGAGGGGCGCTTAGGCCCCACTTAAGGCGCGTTTGCCCTGGATCAGGGCAGGCCTCAGACGGCCAGCACGGCCGCCATGGCCTGGGCCGTGCGCTCGACGTTGCCGCTGTTGAGGCCGGCCACGCACATGCGGCCCGAGCGCACCAGGTAGACGCCGAACGCCTCGCGCAGGCGGTCCACCTGGGCCACCGACAGGCCGGTGTAGCTGAACATGCCGCGCTGGGTCAGGAAGTAGCCGAAGTCGCGGCCCGGCACCTTGGCGCTGACCACCGCGTGCAGGCGCTCGCGCATGGCCTGGATGCGCACGCGCATGTCGTCCAGCTCGGCCACCCACATCGCGTGCAGCTCAGGCGTGTTCAGGATGGTGGCCACCAGCAGGCCGGCGTGCAGCGGCGGGTTGGAGTAGTTGCGGCGCACCGTGGCCTTGAGCTGGCCCAGCACCAGCTCGGCCTGGGCGGCGTCGGGGCAGACCACGCTCAGAGCGCCGCAGCGCTCGCCGTAGACCGACAGGCTCTTGCTGAACGAGTTGGCGACGAAGAAGGACAGGCCGGCGCGGGCCAGCGCGCGCACCGCGTAGGCGTCCTCGGCCACGCCGTCGCCGAACCCCTGGTAGGCCAGGTCGAGGAAGGCGATCAGGCCCTGCTCGCGCAGCACCGGGATCAGCGCGTCCCACTGGGCGGCGGTCAGGTCGACGCCGGTGGGGTTGTGGCAGCAGGCGTGCAGCAGGACCACGCTCTTGGCCGGCAGGGCCTTGAGCGCCGCGACCATCGCGTCAAAGCGCAGACCGCCGGTGGCGGCGTCGTAGTACGGGTAGGTGGACACGGCCAGGCCGGCGCCCTCGAACACCGCCTTGTGGTTGTCCCAGGTCGGGTCCGACACCCAGATGCCGCTGCCCGGGAACCACTTGGCGATGAAGTCGGCGCCCACCTTCAGGCCGCCGGACGAGCCCACGGTCTGGATGGTGGTGACGCGCCGGTCGGCCAGGGCCGGGTGGTCGGCACCGAACAGCAGGGTCTGCACGCCCGAGCGGAACGCCGCCAGGCCTTCCATCGGCAGGTAGGGCTTGGGGCCGACCTGGGCCGCGATGCGGGCCTCGGCTTCCTTCACGCAGGCCATCACCGGGATGCGGCCGGCGTCGTCGAAGTAGATGCCGATCGACAGGTTGATCTTGTCCTGGCGCGGGTCCTTCTGGAAGTTCTCGTTCAGGGTCAGGATCGGGTCGCCGCCATAGGGCTCGATGTGCGCGAACATGGGTGGTGCCGGTGAGCGTTGTGGAGCCGCGGATTATCGCGCCCGGCGCCCGCCGGTCGGCCCGGGCTGCACTTCGTCGCCAAGGGGTGGCGCGGCGGCCGCTGACAGGCGCAAGATGCCACCATTCCCCACCCCACCCGGAGCCCCGAGATGTCCATGACCGACGAGCTGGAACGCCTGTCCCGCCTGCACGCCGAAGGCCGCCTGAGCGACGAGGAGTTCGCCCGCGCCAAGGGCCGGCTGCTGGCCGCACCCGGCCCGACCACCGGCCCGGCGCGCAGCCTGGGCGAGCAGGTCAACGCCTTCCGCCGCAGCCGCGAGGACCGCTGGCTGGGCGGCGTCTGCGGCGGCCTGTCGGCCCTGACCGAGGTGGCCGCCTGGGTCTGGCGCCTGACCTTCCTGATGCTGTTCCTGTGCGCCGGCAGCGGCGTGGTGCTCTACCTGCTGGCCTGGCTGCTGGTGCCGCTGGCCGAACCGCAGGTGCCGCCGGCCGCCCGCGTCGCCCACTGACCGCCACCCCGCCCGGGAGATCGCCATGCTGAGCTTCCTGCTCTGGTGCCTGTTGTTCGTGCTGTCGTGGCCGGTGGCCCTGCTGGCCTTGCTGCTGTGGCCGCTGGTCTGGCTGGTCCTGCTGCCGCTGCGCCTGCTGGGCGCGGTGGTGTCCTGGCCCTTCGTGCTGCTGGCGGCCCTGCTGTGGCTGCCGATCCGGGCCTTGCAGCGCTGAGCGCCGCTAGCATGCGGCCATGAGCCGCGCCCCCCGCCTGCTGGACCTGCTGCAGCTGCTGCGGCGCCACCGCCGCCCGCTGGCCGGCGCCACCATCGCCGCCGAGCTGGGCATCAGCCTGCGCACGCTGTACCGCGACATCGCCACGCTGCAGGCCCAGGGCGCCCGCATCGACGGCGCGCCCGGCCTGGGCTACCAGCTGCGCGAAGGTTTCGTGCTGCCGCCGCTGATGTTCAGCGCCGACGAGGTCGAGGCCCTGGTGCTGGGCGCCCGCTGGGTGGCCGACCGCGGCGACCCGGCCCTGGCCGCCGCCGCCCGCGACGCGCTGGCCAAGATCGCCGCCGTGCTGCCCACCGAGCGCCGGCAGGAGCTGGAGCACAACGCGATGCTGGTGGGCCCCGCCTCGGCACCCGCGACTGACCCCGAGCACCTGGCCCGGCTGCGCCACGCGATCCGCGCCGAGCGCCGGGTGCGCCTGCAGTACCGCGACGCCCAGGGCCGCGACAGCGCGCGCACCGTCTGGCCCTTCGCGCTGGGCTTCTTCGACCGGGTGCAGGTGCTGGTGGCCTGGTGCGAGCGGCGCGACGCCGTGCGCCATTTCCGCACCGACCGCATCGCCACCCTGGACGAGTTGCCCGATCGCTACCCGCGCCGGCGCCAGGCCCTGCTGGCCGAGTGGCGCGCCGAGCAAGGCATCGCTGCTGACAGGATCTGACACCCCCGGCCGCGAGCATCGCGTCTCACCCCAACCCGCAGGAGAGACGACATGCACGCCATCGCCACCACCATCCTCTACGTCACCGACCCGCAGGCCAGCGCCCGCTGGTGGGGTGGCCTGATCGGCCAGGAGCCCCTCGAGACCTCGCCCGGTTTCGCGCTGTTCGTGCTGCCGGGCGGCCTGAAGCTGGGCCTGTGGGCGCGCGCCGGCGTGCAGCCGACCGCCGCGGCCCCGGGCGGCAGCGAGCTGACGATCACCCTGCCCCAGCGCACCGAGGTCGAAGCCCTCCACGCCGAGTGGGCCGCCCGCGGCCTGCGCGTGCTGCAGACGCCCACCGCCATGGACTTCGGCCACACCTTCACGGTGGCCGATCCGGACGGCCACCGCCTGCGGGTGTTCTCGCCGGCGGACAACGGCTGACGCTGACGCCGCCACCCCGCCCGGTCAGGCGGGCAGGGGGCCGCGCGGCGGACGCCCCATCGGCCCGCCCAGGCAGGTCTCGCAGCCCGCCGCGGCCAGCCAGGGGTCGCGGGCCTCCCCGCCGAACACCTCGACCAGAAAGGCCTGCAGCGCCCGCGTGCGGGCCGGCACATAGCGCCGCGAAGGCATGCCCAGCCAGAGCTGGTTGCTGAACAGGCGCCACTGCGGCAGCACGCGCTCCAGCGCGCCCTCGTGGAGCGCATCGTCGATGACGAAGGACGGCAGCGCCGCGATGCCCAGACCGCCCAGCGCGGCGGCGTAGTTCATGTCGGTGTGGGTGGTGCTGAGCACGCCCCGCTGGGGCTGCGACTGGAACTGCTCGCCGGTCGCGCCGTTGACGAAGGTGACGCTGCGCTGGATCTCGGAGATCGGCGGAATCAGCACATCATGGCCGGGCATCTCGGACGGGTGGCTCGGCCGGCCCTTGCGGTCCAGGTATTCGGGCGAGGCCACGGTCACCACCTCGGTCAGGGCCAGCAGGCGGGCGACATAGCCGCCGTCGGGGGCGTCGCGGCGGGCCATCAGGGTCAGGTCGTAGCCCTCGTCCAACTCGTCCACCGGGCCCGGCGCCGAGACCTCCACCGTCACGTGGGGGTGGCGGCGGTGGAACTCGGGCAGGTGCTTGGCCAGCTGGTGCACCGCCACCGCGGGCGGCGCCAGCACGCGCACATGGCCGCGCACGTCGGCCACCGCCGCACCGACCTGGGCCTCGGCCTCCTCGACCTCGCCCAGGATGCGGCGCACCCGCTCGAGGTACTCGGCGCCGACGTCGGTCAGGGTGAGGCGGCGGGTGGTGCGGTTGAGCAGCCGGGCGCCCAGGTGTGCCTCGAGGTCGGCCACCAGGCGGGTGACGACGGCCGGGGCCAGGTCCAGCGCCCGGGCCGCGCCGGCCAGGCTGCCTTCGTCGATGACGCGGGCGAAGACCCGCATCGCGCGCAGGGTGTCCATTCTGTTCCTTTCATTTTCAGAAAGAGTGCATACGCATTTGGACAGTTTATTGTTGCCCAGTCAATCTTTACAGTTCATCCCATCGATGAGCCGAACGCAAAACAAAGCGACTCACCGAGGTGGGACAAGACGAAGACAGCAAGCAAGCGCTGACTTTTCGCCATGCCCCGAACGTCAGATCCACCTCAGCAAG
>CALRTJ020000005.1:0-212919 GCA_943371055.1 Hydrogenophaga intermedia | reverse complement strand
GCCCACGCCAGCGATGTCGGCAGGGGTGCCGGCCCCGAAGGTCTCGGGCACGCCGTCGCCATCGGTGTCGACGCTGTACTCCGTAACCGTCAGGGTGTCGCCATCGACATCGCTGTCGTGGGCCAGGACGTTGCCGCTGACCGGGGTGTCCTCGGTCACCGCGAAGGTGTCATCAGCCGCGACGGGTGTGTCGTTGACGTCGGTGATGTCGCTGCCCAGGGTCAGCGTGGCGGTGTCGGTGGCGCCGTTGCCATCGGTGACGGTGTAGGTCACGACCGGCACGATGCCGTTGGAGTTGCCCGCCGGGGTGCAGGTGAAGGAGCCGTCGGCGGTGAGCACCAGGGTGCCGACGCCAGCGATGTCCGCCGGGGTGCCGGCCGCGAAGGTCTCGGGCACACCGTCGCCATCGGTGTCGACGCTGTACTCGGTAACGGTCAGTGTGTCGCCGTCGACATCGCTGTCGTTGGTCAGGACGTTGCCGCTGACGGGGGTGTCCTCGGTCACCGCGAAGGTGTCGTCGGTGGCCACGGGGGCGTCGTTGACGTCCACGATGTCCGAACCCAGGGTCAGCGTGGCGGTGTCGGTGCCGCCGTTGCCATCGGTGACGGTGTAGGTCACCACCGGCACGGTGCCGTTGTAGTTGGCGGCCGGGGTAAAGGTGAACGAGCCGTCCGAGTTCAGAACGAGCGTGCCCACGCCAGCGATCACGGCCGGCGTGCCGGCAGCAAAGACTTCGGAGACGCCGTCGCCGTTGGTGTCGACGGAGTAGCTGGCGACGGTCAGATTGTCGCCGTCGACATCGCTGTCGTTGTCCAAGACGTTGCCGCTCACCGGGGTGTCCTCGGTGACCGCGAAGGCGTTGTCGGCAGCGACCGGGGGGTCGTTGACCGGCGTGACCTCGATCGTCACGGTGGAGGTGGCGGTATTGCCGTTCGCATCAACCACGGTGTAGGGGAGGGTGACCTCGCCACTGAAATTCGGGTTGGGCGTGAAGGTCAGCGTGCCGTCCGCATTCAGGGTGATCGTCCCCTGCGGAATGGTCACCGGTGAACCCACGGCAATGGGTTGGCCCGCAACGGTCTGCACCACCAAGGCGTTGCCGGTGTCGTTGCCACGCGGGTCGAAACCGACCGATCCGTCTTCGCTGACGGTGACGGTGTCAGGAATGGCAGCGGCCCCACCCAGTTGCACCTGGGTTTGCTCGTCCTGGATGATGAAGGTCTGTGCCTGGAACAGGGTGAGTTCGAGGGTCGCGGGCGTCACGGTCTCGACGACCCGCTCCACGCGAAGACCGGGCTGGAAGGTGTCGCCCTCTGCCCCGGCCGCCGGTGCGGCCTCGGGCCGGCCCTGGGACACCTCGGCGATCACCCGCTCGATGCTTGCAGGCAGCTCGCGGTGGCCTTCGATCTGGACGATGCCGTCCTGGCCGGTCAGCACGACGTCGCCCTTCTTGACCACATCGCCCACCTTCAGCGGGCGCAGTTCGCCGGCCTCGGTGCGCACCAGCGCCTCGCCCCACAGACCCACCACCTTGCCGACCAGCTTGCGGTTGGCCACATAGCCCTTGGCGATGGCAGCCCGGGTGGCTGCGTCAGCGCCCACCTTGGCCCCGGCAGGGGTACCCATGGACACCCAGGTGGCCTTGAGGGCGAACGGGGCGGCGGGGGCGTTGTGGTCTTGGGTGGGCATGCGTAGCGCTCCAGATGCTCGATCGTCGGATGCCGGGAGGATAAGAGCACGGCGATCCTTGCGAGGCGAGAACAGCGGCGTTCCTGTGAACGAAATCACCGATTAATCGAATCCCACACGCGATAAGCCACAGGCTTCAGGCGAAAAAAGACCCCCTGCAGCGCCGAGCGCTGGAGGGGGTCCTCACATTTTTATGGTCTTTCCTTCGTGTGAAGGGTTGTCTGCTTGTGAAAAGAGGTCTATCGTTCGCGTAGCGCGTAGGCTTTTGCCTTCAACACCGGCTTCAGCAGGTAAGACAGGACCGACTTCTGCCCGGTCAGGATGTCGACCTCGGCAGTCATGCCGGGCAGTACCGGCAAGGCCTCTCCAAAGTTGGGCTGGAGGGTGCGGACGCGCACGATGTAGAACGCATTGCCCTTTTCGTCGATCACCGTGTCCGGGCTGATGTTCTCGACCTTGGCGCCCAGGCCTCCGTAGATCGAGAAGTCGTAGGCGGTGAACTTGACGTTGGCCGCCTGACCGGGGGCGATGAACGCGATGTCGCGTGGGAGCACGCGGGCTTCCAGCACCAATGCGTCGTCCAGGGGCACGATCTCGACGATGTCCTTGCCAGGCTGGACCACGCCACCCACGGTGTTCGCCATCAGACGCTGGACGCGGCCGCGCACTGGAGACCGAACCTGGGTCTTGTCCACCTTGTCGTTCAGGGCGACCGAGCCTTCATTCAGGGCATTGAGCTTGCCAAGCGCTTCGGAGAGCTCCTTGCGGGCTTCGTTGCGGAACTGCAGCTCGGTCTCCTGGACCTTTCGGTTCGATTCCCCGATCGCGGCCTGGGCGCGGGCGATCTGGGCCGATGCCGTTTCGGCTTCACCGCGGTTGCGGGTGACGTCCCGCTCGAGCCGCAGCACATCCACCTGGGACACCGCACCCGTGGCCAGCAGCGGGCGCGTCTGGTTGAGCTCTTGTTGGGCGAGTTCGAGGCCCCGGGTCGCCGCGCTGCGCTTGGCTTGGGCCTCGGTCAGTTCCTGCTGGCGCTGGGCGACCTGCTGGCGACTGATGGACAGCAGGGTGTCGAGCTCGTGCATGCGAGATTCGTACAGCCGGCGTTCCTCGTCGATGATGTGCTGGTCTTCCTGGTCGGCGGGCTCGGGAGGGCGGAAAGTCGAGCCTTCGGCCTGTGCCCGCAGTCGGGCCAAGCGCACTTTGAGGGCGAAACCCTGGGCTGCGGCCTCTCGCACGCCAGAGGTGGCCCGGGTCTCGTCGATGCGCAGCAGCAGCTGTCCTTGCTCGACCACCTCGCCCTCGCGCACCTTGATCTCCGACACCACGCCGCCATCGAGCGCCTGGAGGATCTGCAATTGGCGCGACGGGACCACGCGGCCGTCGCCGCGGGTGACCTCGTCGACCTTGGCGAAGGCTGCCCAAAGGGTCAGGACCGCCACCGACACCCCGACCATGCGCACCAGTTGCTGTGCGCGGCGGGTCGACTGGTGCGACATCACGTGCTCCACCGAGCGCTCGAAGGCGTCCATGCCGGGCACGATCGCCGGGTCGTCCGGTGGTGAGAAGGCAGCGCGCAGCGCATTCCACAGGCGTCGGGCCTGGGGCCAGCGGGTCAGGCGGGCCTCGGAGACCGGCGCGCCAGCGGCCGGGCCATTCGAGGCGCTGGCAGGGGCGGTCGCGGCGGAGGGGGCCGCCTCGGGGGCGGCTGGCTTCATGAGATCCGCCGCAGCGCCAGGCCGCGAGGAATGGTCGTCGGGCTGGTTCATGTGGCCCTCGCGATGCGGCCGCCCTGCAGGGCTTCCATGATGCGGTCACGCGGGCCGTCGGCCACCACGCGGCCACCGTCCATCACGATCACCCGGTTGACCAGGCTCAGCAGCGAGGTGCGGTGGGTCACCAGCACCACGGTCTTCTCGCGGCAGAAGTCGTTCAGGCGTTGGGTGATGACGGCCTCGGTGGAGAAGTCCATCGCGCTGGTCGGTTCGTCCAGCAGCAGCACCGGGGTGTTGTGCAATGCGGCGCGGGCCAGGCCCACGCACTGGCGTTGGCCGCCGGAGAGGGATTCGCCCCGCTCACCGACGTTCATGTCGAAGCCGTGCGGGTGGCGGTTGACGAACTCGGTCAGGCCGGCCAGTTCGGCAGCGGCCACGATGGAGCCGTCGTCCGCGTAGGGCAGGCCGAAGGTGATGTTCTCGCGCAGGCTGCCGTAGAACAGCATCACGTCCTGGGCCACGTGGCCCATGTTGCGGCGCAGGTCGGCCGGGTCCAGCTGGCGCAGGTCGATGCCGTCGATCAGCACCGCGCCGTCGGTGGGCTGGTACAGACCCATCATCAGGCGCTGCAGCGTGGACTTTCCGGAGCCCACCTTGCCGATGACCGCCACCCGTTCCCCGGGCTGGATGCGGAAACTGACCTTCTCCAGGGCCTGGTCCGTTCGGCCCGGGTAAGCGAAGGCGACATTGCGGAACTCGATCTCGCCGCGCAGCTTGGCGCGGTGGATGTGGGCGCTGCCCTCGGGGCGCTCCACCGGCTGGTTCATCATCTGGTCCAGGCCGGCCAGCGCGGTGCGGGCGCCCTGGTACTGCATCAGCAGGGCCACGATCTGCCCGGCCGGCATCAGGGCCCGGCCGGCCAGCATGGTGCAGGCGATCAGGCCACCCATCGTCAGCATGCGCTGCCCGATGAGGTAGACGCCCACCACCACCATCACCACCGTGACCAGCTGCAGGATGAAGTTGGTCAGGTAGCCGGCGCCTTGCGACAGACCGCGCATCTTCACCGAGGTGGCCGACAGGAAGACGTTGGTCTTCTCCCAGCGTGACTGGATCACGCCCTCGGCACCCTGCGCCTTGATCGTCTCGATCCCGGTCAGGGCCTCGACCAGGGTGGCGTTGCGCATGGCCGAGGCGCGGTAGGTGGACTCGGCCAGCTCGTGCAGCTTGCCCTGCAGCACCCAGCCGGCCGCCATCACGCCCGCGAAGCCCAGCACCACGGGGATCGCCAGCCAGGGCGAGATGATGGCCACCACCACCAGGAACAGCAGGGCGAAGGGCAGGTCGATCAGAGCAGTGACGGTGGACGAGGCGATGACTTCGCGCACGGTCTCGAAGCCGCGCAGATTGGAGGCGAAGGAGCCGACCGACTGGGGCCGGTTCTCGAGCCGCATGCCGAGCACCCGCTCCATCAGCAGGGCGGACAACTGCACATCGATGCGGGCGCTGGCCTCGTCGACGAAACGGCTGCGCATCTTGCGGATGGTCAGGTCCAGCAGCATGGCCAGCAGCACGCCCACGGCCAGGGACCACAGCGTCTCGTAGGCCGCGTTGGGCACCACTCGGTCGTAGACGTTCATCGTGAACATCGGACTGGACAGGGCGAAGACGTTGATCAAGGCCGCCGCCAGCAGGATGTCGCGGTAGACATGGCGCTGGGCCAGCAGCGCCGACCAGAACCAGTGGCCGCGGCGCTGGGCACGGACCTCGGGGGCGCGCTCGTCAAAGCGGAAATGCGGCCGCACGTACAGCACGAGGCCGCGGTGGCGTGCCCGCACGGTGTCCAAGGGCATCGTCACGGCGCCCTGACCGGTTTCGGGCAGCAGCAGGCGCGCATCGCCCTGTTCCGTCCAGCCCAGCAGGATGCAGGCCTTGTCCTCCTGCAACAGCAGCACGGCTGGCAGCGCCGCCTCGTCGATCGCCTTCAGGTCCTGGCGTTCCAGGCGGGTGAACATCCCGGCGCGCGCAGCGGCGCGTTCGGCCAGTTCCAGCGGCAGGCGGCCGCGCTCCAGCGGCAGGCCGGCCGACAGCGAAGCGCGGGTGGCGCTGTGGCCGTGCAGTCGGCAGACCTCGACCAGGCAGTCCAGCAGCGGATCGGGCGTGAGCAGGTCCTCGCGTTGTCCGGGCGGCGGCAGTCGGCCACTGATGACGCGGGGCGCGGCAGGCGGTGGCGAGGCAGCGGCGGGGTTGGGCGCGCCCGCAGGGGCGGCCGGCTTCGGGTTGTCCGTCATGGGGTCAGCTGGGTCGCCGAGGGCGGCGCTTCAGGCGATATCGGCGCAATGCATGCCGAATTGAGCCCGGCGACGGTCCTCAAAATACAGACGCAGGGTCTCTCGCACGGTGCGGAAGGCCAACTCGTCCCAGGGAATCTCGTCCTCCCGGAACAACCGGGCTTCCAGGGTCTCCGGTCCCGGGTCCAGGCGGGTGTCGGTCATGCGGGCGCGGTAGAAAAAGTGGACCTGGCCCACCCGCACGACGTTCAGCACGGTGAACAGGCCTTGCAGTTCGACCTGGGCGCCGGCTTCTTCGATCGTTTCGCGCAGCGCACCCTCGGCAGTGCTTTCACCCAATTCCATGAAGCCGGCGGGGAGCGTCCAAAGCCCATGCCGCGGCTCGATCGCGCGGCGGCACAGCAGCACCTGGTCACCCCAGACGGGCAGGGTGCCGACCACGTTCAGAGGGTTCTCGTAGTGGATGGTGTCGCAGGCACCGCAGATGGCGCGCGGCCGGTTGTCGTCGGCCGGGACCCGGTAGGCGGTGGCGGCACCGCAGGCGCGGCAATGCTTGATGGATCGGTCGGCCCACATGGGGCGCAGTGTAGCGGGGTGGCGTGGCATCATCGCCTGCTGATCCAGCCACAGCGAGAGAAGCGTCCGATGGATGTCGTGTTTCAGCCGCCGGCACCGGTGATGGTGCCCACCACCGATGGCCGCCAGTTCCCGGTCCACCGCATCTACTGCGTGGGCCGCAATTACGTGGAACACGCGATCGAGATGGGCCACACCGGCCGCGAGCCGCCGTTCTTCTTCCTCAAGCCGGCCGACACCGTGGTGCCGGTGGTCCTGGGCGAGGTGGGCGAGATCACCTACCCGTCGCTCACCCAGAGCCTGCACCACGAGGCGGAACTCGTGGTGGCGATCGGCACCGGTGGCCGTGACATTCCGGTGGAGCAGGCCGCGCGCCACATCTTCGGCTACGCCTGCGGCCTGGACATGACGCGTCGCGACCTGCAGAACGACATGAAGAAGCAGGGGCGGCCGTGGTGCATCGGCAAGGGCTTCGAGCAGTCGGCCCCGATCGGCCCGATCCACCCGATCGCCGACACCGGGGAGCTGAGCACCGGCCGCATCGAGCTGCGCGTCAACGGCGAGGTCCGCCAGGGTGCCGATCTGTCGCAACTGATCTGGAACGTGGCCGAGACCATCGCCGCGCTCAGCCAGGCCTGGGACCTCCAGCCCGGCGACCTGATCTACACCGGCACGCCGGCCGGGGTGGCGGCGGTGGTGCCGGGCGACACCATGGACCTGCGCATCGACGGCCTGGGCTCGCTGGTGGTGCGCGTGGCACGCCGCGCCTGAGGAGGCATCCGACATGCAGCTCTACAACTACTTCCGTTCCTCGGCCTCGTACCGGGTGCGCATCGCGCTGGCCCTCAAGGGGCTGCCCTTCGAATACCTGCCGGTGCACCTGCAGAAGAACGAACAGACCGGCGAGTCCTATGCCCATGTGTCGGTGGCCCGTCTGGTGCCGCTGCTCAAGGACGGCGACGCCTGGGTGCACCAGTCCATGGCCATCATCGAATACCTGGACGAGACCCACCCCGAGCCCCCGCTGCTGCCGGCCGATGCGCTGGGCCGTGCCCGCGTGCGCGCCATCGCTCAGGACATCGCCTGCGAGATCCACCCGCTCAACAACCTGCGCGTGCTGCGCTACCTCACGCAGTCGCTGGGGGTGGCCGAGGACGACAAGAACCGCTGGTACCGGCACTGGGTCGAAACCGGGCTGGAGACCGTGGAGCGGCAACTGCAGGCGCAGCCCTCGCGCTTCTGCCACGGCGACACCCCGACCCTGGCCGACTGCCTGCTGGTGCCGCAGATCTTCAATGCCCAGCGCTTCAACTGCCGCCTCGACCACGTGCCCCAGGTGATGCGGGTGTTCGATGCCTGCATGGCGCTGGACGCCTTCGAGGCCACCCGGCCCGAGAAGTGCCCGGATGCTGCAGCCTGAGGACTGGCTGGCCGCCGATGGTTTGCCCGACGGGGTCGCCGGGGGCATGTCCACCCGTCTCGGCGGCGTCAGCCAAGGTCCGTTCGCGGGCCTGAACCTGAGGCCCAGCGGTCTGCCGGCGCCCGAGCAGGACGACCCCGCGGCGATCGCCGAGAACCAGCGCCGCTGGTCCGGCGTGTGTGCGCCGGCCCGCCCGGTGTGGCTGGACCAGGTCCATGGCCCGGTCGTGGTGCGGGTGGGCTGCGCGGATGTGAACGGCCCTGCGGGTCCGTTCCGTCAGGCCGATGCCAGCGTCACCACCGAGCGGGGCGTGGCCTGCACCGTGTTGGTGGCCGACTGCCTGCCGGTGCTGTTCGCCTCAGCGGACGGCCGCGCGGTGGGCGCCGCCCACGCCGGCTGGCGCGGGCTGGCGGGCGGGGTGCTGGAGGCCTGTCTGGACGAGGTCTGCCGCGCCGCGAGCTGCGAACCCGGGCACATCCGTGCGTGGCTCGGGGCGTGCATCGGGCCCCAGGCCTTCGAGGTGGGCGACGAGGTCCGTGCCGCCTTCGGGGCGGCGGCGGGCGCGTGGTTCCGGCCCGGCGTCGCACAGGGCAAGTGGTGGGCGGATCTGCCCGCCTTGGCCCGTCACCGATTGGCCTTGGCCGGCGTGCGGCAGGTCAGCGGGGGCGTCTGGTGTACCCACACCGATGCCTCACGGTTCTTTTCGTTCCGGCGCGACCGCGTCACCGGCCGCCACGCGGCCTCCATCTGGATCCGCTGACGCCCGGGCTTCGGCCTCGGCGCGCTCGGCCAGGTGCCGGGCCCGCCGCCGCATGGGTGTGCCCAGGATGTACAGCACCACCGACAGGGGCAGCGCCCCGTACAGCAGGAGCGTGAAGAACGCGCCCAACAGGGTGCCTTGCGGCGAGGTGGCCTCGGCGGCCGCCATCAGCACGACGATGAAGGTCCAGGCGATCGCGACGATGTGCATATCACTATACGAAACGTATATTCAAATGATGGAATATTCCGTCATCATGGGGTAAGCTGTCACCCGAAGAATCGGTTCACAAGCAGTGCCGCCAAGTCCTGAGCGGCCATCCACCCCGAGGAGACACCTTCGTGAAGACACCGGGCATCCCGCCGCTGGACCAGCTGAGCCGCCAGGCCCAGGACAGTGCCAACGCCTTCGGCTCCGCCGTCGGCGACCTCCTCAAGTCGATGTCCGGCCTCGCCCTGCCGGGGCAGGCGATGGCGGAGCTCCAGGCCGATTATCTGAAGCAGGCCACGCTGCTGTGGAACTCCACCCTTCAAGGCCTGCAAGGCGGTGAGGCCGCTTCGGCCACCCCGATCAAGGACCGCCGGTTCTCGGCCAAGGACTGGGCGGCCAGCCCGGGCAGTGCCTTCGCGGCCCAGATGTACCTGCTCAACGCCCGCACCCTGATGCAGATGGCCGAGAGCGTGCAGGGCGACGCCAAGACCAAGGGCCGCATCCGCTTCGCGGTCCAGCAGTGGGTCGACGCGATGAGCCCCAGCAACTTCCTGGCGCTCAACCCCGAGGCCCAGCGCAAGGCGCTGGAAAGCCGTGGCGAAAGCATCGCCAAGGGCGTCCAACTCCTGATGCACGACCTGCAGCAAGGCCATGTCTCGCAGACCGACGAAAGCGTGTTCGAGGTGGGCCGCAACGTCGCGACCAGTGAAGGTGCGGTGGTCTACGAGAACGAGCTGTTCCAGCTGATCGAGTACAAGCCACTGACCGCCAAGGTCCACGAGCGGCCCATGCTGTTCGTGCCGCCGTGCATCAACAAGTACTACATCCTCGACCTGCAGCCCGAGAACTCGCTGATCCGCCACACCGTGCAGCAGGGCCACCGGGTCTTCGTCGTCAGCTGGCGCAACCCCGACGAGTCGATGGCGTCCAAGACCTGGGACGACTACATCGAACACGGCCCGATCGACGCGATCCGCACCGTGCAGGCCATCTCCGGCGCCAAGACCATCGACACCCTGGGCTTCTGCGTCGGCGGCACCATCCTGTCGACCGCGCTGGCGGTGCTGGCGGCCCGCGGTGAGCAGCCGGCCGCTTCGGTCACCCTGCTGACCACCTTCGTCGATTTCGCCGACACCGGCATCCTGGACCTGTTCGTCGACGAGGCGATGTGCCAGATGCGCGAGATGACCATCGGCGCCCAGGCGCCGCAAGGTCCCGGCCTGCTCAAGGGCCAGGAACTCGCCACCACCTTCAGCTTCCTGCGCCCGAACGACCTGGTCTGGAACTACGTCGTCGGCAACTACCTCAAGGGCGAGGCGCCCCCGGCGTTCGACCTGCTGTACTGGAACGGCGATTCCACCAACCTGCCGGGCCCGATGTACTGCTGGTACCTGCGCAACACCTACCTCGAGAACAAGCTCAAGGTGCCGGGCGCGCTGACCGTCTGCGGCGAGAAGGTCGACCTGGGCAAGATCCAGGCGCCGGTGTACCTGTACGCCTCGCGCGAGGACCACATCGTTCCCTGGACCGGCGCCTACGCCTCGACCAAGGTGTTCAAGGGCCCCAAGCGCTTCATGCTGGGTGCCTCGGGTCACATCGCCGGCGTCATCAACCCGCCGGCCGCCGGCAAGCGCAGCCACTGGGTCAATGACGACCTGCCGGCCACGGCCGATCAGTGGCTGTCCGAGGCCACTGAAACCCCGGGCAGCTGGTGGACCGACTGGTCGGCGTGGCTGGCGCGCCACGCGGGCAAGCTGGTTCCGGCCCCCAAGGCCTATGGCAATGCCCAGTTCAAGCCGATCGAGCCGGCGCCCGGGCGATACGTCAAGCAAAAGGCGTAAAAAGGGGGGCGACGGCGGGGGCGCGGGCGCGCCCGCCGCAACGGTTTCGCCTTCCCTCAACACCGACATTTCACTGGAGACCCCTACATGACCGACATCGTCATCGTCGCCGCCGCACGCACCGCCGTGGGCAAGTTCGGCGGTTCCCTGGCTGGTGTGGCCGCCCCCGAGCTGGGCGCCACCGTGATCAAGGGCCTGCTGGCCCGCACCGGCCTGGCCGGCGAGCAGATCGGCGAGGTGATCCTGGGCCAGGTGCTGACCGCCGGCTCGGGCCAGAACCCCGCCCGCCAGTCCGTCATCAAGGCCGGCCTGCCGCACGGCGTGCCCGCCATGACCATCAACAAGGTCTGCGGCTCGGGCCTGAAGGCCGTGATGCTGGCCGCCCAGGCCATCCGCGACGGCGACTCCGAGATCGTCATCGCCGGCGGCCAGGAGAACATGAGCGCCTCGCCCCACGTGCTGCCCAACAGCCGCAACGGCGCCCGCATGGGCGACTGGAAGCTGGTGGACACCATGATCAACGACGGCCTGTGGGACGTGTACAACCAGTACCACATGGGCATCACCGCCGAGAACGTGGCCAAGCAATACGGCATCAGCCGTGCTGACCAGGATGCGCTGGCCCTGGCCTCGCAGCAGAAGGCCGCCGCGGCGCAGGACGCCGGCAAGTTCAAGGACGAGATCGTCGACCTGCTGATCCCGCAGAAGAAGGGTGACCCGCTGGTGTTCAACACCGACGAGTTCCTGAACCGCAAGAGCAGCGCCGAGGGCCTGGCCGGCCTGCGTCCCGCCTTCGACAAGGCCGGCTCGGTCACTGCCGGCAACGCCTCGGGCATCAACGACGGCGCCGCCGCCGTGATGGTCATGAGCGCCGCCAAGGCCGCCGCCCTGGGCCTCAAGCCGCTGGCCCGCATCGCCAGCTACGCCAGCTCCGGCCTGGACCCCGCCATCATGGGCATGGGCCCGGTGCCCGCCGCCCGCAAGGCGCTGGAGCGCGCCGGCTGGAACGCCGCCGACCTCGACCTGCTCGAGATCAACGAGGCCTTCGCGGCCCAGGCCTGCGCGGTCCACAAGGAAATGGGCTGGGACACCAGCAAGGTCAACGTCAACGGTGGCGCCATCGCCATCGGCCACCCGATCGGTGCCTCCGGCTGCCGCATCCTGGTGACCCTGCTGCACGAGATGCAGCGCCGTGACGCCAAGAAGGGCATCGCCTCGCTGTGCATCGGCGGCGGCATGGGCGTGGCGCTGACCGTCGAGCGCTGAGTCCTGTCTTCACGCTGGGGTTGTCCCCGGCGTGGAATTGCGTAAGCGGGTAAGTACGGGCCCGCGCCCCGCCGGCCGAGACCCATCATGGGCCGGTCGGAATCCCGATGGAATAGCTTGAGGAGCACAAGATGAGTCAAAAAGTGGCGTACGTGACCGGCGGCATGGGCGGCATCGGCACCGCGATCTGCCAGCGCCTGGCCAAGGACGGTTTCAAGGTCATCGCCGGTTGCGGCCCGAGCCGCGACTTCCAGAAGTGGCTGGACGAGCAGAAGGCCCTGGGCTACACCTTCCACGCCTCGGTCGGCAACGTCGCCGACTGGGACTCCACCGTCGAGGCCTTCGCCAAGGCCAAGGCCGAGCACGGCCCGATCGACGTGCTGGTCAACAACGCCGGCATCACCAAGGACCGCATGTTCCTGAAGATGACCCGCGACGACTGGGACGCGGTGATCGACACCAACCTGAACTCCATGTTCAACGTGACCAAGCAGGTCGTCGGCGACATGGTCGAGCGCGGCTTCGGCCGCATCATCCAGATCTCGTCGGTCAACGGCGAGAAGGGCCAGGCCGGCCAGACCAACTACTCGGCGGCCAAGGCCGGCATGCACGGCTTCACGATGGCCCTGGCCCAGGAGCTGGCCGCCAAGGGTGTCACCGTGAACACGGTCAGCCCGGGCTATATCGGCACCGACATGGTCCGCGCCATCAAGCCGGAAGTGCTGGAAAAGATCGTCGCCACCATCCCCGTCAAGCGCCTGGGCACCCCCGAGGAAATCGGCTCGGTGGTGGCCTGGTTGGCGGGTGATGACTCCGGTTTCACCACCGGCGCCGACTTCTCCTGCAACGGCGGCCTGCACATGGGCTGATGCCGAATGGCTTGCCGCGTGCTTGCGGCCAGTCTGGGGTGGGGTGGCGGTGTCACCTCGCCCATGAACAAGAAGCCGGCATCGCCGGCTTCTTTCTTTTGTGCGGTACCGCTCAGTAGGCCACGTAGCGCCCGGGCTTGTGGTTGACCGCCAGCGCGAAGTTCATCGCCACCGCGGCCAGCACCGACAGCGCCAGCCGGCGGGCATCGGTCCAGGGCCAACTGGCGGCCAGGATGGTGGCGTCGAGCACCAGTTGCACCACGCCGGCCCGCCATCCGAACCGGTCCTGCAGCCACAGCACCACGGTGTTCAGGCCGCCCAGGCTGGCGCGGTGGCGGAACAGGATGATGAAGCCGGTGCCGATCAGCAGACCACCGGCCACCGAGGCGAACAGGGGCTCCAGGGTGGAAAACCGCAGCCAGTGCGGCAGCAGCTCGGTCAGGCCCGACAGCAGCGTGACGGCCGCCAGCGTCTTGACGGTGAAACGCGGCCCCAGGCGCCGCCAGGCCAGCCAGTAGAACGGCAGGTTGATCACGAACAGCAGCGGGCCGAAGGGCAGGCCGCTGGCGTAATGCGTCAGGAAGGCCAGGCCCACGGTGCCGCCGGTCATCAGACCCAGGTGGCGGAACATCGCCAGCCCGATGGACACGAACAGCGTGCCGATGAGCAGCGCCTGCAGGTCCTCGAAGGGGGTGTGGCGCTGGACCTCGGGCTCGGCCACCGGTGCGGAGGGCGTGGCGCTCATTCGCCGACGTTGCCCAGGAAGAACTTGATCAGTCCCTTGAGGGCGAAACCCAGCACGCCCACGCCCAGCCCCAGCAAGAGCACGAAGGTGCCGAAGCGCCCGGCCTTGGACTCGCGCGCGAGCTGCAGGATGATGAACACCATGTACAGCATGAAGGCCGTGACCCCGAAGGTCAGGCCGAACCAGGCAATCTGTTCTTCTGAATAACCGAACATCAGGCTCTCTCCGCCATGCCGGAGGTGTCCACCACATCACGATAGGCGTGCCAGCTGGCGTGGGCCAGCCAGGGCACGATGATCACCAGACCCACCAGCACCGCGGCCATGCCGGCCACGCTCAGGCCCATCAGCAGGGCGGCCCACAGGGCCATCGGCACCGGGTGCTCCATGACCACACGCCAGCTGACGAACACGGCGGCCAGCACGCTGACCTGGCGGTCCAGCAGCAGGGGCAGCGTCACCACGCTGGAGGCGAACACCGGTGCGGCCAGCAGGGCGCCCAGGCCCAGCCAAGCCTCGAACAGCCCACCCTGCGGCGCCAACACCACCAGGCGCAGGAAATCGGTGGGGGTGTGCACCGCGCCGCCCGTCTGGGTCCAGATCAGGGCGGCGGAGGTCATCACCCAGCCGGTGCCGGCCAGGGCCAGCAGGGCGCCGAACACCACCAGGCGGTGGTCGTCGGGCTTCCAGGCCCGCAGGGCAGTGGCCAGGCCGGGGTCCTCGCCCCGCTCGCGGGCGCGGCTGACCGCGTACAGACCGGTGGCCACCACGGGGGCCACCAGCAGGAAGCCCGAGAAGGCGCCCGCCAGCAGCCAGAAGCGGTCACGTGCGGCCAGGTACAGCAGCAGCCCGAACAGCGCGGCGGCCATGCCGTGCAGCAACCCGGGCACCGGGCAGGCCATCAGGTCGGACCAGCCGCGGGCCAGCCAGCCCAGCGGGCGCAGCGCCGGGATCCGACGCACGCCGTAGCTGCGGGATTCCATCAGGGCCGGGTCGGTCAGCTTGTTCGACATGGGGGCGCCATCCTGTCAGGGGGTGGAGGGGAGGGGCTTGAGCGGGCGCAAGGCGGGCGGGGTCAGCGCACGTCGGCCAGCACGTCCAGCAGCTCGGTCTCGACCTGCAGCTGCAGCCGGGGCTGCTGCAGCGCCGGGCCGCTGACCAGGAAAGTGTCCTCGACCCGCTCGCCCAGGGTGGACACCTTGGCCAGTTGCAGGTTGATCTGGTGCTCGGCCAGCACCCGCGCGATCGCGTACAGCAGGCCCGAGCGGTCGCTGGCCGACACCGACAGCAGCCAGCGCTGCGCCTTCTCGTCGGGGCGCAGTGCCACGCGCGGCTTGACCGGGAAGGAGCGCACCCTTCGCGACACCCGGCCGCGCGACGGCGGCGGCAGCGGGCCATCGCTGGCCAGCGCAGCCGAGGCCTGGGTCTCGACCAGGGCGATCATGTCGCGGTAGGCGCTGGCGCTCTGGTCGTCGCTGTTGGGGTTGACCACCTGGAAGGTGTCGAGCGCGTAGCCGGTGCGGGTGGTGTGGACCTTGGCGTCCTGGATCGAGAAGCCGGCGCCGTCGAAGTAGCCGCAGATGCGGGCGAACAGGTCGGGACGGTCGGGCGAGAACACCAGCACCTGCAGGCCTTCGCCCACCGGGGAGGGGCGGGCACTGACCACCGGCGTGTCGCTTTGCAGGTGGCGCCACAGTGCGCGGGCGTGCCAGGCGATCTCGGCCGCATCGTGGCGGGCGAAATAGCTGACATCCAGGGTCTTCCACAGCGGCTGTTCGGTCCCGGGCAGGGCCGAATGCAGGGCCAGGATCTGCTGCGCCTCCTGCTTGCGCGCCTCGATTTCGGCGTCGGCGTTCAGCGCGGCGCCACCCAGGGCGCGCAGCGTGACGCGGTACAGGTCCTCCAGCAGCTTGCCCTTCCAGGCGTTCCAGACCTTCGGGCTGGTGCCTCGGATGTCGGCCACGGTCAGCAGGTACAGAGCGGTCAGGTGGCGAGCATCGCCGACCTTGGCGGCAAAGCGCTGCACCACCTCGGGGTCGTGCATGTCCTCCTTCTGGGCCACGGTGCTCATGGTCAGGTGGTGACGCACCAGGAACTCGATCAGGGCCGCGTCCTCGCGCTCGATGCCGTGCTCGCGGCAGAAGCGGCGGACTTCATCGGCGCCCAGCTCGGAGTGGTCGCCACCGCGTCCCTTGGCCACGTCGTGGAACAGCGCCGCCACATAAAGCAGCCAGGGCTTGTCGAACTGGGCGCCGAGCTGGCTGCAGAACGGGTACTCGTGGGCGTGCTCGGGGATGAAGAAGCGGCGCACGTTGCGCAGCACCATCAGGATGTGCTGGTCCACGGTGTAGACGTGGAACAGGTCATGCTGCATGCGACCGACGATGCCGCGGAACACCCACAGGTAGCGCCCCAGCACCGAGGTCTGGTTCATCAGCCGGAAGGCGTGCGTCTGGCCCTCGGGCTGCTGCAGGATCTCCATGAACAGCGCGCGGTTGAGCGGGTCGCGGCGGAAGCGCGCGTCCATCAGGCCGCGGGCGTTGTAGAGCGCCCGCAGGGTGCGCGCCGACAGGCCCTTGATCCCCGGCGTCTGCTGGTAGATCAGGAAGGTCTCGAGGATCGCGTGGGGGTTGTCGGTGTAGAGGTCGTCGCGCGCCACCTCGAGCATGCCGCCGCGGTCGAGGAAGCGGGCGTTGATCGGCCGCATCGGCATCTGACCGGCGCCGGTGACCCGCTCGTCGATGCCCAGCATCAGGACCTGGTTGAGCTGGGTGACCGCCTTGGCGGCCCAGTAATAGCGGTGCATCAGCACCTCGGAGGCGCGCTGGGCCTTGGTGCTGGCGTAGCCGAAGCTCTCGGCCACCGCCGTCTGCAGGTCGAAGACCAGCCGGTCCTCGCGCCGCTTGGCGATCATGTGCAGGCGGCAGCGGATCAGGCGCAGCGTGCCTTCCTGGCGCTGCAGCTGCTTGACCTCGAAGGGGGTGATCAGGCCGTTGGCGGCCAGCTCGGACCAGCTGCGGCCCAGACCGGCGGCGCGCGCCACCCACATGACCACCTGCAGGTCGCGCAGGCCGCCGGGGCTTTCCTTGCAGTTGGGCTCGAGGGAGTAGGGCGTGTCCTCGTACTTGACGTGGCGCTGGCGCATCTCCAGCGTCTTGGCCCGCAGGAAGGCGGCCGGGTTCATGACCGCCTCGGTGGCGCGCTGGAACTGCTGGAACAGCTTGCGCGGCCCGCTCAGCAGCCGGCTCTCCAGCAGCGAGGTCTGGACGGTCACGTCCTGGGTGGCCTCGCGCACGCAGTCGTCCACGGTGCGCACCGAGGAGCCGATCTCCAGCCCGATGTCCCAGCAGGCGGTGATGAAACCGCTCAGGGCCTCGCGCACGGCGTCGGTCTCGGGCTCGGGCAGCAGCACGAGCACGTCGACGTCGGAGTAGGGGTAGAGCTCGCCTCGGCCGTAGCCGCCCACGGCCAGCAGCGCCGAGCCGGCGGGCAGGCCGCTTTGCGCCCACAGCTGCACCAGCACCTGGTCGACATGGCGGGCCAGGCCGTGCATCAGCCGGGTGGCGCTGGTGACGGTGGGGCGGGCCTGGGCGAAGTGTTCCAGCAGCGCGGCCTTGCCCTCGCGCAGGCGGTGGCGCAGCTCGGGCAGCGGCACCGCTTCGGGCGCGGGGGCGTGGCCGGGCATCAGGCCGCGGGCGAGGTGATGAAGGCCGGCGGCGGCGGGCAGCGGTCGGACAGGGTCAGGACCTCGTAGCCGGTCTCGGTGACCACGATGGTGTGTTCCCACTGCGCCGACAGCGAGCGGTCCTTGGTGACGATGGTCCAGCCGTCGCCCATTTCCTTGATCTCGCGGCGGCCGGCGTTGATCATCGGCTCGATCGTGAAGACCATGCCGGGGACCAGTTCCTCGAGGGTGCCCGGGCGGCCGTAGTGCAGCACCTGGGGCTCTTCGTGGAACTTGCGGCCGATGCCGTGGCCGCAGAACTCGCGCACCACCGAGAAGCCCTGCGATTCGGCGAAGACCTGGATGGTGTGGCCGATGTCGCCCAGGCGGGCGCCGGGGCGCACCTTGGCGATGCCCTTCCACATGGCCTCGTAGGTCACCTGGCACAGGCGCTTGGCGGCGATGCTGCCCTCGCCGACCACGTACATGCGGCTGGAGTCGCCGTGCCAGCCGTCCTTGATGACGGTGACGTCCAGGTTGACGATGTCGCCGTTCTTCAGCGGCTTGTCGTTCGGGATGCCGTGGCAGACCTGGTGGTTGATCGACGCGCAGATCGACTTGGGGTAGGGCTTGTAGCCATTGGGTGCGTAGTTCAAGGGCGCCGGGATGGCCTTCTGCTCGTGCACGATCATGTCGTGCGCCAGCTTGTCGAGCTGTTCGGTCGTCACGCCGGGCTTGATGTGCTCGGTGAGCATGTCCAGCACTTCGGAGGTCAGGCGGCCGGCCACACGCATCATCTCGATGTCGGCAGCGCTCTTGAGGGTGATCGTCATGAGGCGATTATCCCACCTCAACGTAGAATCCCGGGTTTCCACCGACGGCGCTCCCTGCACCCGCCAGGGAAATCCGGCTGCCGTCGCCGATCCCGCGCCACACCCACGACGCCGAGCTCGCCCATGCCCACCGACACCCATCACCTGATGCACTTCGAGGGCGGCAATGCGCTCTCCGCCTTCCGCGCCGCCGCGCTGCTGCCGGCGCTGCAGGCCGCGTGCCCGCGGATCACCGGCGTGAGCGCCCGCCACGTGCACTGGGTGCTGTCCGACACCGCGCTGACCGCCGCCGACACCGACAAGCTGGCCCGCCTGCTCGACTACGGCGACCCCTGCACCGCCGGCGACGAGGGCACCCTGGTGCTGGTCATGCCGCGCCTGGGCACCGTCTCGCCCTGGGCCTCCAAGGCCACCGACATCGCCCACAACTGCGGCCTGGGCATCCACCGCGTCGAGCGCGTCACCGAGGTCCGCCTGCACCTGAAGGACGGCCTGATCGCCGGCCTGACCGGTGCCCGCAAGGCCCTGTCGACCGAGGAACTGGCCGCCTGCGCCGCGCTGCTGCACGACCGCATGACCGAAAGCGTCGCCTTCGAGCGCGACGCCGCCCGCCACCTGTTCGACGAGCAGCCGGCCGA
The DNA here is from genome assembly GCA_943371055.1 of Hydrogenophaga intermedia. Taxonomy (GTDB): domain Bacteria; phylum Pseudomonadota; class Gammaproteobacteria; order Burkholderiales; family Burkholderiaceae_C; genus Ideonella; species Ideonella intermedia_A. Next base: position 194,403 of record CALRTJ020000005.1, on the reverse strand, counting down.
GCCCATGGCCCATGTGGACGTGCTGGGCCAGGGCCGTGCCGCCCTGGAAGCCGCCAACACCACCTTCGGCCTGGCCCTGTCGGACGACGAAATCGACTACCTGGTCAACGCCTTCCAGGGCCTGAAGCGCAACCCCAGCGACGTCGAGCTGATGATGTTCGCGCAGGCCAACTCCGAGCACTGCCGCCACAAGATCTTCAACGCCGACTTCATCATCGACGGTGAGAAGCAGCCGCTGTCGATGTTCGGCATGATCCGCAACACCGAGAAGCTCAACCCGCAGCGCACCGTCATCGCCTACAACGACAACGCGGCGGTGATGGAAGGCGGCCCGGTGACCCGCTGGCTGCCGCAGGGCTACACCAACGCGCCGGTGTACGGCCCGCGCGACGAAGTGGCCCACGTGCTGATGAAGGTCGAGACCCACAACCACCCGACCGCCATTTCTCCGTTCCCGGGCGCCTCCACCGGCGCCGGCGGCGAGATCCGCGACGAGGGCGCCACCGGCCGCGGCGCCAAGCCCAAGGCCGGCCTGACCGGCTTCTCGGTCTCCAACCTGAACCTGCCCGGCACCGACGAGCCCTGGGAGTCCAACCCCTACGGCAAGCCCGAGCACATCGCCAGCCCGCTGCAGATCATGATCGAGGGCCCGATCGGCGGCGCGGCCTTCAACAACGAGTTCGGCCGGCCCGCGCTGGGCGGCTACTTCCGCGTCTTCGAGCAGACCGTGGGCGAGGGCGAGCAGGCCATCCGCCGCGGCTACCACAAGCCCATCATGATCGCCGGCGGTCTGGGCACCATCAGCGACGGCCAGACCAGGAAGCTGCCCTTCGGCGCCGGCACCCTGCTGGTTCAGCTGGGCGGCCCGGGCATGCGCATCGGCATGGGCGGCGGCGCCGCCAGCTCGATGGCGGCCGGCACCAACACCGCCGCGCTGGACTTCGACAGCGTGCAGCGCGGCAACCCCGAGATCCAACGCCGCGCCCAGGAGGTGATCAACCACTGCTGGACGCTGGGGGCGGACAACCCGATCGTGGCGATCCACGACGTCGGCGCCGGCGGCATCTCCAACGCCTTCCCCGAGCTGGTCGACGGCGCCGGCAAGGGCGCCCGTTTCGACCTGCGCAAGGTGCCGCTGGAAGAGACCGGCCTGGCGCCCAAGGAAATCTGGTGCAACGAGAGCCAGGAGCGCTACACCCTGGCGGTGGACCCGGCCAAGCTCGACGCCTTCACCGCCATGTGCGAGCGCGAGCGCTGCCCCTTCTCGGTGGTGGGCGTGGCCACCGACGAGCTCGAGCTGATCCTGGAAGACGGCCCCGGCGGCGAGCGCGTGATCGACATGCCGATGGACGTGCTGCTGGGCAAGCCGCCCAAGATGCAGCGTGACGTGCGGCGCGTGGCCCGCCAGCTGGCCCCGCTGGACCTGACCGGCGTGGCCCTGGACAAGGCGGCGCTGGATGTGCTGCGCCACCCCACCGTGGCCAGCAAGCGCTTCCTGGTCAGCATCGGTGACCGCACCGTGGGCGGCCTGAACCACCGCGACCAGATGGTCGGCCCCTGGCAGGTGCCGGTGGCGGACTGCGCGGTCACCCTGGCCGACTTCAGCGGCTTCCGCGGCGAGGCCATGAGCATGGGGGAGCGCACCCCGCTGGCCAGCCTCGACGCCCCCGCGTCGGGCCGCATGGCGGTGGCCGAGGCCATCACCAACCTGCTGGCCGCCCCGTTCGAGCTCAGCCGCGTCAAGCTCAGCGCCAACTGGATGGCCGCCTGCGGCGAGCCTGGTGAGGACGCCGCCCTCTACGAGACCGTCAAGGCCGTGGGCATGGAGCTGTGCCCGGCCCTGGGCGTGGGCATCCCGGTGGGCAAGGACAGCCTGTCCATGCGCACCAAGTGGAGCGACGAGGGCCAGTCCCGCCAGGTGGTGGCGCCGGTCTCGCTGATCGTCTCGGCCTTCGTCACCCTCGACGACATCCGCGGCACCCTGACCCCGCAGCTGCAGGACGGTGACACCACCCTGGTGCTGGTCGACCTGGGCAACGGCAAGGGCCGCATGGCCGGCTCGATCCTGGCCCAGACCCTGCAGCAGTTCGGCGACCAGGTGCCCGACCTGGACGACCCGGCCCAGCTCAAGGCCCTGGTGGCCGCGGTCAACCAGCTGCGCGCCGAGGGCCAGCTGCTGGCCTACCACGACCGCTCCGACGGCGGCCTGTGGGCGGCGGCTTGCGAGATGGCCTTCGCCGGCCAGCGCGGCGTCAGCCTGAACGTGGACCTGCTGGTCACCGAGGGTGACGGCATCAGCGACAGCCGCGCCGACACCGGCGACGCCAAGAACTGGGCCGCCCAGACCAGCGGCCGCCGCGCCGAGCTGACCCTCAAGGCCCTGTTCAACGAAGAACTCGGCGCGCTGCTGCAGGTGCGCACCGCCGACCGCGACGCGGTGCTCGCCACCCTGCGCGCCCACGGCCTGAGCAAGCAGAGCCATGTGGTCGGCAAGACCAACGACAAGACCGTGGTCGAGGTCTGGCGCGACGCCAAGCCGCAGTTCAGCGCCCCGCTGCGCGAGCTGCAGCAGGCCTGGGACGAGGTCAGCTGGCGCATTGCCCGCCTGCGCGACAACCCCGACTGCGCCGACCAGGAACACGCGCTGGCCGGTGGCGGTGACGCCGGTCTGCAGTGGGCCCCGGCCTTCGACACCACCGAGGACGTGGCCGCGCCCTTCCTGAACCTGGCCGCCCGCCCCAAGGTGGCGATTCTGCGCGAGCAGGGCGTCAACAGCCATGTCGAGACCAGCCACGCCTTCGCGCTGGCCGGTTTCGATGCCCACGACGTCCACATGAGCGACCTGCAGGCCGGCCGCGCCGACCTGTCGCAGTTCAAGGGCTTCGTCGCCTGTGGCGGTTTCTCGTACGGCGACACCCTGGGCGCCGGCGAAGGCTGGGCCCGCTCGGTGATGTTCAACCCGGCGCTGGCCGAGCAGTTCCAGGCCTTCTTCGGCCGCCAGGACACCTTCGCCCTGGGCATCTGCAACGGCTGCCAGATGATGGCCGCGCTCAGCCCGATGATCCCGGGCGCCCCGGACTGGCCCAAGTTCACCCGCAACAAGAGCGAGCAGTTCGAGGCCCGCCTGGCCATGGTCGAGGTGCTGGACAGCCCCAGCATCTTCTTCCAGGGCATGCAGGGCAGCCGCCTGCCGATCGCGGTGGCCCACGGCGAAGGCTTCGCCGACTTCAGCCAGCGCGGCAACGCGGCCACGGTGGCACGCGCCATGCGCTTCGTCGACGGCAGCGGCGCCCCGACCGAGGTCTACCCGCTCAACCCCAACGGCAGCCCGGGTGGTCTGACCAGCGTCACCACCGCCGATGGTCGGTTCACGGTCATGATGCCGCACCCCGAGCGGGTGTTCCGCAACGCGCTGTTCAGCTGGCAGGGCGGTGACGTCAACGCCCACAGCCCCTGGATGCGCATGTTCCGCAACGCCCGCCGCTGGGTCGGCTGAGCGCCCAGAACGACTGAACCCGGAGGACCGAGATGGGTGCCCAATGGAAAGCCAAGCACAAGGACGTGGCGGCCAACGCCAAGGGCCGGCTGTTCGGCAAACTGGCCAAGGACATCATGATGGCCGCGCGTGGCGGTGCCGACCCGGCCGCCAACGCCCGCCTGCGCCTGGTGGTGGAGCAGGCCCGCAAGGTGTCCATGCCCAAGGACACGCTCGAGCGCGCGATCAAGAAGGGTGCCGGCCTGACCGGTGAGGCGGTGCACTTCGAGCACGCCATCTACGAAGGCTTCGCCCCGCACCGCGTGCCGGTGATGGTCGAGTGCCTGACCGACAACGTCAACCGCGCCGCCTCGGACATGCGGGTGCTGTTCCGCAAGGGCCAGCTCGGCACCTCGGGTTCGGTGTCCTGGGACTTCGACCACCTGGGCATGATCGAGGCCGAGCCCGCCACCCCGGGGGCCGACCCCGAGATGGCCGCCATCGAGGCCGGTGCCCAGGACCTGGAGCCGGCCGACGACGGTGCCACCCTGTTCCTGACCGAGCCGACCGACCTGGACCTGGTCAGTCGCGCGCTGCCGGCCCAGGGCTTCACCGTCCTGTCGGCCAAGCTGGGCTACAAGCCCAAGAACCCGGTCGACCCGGCCAGCCTGAGCGCCGAGCAGCTGGAAGAGGTCGAGGCCTTCCTGGCCGCGATCGACGACAACGAGGACGTCCAGCACGTCTACGTCGGCCTGGGCGCCTGAACCCCGGCCGCGCCGCCCGGCGCGGCGCCCCCGCGATGACCGACAAGCCGCACGCCCCCTCGACCGAGCGCAACCGCGGGCCCCTGCTCGAGGCGCTGCGCCCGCGCCTGGCCGCCAGCCGGCGCGTGCTCGAGGTCGGCAGTGGCACCGGCCAGCACGCGGTGCACTTCGCGCCTGCGCTGCCCCACCTGCGCTGGCAGACCAGCGAGCGCCCGTCCGAGCTGCCCGGCCTGCGCCTGTGGCTGGACGACGCGGCCTGCCCCAACACCCCCGCGCCGCTGGCGCTGGATGTGCGCTGGCCGGACTGGCCGGAGCGGGCCGGCGGGCCGGTGCACGACGCGGTGTTCACCGCCAACACCCTGCACATCATGCCCTGGGCCGCGGTCGAGGCCTGGGTGCGGGGCCTGCCCCGGGTGCTCGCCGCCGGGGGCCAGGTGCTGGTCTACGGGCCCTTCCTGGAAGACGGGCTGCCGACCACCGAGAGCAACCTGCGCTTCGATGCCGAGCTGCAGGCCCGCGATCCCGAGATGGGCCTGCGCCGGCTGCAGGCCGTGGATGGCCTGATGGCCGACGCCGGCCTGCCGCGGCTGGAGCGCGTGACCATGCCCGCGAACAACCTGCTGGTGCGCTGGGGCCGGGACGCTTCGCCGACCTGAGCGGGTCGGCACCGCGGCCCCGGGGTCAGCAGCGGCTCATCTCCAAACCCTTCAGCGGCGAGGCCGCGGCCGGCGCGGGCCGCGCACCCGGTCCTGCCGCCGTCGCTCAGGGCTGGCGGTAGTGGATTCGCCAGACCACGCCCGCCGCATCGTCCGAGACCAGCAGCGAGCCATCGCGCCAGACCGCCACGTCCACCGGACGGCCCCGGTAGCGGCCGGTGGCCGGGTCCAGCCAGCCTTCGGCGAAGACCTGCGGCGTGCCGGCGCTGCCGTCCGGGCGCAGGGGCACGAACTGCACCAGCGCCCCGGTCGGCTGGGTGCGGTTCCAGCTGCCGTGGGCGGCCACGAACAGACCGCCGCGGTACTCGGGCGGGAACTGCTGGCCGGTGTAGAAGGTCAGGCCCAGCTGCGCCTGGTGGGCCGGGAACTCGGCCTGCGGGCGGGTCCAGCGCGGCGGCGGTGGCAGGTCGGCCAGGTCGGGGGCCACCGCGCTGCCGGCGATGCGCACGTCGCGGCCCTGGAACCACGGGTAGCCGAAATGCTCGGGCGCCGGCTGCGTGATGCGGTTGAGCTCGCCCGGCGGCGTGTCGTCGCCCAGGCGGTCGGTCTGGTTGTCGGTGAACCACACGGTCTGGCTGCCGGGCTGCAGGGCCAGGCCCACCGAGTTGCGGATGCCCACGGCCAGGACCTCGCGCCGGCTGCCGTCGCGGCCGTCCATCCGGATGATGCCGCCGATGCCCAGTTGCTCGTACAGCGCCACCTTGGCACGGGGTTGCACGTTGTAGGGCTGGCCCAGGGCCAGGTACAGGCGTCCCTGCGCATCCACCCGGCAGACCCGGGCACCGTGGTTGGCGGTGGCCTCTTCAGGCGGCACCAGCTGGCCTTGCGGCACCACGGCCACGGCGCTGACGCGCTCGCCGTCCGCCAGCGAATCGGCCCGCGGCAGCGCCAGCACCCGGTTGAGTTCGGCCACGAACAGCGTGCCGTCCGCACCCCAGCACACGCCGTTGGGCAGGCGCCAGGCCAGGTCCGGCGCGACCGGACGGACTTCGCGCCCGTCGGGGCCGCGCTCGCGCACCCGCCAGACCCGGTCCTGCCGGCTGCCCACCACCAGCTGCGTGCCGTCGGGCGACACCGCCAGGTGCCGGGCGCCGGGCACCAGGGCGAAGGGCTCGATCAGGAACCCCGGCGGCAGGCGCAGGTGGGGCAGCACGGCGCGGGCCGCGGCGGCGCCGGGCGGGTCCAAAGCCGGCATCGCCGGCCCCACCCAGGGGACCGCTGGCAGCGCGGGCTGGGCCGAGACCGGAGGCGAGACGCTGCACAGGCCGATCCCGGCCGCGAGCCAGGCGCACAGGACGAGGTGGTGCGGCGCGTGGGCCGTGGTGGCTGGCAGGTTCATCTCGCGCCCGAGTGTTCCACGCCTGGCTGGCGGCGGCCGAGGACCGATGGCTGACCTCGCCGTCGCCAGGGGCAACGGGTTCCTCAGGAAAACGCCACGCGGGACAGCAGCCACAGCGGCAGCCCGCCGTACAGCAGGACCAGCGAGCCCCGCTCCAGGCCCAGGCGCCAGGCCATCAGCGCCCCGGGGCGGGCGCGGGCGGCCAGCAGCACGGCGGCCTCGGTCAGGCCGCGCAGCACCGACGAACACAGCAGCACCGCCAGCGCCCATGCCCCCCACCACAGGGCGAAGCCGAGACCCCAGGCCAGCGGCCCGAAGGTCTGCCATTCGCCCCAGCCGCTGCCGTAGGCGATGTGCTGGTGCAGCCGGAAGGCCGGGGCGGCGAGCAGCAGGGGGAACAGACCCAGGCGCAGCAGCGGGTGGGCCAGCCAAGGGCGACCCACGGCCAGCCGGCTGTACAGGCTGCGCGCCAGCGGGTCGTTGGGGGCCGGGGTGGGCAGCACCGCGCCCGCGGCTTGCAGCGCGCGGGCCAAGGCCCAGGGGTCCGACACGGCCAGCGACAGCGGTGCGGACCCGCGTGGCCCGTGGAGTTCGGCGCCCGGGGTGGGCAGTGGCAGGCGCCAGGGCTGGACCGCCGTCAAGCCGGCCAGCGGCAGGGACAGGTGGCGGTGGCCACGGCGCAGGTGCAGGGCGCCGTCCGGGCCGGGGTCCAGACTCAGCCGGGCGCGCCAGGCCCACAGCAGGGCCCAGGCGGCGGCCTCGGGCAGCAGGCACCAGGCGCCCAGGCTGCGCAGCTGTGCCAGGGTGTTGCCGGCCACCGGGCTGTCGCCCAGCAGCACCAGCACACCCACCGCCAGCAAGCCCACCCGGGCCCCCAGCCGCAACAGCGCTGCCAGCACGCGCACCGGGCCCGGCAGCAGCGCGGCATGGCGGGGCAGGGCGGTGGCGGGCGTGGCGGCCGCGGCCTGAAGCCGCCCGGCGAAAAGGCGCGCGGCGCGGGCCAGGGCCAGGGCGGCCAACAGGGCGAGCCCGGCGGGCCCGATCCAGTCGCCCCAGCGCACCATCAGGGTGGCCGGCACCGGCCCCACGGGCAGCGCACCCACCACCAGCGCGCGCTCGCCGACCCGGCTGACCGCGCGCACCTGTCCGGTGGCGTCGATGACCGCGCTCAGGCCGGTGCTGGCCACGCGGTACTGGGGCAACCGGGTCTCGACGCTGCGGAAGGCCGCGGCCGCCAGGTGCAGGGCGGGTCCCGGGCCGTCGGCGTCGAACCAGCTGTCGTTGGAGAGGGTCAGCAGCGCGTGGGCGCCCTGGCGCGCCGCGTCCAGGGACAGGCGGGTGTCCAGCGCGTCCAGGCAGATCAGGGGCTGCACCGGCACCTCGCGGCCATCGGCCAGCAGCAGCGGAAAGACCCGCGCCCCGTCGCCGGCGCGCCAGTGGCCGGTCCAGGGCAGGGCTTGGCGCAACCAGGGCCCGTCCAGCCAGGGCGGCACCGCCTCGGTGAGGGGGAAGGGCCGGGTCTTGCGGTACTGGCCCAGCAGGCCGCGCCGTGGCGCCACGACGGCGGCGCTGTTGTACTCGCCCGCCGCGTCGCGCTCGTAGGTGCCGATCACGAAGGGCACGCCGGCGGCGTCGACGACATCCAGGATTTCCTGGTCCAGCAGCGCACCCGCCAGGCTCTTGGGCTGCCCGAAGGTGGTGGGGTAGACGGTTTCGGACCAGAGCACCGCGTCGGCCCGCTGTCGGGTGACGGCGTCGTGCGACATGGCGTAGTGGGTGTCCAGCACCTCGCGCACCACGGCGGCGGCGCCCTGAGTCCGGCGGCGGGCCTCGTAGTCGGCCAGGTTGGACTGCACCAGGGCCACCCGCAGCAGCGGCTGGCCGGCCGCGGGTGCGGTGGCATCGGCCGTGGTGGACAGCGCATGGGCGCCGTAGCCGGCCAGCGCCAGCGGCAAGGCGGCGGCGGTGGCCAGGGGCGCGACCAGGGCACGCAGCCCGTCCCGTCGGCGCAGCCAGGCCCGCAGCAGGGCTTCGTGGCCCAGCAGCAGCAGCACGGTCAGGCCGGCGGTGCCGCCCAGGTCGGCGGCCTGGCGCAGCCAGACCGAGGGGTAGAGGCCGTAGCCCAGGGTGTCGTCCAGCAGTCGCGGCAGCAGCCACTCGGCCCCGACCCAGGCCGCCGCGCCGGCCAGGGCCTGCCACACCGGGCCCAGCGGTGCCGCCCAACGTCGCAGCAGCGCGAACAGCAGCACCTGCGGCTGGAACAGGGGCGCCCCCAGGGCCAGCAGGACCAGCCCCCCCCACGGGGGCAGGCCGGTGTAGCGGGCCAGTGCCTCGCCCAGCCAGGAGAAGGCGGCCAGGCTCAGCAGCACCGACATTGACCAGGCACTGAGTGCGGTGGCGCGGGCGCTGCCCAGGTGCTCCAGTTGGGTCAGCCAGGGCAGCAGGGCGACGAAGCCCAGTGGCCAGGCGGCCCCGCCACGGGCGAACAGGGCCAGCAGCAGCGCGCTGGCCAACAGCGGGGCGAGGGGTCTCAGGGCGGCCACGCCGCGTCGCGGCAGGGGATCAGAGGACACGGCGGGACTTCAACGGGTGAGCGGCGCCGGCACCACGATCTGGCGGATCGGCAGGCCGGGCGGCGCGGCGTCCGCGGGCACGACGCGGTCGGCGGGCAGCACCAGGGGCTGGCCCTGGGCATCGAGCGGCGGGTGGTCGGGCGAGTACATCAGGATGGCTTCGATGCGCTGACCGTCGTCGGTGGATTGGTGGTGGCGCACATAACCGGGCGGCAGTGCATAGCCCTCGGGCACGGCCAGGCCCACCAGGGGCGGGCGGGTGCCCGGCGGGTTGAAGGCGGCCAGGCCGCCGCTGACCCCGGCGGCACGCAGGCGCTCGATCACCTCGGTCATGGTGGGCAGCTCACCGGGGTTGACGTAGTCGGCCAGGTCGGGTGTCTGATCGCCCTCCGGGTCGCGGTGGCGCGGGATGGCGGTCCGCTCCGAAGCAGGTGCCGTTGACCCGTCCGCGGTGGCCGAGGCCGCCGGGGCGGTGGCAGTCGCGGCGGGCCGGGGCTCGTCGGGAGCCGGGGCCTCGGCCGGGCGGGCGCTCAGCCGCACGCCCGGTGCCGGCTCGTCCGGCCAGGCCCACCAGGCCAGCACCCCGGTGGCCACCAGCACCACCACGCCCAGGGCGAGCGGCGACGGCCCCCAGCCCGCGGCCGGGTCGCGGCGCCGCGGCGACCGGGGAGGGGGCGTCAGATGAGCCATCGGGCGGCGCTGCCTCAGGGCGCTGCGGGGTTGAAGGTGCTGATCGCCCAGCCCATGCGCTCGTGCCCCAGCTGGTTCCAGATCGGGTTCTTGCCCCCGCTGATCGTGGTGTAGCGCGCCGCGCCCGAGCCGGTGGTGCCGCCCAGCAGGCCGGCGCTGACGGTGCCGCCGGTGTAGGTGGGGTGGGTGTCGTCCGACTGGATGTAGTCGTGGCTGGCGGTGGCCGAGACGAACTTGGTGTTGGCGTCGCGGATCGTCGAGCGCAGCGTGGTGGTGATGCGGTTGACGTAGGCGGCCTCGGTGTCGCCGGCCACATAGCGCAGGCCCACGGAGTCGACCACGCCATCGCCGTTGCTGTCGTGGTCGGCGCCCATGTATTGCGCGAAGTTGTCGGCGCACTGGAAGCCCTTCTGGCGCGCGTATTCGCACATCCAGTAGTTCATCGTCGCCAGCTTGGGCAGGAACAGCTGCTGCAGGTTGATCGCCGCGCCGGTGGCCGCGTCCTTGCAGGTGCTGGCCACGTTGTCGGCGGCGTAGCCCGGGTAGTGCAGGTTGGAGATGATCTTCACCTTGGTGCCGGCGTAGGCATTGGCGTTGATGAAGTCCATCGCCGCCGCCACGTAGGTCTTGCAGTTGGCCACCGCGGTGTTCAGACCGGAGTAGTCGCAGGTGCCGCTCTGGCCCTTGAGGGCGGAGCGGGCCTGCAGGCCGTCGTTGCCGCACATCTCGAAGGTCACCACGCGGGTGTTGCTCGACTGCATGTAGGACTTCTCGGCCACGATCTTGTTCGTGTAGACGTCCGAGGCCACCGCGCCGGACTTGGCGCGGCGCACGCTCTCGATGTCGGCGTTCCACAGGGCCGACAGGTACTCGGCGTCCACCGTCGGGGCGGCGTACTTGGCCGCGTTGAAGACCGAGGTGTTGTAGCCCGCGTAGATCGAGTCGCCGTAGGCCACCACGCGGTAGGTGGTCGAGGTGCCGGCGCGGTCGATGGTCCAGGACACGTTCTGGGTCAGGGTGTTGGCCTGTGCACCGGCAACGGCGCCCAGCAAGGCCAGCGCCGGCAGGGCCCGGCGGCAGGCGGCGCGCAGCCGCGCGCCCGGGGTTTCGGATCGCTTCATCGCTTGTCTCCTCGTGTGGGTTCTGGGTCCCTGCGTGGCGGGACCGTGGCGTGGACTGAGGTCTCCGTGCCCCGGTGCGGGTCCTTGAATCGGCTTGCACGGGCGCCGCCGCAGGCTAGCACCGGGGAGCGGTCGGGGTTCGCGGGCAAACCTTGAGATGCGCCGCAGCATGGCCGCGCGGGACAAGACATTGGCCGCAGCGGTCATTCCCGTTGTGACATGTCACAGGGCACGGGTGCACAAGGCCCGCCCACCGGCGCAGAATGCGGCGAGACCCCTGGATTGAACCCCCGTCCATGCCCCTTGCCGAGCCGACTGGTGCCGCCGCACCGGTCTCCGACCCGCTGGACCTGCTGAGCGCCGAAGGCCGCTGGCGGCAGGACCCGGCCGGTGCCGTGGTCCGGGCCGATGCAGGGTTGGGGCGGCTGCTCGGGTGCGGGACCGAGGCCTTGTTGGGACGTCCGCTCGAGCAGGTGCTCGGCCTGTCTCTGCCGCAGGGCCTGTTGGGCGCGGTGCAGGACAGCCAAGCCGATGGCGGGCTGCGGGTGCGTCTGGGCCATGGCGCTGACGCGCGGTGGCTGGCGCTGCAGATGGCGGCGCTGCCCGCGGCACCGGGTCAGGCGGCCGACTGGCTCGGGCTGGCGCGCGACATCACCCCCCTGGTCAGGCTCGAGGACCGGCTGCAGCGCACCGAGCAACGCCTGCTGCAGCAGGCCGAGACGGCCAGTGAAGGCGTGGTGGTGGTGCAGGAGGGCCTGTTCCGCTTCGTCAACCAGCACCTGCAGGACATCCTGGGGGTCACGGCCGACCGCCTGCTGGGCCACCCCTTCCTGGCCCACGTCCACCCGGACAACCGGGATCTCCTGCGCGAGAACCACCAGCGCCGGCTGGTCGGCCTGCCGCTGCCCTCGCGCTACGAGTTCCGATGCCTCACCGCGTCGCGGGGGGTGCGCTGGCTGGAGATGAGCGGTTCGCGCATCGACTGGGAGGGCCGGCCGGCGACCATGAACCACCTCAACGACATCACCGACCGCAAGGCGCTCGAGGAGCAGGTGCGTCAGCTGGCCTACATGGACACCCTCACAGGGCTGGCGAACCGCCGCTTGCTCGAGGACCGGTTGAGCCTGGCCATGAGCCAGTGTCGCCGCGGCGGCCACCACGGCGCGCTGCTGTACCTGGACCTCGACGACTTCAAGCCGGTCAACGACCGGCACGGCCATGCCGCGGGCGACCAGCTGCTGGTGGGCGTGGCCCAGCGCCTGCGGCAGGCGGTGCGGGCCTGCGATTCGGTGGCGCGCCTGGGGGGTGACGAGTTCGTGGTGATGCTCTCACCGTTGCCGGCGGAACCCCAGCCGGCCGACGAGCAGGCCCAGGCCGTGGCCTGCAAGCTCCAAGCCCTGCTGGCCCGGCCGCACCGACTGAACCTGCAGGACCTGGCCGAAGCGGTGGAGCACTGCTGCACCGCCAGCATCGGCGTCGCGCTGTTCGGCCCGGCGGACGAGGACCCGGTGGCCGTGCTTCAGCGTGCCGACCGCGCGATGTACCGGGCCAAGGACCGCTCGCATGGCCGGGCGGCGCCGGCCTAGGCGGCGCCGCGCCACCACTGCGCCCATTGCCACAGGGCGAACGCCGCCAGCAGCAGGGCCGAGGCGGCGTTGATCCGCCGGCGCCAGCCGTCGTCCAGCGCGTGCCGCAGCCGCGTCACCCCGGCGGACAACGCCAACCACCACATCGCCGAGCCCAGCCACACGCCCAGCACCATCACGGCGGGCGAGGCCGGGACTCCGCCTGCGCCGGCCAGGGCCCCGAACACCGCCACGAAGGACAGGATGGTGGCAGGGTTGGACAGCGTGAGCGCGAAGGTGCCGGCGAAATGCCGCAGCAGGTCGCCGCCCGAAGGCAGCGGCGCCGCTCCGCTCGCCAGAGGGGTCCGCCAGGTCTGCCAGGCCATCCACAGCAGCAGGGCCCCGCCGCCCAGCGCGAGCGGGCCTCGCAGGCCCACCAGCCACGCCACCGCGGCGTGCACGCCCCAAGCGCCCAGGGCACCGTACAGCGCGTCGGCGCAGGCCGCGCCCAGACCGGTGACCAGACCGGCGGCCATGCCGCCTTCGAGCGTGCGGCGGATCGTCAGCAGGCCGATCGGACCCACCGGGGCGGCAATGCCCAGGCCGACCAGCACGGCCTGCCAGAAACGGGGATCAGGGGTGTCCATGCCGTCGATGCTAGCCGGGCGGCCGCCGCTGCGGTGGCGGGAGATGGCCGCGCCCGTCGTCCGGCCGCCAAGGGCGCCGACCCTGCCAACCCTCAGCGGCCCGCCAGCCAGGGGGCGCCAAGGCGCGCGCCTACAATCCCGGCCTTTCCTGCCCCACCGGCCCCCAAGACATGACCGATACCGCCAAGCCCGACCTGCCCGACCGCCTGTCCGTCGACCCCCGCAGCCCGCACCATGTGGCCGCCGTGTTCGAGCACGACATCGGCATCCGCTTCAACGGCAAGGAACGGTTCGACGTCGAGGAATACTGCGTCAGCGAAGGCTGGGTCAAGGTTCCGGCCGGCAAGACGGTCGACCGCAAGGGCCGCCCGCTGTGCATCAAGCTCAAGGGCGCGGTCGAGGCCTTCTACCGCTGAGTTCCCGCCAGGCCCGCCACCCCGGCCAGGGCCTGCAGCGCGGCGCGCGCGTCGCCGCGCACCAGGGTGGCGGCGCACGCCAGCATCAGGTTGCGCGCCAGCCCGAAATCCTCCACCAGCAGCCCCTGCGCATCGTGCGTGGCGCCCAGCTGCGCCCGCAGCGGACGGTCGTCGTCCAGGTAGCCCACCACCGGCTTGCCCAGCGCGGCGGCAAACCCCACCTCGAAGGCGGTGCCCGAATCGGGTTCGTGGCCCCGGAAATCGTTGAGGTTGGCCAGCACCGCGTCGGCCTGCCGGATCAGGCCGCAGTTGGCCTGGTAGATCCAGCGCGCCGCCGCCGCCCCTGACAGCCCTTCGGGCAGCGCATGGTCCAGCGGGTACAGCCCGCGGTGGCCGGCCTGGGCGCACCAGGCCTTCAGGCGCTCGCCATGGGCCCGCGCGTCGGGGCGGAAGACATCGAATCCGGCCAGGTAGATCGTCAGCGGCATGGCGTGCAGTATCGCTGTGCCATGCAGGCCTGGCCGGTGGCCGGCCCCGCCTCCCGGCGGGGCCGCAGGCGTCACTTCACTTCGGTGACGAACTGCTCGCGCGGGCGGCGGACCTTGGGCAGGTTCACGAGCCAGTCGCCCTCGGCCTGGCGGTAGCCCAGGGGCATGATGGTCACGCTCTTGAGGCCCTTGGCCTTCAGGCCCAGGATCTCGTCGACCGCGGCGGCGTCAAAGCCTTCCATCGGCGTGGCGTCCACCTCTTCGAAGGCGGCGGCGATCACCGAGGCGCCGAAGCCGATGTAGGCCTGACGGGCGGCGTGCTCGAAGTTGACCTGGGCGCCACGGCCCGGGTACCAGCTCAGCAGCTTCTGGCGGTAGGCCTCCCAGCCCTCGTTGCGGAAGCCGCGCACCTCGTTGGTGTAGTCGAACATCGCGTTGATGCGCTCGGCGGTGTAGTCGTCCCAGGCGGCGAACACCAGCAGGTGCGAGCCTTCGGTGACCTGGGCCTGGTTCCAGGCCACGGCCTGGATCTTGGCGCGCACCTCGGGGTTGGTCACCACCAGCACCTCGAAGGGTTGCAGGCCGCTGGAGGTGGGGGCCAGGCGGGCGGCCTCGACGATGCGGTCAACCTTGTCCTGCGGCACGGCGCGTGCCGGGTCCATCTTCTTGGTGGCGTAGCGCCAGTTCAGCTTGTCGAGCAGTTGCATGGGGGTCTTTCTGCCGGTCGGCAGGTGTAGAACGGTCGTTCGATTCTAGGAATCGCCGCGCGCGGCCGCTGCCGTAGGGGGATCGCGTTTTGTGCTTGATGGCGGTCAAGGGCCGGCCGGCATGACGCGGTGCAACATGGCTGCATGAGCCCATCTCCCGAGGCCCGGCCCGATCCGGGCGCCCCGGTGTTCAGCATCCACGGCCTGGCCAAGACCTACCAGACCGGCGACGTCGCGGTGCAGGCCTTGCGCGGCGTCGACCTGGAGATCCGCGCCGGCGAGTTCCTGGTGCTGCTGGGCGCCTCGGGCAGCGGCAAGAGCACGCTGCTGAACATCCTGGGCGGCCTGGAGGTGGCCAGCGCCGGCCAGGTGCGCTACCGCGGCCAGGACCTGACCGCCGCCGACGAGGCCGGCCTGACCCGATACCGGCGCGAGCACGTGGGCTTCGTGTTCCAGTTCTACAACCTCATCCCCAGCCTGACCGCCTGGGAGAACGTGGCCCTGGTGACCGACATCGCCGCCGACCCCATGCCGATCGACGAGGCCCTGGCCCTGGTGGCCCTGACGCCCCGGCGCGACCACTTCCCGGCCCAGCTCTCGGGGGGCGAGCAGCAGCGCGTGGCGATCGCCCGCGCCATCGTCAAGCGCCCGCAGGTGCTGCTGTGCGACGAGCCCACCGGGGCCCTGGACTACGCCACGGGCAAGCTGGTGCTCGAGGTGATCGAGCGCATCAACCGCGGGCTGGGCACCACCGCGGTGGTGATCACGCACAACGCGGCCATTGCCGAGATGGCCGACCGGGTGGTGCACCTGGGCGACGGGCGCATCCAGCGGGTGGAGGTCAACGCCCACCGCAAGGCGCCGTCCGAGCTGCGCTGGTAGGTCGACATGCGCGCCCTTGACCGCAAGTTGTGGCGCGACCTGCGCACGCTCTGGAGCCAGGCACTGACCATCGCCCTGGTGGTGGCCAGCGGCATCGGTGGCTTCCTGACCACGCTCAGCGCGGTCGATTCGCTGGCGCTGGCGCGCGACCGCTTCTATGCCCAGGGCCACTTCGCCGACCTGTTCGCCAGCGTCAAGCGCGCGCCCGAGTCCTTGCTGGACACGCTGCGCGAGGTGCCCGGCGTGGCCGAGGTGCAGAGCGGCCTGGAACAGATGGTGCGGGTGACGCTGCCCGGCAGCGACGACGCGGTGCTGGGCCAGCTCGTGGGGCTGGACCTGGCCCACCCGCAGCGGCTGAACCGGGTGTTCCTGCGCTCGGGGCGCCTGCCCGAGCCGGGCCTGCGCGCCGACGGCGCCCTCGAGGCCCTGGTGTCCGAGGCCTTCGCCCACGCCCGCGGCCTGGGGCCGGGCTCGCGCCTGTCGGCCCTGGTCAACGGGCGCGAGCGCACCCTGGTGGTCAGCGGCATCGCGCTGTCGCCCGAGTTCATCTTCGCCGGCCTGTGGGGCATGCCCGACCAGCGCGGCTACGGCGTGTTCTGGCTGGACCGCGAGCCGTTGGCGGCGGCCTACGACATGCGCGGCGCGTTCAACCGCCTGAAGGTGGCGCTGGCACCGGGGGCCGACGCGCCCGCGGTGCAGGCGGCGCTGGCGCGGCAGCTGGTGCGCCACGGGGGCCACGAGGTGCTGGGGCGCGAGCACCAGGCCTCGCACGCCATGCTCGACAACGAGATCAAGGTCCAGCGGGTGATGGGCACCGTGCTGCCCAGCATCTTCCTGGGCGTGGCGGCCTTCCTGCTCAACGTGGTGGTCAGCCGCCTGGTGGCCACCCAGCGCGAACAGATCGCCGCGCTCAAGGCCCTGGGCTACCCCGACGCCACCATCGCCCGCCACTACCTGGCCCTGGTCGGGGCCATCGTCGGGCTGGGCCTGCTGCTGGGCCTGGCGCTGGGCGAGCGCCTGGGCACGATGTTCCTGGGCCTGTACGCCGAGTTCTTCCGCTTTCCCAGCTTCGAACACCACATCGACGCCCGGCTGGTCTGGCTGAGCGGCGGCATCACCGCCGCCACCGCCGTCGCCGGCACCCTGGGCGCGATCCTGGCCACGGTGCGCCTGAGCCCGGCCCAGGCCATGCGCCCGCCGGCCCCGGGCCGTTACCGCCGCACCCTGGTGGAGCGCCTGGGCCTGCGCGGCCTCTCGCCGGGGCTGCGCATGGTCCTGCGCCAGATGGAGCGGCGGCGCCTGCGCACCGCGCTGTCGATCGGTGGCGTGGCGGCGGCGGTGGCGATCGTCATCATGGGCAACTTCTTCCGCGACGCGATCGACGTCATCGTCGACACCCAGTTCACGCTGGCCATGCGCGCCGACGTGGCGGTGTGGATGGCCGAGCCCGGCAGCGCCAGCGTCCGCCACGAGATCGCCCGCCTGCCCGGCGTGCTGGCGGTGGAGCCGCTGCGCGACCTGCCGGTCACCCTGGTCAACGGCCACCGGCGCCAGCGCGGTTTCATCCGCGGCATGCCGGCGGTGCCCGATCTGAACCGGGTGATCGAGGCCGACCAGCGCGCCGCCACCCTGCCTGGCGAGGGCCTGGTGCTGACCGACCGCCTGGCCGACAAGCTGGGCCTGCGGGTGGGCGACCGGGTGCGGGTGGAGGTGCTGGACGGCGACGCCCGGGTGCTGGACCTGCCGCTGCAGCGCACCGTGCGCGAGACCATGGGCCTGAACGCCTACATGGAGCGCGGCGCGCTCAACCGGGCGCTGGGGCAGGGCGACCTGGCCAGCGGCTTCTGGGTCGGGCTGGAGCGCGGGGCCGAGCCGGCCTTCACCGCCGCCACCCGCCTGCTGCCCCGCGTCGCGGGCAGCTTCAGCAAGTCCACCATGCTGGCCAACATGCAGGCCATCAGCGCCCGCAACGTGCGCATCATGAGCACGGTGCTGACCGTCTTCGCCAGCGTGATCGCGGTGGGCGTGGTCTACAACAACGCCCGCATCGCGCTGGCCGAGCGGGCCTGGGAACTGGCCAGCCTGCGCGTGCTGGGCATGACCCGCGGCGAGGTCTCGGCCCTGCTGCTGGGCGAGCTGGCCCTGGGCATCGCGCTGGCGTTGCCGCTGGGCATGGCGTTGGGCTGGGGCCTGGTGCACGCGATCGCCGGGGCACTGGCGAACGACCAGTTCCTGTTCCCGGTGGTGATCCGGCCACGCACCTACGCCTGGGCCGCGATCGCGGTGGTGGCGGCGGGTGCCGCCAGCGCCTGGGTGGTGCGCCGCCGCATCGACCGGCTGGACCTGGTGGCGGCCTTGAAGACGAGGGAGTGAACGAGGATGCGACGCAAGACCTGGATCCTGGGCGGCCTGGCCGCCGCGCTGGTGCTGGGCGGCCTGGGCTGGGCCTTCGCCCCGCGACCGGCCGAGGTGGAGGTGGCCCGCGCGGCCTGGGGCCGCTTCGAGCGCACCCTCGAGGAAGACGGCAAGACCCGGGTGGTGGACCGCTACGTGGTGGGGGCGCCCCTGAGCGGGCGCCTGCTGCGCCCCGCGCTGCGCGAGGGCGACGAGGTGCAGGCCGGCCAGGTGCTGCTGCGCCTGGCGCCGGTGCTGCCCGCGCTGCTGGACGCCCGCACCGTGGCCGAGCAGGGCGAGCGGCTGCAGGCCGCCGAGGCCGGCGTGCAGCGGGCCGCGGCCGGGGTGGCGGGCGCCCGCGTGGGGGTGGAGCAGGCCCGGCTGGCCTTCCAGCGCAGCGAGTCGCTGGCGCGCCAGGGCTTCGTCTCGCCCACCCAGCTGGACAACGAGCGCCTGGCCCTGGCCGCGGCCCAGCAGGCACTGGCCGCCGCCGAGGCCGCGGCCCAGGTCGCCCGCCACGAGCGCGAGACCGCGCGGGCCGCGCTCGCGGCGGTGCGCTCGCCGTCCGCCGGCAGCGGCGCCGGGTTCGAGGTGCGCGCACCGGTGGCGGGGCGGGTCCTGCGGCTGGCCCAGTCCAGCGAGGCGGTGGTGTCCCTGGGCACCGCCCTGGTCGAGCTGGGGGACACCCGCCGGCTCGAGGTGGTGGCCGAGCTGCTGACCAGCGATGCGCTGCAGGCCGCGCCCGGTGCGCCGGTGCGCATCGAACGCTGGGGCGGCCCGCAGCCGCTGCAGGGCGTGGTGCAGCGGGTGGAGCCGGGCGGCTACACCAAGGTCTCGGCCCTGGGGGTGGAGGAGCAGCGCACCAAGGTCGTGGTCGGCTTGCAGGGCGAGCCCGGCCGCTGGGCCGCCCTGGGCGACGGCTACCGGGTGGCGGTGTCGGTGGTGGTGCAGGCGCAGGACCGGGCGCTGATGGTGCCGGTCAGCGCGGTGTTCCCCCGGCCCGGCGCCGCCCCGGGCGAGATGGCGGTGTTCCGCCTGGAGGACGGCCACGCCCGCCTGGTGCCGGTGCGCCTGGGCGGGCGCAACGGCGCCGCGGCCTGGGTCAGCGAGGGCCTGGCCGAGGGCGAGACCGTCATCGTCTACCCGGGCAGCGGCCTGGCCGACGGCGCCCGGGTGCGGCCAAGACGGGTCTGAGGCCGGGGCCTCGGACCGGGCCTCAGAGGCGGGCGCCCAGGCGCACGCCCTGGTCGATCGCCCGCTTGGCGTCCAGCTCGCCCGCCTCGAGCGCGCCGCCGATCACGTGCACCGCCAGGCCGGCGGCCTTCAGCGGGGCCTCGAGCGCCCGCTGCGACTCCTGGCCGGCGCACAGCACGATGGTGTCCACCTCCAGCCAGCGCGGGTTCTCGCGCGCCTCGCCGTCGCTGACCTTCAGGCCCTGGTCGCCCACGGCCTCGTAGTTGACGCCGGTCAGCATGCGCACGCCGGCGCGCTTGAGCACGGTGCGGTGGATCCAGCCGGTGGTCTTGCCCAGGCTGGCGCCCATCTTCTTGGCCTTGCGCTGCAGCAGCGTCACCTGGCGCGCCGGCGCATGCGGCGCGGCTTCGGGGGCCAGGCCGCCGCGGGCAAGGGCGGGGTCGGTCACGCCCCACTCGGCCAGCCAGGCGGGCAGGTCCAGCGCGGTGCTGGTGCCGTGGTGGGTCAGGAACTCGGCCACGTCAAAGCCGATGCCGCCGGCCCCCACCACCGCCACCCGCGGCCCCACCGGGGCGCCGCGCAGCACCTCGAGGTAGCTCAGCACCTTGGGGTGCGGGGCGCCAGGGATCTTCGGGTCGCGCGGGGTGACGCCGGTGGCCAGCACCACCTCGGTCGCGCCCAGGGCCTGCAGGGACTCGGGCGTGGCGCGGGTGTTCAGGTGCAGCTGCACGCCGGTGGCCTCGACCCGGTGGCCCCAGTAGCGCAGTGTCTCGTGGAACTCCTCCTTGCCGGGCACGCGCTTGGCCAGGTTGAGCTGGCCGCCGATCTCGGGGGCGGCATCGACCAGGTGCACCGTGTGGCCGCGCTCGGCCAGGGTGGTGGCGGCCGCCAGTCCGGCCGGGCCGGCCCCCACCACCGCCACCGTCTTCCTGGCGGGCGTGGGCAGCAGGCGGATCTCGGTCTCGTGGCAGGCGCGCGGGTTGACCAGGCAGCTGCTGAGCTTCTGGTCGAAGACATGGTCCAGGCAGGCCTGGTTGCAGGCGATGCAGGTGTTGATCTCGCGTGCGCGGCCCTGGGCTGCCTTCTTGACGAAGTGCGGGTCGGCCAGCAGCGGGCGCGCCATCGACACCATGTCGGCATAGCCCTCGGCCAGCAGCAGGTCGGCCAGCTCGGGGGTGTTGATCCGGTTGCTGGTGACCAGCGGGATCTTCACCTCGGCCTTCATCTTCTTGGTCACCCAGGCGAAGGCGGCGCGCGGCACGCTGGTGGCGATGGTGGGGATGCGGGCCTCGTGCCAGCCGATGCCGGTGTTGATGATCGTGGCGCCGGCGGCCTCGATGGCCTTGGCCAGCTGCACGACCTCTTCCCAGCTGGAGCCGCCAGGGACCAGGTCGATCATCGACAGGCGGTAGATCAGGATGAAGTCGGGGCCCACCGCCTCGCGGGTGCGGCGCACGATCTCGACCGGCAGGCGCATCCGGTTCTCATAGGAGCCGCCCCAGCGGTCGTCGCGCTGGTTGGTGGCCGCGGCGATGAACTGGTTGATGAAGTAGCCCTCGCTGCCCATGATCTCGACGCCGTCGTAGCCGGCCTCGCGGGCCAGCACCGCGCAGCGCACGAAGGCCTTGATCTGCCGCTCGATGCCGCCCTCGGACAGGGCGCGCGGCCGGAACGGCGAGATCGGGCTCTTGATCGCCGAGGGCGCCACCGCGAAGGGCTGGTAGGCGTAGCGGCCGGTGTGCAGGATCTGCAGCGCGACCTTGCCGCCGTTCTGGTGCACCGCGTCGGTCACCACGCGGTGGCGCTTGACCGCGCCGCGGGTGGCCAGCATGCCGGCGAAGGGCTTGGCCCAGCCCTCGATGTTGGGCGCGAAGCCGCCGGTCACGATCAGGCCCACGTCGCCCTCGGCGCGCTCGGCGAAATAGGCGGCCAGCCGGGACAGGTCCCGGCCTTCCTCCAGGCCGGTGTGCATCGAGCCCATCAGCACCCGGTTCTTCAGCGTGGTGAAACCCAGGTCGAGTGGCTGCAGCAGGTTCGGGTAGGTGCTCATGTCTCGGCGTCTGTTCTGGTCGTGGTCGGAGCGCCGATTGTGGAATCGCACGGGCGTGCGCGAACTGGAGGTTTCGCCCTAAATCACCCATTCGGCCGCACCGTCCGGGGCCTGGGCCGCGGCCTGCATCGCCTGGTGCAGGCTCAGGTACAGGCGGCCGTGCACCCGGTCGCTCCAGCCGGCGGCGGCCAGCCGGTCCATCACCGGCCCCTTGACCTCGGCCAGGTCCAACCGGATGCCGCGCCGGTGCAGGTCGTCGTCCAGGGCCAGCAGGGCGGTCAGTCCACTGAAGTCCACGGTGTTGACCGGGCTCATCTGCAGCACCACGTGGCGGGTGTCCTCGTCCAGCTGGGCGAGCACCGTGTCGGTGAGGGCGCGGGCGTTGGTGAACAGCAGGCTCTCGTCGATCCGCAGCGCCACCACGCCGGGCAGTTGCTCCACCTGGTGGCGGTGGACGTTGCGGTAATGCTCGGTGCCCGGCACCCGGCCGATGCGCGCCACGTGCGGGTCGGCGGTGCGCTGCAGCAGCAGGGCCGCCGACAGGGTCACGCCCACGCTCAGGGCCAGCTCCATCGTGGCCAGCAGGGTCAGGGCGGCCACGCCCAGCATCACCCAGCACTCGGCCCGGGCGTAACGCCAGGCCAGCCGGAAGGGCGCCAGGTCCAGCATGGACGAGGCGGCCACCACGATGGTGGCCGCCAGCACCGCGCGTGGCAGCAGCGCCAGCGGTGCCGCCAGGGCCACGGTGGACAGGGCCATCAGGCCGGCCACCAGCACGCCCACCCGCATGCGCCGGGCACCGGCCTCGAAGGCCACCGCGCTGCGCGAAAGTCCGCCGCCCACCGGCATGCCGCCGCCCAGGGCCGCCACCAGGTTGGCCGCGCCCAGGCCGGCCAGTTCGCGCCGGGGCACCAGCGGCTGGCGGCGGCGCGCGGCCAGGGTGCCCGCCACCGCCAGGTGCTCCACGGCCACCAGCAGGGCGATCAGGGCCGCGGTGGGCAGCAGCAGGCGCCACAGGCCCAGGTCGGCCATCGGCCAGCTGGGGTGGATCACCAGGCCGGGCAGGGGGCCGACGGTGGCCACGCCGTGGGCGGGGGCGTTGGCGGCCCAGGCCAGGGCCACCGACAGGGCCATGGCCGCCAGCGGCGCGGCGCGGCCCCAGGCCCGCGATCGGCCGGGGCGGCGGGCCGCCCACAGGCCGGCCAGCACCGCCAGTCCCAGGGCCAGGGTGGGGCCGTGCCACAGGCGCTGGCCGTCCAGCCAGCCCGCCAGCACGCCGCCCAGGCTGGTGCCGCCGGAATCACTGCCCAGCAGCACCGGCAGCTGGGTGAGGATGATGGTGAGCGAGGCCCCGGTCATGAAGCCGTGCAGCACGGGCACGCTCAGCAGCGCCACCAGCGCGTCCAGGCGCAGCAGGGCGCCCAGGCCCAGCACGGCGCCGATCTCGAGCGCCAGCACCCCGGCCAGGACGGTGATCGGGGTCTCCGGCGGGGCCATGGAGAGGGCGTGCTGCAGGCCCTGGGCCGTCATCAGCGACAGCACCGCGCCAGGGCCCATCACGCTGACCGGGCTGGTGCCGACCGCGGCATAGGCCAGCGCCGGCAGCACGCTGGCGGCCAGCCCGAGCTCGGGCGGCAGGCCGGCCAGCAGGGCGTAGGCCAGGCTCTGAGGGATCAGCAGCAGGGTGATGACGGCCGCGGCCAGCAGGTCCTCGCGCCAGGCGGGGGGCGCGGCGCGGGACGGGCTCACGGGTGTCGGGGGCTCAGGCCGGCTCGGGCAGCGCGACCTGGTCGTCGGTGCTGAACTGGTAGTCCCTGAACACGTGCTCGGCGCTGAGCAGCTGGTAGCTGCCGTCCGGCGTGCGGCGGGTGGTGTCCTTCAGGCGCCAGGTGAGCTGGCCGCAGGTCCAGATCTCGAAGTTGCGCATGTGGGTGCACAGGCAGGTCTTGTCCATCACCGAGATGCGCTTGGCGTCGGGATGGGCCGCGGCCTCGCGGTTCCAGGAGGTGACGTAGGCGCACTTGCCGTTGGCATCGAGCAGGTAGCCGTAGGCCTCGCAGTTCGGGCGGATGCCGTCGCCGATGCCCGGGCTGGACTTGATCATGCGCATCGGGTAGCCGGTGGGCGAGATCTGGTTGACCTCGATGTCGTCCTCGTCGGCCTTGAAGTACTCCTGCTTGACGTCGTCGGGCAGACCGCATTCCTTGGTGACGGTGAAGCGCGTGGCCACCTGCACCGCGGCGCCGCCCTGCTCGAGGAAGCGCACCGCGTCGGAGCCGGTGAAGATGCCGCCCGCGGGGATCACCGGGATGTCCAGGTGCTCGTCCTTCAGGTACTGCAGGACTTCGCCGACGATGGTGGCCAGGTCGTGCTCGGCCCAGTCCATGCCGAAGCCCAGGTGGCCGCCGGCCAGCGGGCCCTCGACCACGACGTAGTCGGGCAGGCGGTTCAGGCGGGCGTTCTTCTTGAGGAAGAGCTGCAGCGCGCGAACCGACGAGACGATGATGCCCAGCTTGGCGTCGCGAAAGCGCGGATGGTCCTCGATCAGGGCGAAGGAGCCCAGGTGCAGACCGGCCGCCAGGGTGATGCCGTCGATGCCCGCGTCGAGCGCCGCGGCCATGCGGACCTTCAGCGTCTCCTTGGGGGCGTTCATCGTCAGCTTTTCCATGCAGTTGATGAACACCTGACCGGGGCCGCGCTTGCGGCCCATGGTGTGCTCGACGTGCAGGCGGGTGGCCTCGGCCAGGTCACCCAGATTGAACTTGACGACGGATTTGTCTTCGTTGTCGGCGTTGTACTTGTACAGCGCCATCTTGCTCTTGACGTACTTGGTCTGGTAGCGGCGGTCGGTGACCGTCTTGATCATCGCGTCCGAGATGTGACCCACGCCGCCCAGGCGTGCGGCTTCGAGCGCCAGGTCGGAGGAGGAAATGTCCACCCCCATGCCGCCGATCATGATCGGCACCAGTTCGTCACGGCCCAGGCGCAGGCGGAAATCGTCCAGTCTCTTCATCTCTTGCTCTTTTGAGGGCCGCCGAAGCTTGGCGCAGGTCAAAGGGCGTATGTTAAGCCGTTCACATGTCGGCACCTGCTGCCGGCGGCGGATAATCCCTGTCCATGAGCGTTCACCATGACACGGATCAGCGTTTGGTCGCGCTGGAGGTCAAGATCAGCTACCTTGAGGACCTGGCCGACGCGCTGAACACCCTGGTCACGCGCCAGCAGCAGCAGATCGAGGTGCTGGTGCGCGAGGTGGTGCAGCTGCGCCGGCAGTCGCAGGACGTCGGCGGCTCCTTCGGCGGCAGCCTGCGCGACGAACTGCCGCCCCACTACTGAGCGCCGGCCTGCCCCGGCTGCGCACCGGGGTCGCCGACCGGCGTGCCGGTCGCCGGGGTTCAGGCCGCCGCCGCGGGCAACCAGTGCCGCACCTGGCGGATCAGCTCGCTCATGCCGAAGGGCTTGGCCAGGTGGCCGTCCATGCCGGACTGTTCGGCCAACCGGACATGGTCCGGCTGGTGGTTGGCGCTGACGCCGATGATCGGCACCCGCGGCGAGCCCAGCCGGTCCTCGCGTTCTCGCCACTGGCGGGTGGCCTCGTAGCCGTCCAGGTGCGGCATCTGGCCGTCCATCAGCACCAGGGCGACGCCGCCGCGCTGCAGCTGGGCCAGGGCATCCAGGCCGTCGGTCGCCTCGATCACGGACAAGCCATGCCGGGCCAGCATCTCCACGCAGACCAGGCGGTTGTGCGGGTCGTCGTCCACCACCAGCACCGCGCCCGGGATGGGGGCGGGCGCCGAGCGGGCCACGACCGCCGGTGCAGGCGGCGCCACGGCAGGGCTGAGCGACAGCTCGAAGCCGAAGCGACTGCCTCGGTTGGGTTCGCTCTCCAGCCGGATCTCGCCGCCCATCGAGCGCACCAGGCGTCGGGCGATGGCCAGTCCCAGGCCGGCGCCGGTGGCCGCACGCTGCGGCCCGCTGTCGACCTGGTAGTACGGCTGAAAGACGCGCTCATGGTCGTCCGGGGCGATGCCGCGCCCCTGGTCCTCGACCTCGAAGCGGATGCTCGGGCTGCCGCTGCGCACGCGCAGGGTGACCTGGCCGCGGTCACTGAACCGGACGGCGTTGGACAACAGCCCGCCCAGCACCTGCAGCAGCCGCTGACGGTCACCCATGACCCAAGCCGGCAGCGCCGAGTCGGTCTCCAGGGACAGCGACAGCCCCTTCGCGGCGGCTGCGGCGGCCTGCTCCTGAAGAACCTCCTCGGCCAGGGCGCGGGGCGACAGCGGGGCGATCTTCAGCACCACCGGGGCGGTGTCGAGCTGGCTGTGCTCCATCAGGCCCGCCAACGCCTCCTGCAGGGCATGACCGGACTCCCGGGCGCTGTCGAGCAACTGGCGCTGGGCACCGCTCAGGGGCTCCTCGGCCATCAGGTCGAGGGCGCCGAGGGTGCCCGCCAGGGGGCGGCGCAGTTCGTGCCCCATGGTGTTCAGGAAGCGGGCCTTGGCGGCGGATTCCTGCTCCAGCCGTTGCCGGGTGGCCTCGAGTTCACGGTTGGCTGCCGCCATTTCCAGCCCCTGTCGCAGGGCCAGCAGCGTGGTGCTGCGGAAGTGCCGGGCACCGCGCATCATGGCCGCGAAGAAGGCCAGGCAAGCGGCCGACACCTCGACCACGTGGGGCGAGCGCAGCCAGATGGCCAGCAGGATCAGCGGCACGGTGACCGGCACCGCGATCAGCTCGAACGAGCGGCCGATCAGGCCCATGTAGTACGACGCCACGGCGGTCGTGCCCAGCAGCACCGACAGGTGCACGGTGGCCTGCTCAGGGTTGAGGCCCGGGAACAGCAGCACCGTGGAGAGCAGCCAGATCAGCCCGCTCAGGGCCGCGTTGGCCTGGATCTGCCACTCGGCATGGCGAACCGCGGCGGCGTCCGGAGACGGCAGGGCGGCGAAGCGGCGGGCAAACCACAGGCGCCACAGGCCGCTGGCGACAGCCAGGGAGCCGATCAGCCAGACCGGCCAGGCCCCGGGGCGGTCCAGACCGGGCACCAGCACGACCGCCACCGCCGTCCAGAGCATCGGGACGCTGGATCGGGCACCTTGGAGGGAGAAACGAAGGGCCTGGCGGCGGACTTCTAGGGCAATGGGGTCTTGGTCGTTCGGCATGGGGCAGCCGCCGAGTACTGCTCGGCTGCGACGCGGATTATGTCGAGCCCTGCAGATGTCGCCATCCCACGTTACGAGGTGTAGCCGCCGGATCGGACACCCGATGACCCGTTCAGTGCGGCGCAGACGGCCGTTGACGGTAGAAGCGGATCGGCTCGGCCCCGCGTTCCAGGGCGCGGGTCTGCTGCACCACATGTTTCTGCAGCCGACCCACCACGTGCATCTCGCAGGGCTTGCAGTCGAAACGCAGGGTCAGCACTTCGTCGCCGTGCTCGATGGTCAGCGGCTCGGCCCGCACCGTGCCTTGCACCCCGGTCACACCCTTGGCCTGCTTGGGGCACAGGCTGAGCGAGTAACGCACGCAGTGCTTGGTGATCATCAGGCTGGCGTCGCCCAGCTCCTGGTGGCTTTCGTAGGCGGCGCCCACGACCTGCACGCCGTGGCGCACATAGAAATCGTGCGCCTTGGCGTTGTAGACATTGGCCAGGTAGCTCAGCCGGTCCTCGGGGTAGGGCACCGGCGGCGTCACTTCGGGGCGGCGGCGCGGGCGCTGGGCCAGGCGAGCGGCCTCGCGTGCCGCTTCGAGCGCCGCCACCGCGTCGCGGCGCAGGGCGTTCAGCGCACCGGCCGGCAGGAACCAGGGCCGCGAGAGCTGCAGGGCGACGTCGCGGGCCTCGAAGAGGGTCGTGCCCAGCCGGGCCAGCCCCTCGCGCAGCGCGGCGTGCGCCCGCTCGGCCTGCTCGGCCGGCTGGTGCGGGTGGGCCAGGGTGGCGCGGCCGTGGTGGCCGTCGGCGTCGACCACGTCCAGCGCGAAGCCCTCGGGCGTCTCGCTCAGCAGCAGGTCCAGCGGGATGCGGCGCTCGGCGCTCTTCTTGCGCAGCTGCCGGTCCCAGGCCATGTCGCGGTTGCGGCTGAGCACGGTGTCGCGGCGCAGGTCCTTCAGGCTGGCCAGCGGCTCCTTGGGCACCAGTTTCCAGCGGCCGGCGGTGGGGTCGATCGGCTCCACCGTGTTGACCTGCACCCCGGCCAGCTCGCCCTGCCGATCGAACCAGGTGATCGAGTCGCCGTTGTTGGGGTCGCCCACGCCGGGGTCCAGCTGCACTTCCAGGTGCTCGGGGGCGACCCGGGTGACATGTCCCAGGGGCATGCCGGCGTGCTTGGGCGTGTCGAAGGCGCCGATGTCGATCTGGCGGCCGTTGACGAAGTAGTCGGTGGCGCCGCGGTTGAAGTTGCGCTGGGGGTCGGGGGTGAAACCGAAGGTGGTGTGGCCGCTCGAGGCGCGGGCCAGGCCGGGGCGCCGCTCGAGTTCGGCATCGAGCAGGCGCCGGTAGTGGGCGGTGATGTTCTTCACGTAGCCCATGTCCTTGTAGCGCCCCTCGATCTTGAAGCTGCGCACCCCGGCGTCGACCAGCGCGCCCAGGTTGGCGGACTGGTTGTTGTCCTTCATCGATAGCACGTGCTTCTCGTGGGCGACGATGCGGCCCTGGGTGTCGGTGACGGTCCAGGGCAGGCGGCAGGCCTGCGAGCAGTCGCCGCGGTTGGCGCTGCGGCCGGTCTGGGCGTGGCTGACGTAGCACTGGCCCGAATAGGCCACGCACAGGGCACCGTGGATGAAGAACTCGATCGCGGTGTCGGGCAGGGCGGTGGCGATCTCGTGGATCTGCGGCAGGGTCAGCTCGCGCGCCAGCACCAGCTGCGAGAAGCCGCTGTCGGCCAGGAAGCGGGCCTTTTCCAGGCTGCGGATGTCGCACTGGGTGGAGGCGTGGATCTCGATGGGCGGCAGGTCCAGCTCCATCAGGCCCATGTCTTGCACGATCAGGGCGTCCACCCCCGCCTCGTACACCTGGCGCACCATCTGCGCGGCGGGCTCGAGCTCGTCGTCGCGCAAGATGGTGTTGAGCGTGACGAAGATCCGGGCGCCGAAGCGGTGGGCGTGGCGCGTCAGGCGCTCGATCTCGGCCACCGGGTTGCCGGCCGAGGCCCGGGCGCCGAAGCCGGGGCCGCCGATGTACACGGCGTCGGCCCCGTGGTTGACCGCCTCGATGCCGATCTCGGCGTCACGGGCGGGGGCGAGGAGTTCCAGGGTTCGGGCGCGCGTCATGGGCGCGGATGGTACCGAAGCACCCGCGCGTCCGCCGCCGTGGGGGCGTTGTGGGGGCCGGTCTCAGTCGCCGCGGGTGCCCAGGGCTTCCAGGCGACGGGTCCAGCGCGCCACCCCATCGGGCCCCAGCTGTTCGACCTGGCCGACCAGGGTCTCGTGCACCGGCGCGATGCCGACGAAGCCCAGGATGTTGCGCTCCAGCGAGCGCACGCTGTGGGCGCGGTAGAACCAGCGGTAGACCAGGGCGGGCATGCCCATGGTCACCAGCACCCGGGCCGAGCGTCCGACCAGGCCCTTGGCGGCGAACGGGTTGCCGGCGCCGGGCTTGAACGCGAAGCCAGGGCGGGCCACCTGCTCGAGGAAGGCCTTGACCAGGGCCGGCATGTCGCCCAGCCACAGCGGGAAGCACAGCAGCAGATGCTCGGCCCAGGCGATGTCGGCCTGGGCCCGGGCCAGGCCCGCGGGCAGCGGGCCGTGCTGCCAGTCCTCGGCGCTGCGCAGCAGCGGGAAGTCCAGCCGGGCCAGCACCAGCTCGCGCACCTCGTGACCGGCGGCGCGGGCACCGTCGGCGTAGGCCTGGGTCAGGTGGTGCAGCAGGTGAGGGCGGCCGGTGTCCGGGTGCCCTTGGAGGATCAGGATGCGGCGGGGCATGGTGGCGACTCCGTGTGGCGGGGCCGGTCCCCGCCCTCGAAAGCCATCCTGCGCGCCGCCTGCAGGCGCTGCCTTGCCTCAGGTCAGGCCTGAGCCTTCAGGCGTGCGCCGGCGGCGCGGAAGTTGGCCAGCAGTTGCGCGTAGTCGTGGTTGACCGGGAACTGCGGGAACTGCGCCACGATGGACTCGGGCGGGTGGATGAAGAAGCCGGCGTGGGCGGCGCCCAGCATGCCGGTGTCGTTGTAGCTGTCGCCGGCGGCCATGACCTGGAAGTTCAGGCCCTTGAGCGCGTTGACGGCGTGGCGCTTCTGGTCGGGTTGGCGCAGCTGGTAGCCGCGCACGAAGCCGGCCTCGTCCACCACCAGCTTGTGGCAGAACAGGGTCGGTCGGCCGAGCTGGCGCATCAGCGGGTCGGCGAACTCGTAGAAGGTGTCCGACAGGATGATGACCTGGAACTCGTTGCGCAGGGTGTCCAGGAAGGCCTTGGCGCCTTCGAGCGGGCCCATGCCGCCGATGACCTCCTGGATGTCGGCCAGCTTCAGGCCGTGACGGGCCAGCAGGTCGATGCGGAAATTCATCAGCTTGTCGTAGTCCGGCTCGTCGCGGGTGGTGCGCGAGAACTCGGGAATGCCGGTGCGCTTGGAAAACTCGATCCAGATCTCGGGCACGAGCACGCCTTCGAGGTCGAGGCAGACGACTTGCATGGGAATCAGCTCCGGGGGGACAGGTGCGGGGGCGCGGGTGGGGCCCCGCGGCGGACGGCGGGCATGATACCCGTCGGCCCCGCCACGACCGCGTCAGACCGGCGCCAGGGTGACGGCCACCCCGCCCAGCACCGCGTTGCCCGAGAGCGGGTCGCGCAGGGCGGGATCCAGCACGTCGTTCAGCCGTGCCCCCGGGCGCTGCGCGGCCACCCGCAGCTGGGCGCCGGGCAGGTCATGTCCCCAGCCATGCGGCAAGCTGACCACGCCACGGGCCATGGCAACGCTGTGCTCGGCCGGCGCCACGGCCTGCCCACCGGCGGGTCCGGTCAGGCGCACCGGCTGGCCATCGGCGAGGCCCAGCGAGGCGGCATCCTCGGGGTGGATCAGCAGGGTGCAGCGCTCCGGGCCCTTGGCCAGCAGGGGCAGGTTGTGCATCCAGCTGTTGTTGCTGCGCAGGTCGCGTCGGCCGATCAGGGTGAAGGCCGGCGCGGGCTGGTCCAGTGCCGCCAGCGCCTGGGCCAGGTCGGCCACGCAGGCGCTGGGCGCGGCGTCGATGCGGCCGTCGGCGGTGCGCAGCACATCGGGCAGGCGCGGGCCGAGCTCGCCCAGGTCCACGCCCGCCGGCATGGCCTCCAGCCGGGACAGGCTCAGGCCGTCGGGGCGTTGGCCGAAACGGTCACCCCAGGGTCCGCTGCGCAAGGCCAGATCGAGCAGGCGCTCGGGACCGCGCCGTGGGGCCAGTGCGGCGATGAGCGCGTCCGCGTGTTCGGGGGCGCGGCGCCGCAGGTCGTCGGCCAGCAGCCGGTCGTCCAGCGCGTCCAGGTCGGTGTCAGGTCCCAGGCCGCTGACGATGGCCTGCAGCCGCAGCAGCTGGCGCCACTCGGGCGGCTGGCCATCGACCGGGGGCAGCACCGCCGGGCTGAAGCGGGCGTGGTTGCGGTCGGACAGCTGCGGGAAGGCCACGTCGTAGTGGCTGTCCTCCAGCGGCGAGCGCGCGGGCAGGATGACGTCGGCGTGTCGGGTGGTCTCGTTCAGGTAGATGTCCAGGCTGACCATGAACTCCAGCCCGTCCAGCGCGTCGGCCAGAGCGGGACCGCCCGGGCTGGACAGCACCGGGTTGCTGCCGACGCTGATCAGTGCACGGACCTGGCCGGGCCCCGGGGTGGTGATCTCCTCGGCCAGCAGGGTCATGGGCAGCTCGCCGAAGACCTCGGGGGCACCGCTGACCCGGCTGGCGTGGCGGCCGGTGCTGATGCCGCGGCCCTGTCCCGGGCGGCCTTCGGTGTTGGCCGCGAAGGCGGCCGCCAGGGGCCACATCAGGCCGCCCGGCTGGTCCAGGTGGCCGGTGACCAGGTTCAGGGCGTCGATCAGCCAGGCGGCGGTGGTGCCATGGCGCTGGGTGTGCACGCCCAGACGACCGTAGACCGCGGCCTCGGGGGTGGTGGCGATCTCGCGCGCCAGGGCCCGCACCGTGGCGGCGTCCAGACCGCATCGGGCGGCCACGCGCTCGGCACTGAAGGGGGCCACGGCCTGGCGCAGGGTGTCCAGGCCGCGCGTCCATTCCAGCGCGGGCGAGGGCCGCTCCAGCCCTTCGTCGAAGACGGTGTGCAGCAGCGCCGCCACCAGGTAGACGTCGGCGCCGGGGCGGATCGCCAGGTGCTGGTCGGCCACGGCGGCGGTCTCGGTGCGGCGCGGGTCGACCACCACCAGGCGGCCGCCGCGGGCCTGCAGGGCACGCGCCTTGCCCTTGAAGTCGGGCACCGTCCACATGCTGCCGTTGCTGGCCAGCGGGTTGCCACCCAGGATGACCAGCAGCCGGGTGCGGGCCAGATCGGGCACCGGCACGCTCAGCCAGTGGCCGTACATCCAGCCGCACTGCAGCTGGCGCGGCATCTGGTCCAGGGTGGACGCCGAGAACACGTTGTGCGAGCCCAGCGCGCGGGCCAGTCGGGCGAAGTACAGCAGCAGGCCCATCTTGTGGGCGGCCGGGTTGCCCACGGCCAGCGCCACGGCGTCGGGGCCGTGGGTCTGCAGGATCGGCCGCAGGCGCTGCTCGATCTCGGCGAAGGCCTCGTCCCAGGTGGCGGGCACCAGGGTGGCGCCGCGCCGGATCAGGGGCTGGCGCAGGCGGTCCGGGTCCTCGTGCAGTTCCTTCAACGCCACCGCCTTGGGACAGAGGTAGCCCCGGCTGAAGACATCGTCCTCGGCACCCCGGATGCGCTGCACCCGGCCCCCCTCGACCTCGATCGAGAGGCCGCAACAGGCCTCGCACAGGGGGCAGATGCGGTGGTGGTGGGTGCTGGGCATGGCGGAGGCTCCGGGAGACGACCGGCGCATCGTCGCGCAGCCGCCAAGGACTCGCCTGTCGCCCGGGTGACGGTCAGGCCCCTGGGCTTTCCCGGGGTCTCAGCTGACGATGTAGGCCGCGGCGCCGGTGGCGATCAGGGCGCCGTCCTGGTTGGTCAGGCGCATCTGGGTGCTGGCCACCCGGCCACCCAGTCGGGTGACCTCGGCGCTGGCGATGAAGTGGCTGCCCAGCCCGGGCCGCAGGTAGTCCACCCGCAGGTCGATCGTGCCCAGGCGGGCAAAGCGCTGCATCACGGTGTCGGCGTCCTCGTCGGCGTATTTCTCGGTGATGCCCACCATCACGGCCACGCCGCCCATGGCGTCCAGCACGGCCGAAATCACGCCCCCGTGCAGCCGGCCGTAGAGATAGTGGCCGATCAGGTCGGGCCGCATCTCGAAGCGGAAGGCCGGGGCGGGCGGGGCCAGGGTCACCACCTTCAGGCCCAAGGTCTGGTTGAAGGTGACCTTGTGCTCGAACAGCTCGGTCATGGCGGCCTCGAGACGGGTCTGTTCGTCGGCCGAACGGCGGGTGATGGCGTGGTGCATCGCGTGATTGTGGGGTCCGCCTGCGCTATCGTCGCGCCGTGCAAGCCCTGAGTCCCGCCCCGCAACGCTTCGACCGCCTGGATGCCCTGCGCGGTGTCGCCATCGTGTGGATGGCGGTGTTCCACCTCTGCTACGACCTCAACCATTTCCGGCTGCTGCAACCGGTGCAGCGCTTCCTGTCCGACCCGTTCTGGACGGGGCAGCGCACCGCCATCGTCACCCTGTTCCTGCTGTGCGCGGGCCTGGGCCAGGCGGCGGCGCTGCAGGCCGGGCAGGCCCCGGCGCGTTTCTGGCGGCGTTGGGCCGAGGTGGCCGGCTGCGCGGGGCTGGTCTCGCTGGGCTCGTGGTGGATGTTCGGGCCCCGCTGGATCCACTTCGGCGTGCTGCACGCGGTCGCGGTGATGCTGCTGCTGATGCGCTTCGGGGCCGCGCCGCTGCTGCGCGTCGCGCCGCGCGCCGGGGCCGCAGGGCTGGCCGTGCTGGCATTGCTGGCCCTGCTGCTGCCGCGGCTGTGGGGCCACCCGGCGCTGGATGTGCGTTGGGCCACCCCGCTGGGCCTGGGCACCCGGCTGCCGGCCACCGAGGACCACGTGCCGCTGCTGCCCTGGTTGGGCGTGGTGCTGGCGGGCCTGCTGCTGGGGCGCTGGCTGTTGCGCCGATGGCCGGCCTGGTGCCGCGGCACGGTCCCGGTGGCACTGGCGCCCCTGGCCACGCTGGGGCGCTGGAGCCTGAGCTTCTACATGCTGCACCAGCCGGTGCTGTTCGGCGCCCTCTTGGCCTGGGGCGCCTGGAGAGGCGGCTTCAGCGCAGCCGCGGGCGGCTGAACGCCGCCTGGGCGTTGCGCGCGACCTGGCGCGTGTCCCAGGCCGCCCAGGCGGCCAGGCCCACCGCGCCGGCCACCGGCACCCAGCGGGCCAGGCTGCGGCCGGCCAGGCGCTTGAGCACCATCGCCCCCAGGCGGGCCGCCAGCAGCCGGCCCAGCGGCGAGGTGGCCAGTTGCACCAGCCCGCGCTCGCCGGCCTGGGCCAGCACCTCGCGCAGCGCGTGCCCGCCGGTGTGCTGGAACAGGCACTGCAGCACCAACTCGGGCGGCGGGGGCGGGTGGCCGTGGACCGCGGCGATGTCCACCACCAGCGCGGCCTGCAAACGCCACACCGTGGCCAGCTCGGGCAGCAGGGTCAACCAGCCCAGCGGGCCCAGGGGCAGGGCCATCGCGCCGGCGGCCAGTCCGGCCTTGGCGGCGGCGCGGGTGGCCAGTTCGCGGCAGGCGGCCGCCGGGTCGTCGGCCCGGGTGCGTGAGGAGGGTGGCAGGGCGGACAGGATGTCTAGCACGGTGCGGCCGAGCAGGTCGCTGCGGTCGGAATCGCCGGTCGGGGCGGGGCGGGCACGGGTCATCCCGCCATGATGGGGGCGCTCAGGGCAAAATCCAGCCCCCGGGGTGGCGTGAACGCCACGCCCCGACCATCCCCTGCCGGCCCGCTCCGCGGGCCCGAGAGCCTCCCGATGTCCACCCAGAACCTGTACGGCTTCCATGCCGTGACCGTGCGCCTGAAGATCGCGCCCGAATCCGTGCTCGAGATCCACCTCGACACCACCCGCCGCGATGCCCGCATGCGCCACTTCGCCGAGCGCGCCCGCGAGTCGGGCATCGCCGTGGTCGACAGCGACGGCCCGCGCCTGGACAAGCTGGCCGGCAACTCGCGCCACCAGGGCGTGGTGGCCCGGGTCAAGCCCATGAAGCCCCGCCACTCGCTGGACGAGTTGCTGGAGGACGTGGAAGCCGCCGGCCAGCCGCCGCTGGTGCTGGCCCTGGACGGCGTGACCGATCCGCACAACCTGGGCGCCTGCCTGCGCGTGGCCGACGGTGCCGGTGCCCACGCGGTGCTGGCCCCGGTGGACCATGCCGTGGGCCTGAACGCGACCGTGGCCAAGGTGGCCTCGGGCGCGGCCGAGAGCGTGCCCTACCTGATGGTGACCAACCTGTCGCGCAGCCTCAACGAGATGAAGGAGCGCGGCATCCGCATCATCGGCACCAGCGACGACGCCGAGCGCACCCTGTATGACGTCGACCTGAGCGGGCCGGTGGCCCTGGTGCTGGGCGCCGAGGGCAAGGGCATGCGCCAGCTCACCCGCAGCACCTGCGACGAGCTGGTCAGCATCCCGATGGCGGGTGCGGTCGAGAGCCTGAACGTGTCCGTGGCGGCCGGCGTCTGCCTGTACGAGGCCCTGCGCCAGCGCCGCGCCCGCGGCTGAGGCGCTGGCGGGCAGGGGCCGACGCCGCAGGCGCTCGGCCGCTGCCTCGCCGTCAGTCGATCAGCGCGGACAGGCCGGCGGCCACGCGCTGCATCAGGGGCAGGCGCTCGTCGGGCCCCAGGTCCAGCTCCAGCCACAGGGCTTCGGGCAGCAGGGCCACCGCGGCATCCGGACCCTGTCCCGCCTCCAGCGGGGCCAGCAACTCCTGGCTCAGCGAGACCAGGTCCGCCAAGGCAGGGGCGTGGCCATCCAGCCGCGCCCACTGCTTCGGCGCGGCCTTCAGCGCCTCGACGATCGCCTCCGGAAAGTGCCAGCGCCGGGCCACGGCCATGCCCATCTCCACATGGTCATGGCCCAGCAGGGCCAGCTCATGGGCGACCAGGTCACCGTCCTCCGCGGCCCGTCGCAGGGCCTCGGCCATCTGGCCCGGGGCGGCCCAGGCCATCATCAGCATGCCCAGATCGGTCACCAGGCCCGCCATGAAGCCCTCGCCGGGGTCCAGGTCCATCTGGGGCGCCAGCATCGAGGCGGTGAGAGCACGGCCCATGGCACGGCGCCAATGGGCGTCGGGGTCGAAGCCCGGGCAATCGAGTGGGCGCAGACATTGGCGCAGGGTCGCTGCAGTCAGCAGGCCCATCACGGTGCGCAAGCCCAACATGAGGCTCGCCGCGGTGATGCTGCCGATGCGGCCCTGGCGGCCGTAGAAGGCCGAATTGGCCAGGCGCAGGGCCCGGGCGGCCAGGGCCGGGTCGCGCTCGATCAGCTCGACGCAGCGCTCCAGGCTGGGCGTGCCCTGCCGCAGGGTCTCCAGCACCTCGGCGACCGCCGCCGGCAGCGGCGGCAGCTCGGTCATGCGGCGGGCGAATTCGGGGGAGTCGGTGATCATGCACATGCCTACGTTCCCTGGTGGAGGCGGGCGGTGGACGGGTTGCGGGGCGTCATCGGCACCCCTCTCCATGGCAGGGCATCAGCACGACGAGGTCGCCGCGCTGGAGTTCATGGCCCTCGATGTGGCGCAGCCAGCCGCGCCAGGCGCGGCCGCCGATGCTCATCAGGTGCCCGTCGCAGCCGCTCTGGCGAAGGGCCTGCAGCACCTCGCCGATGGGCGCTGAAGGCGGGTTCCCCAGGTCGTCCTGGGCGCAGGGGAACAGATCGCTGGCGCGCAGGTTGGCATAGGCCAGCGTGCCCTCCGGGTCCACGCCCAGCACGGCGGCCGGCATCATCTCGAGCAGCTCGCGCACGCCGCTGGCACTGGCCTGGGCCAGCTCCACATGCTCGCGCTGCTGTGCCAGCAGCGCGCCCATGCGGCGGTTGAGCGTGGCCTGCTCGATGCTGGCGCTGGCCACCTGCTGGTGCAGGCGGCGGTTTTCGTCGGCCAGCTCCTTCTGGCGGAAGGCCTGGGCGACGTGCTCGCGCAGGCGCTCGTCGTCCCAAGGCTTGGTGAGAAACTTGAAGACCGCCCCTTCGTTGACGGCGTCGATGATGGACTGCAGGTCGGTGAAGCCGGACAAGGTCATCC
This sequence comes from Hydrogenophaga intermedia, assembly GCA_943371055.1. Lineage (GTDB taxonomy): Bacteria > Pseudomonadota > Gammaproteobacteria > Burkholderiales > Burkholderiaceae_C > Ideonella > Ideonella intermedia_A. The sequence continues at coordinate 158,100 of CALRTJ020000005.1, read as the reverse complement.
GGATGGTGTCCGGCCAGAGTTCCTTGGCCTTGCGCAGGAAGTCCACGCCGGCCATGCCCGGCATGCGCTGATCCGACACGATCACGTCGACTTCCGTGTTGGCCAGCAGGTCCAGCGCCTCCACCCCGCTGCAGGCGGTCAGCACCTTGTAGCCGTCGCGACGGAACACGCGCTTGAGGGAGGACAGGATGTTGGCCTCGTCGTCGACCAGCAGCAGGGTGCGCCGTCGTGCATGGGCCTGGGTCTGTTCGGGCTTCAGCCCGTGACCCGCGCGGACCAGGGCCTCGAACTCGGCGGCCGGCAACGGGCGGCTGAACAGGAAGCCCTGGATGCGGTCGCAACCGGCGCTCAGCAGCATGCTGAGCTGGCCATCGGTCTCCACGCCCTCGGCCAGCACCCGGATCTTCAGGCCGTGGGCCAGGTTGACGATGGAGCGCACCAGGGACGCGCTCTCCCCCGAGTCGGTGACGTCGCGGATGAAGCTGCGATCGATCTTGAGCACGTCGATCGGCAGTTCGCGCAGCCGGCCCAGTGACGAGAAGCCGGTGCCGAAGTCGTCGAGAGAGATCTCGACGCCCAGCGTCTGCATCTGACGCAAGGTGTCGCTGACCCGTTGGCCGTCGTGCAACAGCGCGCTTTCGGTGAGCTCCAGGCCGATGTCCTCGGGCCGGGCACCGGTGTCCTGCAGCGTGGACCGCAGCAGGGTCTCGACATCGCCCACCTGGAACTGCACCGGGGACAGGTTGATGCCGATGCGCAGGTTCTGCAGGCCGGCTTCGCGCCAGGCCACCGACTGCCTGCAGGCCTCCCGGATCGCCCAGTCGCCGATCGGCGCGACCAGCCCGGAGCGCTCGGCCACCGGCAGGAACTCGTCGGGCGGAATGGAGCGCCCGTCCGGGCGGATCCAGCGCAACAGGGCCTCGCAGCCGATCACCTGGCCGGTCTGCAGGCACACCTGGGGTTGGTAGTGCAGGGCCAGCTGGCCGTGCTCCAGGCCGTCACGAAGCTCGGACTCCAGGTTGAGCGTGCGCAAGGCGCGTTCGGCCGAGGCCTGGGTGTGGAAGGACACGGGGCGGGCACTGCCGGCCTCGGCGCGGGCCGTCTGCGCCGCCTCCAGCACCCGGATGCCGTCCTCACCGTCGTCCGGGAAGCGCGCCACCCCGATGCGGCAGGTTGGCAGCACCGACATGCGGCCCAGCTGGACGGGCGCGGTCAGCAGCTGGACCAGGACGTCGGCGCGGGTCTGGAGCTCGGCTTCGCCGAGGTCTCGGGGATGCCGCAGCATCAGCGCGAATTCGGCGGTGCCCAACTGGGCCACCAGCTCATCCGCTTCGCGGTGGCCGTTCAGGCGGGCCGCCATCGTGGTGGCCAGCGCGTCGGCGGCACCAAAGCCCATCGAGCTGGCCAGCTCGGTGATGCGGGGGATCTCGATCGAGAGCACGCTGAACAGCCGCTGGTCCCAGCTGCTGGCCTTGACCGCGACGTCCAGGCGGCGCAGCAGCCAGTTCCGGTTGGGCAGGCCGGTGGTCTCGTTGGCATCGGTCAGCTCCTGCAGCCGCAGGGCGTTGGACCGCTGTTCGGTCTCGTCGTGCAGGATGGCGTAGCCCTGGCGCCCCTCATCGCCCTCTTGCAGCCATTGGCCGCGGTGCACCACGTGCAGCTGGCGGCCGTCCGCGGTGAGGACGTCGTGGCGGATGTCGAACGGGGTGCCCACGCTGGCGTTCCGCCACAGGTGGGCCAGCAGGCGGCGTTCAGCCGCGGGGATCCACTCGACCTCGGCCAGGGGCTGCGGCTGCGGCTGGGGCGACAGGCCCAGCAGGCTGGCCAGGCCCTCGGAGGGGGTGACCAGACAGTCCGGTCCGCTGACGCGGATCGAGCCGGCCTGGCACAGCAGTTCGCATTGGCGCAGCATCTCGTCCGGCGCCAGCCGGATCGATCGTTCCAGGGTCGAGGTGGTGGCGTCGGAGGTGCTCATGGCGGTCTCCGCTCCTCAGACCCAGGCCGGCGGCGGGGTGCCGTTCGGCATCGAGTCGGGGCCCCCGATGGGCACCCAGAGCCGGAACGAGCTGCCCTCGCCGACGGTGGAGCGTACCTGCATCGCACCGTTGTGGCGCTGCACGATGGAGAAGACCAGGGACAGGCCCAGGCCGGTGCCCTTGCCGACCTCCTTGGTGGTGAAGAAGGGCTCGAAGATGCGCCGCTGCACTTCCTCCGACATGCCGCAGCCCGTGTCGTCCACCTGCACCCATGCCCAGTCGCCCTCGGTGCCGCTGGACAGCGTGATGGTGCCGTGGCTGTCGATCGCGTGGGAGGCGTTGACGATCAGGTTCATGAACACCTGGTTGATCTGGCCCGCCAGGCACTTCACCGGCGGCACCGCACCCAGCCGCTTGACCACTTCGGCCTTGTACTTGACCTCGTTGCGGACCACGTTCAGGGTGGATTCGAGGCCGGCGTTGAGGTCGGCCTCCTGCCACTCGGCCTGGTCCACCCGCGAGAAGTCCTTCAGGTCCTGCACGATCTTCTTGACCCGGCTGAGGCCATCGGCGCTCTCGTCGAGCAACTGCGGCAGGTCCTCGCGCAGATAGGGCACGTCGATGTCCTCGGCCACGGTGCGCATGTTCTCGACCCGGTCGAGTTCGCCCGGGGCGTCCAGCACCGCCTTGCCGCTGTCGACCAGGCGCATCAGGTCGTCCACGTACTGGCGCAGGGTGTTGAGGTTGGAGCTGACGAAGCCGATCGGGTTGTTGATCTCGTGCGCCACGCCGGCGGCGAGCTGTCCGATCGAGGCCATCTTCTCGCTCTGCAGCAGCTGGTTCTGGGCCTCTTCAAGCTTGCGGTTGGTCTGGCGCACATGCTCGAACTGGGCCCGCAGGTCCTCCTGGGCCTGCCGGACTTCGGTGCGGTCCTGCACCATCCACCAGGAGCCCAGCTCCGGGTCCTTGGGATCGGGCATGAAGGCGTTCATCTGGACCCAGATCTGCTGGCCGCCACGGTGCTGCAGCCAGCGTTCCAGATGGGCTGGCCGGCCGGCGAGAAGGTCCGGGCCGATCGCTTCGAGGAAGGACCTGAAGTCGGCCTTGGAGGGGAACAGTTCGGCCGTGCCCATGCCCACCGCTTCACCCGCCGGCACGCCGAACATCTGTTCAATGGCCCGGTTGCAGCGCTGGATCTGGTGGTTGCGCACGAAGGTCACGCCGATCGGGGCGTTGTCCACGAAGGCCTCCAGCGCCGCCATGCTGGCGGCCAGTTCCTCGGAGCGGGCCTCCACCAGCAGCTCAAGCTGGTTGCGGTGGCACATCAGCTCCTCTTCCGCCTTCTTGCGGGAGGTCACGTCCTGCATCGATCCGACCGCGCCGATGATCCGGCCCTCGGCGTTGCGCAGCGGCGCGGCGGTGAAGAAGATCCAGCAGCCGGCGTCGCCGATCTGCGGGAAGAAGGCCTCGACCTCGCAGAAGCCCGCCACCAGGGACGACGGGCGTGCGGCGTCGCCATAGCGCTCCATCAGGGCATCGCCCTCCAGACCCTCCACCACCAGGTCGGCCAGCAGCGGTCGCTCCGCCGGATAAAAGGCGCGCCAGGCGTCGGTGCGCCCGATCATCTCGTGGGCCTGCCGACCGGTCAGCCGTGCGCAGGCGGCGTTCCAGTGGGTGACCCGGTGGTTCATGTCGATCACGAAGGTCGCCAGCGGGGCGCTGTCGACGATCTGGCGCAGCATGTCGCTCAGGGCGAACAGGCTGCTCTGCACGTGGTGGATGTCGGAGTGGTCCACGCAGGTCAGTAGCACCGTCGCCTGACCGTCCAGCCACACCGCCCGCTGGGTGATCTCGACCTGGCGCTCGCTCTGGTCGCGGGTCAGCAAGGTGGCGGCCAGAGCAGGGGGCTCCGCAGTGCCGCTGATGCAGTCCAGCGCGGACATGCGCAGGGCGGTCTGGTCGGCCGGGGCCACCAGCGCGCTGAGCGGCCGCGTCCGCAGCGTCGCCTCGTCCAGGCCGCACAGGCGTTGCATGGCGAGGTTGGCGGCGAACAGGGTCTCGCCGCGGTGCAGGCCCGTGGGCACCGGCAGCGCATCGAGCAGGGCGCGGGCGATCGCTTCGCCGGCGAACGGGACGGTGGGGTCACTCATCGTGGTTTCCTGTTCATCGCGCCGCAGCGGTGGCCGTGGCCGGCATCGGCTTGCCCGACTTCTGGCGGATGGAATTGGTGCGGATGCGCAGCTTCATGGACAGGCCCTCGCGCCGCGCGAACTCGGTCACCTGCCGGATCACGCGGTTGTCGAAGTTGAATCCGGCGGTCAGCAGGACCGAGCCGCTGCGCGAGACCAGGTCATGGGCCAGGACCATGCCGGGCACCAGGTCAAAGGCGTCGATCTCGACGTCCTGGCTGGCCTCCGACTCGTCCTCCGACAGGGCCTTCTCGAAGGCTTCGACCACCTTGGGGTCGTATCGCTGGCCGGCCAGGCCCTTGATCGTCTTCAGGGCCGTGGTGCGGTCCATCGGCTGTTGCCCCAGGTCGCCGCTGACCAGACCGTCGAAGTCGCTGACCACCGAGATGATGCGGGCACCCATGCAGATGGCGTCGCCGCGCAGGCCGTCCGGGAAGCCGCGCCCGTCCCAGCGCTCGTGGTGCTGACGGACCATCTGGGCGACGTCCTGCATCTTGTCCAGCGGCATCAGGGCGGCCTCACCCTCGATCGGGTGCTTCTTGTAGATGGCCTGTTCGGCGGCGTCGTAGGTGGACACCGGCTTGCTGAACATCGTGTCGGGGAAGCCGATCTTGCCGATGTCGTGCAGCAGGGCGCCCAGGTAGACCTTCTGCTGCGTGGTGCCGGTGGTGCCGACCTTGCCGGCGGTCTTCTGCGCCAGGTGGCCCACCCGGCGGGCATGGCCCGCGATGCGGTTGGCCCGGGCCTCCAGCAGGGCGGTGAACACCGTCACCGCCAGCATGAATTGCTCGTTGAGTTCCTGATAGGCCGCCTCGAGCATGCTGTTGATCTGCTCGATCTCCGCGGTCCGGGAGGCCACGCGGGCTTCCAGGGTGGCATTGAGCTGCTTGAGCTCCTCGTTCTGGCGGGCGTTCTCGTTGGCCAGGGCGAGGTTCTGCTGTTCCAGGTTGCGACGAACCAGTGCCTCGCGCACGATCAGCTGGATGTCCTGGTCGTCCCAGGGCTTCTGGATGTAGCGGTGCAACTCGCCCCGGTTGATCGCCGCAATGGTGGCGCCGATGTCGGAGTAGCCGGTCAGCAGGATGCGGATCGCCTCGGGGGCGAGCAGGCGTGAGGCCTCCAGGAACTGGGCCCCGTCCATGCCGGGCATGCGCATGTCCGAGATGATCAGGTCGACCTTCTGGTCCTGCAGTAGCTCCAGCGCGTCGGGGCCGCTGTTGGCCTGCAGGATCTGGTAGCCCTGGCCCCGGAACAGGCGGCGCAGTGCGCTGAGCACCGAGGGCTCGTCGTCCACCATCAGCAGGGTGGCGGCAGGGGTGGCAGGCGGGGAGGGGGTGGGGGCGGTGGCTTCCATGTCGAGGTCCGGCAGGTCTCGACGGGATCATCGGCATCCGGCGGCCACGCTTTAGCCGGGTGTCGCGGGCATGAAAAAAGCCCCGGGGCTGCCGGGGCTTCGGGGGCGACGGATCCGGGGATCAGTCGTTGCGGCGGCGGCGCGACAGCGAGCCCATGGCCAGCAGACCGGCCAGGAACAGGGCGGCGCTCTCGGGCTCGGGCACGGCGACCACGGTGCCGGTCAGGTTCAGGGTCAGGCTGTTCTGCTTCTGGCCGACGCCGACGGCGGTGTCGTCGGTGAAGGTCAGGGTGTAGACGGCGTTGTAGGTGCCGTCCAGGGTGGCCAGCAGGCTGGTCAGGCCCGACAGGCTGCTGCCGGCCACGGCGTCGGAGAAGGAGCCCAGGTCCAGGTCGAACGCGGCGCAATCGCCCGAGCAGACCAGGCTGACCGAATCCATCTTGGCGGTGTTCAGCGCCGCGCCCAGGGCGTAGACGTTGAAGCTGTCACCGGCGACCAGCGACACGCTGTTGGTGTCGGTGCTGCCCGAGGTGAACGAGGCGTTGGCGTGGCCGACGTAGCCGTAGGTGGCCGTGACGGTGGAGCTGTGGTTGTTGAGGGTGGCCGTCACGGTGCCACCGCCGCTGGACTTGGTGGCACCAACGGACGCGGAACCGGTGACGCTGAGGTTGGCACCCGTGAACAGGGCCAGGTTGGTGGCGTCAGTGAACGAGGCGCCGCCACCCGACAGCGAGGGCGTGCTGCTGCCCAGCGTGCTGGTGCTGCTCGCGCCGGTCCAGGTCTTGATCGTGTTGGAGCCGGACATCAGCTGGAACGTCTCGGACGAGTCCGCGGTACCGGTGGCGTTGTTGCCACTCCGGCTCATGGTGAAGAAGTTGCTGCTGCCGTAGGCCGCAGACAGGGTCACGGAGGTCAGCACACCGTTGTCGGTGTTGAACGCGGTCAGCGTGCCGGCCGTGGCGGTGATGGGCGTGGAGACGACGCGGTTGCCGTTGTTGGCCGTGGCCGTGGTGGTGCCGTAAGTGGCCGAGCCGGAGGCCGTGCTGGTCAGGGCATGAGCCGAAGTGGCCACCATGCCCGCCAGGACGGCGGTGGCCAGGAGGGAGCGCTTGAACATCATGCGACCTTTCGTCGGCGCGCACTCCCCAAACCACTCGGGGAACGACAGATGCACACCAGCAATGCTCCAACTGTAAGGACATGCAAACGCCAGGTTGTGACAGCCGCCCGGGTCCGTGTCCCAAGCCATGGACGCCTGCCGGCGCCATGCCGCGGGCCGGACGGCCGCCGCGAGAGCCTGCCGCTGGCGGACAATGCACCATCGACGCCCGCCGTCACCTTCGCACGGAAGTCCCATGCCCGTCATCGCCGTTCACCACCCCCTCGTGCGCCACAAGGTTGGCCTGCTGCGCGAGGCCGACATCTCGACCAAGAAGTTCCGCGAGCTCACCGGCGAGCTCGCCCGGCTGCTGGCCTACGAGGCCACCGCCGACTTTCCGCTGGCCCCGGTCACGATCAACTGCTGGAGCGGCCCGGTGGCCGTGGACCAGATCGTTGGCCGCAAGGTCACGGTGGTGCCCATCCTGCGCGCCGGCCTGGGCATGCTCGACGGCGTGCTGGACATGGTGCCCAACGCCAAGGTCAGCGTGGTCGGCCTGGCGCGCGACCACGAGACCCTGCAGCCGGTCAACTACTTCGACAAGTTCGTCGGCCACCTGGACGAGCGCACCGCGCTGATCATCGACCCCATGCTGGCCACCGCCGGCTCGATGATCGCCACCATCGACCTGCTCAAGCGCCGCGGCTGCAAGGACATCCGCGCCCTGGTGCTGGTGGCTGCCCCCGAGGGCGTGGCCGCCCTGGACAAGGCCCACCCCGACGTGCGCTGCTGGACCGCCTCGATCGACAGCCACCTCAACGAGCACGGCTACATCATCCCGGGCCTGGGCGACGCCGGCGACAAGATCTTCGGCACCAAGGACGAGGACACCCTGTGATGCGCGCCCCGTGGTGGACCGCCGCCCTGGCGCTGGCCCTGCTGGCCGGCTGCACCCAGGAGCGCCAGAACCAGATCAAGCGCGAGATCCAGAACTGGACCGGCACCGACGGCGTGCTCGAGGTCTACGGCGGCCAGCAGGTGGTCAAGCGCTTCCTGAAGATCGACAAGCTCAGCACCGCGCTGGGCACCGACGATGGCCAACCGCGGCACTACCGCTTCGGCTACGGCGTGCTCGACGAGAACCTCAACGGCCGCGTCGACGAGGGTGAGAAGCGGGTCTACTTCGAGGTGGGCGAGCACGTGCAGTACGTGTTCTTCGAGAACCCGCGCTGAGCGGCCCACCCGGTGCCCGCCGGGCCGGGGATCAGACCCAGCCCAGGGCGCCGGCCACCGCGCCGGCCGCGATCGGCCACAGCGGATGGACCTTGGTGCGCCAGGCCAGGCCCACCGTGGCCAGCACCAGCGCCCAGGCGGCGGGCCGCTCCAGCACCGGCCGAGCCAACAGCCAGCCGGTGGCCAGCACCAGGCCCAGGGTGACCGGCGCCATGCCCGCCACGAAGGCCTGCACGCCCCGGCTGTCGCGGCGGCGCGAGCCCCAGCGGGTGACCACCAGGGTCAATGCGGTGCTGGGCAGCAGCATGCCGGCCATGGCCGCACCGGCTCCGGCCAGCCCGGCCACGTTGTAGCCCACCACCGCCACGAACAGCAGGTTGGGCCCGGGGGCGGCCTGGGCCAGCGCGACCGAGCCGGTGAAATCGGCGTCGCTCAGCCAGCCGTGTTCGGTGACCACGTGGCGGTGCAGCTCGGGCACGGTGGCCACGGCACCGCCGATGGCCAGCAGCGACAGCGTCAGGCAATGCAGGAACAGTGGGAGCAGGGTGTCCAGCGGCGCGTTCATGCGCGGCCCCCCAGCCGCCACCAGGCCAGCACCAGCCCGGCACCGCCGACCACCGGCAACACCAGCGGCAGCGGCCAACGCAGCACGACCACCAGCACGATGGTGGCCACCGCCAGCGGCCCCCACAGCGCCCGCCCCAGCGGGTTGCGGCCCAGGGTGGGCAGCAGCTTCAGGCCCATCGCGACGATCAGGCCGGCCGACACCGCACCCATGCCGCGCACCGCGCCCACCACGGCGGGCTGGTCGGCCAGGCCCTGGTAGAGCGCCGCCAGGGCCAGCACCAGCGCCATGGGCGCGGCCAGCATGCCCGCCACCGAGGCCAGGGCGCCCCGCAGCCCGAAATAGCGGTCGCCGACCATCAGCGACAGGTTGACCACGTTGGGCCCGGGCAGCACCTGGCCGATGGACAGCAGCTCGGCGAACTCGGCGGGCTCGAGCCAGCGCAGGCGGTCGACCAGCTCGCGCTGGGCCACCGGCAGCACGCCACCGAAGCCCATCAGGGAGAGCCGGGTGAAGGCGGCGAACAGGGCCCAGAGGCCGGCGGGGCGGGGACGGGGATCGGGTTCAGACATGGGTGGGGTCGGCGGCGACGCGGCGGGAGACCCAGGTGCTCAGCGCCAGCGCGGCGAGCATCCAGGCCAGGGCGATCCAGTGCAGGCCGTCATACAGCGGACGACCGGCCGCGGCGTTGGCGGCCACGACCGCGCCACCGCCTCCCGCGCCCAGGGCCTGGCCCAGGTAGATGGCCGAGGTGTTCAGGGCCATCAGGGCCGGTGCCAGGGCCGGGGCGGCCTGGCTCAGGCGGGCCTGCTGGGCGGAGTTGCTGGCGAAGCCGGCGAAGGCCCAGGGCAGCAGCACCAGGGCGACCGCGCCGACGCCGGCGCCCAGTGGCCACAGCAGCATGGACACCGCCATGGCCCCCAGCGAGAGCCCCACGGCCCGGCCGGCGCCGACCCGGTCGACGCGGTGGCTGAGCAGCAGGTTGCCGGCCAGCCCGAAGCCGCCGAACCAGAAGAACAGGAAGCTGATCTGCGCCGCGTCGGCGTGCAGCACCTGGCGGTAGTAGGGCGCGAAGTAGGCGAACAGGGTGAACTGGCCCGAGCCGGACAGCGCGGTGACCGCGACCATGGCCATCAGCACCGGGTGGGTGAGCAGCTCGCGCCAGTGGGCCGCGCCCAGGCTGGGCGGGCGCACGCCGTCGGGCAGGGCGCGCCACACCGCCCAGGCGCTGCCGGCGGCCAGCAGCGTCACCAGGCCGAAGGCCCAGCGCCAGCCGAAGGCCTCGCCGATGAAGCTGTGCAGCGGCATGCCTAGCACCGAGGCCACCGACCAGCCCAGGAAGACGAAGGTGATGGCACGGCCGCGGCGCTCGGGCGGGGTCATCCAGGCGATGGCCGCGGCGGCCTGCGGCGTGAAGACGGCCGCCGCCAGCACCGCCAGCCCGCGCAGCGGCAGCAGGCTGGCGTAGTCCGGTGCCAGGGCGCTGGCGGCGTGGCCGACGGCGTACCAGGCCAGGGCCAGCGCGAGCAGGCGCCGGCGGTCCCAGCCAGCGCACAGGGCGGCCAGCAGCGGGGCACCCAGGGACATGGCCAGGGCCGCCACCGTGATCAGCTGTCCGGCGGTGGCCACGCTGACCTGGAGCGAGCGCATCAGGTCGTTCAGCGAGCCGGCCACGACCATCACGCCGCAGCCGATCGCGAAATTGCCGGCCAGCAGCGCCCAGGAGGCGCGGCGCAGCGCGGCGTCGTTCACCGCAGGACCTTCAGGGCCTCGGGGTTGATGATGTTCGTCGGCTGGCCGTTGACGAAGTTGACGACGTTGTCGAAGGCGGTGCCGAAATACATCTCGTAGCTGTCCTGTTCGACGTAGCCGATGTGCGGGGTGCAGATGGCGTTTTCCAGGCGCAGCAGCGGGTGGCCCTGCAGGATGGGTTCGGTCTCGAACACGTCGACCGCCGCCATGCCGGGACGGCCGCGGTTGAGCGCCGACACCAGGGCACTGTCCTCGACCAGCTCGGCGCGCGAGGTGTTGACGAACAGGCTGGTGGGTTTCATGCAGGCCAGGTCCGCGCTGGTGACCAGGTGCCGGGTGGTGTCTGACAGGCGCAGGTGCACGCTGAGCACGTCGCTCTGCTCGAACAGGGCCGCGCGGCTGTCGAACACGTCATAGCCGTCGGCGCGGGCACGCTGCCGGCTGTCGTCGCTGGCCCAGACCCGCACCTCCATGCCGAAGGCGCGGCCGTAGCCGGCGACCAGCGCGCCGATCTTGCCGTAGCCCCACACGCCGAGGACCTTGCCGCGCAGCACCATGCCCAGGCCGAAGTTGGGCGGCATGGACTGGGATTTCAGGCCGGATTGCTGCCAGGCACCGTGCTTGAGGTTGCCGATGTACTGGGGCAGGCGACGCATGGCGGCCATGATCAGGGCCCAGGTCAGCTCGGCCGGGGCGTGCGGCGAGCCGCTGCCCTCGGCCACGGCGATGCCCAGGCGGGTGCAGGCCTCGACGTCGATGTGGGACCCGACACGTCCGGTCTGGGCGATCAGGCGCAGGCGGGGCAGCTTCTCGAGCAGCTGGCGGTTGAACTGGGTGCGCTCGCGGATGGCCACCAGGACCTCGGCGTCGCGCAGCCGCACGGACAGCTGTCCAAGGCCCTTGACGGTGTTGGTGAACACCTTGGCCTGCAGGTCGTTGAGCTTCGAGGCGCAGCGCAGCTTGCGCACCGCGTCCTGGTAGTCGTCGAGGATGATGATGTTCACGCCCCCGATTGTGCACCGGGGGGAGGGTAGGCTCAGCGGGGAGCGGCGTTCGCCGCGAGCCCTTGCGAGTGGCTCCACAGCACGCTCATGCTGGGCAGACGCGGCTGCAGCCGGGGCGAGCCGAAGGCCTGCGGGAAGACCCGGTCGATGCCGTGGTACAGCTCGGCGCGCATCGCGCGCGCCGGGTCGCCGTCGCCCCACTGGGCCGCCAGCACAGGGCCGCGCAGCAGCCACAGGTCCATCGGGTCCTGGGCCAGCCGCACCTTCTCGCGCAGCCATTGGCCCTTGCGGTCCGGCAGCGGCTCGGTGGCGCGCAGAAAGAGCTGCTTGAGTTCGACAAAGGCCGCACGCGCCGCCAACCGGGCGGCACGGTCGGCGGGCAGGCCGAAGGCCAGGTCCTCGAAGGCCGAGGAGGCGTGGAAGCGGTCAGGCAGGGTGGTCGTGTCCATGTCGTGCGGCCTCGGTTCGGGGAGCGGCGGCGTGGGCGCCGATCGGGAAGAAACGGTTGACGGGCGCGAGGCGTTCCTCGGCGGCGTGCTGGCTGAGGCGGCGCGAGATCACACCGTAGAGCTCGGGGCGCAGGTACCAGAGCTCGCGCATGGAGCGTGCATGGGCGGCGCGCTGCAGCAGGTCGCTGGCGTCGGGGTGGCGGATGTCGCGCAGCGCGGTGCAGAAGGCGAGCCGTGCCTCGTCCAGCGCGCCAGCGGGCACCAGGGGCTGCTCGGGCGTGTCACGCAGCCACTGCCACACCGATTGCCAGACCGAGTCGGCCTGGCCCCAGGTGGGCGGCGGGCGGACCTCGAGGCGGCTGATGCCCAGCGTCGTGGGTGGAGGGTCGGCGCGGCGAAGCCAGCCCCCGAGCCGGGCCAGACGGGCCAGGGCGGCGAAGGGCTGCAGGCTGCGGGTCATGCTGCCAATGGTGGCAGCGGGAGGGCGGGGAAAAGGGGGGAACAGCCGGGGCGAACCGGTCCAGTTCGGGCCTCAGAGCCGGGCTTCAGGCCTCAGGGCCGGGCGGCTCTGGCCAGGTCGCACTGCGCCGCCACCTGGCAGGCCCCGCATTGGGGCGAACGGGCGGTGCAGACGTAGCGCCCGTGCAGGATCAGCCAGTGGTGTGCATCGACCCGGTAGGCGGGCGGGACCCGGCGCAGCAGGACCTGCTCGACCGCCAGCGGGTCCTTGCCGGGGGCCAGACCGGTGCGGTTGGACACGCGGAAGATGTGGGTGTCCACCGCCATCGTGGGCTCGCCGAAGGCCACGTTGAGCACCACGTTGGCGGTCTTGCGGCCGACCCCGGGCAGGGCCTCCAGGGCCTCGCGGCTGCGCGGGACGCGGCCGCCATGCTGCTCGACCAGGATCTGGCAGGTGGCCACCAGGTTGCGGGCCTTGGTGCGGAACAGGCCGATGGTCTTGATGTGCTGCTCGACCGCATCGACGCCCAGCGCCAGCATCTTCTCGGGCGTGGGCGCGCGGGCGAACAGCGCCCGGGTGGCCTTGTTGACCGAGACGTCGGTGGCCTGGGCCGACAGCAGCACCGCCGCCAGCAGCTCGAACACGTTGGTGAAGGCCAGCTCGGTCTCGGGGTGCGGGTTGGCGGCCCGCAGCGTTGCGAAGAAGCGCTCGACGTCGGTCTCGGTCATCATCGGCGGGCGGCGATCAGGGGGTGGATCTGCACCAGCAGGATGCTGGCGAGGATGACGGCGCAGCCCGCCAGGCCCGCGCCCGACAGGCGGTCGCCCATCAGCCAGGCGCCGAACAGGGCGGCGAACAGGGTCTCGGACGAGAGCAGGATGGCGGCGTCGGCCGGCGCCGCGTGGCGCTGGCCGATCACCTGGAGGGTGTAGGCCACGCCCACCGAGAGGATGCCGGTGTAGGCGATCGCCCCGGCGGCGATGCGCACGCCGTCCCAGCTCAGCGGCTCGGTGGCCACGCCGGCCACGGTGGCCAGCAGGCCGCAGACCGCGAACTGGCCGCAGGCCAGCAGGTAGGCGCCACGCATGCGGTTGGCCACCCGCCCCACCCACAACACGTGCAGCGCCCAGGGCAGGCTGGAGCCGATGACCCAGGCGTCACCGGTGCCGATCTCGAGCGAGCCTCCGCCCGCCAGCAGCCACGTGCCGCCCAGGCAGCCCGCGGCGGCGGGCCAGACCGTCCAGGCCGGCGATTCGCGGTGCAGCAACCAGGCGATCAGGGGCACCAGGGGCACGTACAGCGCGGTGAGGAAGCCGGCGTTGGTGACGGTGGTGGCGGTCAGGCCGATCTGCTGCATCACCACGCCGGCGGTCAGCAGACCGCCCAGCAGGGCGACATGGCGCCACTCGCGCGGGCCGGGGGCCTGGTCGGCGGCGCGCAAGCGTTGCCATTCGCGCCAGGCCAGCGGCGCGACCACCGAGGCGCCCAGCAGGAAACGCAGGCCGGTGAAGGCCAGCGGGCCGACCCCGTCCATGCCCTGGACCTGGCCGACGAAGGCCGAGCCCCAGATCACCGCGGCCAGCAGCATCAGGCCGTTGGCCTGCCAGCGGCCCATCAGGTGGAGCCCCCGGTGCCGTCCGGGCCGTCAGCGTCGGCCTGTCGAGCCTTGGCCCGGGCCATGGCCGCCTCGATCACCGCGCGCTTGCGGGCGATGACCTCGGGGTCGGTGTGCAGGGTCTGGTTCTCCAGGTCGGCCAGCTTGTGGGCGGCCTTGGCGGCCAGGCGCTCGTCGTTCTCACGCTTGTCGCGCTCGACCCGGAAGCGGTGGAAGGCATAGCGTTGGCGGGCCTGGTCGGCCTGCGCAGGGCTCCAGGCCTCCCAGCCGGTGAGCGGGGCGGTGACCGCCTGCATCGAGATGCAGTCCACCGGGCAGGCGGGCACGCACAGCTCGCAGCCGGTGCAATCGGCCGAGACGATGGTGTGCATGCGCTTGGAGGCGCCGACGATGCAGTCCACCGGGCAGGCCTTGATGCACAAGGTGCAGCCGATGCACCAGGCCTCGTCGATCAGGGCCACGGCGCGGGGCACCTCGGCGCCGTGGCGGGTGTCCAGGGGCAGGGGTGGGCGGGCGGCGGCGTCGGCCAGGCGGCGGATGCCCTCGGCGCCGCCGGGCGGGCATTGGTTGATGCCGGCCTCGCCCGCGGCGATCGCGTGGGCATAGGTGCCGCAGTCGCGAAAGCCGCAGCGCGTGCACTGGGTCTGGGGCAGAAGGGCGTCCAGGCGGGCGGCCAGGGCGGCGCCGGCGGCGTCCAGGGACGGCAGCTGGTCTCGGGTGGTGGGGGCCGGCGGCAGGCCGGCGGCGGGCGCCGTGGTGGCGCCCGGGGAATCGGTCGGGTTCACGGCCCGATTATCGCCGCCGCCCTGGCGGGCGGCGGCGGCGGCACTCAGCGGCGTGCGGGCTTGCGGGCCGGGGCGGCCTTGCGGGCGGTGGCCTTGCGGGCAGCCGGGGCGGGGGCTTCGGCCGGGGTCGCGGCAGCGGCGGTGGCGGTCTTGGCGCGGGCCGGCTTGGCCGCGGCCTTCGCCGGGGCCTTGACGGGGGCCGGGGCCACGACCGGCGCGGCTTCGACGGCAGCGGCCACCACCGGCGCCGCGGCAACGCTCGCCACCTCGACCGGGGTGGTCACGGCGGTGGCCGGGGCTTCCGGCTGGGCCGGCTGGTTGTAGCGCTGGATGAAGTCGCGGATCTGCGGGTAGACCATCTCGCGCCAGCGGCGGCCCGAGAAGATGCCGTAGTGGCCCGCGCCTTCGACGTCGTAGTGGAACTGGCGCTCGCGCGGGATGCCGGTGCACAGGTCATGGGCGGCGCGCGTCTGGCCGGCGCCGGAGATGTCGTCCAGCTCGCCCTCGACGGTCAGCAAGGCGGTGGTGCTGATGTCCTGCGGCCGCACGGTGGTGTCGCCCACCACCCAGGTGCCGTTGACCAGGGCGAAATCCTGGAAGACGGCCTTGATGGTCTCGAGGTAGTACTCGGCGGGCATGTCCAGCACCGCGTTGTATTCGTCGTAGAACTGGCGGTGCGAATCGGCGGAGTCGTCGTCGCCGCGCACCAGGTCGAGGAAGTAGTCGTAATGCGAGTTGAGGTGGCGATCGGGGTTCATCGCCACGAAGCCGGTGTGCTGCAGGAAGCCGGGGTAGACACGGCGGCCGGCGCCCGGGAAATTGGGCGGGACCCGGTAGATGACGTTGTTCTCGAACCAGCTGAAGCTCTTGTTCATCGCCAGGTTGTTGACCGAGGTCGGCGACTTGCGGGCGTCGATCGGGCCGCCCATCATGGTCATCGTCCGCGGGGTGAACTCGCCCTCGGAGGCCATCACCGAGATCGCGGCCAGCACGGGCACGGTGGGCTGGCAGACCGAGATCACGTTGACCTCGGGGCCGATGTGGCGGATGAACTCCTGGACGTAGCGCACGTAGTCGTTCAGGTGGAAGGGGCCCACCTCGACCGGCACCATCCGCGCGTCGGTCCAGTCGGTGATGTAGACCTTGTGGTCCTGCAGCAGGCTGCGCACGGTGTCGCGCAGCAGCGTGGAGTGGTGACCCGAGAGCGGCGCCACCAGCAGCACGGTCGGCTGGTTCTTCATGTCGGCCAGCGCGGTCGGGTCGTCGGTGAAACGCTTGAAGCGGATCAGGCGGCAGAACGGCTTGTCGATGACCACCTGCTCCTGCACGGCCACGTCCACCCCGTCCACCTTCGCGGTGGGGATGCCGAAAGGCGGCTTCTCGTATTCCTTGGCCAGGCGGTGCATCAGGTCCAGGCCGGCGGCGACGCGCTGGGCCATGGGCGTGTGCGTGAAGGGCGACAGCGGGTGGCTGTAGAGCTTGGCGGCGGCGCTGGCGAATTCGGAGAACGGCGCCATCATGGCGCGCTGGGTTTCATAGAGTTGATACAGCATCGCGGGCTCTCCGGGGTGGGTGCTGGCTTGAGGGGTGTCAAGGTCGTGGGCACATCATGCACTGGCGATGCTGAGCCGGCCCTGACAAGGTTTGCATTTTATTGTGCACTGCAGCAACTTTGTCCAGCACCGGGATCTGCCCGGTGCGTACAGACCCGATGTCGGCTGATTTCGCCTGGGGGCAACACGGGCTGTTCGCACAAAGTGTGCCTTTTTGCAACGATTTCGGCCCTGTCGGCCGCACGTCGGTCGATCGGCCGGGCGGCGGCGTGGTGTTGACAACTGCTCGAACCTGTCCAGCCGCAACGCCGGCACGGGCCCCGGGGGTCATGCCGACGTCGGATCGGCCGATACCGACGACATGGTCGGTGGAACACCCGGCGCGCCGTTGTCGGAAATGGGGTGCGCGGGTGCCGCTATTTCGGGCCTTCGGCCCGTGCCGGCTCGCCAACATGGGCGCAGCGACGGGCCACGCAGGTGGCCAACCGACGCAGAGGAGACAACCGTTGAAACAGTTCTGGCCTTGGGGCCCCATCACCTCACGGGGCGTGATGTCCGCCATCAACCGCGGACGTGCGCCCCTGAACGTCCGTGCGCCGGTGCTCAGTGCCATGGGACGGGCGCTCGGTCGTTTCCTCAAGCGGATCCGTGAACTGGTGCTGACCGCCCGCAGTGGCAGCATCCGCACCGCGATCAACGTCGCCCACCTCAAGAAGCACGTGGACCTGAGTGCGCAGCGGGTCAGCCAGCAACGGCACGACGCGCAGGCCCTGGCCGATTCGGCCCAACGGGTCGAGGAGCTGTCCGGCCTGGTCGAGTGCGGGGCGCAGGAAATCGCGTCGATGTCCGGGCGCAACCTGGGCGTGGCCAGCCAGTCCATGGACGAGCTCGAGCGGGTGCGTGCCCGCATGACCCAGATGGAGAGCACGGTCTCGGCCTTCACGGTCACGGTGCGCGAGCTGGCCGAGGGCGCCAAGGCGATCGAGAACATCGGCGCGGTGATCCAGGGCATCGCGATGCAGACCAATCTGCTGGCGCTCAACGCCGCGATCGAGGCGGCCCGCGCCGGCGAGGCCGGGCGCGGGTTCTCGGTGGTGGCGCAGGAGGTGCGCGGACTGGCCGCCCGGGTCAATGCCGAGACCCGCGAGATCAGCGAGCGCAGCGCGCGAATGATCCAGCTGGTCGAGTCGACCACCCAGGGCACCCAGCTGATCCAGGCCGGCGTCGAATCCTCGGTGGGCGAGGTCGGCAGCACCGCTGACCGCTTTGGCCAGTTCGTGAGCGATTTCCGCGCCATGGCCAGCACCGTCGAGCAGATCGCCGGTTCGATCCAGGACCTGGCCGACGTGAACCGGGAAATGAACCAGCGCATCGCCGCGGTGGCCGGCAGCGCCGCCGAGGTGCACGGCATGATGGATGACGCCGCCCACCGCGTGGACGAGTTGCGCCTGAGCACCGAGGACATGCAGGGCGTGCTGGCCGAGTTCCGCACCGGCGGCACCACCTTCGACCGCCTGGTCGAGTCCACCACCCGGCTGCGCGACGCGGTGGCCGCCTCGCTGCAGCGCCACCAGGCCCAGGGCCTGGACATCTTCGACCAGCAGTACCAGCGCATCGAGGGGTCTGACCCGCCGCGTTTTCGCACCCGCTACGACGAGCCGGTGGAGGCCGGCCTGCGCGCCCTGTATGACGGGGTGCTGGGTGAGCTCGAGGGCTGCGTCTACGCGTTGGCGGTGGACACCAAGGGCTACGCCCCGGCCCACAACACCGCGTTCTCCCAGCCGCCGACCGGCGACCCGGCCAAGGACCTGGCGCGCTGCCGCCACAAGCGCGTCTTCGACGACCCGGTGGGCCAGAAACTGGCGGCCAACGAGAAGCCCTTTCTGTTCCAGAGCTACCTGCGCGACACCGGCGAGGTGATCAACGACATGTCGATGCCCATTTACGTGGGTGGACGTCACTGGGGAGCGGTCCGGGTGGGCTTCGACAGCAGCCGGCTGTCCTGAAGTCCTCACCGTCCCGCCGGACAAGAAAAAAGGCCCCGCACCGCGGGGCCTTTCTCATGGGCGATCGGGCAGGGCTCAGAGCACCTTGGCGATCGACTCGGCGACGTAGCCGAGGTTCTTCTCGTTCAGCGCGGCCACGCAGATGCGGCCCGAGTCGACGCCGTAGACGCCGAACTCGCCGCGCAGGCGCTCCATCTGGGCCTTGGTCAGGCCCGAGTAGCTGAACATGCCGCGCTGGCCGGCGATGAAGGACATGTCCTGCTGGACGCCGGCGGCCTTCAGCTTCTCGACCAGGGCCACGCGCATGGCCTTGATGCGGTTGCGCATGCCGGCCAGTTCCTGCTCCCACTGGGCGCGCAGCGCGGGCGTGGTCAGCACGGTGGCGACGACCTGGGCGCCGTGGGTGGGCGGGTTGGAGTAGTTGGTGCGGATGACGATCTTGAGCTGGCTCAGGACCTTGGTCTGCTCTTCCTTGCTGGCGCAGACCACGCTCAGGGCGCCGACGCGCTCGCCGTAGAGCGAGAAGCTCTTGGAGAACGAGGTCGAGACGAAGAAGTCGATGCCGGCGTCGACGAACTGCTGGATCACGGCGCCGTCTTCGGCGATGCCGTCACCGAAGCCCTGGTAGGCCATGTCGAGGAAGGCCACCAGGCCCTTGGCCTTGACCACCTCGACCACCTGGGCCCACTGGGCCGGGTTGATGTCGTAGCCGGTGGGGTTGTGGCAGCAGGCGTGCAGCACGACCACGGTGCCGGCGGCCGAGGCGTTCAGGCAGGCCAGCATGGCGTCGAAGGCCACGCCGCGCTTGTCGGCGTCGTAGTAGGGGTAGGTCTCGACGGTGAAGCCGGCGTTGGTGAAGAGCGCGCGGTGGTTCTCCCAGGACGGGTCGCTGATCAGCACCTTGGCGGTCGGGTTGACCTTCTTCAGGAAGTCGGCGCCGACTTTCAGGCCGCCGGTGCCGCCCAGGGCCTGCACGGTGGCCACGCGGCCGGCGGCCAGCAGGGCGCTGCCTTCGCCGAACACCAGGCCCTGCACGGCCTTGTCGTAGGCGGCGATCCCGTCGATCGGCAGGTAGCCGCGGGCGCGGGCGGCCTCGATCAGCTGGGTCTCGGCGGCCTTGACGCAGGCCAGCAGGGGCAGCTTGCCGTTCTCGTCGGTGTAGACGCCCACGCCCAGGTTGACCTTGGCGGGGTTGGTGTCGGCGTTGAACTGTTCGTTCAGACCCAGGATCGGGTCGCGCGGGGCCATTTCGACGGCGGCGAAGAGCGACATGGAATGCCTTTGAATGTCGTTGGGTGTTCGGTGCGGGCTGACGGCGCCCGTCACGGGCAAACCCGGGCCGGATGCGATACGCTGTCAGGTTCGCTTCGGGCCACGCAAGGCCTGGAGCGCCCGCATTTTATCCGCAGACCCGGGAATACCCCATGGCCGAACTTCACGACGCGGCGCCGGACGCTGAAGCCCCCGCAGACACCCCCGCCGACACCCCGTCGGAGGGGTGTTTCGTCAGCTTCCCGGACTCGCCGTTCCAGCTCTTCCAGCCCTACCCGCCGGCGGGTGATCAGCCCACCGCGATCAACCAGCTGGTCGAGGGCGTGCAGGACGGGCTGGCCTGGCAGACCCTGCTGGGCGTGACCGGCTCGGGCAAGACCTTCACGATGGCCAACGTGATCGCCCGCCTGGGCCGGCCGGCCATCGTCTTCGCGCCCAACAAGACCCTGGCCGCACAGCTGTACGCCGAGTTCCGCGAGTTCTTCCCGAAGAACGCCGTGGAGTACTTCGTCAGCTACTACGACTACTACCAGCCCGAGGCCTACGTGCCGCAGCGCGACCTGTTCATCGAGAAGGACAGCGCGATCAACGAGCACATCGAGCAGATGCGCCTGAGCGCCACCAAGAGCGTGCTGGAGCGCCGCGACACCATCGTGGTGGCCTCGGTCAGCGCGATCTACGGCATCGGCAAGCCCGAGGACTACACCCAGATGCGCTTCATCGTGCGGGTGGGCGACAAGGTGGGCCAGCGCGACGCCATCGCCCAGCTGGTGCGCATGCAGTACCAGCGCAACGACGTCGACTTCTCGCGCGGCACCTTCCGGGTCCGGGGCGACACGATCGACGTCTTCCCGGCCGAGCACTCCGAGCTGGCGGTGCGCATCGAGCTTTTCGACGACGAGATCGAGTCCCTCAGCCTGCTGGACCCACTGACCGGCCGGGTGCGCCAGAAGATCCCGCGCTTCGTGATCTACCCGTCCAGCCACTACGTCACCCCGCGCGAGCAGGTGCTGGCGGCGATCGACGGCATCAAGAACGAGCTGCGCGAGCGGGTGGCCTTCTTCGTCAAGGAGGGCAAGCTGGTCGAGGCCCAGCGCATCGAGCAGCGCACCCGTTTCGATCTGGAGATGCTGCAGGAGGTCGGCCACTGCAAGGGCATCGAGAACTACACCCGCCACCTCAGTGGCGCCAAGCCGGGCGACCCGCCGCCGACCATGGTCGACTACATGCCCAAGGACGCGCTGATGTTCCTGGACGAGAGCCATGTGCTGATCGGCCAGTTCGGCGGCATGTACAACGGCGACCGGGCGCGCAAGACCACGCTGGTGGAGTACGGCTTTCGCCTGCCCAGTGCCATGGACAACCGGCCGCTGAAGTTCGACGAGTTCGAGCAGCGCATGCGCCAGTGCGTGTTCGTCACTGCCACCCCGGCCGAGTACGAGAAGACCCACGCCGGCCAGATCGTCGAGCAGGTGGTGCGGCCCACCGGCCTGGTCGATCCGCTGGTCGAGGTGCGCCCGGCCGGCACCCAGGTCGACGACGTGCTGCAGGAGATCCGCCAGACCACCGACAACGGCGAACGCGTGCTGATCACCACCCTGACCAAGCGCATGGCCGAGCAGCTCACCGACTACCTGACCGAGAACGGCGTCAAGGTGCGCTACCTGCACTCGGACGTGGACACGGTGGAGCGGGTGGAGATCCTGCGCGACCTGCGCCTGGGCACCTTCGATGTCCTGGTGGGCATCAACCTGCTGCGTGAGGGCCTGGACATCCCCGAGGTCTCGCTGGTGGCCATCCTGGACGCCGACAAGGAAGGCTTTCTGCGTGCCGAGCGCAGCCTGATCCAGACCATCGGCCGCGCGGCGCGCAACGTCAACGGCCGCGCCATCCTGTACGCCGACCGCATCACCGAGTCGATGCGCAAGGCCATGGACGAGACGGCCCGCCGGCGCGAGAAGCAGACCGCCTTCAACGCCGCTCACGGCATCGTGCCGCGGGGCATCCGCAAGCAGGTGCGCGACCTGATCGACGGCGTGGTGGTCGACAAGTCGGGCGCCGACGACCTGCGCCTGGCGCAGCAGGCCGCCGAGGTCGAGGCCCTGTCCGAGAAGGACCTGGGCAAGCGCATCAAGGCGCTGGAGAAACAGATGATGGAACACGCCCGCAGCCTCGAGTTCGAGAAGGCGGCCCGGATCCGCGACCAGCTCTCCCTGCTGCGCGAGCAGGCCTTTGGCGGCGGTGGCGCCCACGACGGCCAGGCCGTGCCGGCGGTCCCCAAGGCCGGGGGGCGCTGAATGGCCGAGACCGTGCGCGTGCTGATGGTCTGCACCGGCAACATCTGCCGCTCGCCCACCGCCGAAGGCGTGCTGCGCACCCTGGCGGCGCGCGAGGAGGGCAGGGGACGGCGCTTCGTGATCGACTCGGCCGGCACCACCGCCTACCACGTGGGCGAACCCCCGGATGAGCGCAGCCAGGCGCACGCCCGGCGCCGTGGCTTCGACCTGTCGGCCCAGCGCGCGCGCCAGGTCGAGCCCGAGGACTTCCGCCGCTTCGACTGGATCCTGGCGATGGACCGTGGCCACCTGCAAGCCCTGCGCCGTCAGGCCCCGGTGCTGGTGCACGACCGCATCCGCCTGCTGCTGGACTTCGCGCCGGGGCTGGCCGGGCGCGACGTGCCTGACCCGTACTACGGCGGCGACGCCGGGTTCGAGACGGTGCTGGACCTGATCGAGGCCGGCTGCAAAGGCTTCCTGGCCAGCCTGTCGCGGCGCTGAACCGCGGTCCGTGGAACTTTCCCGTCTGAAACTCGACCAAAAGACTCGGGTTCCCCTATAATTGAGCAAATCGCTCGGGTAACCCCGGGGGTTAACCCGAGACCGATCCTGCCGATCGGGGATGGGCACCTTCCGGGCCGGGCACAAGGAGTTTCAGATGCGACTGACCACCAAGGGCCGCTTCGCGGTCACCGCCATGATCGATCTGGCGCTGCGCTCGACCAACGGGCCGGTGGCCCTGGCCGCCATCAGCCAGCGCCAGCAGATCTCGCTGTCCTACCTGGAGCAGCTGTTCGGCAAGCTGCGCCGCCACGAGCTGGTCGAGAGCACCCGCGGCCCCGGCGGCGGCTACTCGCTGGGCCGCAAGGCCGAGGAGATCAGCGTGGCCGACATCATCGTCGCGGTCGACGAGGCGCTGGACGCCACCGGCTGTGGCGGCAAGGAAAACTGCCAGGGCGACGACAGCGGCCGCTGCATGACGCACGAGCTCTGGACCAACCTGAACGCCAAGATGATCGAGTACCTCGACTCGATCACGCTGAAGAAGCTGGTCGATGACCAGCTGGCCAAGGGCATCTCCATCGAGGAGGCCCCGATCAAGCGCGCGATCTCCAGCACCCCGGTGGTCAAGCCGATCAAGGTCACGGCCCCGAACTCGGTCTTCGCCCTCGGCAACGCCTTCTCCAAGTAAGGCGCCTTTCTCCCTGAAATCTCCCGGCGACCCTGGCCGCCGGTTCACCTGTCTTCGTCATGGACCAGACCCCGCACTTCCCGATCTACATGGACTACGGCGCCACCACCCCGGTGGATCCGCGCGTGGTGGACGCGATGATCCCCTGGCTGCGCGAGCATTTCGGCAACCCGGCATCGCGCAGCCACGCCTGGGGCTGGGAGGCGGAAGAGGCGGTCGAGAAGGCCCGCGTCCAGGTGGCCGACCTGATCGGCGCCGACCCGCGCGAGATCGTCTGGACCAGCGGGGCGACCGAGTCCAACAACCTTGCCATCAAGGGCGCGGCCCACTTCTACGCCCAGACCAAGGGCAAGCACATCATCACGGTGCGCACCGAGCACAAGGCCGTGCTGGACACCGTGCGTGAACTCGAGCGCCAGGGCTTCGAAGCCACCTACCTCGAGGTCCGTGAGGACGGCCTGCTGGACATGGACGCCTTCAAGGCCGCCATCCGCCCGGACACCGTGCTGGCCTCGGTCATGCTGGTCAACAACGAGATCGGCGTCATCCAGGACATCCCGGCCCTGGGCGCGGTCTGCCGCGAGCACGGCATCGTCTTCCACGTCGACGCCGCCCAGGCCACCGGCAAGGTCGAGATCGACGTCAAGAGCCTGCCGGTCGACCTGATGAGCCTGGCCTCGCACAAGACCTACGGTCCCAAGGGCATCGGCGCGCTGTACGTGCGCCGCAAGCCCCGCGTCCGCCTCGAGGCCCAGATGCATGGCGGCGGCCACGAGCGCGGCCTGCGCTCGGGCACGCTGCCCACCCACCAGATCGTCGGCATGGGCGAGGCCTTCCGCATCGCCCGCGAGGAAATGGCCGCCGAGCATGCCCGCATCCGCGCGCTGCACGAGCGCCTGGTCAAGGGCTTGTCCGAGATCGAGCAGACCTTCATCAACGGCCACCTGACCCAGCGCGTGCCCCACAACCTGAACATCTCGTTCAACTACGTGGAGGGCGAGTCGCTGATCATGGGCGTCAAGGGCCTGGCGGTGTCCTCGGGCTCGGCCTGCACCTCGGCCAGCCTCGAGCCCAGCTACGTGCTGCGCGCGCTCGGGCGCTCCGATGAGCTGGCCCACAGCAGCCTGCGCATGACGATCGGCCGCTTCACCACCGAGGAAGAGATCGACTACGCCGTCACCACGCTGAAGGACCGCGTGGCCAAGCTGCGCGAGCTCTCGCCCTTGTGGGACATGTACAAGGATGGGGTCGACCTGAGCACCATCCAATGGGCCGCCCACTGAGCGCAGGCCCTGGCAAGAAGACGAAGAAGGAGTACGGACATGGCTTACAGCGACAAGGTCATCGACCACTACGAAAACCCCCGCAACGTCGGCGCCTTCGACAAGGGTGACGACTCGGTCGGCACCGGCATGGTGGGTGCGCCCGCCTGCGGTGACGTGATGAAGCTGCAGATCAAGGTCAACGCCGACACCGGCCTGATCGAGGATGCGCGCTTCAAGACCTACGGCTGCGGCTCGGCCATCGCCAGCAGCTCGCTGGTGACCGAATGGGTCAAGGGCAAGTCCCTGGACCAGGCCCTGTCGATCAAGAACACCCAGATCGCCGAGGAGCTGGCGCTGCCGCCGGTCAAGATCCACTGCTCGATCCTGGCCGAGGACGCCATCAAGGCCGCGGTGGACGACTACCGCGCCCGCCACGGCCAGAAGGCGGACTGACGATGGCCGTCACCCTGACCGAGGCCGCCGCCCGCCACGTCACGCGCTACCTCAGCCGCCGTGGCAAGGGCGTGGGCGTGCGCCTGGGCGTGAAGACGACCGGCTGCTCGGGCCTGGCCTACAAGCTCGAGTACGCTGACGACGTCGCCCCTGAGGACATCGTCTTCGAGGGTCATGGCGTGAAGATCCTGATCGATCCCAAGAGCCTGCCCTACCTGGACGGCACCGAGCTGGACTTCGTGCGCGAAGGCCTCAACGAGGGCTTCAAGTTCCACAACCCGCGCGAGAAGGACCGCTGCGGCTGCGGCGAATCGTTCCGCGTCTGACCGACAATCACCGGTTTGGCCGCTGAGGGCGCCGCGCCACCGCCGCGCCCTTTTTCATTCCCGACCATGAACGCTGACGCGCTGCAGATCCGACCGGAACGCGCCGACCACCCCGAGGTCGGGCCGCTGCTGGCCGCACTCGACGCCTACCTGGCCTCGCTCTACGCACCCGAAGACAACCACATCCTGGACCTGCAGGCCCTGCTGCAGCCCGATGTGGACTTCCTGGTGGCCGAGCGGGCGGGGCGCCTGGTGGCCTGCGGGGCGACCCGCCGCATGCCTGGCGAGCCCGACACCGCCGGTCAGCCCTATGGCGAGGTCAAGCGCATGTACGTGGACCCGGCCTGCCGTGGCCAGCGTCTGGGCGTGGGGCTTCTGAACGCGCTCGAAGCGCGCCTGCAGGCCGATGGCCTGCCGCTGGCGCTGCTCGAGACCGGCGGTGACCAGCTCGAGGCCGTCCGCCTGTACGAGCGCTGTGGCTACGTGAGGCGTGGCCCCTTCGGCGGCTACCCCGACAACGGCCTGTCGGTGTTCTACGAAAAGCGGCTGCGCCCATGAACCTGCAAGACGACGACTTCACCCTGTTCGGGGTGCCGGCCACCTTTGCCCAGGACCGCGCGGTGCTGGACGCGCGCTGGCGCCAGCTGCAGGCCCAGGTGCACCCGGACCGCTTCGCCTCCGAAGGGGCCGCGGCCCAGCGGGTGGCGATGCAGTGGGCGGTGCGGGTCAACGAGGCCTATGCCCGGCTGAAGGACCCGCTGGCGAGGGCCCAGTACCTGTGCGAGCGCCGTGGTGCGGCAGTGGACGCCGAGCACAACACAGCGATGCCGGCCGCCTTCCTGATGCAGCAGATGGAATGGCGCGAGGCCCTGGACGACGCGCAGGACCTGGCCGCCGTCGAGTCGCTGGACGACGAGGTGGCCGCCGAGGAGCGCCGCCTCTTCTCCGAATTGGGCCGCCTGCTCGACGAGCAGGGCGATGCCCCCCAGGCCGCGGCGCGCGTGCGCGCCCTGATGTTCGTGCAACGGTTCCGGGCCGATGTCGGCCGCCGCCTCGACGCGCTGGAACCCTGACCCCTTCTTCTTGCGATGGCTCTGCTCCAGATCTCCGAACCCGGCCAGGCGCCGGACCCGCACCAGCGCCGCATCGCGGTGGGCATCGACCTGGGCACCACCAACTCCCTGGTCGCTTCGCTGCGCCACGGCGTGGCCGAGTGCCTGCCGGATGACCAGGGCCGCCACATGCTGCCCTCGGTGGTGCGCTACCTCGAGGGGGGGGGTCGCCAGATCGGCTGGGACGCCGCCGCGGCGCAGGCCCAGGACCCCGAGAACACCCTGGTCTCGGTCAAGCGCTTCATGGGCCGCGGCCTGGCGGACATCGCCGGCCGCGAGCGCCTGCCGTACCGTTTCATTGACCAGCCGGGCATGGTGGCGGTGGACACCCGCGCCGGCATCAAGTCCCCGGTCGAGGTCTCGGCCGAGATCCTGGCCACGCTGCGCTACCGCGCCGAGGACACCTTCAACGACGACCTGTACGGCGCGGTGATCACGGTGCCGGCCTATTTCGACGACGCCCAGCGCCAGGCCACCAAGGACGCGGCCCAGCTGGCCGGCCTGAACGTGCTGCGCCTGATCAACGAGCCCACCGCGGCCGCGGTGGCCTACGGCCTGGACAACGGCATCGAAGGTCTCTACGCGGTGTACGACCTGGGCGGCGGCACCTTCGACATCTCGCTGCTGCGGCTGTCGCGCGGCGTCTTCGAGGTGGTGGCCACCGGCGGCGACGCCGCCCTGGGTGGTGACGACTTCGACCACGCGCTGGCCGACTGGGCGGTGGCCCAGGCCGGCCTGCCCCTGAGCAGCGCTGCCGACAAGCGCGCCGTCCTCGTGGCGGCCCGCGCCGCCAAGGAGGCCCTGACCGCCTCCGAGCGCACCGAGCTGGTGGCCGCACTGGGCGCCGGCCGCCTGTGCGTGGCGGTGGACCGCGAGCGGTTCCAGGCCCTGACCCGGCCGCTGCTCGACCGCACCTTGTCGGCCGTGCGCAAGGTGCTGCGCGACGCCCGAGTGGGCCGAGAAGAGGTGCAGGGCGTGGTGATGGTGGGGGGCTCCACCCGCATGCCCGCGGTGCGCACCGCGGTGGGCGAGTTCTTCGGTCGCGAGCCGCTGACCAACCTGAACCCCGATGAGGTGGTGGCGATCGGCGCCGCCATCCAGGCCAACGCGCTGGCGGGCAATGCGCGCGACGGTGAGCTCCTGCTGCTGGACGTGATCCCGCTGTCCCTTGGACTGGAAATGATGGGTGGCCTGGTCGAGCGCGTGATCGAGCGCAACAGCACCATTCCGGTGGCCAAGGCCCAGGACTTCACCACCTTCAAGGACGGGCAGACCGCGATGGCGGTGCATGTGGTGCAGGGCGAGCGCGAGCTGGTGGCGGACTGCCGCTCGCTGGCGCGCTTCGAGCTCCGCGGCATCCCGCCGATGGCCGCCGGCGCGGCCCGCATCCGCGTCACTTTCCAGGTCGATGCCGACGGACTGCTGAACGTGTCCGCCCGGGAGCAGACCAGCGGTGTCGAGGCGCAGGTGCAGGTCAAGCCCAGCTACGGTCTGGCCGACGACGACATCGCCCGCATGCTCAAGGAAGGTTTCAGCAGCGCCGAGGCCGACATGCAGGCCCGCGCCCTGCGCGAGGCGCAAGTCGAGGCCGAGCGCATGACCCTGGCCACCCGCGCCGCGCTCGACGCCGATGGAGACCTGCTCTCCGAGGGCGAGCGCGGCGACGTGGACCGCCTGCTGCAAGCCGTGGCCGAGGCTGCCCGGGGCACCTTGCCCGAGGCGGTCACCGCCGCGGTCGAGGCCCTGGCCAAGGGCACCGAGCCCTTTGCCGCCGCCCGCATGAACCGCGGCATCCAGGCCGCGCTCACCGGCCGCCGCCTCGACACCCTCTGAGCCCGAGACCCGACACCATGCCCATCATCAAGATCCTGCCCCACGCCGAGCTGTGCCCCGCCGGCGATGAACTCACCGTCGAGCCCGGCACCTCGGTCTGCGACGCCCTGCTGGAGAACGGCATCGCGATCGAGCATGCCTGCGAGATGAGCTGCGCCTGCACCACCTGCCACGTCGTGGTCAAGCAGGGCTACGCGTCTCTGGACGAGCCCGACGAATTGGAGGAAGACCTGCTGGACAAGGCCTGGGGCCTGACCCCGCAGTCGCGCCTGTCCTGTCAAGCCATCGTGGGCGACACCGACCTGGTGATCGAAATCCCCAAATACACGATCAACCACGCCCGCGAAAACCACTGAGCGGGCGCCGGGCGTCCGCGCCCGGCGTCGGGTGGCGGTTTTTCAGTTGGCTCGGCGCAACAGCAGCTGTTGCAAGGGCGCGGTGAGGCGCATCCAGCCGCGTGACGCCGCAGGTGCATCGGGGGCCACGCGGGTGTCCAGCAGGCCTTCCTGGTCCAGGTGGCTGAGCAGGGCGCGGACATCGCTGCCGGAGAGTCCGCTGGCACCGCGCAGCTCCTGCTCCGACATGTGGCGCTGCGACAGATCGCTCAGCAGCCGACGAAAAGCCATGCGGCGGAAGGCCGGGGGCAGCTCCGGCCAAGCCTTCAGTTTGTAGGTGTCCATGGTCCCAACGCTTGTGTGGGCCGACACGACTGGCCGGCTCCTGCGGTTTTCCACAACAGAATATTTTGCGCAACCCGTCACGCGTTTGCGCCAATTCAATCCCTCATTGACTAGATCGATACTTTCGTATTGATTGATGACATGAGTCCATGTCCGGCGTGGTCCTGCGGAAAATCGACGCGATGAATGTTCTTGGATTCGAGTCCTCGTGTGACGAGACGGGGGTGGCATTGGTGAGCACGCCAGCAAATGGCGTGCCCGTGCTTCGGGCCCATGCGCTGCACAGCCAGATCGCCATGCACCAGGCCTATGGCGGGGTGGTGCCCGAACTGGCGTCGCGGGACCATGTCCGGCGGGTGTTGCCCTTGACCGAGGCGGTCCTGACCCAGGCCGGTGCATCCCTGCACGAGGTCGATGTGCTGGCCTTCACACGGGGGCCTGGCCTGGCGGGGGCACTGCTGGTGGGGGCTGGAGTCGCCTGCTCGCTGGCCGCTGCCCTGGGCAAGCCCACCTTGGGTGTTCACCACCTGGAGGGGCACCTGCTGTCGCCCTTCCTGTCGGCCGACCCGCCCAGCTTCCCCTTCATCGCGCTGCTGGTGTCCGGCGGGCACACCCAGTTGATGCGGGTGGATGGGGTGGGGCGCTATGCCCTGTTGGGCGAGACCATCGACGACGCGGCGGGCGAAGCCTTCGACAAGTCCGCCAAGCTGTTGGGGCTGGGTTACCCGGGTGGTCCCGCGCTGTCGCGCCTGGCCGAGCAGGGGGATCCGAAGGCCTTCGACTTGCCGCGGCCCCTGCTGCACCAGCCCAACCTGGATTTCTCGTTCGCCGGGCTGAAGACCGCGGTGGCCACGGCCTTGCGCAAACTCGGGCCGGACCCGTCCGCGCAGCAGCGGGCCGACCTGGCGGCCAGCACGCAGGCCGCCATCGTCGAGGTGCTGGTCCGCAAATCGGCACGCGCGGTGCAGGACAGTGGCCTGCGGCGTCTGGTGGTGGCGGGCGGGGTGGGTGCCAACCGCCCACTGCGTGAGCAACTCAACGCACTCGCCGAACGCCGCGGCTGGCGGGTGCACTACCCTGAGTTGCACCTGTGCACCGACAACGGCGCCATGATCGCGATGGCTGCCGCGATGCGCCTGCAGGCCGGCCTGGCCCAGGCGCAGCCGGACTACCGCTTCGAGATCCGACCGCGCTGGGACCTCGCCAGCGCCTGAGCGTTGACCGCGTCAGCGCACCGGCAGCGTGGACGGCCCGTCGGCGTGCCGCCGGACCAGCTCCAGCGTGAGCACTCCGTCGGCCAGCCGTGCCTCGCAGGCGGCGGCGTCCAGTTCCACGGGCAGCGTGAAGCTGCGGGCAAAGCCGCTGGCGGGGCGCTCGCGGTGCAGTGTGCGCTCCCCCTCGCGGTGTTCCTGAGGTGCTCGCGGCTGTGCGCTCAGGCTGACCTGGCGGCCCTCCACATGCACCTTCACGTCTTCCTTCGCGACGCCGGGCAACTCGGCCTGCACCGTGAAGCCACGGGCGGTCTCGACGATGTCGAGCAGTGGACTGCGGCTGGACAGGGGCTGGGTGGCGGGGGGCGCCGCCGAGGGGTGGCCATACAGGTCGTCGTCGAACAGTCGTTCGAGCTGGCGCGAAAAGGCCTGGGCTTGTCGGGACATCGGAAGAACGAACATGGGCACCCCTACAATTCGGGCCATCCGGGTGTCACCTGCGTGACAAATCGGCCCCATGCCGCTCAGTTGACAGCGGCTTTTTCGTTTTCAAGACCTGGTGATCGCCAGGCCTCACCGGAATTGAGATGACGCAAACCCTGAACCGTCGCCGCCGATGGCTGGCCATGCTGGCTGCCGTGGCTGGCGCCTGTGTCCCCGGCCTCGCCCTGGCCGCGCCCGCCTCGGCCCCGGCCGCCGAGCCGATCCGCCTGGCCCTGATCGAAGGCCTCTCCGGGCCCTTCGCCAACGCCGGCGAGGCGGTGCACCGCAACCTGCTGTGGGCGGTCGAGCGGGTCAATGCCCGGGGCGGCGTGCGCCTGCCGGGAGGCAACCGGCCGCTGCAGCTGCAGCGCTTCGACAGCAAGGGCTCGGCCGAGGAGGCGCTGGGCCAGCTGCGCCAGGCGGGCGACCAGGGCGTCGGCTTCGTGCTGCAGGGCAACAGCTCGGCGGTGGCGGCGGCGTTGATCGACGCGCTGAACAAGCGCAACGAGCGCGACCCGGCGCACCGCATGCTGTTCCTGAACTACTCGGCCGTGGAGCCGGCCCTGACCCAGGACAAGTGCAGCTTCTGGCATTTCCGCTTCGATGCCCACGCCGACATGCGCTTGCAGGCCCTGACCGAGGTCATGCGTGCCGACAGCCGCCTGAAGAAGGTTTACCTGATCGGGCAGGACTACAGCTTCGGCCAGCAGGTGGTGCGCCAGGCCCGCCAGATGTTGCAGGCCAAGCGGCCCGACATCGAGGTGGTGGGCGAGGAGCTCCACCCGATGGGGCGGGTCAAGGACTTCCTGCCCTACGCCACCAAGATCCGCGCCAGCGGCGCGCAGGCCGTGGTCACCGGCAACTGGGGCAATGACCTGACGCTGCTGGTCAAGGCGACACGCGACCTGGGCCTCAACCTGAAGTTCTACACCTTCTATGGCAACGCCCTGGGCGTGCCGGCCACCCTGTCGGACGCGGGCGTCGGCTCGGTGCTGGCTGTGGCCGAGTGGCACCCGAACGTCGGTGATGCCGGCTCCGCCGCGATGGTCAAGGCGTTCAGGGCCCGCTTCCCGGACCCGAAGGACGACTACCTGCACGCGCGCATGCAGGCGATGGTCGAGATGCTGACCAGCGCAATCGAAAAGGCCCGGAGCACCGAGGCGACGGCGGTTGCGAGGGCACTCGAGGGACTGAAGTTCGACGGCCGCGGCGTGGGTGTGCCCCATCAGGGTGAAATACGGGCCTCGGACCACCAGTTCATGCAACCGCTCTATGTCAGCGTGATGGACCGCGCGGGCCGCGACGGCGTGGCCTTCGATGCCGAGGGCTCGGGCTTCGGCTTCCGCACCGTGCGCCGCTTCGAGGCGCGCGAGCTGGCGCCTGTACAGTCGTGCCAGATGCAGCGTCCGTCCTGACGCTGCCACGCCAGGGAAGGGGAGGGCATGCGCCCAGAGATCCGGGATCTGCCGGCCTCGCGCATCCGCGAGGTGGCCAACGCGGCGATGGGCCGCGGCGACGTGCTGGCCTTCTGGTTCGGCGAGAGCGACGAGGTCACGCCCGAGGTCGCCCGCGAGGCGGCGATCGCCTCGCTGCGGCAGGGGGAAACGTTCTACTCCCACAACCTCGGCATTCCCGAGCTGCGCGAGGCCTTGGCCGCCTGCCTCAGCGGCCTGCACCGGCCGGTGTCGCCGGAGCGCATCGCGGTCACGTCGTCGGGCACCTCGGCCCTCATGTTGGCGGCGCAATCGCTGCTGTCGCCGGGCGATGAGGTGGTGTGCGTCACCCCGGTCTGGCCCAACATCACCGCGCAGCCGGAGATCCTGGGTGCGCAGGTGGTGCGGGTGCCTCTGCAGCCCGACCAGGGCGCTTGGCGCCTTGACCTGCAGGCGCTTCGCGCGGCCGTCACGCCCCTGACCCGGGTGCTGCTGCTCAATGCGCCCTCCAACCCCACGGGCTGGTCGCTCAGCCGCGACGAGCAGGCCGCGCTGCTGCAGCATTGCCGACGAACCGGTACCTGGATCGTGGCCGACGAGGTCTACGAGCGCCTGTGGTACGGCCCGGGGGCCTGCGCGCCGAGCTTCCTGGACCTGGCCGAGCCGGACGACCGCCTGCTGGTGGTGCACAGCTTCTCCAAGAGCTTCCTGATGACCGGCTGGCGCCTGGGTTGGCTGGTGATGCCGGAGGGTTGGGCCCATGACATGGCCAAGTTGATCGAGTTCAACACCAGCTGCGCCCCGGTCTTCGTGCAGCGCGGAGCGCTGGCGGCTCTGTCCCGGTCGGCGGCGCTGGTGCCGGACCTGGTGCGGCGCATGCATGCCTGCCGTGACCGTCTGGTGGCGGGCCTGCAGGCCGTGCCCGGCGTCGAGCTCAGCGCGCCGCCAGGGGGCATGTACGCCTTTTTCCGGGTCGAGGGCGAGCCCGATTCGATGGCTCTGGCCAAGCGTCTGGTGCGAGAGGCGGGCCTGGGTCTTGCGCCCGGCATCGCCTTCGGGCCCGAGGGGGAGGGCTGGCTGCGCTGGTGCTTCGCCTCGCGCGACCCGGCCCGCCTGGACCAGGGGGTGGATCGCCTGCGGCGCGGTTTGGGTCTATAATCTGCAGGTTCTGCAAATTCAGGGTTCGCTCGGGGTCTGCAGGCGCCAGCACGGCGCGGGTCGGTTTCACCCGCGTTCGCAAGTCCACAACGGAAACCGCAACCGCATCGCCCGTCAGGCGCCGCGTTGGCGGATCTTCCACACCTACAAGGAAATCGCCATGTCCGTGGCTGACATCAAGAAGGCCGACATCGTCGCCGCCAACGCCCGCGGCGCCAACGACACCGGCTCCCCGGAAGTCCAGGTCGCCCTGCTGACCGCTCGCATCAACGAGCTGACCCCCCACTTCAAGCTGCACGCCAAGGACCACCACGGCCGCCGCGGTCTGCTGAAGATGGTCAACCAGCGCAAGCGTCTGCTGGCCTACCTGAAGGACCGTGACGCCGACCGCTACACCGCGCTGATCCAGAAGCTGGGCCTGCGCAAGTAATCACGGCATGCGCGACGAAGAGCCTGTCTGGATGCATGCCAGCACAGGCTCTTTGTCTTTCATCGCCTGACGGAGACCACCTCACACCGGGGTACTGTCGTGTCATTCCACCGCCTGCGCGCGCCGCAGCCGCTGGAATGGCATACCGCCCGGACTTGGTGAACTCCCGGTTTTCCGGCGCCACCGACAAGGCGCCCGCACTCCACCGGAGACACACATGAGCATGTTCAACAAGGTCACCAAGAGCTTCCAATGGGGCCCGCACCAGGTCCGCATGGAAACCGGCGAAATCGCCCGCCAGTCCAGCGGCGCCGTCCTCGTCGACATCGAAGACACCGTGGTGCTGGCTACCGTGGTGGCCAAGTCGGCCCCCAAGGCCGGCCAGGATTTCTTCCCCCTGACCGTCGACTACATCGAGAAGACCTATGCCGCCGGCAAGATTCCCGGCAGCTTCTTCAAGCGTGAAGGCCGCCCGAGCGAGCTGGAAACCCTGACCAGCCGCCTGATCGACCGCCCGATCCGCCCGCTGTTCCCTGAAGGCTTCTTCAACGAAGTCCAGGTCGTCGTGCACGTCCTGAGCCTGAACCCTGAGGTCCAGGCCGACATCGCCGCGATGATCGCCACTTCGGCCGCCCTGTCGGTCTCCGGCATTCCGTTCAACGGCCCGATCGGCGCGGCCCGCGTCGGTTACGTCAACGGCGAGTACATCCTGAACCCGGGCAAGGGTGCCCTGGCCGACTCCAAGATGGACCTGGTCGTGGCCGGCACCGAAGCCGCCGTGCTGATGGTCGAGTCTGAAGCCGACCAGCTGAGCGAGGAAGTGATGCTGGGCGCCGTGGTCTACGGCCACGAGCAAAGCCAGATCGCCATCAACGCCATCCACGAGCTGGTCCGCGAAGCCGGCAAGCCGGTGTGGGATTGGAAGGCTCCGGCCAAGGACGAGCCCTTCATCGCCAAGGTCACCGAGCTGGCCGAGGGCGCGCTGCGCGCCGCCTACCAGATCCGCTCCAAGCAGGCCCGCACCACCGCTTGCCGCGAAGCCTACGCTGCCGTCAAGGCCGCGCTGACCGAGCAGGGCATCGCCTTCGACGGCGTCGAGGTCGACGGCCTGCTGTTCGAGATCGAGGCCAAGATCGTGCGTGGCCAGATCCTGGCTGGCGAGCCCCGCATCGACGGCCGCGACACCCGCACCGTGCGCGCCATCGAGATCCGCAACAGCGTGCTGCCGCGCGCCCACGGCTCGGCCCTGTTCACCCGTGGTGAGACCCAGGCCCTGGTCGCCGCCACCCTCGGCACCGAGCGCGACGCCCAGACCATCGATGCGCTGGCCGGCGAGTACAGCGACCGCTTCATGCTGCACTACAACATGCCTCCGTTCGCCACCGGCGAAACCGGCCGTGTGGGCAGCCCGAAGCGCCGCGAGATCGGCCACGGCCGCCTGGCCAAGCGTGCCCTGGTGGCCTGCCTGCCCGACGCCGCCGAGTTCCCCTACACCGTGCGCGTGGTCTCGGAGATCACCGAGTCCAACGGTTCGTCCTCGATGGCTTCGGTCTGCGGCGGCTGCCTGGCGCTGATGGACGCCGGCGTGCCGATGAAGGCCCATGTGGCCGGCATCGCCATGGGCCTGATCAAGGAAGGCAACAAGTTCGCCGTCCTGACCGACATCCTGGGTGACGAGGACCACCTCGGCGACATGGACTTCAAGGTCGCCGGCACCACCGGTGGCATCACCGCCCTGCAGATGGACATCAAGATCCAGGGCATCACCAAGGAAATCATGCAGGTCGCCCTGGCCCAGGCCAAGGAAGCCCGCATGCACATCCTCGGCAAGATGGTGGAAGCCATGGGTGGCGCGAAGACCGAGGTCTCGCAGTTCGCTCCGCGCCTCTACACCATGAAGATCAACCCGGAGAAGATCCGTGACGTCATCGGCAAGGGTGGTTCCACCATCCGTGCCCTGACCGAGGAAACCGGCTGCACGATCGACATCGGTGAAGACGGCACCATCACCATCGCTTCGACCGACGCCGACAAGGCCGAGTTCGCCAAGAAGCGCATCACCGAGATCACTGCCGAAGCCGAAGTGGGCAAGGTCTACGAAGGCCCGGTCACCAAGATCCTGGATTTCGGTGCCCTGATCAACATCCTGCCGGGCAAGGACGGTCTGCTGCACATCAGCCAGATCGCCCACCAGCGCGTGGAGCGGGTCGAGGACTTCCTGAAGGAAGGCCAGGTCGTCAAGGTCAAGGTGCTCGAGACCGACGAGAAGGGCCGCATCAAGCTGTCCATGAAGGCCCTGCTCGAGCGTCCCGAAGGCATGGAAGACGAGCCGCGCTTCGAGCGTCCTCGCCGTGAGCGTGACGACCGTGGCGACCGCGGCGACCGTCGCGAGCGCGGTGACCGCGGTCCCCGCCGCGAGCGCGCCGAGCAGCGTCCCGCTGCCGACGCTGCGGAAGCTGGCGCCGAAGCCGACCAGCAGCAGCAACAGCAGCAGTAAGGCGGTCGAGGGCACATGCGAGCGATCGCGATCCGCGAGTACGGCGCCCCCGAGGTGCTGGTGCCGGTCGAGCGACCGGACCCGGTGCCAGGGGTCGGCGAGCTGCTGATCCAGGTCAGCGCGTCGGGCGTCAACCGCCCTGACGTGCTGCAGCGCAAGGGCGCCTATGCGCCCCCGCCGGGTGCCTCGGACCTGCCGGGTCTGGAGGTGGCGGGTGTGGTGGCGGGCGGCGACCCGGCCGAGCTGGCCGCGGCCGGCCTGGCGCTCGGACAGCGCGTCTGCGCGCTGGTCGCGGGCGGCGGCTATGCCGAGCGCTGCGTGGCCCCGATCCCGCAGGTGCTCCCGGTGCCGGCCGGTCTGGACGACCTCCAGGCCGCCTGCCTGCCTGAGACCTTCTTCACCGTCTGGTCCAACGTCTTTGACCGCGGCCGCCTGCAACCGGGCGAGACCCTGCTCGTGCAGGGTGGTGCCAGCGGCATCGGCGTCACCGCGATCCAGTTGGCCAAGGCCTTCGGGGCGCGGGTCCTGGTGACCGCCGGCAGCGACGACAAGTGCGCCGCTTGCGTGGCCCTGGGCGCCGACCATGCGATCAACTACCGCACCCAGGACTTCTCCGCCGAGGTCAAGCGCCTCACCGAAGGCCGAGGCGCGGATGTGATCCTGGACATGGTGGCGGGGGACTACATCGCCCGCGAGGTCTCCTGTCTGGCGGACGATGGGCGCATCGTGGTCATCGCGGTGCAGGGTGGTGTCAAGAGCGAGTTCAACGCCGGCGAGGTGTTGCGCCGCCGCCTGATGATCACCGGCTCCACGCTGCGCCCGCGCCCGGTCGCGTTCAAGGGCGCGATCGCTGCGGCCTTGTGCGAGCGGGTCTGGCCGTTGCTGGCGACCGGTCAGGTTCGCCCGGTGATCGAGCGCGTCTTTCCCGCTGAGCGGGCGGCCGAAGCCCATGCCCTGATGGAGTCCAGTCAGCACGTCGGCAAGATCGTGCTGCGCTGGTCCTGAATTTCAGAACTTTCCCAAAAGGTGGAACCCATGCGACGCAAGCTCGTGGTCGGCAACTGGAAGATGCACGGCAACCACAAGGCGAACGCCGAGTTGCTGGACGGCATCGTCGGCGCCCGTCCCTATGCCTGTGACGTGGCGGTCTGCGCCCCGTTTCCCTATCTGGCCGAGGTGGCCGTGGCCCTGGCGGCCAGCGACATCCGTTGGGGCGCCCAGGATTGCTCGGCGCACGAGCAGGGTGCCTACACCGGCGAGGTCTCGGCCGCGATGCTGCACGAGTTCGGTTGCCGCTACGTGATCGTCGGTCACTCCGAACGCCGCGCCTACCATGCCGAGTCCGACCAACTGGTGGCCGACAAGGCCAAGGCGGCATTGGCCCGCGGCATCACGCCCATCGTCTGTGTCGGCGAAACCCTGGCCCAGCGCGAGGCAGGCGAGACCGAGGCGGTCGTCAAGCGTCAACTGTCGGCCGTGATCCATGCCCTGGGCCACTGTGCCGGCGAGATGGTCGTGGCCTATGAGCCGGTCTGGGCAATCGGCACCGGCAAGGTGGCCACGCCCGAGCAGGCCCAGGCGGTCCACGCGGTGCTGCGCGCCCAACTCAAGGCGGCCACCCCGAAGGCTGACCAGATGACGCTGCTGTATGGCGGCAGCGTCAAGCCCGACAACGCGGCCACGCTGTTTGGTCAGGCCGACATCGACGGCGGCCTGATCGGCGGTGCGGCCCTGAAGGCGGCCGATTTCGTGGCCATCTGCCGCGCGGCGCAGTGAGCCGCGCCTGAATCCTGATATCCGGAGTATTGAAACGATGCAAGTCTTCCTGAACCTGCTGGTGGTGGTGCAGCTGCTGGCCGCGATCGTGATGATCGGTCTGGTCCTGATGCAGCACGGCAAGGGCGCCGACATGGGCGCATCCTTTGGCAGCGGCGCCTCGGGCAGCCTGTTTGGCGCGACCGGCAGTGCCAACTTCCTGTCTCGCTCGACCGCCGTCTGTGCCACCGTGTTCTTCCTGTCGACGCTGGGCCTCGCCTTCTCGTCGAACGTGGGTGGGCAGCGCTCCGCCACGGGCGGCGCCAGCGTGCTGGACACGGCGGCCCCTGCCGCCGTGAGTGCGCCGGCCTCGGCTGCGGGCCCCGCGATCCCGACCAAGTGAGGTCGATGCGGGCCTTTCTGTGAAAGATCCGCATCAACCCTAGGAAACGGCCAAGTTTCTGGCTAGAATCAAAAGCTGTTCAGCAAGCAACCCTCACGCAAGCAGAACAAGCTGACACGGCAGGCGTTTCAGTGCAATGTGCCCGCAAGGGCCGTTGGCGACAAGCCAGCCGTCAGGCCGACGTGGTGAAATTGGTAGACACGCTATCTTGAGGGGGTAGTGGCGAAAGCTGTGCGAGTTCGAGTCTCGCCGTCGGCACCAACAAGAAATCGACGAGGTCCTCATCCGGTGCCTTGTCGAGCGCCCTGAGCCAAGACGCAGGGAACGAAGGGGGCGCGCTCCGTTCTGGCCATCATCGCAGGCCAAGGACAGCGCGCCTTTTTTGTGGCCGGATCGAATGTCACCGCCATTCACCGCAGCGAAAAGCGAAGCGCACCATGGACCTGCAAGGCTACCTTCCCGTCATCCTCTTCATCCTGGTGGGCGCCGCGGTCGGCATCGCTCCCCAGCTCATCGGCTTCATCATGGGCCCCAATCGCCCTGATGCCGAAAAGAACAGCCCTTACGAGTGCGGCTTCGAGGCCTTCGAAGACGCTCGCATGAAGTTCGACGTGCGCTACTACCTGGTGGCCATCCTCTTCATTCTGTTCGACCTCGAAATCGCGTTTTTGTTCCCTTGGGCCGTGGCCCTCAACGACATTGGCGCGTCAGGTTTCTGGGCGATGATGATTTTCCTGGCCATCCTCGTGGTGGGTTTTGTCTACGAGTGGAAGAAGGGCGCGCTGGACTGGGAGTGATCCCGGCCCACGTGTCCATCCACCGTCCCGGCGGCACCAGAGGTTCGAGAGGCAAGAGATATGGGTATTGAAGGCGTTTTCAAGGAAGGGTTCATCACCACCTCGGTGGACTCCCTGATGAACTGGTCGAAGACCGGGTCGCTGTGGCCGATGACCTTCGGTCTGGCCTGCTGTGCGGTCGAGATGATGCACGCCGGTGCGGCGCGCTACGACATCGACCGCTTCGGCATGCTCTTCCGTCCATCGCCGCGCCAGTCCGATCTGATGATCGTGGCGGGCACGCTGTGCAACAAGATGGCGCCGGCGCTGCGCAAGGTCTACGACCAGATGGCCGAGCCGCGCTGGGTGCTCTCGATGGGCTCCTGCGCCAACGGCGGTGGTTACTACCACTACAGCTACTCGGTGGTGCGCGGCTGTGACCGCATCGTCCCGGTCGACGTCTATGTCCCGGGCTGTCCCCCGACCGCCGAGGCGCTGCTCTACGGCATCCTGCAGCTGCAGGCCAAGATCCGTCGCGAGAACACCATCGCCCGCGCCTGAGCCGGGACCACCACATGACGCAGAAACTCGACAACCTGCAGGCGGCGCTTGAAAGCGTGCTGGGCGAGCGCATCAGCCAGTTCAAGCGTGACCTGGGCGAAATCACCATCACGGTCAAGGCGGCCGACTACCTCGCGGTGTGCACCACCCTGCGCGACCACGCCGAGCTGGCCTTTGAGCAGCTGATCGACCTGGCCGGCATGGACATGTCCACCTGGAGGGACATGCCCTGGGATGGCGCCCGTTACGTGACCGTGTTGCACCTGCTGTCGGTCAGCAAGAACTGGCGCCTGCGCGTCAAGGTCTTCGCGCCCGATGACGAGTTGCCCGTCGTGGCGTCGGTGAACGACGTCTGGAACGCCGCCAGCTGGTTCGAGCGCGAGTCGTTCGACATGTACGGGATCATCTACGAGGGCCACCAGGACCTTCGCCGCATCCTGACCGACTACGGCTTCATCGGCCACCCGATGCGCAAGGACTTCCCGGTGTCGGGGCATGTCGAGATGCGCTACGACGCCGAGACCCGCCGCGTGGTCTACCAGCCGGTGACCATCGAGCCGCGCGAGATCACCCCGCGCGTGATCCGCGAAGACCACTACGGCGGCCTGCAGTAAGCCCGGGACAAGCCATGGCAGAAATCAAGAACTACACCCTGAACTTCGGTCCGCAGCACCCGGCGGCGCACGGCGTGCTGCGCCTGGTGCTGGAGCTCGACGGCGAAGTCATCCAGCGTGCCGACCCGCACATCGGCCTGCTCCACCGCGGCACCGAGAAGCTGGCCGAGCAGAAGACCTTCATCCAGTCGCTGCCCTACATGGATCGCCTCGACTACGTGTCGATGATGTCCAACGAGCACGCCTACTGCCTCGCGATCGAGAAGCTCCTGGGCATCGAGGTGCCGCTGCGCGCGCAGTACATCCGCGTGATGTTCGCCGAGATCACCCGCCTGCTGAACCACCTGCTCTGGCTGGGCTGCCACGGCATGGACTGCGGCGCGATGAACATCCTCATCTACTGCTTCCGCGAGCGTGAGGACCTGTTCGACATGTACGAGGCGGTCTCGGGCGCCCGCATGCACGCGGCCTACTTCCGTCCGGGCGGCGTCTACCGCGACCTGCCGGACAGCATGCCGCAGTACCAGGTCAGCAAGATCAAGAACCAGCGCGCGATCGACCAGCTCAACGAGAACCGCCAGGGCTCGCTGCTGGACTTCATCGACGACTTCTGCAAGCGCTTCCCCAAGCTGGTCGATGAATACGAGACCCTGCTGACCGACAACCGCATCTGGAAGCAGCGCACGGTCGGCATCGGCGTCGTCAGCCCCGAGCGCGCGCTGCAGATGGGCATGACCGGCGCCATGCTGCGCGGCTCGGGCATCGCCTGGGACCTGCGCAAGCAGCAGCCTTACGACGTTTACGCCAACATGGACTTCGACGTCCCCGTCGGCGTCAACGGTGACACCTACGACCGCTACTTGGTCCGCGTCGAGGAACTGCGCCAGTCCAACCGCATCGTCAAGCAGTGCGTGGACTGGCTGCGCGCCAACCCGGGCCCGGTCATCACCGACAACCACAAGGTGGCGCCGCCCTCGCGCGTGGCGATGAAGACCAGCATGGAAGAGCTGATCCACCATTTCAAGCTCTTCTCCGAAGGCTTCCGCGTGCCCGAAGGCGAGGCCTACGCCGCCGTCGAGCACCCGAAGGGCGAATTCGGCATTTACCTGGTCAGCGACGGCGCCAACAAGCCGTACCGCCTGAAGATCCGTGCCCCCGGCTTCGTCCACCTGGCGGCGCTGGATGAAATGGCACGCGGCCACATGATCGCCGACGCCGTCGCGATCATCGGCACCATGGACATCGTGTTTGGCGAGATCGATCGATGACTCTGTCTGAAGCCACCAAGGCCCGCTTCGCGAAGGAAGTGGCCAAGTACCCGAAGGAGCAGGCCCAGTCCGCCGTGATGGCCTGCCTGTCGATCGTCCAGCAGGAGCAGGGCTGGGTCTCTGCCGAGGCCGAGGCCGCGATCGCCGAGTACCTCGGCATGGCGCCCATCGCCGTGCGTGAGGTCACCACCTTCTACAACATGTACAACCAGCAGCCGGTCGGCAAGTACAAGCTGAACGTCTGCACCAACC
This sequence comes from Hydrogenophaga intermedia, assembly GCA_943371055.1. GTDB lineage: Bacteria > Pseudomonadota > Gammaproteobacteria > Burkholderiales > Burkholderiaceae_C > Ideonella > Ideonella intermedia_A. The sequence goes on along the minus strand of CALRTJ020000005.1, from coordinate 116,810 downwards.
TGCCTTGCCAGCTGCGCAATGGCCAGAGCGCGCTGGAGCACCTGTGCAAGGCGCTGGGCCTTGAAGACGGTGGCACCACCGCCGACGGCCTGTTCACCGTGGCCAAGTGCGAGTGCCTGGGTGCCTGCGCCGATGCGCCGGTGATGCTGGTCAACGACCGCCAGATGCTGAGCTACATGAGCAACGACAAGCTCGACGACCTGGTCGCCACGATCAAGGCCGCCGAAGGGAAGGGGGCCTGAGCATGGCGCTTGATCTTTCGCGCTTCCAGGCCACCGGCCTCGAGACCTGCTTCCACGGTCGCCACATCAAGCCCCAGATCTACGCCGACCTGAACGGCCGCAACTGGGGCCTTCAAGACTACCTGGCCCGTGGTGGCTACCAGGCCCTGCGCAAGATCCTGGCGGTGGACGGCGGAGAGCCGATGACGCCGGATCAGGTGATCGCCGAGGTCAAGGCCTCCGGTCTGCGCGGCCGCGGTGGCGCCGGCTTCCCCACCGGTCTGAAGTGGAGCTTCATGCCCCGCGCCTTCCCGGGCCAGAAGTACCTCGTCTGCAACTCCGACGAGGGCGAGCCCGGCACCTGCAAGGACCGCGACATCCTGATGTTCAACCCGCACAGCGTGATCGAGGGCATGGCCATCGCCGCGTACGCGATGGGCATCACGCAGGGCTACAACTACATCCACGGCGAGATCTTCGAGGTCTACGAGCGTTTCGAGGCCGCCCTGGACGAGGCGCGTGCCGCCGGTTACCTGGGCCAGAACATCCTCGGTTCGTCGTTCAGCTTCAACCTGCACGGCCACCACGGTTTCGGCGCCTACATCTGCGGCGAAGAGACCGCGCTGCTGGAGTCGCTCGAAGGCAAGAAGGGTCAGCCGCGCTTCAAGCCGCCGTTCCCGGCCAGCTTCGGCCTGTACGGCAAGCCCACCACCATCAACAACACCGAGACCTTCGCGGCGGTGCCCTGGATCATCCGCAACGGCGGCCAGGCCTACCTCGAGGTCGGCAAGCCCAACAACGGCGGCACCAAGATCTTCTCGATGGTCGGTGACGTCGAGCGCCCCGGCAACTACGAAATCCCGATGGGCACCTCGTTCGCCGAGCTGCTAGAGCTGGCCGGTGGCGTCAAGGGTGGCAAGAAGCTCAAGGCGGTGATCCCCGGTGGTTCTTCGGCCCCGGTGCTGCCGGCGGCCCTGATGATGGACTGCACGATGGACTATGACTCCATCTCCAAGGCGGGCTCCATGCTGGGCTCGGGTGCGGTCATCGTCATGGACGAGACCCGCTGCATGGTCAAGAGCCTGCTGCGCCTGTCCTACTTCTACCAGCACGAGTCCTGCGGCCAGTGCACGCCGTGCCGCGAAGGCACCGGCTGGCTGTGGCGCCTGGTCAACCGCATCGAGCACGGCGAAGGCCGTGCCGAAGACCTGGCCCTGCTGGACAACGTGGCTGAAAACATCATGGGCCGCACGATCTGCGCCCTGGGCGACGCGGCAGCGATGCCGGTGCGCGGCATGCTCAAGCACTTCCGCGACGAATTCGCTCACCACGTCGAACACAAGACCTGCATGGTCCCGGCGTACCTCTAAGCGACGGGGACACTCAAGATGCTCGATATCGAACTCGACGGCAAGAAGGTCCAGGTGGCCGAAGGCAGCATGGTCATGCATGCAGCCGACGCGGCCGGGACCTACATCCCGCACTTCTGCTACCACAAGAAGCTCTCGATCGCCGCCAGCTGCCGCATGTGCCTGGTGGACGTCGAGAAGGCTCCGAAGCCGATGCCTGCCTGCGCCACGCCGGTGACGCAGGGCATGATCGTCCGCACCCGTTCCGACAAGGCGCTGAAGGCCCAGAAGTCGGTGATGGAGTTCCTGCTGATCAACCACCCGCTGGATTGCCCGATCTGCGACCAGGGCGGTGAGTGCCAGCTGCAGGACCTGGCCGTCGGCTACGGTGGCACCGCCTCGCGCTACGAAGAAGAGAAGCGCGTGGTCTTCCACAAGAACGTTGGCCCGCTGATCTCCATGGAGGAGATGAGCCGCTGCATCCACTGCACCCGTTGCGTGCGCTTCGGTCAGGAGATCGCCGGCGTGATGGAGCTGGGCATGCTGCACCGTGGTGAGCACGCCGAGATCACGACCTTCATCGGCCAGTCCGTCGACTCCGAGCTGTCGGGCAACATGATTGACGTCTGCCCGGTTGGCGCGCTGACCAGCAAGCCCTTCCGCTACAGCGCCCGCACCTGGGAACTGTCGCGTCGCAAGAGCGTCAGCCCGCACGACTCCACCGGCGCCAACCTGGTCGTCCAGGTCAAGAACGGCAAGGTGCTGCGCGTCGTGCCGCTTGAGAACGAGGACGTCAACGAGTGCTGGATCGCCGACCGCGACCGCTTCTCGTACGAGGCCCTCAACGGTGAGCAGCGCCTGACCCGTCCGATGATCAAGCAGGACGGTCAGTGGCTGGAGGTCGACTGGAACACCGCGCTCCAGTACGTCGTCGACGGCCTGAAGAGCGTCAAGGGCCAGTTCGGTGCCGCCGGCATCGGCGCCATCGGTTCGGCCCACAGCACCAACGAAGAGCTCCACCTGCTGGCCAAGCTGGTCCGTGGTCTCGGCTCCGACAACATCGACCATCGCAGCCGCCAGGCCGACTTCACCGCGGCTTCGGGCGTGCGCTGGCTGGGCACCTCGATCGCCTCGCTGGCCTCGCTCGACCGCGCTTTCGTGATCGGCTCGTTCCTGCGCAAGGACCACCCGCTGTTCGCGCAACGCCTGCGCCAGGCCGTCCGCCACGGCGGCCAGCTGCTGAGCCTGCACGCCGCGCACGACGACTGGGCCATCCCGGTCGCGGCCAAGATCACCGCGGCCCCCGCCGACTGGGTCCAGGCGCTCGCCAACGTCGCCGGCTACGTCGCCACCGCCAAGGGCGTGGCGGCTCCCGCCACCGCGCTGGTGGACGCGTCCGCCGAAGCCGTGGCCCAGGCCCTGCTGAGCGGACAGCGCACCGCCGTGCTGCTGGGTAACGCCGCGGTGCAACACCCGCAGGCCAGCCAGCTGCTGACACTCGCCAACTTCATCGGCGCCCAGACCGGCGCCAGCGTGGGCGTGTTCGGTGAGGCCGGCAACAGCGTCGGTGCCCAGCTCGTCGGCGCCCAGCCGGCCCAAGCCGGCCTGAACGCCGGTCAGATGCTGTCGCAGCCCATGAAGGCGCTGCTGCTGCTCAACACCGAGCCGGTGCTCGACGCCGCCGACGGTGCTGCCGCCGCGGCCGCGTTGCAGGCCTCCGGCCTGGTGGTCGCCCTGACGTCGTTCAAGGACGCCCGCGTGGACAACGCCGACGTGCTGCTGCCGATCGCGCCGTTCACCGAGACCGCCGGCAGCTTCGTCAACGCCGAAGGCCGCCTGCAGAGCTTCCATGGCGTGGTGCCGCCGCTGGGCGAAAGCCGCCCCGCCTGGAAGGTGCTTCGCGTGCTCGGCAGCCTGCTCGGACTCGAGGGCTTCGCCCACGAGTCCGTCGAGGAAGTGCGTGCCGAGGCCCTGGGCGACGCGGCGGCCATCACCGCCCGTCTGTCCAACGCCTGCGCCGTGGCGATCCAGCCGGTGGCGGCCGCGCCGGGTCTGCAGCGCATCGCGAACGTGCCGCTGTACGCCACGGACAGCATCGTCCGCCGCGCGCCCGCGCTGCAGGCCACCGCCGACGCCAAGGTGCCGGCCGTCGGCCTGCCCAGCGCCCTGTGGGCCGAACTCGGCCTGAAGTCCGGCGACTCGGTGCGGGTCATCCAGGGCGCGGCCAGCGCCGTGCTGGCTGCCCGCGAGGAAGCCGGCCTGGCGGCGAACACCGTGCGCGTGGCCGCCGCCCATCCGGACACCGTCGCCCTGGGCGCCGCGTTCGGCGCGATCGCCGTCGAGAAGGCCTGAGGACGAGACACACCATGATCGACAACATCTACCAATCGGGTCTGGCGGCACTGGGTGCCCCGGCCTGGGCCGTGGTCTGGTCGCTGATCAAGATCATCGTCCTGATCCTGCCGCTGCTGGGGTGCGTGGCCTACCTGACCCTGTGGGAGCGCAAGGCCATTGGCCGCACCCAGGTCCGTCCGGGCCCCAACCGCGTGGGCCCGATGGGTCTGCTGACCCCCATCGCGGACGCGGTCAAGCTGATCTTCAAGGAGATCATCCGCCCGACGGCCGCCAACAAGGGCCTGTTCTTCCTCGGCCCCATCATGACCATCATGCCGGCGCTGGCCGCCTGGGCGGTGATCCCCGTCGGCCCTGAAGCCGTCGTGGCCAACGTCAACGCCGGCCTGCTGTTCCTGATGGCGATCACCTCGATGGAGGTCTACGGCGTGATCATCGCCGGCTGGGCCTCCAACTCGAAGTACGCCTTCCTGGGTGCGCTGCGCGCCTCCGCCCAGATGGTGTCCTACGAGATCGCGATGGGCTTCGCCCTGGTCATCGTCCTGATGGTGTCGGGTTCGCTGAACCTGGGTGACATCGTGGCGGTGCAGCAGAAGGGCTCCTTCGCCTCGATGGGCCTGAACTTCCTGTCCTGGAACTGGCTGCCGCTGCTGCCGATCTTCTTCGTCTACTTCATCTCCGGCCTGGCCGAGACCAACCGCCACCCGTTCGACGTGGTGGAAGGCGAGTCCGAGATCGTGGCCGGCCACATGATCGAGTACTCGGGCATGTCTTTCGCGATGTTCTTCCTCGCGGAATACGCCAACATGATCCTGGTCTCGATGCTGACCGTGCTGTTCTTCCTGGGCGGCTGGGATGCACCGGTGGCCTGGCTGGCCTTCATCCCGGGCTGGATCTGGCTGGGCATCAAGGTCTTCCTGGTGGTCACCATGTTCCTCTGGGTCCGCGCCTCGTTCCCGCGCTACCGCTACGACCAGATCATGCGTCTGGGCTGGAAGATCTTCATCCCTGTCACCCTGGTGTGGCTGGTCGTCGTGGGTCTGTGGATCCAGTCGCCCTTCAACATCTGGAAGTAAGAGGGGAGGGCACCACACATGTCGACGAACAACACGTCCCTGAAGGACTTCTTCTCCAGCTTTCTGCTGACGGAGCTGTGGAAGGGCCTGGCCCTGACCGGCCGCCACTTCCTCTCGCGCACGATCACCGTGCAGTTCCCCGAGGAAAAGACCCCGCTGTCGCCGCGCTTCCGCGGCCTGCACGCCCTGCGCCGCTATGAAAACGGCGAAGAGCGCTGCATCGCGTGCAAGCTCTGCGAGGCCGTCTGTCCGGCGATGGCCATCACGATCGAGGCCGGCGAGCGCTCTGACGGCACCCGCCGCACCACGCGCTACGACATCGACCTGACCAAGTGCATCTTCTGCGGCTTCTGCGAGGAGAGCTGCCCGGTCGACTCGATCGTCGAGACGCACATCTTCGAGTACCACGGCGAAAAGCGCGGCGACCTGTACTTCACCAAGGACATGCTGCTGGCCGTGGGTGACCGCTACGAGAAGCAAATCGCCGCCAACAAGGAGGCCGACGCGAAGTACCGCTGATGCGGTGTCCGAGCGCTGTCAAGAATGAACGCAACCTCCGCCCTGTTCTTTTTCTTCTCCGCCGTGCTGTTGGTGTCGTCCTTCCTGGTCGTCACCACCCGCAGCACGGTCCACGCCGCCCTGTACCTGGTCCTGACCTTCTTCAACGCGGCCTGCATCTGGATGCTGCTGAAGGCCGAGTTCCTGTCCATCGCCCTGGTGCTGGTGTACGTCGGCGCGGTCATGGTCCTGTTCCTGTTCGTCGTGATGATGCTGGACATCAACTCCGACAGCATGCGGGCCGGCTTCTGGTCGCATTTCCCGATGGCCGCCTTCGTGGGTGTGTTGATCGCGATCGAGGTCGCCCTGGTCATGAAGGCCGGTTTCGACCTGCCGCAGGCCAAGCCGATGCCGCCTGAGGTCCTCAAGTGGGGCAACACCAAGGCACTCGGCGTGACGATCTACACCGAGTACCTGTACCCGCTGCAAGTGGCTGCGGTGCTGCTGCTGGTGGGCATGATCTCGGCGATCGCGCTGACCCTGCGCAAGCGCAAGGACACCAAGGGCCAGAACCCGGCCGAGCAGGTGCGCGTCAAGCGTGCCGACCGGGTGCGCCTGATCAAGATGGACGCCACCATCGAGGCGCCGTCGGCTCCCAAGACCCCGGAAGGAGGCCAGGCATGAGCGCCGGCATCACCCTCTACCACTACCTGACCCTGGGCGGCTGCCTGTTCGCGCTGTCGGTGGTGGGCATCTTCATGAACCGCCGCAACCTGATCGTCCTGCTGATGGCGATCGAGTTGATGCTGCTGGCGGTCAACATGAATTTCGTGGCCTTCTCCCACTACCTGGGTGACATGCACGGACAGGTGTTCGTGTTCTTCATCCTGACCGTGGCGGCAGCGGAGTCGGCCATCGGCCTGGCCATCCTGGTCGTGCTGTTCCGCAATCGCGCGACCATCGCGGTCGACGAACTCGACACCCTGAAGGGCTGACGCACCAGAGGAGCCCTGAAGAACATGTCTGCACAACTGTCCCAGAACCTGCTGCTGACGGTGCCTCTGGCACCGCTGGTGGGCTCGATCGTCGCCGGCCTGGCCGGCAAGGCGGTCGGCCGCCGTGGCGCCCACCTGATCACCATCCTCGGCGTGCTCGTCGCCTTCATCTGCTCGGCCATGGTGCTGAAGTCGGTGGCGGTCGATGGTGCCCGCTTCAACGCGACCATCTACGAATGGATGACGGTCGGCGCCCTGAAGATGGAAGTCGGCTTCCTGATCGACGGCCTGACCGCGATGATGATGTGCGTGGTGACCTTCGTGTCGCTGATGGTGCACATCTACACCATCGGCTACATGGAGGAAGACCCGGGCTACCAGCGCTTCTTCTCGTACATCTCGCTGTTCACCTTCTCCATGCTGATGCTCGTGATGAGCAACAACATGCTCCAGCTGTTCTTCGGCTGGGAGGCGGTGGGCCTGGTGTCGTACCTGCTGATCGGCTTCTGGTTCAAGAAGCCCACGGCCGTCTTCGCCAACATGAAGGCCTTCCTGGTCAACCGGGTGGGTGACTTCGGCTTCATTCTGGGCATCGGCCTGCTGCTGGCGCACACCGGCACACTGAACTACGCCGAGGTGTTTGCCAAGTCGGGTGAGTTGGCCGCCAAGACCTTCCCCGGCACCGATTGGCCGCTGCTGGCCGTGGCCTGCATCTGCCTGTTCATCGGCGCGATGGGCAAGTCGGCGCAGTTCCCGCTGCACGTCTGGCTGCCTGATTCGATGGAAGGTCCGACCCCGATCTCGGCGCTGATCCATGCGGCCACCATGGTGACCGCGGGCATCTTCATGGTGACCCGCATGTCGCCGCTGTTCGAGCTGTCGGACATCGCCTTGAACTTCGTGCTGGTGATCGGCTCGATCACGGCGCTGTTCATGGGCTTCCTGGGCATCATCCAGAACGACATCAAGCGGGTGGTCGCCTACTCGACCCTGTCGCAGCTGGGCTACATGACCGTCGCGCTGGGCGTCTCGGCCTACAACGTCGCCGTCTTCCACCTGATGACGCACGCCTTCTTCAAGGCGCTGCTGTTCCTCGCCGCGGGCTCGGTGATCATCGGCATGCACCATGACCAGGACATCCGCAACATGGGCGGCCTGCGCAAGTACATGCCCATCACCTGGATCACCTCGCTGCTGGGTTCGCTGGCCCTGATCGGCACCCCCTTCTTCGCGGGCTTCTACTCGAAGGACTCGATCATTGAGGCGGTGCATGCCAGCCAGCTGCCGGCTGCCGGCTTCGCTTACTTCGCGGTGGTGGCGGGTGTCTTCGTCACGGCGTTCTATTCGTTCCGGATGTACTTCCTGGTCTTCCACGGCAAGGAACACTTCCACCACAAGCCCTTCCCGGGTGAGCATGACCACCACGACGACCACGGCGAGCACCATGAGCCGCACGAGTCGCCTTGGGTCGTCACCGCACCGCTGCTGCTGCTGGCGATCCCCTCGGTGGTGATCGGCTTCCTGACGATCCAGCCGATGTTGTACGGCGACTTCCTGAAGGACGCGATCTTCGTCAACCACGAGGCTCACCATGCGATGAAGGAGCTCGCGCAGGGGTTCCATGGCGCGACCGCCATGGCCTTGCACGGCCTCAGCACCTTGCCGTTCTGGCTGGCCCTGGGTGGGGTGGTGACCGCGTATGTGTTCTACATGGTCGCTCCGGCGATTCCTGCGGCCATCGCTCGCGTCCTCAAGCCGGTGATCACCGTGCTCGAGAACAAGTACTTCATGGACTGGTTCAACGAGAACGTGCTGGCCGCGGGCGCCCGCGCCTTGGGCGTGGGCCTGTGGAAGGCCGGTGATCAGGCCGTGATCGACGGCGCCGTGGTGAACGGTTCGGCGAATGCCGTGGGCGCCTTCGCCCGCGTGGTGCGCGTGGTCCAGACGGGTTACCTGTCTTGGTATGCGCTGGTGATGGCACTGGGCGTGTTCGGTCTGATGACCTGGCAACTGTGGCCCTTCCTGCAGAGCTGGATGGCTCACTGACGAGAGGGCGGAGAACTACAAATGGGTCTGTTGAGCGTTGCCATCTGGATGCCGATTGCCTTCGGCGTCCTCCTGCTGGCACTGGGTCGTGAAGAGAACGCGGGCACTGTCCGCTGGATCGCGCTGACCGGTGCCCTCCTGAGCTTCCTGGTCACCATTCCGTTGATCACCGGCTTTGATGCCGGGACCGCGGCGATGCAGTTCCAGGAGAACCTGGCCTGGATCGAGCGCTTCAATGTGCGCTACCACCTGGGCGTGGACGGGATCTCCGTCTGGTTCGTCCTCCTCACCGCCTTCATCACCATCATCGTGGTGATCGCCGGCTGGGAGGTCATCACCGAGCGTGCCCACCAGTACCTGGGGGCGTTCCTGATCCTGTCGGGCCTGATGGTGGGCGTGTTCTCGGCGGCCGATGGCCTGCTGTTCTACGTCTTCTTCGAGGCCACCCTGATCCCGATGTACATCATCATCGGCATCTGGGGTGGTCCGCGCCGGGTCTATGCCGCGTTCAAGTTCTTCCTGTACACGCTGCTGGGCTCGCTGCTGATGCTCATCGCGCTGATCTACCTGTACGCCAAGTCGGGTGGCAGCTTCGACATCCAGACCTGGCATCAGCTGCCGCTGCCGATGAACGCGCAGGCGCTGCTGTTCTTCGCCTTCTTCGCCGCCTTCTCGGTGAAGGTGCCGATGTGGCCGGTGCACACCTGGCTGCCCGACGCGCACGTCGAGGCCCCCACGGGTGGTTCGGTTGTGCTGGCCGCAATCATGCTGAAGCTGGGTGCCTACGGTTTCCTGCGTTTCTCGATGCCGATCGCGCCGGATGCCTCGCGCGAGTACGCCTGGGTCATCATTGCCCTGTCGCTGATCGCCGTGGTCTACATCGGCCTGGTGGCCATGGTGCAGACCGACATGAAGAAGCTGGTGGCCTACTCGTCCATCGCTCACATGGGTTTCGTGACCCTGGGCTTCTTCATCTTCAACGAGCTGGGCATCTCCGGCGGCCTGGTGCAGATGATTTCCCATGGCTTCGTGTCTGGCGCGATGTTCCTGAGCATCGGCGTGCTGTACGACCGGGTGCACTCGCGAGAGATCTCGGCCTATGGTGGTGTGGTCAACACCATGCCCAAGTTCGCCGCCTTCGCGCTGCTGTTCTCGATGGCCAACTGCGGCCTGCCGGGCACCGCCGGCTTCATCGGCGAGTGGATGGTCATCCTGGGAGCCGTCCAGTACAACTTCTGGATCGGCGCGCTGGCCGCCACCGCGCTGATCTTCGGCGCCGCTTACACGCTGTGGATGTACAAGCGCGTGTACTTCGGTGACATCGCCAATGACCATGTCCGCGAACTCACCGACTTGAATGCCCGCGAATTCCTGATGATGGCGGTGCTGGCTGTCGCGGTGCTGGCCATGGGTCTGTACCCGAAGCCCTTCACCGACGTCATGCACACCTCGGTGGACGCGCTGATCAAGCACGTGGCCGTGTCCAAGATCCAATGACGAGGGCAGGGCGCACACCATGAATCCTATGAACTGGCTTGTTGTCTCTCCCGAAATCGTCCTGCTGACCGCGACGTGCCTCATCGCACTGATCGATCTGCAGGTCACCGACCCCAAGCGCGGGCTGACCTTCTGGCTCAGCCAGGGCACCCTGGCGGTGGTCGCGCTGATGCACGCCAGCGCCATGAGCGCCGGCCTGGCCGCCCAGGGCGCCGCTGCATCGGTCTACGGCATGCAGGGCCTGGTGGTTTCCGACCCCCTGGGCCACCTGCTGGCCTTGTCCGGCTCGCTGGCACTGATGGTCACGCTGGCCTATGCGCGTCCCTACATCGGCGACCGTGAACTGCTCAAGGGTGAGTTCTTCATCCTGGCGCTGTTCGTGTTGCTGGGCGTGTCGGTCATGATCTCGGCCAACAACTTCCTGGTGATCTACGTCGGCCTTGAAGTGATGAGCCTGTCGCTGTACGCGATGGCCGCGCTGCGCCGTGACCACGGCGTCTCCACCGAAGCCGCGATGAAGTACTTCGTCCTCGGCGCGCTGGCCAGCGGCTTCCTGCTGTACGGCATGTCGATGATGTACGGCGCGACCGGCAAGCTGGACCTGCCCGAGATCTATGCTGCCGTGGCGCAGGGCCAGATCAACCCGGTCGTGCTGACCCTGGGCGTGGTCTTCCTGGTCGCGGGCCTGGCCTTCAAGCTGGGCGTGGTGCCGTTCCACATGTGGGTGCCCGACGTCTACCAAGGCGCTCCGACCGCGATCACCCTGATGATCGGTGGCGTGCCCAAGTTCGCGGCCTTCGCGATCGCCTTCCGCATCCTGGTCGAGGCCCTGCCCACGCTGGGCCGTGACTGGCAGCAGATGCTGATGGTGCTGTCGGTGCTGTCGATGGCCCTGGGCAACCTGGCCGCGATCGCCCAGACCAACCTCAAGCGCATGCTGGCCTACTCGGCGATCGCCCAGCTGGGCTTCATGCTGCTGGGCCTGACCCCGACGGTCGTCGCCGCCAACACCACCTCGGCCGCCAACGGCTACAGCTCGGCGCTGTTCTACGTCGTGACCTACGTCTTGACGACCCTGGGCAGCTTCGGCCTGGTGATGGTGCTGGCCCGTCAGGGTTTCGAGAGCGAAGAGTTGTCGGACCTGGCCGGTCTGGCCAAGCGCGCGCCCTGGCTGGCGGGCGTGATGACGGTGTTCATGTTCTCGTTGGCTGGCGTGCCGCCGATGGTGGGCTTCTATGCCAAGTTCGCCGTGCTGCAAGCCCTGGTGACCACGGGTGACACCACCTACATCGTGCTGGCCATCGTCGCGGTCATGCTCTCGCTGATCGCCGCCTTCTATTACCTGCGGGTCGTGAAGGTGATGTACTTCGACGAGCCGACCGACACCTCGGTCCCCGTGTCCACCACCGGCGTGTCGGCCCTTCTGGCCGTCAACGGTGCCGCGGCGCTGGTGCTGGGCCTGATGCCGCAGGGCCTGATGGCGCTGTGCCGCGACGTCATCGTCGCCGCGCTGCAGGGCTGACCCCCCACTCGGCATGACGCAGGAACTGGCGGTCTGGCTGGTGGTGGTGTTGGCGGTCGTGGCCGCCAACCTGCCCTTCCTGAACGAACGGCTGCTGCTCGTCGGTCCTCAGCGCACGCCGAAGACCTTCGGCTGGCGCCTGCTGGAGTGGCTGCTGCTCGGACTGCTGACGCTGGGACTGGGCGCCTTGCTCGAGGGGACGCTTGGACAGCGGGCCCCCCAGCGCTGGGAGTTCTTTGCCGGCTGGCTGTGCCTGTTCGCCACCCTGGCGTTCCCGGGCTTCGTCTGGCGTTACCTGCGACGCGGCGCTGGCGCCCCCGCAGATGAGTGACGACGGCCACCTGCTGGAGCGGCCACTGAGGCCCCGGAAGGTCTGGCAAGGACGCTTTCTCGATGTCCGTTGCGACGTGGCGGCGCTGCCCGACGGCAGCGAAGCCACGCGCGAATACATCGTGCACCCGGGCGCGGTGATGATCGTCCCCCTGCTGGACGATGGCTCCCTGGTGATGGAGAGGCAGTGCCGCTACCCGCTTCAGCAGGTGCTGCTGGAGTTTCCCGCCGGCAAGATCGACCCGGGCGAGGATCGGCTGGCCTGCGCCCGCCGCGAGTTGCTCGAGGAAACCGGCTACCGCGCCCGCGAGTGGGCCCGGGCTGCGGTGATGCACAACGCCCCGGCGTATTCCAACGAGTTGATCGAGGTCTGGTTCGCGAGGGGGCTGACCCTGGGCGACCGGCACCTGGACGAGGGTGAGTTCCTCGATGTGGTCGCGGTGCCCGAGTCCACCCTGGAGTCGCTGGCCGCTCGCGGAGATCTGACCGACGCGAAGAGCCTGATCGGCCTCCTGTGGCTGCAGAAGTGGCGGGCGGGACTGTGGTCTTTGGCTTGGCAGCCCGACCCGGGCGAGCCCGCCGCGCGATAGTGCAGGGATGAAGGTCCTCAACCTGCAATGCTCGGCCCAGCAGCACCGGTTCGAAGGTTGGTTCGGGTCCGAGGGCGATTACGCCAGCCAGCGTGAGCGTGGGCTGTTGCAGTGCCCGGTGTGCGGTTGCGACACCGTGGACCGGCTGCCGAGCGCCCCACGCCTGAACCTGTCGGGCGCCACCGAACCGATGGCATCGGCGCCCAGCGCCCCGACCAAGCCAGCGCCCGAGCCCATGCAGCGACTGCAGGCCGCCTGGAAGGCGGCGGTGCGGGAGGTCATCGAGCGAACCGAAGACGTCGGTGAGCGCTTTCCGGAAGAGGCCCGCCGCATCCACTATGGTGAGTCGGCGCAACGCGGCATCCGGGGCCAGGCGAGTCCGGAGGAGCGGCAGGCCTTGAAGGAGGAGGGCATCGAGACCTTTGCGCTGCCGGTCCCGCCCGAGACCGACCCGCACCGCCACTGAGCGCCTCGCGCCCTGAGGGAGAGTCTCTCAGCCCAGCACCCGACCCGGGTTGAGCCGGTTGTCGGGGTCCAGTGCGCCCTTGATGGCACGCATCAGGCCCAGCGCCACCGCCGACTTTCGCCGCGCCAGCTCGCCCACCTTGAGTGCCCCGATCCCGTGCTCGGCCGAGAAGGAGCCGCCCCGGGCCATGACGGCGTCGTTGACCCGCTGGTTGAGCGTGTGCTCTTGCTCGCGCAGGAAGGCCGCGGCATCGATGCCCTCGGGGGCCTGCAGGTTGTAGTGCAGGTTGCCATCGCCCAGATGGCCGAAGGTCACCAGGCGCAGGCCCGGCACGGTGGCCCGCAATTCGGCGCCCATGGCGTCGACGAAGCCGGCCACCTCGGACACCGGCAAGGCGATGTCGTTCTTGATGTTCAGGCCTTCTTCGGCCTGGGCCAGCGGAATGGACTCGCGCAGGTGCCACAGGGCATGGGACTGGGCGAGGTTGGCGGCCACCGCGGCATCGTCCACCACCCCGGCCTCCAGGGCCTCGCCAAGCAGCGCCTCGAGCGATTCGCGGGCGGCAGATTCGTCGGGGCCGGCCAGTTCCAGCAACACCGTCCAGGGGGCCGGGGCCAGCGGCCTGGGCAACTGCGGGAAATGGCGGGCGACCAGGTCCAGCGAGAAACGCTCCATCACCTCGAAGCCGGTCAACCCCGCGTCCAGGCGCTGGCGGGCCCGGCGCAGCAGTTCTACACAGGCGTGGATGGACGGGCAGCTGGCCAGCGCCGTCATGGTGGCCCCAGGCAGGGGGAACAGCTTGAGCGTGGCCGCGGTGATGACGCCCAGGGTGCCCTCGCTGCCGATGAACAGGTCCCTCAGGTCGTAGCCGGTGTTGTCCTTGCGCAGGCCGGACAGACCCTCCCAGACCTCGCCCTGGGCCGTCACGACCTCCAGGCCCAGGCAGAGCTCGCGGGCATTGCCATAGCGCAGCACCTGGGTGCCGCCCGCATTGGCCGCCAGATTGCCACCGATGGTGCAGCTGCCTTCGGACGCGAGGCTGAGAGGAAACAGGAATCCCTCGGCGGCCGCGCTTTCCTGCAGGGTCTGCAGCACGCAGCCGGCCTCGACCGTCACCGTCAGGTTGTCGGCATCCAGGCGTCGGATGCGGTTCATCCGGCCCAACTGCAGCACCACCTGCGTCCCCGATGCGTCCGGCACGCCGCCCCCGACCAGCCCGGTGTTCCCGCCCTGGGTCACCACCGCGACGCCGGCCCGGCCACAGGCCCGCAGCACGGCGGCCACCTCTTCGGTGCTGCCCGGGCGCACCACGGCCAGGGCGCGACCGTGGTAGCGCTTGCGCCAGTCGACTTCGTAGGCGCTGCGGTCGCCGTCGACCAGCACTTGGGCTGCGCCGACCACATCAGACAGGGCCTGGAGGAGCTCGGCGCTCATGGGGTGTCTTCGCGGGGCGGGATCAGACCGGCGGCCTTGGCGCGCTTCAGGCGCGAGCGGACCTGCAGGGCGCAGGCCGTGAACAGCAGGACGCACAGCAGGACTTCGACCATGGCGAGTCGGGCACTCAGGCCCGTGTCTCCGTAGGCGCGGACCAGGCCCTCGGCGCAATACAGCCAGACCATCAGGCTGACCCAGCGGTAGGTGTAGAGGCGGTGCTTGAGCAGGCCGGCCAGGGGAATCAGCAGCGGCAGGACCTTGATGACCAGGGTGCGGCGGCCGGTGGGCGCCAGCCAGAGTTCCCAGGCCAGGCACAGCACGATCAGGGCGAGCAGGGAGCCGACCGCGAGCCAGCGGGTCAGCCGCGTGACGCGGTCGGGGGCCAGCACGGGGCCGGCATCGGGCATTGACATGGCTGGCATGATAGCCGCCATGCGTTTTTCCTCTCCCCTGTCCGGGGGCCAACCCTTCAGCTTGTCGCTGGTGCTGCAATCGCTGCGCACCTGGCCCTGGTTCGACACCGCGCGCACCCTTCGCCTGCGCTTTCGCGAGGACCGCCTGGGCCAGACCGCCGGCAGCCTCACCTTCACCACGCTGATCGCGTTGGTGCCGCTGCTGACGGTGATGCTCGCGGTCTTCACCGCGTTCCCCATGTTCAGCCAGTTCCAGGCGGCCTTGCAGAAATACTTTCTGCAAAGCCTGGTGCCCGACAACATCGCCCGCCCGGTGCTGGGCGCGCTCACCCAGTTCGCCAGCAAGGCCAGCCGGCTGGGCGCCGCAGGCCTGATCTTTCTGGTGGTCAGCGCGCTGATGCTGATGCTGACGATCGACCGCACGCTCAACGCGATCTGGCGGGTGCGCAAACCGCGCCCGATCGCCCAGCGGGTGCTGGTGTACTGGGCGGCGCTGACGCTGGGCCCGCTGGTGCTGGGCGTCAGCCTGACGCTCACCTCTTACATGCTGTCCGCGTCCAAGGGCCTGGTCGATGCCATGCCCGGCGGCGTGAAGCTGGTGATCGACCTGATCCAATTCGCGCTCCTGTCGGCGGCGATGACCGGCCTGTTCCACTACGTGCCGAACACCCACGTGCGCTGGCGCCACGCGGTGGCCGGCGGGGTCTTCGTGGCCTTGGGCTTTGAAGCGGCCAAGGCCTTGCTGGCCTGGTACGTCAGCTCGGTGGCCACCTACGCCACCATCTACGGAGCCTTTGCCACCGCGCCGATCTTCTTGCTTTGGATGTTCACCGGCTGGGTGATCGTGCTGCTGGGTGCGGTGATCGCCGCCTATGCGCCGAGCCTGCAGATGCGGGTGGTGCGTCAACCGGGCACCCCGGGCCATCGCTTTGCCCTGGCCCTGTCGGTCCTGGGCTGTCTGGCGCGTGCGCGCCAGGATGAGCGCCATGGCCTGACCCTGTCGGCGCTGTCCGAGGCCCTGCGGACCGACCCGCTGCAGATCGAGCCGGTGCTGGACGAGTTGGTGGCCCCAGACTGGATCGGGCGTCTGGAAGAGGGCGGCGAGCAGCGCTACGTCCTGCTGTGCGAGCCCGCCGCCACCCCGGCGGCGGCCCTGATCGACCGCCTGCTGCTGCGCCCGGACACCCGGGTCGAGGCCTTCCGCCAGCGTGCTGGCGTGGACGGCATGCGCCTGAGCGAGCTGCTGGCCTGAGCGCCAGCCCTCGCGGATCCCGCGGTCAGGCGGGGTGGATCACCACCAGCAGCGCGCGGGCGGGCGTCAGGCCCGGGTTGGCGATCGCGTGCGGCTGGTCGACCGCGTAGCGCGCGGTCTCGGCCGCGGCCAGTCGCTGGCGGGCATCGCCGGCCCGGACTTCCAGCGCGCCTTCGAGCACGCTGAGGTGCTCCCGCGAGCCGGGTTCGTGCGGCTCCGACGCCAATTCCCCGCCGGGCTGCACCGTCAGCTCGTACCACTCGAACTGGCCGGCCAGCTCGATCGGGCCCAGGATGCGCAGCTCGCACTGGCCGTCGGGGCTGCGCAGCGTGGGCACCGCGTGCGCGGGCACCGCGGTGATGGACGGCGCGGGCGCGCTGTCGGCGGCCTCCAGCAGCTGGCTGAGCGGCACGCCCAGCGCGTTGGCCAGGCGCCAGACCACGGCGACGGTCGGGTTGGCCTGGTGGCGCTCGATCTGCGAGAGCATCGACTTGGACACCCCGGCCTGTCGGCTCAGCTCGTCCAGAGACAGCCCGCGGGCATGGCGCAGCTGGGCCAGGGCCAGGCCGACTCGGGGCGGCTCGGGGGGCGGGGCTTGGCGGCTCATGGGGCGTCTCCAAACAGGGCTTGACGGGGTGAACAGATCTCATGATACTGCACCAAAGTTCGATATATCGAACATCGAACAAAGCCAGTGCACAACCGCACGCCGACCGGAAGGACCTCACCATGGCCCCCATCGACCGCTACCTCGACCACGTCCGCCAGGAGCTTCAGCAACTGGACCAGGCCGGCCTGTTCAAGGCCGAGCGCATCATCGCCACGCCGCAGGGCGCCCATGTGCGCACCGCCGACGGCCGCAGCCTGGTCAATCTGTGCGCCAACAACTACCTCGGCCTGTCCAGCGCCCCCGAGGTCATCGCCGCCGCCCACCGCGCGCTGGACACCCACGGCTACGGCATGAGCTCGGTGCGCTTCATCTGCGGTACCCAGGACCAGCACAAGGCGCTGGAGCAGCGCATCGCCCGCTTCGTCGGCTGCGAGGATGCCATCCTGTATGCCGCGGCCTTCGATGCCAACGGCGGTCTGTTCGAGCCCCTGCTGACCGAAGCCGACGCGGTCATCAGCGACACCCTCAACCACGCCTCGATCATCGACGGCATCCGCCTGTGCAAGGCGCGCCGCTGGCGCTACGCCCACGACGACCTGGCCGACCTGGAGCGCTGCCTGCAGGAAG
Organism: Hydrogenophaga intermedia; assembly: GCA_943371055.1. Lineage (GTDB taxonomy): Bacteria > Pseudomonadota > Gammaproteobacteria > Burkholderiales > Burkholderiaceae_C > Ideonella > Ideonella intermedia_A. The sequence continues at coordinate 99,532 of CALRTJ020000005.1, read as the reverse complement.
CGCGTGACGGCGGTGCACGCTTCATCCTGGTGTTCACCGACGGCGTCTTCTCGATGGACGGCACCGTCGCCCGACTGGCCGAGGTTCGTGCGCTGTGCGACCGCTTCGACGCGCTGCTGGGGGTGGACGACAGCCACTCCACCGGCTTCGTCGGCGCCACCGGCCGCGGCACCGCCGAGCACCGCGGCGTCTTCGGCCGGATCGACATCGTCACCGGCACCTTCGGCAAGGCGCTGGGCGGCGCGTCCGGCGGCTTCACCGCCGCCCGACGCGAGGTGGTCGAGCTGCTGCGCCAGCGCTCGCGCCCCTACCTGTTCTCCAACACCCTGGCGCCGTCCATCGTCGGCGGCTCGCTGGCGGTGCTGGACCTGCTGGAGGGCTCGACCGCGCTGCGCGACCGCCTGGCCGACAACACCGCCTGGTTCCGCAACGCCATCGCTGCGGCCGGCTTCCAGATCAAGCCGGGCGAGCACCCGATCGTGCCGATCATGGTGCACGACGCGGTCCTGGCCCAGCGCCTGGCCGCCCGCCTGCTGGAATTGGGCGTGTACGTGGTGGGCTTCTTCCACCCGGTGGTCCCGCATGGCCAGGCCCGCATCCGCGTGCAGCTGAGCGCCGCCCACAGCCGGGAGGACCTGGAAGCCGCGGTCAAGGCCTTCGCCCAGGCCGGGCGCGAACTGGGGATCGTGGCATGAGCGGCGCGCCGAAGATCCTGATCATCGGCGCCAACGGCCAGATCGGCACCGAGCTGGCCGAGGCGCTGGTGGCCCGCCACGGCACGCAGGCGGTGGTCACCAGCGACCTGTCGCCCCGCGGCCGCGTGCCCGGCCTGGCCCATGAGGCGCTGGACGTGACCGACGCCGCCGCCTTGGCCGCGGTGGCGGAGCGCCACGCCATCACCCAGGTCTACCTGCTGGCCGCGGCCCTGTCGGCGCGCGGCGAACAGCACCCGACCTGGGCCTGGGACCTGAACATGAAGGGCCTGCTCAACGTGCTGGAGCTGGCCCGCACCGCACGGCTGGACCGGGTGTTCTGGCCCAGCTCGATCGCTGCCTTCGGGCCCACGACCCCGCGCGAGCACACGCCGCAGAAGACGGTGATGGAGCCGACCACCGTGTACGGCATCTCCAAGCTGGCGGGCGAGGGCTGGTGCGCCTGGTACCACCGGGTGCACGGCGTGGACGTGCGCAGCCTGCGCTACCCCGGCCTGATCAGCTGGAAGACCCCGCCGGGTGGTGGCACCACCGACTACGCGGTCGAGATCTTCCATGCCGCGCTGCGCGAGAACCGCTACACCAGCTTCCTGGGCCCGGACAGCGCGCTGCCCATGATGTACATGCCCGACGCGATCCGCGCCACGCTGGCGCTGATGGACGCGCCGGTCGAATCGCTGCGCGAGCGCCACGGCTACAACCTGGCCGGCCTCTCGTTCACGCCGGCCGAGCTGGCCGCCGAGATCGCGCGCCAGCGCCCGGGCTTCACGATCGACTACGCGCCCGACTTCCGCCAGGCGATCGCCGACAGCTGGCCACGCTCGATCGATGACTCGGCCGCGCGCACCGACTGGGGCTGGACGCCCGAGGTGGACCTGCCGGCGATGTGCGCCGACATGCTGAAACACCTGGCGCCGCAGTTCGCCTGATCGGCCCGGCCGCTCAGAACGGGATGCGTCCGGTCCAGAGGTCCTTGTACATGACCCAATCGCCCATGAAGCTGTAGAGCGGGCGCTGGAAGCTGGCCGGCCGGTTCTTCTCGAAGCCGAAGTGGCCGATCCAGGCGAAGCCGTAGCCGCACAGCAGGCCGGCCAGCAGCCACAGCGGCTGGCCGCTCAGCAGCGCCCGGGCCAGGCAGGCCAGGGCCAGGGTGCTGCCGACGAAATGCAGGCGGCGGCAGGTGCGGTTGGCGTGTTCGCGCAGGTAGAGCGGGTAGAACTCGGCGAAGCTGCGGATCGCGGACAGGTCGGGCGTGGTGGCGCTCATGGGGTTCTCCGGGCGGTGCCGCATTGCACCGCCGCCCGCGCGCCCAGGCCATCGGGACTAGCCCCTGCGGCCTGTCGCGCAGGCGTCAGCCGGCCCGCAGCCCCAGGCGCTCCAGGCGGTAGCGCAGGGTGTCGCGGGACACGCCCAGCAGGCGAGCGGCCTGGGTCACGTTGCCCTGGCTGCGCTGCAGGGCGGTCTCGATCAGGCGGCGTTCGGCGCGCTCGAGGTTCAGGTCGGCGTCGGCCGGCAGCGGCGCGTCCGGCGGCGGCGGGGCCGAAGACGACAGCGCGGCCAGCTCGCGCTCGCCCACGTCCTGGCCCGGGGCCAGCAGCACCGCCTGCTCCATCAGGTTGCGCAGCTCGCGGACGTTGCCGGGGAAGCGGTGGGCGCGCAGGCGCTGCAGCGCGTCGTCGGTCAGGAACATCGGACCACGGCGGTAGCGCTGCGCGTGGTGGTCCAGGAAGTGGCGGGCCAGACGCAGCACGTCGTCGCCGCGCTGGCGCAGCGGCGGCACCTGCAGCTCGACGATGCGCAGGCGGTAGTACAGGTCGGCCCGGAAGCGGCCCTCGGCCACCATGCGCTCGAGCGACTGGTGGGTGGCGCTGACGATGCGCACGTTCACTGCCTGGTCGCGCAGGCCGCCCAGGCGGCGAAAGCGCCGGTCCTCCAGCAGCTTCAGCAGCTTGACCTGGGTGGCCGCATCGGCCTCGCCGATCTCGTCCAGGAACAGGGTGCCGCCCTCGGCGGTCTCGACCAGGCCCACCTTGCGCTGGCGGGCGTCGGTGAAGGCGCCCTTCTCGTAGCCGAACAGCTCGGCCTCGACCAGGTTGGCGGGAAGGGCGCCGCAGTTGAGCTCGACGAAGGGCCCGTCGCGGCGCGGGCCGTCAAAGTGCAGGGCGCGGGCCACCAGCTCCTTGCCGGTGCCGGTCTCGCCGTGGATCAGCACCGCCGGGCCGTCGGCATCCGCCAGCTGGCCCTCGACGGCCAGCTGGCGCTGGATGCGCTCGCGCAGGCCCTGGATCGCGGGGGAGTCGCCGACGATCTTGTCCAGGCCGCTGCGCGCGGCGGCGCGTCCGGCGTAATAGGTGACCGCGCGCTGCAGCCGGTCCTGGCTGAGCAGGCGCTCGATCAGCAGACGCAGCTCGCCCAGGGCCAGCGGCTTGGTCAGGTAGTCCAGGGCGCCGGCCTTCAGTGCGCTCACCGCCAGGTCCACGCTGCCGAAGCCGGTCATCATGACCACCTTGGCCTCGGGGTCCTGGGCGCGCAGGCGCTCCAGGGCCTGCAGGCCGTCCATGCCGGGCAGGTTGTGGTCCAGCAGCACCAGGTCGGGGCGGAACTCGGCGTAGGCGCGCAGGCCATCCTCGGCCGTCTCGGCGGTGCGGGCCTCCCAGCCCTGGCGCTCGAGGAAGGTGGCCAGGTTCCGGGCCAGTGAGGTCTCGTCGTCGACGATCAGGACGGCGTGGGGCATGCGGCTTGGGGTTCAGGGGGCGGCCAGGCGCGGCAGGCTCAGCGTGACGCGGGTGCCGCGCCCGGGCAAGGGGCCGATCTCGAGCGTGCCGCCGGCGCGCTCGACCGCCCGGCGGGCCAGGGGCAGGCCCAGGCCCAGGCCGCGCGGCTTGGTGGTGAAGAAGGGCTGGGTGACCCGCTGCGGGTCCTGGGCAGGCAGGCCGCTGCCCTCGTCCTCGATCAGCACGGTGACCCGGTCGGTGTCCAGCCGGGCCAGCAGACGGATGGCTTCGCCCGAGCCGGTGGCCTCGTTGGCATTGGCCAGCACCGAGGCCAGGGCCTGGGCCAGCAGCAGCTCGTCCAGCGCCACCTCGCCCAGGTGGTCCGGCCAGTCCGCGGTGAAGGGCTTGTGCCGGGCGGCGCAGTCCTGCCGCATCCGGGCGGCGGCGGTCTGCAGCACCGGGGCCAGGGCGCAGCGTCCGGCCGGTCCGTCCTGCGGTCGGCGGGCGGTGGTCAGCAGGGTGCGGACCAGGTGCTCGATGCGGTCGACATGGCGGATCACCTCCTCGTGGTCCAGCGGGGCGTCTTCGCCCAGCTCGCGGCGCAACTCCGCCGCGCTGCGGATCGAGCCCAGCGGGTTGCGGATGCTGTGCGCCACCGCGGCCGAGAGCTCGCCCACCATGGCCAGCGCTTCCTGGTCCACCAGGCGGCGCTGTTGTTCGGCGAAGGCGGCGTCGATGCGCCGCACGAACCAGTGCAGGGCCCAGATCAGCAGGGCACCCCCCAGCACCGCGGCGGCCCAGATGCGCTGCTGGCCATCGCGCAGGGCAGCGGTCAGGGCGACGGGGCGGCGGTAGAGCTCGACCACGCCCAGCACCTGCTGGTCCCGGGCCCGGCGAACCGGCAGGTAGTTCTCGACGAATTCGTTCGGTGAACGGCCCAGCAGCAGGTGCTCGTCCTTGTGGCCCTCGCTGTCGAAGCTGGCCACCACGGCGCCGGCCAGGGCCTCGTCCAGCTCGTCGTTGTCGCCGAAGCGCTGGCCGATCAGCTCGGGGCTGCTGGACCACAGCACCTGGCGGCGGGCCGAATAGACATTGGCGCGCAGCACGTCGGGCATGGCGGCCACATGGGCGAAGAACTCGGCGAAGGCCGGGTCGCGGGGGGGCTCGCCGGACTCGAACACGGCGGCCACCTGTTGGGTGTCGACGATGCTCTGCACGAAGTCGCGGCTGAGCTCGGCATCGCGCTGCAGCAGGCGGGAGGCCAGGAAGGCGCTCAGAAGCCAGGCCATGCCCAATGCGAACAGGCCCGCCGCCAGCGAGCCCGCCAGCATGAAGCTGCGGGTGATCGCGGCCGGTCGGGCCTTGGAAACAGGGGAAGGGGCGGCGTCGGGCGTCACGTGGGCGTGGAGGGCAGGTCCTCGCCGATTGTGCGCCCGATGTCCGCCAGCGGACGCTCAGCGCACGCGGCAGTTGCGGCTGGCGCTGGCGACGGTGTTGCCCTGCGCGTCGACCAGGCGGCCGGAGACCTGGTTGCCGACGATGAAGTCGGCGGGGATGGCGGTGGCGCCGGCGGCGATGTCGCGGCGGCGGCTGGAGAAGTCGAACTCGGCTTCACCGGCGGCGTTGGCCGCGTGGGCCGCGCTGGTGGCGCTTTGGCTGCCCGAGCTCAGCACGGCGGTGTAGGCCGCACCGGCGGCCAGGCCGGCGCCATCGACCGAAGCGACCGAGCGGTCGGCCCGGACCTCGCACTTGACGCGAACGGTGGCCGCCTGGGCCGGCAGGGCCAGGACGAGGGAGGTGGCGCACAGGCCCAGCAGGGCGGCGCAGCGGCGGAGGGCTTGGGACATGACGTGCTCCTTGGCAGGTGGCGGCGGGCGCCGCGGTGGTGGGGATCGGGGTGCCCCGGGGCTCGGGCGGGCAGGGCCTTCGCCACCGGGACGCTTTCAGATCCGCAAGCACCATGCCAATCAATGTGCATGTTGCACATTATTTGCAAGTCATTGATTTTATTGAGTATTAGCGCCAAGTTCGCGAGGACCGGCCGGCGCGGCCGGGGCCGGCCGGGGCATTTGCCCCACCCACGCGGGGCAGATGCCCCGGGGGATCAGGCGCAGGCCGTGCGCAGGGCCGCCAGCACCGCGTCGGGCTGCTCCTGCATCAGCGCGTGGCCGGCCGGCACGGTGTGCACGCGCGCGCGCAAGGCCTGGGCCAGCTCGCGGGTGGCGCGGGCCGGGGTCATCACGTCGGCGCTGCCCAGCACCAGGTGGGCGGGGCACTGCACGGCCGCTGCCGCCTCCAGACCATGGGCATAGGCGTTGCACAGACCGAAGTCGTGGCGGAAGACGTTGGCGCCGGCCGGGCCGTGCGCCTGGACCTGGGTCATCAGCGCCAACCCGCCGCCATGCAGCCAGCTGCCCGGGCCGGGGTAGCCCGGCTTGGCCGCCCAGCCGGCGTGCGAGAAGGCGTTGACCTGGGCCATGCCCGCAGCGGGTTGCTGCTCGGCGGCCTGCAGCAGGGCGGGCGAGACCTTCATGGGGTAGGCGGTGCCCAGCATCAGCAGGCGCTCGACCCGCTCGGGATGGCGGGCGGCGGCCTCCAGGCCGATCAGCGAGCCCATGCTGTGGCCGGCCACGGTGGCGCGGGCCACCCCGGCGGCGTCCAGCACCCGCACCACCCAATCGGCCAGGGCCTCGACCGAGTCGAGCAGCGGGCCTTCGGAGCGCATGTGCCCGGGCTGGTCCAGCGCCAGCACCGCGTGCCCGTGGTGGGCGAACCAGCGCGCCAGCAGGGTCCAGACGCTGTGGTCGTTGAGCGCGCCATGGATGAAGACGATGCAGGGCAGCGTGGGGTCAAAGGGCTTGCCCCCGGTGTAGGCGTAGGCGCGGCGGCCGTCGACGAGCAGCTCCATCTCAGGCCTCCGCCTTCTGGGCGGCCTTTTCGGCCGCCTTGAGTGCCCGGCCGAGGTCGTCGAGCAGGTCGGCCGGGTCTTCCAGGCCGATCGACAGGCGGATCGTGCCGGGCGTGATGCCGGCCTGGCGCAGCGCGGCGTCGTCCATGCGGAAGTGGGTGGTGGAGGCCGGGTGGATGACCAGGGAGCGGCAGTCGCCCACGTTGGCCAGGTGGGAGAAGATCTTGAGCGACTCGATGAAGGCCACGCCCTGGGCGCGGCTGCCGCGCAGGTCGAAGCTGAACACCGCGCCGGGGCCCCGGGGCATCAGCCGCCGGGCCAGGGCGTGGTCCGGGTGGTCGGGCAGGGCGGGGTAGGCCACCCGCTCGACCATCGGGTGGGCGGCCAGGAACTCGGCCACCCGGCGGGCATTGTCCACGTGGCGCGCCATGCGCAGGGGCAGGGTCTCGAGTCCCTGCAGGATCAGCCAGGCGGTGTGCGGGCTCATGCAGGCGCCGAAGTCGCGCAGGCCCTCGCGCCGGGCCCGCAGCAGGAAGGCGCCGACGCTGCTTTCCTCGGCGAAGACCATGCCGTGAAAGCCCTCGTAGGGCTCGCACAACTCGGCGAAGCGGCCGGTCGCGGCATGGGCGCCGGCCCAATCGAAGCGGCCCGAGTCGACCACCAGACCGCCGATCACCGTGCCATGGCCGCCCAGGAACTTGGTGGCCGAGTGGAACAGCAGGTCGGCGCCGTGCTCGAAGGGGCGCAGCAGCCAGGGCGGCGTGAAGGTGGCGTCGACCAGCAGGGGCAGGTGGTGCTCGTGGGCCAGGGCCGAGATGGCAGGAATGTCCAGCACGTCCAGGCCCGGGTTGCCCAGGGTCTCGCCGAAGAGCAGCCGGGTCTCGGGGCGGATCGCGGCGCGCCAGGCGGCCAGGTCGCCTGGCGGCACGAAGGTGGTGTCGATGCCGAAGCGTCGCAGCGTGTGATGCAGCAGGTTGTGCGAGCCCCCGTACAAGGCCGCGCTGGCGACCACGTGGTGACCGGCGCCGGCCAAGGTGCTGATCGCCAGGTGCAGCGCGGCCTGGCCGCTGGCGGTGGCGATCGCGCCCACGCCGCCCTCCAGCGCGGCGATGCGCTCTTCCAGGACCGCGGTGGTCGGGTTGGAGATGCGGCTGTAGACGTGGCCGGGCCGCTCCATGTTGAACAACGAGGCGGCGTGCGCGCTGTCCTGGAACACGAACGAGGTGCTGAGGTGCAAGGGCACCGCGCGGGCGCCGGTGGCGGGGTCGGGCGCGGCGCCGGCGTGCAGCGCCAGGGTGTCGAAACCGGGGTCGGAATGGCCTGCCATCTTTGATGTGGCTCAGGGCCACCGAGAGCTTGTGTCCGGGGGATTGTGTGCTATGTTGAACCCCGAGAGGACAAGGGCCCACCCCAGTGGGCCGAGGACATCCGGCCCGCCTGTCCGGGCCGCACCGACATGGCCCGCGACCACGGGCCTCAAGAGGAGCACCGTCATGAAAGTCAGCGACATCCTGCGCGTCAAGGGCAACACCCTGTTCACCGTCACCCCCGAGCAGCCGCTGGCCGACGCGGTGGGCACGATGTCCGAGCAGGACATCGGCTCGCTGGTGGTGATGGAGCATGGCGACCTGGTCGGCATGCTGACCTTTCGCGAGGTCATCCAGGCGATCGTCAAGAACGGTGGCCAGGTCGGCAACACCCTGATCCGCTCGGTGATGGACGACCACCCGCTGACCTGCACCCCGGACACCGAGATCGACGAGGTCCGCCGCATGATGCTGGGCCGGCACGCGCGCTACATGCCGGTGCTGAACGGCCGCACGCTCAATGGCGTGATCTCGTTCTACGACGTGGCGAAGACCGTGGTCGAGGCCCAGGACTTCGAGAACCGCATGCTGAAGGCCTACATCCGCGACTGGCCGGTCGAGGAGGGGGCCGAGGGCCAGCAGCCGCAGGCCTCCTGAGCCCGGCGCCGGGCGCTCAGGCCGTGAGCGCCTCGCTGGAGGCGGCGGTCTCGGGCGCTGGCAGGCGGGCCCGGATCCACTCCGCGGCCGCGGCCGCGTCCACCGGACGGCAGTAGCGGTAGCCCTGCACGTTGTCGCACCCGTGGCTTCTCAGGAAGCGGGCCTGCTCGTCGTTCTCCACGCCCTCGGCGATGGTGCTCAGGTGCAGGGCGTGGGCCATCTGGATGATGGCCTGCACGATGGCCCGGTCGTCCGGGTCGGTGCCGATGTCGCGCACGAAGCTCTGGTCGATCTTCAGCGTGTGGATCGGGAAGCGCTTGAGGTAGTTGAGCGACGAGTAGCCGGTACCGAAATCGTCGATCGACAGGCGCACGCCCAGGGCATGCAGGCGCTCCATCATCGCCATCGCGGCCGCGGGGTTGCCGGTGGCCACGCTCTCGGTCAGTTCCAGCTCCAGGCAGGACGGCGGCACCTGGGCGGCCTCCAGGATCGCCTTGACGCGTTCGGGAAAGCCGGGGTCGCGGAACTGCAGTGCCGAGATGTTGACCGCCACCGTCAACGCCGGCAGGCCGTCGGCCATCCAGGCCTTGACCTGGCGCACGGCGGTGCGCATGACCCAGTCGCCGATGGCCAGGATCTGGCCGCTGCTTTCCGCCAGCGGAATGAACTCGCCGGGCGAGACCATGCCCAGCTCGGGGTGCTTCCAGCGCACCAGGGCCTCGATGCCACTGACCTCGCCGGTGTCCAGGGCCAGTTGCGGCTGGTAGTGCAGCAGCAATTCGTCGCGCTCGACCGCGCGGCGCAAGGCCGCTTCGAGCTGCAGTTCGCGCACCGAGCGCTGCTGCATGCCCTGGGCGAAGAAGGCCACCTGGTCCGGACCCTCGAGCTTGGCCCGGTACATGGCGGTGTCGGCGCAGCGCACCAGGGTTTCGGCGTCGGCGCCGTCCTCGGGGTAGAGGGCCACCCCCACCGACAGTGTCAGGCTCAGTTCGTGCGTGCGCACCATGCAGGGCAGGGCGACCTGCTCGAGCAGCTTGCGGGCGACCTGGGCCGCGCCGCGGGCGTCGGTGTCGGGCAGCAGCACCGCGAACTCGTCGCCGCCCATGCGGGCCACGGTGTCGTTCTCGCGCAGCGCGTGGCGCAGGCGCGAGGCCATCTCGACGAGCACCGCATCGCCCGCGCTGTGGCTGAAGTTGTCGTTGATGTCCCGGAAGCGGTTCAGGTCCATCAGCAACAAGGCCGCCGGCTGGCCCAGCCGCCGGGCGTTGGCGATGGCCGCGCCCAGGTGTTCGAGCATCAGGTGCCGGTTGGGCAACTCGGTGAGGGTGTCGTAATGGGCCTGGCGCAGCATCTTCTGCTCGGCCTCGCGGGTTCGGGTGATGTCGTTGATCAGGCCGATCAGGTGGGTGGTGCGGCCCTCGGCGTCGGTGCGCCGGCTCATCGACACCCAGGCGGTGTAGACCTCGCCGTCCTTGCGCAGGTTGCGCAGCTCGCCCTGCCAGTGGCCCGTCTGCATCAGGCTGCAGCGGATCTGGCGGTGCAGGCGCGGGTCCTCGAGCGCGGTGGTCAGCATGGCCGGGTATTGGCCCTGGACCTCGTCGGCCTCGAAGCCGGTGATCTGGGTGAAGGCCTGGTTGACCGACACGATCACGCCCCGGGCGTCGGTGATCATGATGCCCTCGCGGGCCTGCTCGAACACCGCCGCGGCCAGCATCAGCTTGTCCTCGGCCTGGCGGCGCAGGGTGATGTCCCGGGCCTCGATCAGCAGGCTGCGGGCCGGGCCCGGCAGCGCCTGGTCGAGCAGGCGGGCGGTGAACTCGGTCAGCCGCAGGTCCTGCTGGTCCAGTCGCACGCTCAGTTCGACGCGGGGCAACTCGCCCTCCAGGGCTCGGCGCACGCAGTCCTGCAGCCTGGCGGCCTGTTGCGGGTCGTGGTTCCAGCCGGCGCACTGCCACAGCGGCAGGCGGGTGGCGCCTTGGCCGCCCAGCCAGGCGCGGCCGGCCAGGTTCACCCGCAGGACGTGGCCCTGCTCGTCCATCAGACCGATCAGCTGCGGACTGTGGTCCAGCATGGCCCGTTGCAGCACGTCGGCGCGGGCGTGCCCGCGGCCGCGTCGGGACAGGATGCACAGCACCCCCACCAGGCCCAGCAGGGCCAGGGCCTGCACGCCCATGCCGACCTCCAGCCAAGCGGTCGTGGCCGGGCCGACGAAAACCCCCTGGGCCTGGGCCGCCGGCGTCGCCAGCAGCGGACCCAGGACCAGTGCCGGCGCACCCAGCCCGCGGGCACGGCGCACCAGTCGAGGGCGGGTCAGCGGTCGGCGCGGCAGTCGGGGGATCATGGCGGGCAAGGGTGAGGCTGGACGGGGCAGGGGCCGTTGGCCTCCACTGTGCCCGGGGTGGCGGCCGGCCGGTGGCTGGAGGCGCGGGGTGAAAGCCGGCCAGTTCCGCCTCTGGGGCCGCGTAAAATCGGGCCTTCCCCACCCCCTGCAGGGCGTGGCCGCGCCCCGCGGGGTGCCGCGGCCGCCCCACTTCCCATGTCCGGCAGCACCCTCGGCGAACTCTTCCGCGTCACGAATTTCGGCGAAAGCCACGGACCGGCCATCGGCTGCGTCATCGACGGCTGCCCGCCCGGCATGGCGCTCTCCGAGGCCGACATCCAGCCCGAGCTGGACCGCCGCCGCCCCGGCACCAGCCGCCATGTGACTCAGCGCAGCGAGGCCGACGCGGTCGAGATCCTGTCGGGCGTCTACGAGGGCCGCACCACCGGCACCCCGATCTGCCTGCTGATCCGCAACACCGACCAGCGCAGCAAGGACTACGGCAACATCGCCCAGAGCTTCCGCCCGGGCCACGCCGACTACACCTACTGGCAGCGCTACGGCATCCGCGACCCGCGTGGCGGCGGCCGCAGCTCGGCCCGCCTGACCGCCCCCACGGTGGCGGCCGGTGCGGTGGCGCGCAAGTGGCTGCACGAGAAGTTCGGCACCACCTTCCGCGGCTGCATGACCGCCATCGGCGAGCTCGAGATCGCCCGCGACGACTGGTCGCAGGTCGAGCAGAACCCCTTCTTCGCGGCCACCGCCCAGGGCATCCCCGAGCTCGAGGCCTACATGGACGCGCTGCGCAAGTCCGGCGATTCCGTCGGTGCCCGGCTGTATGTCGAGGCGCAGGGCGTGCCGGTGGGCCTGGGCGAGCCGCTGTTCGACCGGCTGGACGCCGACATCGCCCACGCCATGATGGGCCTGAACGCGGTCAAGGGGGTCGAGATCGGCGCCGGCTTCGGCTGCGTGCGTCAGAAGGGCAGCGAGCATGGCGACGAGCTCACCCCGGAGGGCTTCCTGTCCAACCACGCCGGGGGCATCCTGGGCGGCATCGCCACCGGCCAGGACATCACGGTCAACCTGGCGATCAAGCCCACCAGCTCGATCCGCCTGCCTCGCCGCTCGATCGACGTCGACGGCCAGCCGGCCACGGTCGAGACCTTCGGCCGCCACGACCCCTGCGTGGGCATCCGCGCCACGCCGATCGCCGAGGCGCTGCTGGCGCTGGTCCTGATGGACCACGCCCTGCGCCTGCGCGCTCAGTGCGGCGATGTGGGCGTGTCGACCCCGGACATCGCGCGCGCGCCGCGCGGCTGAGTCCGGCGCGCGGCCTGCTGCTGCAGCCAGGCCGCCACCTCGTCCAGCGGCAGCACCTGGTCGACCCCGCCCAGGCGGATGGCCTCCTTGGGCATGCCGAAGACCACGCTGCTGGCCTCGTCCTGGGCCGCGGTGACCGCGCCGGCGTCGTGCATGTCGCGCAGGCCCCGGGCGCCGTCGTCGCCCATGCCGGTCATGATCACGCCGATGGCGTTGGCGCCGGCCTGCTGGGCCACCGAACGGAAGAGCACGTCCACCGAAGGCCGGTGGTGGTTGATCAGCGGCCCGTCGACGACCTCGGCGATGTATTGGGCGCCGCTGCGCTTGAGCCGCATGTGCTTGCCGCCGGGGGCGATCAGCACCCGGCCCGGCAGCACCCGGTCGCCATGGCGGGCCTCGGCCACGTCCAACTCGCACAGCTTGTCCAGCCGCGCCGCCAGTGAGGCGGTGAATTTCTCGGGCATGTGCTGCACGATCAGCATGCCGGGCATCTGGCGTGGGAGCTGGCGCAGCACGACCTCGATCGACTGCACGCCCCCGGTGGACAGGCCCAGCGCGATGACACGCTCGGTGGTTTCGGCCATCGCGCCGCCGGCCACCGGTTGCAGCTGGGGGCGCGGCACTGGCGGTCGCGGCGCCTGCCCCGGGGGGGCGACGGTGGCGGACGAGCCGGGCGCGGCCGCCCGTGCGGCCGGCAGGGCGCGCAGGTTGGCACGGGCGGCGGCCTTGACGGTCTCGACCAGGCCATTGGTGCTGTCCTCGAGGAAGCTCTTCAGGCCCATGCGCGGCTTGGTCACGAAGCTCACCGCGCCGGCCGCCAGCGCCTGCAGCGTGGTCTCGCAACCGGCCTCGGTCAGGGTGGAGCACATCACCACCGGCGTGGGCTTCTCGGTCATCACCTGGCGCAAGAAGGTGATGCCGTCCATGCGGGGCATCTCCACGTCCAGCACCACCACGTCGGGCTCCAGCGAGAGCAGCTTGGGCCAGGCGAAGATCGGATCGGGGGCGGTGGCCACCACCTCGATGCCGCCGGCCTCGAGCAGTTCGGCCAGATGTTTGCGGACGACGGCCGAGTCGTCGACGATCAGGGCCTTGATGCGTGTCATGGGGGTCTCCTCGGGCCTCTCAGGCCGCGCGTCCGCCGCGGCGCACCGCGACGTCGCCGGTGCCCAGGGTCAGGGTCACGGTTCGGGGCACATGGTCGCCGACATCCACGCCTTCCAGCTGGAAGCCGTGCTTGTCGATCTGGGTCCATCCCTGTTCGATGTTGCGCTCGCCCACGTTGAGCTTCACGCCGGTCTGGTCCGGCATGGTGTCGGCGCCACCGTACAGGTGGGCCACGTACTCGTCCGGCCGGGTGCCCAGCTCGCGCAGCCGCATCACCAGCAGGTCGATCGCCTCGCTGCCATAGCGGCCGTCGAGCACACCGTCGAAGGGCCCCTTTCGTTGCGGCAGCAGGAAATGGCACATGCCGCCCCAGTGCTTCTTCGGGTGCCACAGGGTGACCGCCACGCAACTGCCCAGCAGGGTGCGCAGCTCCGAGGCCTTGCCCCCGAAGTACCACTGGCCGGGCATCAGGAAGAGCTTCTGGCCGTCCTGCGCCACCATGCCGCCGCGACCGGGCGGCGGCGTCGGGGCCGGCCTAGCGCGTGTAGACAGCGGTGTGGCGGGCACGGAGGTCGATCCTGAGGTTGCTGAGTGATTCGGCGTGACCGGTGAACAGGTGACCATCGGGTTTGAGCAGGGCGGCGACACGGTTGACGATCTCCTCCTTCGCCGGGGCGTCGAAGTAGATGAGCACGTTGCGCAGGAAGATCACGTCGAAGCTCCCGAGTGCGGGCAAGCTCTCCATCAGGTTGGCGTTCTCGAACCGGACCCTCTGGCGCAGGGCGCGCGAGACCAGGATCCGGCCCTCCTGGTCGTCGCGGCCGCGCAGGCAATGGCGACGCAGGTACTCGTGCGGCACGTGGCGCGCCCGCTCCAGCGGGTAGACCCCGCGGCGGGCGGTCTGCACCATCGCCGTGGACAGGTCGGTGCCCACCACCTCCCAGCCACTGGGCCCGAGCTTCTCGGCCAGCAGCATGGCGATGCTGTAGGCCTCCTCGCCCGAGGAGCTGGCGGCGCTCCAGACCCGGAAGGGCTGGGTGCCCGGGTGGGCCTCCAGCAGCCTGGCGAGGAACTGGAAGTGCTGCGGCTCACGGAAGAAATAGGTCTCGTTGGTGGTCAGCTTGTCCACCACCTTGACGAGCTCGGCCGGGTCGCGCTCGCGCAGCAGCCAGTCGACATAGTCGTCCAGCCGTGGCAGGCCGCGGTGCAGGGCCAGTTTGTGCAGACGGCCTTCCACCAGCGGTCGTTTGGCGTCGGCCAGCTGGATGCCCGAGATGCCGTGGAACAGGTCCACCACCGCCCGGAACGATTCGTTGGAGAGCTGCATGGGCGTGGTCCGGGCCTCAGTGCTGGGTGTGCTGTCCGATGAGGTCGGCCAGCTCGTCGGTGTCCAGCGTGCGCGGCAGGTCGAGCACCGTGACCATCTGCTGGCGGGTGCGGGCGATTCCGGCGATGTAGCGGGGATCGATCCGGGTGCCCAGGGCCGGCGCTTCCTCCAGGCTGCCGGCCTCGGTGTCCAGCACCTCGTGCACCGCGTCCACCAGCAGGCCCAGCACCTGGGTCGCGGCGCTGGAATCCTCCGGCGGCCGCACCTCGACCACCACGATGCAGCTGCGACGGCCGGGCACCGCCTCGGGCAGGCCCAGGCGGGCGGCCAGGTCCACCACGGGCACCACCGCGCCGCGCAGGTTCATCACGCCGCGCACGAAGGCGGGCATCAGGGGCAGCGGGGTGCAGGGCCCCAACTCGAGGATCTCCCGCACCGCGTCGATCGGCACCGCGTAGACGCCATCGGCCAGCGCGAAGCGCAGGAATTGCAGCGGCTGGTCGACCATGGCCGTGGCCTCGGGTCCGCGCAGCTGTTCGATCATGGGCGACCTCGGGTTCAGAAGGGGGCGAAGGCCTCGTCCTCGGCCGCCGCGTGTCGGCGGGCCGGGGTCGTGGGGGCACGGCGATTCGAGTGCGTGGCGACCGGGGCCGGGGCCTCGTCCTCGGCCAGCTGGAAGCTGGCCATCAGCTCCTGCAGCTGGGTGGCCTGGGCCGAGAGCTCCTCCGCCGTGGCAGACAGTTCCTCGGACATGGACGCGTTCTGCTGGGTGCCCTGGCTCAGGTGGTCCATGGCCTGGGAGATCTGGGCCACGCCCGCCGACTGCTCGCCCGATGACGCGGCGATCTCCTGCACCAGCTCGGAGGTGCGGGCGATCGAGGGCTGCATGCTGGTCAGCAGCGTGCCGGCCTCCTCGGCCTGGCCCACCGACTGGCGGGCCAGCTCGCCGATCTCCTGGGCCGCGACCTGGCTGCGCTCGGCCAGCTTGCGGACCTCGGCGGCGACCACGGCAAAGCCCTTGCCGTGCTCGCCGGCGCGGGCAGCCTCGATGGCGGCATTCAGGGCCAGCAGGTTGGTCTGGTAGGCGATGTCGTCGACGATGGAGATTTTGCGGGCGATGGTCTTCATCGCGTTGACGGTCTGGCCCACGGCCTCGCCGCCGCGGCGGGCCTCCTGGGCGGCCTTGACCGCCATGGTGTCGGTCAGGGTGGCGTTGTCGGCGTTCTGCCGGACGGACGAGGCCATCTCCTGCAGCGAGGCGGTGGTCTCTTCCACGCTGGCGGCCTGCTCCGAGGCCGACATCGACAGCGACTGCGAGGTGGCCGACACCTGGCCCGCCGCGCTGGTGAGCTGATCGGCGGCGCTGCGCACCTCGACGATGGTGCGGCTGACGGTCTCGACCAGGCCGTTGAAGCGCTCGCCGATCTCGCGGTAGAAGCCGCTCTTGTCCTCGGTGCCGATGCGCAGCGTGAAGTTGCCCTCCATGGCCAGCGACGCCAGCTGGCTGATCTCCGCCTCGGCGGCCAGCTGTTCGGTCTTGTCGTCCCACTGGCCGACGGTGCCGATGGTGCGGCCCTGGCCGTCGACGATGGGCGAGGTCAGCACGTCATAGGTGCGGCCACCCAGCATCATGCGGGTGCTGGTCGGGGCGGTGAGGCCCTTCAGGCGGGCCAGGGCCTCTTGCGGGTTGCTGTAGAACAACCCGATCGAGCCGCCGACGACCTGGTCGGGGTCGAACTGCGGGCCCAGGCTGGCCCGGAAGGCCACCACGTCGCGGCGCAGGATGCCGTCGAGTGCCTTGTTGATGTAGATGATGGTGCCATCGGCGTCGGAGATGCGCACCGGCGTGGCCGCTTCGTCCAGCGCCTGTCGCACCCGGGAGGCCTCGGCCGCGGTGCGGCGGGCGTCGGAGAACTCGAAGCCCAGCCGGGTCTGGACCCGCTTGAGGGCCCGCAGACTGGCGGTGAGCTGGTCGTTGCCGGTCGCGGTGATCATGCCGTCGAAGCGGGCCTGGGCGTAGCGGTCCAGCTGCTGGGTGCTGAGCGTCAGGCCCCGCACCAGGCGGCGGCTGAGCCGCCATCCTCCGCCCAGGCACAGCAGGGCACCGGCTCCCGCCAGGGCGCCCAGCGCGCTCGAGGCCTGGGCCAGCGCGATGCCGCCGACCAGGCCGCTGCCGGCCAGTCCCAGTCCCAGCACCAGGGACTTGCCCCCGATGCCCAGTCGGTCGATGGTGCCACCCAGCCGGTCCATCGCCGCCGCGGAACGGGACTTGAAGACCAGGCCACCGCGCAGCACCACCCCCTTGGCCTCGCCGGCGCGCAGGCGCCGATAAAGCGCTTCGGCGCCATCGATCTGCTGGCGCGAGGGCCTGGTGCGCACCGACATGTAGCCCACCACCTGGTCGCCTTCCCTGACCGGCGTGGCGTTGGCCACGACCCAGTAGAAGTCGCCGTTCTTGCGCCGGTTCTTGACCATGCCCGACCAGGGCAGGCCGGACTTGAGCGTCGCCCACATGTCCTCGAACGCGGCCGGCGGCATGTCCGGGTGACGCAGGATGTTGTGGGGCTGGCCGATCAGCTCCGCCTCGGTGAATCCGCTGGCGACGATGAAGTCGCGGTTGACGTAGGTGATCTTGCCCTTGAGGTCGGTGCGCGAGACGATGGTCTCGCCTTCGGCCAGCACGTACTCGGTCTGGGTGATCGGCAGGTTGGTGCGCATGGGTGCTCTCCCGCGGGCGGGTTCGGTGGGGGCCGGCACGGCCGGCCCCGTGGGGATCAGAAGGGGGCGAAGGAGCCTTCGTCCACCGCGTCGTCCAGCACCTCTACCGACCGTGCGCGCCCCGCGGACGGGGCGGCCTGCTGGCGGGCACGGGCGTTGGCGGTGGTGGGCGCCGCGGCCGGACGGGCCGGGCGGCGGGCGATGGCCGGCGCGCTGGCGCGCGGACGGCCGCCACGGTCATCGGCCACCTTGAAGTACGCCATCAGCTCCTGCAGCTGGGTGGCCTGCGCCGAGAGCTCCTCGGCGGTGGCCGAGAGCTGTTCGGCAGCCGAGGCGTTCTGCTGGGTGGCACCGTTCAGGTGGTCCATCGCGGCGGTGATCTGGGTGACGCCGCCCGCCTGCTCCGAGCTGGCCGCCGCGATCTCCTGGACCAGTTCGCTGGTCTTGTGGATCGAGGGCACCATCTCGGACAGCAGTCCGCCGGCGCGCTCCGCCAGGCCGACCGAGTCGGTGGCCAACTGGCCGATCTCCTGGGCCGCGACCTGGCTGCGCTCGGCCAGCTTGCGGACCTCGGCGGCGACCACGGCAAAGCCCTTGCCGTGCTCGCCGGCGCGGGCGGCCTCGATGGCGGCGTTCAGCGCCAGCAGGTTGGTCTGGTAGGCGATGTCGTCGATGATGGAGATGCGGGTGGCGATCTGCTTCATCGCGGCGGCGGTGCGGGTCACGGCCTCGCCCCCCTCGACCGCCTCGCGGGCCGCCTTGGCGGCCATGCCGTCGGTGATGGTGGCGTTGTCCGAGTTCTGCTTGACCGAGGAGCTCATCTCCTGCAGCGACGCGGTGGTCTCTTCCAGGCTGGCCGCCTGCTGCGAGGCCGATTGAGACAGCACCTGCGAGGTCGAGGACACCTGGGCCGAGGCCGAGGTCAGCTGCTCGGCAGCGGCGCGCACCTCGACGATGGTCTTGCCAACCGTTTCGAGCAGGTTGTTGAACATGCCGCCCAGGGTCGAGAAGAAGGGTGACTTGCCTTCGGTGGACAGGCGGTCCGCGAAGTTGCCCTGCGCCGCCCCTTCGACCAGTGCGCCGATCTCGGCCTCGGCCGCGACCTCATCGGTGCGGTCCGCCCACTCGACCACGGTGCCGATGCGCAGCCCCTTGTCGTCGAGGATGGGCGTGGCGGTCAGCGAGAAGGTCAGGCCGGCGACCTGGATCTGGGTCTTGTGAGTGGTCTTGAGCGACCCCAGCAGGTTGCGCTGGTGGCCGGGGTTGCGGTGGAAGGCGTCGAAGCTGGTGCCCAGGATGCGGCTGGCATCGAAGCCGGGCAGGGCGCGGCGCAGCGCCTGCTCGCGGGACCGCAGCATGCCGGCGACGGATTCGTTCATGTAGATGATGGTCGACTCGGCGTCGGCGATCATCACGTTGGTCGTGCAGGTGTCCAGGGCGCGGCGGACCCGGGCATTGGCCTGGGCCGCCGTCTGCTCGCGGTTGGTGCGCTCGCGCAGCTCCTGTTGCATGGCGCCCAGCGCACGGGTCAGCTGCGAGGTCTCGCTGGCGCCGCGGCTGTCGGGAATCGGGTGGTCCAGTTGGCCCTGACCGATGGCCTGGGCCGCCTTCACGGCTTGGGCGATGGGCCGGGTGACCGAGCGGACGATCATCAGGCTCACCGCGCCTGCCAGCGCGCCCAGCACGGCCAGCACGGCCAGGCTCAGGTTGCGCAGCCGGGTGTCGGACTCCAGCCGGGCCGCCAAGCTTTGGTCCAGGCTGTCGTACAGCTGGCCACGGGCGGCCTGCAGGCCCGCGATCGCCGCGCTCATCGTCTGATGGGCTTCGGAGGGCTTGAGGTCGGCCGCGGTGCCCTTCTCGACCCGCGCGGCCAGCCCCAGGGCCTGCTCGGCGGTGGCGATGGCCTGTTCGATCTTGGCCCCGATGCCGTCCTTCAACGTGGGATCGGCGTCGACGAACTTCTCGGTGGACGTGCGCAGGTCCTCCAGCGATTGGCGGGCCACCGCCAACATGTGGTGCAACACCGCGCGCTCGGTCTCGGCGTCCTGGCCACCGGACAGCACGCTGACCACCCGGCCGCGCACGTCGCCCAGGCTCTCGATGAGCCGGGGCGCGGAGTGCACCGCCGCCTGCTGGAGGAAGTAGCCGTCCGCGGTCGGGTCCAGCGTCAGCAGGTAGCGGTCGGCCACGTGCTCCAGCAGGGCCCGGAGGTTCCCCAGCACCGCGGTGTGCGCCTCGAACGAGGCGTTGGCATCCAGCTTGCGCCCGGCCAGGTCCTCCTGCAGGCGCTTGAGGTCCTTGACCACCGCACCCCAGTGCTGCTGGATCTCGCTGTCCTGGGGCACGGCCCGCACCGCCTGCTCCACGGCGGCGAGTCCGGGCGCCATGTCGCGCTGGAGCGCCTGCAGGCGTTCGGTCGGCGCCTCGCCCATGATCACCAGGCGGGCCGTGCCCCGATGGCTCAGCACCTGGCGTTGCAGTTCGGAGACCTGGCGCAGGGGCTCGATCCCCTGGCGTTCGGTGCGGGTGGCGTCGAGCACGCCGTTCACGTCGCGCAGGTACAGCAACAGCGGCACCGCGCACATCACCATGCCCAGCAAGGTGAGGACGGTGAACTTGTGCCAGAGCTTCAGGCGGTCGAGCAGGGCGTTCATGCGAGGTCTCCAGAGAGGGCGTCCAAGGCTTGGGGGAGCACGGCCGGGCGGGCCGTGGCGGGCGAGGTGCGCGCGGTCGCCGCGGCGACGAGCGCCGAGACGTCCAGCACCAGCGCCACCTCACCCGAGCCCAGGATGGTCGAGCCGGCGATGGCCCGCAGGTGGCGGAAGATGGGGGACAGGGGCTTGAGCACGGTCTGGTGCTCGCCCATCAGGCGGTCGACGATCAGGCCGACGCGGCGCAGGCCGTCGCGCACGATCACCAGGCTGCGGCGGGCGTTCACGCCCAGCGGCGCCGGGGTCTGGCGGTAGAAGCGGGCCACGTCCAGCCAGGGCAGGACCTCGCCGCGCAGGTCGAAGTGGCCTGCGACGCGCTCGGGCTGGCGGACGCAGTCCTCGGGCACGTCGATGCATTCGCTGACGATCTCCAGCGGCAGCACGAAGCACACGCCACCCACCTGGGTCAGGAAGCCATCGATCATGGCCAGCGTCAGCGGCAGCCGGATCTGCATGGTCGCGCCGCGGCCCGGGCGACTGTGCACCCGGATCTGGCCGCGCAGCGACTCGATGTTGCGCTTGACCACGTCCATGCCGACGCCTCGGCCGGACACGTTGGTCACCTGCTCGGCGGTGGAGAAGCCGGGCAGGAAGATGAGTTGATAGACCTCGTCGTCGGACAGGTCGGTGTGCGGGGGCACCAGGCCGCGCTCGACGGCCTTGGCCAGGATGCGCTCCCGGTTCAGGCCGCGGCCATCGTCGCCCACCTCGATCACGATGGCACCGGCCTCGTGGTAGGCATTCAGCGCCAGATGGCCGGTGGACGACTTGCCGGCGGCCAGGCGGCCTTCGGGTGGCTCCAGGCCGTGGTCCATGCTGTTGCGCACCAGGTGCATCAGCGGGTCGGCGATGACCTCGACCATGGACTTGTCCAGTTCGGTGTCGCCGCCGGTGATCAGCAGCTCGACCTCCTTGCCCAATTGCTTGCCCAGGTCGCGCACCACGCGCTGGAAGCGGGCGAAGGTGTCGCCCACCGGCACCATGCGCAGGCCCAGGGCGCCGTCGCGGGCCTCCTCGACCAGGCCTTCGATGCGCAGGGCCGCCTCGAGGAACGCAGCCGAGCCGGCCTGCTCGGCGACCAGCTGCGCGCCGGAACTGGCGATCACGAGCTCGCCGATCAGGTCGATCAGGTGGTCCAGCTTGTCGGCCCGCACGCGGATGAAGCGGGTGTCCTCTCCTGCGCGGCGGGGGGGCGGCGCCTTGGCGCTGGGCTCTGGCGCCGGGACGGGCGCGGCTGCGGGGCCGGGGGCCGGTGCAGGGGCGGGAGCGGGGGCGGGGGCCGACATCACGGCGCCCAGGGTCCAGCCCCAGCCCGCCCACAAGGCCTGCAGCCGGTCTGCACAGGCGCTGTCGCCACCGCTGCGCTCGTCCAGCAGGGCCTGGCGCTCGGCCGGGCCGGCCTCGGGGTCGAGGATGCGGATGCTGCAGTCCTCGGCACAGAACTCGAAGACCTGTTCGATGTCGCCGCGGCCGGCCGCGCTGTCGAACTGCAGCTCCAGTCCGATCACGCAGCCCTCGGGGTCCAGCGACTCCAGCGGCGGCACCTGCTCGTCGAGCAGGGCGGTGTGCCGGAGGGCCCCGAGCGTGCCCAGGTAGCGCACGAAAGCCAGAGGGTCCAGGCCGTTGCGCAGGGCATCGGGGCCGAAGCGCAGCGACAGGTGCCACAGACCGGCCTCGGTGCGGCCGTCCGTGGGGGCGTCGTCGGTGACCAGCGCCACCACCTTGGCGGGGCTGGCGGCCTGGCTGGCGGCCCGCAGTTCGGCACCCAGGGAGTCGCTGGTGCGGGCCACCTCCGGGTCCTGTCTGCCGGTGCGGACCTCGTCGAGCAGGGCCTCCATCTGGTCGCGGCTGCGCAGCAGCAACTGGGTGACGTGGCCGTCGACCGCCAGCTGGCCTTCGCGCAGGTGGTCGAGCAGGGTCTCGGCCTCGTGCGTGAAGTGGACCACCGCCTCGAAGCCGAACAGGCCGGCGGTGCCCTTGATGGTGTGGGCCGCCCGGAAGGCGGCATTGAGGTTCTCGGCGTCCTGCGGCTGCTCTTCCATCACCAGCAGCGCCTGTTCGAACTGGCGCAGCATGTCGGCCGCCTCGTCGAGGAAGCCGGCACGGGCGACCGCCAGGATCTCGTCGTCGTCGTCTTGGGTCATGCGGCCTCCGCCGTGGGCAAGAGCGGCAGCAGACCGGTGTCCAGCCCGTAGCTGGACAGGGCCGACCGCACGCAGTCCGGGACCGTGCGCAGCTCCAGCCCCGCGCCACGCGCCGACAGGCTGCGGCGCAGGGCCAGCAGCAGCTGCACGCCGGCGCTGTCGCAGGCTTCGAGCGCCCCGAGCTCCAGCACCAGCCCGGTCTGCGCCGTGGCCGCGGCCGCCATCAGCAGGCCATGCTGCCGGGTGGCGTCGACGATGCTCAGCTCGCCATCGAGCACCAGGGTGGTGATGCCGCTCATGGTCACTCCCTTGGTCCGTGGGTCAGACGCAGAGGCGGCCGACAGCGTCCACCAGCTGCGAGGGCTGGAAGGGCTTGGTGATCCAGGCCCGGGCGCCGGCAGCGCGGCCCTCGGCCTTCTTGGCCTCTTGCGACTCGGTGGTCAGCATGATCACCGGGGTGAACTTGTATTGGGCCGTGGTCTTGAGGTGGCGCAGGAAGGTCAACCCGTCCATCTGCGGCATGTTGACGTCGCAGACGATCAGGTTGATCTTCTGGCCATTGAGCTTGGCGCAGGCATCCTTGCCATCGCAGGCCTCGATCACGGCATAGCCGGCCTTCTGCAGGGCCAGCTTGACGACGGTGCGGAAGCTGCCCGAATCGTCCACCACCATGATGGTCTTGCTCATTGCCTGTTCTCCTGGGTGAGTGCTTGGGGATGAAGGGGCTGGCTCAGAGGCACAGCTTGTTGACCGCTTCCACCAGTTGCGCGGTCTGGAACGGCTTGGTCAGCCAGCCCTTGGCGCCGGCGGCACGGGCCTCGGCCTTCTTGGACTCCGCGGTTTCGGTGGTCAGCATGATCACGGGGGTGAACTTGTGCAGCGGGCTCTCCTTGAGCTGGCGCACGAAGCTCAGGCCGTCGAGCTGGGGCATGTTGATGTCGCAGACGATCAGGCTGACCTTGCGCCCCTCCAGCCGGCCCAGACCGTCGCGGCCATCGCAGGCCTCCAGGACCTCATAGCCGGCCTTCTGCAGGGCCAGCTTCACGACGG
Source organism: Hydrogenophaga intermedia (assembly GCA_943371055.1). Classification (GTDB taxonomy): domain Bacteria; phylum Pseudomonadota; class Gammaproteobacteria; order Burkholderiales; family Burkholderiaceae_C; genus Ideonella; species Ideonella intermedia_A. Next base: position 76,536 of record CALRTJ020000005.1, on the reverse strand, counting down.
TGCGGAAGCTGGTGGAATCGTCGATGACCATCACGGTCTTGCTCATGTCCGTTCCTCGGGTTCAGAAGAATTCGACCTCGGAGGATTTCTCCACCTTGGCCGTGTCGTGGTGGCTGGACCGCATCTCTTCCATCGTGTAGGTCGACTCCAGCCGGTCGAGCCATCGGTTGGCCGACACGGCGGCTTCGTCGTCGCCACCTTCCAGCCAGTGCTGCAGCCGCTGCATGTCGTCGGTGACCGAGACCAGCATCTGGCTCAGGCGGTCCTGGGCCTGGAGGTTGACCAGGATCTGCTCGACCTCGTTCTGCACCTGGTGCCCGGCGTCGTGCAGGGTGCGTTGCGAGCGGGCCACCTCCTCGATGCCTCCCAGCAGGGCCTGCAGCACCGAGCGTGCGCTCTGCTCGGCCTGCAGCCGGAGCTCGTCCTCGTCGGTGTCGAGCTGGCCACCGCGGCGGCGCAGGTCGCCCACCTTGTCGCCCAGCCGGGCCAGGTGGCGGCCGAGAGCGGCGCCGGCCTCGCGCGACTGGTCGGCCAGTTGGCGCACCTCCTGGGCGACGACCGCGAAGCCATGGCCTCCGCTGGTGTGGGAGCCCGCACGCTGGGCCTCGACCGAGGCGTTGAGCGCCAGCAGGTGGGTGGCGCGGCTGATGGTCTGCACCTCTCGGCTGAGCTGCGTCATCTGGTCCAGCGTGGCGGCGACCTCGGCCAGACCGCCCAGCAGCTCGTCCTTGAGGCCGGCGATGCGGCGGGTGCTGTCCAGCAGTGACTCGAGTTCGTCGCGGTGGCTGTCCAGCAGCTGGTCGATCGAGCGGTTGTCCAGGCGCGGGGCCTGTTGCCCCACGCGAAGCGCCTGGTCCAGCTGCTCGGCGATCGCGGCGAAGCTCTCGACCAGGGCCGTCATGCTTTGCTCGGCGTGCAGCCGTGCGCCGTCCACGTTGCGGCGCCACACGGGCACCACTTGTCGGGTCAGGTGGCCCGACTGGGTCTGGGGGGCCGCGGGCGTGGGGGGGACGGCGGCCGGGGCCTCGGCACGGGGCTGGGGCGGGCGGGCCAGCCACCAGCCGAGCAGCGTGCAGGCCAGCGCGGCCGTGACCAGCAGCCAAGGGTGGGCGCCCTCCAGGGCCGCGCCAGCGACCAGGGCGGCCCCCATCAGGGCGGCACTGGCCAGTCGTCGCGGTCCTGCGGGGCCGCTGCCGGGGCTGGTCAGGGGGGTGGCGGTCATGCGTGGGAACTCCGGCGAAATCGGGTCGTCCGTTGTCGAGGTCCACGGCGGACGCCACCAGGGCGTCGCCATCCGGACTTCGGCGCTTGTCCGGCAGTGTCTCGGGGGGCGCGCATGCGCGATCGGTGGATGTGGACCGGAAAGCGTGCCCTCTTCGGTTCATGTGGGGAGGCGCGCCCACCTACGATCCACCCCAACGGGTCTCCTGCCCGGAGACCGCCTGACGCGCCCCTTCGCATGGGGGCCGAGCCCTACATGAACACCGCGATGTCCAAGCTCCACGGGATCCTTCAGCGTCTGCGCCAGGCACCGGTCGCTCGCCGGGCCGGGCTGTTGCGCTACCACGGCGCATGGGGACCGGGCGTGCGCCTGTTGCAGAACCTGCGCTTTCGCAACAAGGTCTGGGTTCTGGTGGTGTGCCTGATGCTGCCCCTGGGTCTGTTGCTCTGGCATGTGGGTGCCGAGGTCCGCTCCGAACTGCGGGATGCCGGTCGCTCGGTGACGACCATGGCCGCCTACCGGTCGATTCTTGACGAGCAGGAGGCCCTGCTCAACATCGGGGTCGCCCTGGGCCTCGAGCCTGACGAGCCGTCGCAGTCGGGCCGGCTGGCCGCCGCCCTGGCCGAGGAGCAGCGGCGCCACGAGGCCTTGGGTTCGGCGATCCACGCCGAGCCGCAGTTGCAGCGGGGCCTGGGCGAGCAGCTGCAGCTGGCCGCCCGCGCCCGCTCGGTGCTGGCCGAGCTCCAGCGGCCTGCAGCCGATCGCTCCGCCTCGGCGCGGGCCCGCCATCTGGAGGACCTGGACGAGGCGGTGCTTCGGCTGGACCGGATGCGCGCCGCCTTGCTGCGCGACCCGGCGGCGGGCCTGCGCGACAACCACGCGGGCCGGGAGTTCGCCATCCTGCAATCGGGCGGGCTGGACCACCTGTCGCCCTTGCAGCACCTGGTGCACCAGTCGGGCCGGGCGGCGGTCGAGCTGCATCGCACGGCGCTGTCCGGGCAGCGAGCCTTGGGTCTGCGCCTGGTGGAGCAGGCCGTGGCGATGGAGATGCGGCTGGACAGCGTCCAGGCCGACCTGGCACTGATGGGCGCCAGCGGTCGCCTGGATGCCGCCCAGTTGCGGCGCCAGACCGACCTGCTGATGGGCTACGCCCGGCAGGTCCGTCGGCTGGGTCAAAGCGCGCTGGGCTCGAAAGGCGACGTGGATGCGGTGGCGGCCGCCGGCCTGGACAGCAACGCGTTGCAGGCCCTGTTGACGCAGGCCAGCGGCGCCGCCCGCGCCCTGCAGGCACAGGTGATCGCGGCGGCCGACCGCATCCTGGCCGAGCGCCGCCAGGCCTTGATGGCCGAGGCCTGGTCCACGGCGGCGATCACGCTCTCCGGTCTGCTGGTCATGGGCTACCTGATGGTGTGCCTGGACAAGGTGGTGGGCGGCGGCCTGGGCGAGCTGCGCAACCGTGTCGAGGCCCTGGCCCGCGGCGACATGAGCGAGCGGGCCGAGGCCCGTGGCACCGACGAGGTCGGGCAGACACTGACTGCACTGGCCCAGTCCACGCGCCGCATGGCCAGCCTTTTCGAGGCGGTGACCCAAGGGGTGGCGGCGGTGTCCTTCGCCTCGCGCGAGGTGGCGGTGGGCAACGCCGGCCTGAACGGGCGCACGCACGACATCCAGCGCTCCATCGAGGACGTGGGCGGTCGCGCCCGCGCGTCGATGGAGGCCATGAACCGGGCCGGCTCCGAGGTCGACCGCATCGCCGGCGAGATGCGCGAGGTCCAGGCCGACGCCCAGCGCAGCCGCAAGGCCATGGTGGCGCTGATGCAGCGCATGGCCGGCCTTCGGGCCAAGAGCCGCGAGATCGCCCGGGTGGTGCAGATGGTGGAGACGGTGGCGCACCAGACCCGGCTGCTCTCCCTCAATGCCTCGGTCGAGGCCGCCCGGGCCGGCGGCGCCGGCAAGGGCTTTGCCGTGGTGGCCCAGGAGGTGCGCGGTCTGGCACAGCGAAGCGAGGCCGCAGCCCACAAGATCGGCGAGATCGTCAAGGCCTCGGTCACCGAGATCGAGGAGGGCGGCCAACTCTCCGAGCGGGTGGGCGACAGCGTCCGCCAGACCGACGAACGGCTGGCCGAGATGGCGGGCCTGATGGCCGAGATCGTGCGCCTGACCCAGGACGGCTGCGAACAGTCCCACGAGGTGGTCGGCATCACCCGGCAGGTCGAGGACTCGGCGGGCGGCAATGCCCGGATGGTCGAGCAACTGGCGCATGCCTCGGCCGGCTTGCGCGAACAGGGTGACAACCTGAAGCGCTCGATGCAGCACTTCGTCTTTGGCTGAGGCCGGCCCGACATGACCCAACGTCCGCTCCAACCCCTCGCATGCGCGCAGGCGCTGATGCAGTGCCTGCGCATGCGCCACAAGCTGCTGCTGGTGCTGCTGGTCCTGGGCGCACCGCTGGCCGGTCTGCTGGCCTGGCAGCAGGTGCAGGCCGCACGTGAGCGTGCGGTGCAGCAGCAGCGCCAGGTGGCCCTGGAGGCCGTGCTTGGCCTGGCCGACGTGGCCGCCGAGATCGAGGGCAGCCTCTCCGCGGAGGTGGTGGCGCATGCCGCCCGGGCCATGGACGCGCTGGGCGCGGGGCCCTGGGAGGACGCCTGGCGCAGCCTCCAGAGCCGAATGGACGACCCTGTGAAGTTGCAGGCCCACCGCCCGGCGGTGCGCAGTGACCTGCGTCGCGCGCTGCTGCAGGTCAGCCACCAGAGCGGGCTGATGCTGCAACTGCAGCCCGGCGAGGCCCTGCGCCTGCAACTGCTGGTCGATGACCTGCCCGCCCTTCAGGGGCTGGTGGACCTGATGGCGCTTCGGGTGACTCCCGGACAGCTCCCGGACCTGTCGGATGCCGACCTGGGGCGCCTGCGGGCGCAGCGCCTGGAACTGGCGGCCCTGGCGGAGGCCACCGGGGCCAGGATCGACGCGCTGGCCGTGGCCGAAGGTGGCTTGCAGCCTGCCTGGCAGGCCGTCGCCCCCCGGCTGGCGGCCTATCTGCGCGGACTGGAACACGCGTTGGATGTCCCGGACGATCTGGATGACCACGCGGAGCTCGGTCAGCTGGCCCGCCGCTCCAGCCAGGGGCTGCAGGCGGCTCGACTGAGCATGGGCGCGACCGCGCGTGACCTGGTCCAGGCGGCGCAGGACCGGAGCGTGCGGGCCGGCTGGAGCTGGCTGCTCGTCAGCCTCGGCGGGCTGGTGGTGGTGTTCGGGCTGGATGCGGTGTTGTCGCGCAGTCTGGCCGATTCGATGCGCCGCCTGCAGGGCCAGGTGCGGGCGATCGCCCAGGGCAACCTGGGCGAGGGCGCCAGCGTGCCGGGCCGCGACGAACTGGCCCGTCTGGGGCAGCTGGTGGATGGCATGGGCCAGCGCATGAGCGCGATGGTGGCCGAGATCCGCACCAGTGCGGTGAGGGTGGGCGAGGCCGGGCAGCGGGTGGCGGAGGAGGCCCTGTCCCTGGCCCGCCACAACGAGGAGCAGGGCGCCGGCCTGGTCGGCTCATTGCGCGAGGTGGACCAGATGGCCCAGGACCTGCGCCTGACCGTGGACACCGCCCAGGACCTGCAGGTGGTCTGCCAGCGGCTCCACGAGCAGGGCAGCGAAGGACAGTCCGTGATGGCGCGGGCCGTCCAGGGCGTGGCCGACCTGCAGGGCTCGGCGCGCCGCATCGGCGAGATCAATGGCGTGATCGATGACATCGCCTTCCAGACCAACCTGGTCGCGCTCAACGCCTCGGTCGAGGCGGCGCGGGCGGGCGAGAGCGGACGCGGCTTTTCGGTCGTGGCGGCGGAAATCCGCCAGCTGGCGCTTCGCTGCGTGGCCGCGGCCGGCGAGGTGCGCGACCTGATCGAGCACACCGGCGACCAGGTGGACGACTCGGCCCGCCGGATCGCCGAGGTCGGCCGCTCGCTCGATGGCATGGTGGGCGGCATGGGCAGCGTGTTGCGCCGGGTGGGCGACATCGGTGGCGCGGCCGAACGGCAGCGGGCCTCGCTGGACCTGGTGGGAGGCGGCCTGCGGTCCGTCCAGTCGCTCAGCCGAGAGCATGCAAGGTCGGTGGTGGGGGCCGAGGATGCGGCGCGCGCGATGTTGGCCCAGTCGGGCGCCCTGCGCGAATCGGTGGCCGGCTTCCGGCTGCGCCAAGGCACGGCCGACGAGGCCCGGGCCCTGGTGGAGCGGGCCCGCGAGCGCATCGCCGAGATCGGCTGGGAGCGTGCGGTGGACGAGTTCCATCGCCCTGACGGCCCGTTCATCGACCGGGACCTGTACCTGTTCGCCTTCGACGGCGATGGCCGCTACATCGCCTGCGGCGACCAGCCCGGGCGGGTGGGGCAGGTGCTGACCGACGTGCGCGGCGTGTCCACCGAGGTGGCGGAGCGGATGCTGCACGACGGGCGCGCCGCGGCCGAGGCGGGCGGGGGCTGGGTGGAGTACGCCTTCCTGTCCGCCGACGGGCGAACGCCCATGATCAAGAGCGCCTGGGTGGTCAGCCTGGGTGACGGCACCTTCCTGGGCTGCGGGGTGCAGCGGGCGCGTCCCGGCGGTCTACCGGCCACGCCCGAGGTGGACGCCGCCGCGGTGCCGCGCCAGACCCAGCCGGCCTGACCGCCGGGGACGCGCTCCAAGCGCCGTTCATCGCCTCGGGCCGCGTTTCGTCCGCGCCAGCGGCAGCTGGTCGTGCCTGAACGGCAGTCCATCTCACGGGATCGTCCCTCGTCACCGCCTGCCCCTACACTGCGCCTCGCCTCACAAGGGCGACTTGGGTCCATCACAGACCGCAGACACAGGGGTAAAGACGAATGAACAAGACCAAGGCCGCGATCGCGGCCGCCGTGCTGGTGGGCGTTGCCGTGGCGGGGGGGCTCTGGATGAAGGGCACGGGGCCGGCGCAGGCCTCCAGCCCTGATGCAGCCAAGTCCGAGCCCGAGCTGGTGTTCTCGGCCCAGGAAGTGGCCGAGGTGCGGCCGCTGGCCCTGGCCAGCCAGATCGCCTTTTCCGGGCCCCTGGTGGCGCCCGACACCGCGGTGGTCAAGGCCAAGGCGGCAGGCACCCTGATGTCGCTGGCCGTGGTCGAAGGCGCCCGGGTGCGACGGGGCGACGTGTTGGGCACCCTGGACCTGTCCGATCTGCAGGCCCGCCTGAACGAGCGCCAGGCCCTGGTCGAGGCCGCCCGCGCCGGCCTGGCCCAGGCCGAACGCACCCATGCGTCGAATCAGCAGCTGGCCGACCAGCAGTTCATCTCGCCGATCGCCCTCGAGACCTCGCGCGCGGCGCTGCAGACTGCCCGTGCCCAACTGGGGGCAGCCCAGGCCCAGGCCGACACCGTTCGGGTGGCTCTGCGCGACGCCGCCCTGGTCGCCCCGATCGACGGCATCGTCGCCCAGCGCCAGGCAGTGCCCGGCGAGAAGCTGGCGGTGGAGCAGCCGGTGCTGACCGTGGTCGGCCTGCGGCGCCTGGAAATGGCGGGCAAGGTGGGCACCCACGAGGTCTCGCGCCTGAAAGTGGGCATGCCGGTGCAACTGCAGATCGAGGGCGAGCCCGCCACGGTCAGCGCCCGGCTGGACCGCATCGCCCCCAGTGCCGAGGCCGGCACCCGCGCCATCGGGGTGGTGGCGTCGCTGGACAACCCCGACGAGCGCTGGCGTGCCGGCCAGTTCGTGCTGGCCCGGGTCACGCTGCCGGGCCACACCGACGCGCTGGCGGTGCCCGCCACCGCGCTGGGCTCGGGCTCGGGGCAGGAATACGTCTGGACGCTGGAGCAGGGCAAGCTGTGGCGCCGCACCGTGACCACTGGCCGCCGGGACGGGGAGCGCGGCCTGGTCGAGGTGCTGAAGGGCCTGCAGCCGGGCACCGTGGTGCTGGCGGCGTCCTTCGACAAGTTGCGCGAGGGCGCCGCCGCCCGCGTGGGCACGGTCAGCGCCGCGCCCGCGGCGTCCGCCCCGGCTTCGGCGTCGGCCGCGCGCTGAGCGTTTCATCCACCTGAACCGACAAGGGCATTGCAGCCATGTGGATGACGCGCGTCTCGATCAACAACCCGGTCTTCGCCACCATGGTGATGGTGGCCCTGTGCGTGCTGGGCCTGTTCGCCTACAACCGCCTGGGCGTCGAGCAGATGCCCGATGTCACGCCGCCGATGGTCTTCGTGCAGGTGGCCTACCCGGGGGCCTCGCCGCCCGCGGTGGAAACCGAGGTCACGCAGCCGCTGGAGCAGGCGCTCAACGGCATCGCCGGCATCAAGCAGATCACCTCCAACAGCTTCGAGGGCCGCAGCGAGAGCTACCTGCGCTTCAACGTCGACGCCGACATGAGCCGGGCGGTGCAGGAGGTGCGCGACAAGGTGGCGCAGGTCCAGGTCGGCTTTCCGAAGGACGTCAAGGCGCCGCTGATCATGCGCTTCGACTCGGACAACCAGCAGCCCACCGTGATGCTGGCCCTGCTGGCCACCGACCGCAGCGCGGCCGACCTGTCCCTGCTGGGTGACCTGACCGTGCGCCGCCGCCTGGAACGGGTGGACGGCGTGGCCCGGGTGCAGATCGGCGGCCTGGCGGTGCGCCAGGTGCGGATCGACCTGGACCCGCAGCGCCTGCGGGCGCGCGGCCTGGCGCCGTCCGACGTGGCGGCCGCGCTGCAGCGCGCCAACGCCGACCAGCCGGTGGGCCTGCTGCCCGGTGACCGCATCGACGCGATCGTGCGCGTCGAGGGCCGCATGCGCAGCCCCAAGGACTTCGCCGACGTGGTGGTCAGCCAGGGGCCTGGTGGCGTGGTCACGGTGGGTGACCTGGGCACCCTGGTCGAGCGCGAGCAGGAGCCCGACACCGTCTCGCGCATCAACGGCAAGCCGGCCATCACCTTCAACGTCTTCAAGCAGCAGGATGCCAACCTGGTGGCCACCGGCGAGGCCGTCAAGGCCGCGTTCGAAGAGCTCAAGACCGGCCTGCCGCCCGGGGTTGAGCTGCGCCTGATCTGGGCCCGCAGCGACTGGACCAAGGACTCGCTGGACGGGGTCAAGCGCACCCTGATCGAGGGTGCGCTGCTGACCGTGGGCATCGTCTTCCTGTTCCTGCACAGCTGGCGTTCCACCGTCATCACCGGCCTGACGCTGCCGATCTCGGTGATCGCCAGCTTCCTGGCGGTGTATGCCTTCGGCTTCACGCTGAACTTCATGACGATGATGGCGCTGAGCCTGTGCATCGGCCTGCTGATCGATGATGCGATCGTGGTGCGCGAGAACATCGTGCGCCACGTGGGCATGGGCAAGGACCACCACACCGCCGCGCGAGAGGGCACCGACGAGATCGGCCTGGCGGTGCTGGCCACCACCTTCGCGATCTGCGCGGTGTTCACGCCGGTGGCCTTCATGAAGGGCATCGTCGGCAAGTTCTTCTTTCCCTTCGGCATCACCGTGGTGGCGGCGGTGCTGGTCAGCCTGTTCGTCAGCTTCACGCTGGACCCGATGCTGTCGGCGGTGTGGCAGGACCCGCCCGGCGGGCGCCTGCGCCGCCTGCCGGTGATCCGCCACTTGATTGAAGGGGTGGACCGCGGCCTGGATGGCCTGCACGCGGTCTACGGCCGGCTGATCACCTGGGCCCTGGGACCGCGCCGCTACCGCCTGCCGCTGCCGGCCTATGGCCGCCCCTTCGGCGCCGATGGCCGCCGCGACCGCCAGGCGCCGCGCCGCTGGCGCCGGGCCACGCTGAGCCCGCGGGGCGTCGTGATGGGGCTGGCCGCCCTGAGCTTCGTCGGCGCGCTGGCGATTCCGGCGGCCGGCCTGATCGGTGCCGAGACCATCCCGCAGGTGGACGACGGCTTCATCCAGATCAACGTCAAGCTGCCGGTGGGCTCCAGCCTGGAGCGCTCGGACGCCAAGTTCCGCCAGCTCGAGGCCCTCGTCAGCGCCTTCCCCGAGGTGCAGACGGTCAACACCAACATCGGCGGCGACCAGGGCCGCTCGGCCGGCACCATCGGCGTCAACCTCAAGCCCCGCAAGCAGCGCCAGCGCGGCCAGAAGGAGGTCGAGGACGCGATCCGCGCCGCCTTCGCCCAGGTGCCTGGGGTGGACATCGCCCTGGGCTGGGACCGTCCGATCTATGTCGGTGTGCTGGGGCCCGACCCCGAGGTGCTGGACCGCATCACCCAGCAGCTCACCGAGAAGATCCGCGCGGTCAAGGGCATCGCCGACCTGGAAAACTCGGTCAAGCCCGGCGTGCCGGCCTACGCGGTGCGCATGCGGCCCGACGCGGTGCGCGAGCTGGGCCTGAGCACCCAGTCGCTGGCGTCCACGCTGCGCGCCTATGTCAATGGCGACGTGGCCACCTGGTGGACCACGCCCGATGGCCAGCAGGTCGAGGTCCAGCTGCGCCTGCCGCAGGACCAGCGCCGCGACATCGCCCAGCTGCTGGCCTTGCCCGTGGCCTATGCCAAGGACGGCACGCCGATCGCGCTGGAGCGGGTGGCCACGGTGACCGCGGTGAGCAACCCGCAGCTGATCAAGCGCCAGGACCTCCAGCGCCGCCAGGGCATCTACGCCGGCATCGACCATGGCTCGGGCCGCACGGTGGGCGACGTGGGCGCCGATGTCAAGAAGATCGTCGCGGCCACCGCGCTGCCGCCGGGCTACCGCTTTGACGTGGGCGGCCAGACCAAGGAACAGGAGGAGATCTTCGGCGCCATCTTCGCGGCCCTGGGCCTGGCGGTGATCTTCATCTACATCGTGCTGGCCAGCCAGTTCGGCAGCTTCATCCAGCCCTTGGCGATCATGGCCTCGCTCCCGCTGTCGCTGATCGGGGTGATGGGGGCGCTGGCCCTGACCGGTTCGACGATCAACCTGTTCTCGCTGATCGGCCTGATCATGCTGATGGGCCTGGTGACCAAGAACGCCATTTTGCTGGTGGACTTCGCCAACCAGGCGCTGCGGCGCGGCGTGGGCGTCGTCGACGCCCTGCTCGAGGCCGGCCAGACCCGGATGCGGCCGATCATCATGACCACCGCGGCGATGGTCTTCGGCATGCTGCCGCTGGCGCTGGCCTTGAACGAAGGCGGCGAGTTCCAGGCCTCGATGGGCCGCGCCATCATCGGCGGGGTCATCACCTCGACCTTGCTGACGCTGGTCGTGGTGCCGGTGCTCTACAGCTACCTGGTGCGCCGCCCGGCGCCGGCCGATCAGCCGGTGGCCTGAGCCACCGTGCGGTAGATGCCGCAGCCCAGCAGCAGGCGCTCGTCGAGCGCCTGCACGTGGCTCGCCTTGGGCTGCACCTCGCCGTTCTCGGGGTTGATGATGCTGTACTCCACCCAGTGCGAGCCCTGGGTCGCGGCCCAGCTTTCACGGGCGAAGCGGTCACCGTCGATGCCCGGCACCTCGTGCACCCGCTTGCCCTCCATGGCCGGCTTGGCGCCGTGCACGTGGTAGCGGCCCTCGCGGTCGGTCACGAAGATGTACAGGTCGCGGTCCCGGAAGGGGCCGTCGGCGCGGCGGAATTCCTCGGCGGCCCGGGCCAGGCCGCGCTGCTTGACCAGGGCCATCGCGCGCTCGACCATGGCGGTGGCTTCGTCGGCGCTGCCTTGGCGCAGGCGGATCGCCCCGACCGCGTGGCTGAGCGCGGCGGCGCGGGTGACCAGGTCCTCGGCGGCGGCGCTCGAGTCTTCGACCATCTGGGCGTTCTGCTTGGTCAGCTCGTCCAGGTGGGCCACGCTGCGGGAGACCTCTTCCAGGCCTGCGCTCTGCTGGGCGCTGGCCTGGGCGATCTGGCGCAGCCGCTCGGCCACGTCGCGCACCCCGTCCACCACCGCGTCCAGGGTGCCGCCCACCTGCTGGATGCGGCCCACGGATTCGGTCACCTGCTGGCCGGATTGCTGGATCAGGCCGCGGATCTCGGCCGAGGCGGTGCTGCTGCGCAGCGCCAGCTGGCGCACCTCGGCCGCCACCACGGCAAAGCCGCGGCCCGCGTCGCCCGCGCGGGCGGCCTCGACCGCCGCGTTCAGCGCCAGGATGTTGGTCTGGAAAGCGATGCCGTCGATGACGCCGATGATCTCGGCCACCCGGCGTGAGCTGGTCTCGAGCTCGGCCATGCGCTGCACGGTGTCGCGCATCGCGGCGCCGCCGTGCTCGGCCTGCTGCCGCAGCTCGGCGGTGAGTTGGTCCAGGGCCTGGGCGGCGCCGGCGTTGACGGACACCGCTCGGCTCAGTTGGCCGACGGTGTCGGTGGTCTGTCGCAGGGAGGCGGCCTGGGCGTGGGTGCGTGAGGAGAGCGACTCGCTGGCCTGTGCCACCTGCCTCCCGGCCAGACCCACCCGCACCGCCGAGCTGCGGATGTCGGCCACCATCGCCGACAGGCGGGCGGCCATGCCGTCCACCGCCTGACCGATCGAGGCCAGCTCGTCGCGGCCCTTCATCTGGACGGTGGACGCCAGGTCGCCGTCGGCGGTGGCGTGGACGCCGCGGTGCAGCAGTTGCAGCCCGCCCATGAAGCTGCGGTAGAAGGCCAGCGAGAGGTACAGGATCAGCACCACCGCCGACAGCGACAGGGCCAGCTGCAGCACCAGGCCTCGCGAGAGCGCCGCGGCGCGATCGTCCAGTGCCGCCAGCAGGCGCTCGCCCGCTTGCTGGGCCACGGCGTGGCCGGCGGTCAAGGCGGCGGCGCCCAGGCGGTCATAGTCCTCCGGTGAGGTCTCCAGCACCTGGGCCGAGAAGATCTCTCGGGTGCGGGCTTCCAGCGCCTGGGCGGCCGGCAGCGCGGTGGCCCAGGCCGCGGGCTCCGTCACGCCGGCGCGCTGCATGGCCGCGCCCTTGCGCTGCAGGTCGGCCTGCAGCGAGGCCAGGGCCTCGGTGCGGCCCAGCATCGTGGCGCGGTCGCCCGCGCTGGTCTCGCCCCGGGCCAGCAGCGGCATGCCCAGCGCGTGCAGGCGGGCGATCTGCTCCGACCAGGGGAGCAGGTCGCGGGTGATCAGGTCGACCAGCAGGCTGGTGTCGGGCTGCGGGTCAACGGCCAGGCCGCTCAGACTGTCCAGGTCGACCATCGCCAAGCGCAGGGATTCGATCCAGGCGGCGTGGCGGGCCAGGTTGTCCTGCCGGGGCAGGGGCGGGTGGTCGGCGGCCATGGTGGCCAGCTGCTCCCGGGTCGCTTTCCAGTCGGGGCCCAGCGCCTGTGCCAGCAGCGGCGAACCGCCGCGGGCCTGTTCGACGGCGGCCAGGGCCTGCGCCAGGGCGCGGTGGCTGGCCGGGTCTTCGGTGCCGGCGCGTTGGGTGGCGCTGCGGTGCAGCTGCACCTGGGCGATCAGGGCCTGCAGGTGCATCGCGTCGCGCGCCCCCTGGGCCTGCAGCCGGGTGGCCTGCAGGGCCGCCGTCTCCTGGCGCAGCAACAGGCCCCCGAACCACAGCATCGGCAGCAGCAGCAGCCCGCCCATCAACAGCATCTTGAGGGGCACCCGGGTACGGTCCATCCAGCGCATGGCCGGACGCAACAGGGATTGGAAGGGTGTCGACATCTGGATTCCACCTCGGGCAGCGCAGGGCGACGGCGCGCCCCGCGCACCGCTCCACCCCGTCCTGCGATGGTGCCGTGTCAGCACGGTGAAGGCCCGGTGAAGAAGGCGGCAAATGCACGCCAATCCGGGCCTTGAACCCTGAGCTCCGGCCCCGCTGCCTGCCAGCGCACCGATCGGGGGCTCAGGCGCTCAGGGCCGTGGCGGCGTCCAGGCAGGCGCCGATGTTGTGGTAATCCACCTTGCCGGCCGGGCTCTTGTCTGAGGTGATGGCGCGGTTGTCGGGCGCCAGGATGCGGAACCAGGCGCCGTGGCGGTGGTCGACGAAATGGGCCCAGGCGTAGGCCCAGAGCCGCTGGTAGGCGTCCAGGAAGGCGGTGTCGCCGCTGTGGCGCCACAGCAGGGCGGCGGCGGCCAGGGATTCGGCCTGCACCCAGTGGTACTTGTCGCCGTCGCAGACCTGCTGCAGGGGATCGTCCGCCGGGCAGCCGGCGGGGGCGAAGCCGTAGACCAGGCCGCCGTGGGCGTGGTCCCAGCCGTGGCGCATCGCGGCGTTGAACAGCGCCCGGGCGCGGGCCAGGCGAGGCGTGTCGGCGCCGGGGCCGCGGCCTTCCAGCCGGTCCAGCACCAGCAGCAGCTTGGCCCACTCGGTCTGGTGGCCGGTCTGGAAGCCCCAGGGCCGGAAGATGTTGCTGCGGTCGTGGCGGTTGTAGTCCCAGTCAGGTGTCCAGTCCGGCTGGAAATGCTCCCAGACCAGGCCTTGGGAGGCGGCCGCGAGGCGGCTGGTGACGGACTCGGCCAGCACCGCGGCGCGCTGCAGGTAGCGGGCCTCGCCGGTGGCCTCGAAGGCGGCCAGCAGGGCTTCGCAGGCGTGCATGTTGGCGTTCTGGCCGCGGTAGGGGCCGAGCTGCCAGTCCCGGGTGGCCTCGTCGGCATACAGGCCGGCCCCCGGCTCCCAGAAGCGCCGCTCCATCAGCTCGAAGGTCTCGCCGATGCCCTGCCGGGCCCCGGGCAGGTCCAGCCGGGCGGCGCGGGCATGGGCCAGCAGCACGAAGGCCAGGCCATAGGCCTGCTGGGTGGTGTCCAGGCGCTCGGCCCGACCGTCCTGCCAGCGCAGCAGCCAGGTGTAGCCGCCGTGGTCGGGGTCCAGGTGCACCCGGCGGACGAAGTCCAGCGCGTGGGCGGCGGTGTCGCGCCAGGCCCCGGCGCGGGGGTGGTCGGGGCAGTGCCGGGCCATCTCGGCGAAGGTCAGCACGTAGCGGGTGCTGCTGACCAGGTGCCGGGTATGGGCGTCGTAGACGGTGCCGTCGTCCTTGAAGAACTGGAACAGGCCGCCGCTGGGGTCGAGCGCGCGGCCGTCGTAGAAGGCCAGCGCGTGCAGCGCCTGCTGGCGCAGCACGTCGGGCGAGCGGAAATCGGGCGGAGGGGGGGGCGCGGACATGGGCGCGATGCTACGCCCGGGGCCCCGCCCCGTCAGCACTCGACGATGTTGACCGCCAGGCCGCCGCGGGCGGTTTCCTTGTACTTCGTCTTCATGTCGGCGCCGGTTTCGCGCATGGTCTTGATGACCTTGTCCAGGCTCACGAAGTGGCTGCCGTCGCCGCGCAGCGCCATGCGGGCCGCGTTGATCGCCTTGACCGAGGCGATGGCGTTGCGCTCGATGCAGGGGATCTGCACCAGGCCGCCGACCGGGTCGCAGGTCAGGCCCAGGTGGTGCTCCATGCCGATCTCGGCGGCGTTCTCGACCTGCTCCGGGGTGCCGCCCATGACCGCGGCCAGCGCGGCGGCGGCCATCGAGCAGGCCACGCCGACCTCGCCCTGGCAGCCGACCTCGGCGCCCGAGATGCTGGCGTTCTCCTTGTAAAGGATGCCGATGGCGGCGGCGGTGAGGAGGAAGTCCACCACCCCGGCGTCGGTGGCGCCGGGCACGAAGCGGGCGTAGTAGTGCAGCACCGCCGGCACGATCCCCGCCGCGCCGTTGGTGGGGGCGGTGACCACGCGGCCCCCGGCGGCGTTTTCCTCGTTGACCGCCAGCGCGTACAGGTTGACCCAGTCGAGCACCTGCAGCGGGTCGCGCAGGGCCTCTTCCGGGCGGGCGGTCAGGGCGTCGCGCAGGGCCTTGGCGCGGCGACGCACCTTGAAGCCGCCGGGCAGGATGCCCTCGGTGCGGCAGCCGCGGTCGACGCAGGCCTGCATCACCGCCCAGATGCGCAGCAGGCCCGCGTCGATGTCGGCGTCGCCCCGCCAATGGCGCTCGTTGCGGCGCATGACCTGGGCGATGCTCAGGCCGTGGGCCTGGCACAGCGCCAGCAACTCGGCGCCGCTGGTGAAGGGCAGGGGCAGCACGGTGGCATCGGGGGCGATCTGCTTCTGACGACTGCCGTCAGCGGCCACCTCCTCGCTGACGACGAAGCCGCCGCCCACCGAGTAGTAGGTGCGCTCGGCCAGGGGCAGGCCGGCCGCGTCCCAGGCGGTCAGGCGCATGCCGTTGGCGTGGAAGGGCAGGGTCTCGCGGCGGAAGAAGGTGAGGTCGCGGGCTTCGTCAAAGCGCACCGGCTGGGTGCCGTGCAGCGGCAGCAGGCCGTCGGCGCGGATCTTGGCCAGCAGCGCCGGTACCCCGTCCACATCCACCGTGTCGGGCTCATGCCCGGCCAGGCCCAGCAGCACCGCGGTGTCGCTGCCGTGGCCCTTGCCGGTGGCGCCCAGCGAGCCGTACAGGCCGCCATGCACCCGCGACACGCGGCCGAGCAGGCCGTCGTGCGCGAGGCGGGTGGTGAACAGCCGTGCGGCCCGCATCGGGCCCACGGTGTGTGAACTGCTCGGCCCGATGCCGATCTTGAACAGGTCGAAGACCGAAACCGCCATCGCTTGTCTCCTGTGGCGCGGATGTGAAAGGGGCCGGTCGTGCCGGCCCTCTGGTGTGGTCTGTGCGTGGCCGCTTCAGTGGCCGGGCATCAGGCGTAGTCGCTCATCGGCGGGCAGCTGCACGACAGGTTGCGGTCGCCCCAGACGTTGTCCACTCGGCCCACCGGCGACCAGTACTTGCCCTGGCGCAGGCTGGCCAACGGGTAGGCGGCCTGCTCGCGGCTGTAGGCGTGCGACCAGTCGGCGGCCAGCAGGCTGGCGGCGGTGTGCGGGGCGTTGCGCAGGGGGTTGTCCTCGCGCGGCCAGACGCCGGCCTCGACCTGGCGGATCTCCTCGCGGATCGCCACCATCGCGTCGCAGAAGCGTTCCAGCTCGGCCAGGCTTTCGCTCTCGGTGGGCTCGACCATCAGGGTGCCGGCCACCGGGAAGGACAGGGTGGGCGCGTGGAAGCCGTAGTCGATCAGGCGCTTGGCGACGTCCTCGGCGCTGACGCCGGACGAGTCCTTCAGGGGCCGCAGGTCCAGGATGCATTCGTGCGCCACGCCGCCACCCGCCACGCCGGCATGGCCACCGCTGTAGTGGATGTCGTAGTGCGGCGCCAGGCGGGCGGCGACGTAGTTGGCGTTGAGGATGGCCACCTCGGTGGCCGCCTTCAGCGCGTCGGCGCCCATCATGCGGATGTACATCCAGCTGATCGGCAGCACCGCCGAGTTGCCCAGCGGCGCGGCGCTGACCGCGCCCACGCCACCGGCGCGCACCTGCCCGGCCGTGGCATGGCCCGGCAGGAAGGGCACCAGGTCCTCGACCACGCAGACCGGACCGACGCCCGGGCCGCCACCGCCGTGCGGGATGCAGAAGGTCTTGTGCAGGTTCAGGTGGCTGACGTCACCGCCGAACTCGCCGGGCGCGGCCAGGCCGACCAAGGCGTTCATGTTGGCACCGTCCACGTACACGCGGCCGCCGAACTGGTGGACCATGGCGCACAGCTCCTTCACCCGCGGCTCGAACACGCCGTAGGTGGAGGGGTAGGTGATCATGATGCAGGCCAGCAGCTGGGCGTTCGCCTCGCACTTGGCCTTCAGGTCGTCCAGGTCCACGCTGCCGTTGGCGTCGCACTTGACCACCACCACCGACATGCCGGCCATCTGGGCCGACGCCGGGTTGGTGCCGTGGGCGCTCTCGGGGATCAGGCAGACGGTGCGCTGCTGGTCGCCGCGCGAGGCGTGCCAGCCGCGGATCGCCAGCAGGCCGGCGTACTCGCCTTGCGAGCCGGCGTTGGGCTGCAGGCTGATGCCGGCGTAGCCGGTGGCCTGGCTGAGCCAGTGGCACAGCTGCTCGTTGAGCTCGGCGTAGCCCGCCAGCTGGTCGGCCGGCGCGAAGGGGTGGGGCAGCGCGAACTCGGGCCAGGTGATGGGGATCATCTCGCTGGTCGCGTTGAGCTTCATGGTGCACGAGCCCAGCGGGATCATGCTGCGGTCGAGCGCCAGGTCCTTGTCCGACAGGCGGCGCAGGTAGCGCAGCATCTCGGTCTCGGAGTGGTAGCGGTTGAACACCGGGTGGGTCAGGAAAGCGCTGGTGCGGCGCAGCTCGGCCGGGATCAGGGCGGGCGCGCTGACGGCCAGGGCGTCCAGGTCCGGCAGGGTCTGGCCGTCCTGGGCGAAGATCGACCACAGCAGGCGCAGGTCGTCGCGGCTGGTGGTCTCGTCCAGCGAGATGCACAGCCACTCGCCCCAGGCGGTGCGCAGGTTGGCGCCCAGCTCGACGGCGCGGGCCGCCAGGCGAGCCGTGTCGGCGCCAGTCTTGAAGCACAGGGTGTCGAAGGCGCTGCCGTGGTGCTGGGCGGTGTAACCCAGCTGGGCCATGCCGGCGGCCAGGATGTCGGTGTAGCGGGCCACGCGCTGGGCGATGCGGGTCAGGCCGGCCGGGCCGTGGTAGACCGCGTACATGCTGGCCATCACCGCCAGCAGCACCTGTGCGGTGCAGATGTTGGAGGTGGCCTTCTCGCGGCGGATGTGCTGCTCGCGGGTCTGCAGGGCCAGGCGGTAGGCCGGGTTGCCGTGGCTGTCCACGCTGACGCCGACCAGGCGGCCGGGCATCGAGCGCTTGTATTCGTCGCGGCAGGCCAGGAAGCCCGCGTGCGGGCCGCCGGCGCCCATCGGCACGCCGAAGCGCTGGGTGTTGCCCACCACGATGTCGGCGCCCATCTCGCCCGGCGTTTTCAGCAGGGTCAGCGCCAGCAGGTCGGAGGCGACGATGAAGGCCGCCTGCTTGCCGTGCACCGCGGCCGCGTCGGCCGTCCAGTCGTGCAGCCAGCCGCTGCTGGCGGGGTACTGGGTGAAGGCAGCGAAGTAGTCGTCACGCGCCAGCGCGGCGGCCCAGGCCTCGGCGGAATCGGCCACCGACACCCGCAGTCCCAGCGGCTCGGCGCGGGTGCGGATGACCTCGAGGGTCTGCGGGTGCACGTCGCCCGAGACCACCAGCACGTCGCCCTTGGCCTTGACGCTGCGCTTGGCCAGGGTCATGGCTTCGGCGGCGGCGGTGGCCTCGTCCAGCATGCTGGCGTTGGCGATCGACATGCCCGTCAGGTCGCAGACCATGGTCTGGAAGTTGACCAGCGCCTCCATGCGGCCCTGCGAGATCTCGGCCTGGTAGGGCGTGTAGGCGGTGTACCAGGCCGGGTTCTCGAGGATGTTGCGCAGGATGACGCCCGGGGTGTGGGTGCCGTAGTAGCCCTGGCCGATGAAGCTCTTGAGGACGCGGTTCTTGGCCGCGATGGCCTTCAGCTCGGCCAGCGCCTGGGCCTCGCCCGCGGGAGCGGGCAGGTCCATCGGTGCCGGGCGGCGGATGGCGGCAGGCACGATGGTCTGCATCAGCGCTTCGCGCGAGGCGGCCCCGATGACCCCCAGCATGCGGGTCTCGTCGGCGGCGTCAGGGCCGATGTGGCGGGCGGCGAATTCGCGGTCGGTCTCGAGGGCTTCGAGCGGCAGGGCGGTGGGCATGTCGAGTCAGGAAGTCAGAGGGTCTTGAGCAGCGCGTCGTAGGACGGGGCGTCCATCAGGGCGTCGATCTGGCTGGCGTCGGAGAGCTTCACCTTGAAGAACCAGCCGCTGGCCAGCGGGTCGGTGTTGGCCAGCGACGGGTCGTCGCGCAGGGCCTCGTTGACCTCGACGACCTCGCCGGTCACCGGCATGTAGATGTCGGCGGCGGCCTTCACCGACTCGACCACGCCGGCGATGTCGCCCTGGGCGTAGGTCTTGCCGACCTCGGGCAGGTCCACGAAGACCACGTCACCCAGGGCGTCCTGCGCGTGCAGGGTGATGCCGACGGTGGCGGCGTCGAGGTTGGCGGTGTCGATCCACTCGTGTTCGGCGGTGAACTTGGTCGTCATGTCAGGGCTCCTGGTGAAGGGAAGGGGTGGGCGGCTCAGCCGCGGTGGTAACGGTTGGGGGTGAAGGGCATCGCGGCCACCGTCATCGGCAGGCGCTTGCCGCGCACCTCGGCGAACACCTGGGTGCCCAGCGCGGCGTGGCTGGCCGAGACATAGCCCAGGGCGACGGGCTGGCCCACGGTCGGGCCCAGGGTGCCGCTGGTCACGGTGCCCAGCGCGGCGCCGTCGGCCGCGAACAGGGCCGTGCCCTCGCGCACCGGGGCGCGTTCCAGGCCGACCAGGCCGACGCGCTTGCGGGCGGCGCCACCGGCCAGCTGGGCGTCGATCACGGCGGCGCCCGGGTAGCCGCCGGCGCGGGCGCCACCGGCGCGGCGCACCTTCTGGATCGCCCAGGTCAGCGCGGCCTCGACCGGGGTGGTGGTGGTGTCGATGTCGTGGCCGTACAGGCACAGGCCGGCTTCCAGGCGCAGGGTGTCGCGCGCGCCCAGGCCGGCGGGCTTGACCTCGGGCTGCGCCAGCAGGGTGCGGGCCAGCGCGATGGCCTGGTCCTGGTGGACCGAGATCTCGAAGCCGTCCTCGCCGGTGTAGCCCGAGCGGGTGACGAAGCAGTCGGCACCGTTGAGCAGGAAGCGGCCGCCGGTCATGAAGGTGAGGGCGTTGACGCCAGGGTTCAGGCGGGCCAGGGCGGCAGCGGCCTGCGGGCCCTGCAGCGCCAGCAGCGCGCGCTCGGGCATCGGGACGACCTGGCAGCGCTGGCCGATGCCGGCCTGCAGGTGGGCGATGTCCTGGTCCTTGCAGCCGGCGTTCACCACCACGAACAGGTCGCCGAAGGCGGCGCGGTCGGCCTCGGCCGGGCGGGTGACCATCAGGTCGTCGAGCAGACCGCCCTGCTCGTTGGTGAACAGGGCGTAGCGCTGCTTGCCCGCGGGCAGGTCGACGATGTCCACCGGCACCAGGGTCTCGAGCGCGGCGGCGGCGTCGGCGCCCATCAGGCGGATCTGGCCCATGTGCGAGACGTCGAACAGCGCGGCGGCGTCGCGGCACTGGCGGTGCTCGGCCATCAGGCCGGCCGGGTACTGCACCGGCATGGCGTAGCCGGCGAACGGCACCATGCGGGCGCCGAGTTCCAGGTGCAGGTCGTGCAGGGGGGTGTGCAGCAGGGGGGTGTCGGTGCTCATCAGGGGCTCGGCAAAAGGGGCAGTTCGGGAAGGAAAACCGTTCGAATTGCCCCCGCTGTCCGCTTTACCTGAGAGATTGACCCGGGCCGTGGGTGAGACGGCTGCGGGCTTGCCCCTTCGGTGGGCGGGCTCCCGTCGTGGGACGGCTCCCGCCTCTCTCCAGTGAGGAACGCGCGGCCGGGCCGCGCGCCATGCCAGTCCTTTTGCCTGAGCGTTCGGGTGGGCCCTGCGCCTTCGGCGGCCCCTTCGGGGCTCTCTCCTGACAAGAGCGCCAGTGTAGCAGCGGCGGCCCTGGCTGCGGCATCATGGGCGTGACACCTCACATGGAGCCCGCCGCATGTCCCAAGACCCGCCCGACCTCAGCGCCGCCTTGGCCGAACTCATGGCCCGGCACCGCTCGATCCGCCGGTTCCGGCCCGATCCGGTGGACGACGCGCTGGTCAATGCCTGCCTGGAGCAGGCGCTGCAGGGCACCTCGTCCAGCGGCAACCTGAACATGGTCTCGGTCATCAAGACCCGGGACCCGGCCGCCCGCGAGGCCCTCTACCGGCTGCATGGCGAGCAGCCCATGGTCCGCCAGGCCCCGCTGCTGTTGACCTTCTGTGCCGACACCCACCGCACCCGCGCCTGGCTGGCGCTGCGCGGCGCCCGCGCCGGTTTCAGCGAGTTCCTGAGCTGGCACGTGGCCGCCTTCGACGCGATGCTGGTCTCGCAGAGCACGGCCCTGGCGCTGGAGAGCCACGGCCTGGGCATCTGCTACATGGGCACCACCCTGTTCAAGATGGGCGACATCGCCGAGGTGCTGCGCTGCCCCGACCACTGCCTGCCGGTCACCACCCTGGTGGTGGGTTGGCCGGACGAAGCGCCGGCGCAGCGCGACCGTCTGCCGCCCGCGGCCTGGATCCACGACGAGCGCTACCGGGTGCCGGGGCCGGAGCAGATCGAACGCGACTTTGCTCAGCGCGAGGAGCGGGGCCGGCAGCGCTACCTGGCCGACGAGGACACCGCCCGGGCCTGGCGCGAACAGGGGATCGAGTCGCTGGCTCAGTTCTACACCAGCCCGATCAAGTACGACCCCGATGTGCTGGGCGGCTTCGGCCAGGACCTGGAGGCCCTGCTTCGCCGCCATGGCTTCCTGCCCTGAGCGGCGTCAGCCCGTGTTCAAGCGGGCTGCGTAGAGTGACCCCATCCGATGGAGAACCCCCGATGAGCCCGAGCATCTACGACCACGACCTGGAACCGACCCCCGCCAACCACGTGCCGCTCTCGCCGGTCAGTTTCGTCGAGCGCAGTGCCGAGGTCTTCGGCGACCTGCCCGCCGTCATCCACGGCCAGCGCCGCTACACCTGGGCCGAGGTGCGCGAGCGCAGCGCCCGCCTGGCCGCCGCCTTGCGCGCGTTGGGCGTGGGGCGTGGCCACACGGTCAGCGTGATGCTGCCCAACACCCCCGAGATGGTCGAGGCGCACTACGCGGTGCCGGCCCTGGGGGCGGTGCTCAATACCCTGAACACGCGGCTCGACGCCTCGCTGCTGGCCTGGCAGATGGCGCATTGCGAGACCGCGGTGCTGATCACCGACACCGAGTTCGGCCCGCTGATGCACGAGGCCCTGCGCCTGCTGCGCGAAAAGCACCACCGCGACCCGGTGGTGGTCGACGTGGCCGACACCGAGCACACCGGCCGCGCCGAACGGGCGGGGACCCATGAGTACGAGGCCCTGCTGGCCGCCCATGCGCCGTTGGCACGGCTGGAGGGCCCGGCCGACGAGTGGGACGCGATCGCGGTGAGCTACACCAGCGGCACCACCGGCGACCCCAAGGGTGTGGTCACCCACCACCGCGGCGCCTACCTGAACGCGGTCTGCAACGCGGCCACCTGGACCATGCCGCACTTCCCGCGCTACCTGTGGACGCTGCCGATGTTCCACTGCAACGGCTGGTGCTTCCCCTGGACCCTGGCGATGCTGGGCGGCACCCACGTCTGCCTGCGCAAGGTCGACGCCAAGGCCATCTTCGAGGCCATGCGCGAGCACGGCGTGGACCACTATTGCGCCGCGCCCATCGTCCACAACCTGCTGATCGCGGCCGACCCGGCGCTGCGCGACGGCATCACCCAGCGCGTGCGCGGCATGGTGGCCGGTGCCGCGCCCCCGGCCGCCATGATCGAGGGCATGGCCCGGCTGGGCTTCGACATCACCCATGTCTACGGCCTGACGGAGGTCTACGGTCCCGCCGCGGTGGCGGTCAAGCGGCCGTCCTGGGCCGGCGAGAGCCTGTCGGAGCAGACCCGGCTGAACGGCCGCCAGGGCGTGCGCTACCCGCTGCAGGAAGGCATGACCGTGATGGACCCCGAGACCATGACCGAGGTCCCCGCCGACGGCCAGACCATGGGCGAGATCATGTTCCGCGGCAACCTGGCGATGAAGGGCTACCTGAAGAACCCCGCGGCCACGGCCAAGGCCTTCGAGGGCGGCTGGTTCCACACCGGCGACCTGGCCGTGCTCGAGCCCGACCGCTACGTCAAGATCAAGGACCGCAGCAAGGACATCATCATCTCGGGCGGTGAGAACATCAGCTCGCTCGAGGTCGAGGACGCGCTGTACCGCCATCCGGCCGTGGCCGCCTGCGCGGTGGTCGCACGGCCGGACCCCAAGTGGGGCGAGACCCCGGTGGCCTTCGTCGAACTGGCCGGCAACGCCCAGGTGACGGCGGACGAGCTGGTGGCCCACTGCAAGTCGCTGCTGGCCGGCTACAAGGTGCCGCGGGAGATCCGCTTCGAGCCGATCCCCAAGACCTCCACCGGCAAGATCCAGAAGTTCATGCTGCGCGACCGCGCCCGCTCGGCCCAGGCCTTCGAGTGAGGCCCGAGGCCCGCACCACTCCAGGAGACAAGACCATGCTGACCCCCGAAGACCCGCTGCTGCTGCGGACGATGGACGCCCGCGGCGTGCTGACCCTGACCCTCAACCGCCCGCAGGCCTTCAATGCCCTGTCCGAGGCCATGCTGGCCGCCTTGCAGACCGAGCTGCAGGACATCGCGGCCGACGAGCGGGTGAGGGTGGTGGTGCTGGCCGCGGCCGGCAAGGCCTTCTGCGCCGGCCATGACCTGAAGGAGATGCGGGCCGAGCCCTTGCTCGCCTACTACCAACGCCTGTTCGCCCAATGCGCCAAGGTGATGTTGGCGATCCAGCGCCTGCCGGTACCGGTGGTGGCTCGGGTGCAGGGCATCGCCACCGCGGCGGGCTGTCAGCTGGTGGCGATGTGCGACCTGGCGGTGGCGGCGTCCACCGCCCGCTTCGCGGTCAGCGGCGTCAACCTGGGGTTGTTCTGCTCCACTCCGGCGGTGGCGCTGAGCCGAAACCTGGGGCGCAAGGCCGCGTTCGAGATGCTGGTGACCGGCGAGTTCATCTCCGCTGACGAGGCCTGGCGCAAGGGCCTGGTCAACCGGGTGGCGGCACCGGACGCGCTGGACGAGGCGGTCGAGGCCCTGGTGGCGAGCATCGTCGCCAAGCCCCGCCCTGCGGTGGCCCTGGGCAAGCAGCTGTTCTACCGCCAGTTGGAATCGGGCATCGAAGCGGCCTACGTGGACGCTGGCCAGACCATGGCCTGCAACATGATGGACGACACCGCCTTGGAGGGCGTGCAGGCCTTCATCGAGAAGCGACCGCCGAACTGGTCCTGATGCCCACGCAGGACCGGGGCATGAAAAAAGCCACCAGGCGAACACCTGGTGGCTTTGGAATGGGTGACGAGCCTGAACCCCGGCACTGGTTGCAACGGTTAGGGCTGCTTGGTTCCCCACCTGACCCGGTTGGCCGCGCTTCCATGCGAGGAGGCCCGTCGCTTCGCATTGTAAGGCATCGCCGACCGTTTTCTGGCTGACCTACACTCGCGCCCGACATGCTGCCCGCCACCCTTGCCCTCGTCGACGACGACGCCGACTTCAGTGTCTACCTGGCCGAGTACCTCGGCGGCCTGGGCGTGCAGGTGCGCGCCTTTGCCGACAGCGATGAGTTGCTCACCGCGGACGGCGCCTTCGGCCACGAGTTCTACGTGGTGGATCTGATGCTCCCCGGCATTGACGGCCTGGACCTGCTGCGACTGCTGCGGCGGCGCACCAATGCGGGGATCCTGGTGGTGTCCGGCAAGCTCGGCGGCGATGTCTTCGGCCAGGTGGTCGAGGCCGGGGCCGACATGCTGCTGGTCAAGCCAGCCACCTTCGAGCAGATCCTGCTGGGCATCCGGGCGGTCTACCGCCGCTCCGCGCACGGCGGAGCGCAGCAGGAAGTCTGGTTGTTCGACGGCCCGCGGGGCACGCTGCGGGCGCCCGACGGCGCGGTCATCGAGCTCAGTCCGACCGATGTCGAGGTGATCGATTGCCTCCTGGCCCACCCCGGCGAGACGGTGGGGCGCGAGGAGCTGGCCCGGCGGCTCGAGCTGGACCCCGAGGACCCCAACGCGCTGCACGCCACGATCTACCGCCTGCGGCGTCGCATCGAGCGGGCCTCGAACACGCTGGTTCCGCTGCAGTCGCGCTCGCGCCAGGGCTACGTCTTCAAGGCGCAGCTGCGCCGGGTCTGAGGACGGGACGGGCCTCGGGGAACGGAAAGACCAAGGACGCCCGCAGGCCCTGCGGATAGCCGGCCCCCATCTCGAGGCTGCCGCCGTGCAGGGCCATGATCTGCCGCACCACGCTCAGACCCAGCCCCTGCCCGCGCCGGCGGGCGAAGGGCTTGAGGCGCGTGCCCGGGTCTTCCAGGTGGGCCCAATGCGACGCCGTGAGGCCGCGGCCCTGGTCGCTGACGGTCAGCACCAGGCCCGCGGGGGCGTCGTGTTCTTCGACCTCGATCGTGACGCAGCCCTGTCCGTCGTCGCCGTGCAGGAAGGCATTGCGCAGCAGGTTTCGCAGGGCCAGGCGGACCAGTCCGGGCTCGGCCTCGAGCGAGCGCAGGCGCGTGCGCGCGATGGTGTCGACGCGGGCGCGTTGCTCGGGCGGCAGGTCACCCAGGACCAGCTCCAGCAGCATCGGCAGGTCCACGTCCTGCAGCGTCACGGCGTCGCGGCGGGTCAGGATCTGGGCGGCCGCCAGCGTGTTGTCCAGCACCGACCTCAGCTCGCCCAGCACGGTCTCGGCGGCCTGCAGGCGCTCGGCCACCGCGCTGGTCGCCTGGGCCTCGCGCGGCAGGTGAAGTGCGGCGCCGGCAGCCAGCAGGGCCCCCGTGGCACGGTGCAGGGGCTGCCGGATCTCGTGGGCCAGCACGTCGAGCAGTTGCTCGCGTTCCCGGGACAAGGTGTCGAGCTGGCTCAGCGCCTCGCGCAGCTGTGCGGTGTGTCGCTCGGCGTCTTCCCGGCGCAGGGACTCCGCGGCGCGCTGGGCTTCTGACCTCGCCTCGCGGGCGGCCAGGTGGTCCAGCACCATGCCGATGTAGCCGAGGTGAGACAGGCCGCCGCACAAGCCGGCGCCCAGCAGCACGGCCAGGTTCCAGGGGTGGGGCGAGAGGGCCTCGGGGGCCAGACCCAGCACATCGCCAGCTGCCAGCCTCAGGATGAGCAGCCCTGCCCAGGTCCATTGGATGAAGGCCAGCCAACGACCGCTGCGGGTTCGCCACTCCTTGGCCATCAGCCAGGCCAGGTGGCCGTTGGCCAAGGCCCCGGCACACAGCACCAGCAAGCCGAAGGTGTAACGCCAGGCCGGCAGGCCCAGCACGGAGTGCAGCAGGTGGTGCATGGCCATGTAGACCAGCCAGAGCGCCACGGCCAGGCCCGGCCGCGCCCGCCGGCCGCGCTCCAGCTGCAGCGCCTGGTGGGCCAGCAGCAGGCCGGCACAGGCCAGGCCGTTGGCGGTGCCGTAGGTCAGCGCCCCGGGCAGCAGGCCGCGCATGGCCACCAGACCCAGCCACGACCCTTGGCACAGCGCGGACAGCGTCCAGGGCCAAAGTCCCCGGCGCTCCCCACGGCCTTGCAGCAAGGCCAGACAGGCCGCGGCCATGGCCACCTGCGTCAGGCCGGCGGCCAGGGCCAGCGAGGGCACTGAGAGCAGCTCGGTCACGCCGTGGGTCCGGGCGATGGGCGGGTCAGGCGGATCGAGCCGTCTTCGCGCACCTCGATGGCCCGGGCGGTCTCGAGCTGCTTCATCGTGCGGCTGACCATTTCGCGCGAGGCGCCGACCATGCGCGCCAGGTGTTGGCGAGGGAGGCTGCGACGCAGCACCAGACCGTCGGCTTCGGACTCGGCGAGTTCGGCCAGGCGGTCCAGCAGCCGTTGGCCCACCTCCTGATGGGCCAACGAGGCAATGCGCCCATGGCATCGGCGCAACCGTTCGTTCAGGTGCACGGTCAGGGCCATGGCCAAGCCAGGGTGTCGGGCGAGCACCGAGGCGAGCGCGCCGCCGGCGATCTCGATGAAGTCACAGTCCTCGTCGGTGCGCAGGCTGCTGGGGTGCGGGCCGCCGTCAATGAGGGATTCCGCACCGAAGAAGGCGCCCGGGCCGTGCAGGTCGAGGATGACTTCCCGACTGCGCTCGTCGACCCGGTAGCTGTGGGATTGCCCGTTGAGCTGAAGCCACAACAGGCGGCCGCGCTCGCCCTGGCGCAGCAGCACCGTGTGCCTGGGCACCACGCGCTTGCGGCTGTGACGGGCCAGGGCTTCGGCGTCAGGCGCATCGAGAACCGACAGCAATGGCGAGCGGCGCAGCAGCGTCGCCAAGCTCAGAGCTTCGGTCGTTTGTCGCCGGGCCGGCGCCGGGCGAGTCGGCGTCCGCCCGGGGCAGCCCGGGT
Source organism: Hydrogenophaga intermedia (assembly GCA_943371055.1). Classification (GTDB taxonomy): domain Bacteria; phylum Pseudomonadota; class Gammaproteobacteria; order Burkholderiales; family Burkholderiaceae_C; genus Ideonella; species Ideonella intermedia_A. The sequence continues at coordinate 49,592 of CALRTJ020000005.1, read as the reverse complement.
CGTCCGCGCGCATTCCATGTTCCCCCTGCAGTTGGGGGATCATATCTGATCAATATCGATCAGAAACCGCCATCCCCCGACAGGGGGGGTCAGCGAAGCTGCAGGTCGTCGTTGCCGAAGCGAACGCCGATCGGTTCGATCAACAACTGCTTCGGGCCGGCCTCGACCTGGCCCGCCACCAGCGCGTCCACGCCCTGCGACTTCGAGATCTCGACCACCTGATGGGCCTGTTCCGCGGGCACGAACAGCGCGAAACCGGCGCCCATGTTCAGCGTGCTGTAGGCCTCGCGGTCATCGTGGCGGGCGTGCTCCTGGATGAACGCCAGCACCGGCGGCACCGGTGGCAGGGCGCTGATCCGGTAGGTCAGCTCGGCCGGGTGGCGCAGCAGCTTGCGCCAGCCGTGGCCGGTGATGTTGGCGCTGTAATGCACGTCGATGCCCGCCTTGGCCAGGGCCTCGGTGACCGGGCTGTACAGCACGGTGGGGGCCAGCAGGGCCTCGCCGTAGCTCAGGCCGGGGGCCACCTCGGTCAGGTAGCCCTGCGGCAGGCGTTCGGTGAGCTTGCGCGCCAGGCTCAGGCCGTTGGCGTGGATGCCGCTGGACGCCAGCAGCACGATCGCATCACCCGCCCCCAGGCGGTCGCCCACGCTCAGGCGGCTCTTGGGGTTGATGATGCCGGTGCAGGACGAGGCCAGGTCGATGCGGCCGGACTCGACGATGCCCGCCAGCGCCGGGGTCTCGCCCCCGCCCCAGGCCACGCCGCAGCGGTCGCAGGCCGCCTTCCAGCCGGCCACCAGTGCCTGGGCGCGCTGGGCGTCGCCGAACCAGTCGCTGCCACCGGCCGCCCAGTAGGCCTGCACCACCAGCGGGGTGGCGCCGACGGTGATCAGGTCGTTCACCGCCATCGCGATCGTGTCCTGGGCGATGCCGTCGTAGTAGCTCTTGCCGGTGAGGGCCTTCATCTCGTCGGCCACCAGGGCCTTGGAGCCCAGGCACTCGACGATGCTGGCGAGGTAGAACGGGCCGACGTCGACGACGTAGGCGGACTCGCCGCGCGAGGCGGGCACCTCGGCGAAGCCGTGACCGGCCAGGTGGCCCGCGGTGGCGGCCGCGGCGCGCTGGGCGGCGACCTTCAGCGGGTCGATCAGGTCGTAGTTGACGCCAGCCTGCTCGTAGCTGAGGGTGGCGCCGCCGGCTTGGGAGGCAGAAGAAGTCATCGGCGGATTATCCCGCATGTGCCCGCCTAGAATCCCGCCCCATGAGCTACGTCGTCCTGGCCCGCAAGTACCGCCCCCGCCGTTTCGAGGACATGGTCGGCCAGGACCATGTCGTGCGCGCGCTCACCCATGCCCTGGAGCAGCAGCGCCTGCACCACGCCTACCTGTTCACCGGCACCCGCGGGATCGGCAAGACCACGGTCTCGCGCATCCTGGCCAAGAGCCTGAACTGCACCGGGCCGGACGGGCAGGGCGGCATCACGGCGCGGCCCTGCGGCGTGTGCAGCGCCTGTCGCGAGATCGACGCCGACCGTTACATCGATTACGTGGAGCTGGACGCGGCCTCCAACCGCAGCATCGACGAGGTCCGGGACCTGATCGAGCGCGCCGCCTACAAGCCGACGGTGGGCCGGTTCAAGGTGTTCATGATCGACGAATCGCACCAGCTGACCAAGGACGCCTTCAACGCCCTGCTCAAGACGCTGGAAGAGCCGCCCGAGTACCTGAAGTTCGTGCTGGCGACCACCGACCCCGAGAAGATGCTGCCGACGGTGCTCAGCCGCTGCCTGCAGTTCAACCTGCGGCCGATGGCCCCGGCCACCGTGGCCGACTACCTGGCGCAGGTGCTGGGCCAGGAGTCGATCGAGTCCGAGCCGGGCGCGCTGCGGCTGCTGTCGCGCGCTGCCCGCGGCTCGATGCGCGACGCGCTGTCCCTGACCGACCAGGCCATCGCCTATGGCGGCGGACGCCTGGAAGAGGCCGGCGTGCGCGCCATGCTGGGTGCGGTGGACCGCCGCCACGCCGAACACCTGATCGGCGCACTGGCCGCGCGCGATGGACGGGCCGTGCTGGACACCTGCGAGGGGCTGCGCGCCCAGGGCCTGTCCGCCGCCGGCACCCTCGAGGAAATGGCCCGTCTGCTGCAGCAGATGGCGGTGCACCAGGCGGTGCCGGGGGCGCTGGACGCCGCCGACAGCGACGCCGAGGCGGCCGCACGGCTGGCCGCGGTGCTGCGGCCCGACGAGACGCAACTGCTCTACAGCATCTGCCTGCACGGCCGGGCCGAGCTCCACCTGGCCCCAGACGAGTACGCCGGCCTGGTGATGGTGCTGTTGCGCTTCCTGGCCTTCCCGTCGGCGGGGGGGGGCGCTGCGGGGCCGGCGGCCTCGGGCGCGGCCGGCGGTGGCGCCGGCCACCACGAGCGGGGCGCTTCGGGTGCTGCTGCAGGGGGCGCGGCGGCTTCGGCGTCGCCTGTGGCGGTCGCTCCGGCAGCGCCTCCGGTCGCGGCCCGGGCCCCGGTGGTGTCGGCACCGCCGCCCATGCCGGTTCCGGTGCCGGTGGCAGCGCCGGATCCCGCGCCAGCGGCCGTCGCCTCGGCCCCCGCCCTCGAGCCGGCATCGCCTCCGGCCGAGTCCGCCAAGCCGCTGAGCGCGGCGGCCCGCCTGGTGGCGCAGGCGCAGGCCAGGGCGCAGGCGCGCGCGGCTTCGCGGCCACCCGAGACCGACCCCGCCTCCGACGACGGCCCGCCGCCGTGGATGGACGAGGCCCCGCCCGAGGATGGCTACGACTTCGCCGCCGCCGACGCCAGCGAGGACGAGCTCCCCCCTCCGAGGGCTGCCGCCCAGGGGGGCTCTCAGGCTGCGGTGCCGGTGGCTGCCACGCCGTCGCCCCCCGCTGCCCGCGCGGAGCGCATCGAGGTGCTCCGTACCGCATCCGGCGACCGCTGGGCCGAGGTGGTCGCCGCCCTGACCGATGGTGGCAAGGTGGTCGCGCTGGTGCGTGAGCTGGCGCTGCAGGCCGAGTTGCAGTCGGTGGACGGTGACGTGTGGCGACTGCTGGTCGAGCGCGAGAGCCTGCGGGCGCAGCCCCTGCTGGAAAAGCTGCAGGCCCAGGTGCGCGAGGTCCTGAACCAGCCCGCCCTGCGCTTGGAGGCCGTGGCCGGCGTGGCACAGGATTCACCAGCCCGCCGCGAGGCCGAACTCACCCAGCGGCGCCAGTGGGAGGCCGAGGAGGTCTTCCAGGGCGACCCGCTGGTTCAGGGCCTGCTGGCCCGATTTGACAGCGCCCGCATCGTGGCCGGATCGATCCGGCCGCAGTGAGCGGGCACCCGGCGGTGGGCATGGTGCCTGCCGCCCCTCTGAACCCCGAAAGGAACACGACATGATGAAGGGTCAACTGGCCGGCCTGATGAAGCAGGCCCAGGCGATGCAGGACAACCTGAAGAAGGCCCAGGCCGAACTGGCCGAGATCGAGGTCGAGGGCCAGTCCGGCGCCGGTCTGGTCAAGGTCACCATGACCTGCCGCAACGACGTGCGCCGCGTCAGCATCGACCCCAGCCTGCTGGCCGACGACAAGGACATGCTCGAGGACCTGGTGGCCGCGGCCTTCAACGACGCGGTGCGCCGCGCCGAGGCGCTGAGCCAGGAGAAGATGGGCAAGCTGACCGCCGGCATGCCGCTGCCCCCGGGCATGAAGATGCCCTTCTGAGGCCACGGTGTCCGCGCCGGGCGCCCTGGAGGCGCTGATCGAAGCCCTGCGTGGCCTGCCCGGGGTGGGCCAGAAGTCCGCCCAGCGCATGGCCTATCACCTGCTGCAGCACGACCGTGACGGCGCCCATCGCCTGGCGACGGCGCTGGACCATGCGGTGCAGGCGGTTCACCACTGCGCCCGCTGCCACACCTTCACCGAATTCGACCTGTGCGCGCTGTGCCAGGACGAAGGGCGAGATGCACGGCAGCTGTGCGTGGTGGAGACCCCGGCCGACCAGGCCGCCCTGGAGCGCACCGGCAGCTACCTGGGCCTGTATTTCGTGCTGATGGGGCGGCTCAATCCGCTCGATGGCGTGGGGCCGGCGGCACTGGGCGCTGACGAACTGATGTCACGTGCGCTCGACGGCCGTGTCGAAGAGGTGATCCTGGCCACCAGCTTCACCGCCGAGGGCGAGGCCACCTCGCACGTGCTGGCCGAGGCCCTGAAGGCCCGGGGCCTGCGCGTCACCCGCCTGGCCCGTGGCGTGCCCGCGGGCAGCGAGCTGGAGTACGTGGACCTGTCCACCATCGCCCACGCCCTGGTCGACCGCCGCTGAGCGGCGGTGCGGGTGCAGGCCTTCAGCGGCGGGCGCGCCCGCTGGTGGGCTTGACGGAGCGGGTGGCCGTGGCGGGGTGGGCCGAGGACCGATTGGGCAGGTTCAGCACGATGCTGGCGCCCGGCTTGAAGCTGCCACTGGCCGACAGGCCGTTCCACTGCGCGACCTGGGCTGCGCTGACGCCGTTGCGGCGCGCGACCGAGGCCACGCTCTCGCCGCGCTTGCCGGCGCGCTGCACCACCCGGCGGGTGGGCGGCACGTCCGGCGCCAGGGCCATCGTGGCGTTCTCGGCCAGGTGCTCGGACACGTCGGCGTTGCGGCCGGCGGTGCGCGGCACCAGCAGGGTGGAGCCCGCCTTCACCAGCATCCTCGGCGGGATGCGGTTGATGTCGCGCAGCTGCGCTTCGCTCATGCCCACCTGCTTGGCCGCGTCGGCGGGACGCAGGGTCTTGGGGGCCACCCAGGCGGTCCAGCTGGCCAGTTGGCCCTGGTGTGAGCGGAGGTTGGACAGGAAGCGGCTGGCGTTCTCGTAGGGCAGCAGGACCTGTTCGGTGCCGGCGGCCAGGATCACCGGCTTGTTCATCTGCGGGTTCAGATGCCGGAACTCCTCGAGCGGCACGCCGGCCAGTCGGGCGGCGAGCTCGACGTCGATGTCCCGTCCGATCGGCACGCTGACGAAATACGGGTGGTTCTTCAGGGGTGACAGGCTGAGCGCGAAACCCTCGGGCTGGCTGACGATGTTCTTGACCGCCTGCAGCTTGGGCACGTAGTAGCGCGTCTCGTCGGGCATGCGCAGGCTGCTGTAGTCGGTGGGCAGACCGGCCTTCTGGTTGCGCGCGATCGCGCGCTGGACGTTGCCCTCACCCCAGTTGTAGGCCGCCAGCGCCAGGTGCCAGTCGCCGAACATGTTGTAGAGCCGGCCCAGGTAGTCGAGCGCGGCCCGGGTGGACGCCAGCACATCCCGGCGGTCGTCCCGGAAGATGTTCTGCTTGAGCGCGTAGTCCTTGCCGGTCAGGGGCATGAATTGCCACATGCCCGAGGCGCGCGCCGAGGACATGGCCTGCGGGTTGAAGGCGCTCTCGATGAAGGGCAGCAGCGCCAGCTCGGTGGGCATGTTGCGCTTCTCGACCTCCTCGAGGATGTGAAAGAGGTAGCGGCCGCCGCGTTCGGTCATCCGGCGGACGTAGTCGGGCTTGCTGGCGTAGTGCTGTTCGGCCCGTCGCACCAGGTCATCGTTGAGGTCCGCCATGCCGTAGCCGCGGCGCACCCGGGCCCACAGGTCGGTTTCGGCCTGCTGGTCGCCCAGGTTCAGCACCCGGTCGGGCTGCAGCGGGTCGGTGACCTGTGGCGTCGCTTCGGGGGAGGCAGGCGGCTCAAGCCGGAGCATCGGGTCCAGCGCCAGGGCGCTGCCGGGGGCCTGCAGCGTCATCCGGGCCTGGGGCGACAGGTCCTTGGAGGACGGTGCCGCGACCGCCCGGGGCGCCTCGGGCGTCGTCGGCTGGGCGGGTCCCGTGGTGCTGCAGGCGCCCAGGAGCAGGGCGGCGGACAGGGCCAGGGGCCCTCGGAGGAGGTGGTGCTTCATCAAAATTCGTTCTTCCAGGCGCGCAGGGTGGCGAACACCTCGGCGGGAGTGGACGCAGGGCCGCGGGCCCGGGCGGACGCGGCCACATCAGCGGCCGCGCAACGCAGGAAGGGGTTGATCTGGCGCTCGCGCTCCAGGCGCGAGGGCAGGGTGGGGTGTCCCTGGGCGCGGGCGGCCTGGGCATGCTCCAGCGCTGCCCGGACGACCGGGTTGCCCGGCTCGACCGCCTGGGCGAAGCGCAGGTTGGACAAGGTGTACTCGTGAGCGCAACACACCTGGGTGTCGTCCGGCAGATCGGCCAGGGCCATCAGCGAGGCATGCATCTGCTCAGCGGTGCCCTCGAACAGCCGCCCACAGCCGCCACTGAACAGCGTGTCGCCGCAGAACAGCAGGGGCGAGCCGCTGGGGGGGGCGAGGTGATAGGCCAGGTGGTCCAGGGTGTGGCCGGGGACGGCCAACACGTTGATCGCCAGGCCATTCCACTGCAGGCACTCACCGCCCTGCAGGCCGACGAAGTGCATGGCATGGCGCTGGGTCTTCGGGGCCCACAGCGGGCCTTCCAGCAGGGGGAAAAGGTCGGCGACCCCACCGACATGATCGCCGTGGTGGTGGGTCACTAGAATGCCCGTGAGGCGCAGCCCCTGCTGCGCGAGGGCTTGCCGAACGGGCGCTGCTTCACCGGGATCGACCACCAGGGCTTGATCGGCCTGGGTCAGCATCCAGATGTAGTTGTCGGCGAAAGCGGGCAGGGCGACCAGTTCCATCATTGATGACGCGCGAACAGGCCATTATAGATTTGGGGTCCTGGCTGGACAGCCCGGCAGGCCGCTGCCTGCTGGACTGGGAGCTGGCGCAGCTGGACGAGGCCTTGGTCGACGTGTTCGGCTTCCATGCGCTGCAACTGGGCCTGCCTGAACTCGACGGCTTGCGGGCCAACCGCATGCCGCAGCGCTGGCTGGCGCACGACGGTCGCCAGTGGTTTCAAGCGCCAGTGCAGGTGCCGGCGCTGCATTGCCTGCCCGAGGCCTTGCCCTTCCCGGATCAGTCGCTGGACCTGGTGCTGTTGCCGCACGCCCTGGAGACCTCCGCCGACCCCCACCAGACCCTGGTCGAGGCGGCCCGCGTGCTGCGGCCCGAAGGGCGGCTGGTGGTGCTGGGCTTCAACCCGGTCAGCCTGTGGATGCTGCGCCAGCGCCTGGGACGGCTGCGCGCCAACCTGGGGCTGCGGCGGCAGGCCTTGTACCTGCCGGAGCCGGGCGAGGCGATCGGCTACTGGCGGCTGCGCGACTGGATGCGCCTGGTGCAACTCGAGCCAGAGCGGGCTCGCTTCGGCTGCTACCGCCTGCCCGCGCGAGGCGAGTCCTGGCTGCGGCGCTGGGCGTGGATGGAGGCGGTGGGCGAGCGCTGGTGGCCGGTGTTCGGGGCGGTCTACCTGCTGCAGGCGGTCAAGCGCGTGCGCGGCATGCGCATGGTGGGCCTGGCACCGGCGCGGGGGGGCGCGCGGCGAGCGGCCCCGGCCGTGGTGGCCAATCGCCACCTGCCATGCGAAGGCTGGCCGCCGGGCGGCGACAATGCGGCCCATGAGTGATGTGACGATCTACACCGACGGCGCCTGCAAGGGCAACCCGGGACGCGGCGGCTGGGGCGCCTGGATGCGCGCCGGCGCGCACGAGAAGGAGCTGTGGGGCGGCGAGGCCCTGACCACCAACAACCGCATGGAGCTGACCGCGGTGATCGAGTCGCTGGCGACGCTCAAGCGGCGCTGCAGCGTGGCCATCTACACCGACAGCGAGTATGTCAAGAACGGCATCACGACCTGGATCCACAGCTGGAAGCGCCGCGGCTGGCGCACCGCCGACGGCAAGCCGGTGAAGAACGTCGAGCTGTGGACCCGGCTGGACGAATTGGTCAGCGCCCATGAGGTGTCGTGGCACTGGGTCAAGGGCCACGCCGGCGATCCCGGCAATGAGCGGGCCGATGCCCTGGCCAATCGGGGTGCCGCCGAGGTCGGTCAGCGCCGCTGAGAGGCATCCTGGCGATCAGCCACCGATGTAGTGCATCTCGACCCGACGCTCGCCGGCGGGCAGCGTGCCGGCGGCCCGCTGCTCCGAGTAACGGTCGCTCCGGCGTGCCCACAGCGCGCCGATGGCTGCCGTGATCTCCTCGTCGCGTCGGCCGTGGCGCAGCAGGTGGCGCAGGTCGTGGCCCCGGCTGCCGAACAGGCAGGTGAACAGCTTGCCCTCGGTGGACAGCCGAGCGCGGTTGCAGTCACGGCAGAAGGCCCGGGTCACGCTGGAGATGAAGCCCACCTCGCCGGCCCCGTCGTCGTAGGCCCAGCGCTCGGCGGTTTCGCCCGGGGCGGCGGCTTGAAGCGGGTGCAGCGGCCATTCGGCCGACAGGCGGCGCAGCACCTCGGACGAGGGCAGCACTTCGTCCATGCGCCAGCCGTTGGTGGTGCCCACGTCCATGAATTCGATGAAGCGCAGCACCGCACGTGATCCGTAGCGGTCGCGGAAATGGCGCGCCATCGGCACGATCTCGTGGTCGTTGGTGCCTCGCTTGACCACCATGTTGACCTTGATCGGGCCGAAGCCGCAAGCCACGGCCGCGTCGATGCCTGTCAGCACGTCCGCCACCGGAAAGCCCACGTCGTTCATGCGCTGGAACACGGCGTCGTCCAGTGCGTCGAGGCTGACGGTGAGGCGGCTGAGGCCGGCGTCGCGCAAGGCCTGGGCGTGCCGGGCGAGCAGGGAGCCGTTGGTGGTCAGGGTCAGGTCCAGCGCCTGGCCGTCGGGCGTGCGCAGGGCGGCGAGTTGTCGCACCAAGCCGTCGAGGTGCTTGCGCATCAGGGGCTCACCGCCGGTCAGCCGCAGCTTGACGACGCCATGCTGCACGAACAGGCGCGCCACGCGGGTGATCTCCTCGAAGCTCAGCAGGGCGTCCTGGGGCAGGAAACGGTAGTCCCGGTCGAAGACTTCCTTGGGCATGCAGTAGCTGCAGCGGAAGTTGCATTTGTCGGTGACCGAGATGCGCAGGTCGCGCAGCGGACGGCCCAGCGCGTCGGCGATCAGGCCGTTGGGCGGGCTCAGGTCGGACGGGATCTCGGGGATGTCGGCGCTGGCGCGCAGGTCCGACAAGGCAATGACTTTTTCACCCATGGGCCGGGATGGTAGCGGGTGTGCACCCGAGGCATGGAAGCCCCCGTCGGGCTCAGGGCGAGGTGCGCAGGGCGGCGTCGGGGGTCTGGGGGGCGCGGCGGGCGCCATTGAAGCGCTGGGCCCAGTACGCGATGCGCATGTCCTCGACGCGAACCGACTCGCCGGTGCGCGGCGAGTGGATGAACTTGCCGTCGCCGATGTAGATGCCGACGTGCGAGAAGGCGTGGCGCATGGTGTTGAAGAACACCAGATCGCCCGGCCTGAGATCGTCTTGGGCGATGTGCAGCAGGCCGGGAAGCTGGGCCTGCTCGGCGGCGCGGCGCGGCAGCACCATGCCCACGCTGCGTTCAAAGACGAAACGGGTGAAGCCGGAGCAATCGAAGCCCTGTTCCTCGGTGTTGCCGCCCCGGACGTAGCGCACGCCAATGAAGTTCATCGCATGCAGCACCAGATCGGACGCTCGGTCACGCACCTGGGAGAGCAGGGAGGACTCGCTCGACATCAGGCCCTTTTCCTCGAGCAGCCGCATCACCGCGTCCGCGGGGGTCGACTCGGGGGCGGCGACGGCTGGGGAGCCGGCACAGGCCAGCAGGGCAGCGGTCAGGGCGGGGGCGGCGAAGCGGCACAAAAAACCGCCTCGGCCCGTGAAACGGACATTCAGCACGGACTGCAGAATAGGGATGCCGGGTTCCGGTGTCAAGCCGAAAAACCAAGGAAAACAAAGACTTGGCCGAGCGCGGCCGGGAAATCGAGCCCCGGGAAGACCCGCGGCTCGAGGTGGATCACAGCACTTCGGAGGCGAAATCGGCCAGGCGCGAGCGCTCGCCGCGGGCCAGGGTGACATGCCCCGAGTGCGGCCAGCCCTTGAAACGGTCGACCGCGTACGTCAGGCCGGATGAGCCTTCCGTCAGGTAAGGCGTGTCGATCTGGGCCAGGTTGCCCAGGCAGACGATCTTGGTGCCGGGGCCGGCCCGGGTGATCAGCGTCTTCATCTGCTTGGGGGTCAGGTTCTGCGCTTCGTCGATCAGCACGAACTTGTTCAGGAAGGTGCGCCCGCGCATGAAGTTCAGGCTCTTGATCTTGATCTTGCTGCGCACCAGGTCGTTGGTGGCGGCCCGGCCCCATTCGCCCGCGCTGGTGTCGGACTTGGCCAGCACCTCGAGGTTGTCGTCGAGGGCGCCCATCCAGGGGCCCATCTTCTCCTCCTCGTTGCCGGGCAGAAAGCCGATGTCCTCGCCCACCGGAACGGTCACGCGGGTGACGATGATCTCGGTGTAGCGGCGGTCATCCAGCACCTGGGACAGGCCTGCCGCCAAGGTCATCAGCGTCTTGCCGGTGCCGGCGGTGCCGGTGAGGGTGATGAAGTCGCACTCCGGATCCATCAGGAGGTTCAGGGCGAAGTTCTGCTCCCGGTTGCGGGCCGTGACGCCCCAGACCGAGTTCTTGGCGTGGGTGTAGTCGCGCAGCGTCCTGAGCACGGCGCTCTTGCCGCTGACCTCGGTGACGCGGGCGTACAGCGGGGCCTCGCCGGGGTGCTCGAGGTAAACGAACTGGTTGATCATCAGCGCCGGCACCAGGGGCCCGGAGATCCGGTAGAAGGTGTGGCCGCCTTGCTGCCAGCTCTCCATGGTCTTGCCATGCTTGTCCCAGAAGTCGGCCGGCAGGGCCAGCACCCCGGTGTAGAGCAGGTCGCCGTCTTCCAGCGTCTTGTCGTTGAAGTAGTCCTCGGCGGCCAGGCCCAGCGCACGGGCCTTGATGCGCATGTTGATGTCCTTGGACACCAGCACCACTTCGCGCCCTGGGTGCTGCTCTCGCAGCGACTGCACCACGCCGAGGATCTGGTTGTCGGCCTTGCCCTGGGGCAGGCCGGCCGGCAGCTTGGCTTCGAGGAACGTGGTCTGGAAGAACAAGCGTCCGCCGGCCTCGCGGTGGCCGGTCTTGGCCAGGGGGATGCCATCGGCGGGCGCGAGGTTGCCATCGTCCGCGAGCGCGTCCAGTTCACGGCTGACCTGACGCACGTTGCGCGAGACCTCGCTCATGCCCTTCTTGTGGCCGTCGAGCTCCTCGAGCGTGATCATCGGCAGGTAGATGTCGTGCTCGTCGAAGCGGAAGATCGACATCGGGTCGTGCATCAGCACGTTGGTGTCGAGGACGAAGAGCTTGGCCGGGCCCTCGCGTTTCGAGGCGCGCTTGCGCGGGGCAGCTTGGGTCGGCGGCTTGGCTGAGGCCTTGACGGGCGCGGCGGCACGGCTGGGGGCCTTGGTGGGCAGTCCGCCGGCCTTTGCCGGAGTGGGGGAGGGGATCGCCGGCTCGGCGTCGCGGCGAAGTTCCAGCGGCGGGGCCGTGGCCTCGCTGGCATCGGCGGGGCGTTCGCGGCGGCCCGTCTTGGGGGCGGCCTGGGACTCGTAGGCGGACGACGGAAGGATGGTGGCGCGGGCGGCAGGGGGCTTGGGCAGCGGCATGGCGTCGTTCGGCGATCAGGAGTCGGCAACAAAAAAGCCGCGCGGGCAACCGGGCGGCTTCAGCGTTGGGCTTGGCGGGATAGATGCGACGAGGACCTCGGGCATGAACCCATTATGCACACGGGTTCGTGACGGTCGAGGTTGGTGTGGCGCCAATGAAAAAGCCGGCCCGCGGGCCGGCTTCGAAATGGGTGCGAGGCGCTCAGGCGGCCTTGAGTTCCTGGACGGCCTTGAGGACTTCCTCGACGTGACCGGCCACCTTGATGCCGCGCCATTCGGCTCGGAGCACGCCCTGGGCGTCGATCAGGAAGGTCGAGCGCTCGATGCCCTTGACCTTCTTGCCGTACATGATCTTGTTCTTGACCACGCCAAACATGTGGCAGAGCTTCTCCTCGGTGTCGGCGATCAGCTCGAAAGGCAGCTCCAGGGTCTGCTTGAACTTGTCGTGCGAGGCCATGTTGTCGCGTGACACGCCGAACACGACGGCGCCGGCCTTGACGAATTCCTTGTGCTGGTCGCGGAACTGCATCGCCTCGGTGGTGCAGCCGGGGGTGTTGTCCTTCGGGTAGAAGTACAGCACCACCGCCTTCCCAATGAAGGCCTGACCGGTGAACTTCACGCCGCCGGTGGCCTGGGCATCGATGTCGGGCAGGGATTTGTTGAGGGCTGGCGTCATGAGACAGGTCTTCTAGCAGGCGCCCCATTGAGGCGTAGCCTTCGATTATAGCTGCGCCGTCCAAGAGGGATCCGGCGTCTGTCCCGCATTCAGGCGAGGGGGCTGATGAGGAAGGCCCCCACCACCTTGCGGCCCTCATGCACCAGCACATTGAAGGTGCGGCAGGCCGCGGCGGTGTCCATGGTCTCGATGCCGATCCGGCGCTCGATCAGGCAGCGGTAAAGCGCGGGCGACACGAAGCGCAGGGTGTCGCCGCTGCCGAAGATCACCAGCTCCGGTTGCCAGGGCAGCAATTGCTCGAAATGCCCGGCTGCGAGCTCCGAGGGCTGCTGGGCGGCCCAGGGCTGGACCTCTCCGGCCCAGGGGACCAGCAGGCTGTCGGTGAAGGGGGTCTGGTGGATCCAGATGCGGCCGCGCTCCAGGCGCGAGACGGCGTTGACGCCGTCGAGGTGGTCGGGCTGGAACTTCAAGCGTTCTCCTGCGGGGCGTGGGGCGCGTTGCCTGGGCAGCGCTATGGTTAAATTATAGGTTTTTGCGGTGCAGCACGTGCCGCAAGCGAACCCGGTCCGCTCCCTTGCGCGCGCGGCCAGCCACCTCAGGAGTCCCGGTGTGAAGCCGATTGCCAAGTCCAGCAAGCTCGCCAACGTCGGCTACGACATCCGGGGCCCGGTCCTGGACAAGGCGCGCCAGATGGAGGAAGAGGGCCACAAGATCATCAAGCTGAACATCGGCAACGTCGCCGCGTTCGGCCTGATGCCGCCCGACGAGATCCTGCAGGACATGATCCGCAACCTGTCTTCCCAGGTGGCGGCGGGCTACACCGATTCCAAGGGCCTGTTCGCACCGCGCAAGGCGGTGGTGCATTACTGCCAGGAGAAGCGGATCACCGGCGTGACGGTCGACGACGTCTACCTGGGCAACGGCGCGTCCGAGCTGATCTCGATGAGCATGAACGCGCTGCTCGACGCTGGCGACGAGGTGCTGATTCCGTCGCCCGACTACCCGCTCTACACCGCCGTGGTGTCGCTGTCGGGCGGCACGCCGGTGCACTACCACTGCGACGAGGGCAGCGGCTGGATGCCGGACCTCGACGACATCCGCAAGAAGGTGACGCCCAACACCAAGGCGATCATCGTCATCAACCCGAACAACCCGACCGGCGCGCTCTACCCGCTCGAGATCCTGGAAGGCATCGTCGAGATCGCCCGTCAGCACCAGCTGATCGTCTTCGCCGACGAGATCTACGACAAGACCCTGTACGACGGCGAGACCCACACCAGCATCGCCTCGCTGGCCGATGATGTGCTGTTCCTGACCTTCAACGGCCTGAGCAAGAACTACCGATCCTGCGGCTACCGCGCCGGCTGGATGGTGGTGTCGGGCAACAAGCGCCGCGCCAAGGACTACATCGAGGGCCTGAACATGCTGGCCTCGATGCGCCTGTGCGCCAACACCCCGGGCCAGATGGCGATCCAGACCGCGCTGGGCGGCTACCAGAGCATCAAGGACCTGGTCGCGCCGGGCGGACGCCTGTGCAAGCAGCGCGACCTGGCCTACGAGCTGCTGACCCAGATCCCGGGTGTCAGCGTCGTCAAGCCCAAGGCCGCGCTCTACATGTTCCCGCGCCTGGACCCGAAGATGTACCCGATCGCCGACGACCAGCAGTTCGCCTACGAGCTGCTGGCCGACGAGAAGGTCCTGATCGTGCAGGGCACCGGCTTCAACTGGCCCACCCCTGACCACTTCCGGCTGGTCTTCCTGCCCAACGCCGACGACCTCACCGAGGCCATCGGCCGCATCGCCCGCTTCCTCGACGGCTACCGCAAGCGCCACGCCGTCTGAGCACCTCCGACTTCTCCTCCGCGACCCTCAGCAAGAGACACCCCATGAAACCCATCCAGGTCGGCCTTCTCGGCATCGGTACCGTCGGCTCCGGCACCTTCAAGGTGCTGCAACGCAACCAGCAGGAGATCCTGCGCCGGGCGGGTCGCGGCATCGAGATCACCATGGTGGCCGACCTTGACACCGAGCGCGCGAAGACCATCGTCGGCGAGGGCGTGCAGGTGGTGGGCGATGCCCGCCAGGTCATCGCCAACCCCGAGATCGACATCGTCGTCGAACTGATCGGCGGCTACGGCATCGCCAAGGCCCTGGTGCTCGAGGCGATCGCCGCCGGCAAGCACGTGGTCACCGCCAACAAGGCGCTGCTGGCCGTGCACGGCAGCGAGATCTTCGCCGCCGCCCGTGCCAAGGGCGTGACCGTGGCCTTCGAGGCCGCCGTCGCCGGGGGCATCCCGATCATCAAGGCGCTGCGTGAAGGCCTGACCGCCAACCGCATCGAGTGGATCGCCGGCATCATCAACGGCACCACCAACTTCATCCTCTCCGAGATGCGCGACAAGGGCCTCGACTTCGACGTCGTGCTCAAGGAAGCGCAACGCCTGGGCTACGCCGAGGCCGACCCGACCTTCGACATCGAAGGCGTGGACGCCGCCCACAAGGCGACGATCATGAGCGCGATCGCCTTCGGCATTCCGGTGCAGTTCGACAAGGCCCACGTCGAGGGCATCACCAAGCTGTCGGCCACCGACATCCGCTACGCCGAGCAGCTGGGCTACCGCATCAAGCTGCTGGGCATCACCAAGAAGCGCGACGCCGGCATCGAGCTGCGGGTGCACCCGACCCTGGTCCCGGCCAAGCGCCTGATCTCGTCGGTCGAGGGCGCGATGAACGCGGTGGTGGTTCAGGGCGATGCCGTCGGCACGACCATGTACTACGGCAAGGGCGCCGGTTCCGAGCCCACCGCCTCGGCCGTCGTGGCCGACCTGGTGGACATCACCCGCCTGGCCACCGCCGACCCCGACCACCGCGTGCCGCACCTGGCCTTCCAGCCGGATTCGCTGGCGGACACCCCGATCCTGCCGATCGAGCAGGTCCAGACCTCGTTCTACCTGCGCCTGCGCGTGGCGGACGAAGCCGGCGTGCTGGCCCGCATCACCGGCATCCTGGCCGAGAACGGCATCTCGATCGACGCCGTGCTGCAACGCGAAAGCGCCGACGGCGAGAAGCAGACCGACCTGATCATCCTGACGCACGAGACCGTCGAAGGCCGCATGCGCGCCGCCCTGGCCACGATGCAGGCCCTGTCGAGCGTGCTGGCGCAGATCGTCAACATCCGCAAGGAAGAGCTGGCCTGAGGGGCCCCACCGCGATGAAATACATCAGCACCCGTGGCGACAAGACCGAGCGCGCCTTCTGCGAGATCCTGCTCGAGGGCCTGGCGCCCGATGGCGGCCTGTACCTGCCGGTGGCCTACCCCAAGGTGGACGCCGCCACGCTGGCGCGCTGGCGCGGCCTGTCCTACGCCGGCCTGGCCCACGAGATCCTGTCGCTCTACATCGACGACATCCCGGCCGCCGACCTCAAGGCCCTGGTCGACAAGACCTACACCGCCGAGGTCTTCGGCACCGAGGCCATCGTGCCGGTGCGCAAGCTCGGCGACAGCGGCCTGCTGATCGAAGCCCTGTCCAACGGCCCGACGCTGGCCTTCAAGGACATGGCCATGCAGCTGCTGGGCCACCTGTTCGAGTACGAACTGGGGCGCCGTGGCGAGCAGCTCAACATCCTGGGCGCCACCTCGGGTGACACCGGCAGCGCCGCCGAGTACGCCATGCGCGGCAAGCAGGGCGTGCGCGTGTTCATGCTCAGCCCGCACGGCCGCATGAGCCCGTTCCAGCAGGCCCAGATGTTCAGCCTGCAGGACGCGAACATCCACAACATCGCGGTCGAAGGCGTGTTCGACGACGCGCAGGACATCGTCAAGGCCGTGTCCAACGACCTGGCCTTCAAGCGCCAGTACAAGATCGGCACGGTCAACTCCATCAATTGGGCCCGCCTGCTGGCCCAGGTCGTCTACTACTTCGCCGGCTACTTCCAGGCCACCCGCTCGAACGACGAGGTGGTGAGCTTCTGCGTGCCCTCGGGCAACTTCGGCAACGTCTGCGCCGGCCACGTCGCCCGCCAGATGGGCCTGCCCATCAAGCACCTGGTGGTGGCCACCAACGAGAACGACGTGCTCGACGAGTTCTTCCGCACCGGCACTTACCGCGTGCGGGGCAGCGCCGACACCTACGAGACCTCCAGCCCCTCGATGGACATCTCCAAGGCGTCCAACTTCGAGCGCTTCGTCTACGACCTGGTCGGCCGCGACGGCGCGCGCACCAAGGCCCTGTTCGGCGACGCCATCGCCCAGTCCGGCGCGTTTACCGTCACCCCCGATGAGTTCGCGGCGATCTCGGGCTACGGTTTCCAGTCGGGCAAGAGCAGCCACACCGACCGCCTGGCCACGATCCGCAGCACCTTCGAGCGCTTCGGCGACCTGATCGACACCCACACCGCCGATGGCGTGAAGGTGGCGGCCGAGCGGGTTGAAGCGGACGTGCCGATGGTCGTGCTCGAGACCGCGCTGCCGGCCAAGTTCGCCGAGACCATCGTCGAGGCCACCGGCCAGCAGCCGGGTCGTCCGGCCAAGCTCGAGGGCATCGAGTCGCTGCCCAAGCGTTTCACCGTCATGAAGCCCGAGACCGCCTTGGTCAAGGCCTTCATCGAGCAGCACTGCGCGGACTGACCGGGCGGTGCGGGCGGTCGGTTTCTGCGGTTACTCCGGCAGCGGCAAGACGACGCTGCTGGAGGCGGTGATCGCCGGCCTGCACGCCGCCGGCCAGCGCGTGGGCGTGGCCAAGCATGCCCACAAGCACAGCTTCGACATCGACATCCCCGGCAAGGACAGCTGGCGCCACCGCCAGGCCGGCGCGGCCGAGGTGGTGGTGGGCAACGGCCGGCGCCTGGCCCGCATCCGGGAGTTCGAGCCCGTGCGAGAGGTCGACGCCCACGTCCTGCTGGCCGAACTGGTGGCCTGCGACTGGGCCCTGGTCGAGGGCTTCAAGCACGGCGACCTGCCCAAAGTCGAGGTCTGGCGTGCCGAGCTGGGGCGCCCGCCGCAATACCCCCAGGACCCGCAGGTGCGGGTGGTGATCACCGATGATCCCGCGGCGCTGCCCCAGGTCTTCCATGGCCCGGTGTTCCGACTCGACCAGCCGCAGGCCCTGGTGGATCACCTGCTGGGCAGTGGCGACGACTACCTGTACAAGCACGAGCACCATGGCTGAATCCGCCCCGCGCCGCGCGCCCCTGATGACCCTGGACGAGGTGCTGGAGCGCCTGCTGTCCGCGGCCGCGCCACACCGCATCACCGACACCGAAACCCTGCCCACCACCGCCGCGCTGGGCCGCGTGCTGGGCGAGGACATCGTCTCGCCCCTGGATGTGCCGCCCGCTGACAACTCGTCGATGGACGGCTATGCGCTGCGGGTGGCCGACCTGGCCGTGCCGGGCACGGTGCTGCCGGTCAGCCAGCGCATCGCCGCCGGCCATGTGGGCGAACCGCTGGCCTCGGGCACCGCCGCGCGCATCTTCACCGGTGCCCCGGTGCCTGCCGGCGCCGATGCCGTCGTGATGCAGGAACTGTGCGAGGCGGTGGAGGGGGGGGTGCGCGTCAACGCCACGCCCGAGTCCGGCCAGTGGATCCGCCGCCGCGGCGAGGACGTGCGCGTCGGCCAGGTCGTGCTGGCCGCCGGCAGCCGGCTCTCGCCGCAGGGCCTGGGCATGCTGGCCACCGTCGGCCGCGCCGAGGTGGCCGTGGTGCGCCGCCCCCGGGTGGCGCTGTTCTCCACCGGTGACGAACTCGTGATGCCGGGCCAGCCGCTGCGCCCCGGCGCCATCTACAACTCCAACCGCTACACCCTGCGCGGCCTGCTCGAGGCCGCCGGCTGCACCGTGCAGGACCTGGGCATCGTGCCCGACCGCCTGGACGCCACCCGTGAGGCCTTGCGCGGCGCCGCGGCCGGTGCCGACCTGATCCTGACCAGCGGCGGCGTGTCGGTCGGCGAAGAGGACCACCTGCGCCCGGCCGCCCAGGCCGAGGGCCGCATCGAGCTGTGGCAGATGGCCGCCAAGCCGGGCAAGCCGCTGGCCTTCGGGGCGGTGCGCCGCGCCGATGGGTCCGAGGCCCTGCTGATGGGCCTGCCCGGAAACCCGGTCTCCAGCTTCATCACCTTCCTGCTGGCCGTGGCCCCGGTGTTGCGCGTGTTGCAGGGCGGCCGGGGCGAGCTGCCGGCGGCCCTGCCGCTGAAGGCCGCCTTCGACTGGCCGCGGCCGGACAAGGGCCGCCGGGAGTTCATGCGCGCGCGCCTGACCGCGGCCGGTGAGCTGGAACTCTTTCCCAACCAGAGCTCGGGCGTGCTGACCTCGGCCGTCTGGGCCGACGGTCTGGTCGACAACCCGGCCGGGCAGGCCATCGCGCGCGGCGACACCGTGCGCTTCCTGCCGCTGGCCACGCTGATCGCGGCCTGAAGCCGCCCGTAGACCATGACGATGCAGGTCCGACTCCGATTCTTCGCCTCGCTGCGCGAGGCCCTGGGCGCCGACGGTACCCTGGAGCTGCCCGAGGGCAGCACCGTGGGCCAGGCCCGCGACCGCCTGATCGCCCGGGGCGAGCCCTTCGCTGGCGCGCTGGCGCGTGGCCGGGCGGTGCGCGCGGCCCTGAACCAGGGGCTGTGCGAGGAATCCGCCAACCTGAAGGGCGGCGACGAACTCGCCTTCTTCCCCCCGGTCACCGGAGGTTGAGCATGGCCGAACGCGTCAGCATCCAGACCGCAGATTTCGACCTGGGCGCCGAGGTGGCCGCCCTTCGCGCCGGTGACGGGGGCGTCGGCGCGGTGTGCGGTTTCGTCGGCACCGTGCGCGACCGCAGCGAGGGCGCCGAGGTCTCCGCGATGGAGCTCGAGCACTACCCCGGCATGACCGAGAAGGCGATCGAGGCCATGATCGACGAGGCCCAGCGCCGCTTCGACATCCGCGCCGCGCGGGTGGTCCATCGCGTCGGGCCGCTCGACATCGGCGACCAGATCGTGCTGGTGGCCGTCAGCTCGGCCCACCGCGGGCAATCGTTCCAGGCCTGCGAGTTCCTGATGGACTACCTGAAGACGCAGGCGCCGTTCTGGAAAAAGGAAACCACGCCCGAGGGCGCCCGCTGGGTCGATGCCCGGGTGTCTGACGACGCCGCCCTGCAGCGCTGGGGCATCCGCTCCGGCAACGCCGCCTGACCATGGGCGCTCCGCCACCTGGCCCGCTCGCCCTGGCCCTGGCCGTGGGCCTGGGAGGCGCCAGCGGCTCGGTGCTGCGCTGGCTGGCCACGCGCGCGCTGGCGCCGATGGGCTGGCCGATCGCCGGCGGCACTCTGCTGGTCAACCTCCTGGGCGGTCTGCTGATCGGCCTGTCCCTGGTCTGGTTCGAGCGCCATCCCAGCGAAATCTGGCGGCTGGCGCTGGTCACCGGCGGGCTGGGTGGCCTGACCACCTTCTCGGCCTTCTCCGCCGAGTCCCTGACCCTGCTGCTGCGCGGCCAGGTCGGTCTGGCGTTGCTGCACAGCCTGGCCCATGTGCTGGGGGGCCTGCTGGCCGCCGCCCTGGGCTGGTGGCTGGGCCGGCTCTGGCTGGGTTGACGCCGGTATCCCTGCGCCAGCGGGGCTGGCGCCCAGGCGGTACCATGCGTCCACTCATGAGTTTCGATCCCAAGGCCCTGCGGGGCGCCCTCGGCCGCTTCGCGACCGGCGTCACCATCACCACCTGCCGCGGGAGCGAGGGCGAGCCGGTCGGTCTGACCGTGAACTCCTTCAGCGCGCTGTCGCTCGAGCCGCCGCTGGTGCTGTGGTCACTGCGGCTGGCCAGCCCGGCGGTCGCCGCCTTCCGCCACGCCGGCCACTTCGCGATCAATGTGCTGGCCATGAGCCAGCTGGACCTGTCCCGCCGCTTTGCCAGCCCGGTGTCCGACCGCTTCGCCGAAGGCCGCTGGCGCGACGGCCAGGGGGGCTCCCCGGTGCTCGAAGGCGCCTGTGCGGTGTTCGAGTGCGCGACCGAGGCCGAGCTGCCCATGGGCGACCACCTGCTGTTCGTCGGCCGGGTGCTGGCGCTCCACGAGACCCCGGTGGCGCCCCTGCTGTTCCGCTCGGGCCACTACCACCAGCTCGGCCCGCTGGTCTGAACCCATCCGCTTGACCTGACGCAAGTCCCGCCGCAACCTCAGGGCGAGGGGGGACTTGAAATGCCCCCGATGCGCCTCACGTCCTAGCGCAACCGGAGGACATTTCCATGCGTCTCGACAAGCTCACCACCGCCTTCCAGCAAGCCCTCGGCGAGGCCCAGAGCCTGGCCATCGGCCGTGACAACCCGTACATCGAACCCAGCCATGTGCTGGCCGCGATGCTGGCCCAGCCGGACGGCCCCAAGGCCCTGCTGGACCGCGCCGGCGCCAACACCGCCGCGATCAAGCAGGCCATGGACGTGGCCATCGGCGGCCTGCCTCAGGTGCAGGGTGGCGGGCAGGTGCAGCCCGGACGCGACCTGATCCAGCTGCTGCAGCAGGCCGACAAGGAGGCCCAGCAGCGCGGCGACAGCTTCATCGCCAGCGAGATGTTCCTGCTGGCCCTGGCCGACGCCAAGACCGACCTGGGCGGCGTGGTCCGCGGCCACGGCCTGAGCCGCAAGGCGCTGGAGGCTGCGATCACCGCGGTGCGCGGCGGCCAGAATGTGGATTCGGCCGAGGCCGAAGGCCAGCGCGAGGCGCTCAAGAAGTACACCCTGGACCTGACCGAGCGCGCCCGCATGGGCAAGCTCGACCCGGTGATCGGCCGCGACGACGAGATCCGCCGCGCCATCCAGGTGCTGCAGCGCCGCAGCAAGAACAACCCGGTGCTGATCGGTGAGCCGGGCGTGGGCAAGACCGCCATCGTCGAGGGCCTGGCTCAGCGCATCGTGGCCGGCGAGGTGCCGGATTCGCTGCGCGACAAGAAGGTGCTGGTGCTGGACATGGCCGGCCTGCTGGCAGGCGCCAAGTTCCGCGGCGAGTTCGAGGAACGCCTGAAGGCCGTGCTCAAGGAAGTCAGCCAGGACGAGGGCCGGATCATCCTGTTCATCGACGAGCTGCACACCATGGTGGGCGCGGGCAAGGCCGAGGGCGCGATGGACGCCGGCAACATGCTCAAGCCGGCGCTGGCCCGCGGCGAGCTGCACTGCATCGGCGCCACCACCCTGGACGAATACCGCAAGTACGTGGAGAAGGACGCCGCGCTGGAGCGCCGCTTCCAGAAGGTGCTGGTGGACGAGCCCAGCGTCGAGGCCACCATCGCCATCCTGCGTGGCCTGCAGGAGAAGTACGAGGTCCACCACGGCGTCGAGATCACCGATCCGGCCATCGTGGCCGCGGCCGAGCTCTCCAACCGCTTCATCACCGACCGCTTCCTGCCCGACAAGGCCATTGACCTGATCGACGAGGCCGCGGCCAAGATCAAGATCGAGATCGACTCCAAGCCCGAGGCGATGGACAAGCTCGACCGTCGGCTGATCCAGCTGAAGATCGAGCGCGAGGCGGTCAAGAAGGAGACCGACGAGGCTTCGATCAAGCGCCTGGGCCTGATCGAGGAGGAGATCGTCAAGCTCGAGCGTGAGTACGCCGACCTGGAGGAGATCTGGAAGGCCGAGAAGGCCACGGCCCAAGGCAGCGCCCAGGTCAAGGAAGAGATCGACCGCATCAAGTTCCAGATCGAGGAGCTCAAGCGCAAGGGCAACTTCGACAAGGTGGCCGAGCTGCAGTACGGCAAGCTCCCCGAGCTGGACAAGCGCCTGAAGGAGGCGCAGGCCAAGGAAGCCGGCAAGAAGGCCGGCGGCCAGGGCCCGCAGCTGCTGCGCACCATGGTCGGCGCCGAGGAGATCGCCGAGGTGGTCAGCCGCGCCACCGGCATCCCGGTGTCCAAGCTGATGCAGGGCGAACGCGACAAGCTGCTCAAGATGGAGGGCAAGCTGCACGAGCGCGTGGTCGGCCAGGACGAGGCCATCGTGGCGGTGTCCGACGCGATCCGTCGCAGCCGGGCCGGCCTGTCCGACCCCAACCGGCCCCTGGGCAGCTTCCTGTTCCTGGGCCCGACCGGTGTGGGAAAGACCGAGCTGTGCAAGGCCTTGGCCGGCTTCCTGTTCGACTCCGAGGACCACATGATCCGCATCGACATGAGCGAGTTCATGGAGAAGCATTCGGTCAGCCGCCTGATCGGGGCGCCTCCGGGCTATGTGGGCTACGACGAGGGCGGCACCTTGACCGAGGCGGTGCGGCGCAAGCCTTACAGCGTGGTCCTGCTCGACGAGGTCGAGAAGGCCCACCCGGACGTGTTCAATGTGCTGCTGCAGGTGCTGGACGATGGCCGCCTGACCGACGGCCAGGGCCGCACCGTGGACTTCAAGAACACGGTGATCGTGATGACCAGCAACCTGGGCAGCCACCTGATCATGTCGATGGCCGGCCAGCCGTCAGAGGACATCCGCGAGGCGGTCTGGGGCGAGGTCAAGCAGCACTTCCGCCCCGAGTTCCTCAACCGGATCGACGAGACCGTGGTGTTTCACGCCCTGGACCAGCAGCACATCGAGTCCATCGCCGGCATCCAGCTCAAGGGTCTGCAGGCGCGCCTGGCCAAGATGGACATGGCGCTCGAGGTCTCGCCCGAGGCCCTGGCCGAGATCGCCAAGGTGGGCTTCGACCCGGTGTTCGGGGCCCGTCCGCTCAAGCGCGCGATCCAGCAGCGCATCGAGAACCCGGTGGCCCGGCTGATCCTGGAAGGCCGCTTCGGCCCGAAGGACACCATCCCGGTGCGGGTCGAGAACGGCGAGTTCAGCTTCGGCCGCACCGTGCACTGAGGCCCCGGCCCCACAGGCCGTCCAGGTGGGGCCGGCGCCTAGAATGGCGCCGGTTCTCCATGGGCCCGTCCCCGGCCCGAAAGCGACACAGCGCGATGCAAGAAGAGCGAGTGGCGGCAGGCCTTGAGCTGCCGGTGGTGATCGTCGGCGCCGGCCTGGCCGGCTTGACCGTGGCCCTGCACCTGGCCCAGCAGGGGCAGTCCGTGGTGGTGCTGGCCAAACGCACCCTGGGCGAGGGCGCGACGCCCTGGGCACAGGGCGGCATCGTCGGCGTGCTGGGCAGCGACGACAGCATCGACAGCCATGTGCGCGACACCCAGGATGCCGGTGCCGGACTGGTCGACGAGGAGACGGCGCGCTTCATTGCCGCCCACAGCGCCGCCGCCATCGAGTGGCTGGTGGAGCAGGGCGTGCCGTTCTCGTCCGATCCCGATGGCCCGCTGGGCCTGCACCTGACCCGAGAAGGGGGGCACGCGGTTCGTCGCATCGCCCACGCGGCCGATGCCACGGGCAAGGCGATTCACGACGCCTTGCTGGCCCAGGCGCGGCAGCACCCGCGCGTGAGCCTGCGCGAGCAGGCGATGGCCGTGGACCTGATCACCCACCACCACCTGGGCCGCTTCGACGACCCCAAGGCCCGCCGGGTGCATGGCGTGTACGCGCTGGACATCGCCAGCGGCCGGGTCGAGACCCTGGCGGCCCGGGCCGTGGTGCTCGCCACCGGTGGGGTGGGCAAGGTCTACCGCTACACCAGCAACCCGGACACCGCGACCGGCGATGGCATCGCGATGGCCTGGCGTGCAGGCTGCCGGGTGGCGAACATGGAGTTCATCCAGTTCCATCCCACCTGCCTGTACCACCCGCAGGACCGCACCTTTCTGCTGACCGAGGCGTTGCGCGGTGAGGGGGCTCAGCTCAAGCTTCCGGAGTCCGCGGGCGGAGCGCGATTCATGCCCGCCCACGATGCCCGCGCCGAGCTCGCCCCGCGCGACATCGTCGCCAGGGCGATCGACTTCGAGATGAAGAAGCACGGCCTGGACCACGTGTGGCTGGACGCCACGCCGATCGTGGCCGAGAAGGGCGAGGCGTTCCTGCGGGAACACTTCCCGACCATCCACGCCCGCTGCCTGAGCCTGGGCATCGACATCACCCGCCAGCCCATTCCGGTGGTGCCGGCCGCCCACTACACCTGTGGCGGCATCGTCACCGACCACGATGGCCGAACCGACCTGCCGGGCCTGTTCGCGGTGGGCGAGGCCACCTACACCGGTCTGCACGGCGCCAACCGCCTGGCCAGCAACTCCTTGCTGGAGTGCGTGGTGATCGGCAAGACCTGCGCCGAAGTCATCCAGGCCGATACCGTGGCCGAGTCCGTGGCCGTGCCGCCCTGGGACGAAAGCCTGGTGGAAAACGCCGATGAGCAGGTGGTGATCTCCCACAACTGGGACGAGTTGCGCCTGCTGATGTGGAACTATGTCGGCATCGTGCGCACCACCAAGCGGCTCGAGCGGGCCCAGCACCGCATCCGCAACCTGCGTGAGGAGGTGGACGAGTACTACGCCAACTTCCGCGTCAACCGTGACCTGCTGGAACTGCGCAACCTGCTGGCCTGCGCCGAGCTGATCGTGCGCTCGGCCCTGATGCGGCACGAAAGCCGCGGCCTGCACTTCGTCCGCGACTTCCCGCAGCCGCTGCCGGTCAGTTTTCCGACCGTGCTCTACCGCGAGGCCCGTGCCCGCGAGCGTCCGCCGCGCTGAGGCCTCGCTCACCCGGGCGTCTCCGCTGTCTGTGCGGGCGGCCCGGTCCGGACCCCGTCGATCGGCCTCGTCCCATGGGGCGGGTCGGTCGGGCCAAGCCGGCGTCGGCCCGGCAGCCCGTGGGGGCCGGACACTGCAAGGGCTGTGGCGGCGAAGGAGCGAGGACGGCCTTGGCCACGGGCTACACCGCGGCCCGGCGGCCCCTCAGCCCCGCGCGCGCATCGCGTTGCGGGCCTGCACGAAGCCCATCGCGAACTCCACCGCTTCGACCACCGACCGTTCGTTGTCGGTGCGTTCGCGCTCGGTCTGGAAGAAGGCGAGGTCGACGTCGTGTCGGATGTAGCGCGGCGGCAGCCGGTTCAGCGCGACGCAGGCGATGTCGGCCAGCACGTCGTCGTTGCCCCTGAGGTGCGGAAACGCCTCGGCCTGGGCCATGACTTCGTTGAAGACGGCGCGTTCGTACCAGTTGTGGATGGAGGTGATGTCCATCCGTCCAGTGTCGCCCCGTCCGGGCAAGGGGTGGCGTGAAAAAGCCGCGCCGGAGTGCCTCAATCCTGGCGCGAGGGCAGGCGCCGGGCGCCGGGACGGCCTCAGCCGCCCAGCCGGTCCAGCACGCGCATCGAGTAATCGGTGGCCACCACGTCCTTGGTGAGCTTGCCGATCGAGATGCGGTCGACGCCGGTGCCGGCGATCTCGCGCAGGCCTTCCAGGGTGATGCCGCCCGAGGCCTCGAGCAGTGCGCGACTCTGGGTGATGGCCACGGCCTCGCGCATCAGGGCCGGGGAAAAATTGTCCAGCAGCACGCTGGTGGCGCCGTGGTCCAGTGCCAGTCGCAGCTGCTCCAGGCCCTCCACCTCGATCTGCACCTCCACGCCCGCATCCAGTGCCCGTGCCTGCGCCAGCACCTGGGGAATGCCGCCAGCGGCGGCGATGTGGTTCTCCTTGATCAGGATGCCGTGCCACAGCGCCAGGCGTTGGTTGGCACCGCCGCCCACCCGGACCGCGTACTTCTGGGCCTGGCGCAGGCCGGGCACCGTCTTGCGGGTGTCCAACACCACACAGCCACGCGGGTTGGGGCTGGCGCCGGCAATGGCCTCGGCGTGGCGGCGGGTGACGGTGGCGGTGCCCGACAGCAGTTGCAGGAAGTTCAGCGCCGGGCGCTCGGCAGAGAGCAGGGCGCGGGCGTCGGATTCGATCTCGCAGACGGCGGTGTTGGCCGGCATGGCCGCGCCCTCGGCGTGGTGCCACTGCACGGTCGCGTCGGCATCCAGCGCGTGGACGCAGGCATCGAACCAGTCGCGGCCGCACAGCACCGCGTCTTCGCGCACGGTGACGCGGGCCCGCACGCGCCGGCCCGCCGGCACCAGCTGGCCGGTCCAGTCGCAGCGGCCGATGTCTTCGAACAGCGCGTCACGCACGTTGCGGGCGCGGGCTTCTTCCAGGGTTTCGTTGTGGTCGAACATGATGGGGTTCACGCGGCGCCAATGCCTTTGACCATGCCCTGCACCTTGGGCGCGAGGGCCGAGGGGTTCGCGGCCACGTAGGCCAGCATGCGGTCGATGCAGCCGCGGGCCTTCTCGCCGGTGGCAGGGTCGACATGGATCTGGCCGCTGCCCTGTTCCAGGCAATCCACCACGCCTTGGAGGCCATTCATGGCCATCCAGGGGCAATGCGCACAGCTCTTGCAGGTGGCGCTGTTGCCGGCGGTGGGGGCCTCGATCAGGACCTTGCCGGGCGCCAGTTGGCGCATGCGGTGCATGATCAGGTTGTCGGTGGCGACGATGTATTCCTTCGCGGCGCCATGGATCACGGCGTTGAGCATCTGCGAGGTGGAGCCGACCACGTCCGCCAGCTGCACCACGCTCTCGGGCGACTCGGGGTGCACCAGCACCATGGCGTCGGGGTGTTGGGTCTTGAGCAGTTCCAGCTCGACGCCCTTGAACTCGTTGTGGACGATGCAGTCGCCCTGCCACAGCAGCATGTCGGCGCCGGTCTCGCGCTGGATGTAGCGGCCCAGGTGGCGGTCGGGGGCCCACAGGATCTTGCGGCCCTGTTCCTTCAGGTGGTTGACGATGCCCAGCGCGCAGGAGCTGGTCACCATCCAGTCGGCGCGGGCCTTCACGGCCGCGCTGGTGTTGGCGTAGACCACCACGGTGCGGTCGGGGTGGGCGTCGCAGAAGGCGGCGAAATCGTCGGCCGGGCAGCCCAGGTCGAGCGAGCAAGTCGCGTCCAGGTCGGGCATCAGGACCGTCTTGCCGGGCGACAGGATCTTGGCGCTTTCGCCCATGAACCGCACACCGGCCACCACCAGGGTCTGGCTGGCGTGGTCGCGGCCGAATCGGGCCATCTCGAGCGAGTCCGCGACGATGCCGCCGGTTTCCAGGGCCAGGTCCTGCAGGTCGCCGTCGACGTAGTAGTGGGCCACCAGCACCGCGCCCTTGGCCTTGAGCAGGTCGCGGGCGCGAATCTTGAGGGCGGCGCGCTGGTCGGGAGTGAGCGGGGCGGGGACCTTGGCCCAGGCGTTCAGCGTGCAGCTTTGGCCTTGGGCGTCCTGGCGGGTGTATTCGAAGGTGGCGTCGGTCATGGCGGCGGGCACGGAGGCAGCCGGCAATGGTAGCCCAGGGGCCCCGCCCCGTCGCGGTGGTCGCCCTTTGACCGGGTCTGCGTCCTCTCAGGTGGCGGGCCAGGCGGCGAGCACGGTGTTCCAGACCAGCCCCACCGCCCTGGGGCCGGCCCCGGCAGGCAGTGGCAGGTGGCGGATCCCGGTCCCGGGGGCGGGTTGGTGGCCGCCATCAGGCTGGCCCAGCCACAGCCAGCGAGGGCCCTGTCCGTGTCGGCGACTGCACAGGGCCTGCAACTGGTCGTGCCAGCGGTCGGCCTCTGCGGCGGGCAGCCCCTGGGCCAGCAGCACCGCCAGCCGGGTGCGATCCCAGATGCGCTCGAGGGCAGGAGACGGCGAGCCCGACGACAACCGTCGGGTGTGCAGCAGGCGCACCATCGCCGGGAGTCCGGGTTCGGTCGGCAGGCGGATTTCCTCCACCCGCGCGACCTCTCGCAAGCCCGCGGGCGAGAGCAGCCTCAGACGACCCAATGCGGTGCCGGTGGCGCCTGAGAGGGCTTGCATCAAGGGGCCCGCGGTGCGTTGCAGCGGGTCGATCAGCAGCAGGTCCGGAGGCGGTCTGTCGGCGGTCCCGGGGGCCCAGGTGGGCCAGCGGCTGTCCAGGGCCGAGACCATGAAGTCGCTGTCCACCAGTTCCAGGGCGGTCGACGGCTCGGGGCGGAGTTCCGGGACGCGCCGCAGGGGCAGGGGTGGCCGGGCCGGCGCTGCCGCGACGCCGTCACCGGGAGGGATCGAAACGCTCATGGGGCCACTTTAGGGGGAGGGCCATCGCAGGGCTGTTCCAGTTTGTGTCCGGCCAGCCGACCGGCCGCGTCGTAACATCCCCGCTTCTTGGCCGCCCCACAGGACCCTGACCCCATGAACGCCCCCGCCGCCTGGCGCGACGACGCCCGCACCATCGGCTTGGTCGGCCTCGCGCACGGCACCTCGCACTTCTTCCACATGCTGCTCGCGCCGCTGTTCCCGCTCTTCATCCGGGACTTCGGCCTGAGCTATGCGGAGTTGGGCCTGCTCGTCAGCACCTTCTTCATCGTCTCGGGGGTGGGCCAGGCCTTGGCGGGCTTCGTGGTGGACCGCATCGGTGCGCGGCCGGTCCTGATGTTCGCGATGTGCAGCTTCGCCGCGGCGGGTCTGGCCACCTCGCTGGCGCAGGGCTATGGCGGGCTGGTGCTGGCGGCGTTGTTGGCGGGCCTCGGCAATGCCCCCTTCCACCCGGCCGATTTCACCATCCTGAACAAGCGTGTCTCGCCGCCGCGGCTGGGCCATGCCTTCTCGGTGCATGGCATCACCGGCAACCTGGGGTGGGCGGCCGCACCGGTCTTCCTGACCGGGCTGACCGCGCTGTCGGGTTCCTGGCGCGTGGCTGCGGCGGGCACCAGCGCCTGGGCGCTGCTGGTGCTGGCCGTGCTGTGGTGGCACCGTGACGCGATCGACGACCGGGCCGGCGGCACGGCCACGACCGCGGCCAAGACGGGCGCCGCGGCGGCGTCGGAACACGCGCTGGCCTTCCTGCGGCTGCCCTCGGTGTGGCTGTGCTTCTCGTTCTTCTTCTGGACCACCTGCGCGCTCAGCGCGGTGCAGAGCTTCGCCAGTCCGGCGCTGCAGTCGATGTACGGCCTGCCACTGGGCGTGACGGCCTTCATCGTCACCGCCTTCATGCTGTGCGGGGCGGCGGGCATGGTGGCGGGCGGATTTCTGGTGTCCCGGGCAGACCGCCTGGAGCGCCTGATCGCCTTGTGCCTGTGCGGCTCGGCACTGGCGTTGCTGCTGGTCGCCAGCGGCTGGCTGCCGGGGCCGCTGGCCATGGCGGTGGCCGCCCTGGCGGGCCTGGGAACCGGCCTGGCCGGACCCTCGCGCGACATGCTGATCAAGCGCGCCGCGCCGCCGGGGGCCACCGGACGGGTCTATGGCACGGTCTATTCGGGCCTCGACATCGGCTTCGCGCTGGCGTCGCCGGTCTTCGGGGCGCTGATGGACCGCCAGCAACCGGCCGCGGTGTTCGCCGGTGCCGGGTTGGCGCTGCTGGGCGGGGTCGGTTCGGCGTGGCTGGTGGGCGCCGGGGTGGCGCGCCGCCGGGCCGCGCTGGCGGCCTGACCGGCGCCTGCCCGGCGTCGGCAGGGCTTGGTAAATTTCGGGGATGAGCCAAGACATCCCCTCCACCTGCGACCTGTGCGACGCGCACAAGTCCGATGCCAGCGGCGCCCTGCGGGTGCTGCCCCCGGTCTTCCACGGCTTCGGCGCGCGCGAGCGCTTTGCCGGCACGGTGGTCACCGTTCAGTGCCTGGACGACAACTCCCGCGTGCGCGAGGCGGCCAACAGCCCGGGTGAGGGCCGCGTGCTGCTGGTCGATGCGGGCGGTACCGTTCGCCGAGCGATGGTGGGCGGCCTGATCGCCGCCGCCGCCGCCCGCAACGGCTGGGCGGGCATCGTGGTCTGGGGCGCGGTGCGCGACAAGGCCGAACTGGCCGCTTGCGACCTGGGCTTGCGGGCGCTGGCCCTGATGCCCATGCCCACCGACCGCAAGGACCAAGGCCTCCGGGACGTGCCGGTGGACATCGGCGGCGTGCTCGTGCGCCCCGGAGAGTACCTGGTGGCCGATGCCGACGGCATCGTGGTGCTGCCCCAGCGCCCCTGAGCGGGTTTCAAGGATCGCGGGGGGCAACGCGAAAGCGGCCCCCGGCCGGGCTACAATGGCGGGCTTCGTCGGGGTGTAGCGCAGTCTGGTAGCGCATCTGCTTTGGGAGCAGAGGGTCGGAGGTTCGAATCCTCTCGCCCCGACCACCGTCGCCCGGTGTCTTCTGGCGCGCATGGCGCCTGGCCGTGGGCGCGGTCCTGCGGGGCCGCGGTCCGCCGATGCTGCGGCGGCCTTCACCCCAGCCTCCAATCGGTCATGCCGCCTGCTCTGCCGCGCGCAGGAGTCCACAACGCCCGTCTGTCCCAGTGCCTTGCCTCGCTGGGCCTGGCCGTTCCCGCTCCCGCGACATCCGCCGATCCGCTGGGGCTGCAGTTGGGCGGCTGGCTGGACTGGACGCAGGCGGGGGAGGTGGCCCAGGCCCTCGAGCGCTGCTGGGACGATGTTCCGGCCCCGACACCACTGTTGCTGCAGCGAGCCCGCTGGAGCCTTGCGGCGCTGCCCCAGGTGCGGCGGGAGCTCAGCGATGCGCTTGCGGGCGTCGTCAAGGGTCGTCCGGTGCCGGGCGCCGGCCTGCCGCGTCCCGGCCCGGGCACCACGCTGGACGACATGGCCGACTACTCTCCGTATCGACAGCATGCCTTTGGCCAGCAGCGCACGATGCAGGCGCGTCTGGACGAGTTGCGGACACAGCTGCGGGGCCACCTGGCCCGCATGGGCCCCTCCGGGGCGCAGATGGCAGCGCTCGACGCGGCCTGGCAGACTGCGCTGGCCCCGCGGGAGCACCAGCTGCTCTCGATGCTGCCGC
Source organism: Hydrogenophaga intermedia (assembly GCA_943371055.1). Taxonomy (GTDB): domain Bacteria; phylum Pseudomonadota; class Gammaproteobacteria; order Burkholderiales; family Burkholderiaceae_C; genus Ideonella; species Ideonella intermedia_A. The sequence goes on along the minus strand of CALRTJ020000005.1, from coordinate 18,796 downwards.
CTCTGCTGGGGGATCGCTACGAAGTCCTTCGGCAGGAGCACCTGGCCGGCCTGCTGGCTGACCCCGGCCGGCCCGATGGGCCATCGCAATGGCTGGAGCCCGGGTCGTGGCTGAGGCGGTTTGCCGCCGACCTGAACGAGGTGATGCAGGCCGAACTGGCCCTGCGTCTGGAACCCCTGGAGGGCCTGGCGTCGGCCCTCCGACACGAGATCGAGACCCGTCGATGATGCACAAGCACCTGGACCGCGCGGCACTGGCCGCCGGCGCGCTGACCGTGGCCTGGGTGGCCTGGGGCTACCTGGGACACCCCCTGGCCCTGACCATGACGCTGCTGATCGGCGCCTTCTTTGCGATGGGCGCCTGGGAGTTGCGAAGGTTTCGCCAGGCCACCCATGCGCTGTCCCGGGCGGTGAGCGCACTGGAGGCCGCGCCCGCGACCTTGCCCGACTGGCTCGCCACCTTGCCTGAGGGCATGCGCCCGGCGGTGAGGGCGCGGGTCGAGGGCGAACGCGGCGGCCTTCCGGGTCCCGCCATGACACCGTACCTGGTGGGGCTGCTGGTGCTGCTGGGCATGCTGGGCACCTTCCTGGGCATGGTGGTCACGCTCAATGGCGCCGTCATCGCCCTGGAGAGCACCACCGACCTGGCCGCGATCCGCGCCGCGCTGGCGGCGCCGGTGCGCGGCCTGGGCGTGGCCTTCGGAACCTCGGTGGCGGGCGCGGCGGCCTCGGCGATGCTCGGGCTGATGTCGGCCCTGGCCCGCCGCGACCGGCAGCAGGTGTCGCAGGCGCTGGACCAGGCGGTGTCGGGGACGCTGCGGCGCTTCTCGCGAGCGGCCCAGCGCGAGGATGCGCTCGATTCCTTGCAGGCCCAGTCCCGGCTGCTGCCGGCGCTGGTCACCCAGATGCAGACGCTGATGGAGCGGCTGGACCAGCACAGCGACCGCTTGGGCGAGCGCTGGCTGATCGCCCAGGACAAGGCGCACCGCGAGGCCCGCGAGGTGCACCAGGCGCTGGCCGGCGCCGTGGAACAGTCGCTGCGGGGCGCCCTGGTGGACAGTGCACGCGCCGCAGGAGCCACGATCCAGCCCGTGGTCGAGCAGACCCTGGGGGCATTGGCCTCGCACTCCGGCCAACTGCACGAACGCTTGACGCAGCAACTGGACCAGCGCCTGGGTCGCCTGGCCGATGACCTGCAGAACGCCACGTTGGCGGTGGTGCAGACCTGGCAATCGGCGCTGGAGCGCCAGGCCAGGACCCAAGCCGAGCAACAGCAGGCCTTGGGGGCCACGCTGCAAGGCGTCGGCGAGCGCTTCCACGCCGGCGCCGAGTCCCTGCTGAGCCGGATCGACGAGCGTCAGGCCGCAACCCAGAGCGCGGTGTCGGCCAGCGTCGCCGGTTGGCTCGAGACCGGCGGCGCGCTCCAGGGACGGCTGGGGGCCGAGCTGGAGACGCGCCTGGGTCGACTGGGCGACGTCCTGCAGCAGACCTCCACCGCCGTCTCGAGCACCCTGCAGACCGCGCTGGCCGAGCAGGGGGCCGCGCAGGCCCGCCAACAGGAGGCGCTGCAGGCGGCGCTGGCCGGGCAGGCGGAGCAATGGCAGGTGGGTGCCCGCCAGTTGCTGGCGGACCTGGATGCCCGCCAGTCCGCCTCGCAGCAGGCTTTGTCGGCGGGGTTGGCGGAATGGCTTCAGTCCAGCGGCGCCTTGCAGAGCCGGCTGGGGACCGAGCTGGAAGCTCGGTTGGGCCGCCTGGGCGATGAGATGCAGCAGACCACGTGGTCGGTCACCCGCAGCTGGCAGTCTGCACTGGCCGAGCAGGCGGCGGCCCAGGCCCGACAGCAGCAGGCCTTGGAGGGCACGCTGGCGGCGCTGGGTGAGCAGTTCCATGCCGGCAGTGCGCGCCTGCTGGCCGAGGTGGATCAGCGCCAATCCTCCACCCAGGCGGCCTTGGCGGCCAGCGCCGCGGAGCTGGGGGCCAGCGCCGCTCGTCAGCAGGCGGCCACCGCCGAGGCGGTGCAGGCCCAGCTGGACGGCGTCGCCCAACGCCTGTCACGGAGCGTCGAGCAGGTCAGTGGGCAGTGGGGTGAGGCGCTGCGCCAACAGGAGGCCCAGCAGGGGGCGGTGGTCGATCGCCTGGAGCGTGCGTTGGGCGGCTTTGCCGGGACCTTCGAGGAGCGTGCGGCCGCGCTGATCGCGCAGGTCGAACGTCTGCAGACCGAGCGCATCGAGGCCCAGGTGGACGAATCCCGCCAGCGGCTGCATGCCTGGACCGAACAGCTGGAGCGCGTGGGACAGCAGTTGCAGCAGGCTTGGAGCCAGGGCGGTGCCGCCCAGCTGCAGGCTCAGCAGGCCCTGGCCGAACAGGCCGCGGCCCGCTGGCAGGCCTGGAGCGAGGCGCTGCAGCGCCACGGCGAGCGGCTTCAGCAGGCTTGGCACCAGAGTGCCGAGGTCCTGCAGGCTCGACATGACGCGGCCGACGCACACGAACGACAACGTCTGGCCGACTGGCAGCAAGCGCTGCAGGGCCTGTCGAGCCGCCTTCAGGCCGAATGGCAGGCCGCGGCGGACGCAGGCCAGGTCCGCGCGGCCGAGCAGGCCGCCCAGGCCCTCGCCCGGCAGAGCCAGTGGGCGGAACAGCTCCAGTCGCTGGGTGAGCAACTGCAGTCTGGCTGGCGCAACGCGGCCGACCTGACCCTTTCCCGGCAAGCCGAGCTGGCCGCGGCCATGGGTCAGGCGGTCGAGCAGGCCACCCGGCAGACCCAGGCCCTGAGCCAGCGCACCATCGAAGAGGTGGCTGAATTGGCGCGCGGCGCCGCTGAAGCCCCGCGCGCGGCGGCCGCCATCATCGAGCAGGTGCAGCAGCGCCTGGGTGAGAGCGCCGCACGAGACAACGCGCTGCTCGACGAGCGCCAGCGCCTGCTGCGCTCCTTGGACGAGGTGCTGGTGGAGGTGCGCAGCGCCTCGGGCGAGCAGCGCGCGGCGGTGGACACGCTGCTGCAGTCCTCGGCCGAGACCCTGCGCGAAGCCGCTGCCGCCTTCGCCGCTTCGGTGGAGTCCTCCAACCGGACCCTGGGCGCGCTGTCGGCCGAGATGGGTGCCGATGCCGCCGAGGTGGGCAGCCTGGGCGGCGCCATGGGCGAAGCGGTGCAGCGCTTTGGCGCGGCCAGCGAGCAGCTGGTCGGCCAGCTGGGCCGGATCGAACTGGCCCTGGAGCAGTCCATGCAGCGCAGCGACGAGCAGCTGGCCTACACGGTGGCACAGGCCCGTGAGCTGATCGATCTGAGCGTGCTCAGCAGCAAGCGACTGGTCGACGAGATGCGCCAGCTCGCCCGCATCGGTGGCGATGCCGCCGAGGAGAGCCGCTGATGGACGGGCACGACGCCGGCATCGAGTCGTCCACCCCGGTGTGGGCGGTCTTCGGCGACCTGATGACCGGACTGCTCGGTGCCTTCGTGCTGATGCTGGTGGGGGTGCTGGGGGTGCAACTGGAGCTGAGCACCCAACTGCAGCGCGAGGTCGAGCGCCGCCAGGCCGAGGAACAGCGCCGCAGCGCGCTGGAACAGGCGCTGGCGATTCCGCTGGCCTCCGGTCGGGTGACCCTGCGGGAGGGCCGCATCGGCATCGCCGGCAACGTGCTGTTCATTCCGGGTTCGGACCAGCTGCAACCGGAGGGCCGGCAGCTGCTGCGCAGCCTCGCCGAACCGCTGGGCGCCTACCTCTCGGCGCGCCAGGAGGTGCTGATGGTCAGCGGGTTCACCGACAACAAGGCCCTTCGGGACGGCAAGACCCCGTTCGCCGACAACTGGGAGCTTTCGGCCCAACGCGCGCTCACGGTGACCCGAACCCTGATCGAGGCCGGTGTGCCCTCTTCGTCGCTGTTCGCCGCGGCCTTCGGACCGGAACAGCCGGTGGCCTCGAACGAGGACGAGAAGGGCAGGGCGCAGAACCGGCGCGTCGAGATCGCCCCGGTGCCGCGGCCGGCCGCTCCGGCCAGTGGAGCCGCCCGTGGCTGAGCCGTTGGCGCCGTGGCTGGAGCAGGCCCGCGCCGCCGGCCTGGATCGACAGGACCCGCTGACGTGGGCCGTGGTCGAGGGCCTGTGCCACCGCGCCGCTCGGGCCGATGGCGCCCGGCGCGACGCCCTGCTGGAGCGGGCTCGTCAACATGTGGACGCGATGGCGCGTCGGACGGTCGGCGGGCCGCAAACCCCGCCTTCGGCCCCCCGGTCGCCGGGCCGCCTGGCCCTGCAGGACCTGCTGTCCCTGGTGGAGCGGCCGCGTCAGACCATGGACCGGACGCCGCTGCCCACCGCGCCCCCGAACGAGCTCCGCGCCCTGAGCGCCTTCCGCCAGCAGTGGTCCCGGCTGGCACTGGATGAACAGTTGGAGCGGTCGCTGGCGAGCCTGCCGGCCAACGCGGGTCCGCTGCATTCCAGCCGCCTGGCCATTCGCACGCTGCAGCGCCTGCGCGGCCTGTCGCCGGACATGCTCACCCACTTCGTTCGCCATGTACAGGGCCTGCAAGCGTTGCACGTGGCCCTGGCGCCGCCGAGCCCGGCGGTGCAGCGGCCGCGGTCTCGGGGCTGAGCACCCGTGGCGCGGCGTCTTTCCACGCCAGGGTGAACGCCGGCGCCCGCAGGCCGCAGCACGCAGGAGAGGTGGCCTGCCCGGAGGGACTCGAACCCCCGACCTGCTGCTTAGAAGGCAGCTGCTCTATCCAGTTGAGCTACGGGCAGTGGCAGGCAAGGGCGCGATTCTAGGTCCGCTCGGCGCCGGTTTTGCCGCGGCGCGGGACGCCTGTGGTCGCCGCAGGACAGGGCCACAGGCCCCAAGGGTGTGCCAGCGGGTGAAGTTTGTACCCGTTGGTGCGCGCGCCGCATACACTGCCGGCATGGGCTTGCTTGTCGCTGCAGTGCGTGCGCTGCCGTTCCGCGCCAATGTGGCGTGAATGGTGGCGCCGATGGCGTGAACGACGCCAGGAGGCGGCGCTCTGCCGCCAGGCGGCCGCCGTGGCGGCGCTGCAGGGCTGGCTGTACAAGCCCGCGAGAACCCACGACGGCTTCGTGATCGAGCCCGGCCCCGGATCGCCCGCCTGGCGGCTGGAATGGGGACCGTCGCACCGGGCGTACCTGGGACGGCGCGAACTGCGGCTGCGTGGCGCGGTGCCCCTGGACCTGGGGGCCCATGCGGTGGTGCTGCCCAGGCCGCTGATGGCGGCTCTGGACCGCGAGGTCTACAGTGTGCTGACGGATGCGGTGCAGACCCGCATGGACGAGGCCTTGCCCGAAGAGGTGCGCTGGCTGGCGGTGTCGCCACGCCTGACCTCGCAGGCCCTGGGGGCCTGGCGCGACCTGCTGGGCGCGGCCACCAATGTGCAACCCTGGGTGCAGGCCCTGTTGGCGGGCCGCACCGGGGCGCTGCTGGCGGGCCTGCTGCAGTCGGACACACCGGCGCCGCTGGCCCTGACCCTGCACCAGGGCGTGCTCACCCTTCGGCTGGGCATGGCCCGACCCGAGCCGGATCGGCTGCCCGAACTGGTCGAGGTGTTCGAGGCCTTGTGGTCCGAGGCGGTGCAACGGGCCCAGGGCCTGGGACTGGAGGGCGACCGCCCGGGCGATCCGCCCAGTGAGACCGCGGTCATGCCGCTGGGCTGAGCCCGAGGGGGCGAGGCCAGGCGCCGGTCCGGCGCCGGGCCCGCGCCGTCAGCGCGCCGGCGCGTACCGGCCCAGTTCGAGCTTGGCGATGGCGTTGCGGTGCACCTCGTCCGGGCCATCCGCGAAGCGCAGTGTGCGTGCCTGCGCGTAGTAGAAGGCCAGCGGGAAATCCTGGCACATGCCGGCACCGCCATGGGCTTGCATGGCCCAGTCGATCACCTGGCAGGCCATGCTGGGTGCCACGACCTTGATCATCGCGATCTCCGCCTTGGCCACCTTGTTGCCCACGGTGTCCATCATCCAGGCGGCCTTCAGCGTGAGCAGGCGGGCCTGCTCGATGCGGCAGCGCGCCTCGGCGATCCGCTCCTGGGTGACGGTCTGCTGTGCGATGGTCTTGCCGAAGGCCGTGCGGGCGGTGGCCCGGCGGCACATCAGCTCCAGCGCACGCTCGGCCAAGCCGATCAGGCGCATGCAGTGGTGGATGCGGCCCGGGCCCAGGCGCCCCTGGGCGATCTCGAAACCGCGGCCCTCGCCCAGCAGGATGTTGCTGACCGGCACCCGGACGTTGGTGAATTCGATCTCCATGTGGCCGTGCGGCGCGTCGTCGTAGCCCATCACGCTCAGGGCGCGGATGATCTTCACCCCAGGGGTGTCCATGGGCACCAGGACCATGGACTGCTGCGAGTGGCGGGGGGCCTCAGGGTCGGTCTTGCCCATGAAGATCAGGATCTTGCAGCGCGGATCTCCGCCACCGCTGGTCCACCACTTGCGGCCGTTGATGACGTATTCGTCACCATCGCGCTCGATGCGCGCCTCGATGTTGGTGGCGTCGCTGGAGGCCACGGCCGGCTCGGTCATCGCGAAGCCCGAGCGGATCTCGCCGGCCAGCAGCGGCTTGAGCCAGCGCTCCTGCTGCTCGGGTGTGCCGTAGCGCACCAGGGTCTCCATGTTGCCGGTGTCCGGCGCCGAGCAGTTGAAGACCTCGCTGGACCACAGCACCCGCCCCATCAGCTCGGCCAGCGGTGCGTACTCCTGGTTGGTCAGGCCGGCACCCAGGGACGACTCGGGCAGGAACAGGTTCCACAGGCCGGCGGCACGGGCCTTGGGCTTGAGCTCCTCGATCACCTCCAACGGGGTCCAGCGCTTGCCCGCCGCGGTGTTGGCCTCGAGCTCGGCCCAGTAGCGGCCCTCGTTGGGGTAGATGTGCTCGTCCATGAAGGCCATGACGGCCTCGCGCAGTTGCTGCGTGCGGGGGGAGTATCCGAAGTCCATGCTGTCTCCTGTGGGTGTGAGGTCGTGACGCGGTCAGGCGCCCGCCCGCTGGGCAAAGCCCCAGGCCAGTCGGGCCAGGGCGGGGGCTGCCGCGCCGGTGGCCTGGGCCTGGGCGCTGGCGGCGGTTCCGTTCTCCACGCGCTTGGCGATGCCCTGGGCGATCGCCGCGATGCGGAAGAGGTTGTAGGCGAGGTAGAAGTCCCAGTCGGCCATCAGCGCCTGGGGGTCGGCGCGGCCGGTGCGTTCACAGTAGCGCCGCACATAGTCCTGTTCGGCGGGGATGCCCAGCGCCGCATGGTCCAGACCGCCAATGCCGCGGAAGGTCCCCGGCGGGATGTGCCAGGCCATGCAGTGGTAGCTGAAATCGGCCAGCGGGTGGCCGATGGTGGACAGCTCCCAGTCGAGCACCGCGATCACCCGTGGCTCGTGCGCGTGGAACATCAGGTTGTCCAGGCGGAAGTCGCCATGCACCACCGAGACCTCGGCTTCGTCGCGGGCCGAGGCCGGGATGTTCGCGGGCAGCCACTCGATCAGGCGGTCCATCTCGGGGTTGGGGCCGGTGACCGAGGCCTGGTACTGCTTGCTCCAGCGACCGATCTGGCGCTCGAAGTAGTTGCCGGGCTTGCCGTAGTCGGACAGTCCGGCGGCGGCCACGTCCACCGAGTGCAGGGCCGCGATGACGCGGTTCATCTCGTCGTACACCTCACCGCGCTGGGCAGGCGTCAGGCCGGGCAGCGCCTGGTCCCACAGCACGCGGCCCTCGACGAACTCCATCACGTAGAAGGCGCGACCGATGACCGACTCGTCCTCGCACAGCAGGTGCATGCGGGCCACCGGCACGTCGCTGCCGGCCAGCGCGCTCATCACCCGGAACTCGCGCTCGATGGCGTGGGCCGACGGCAGCAGCTTGGCCACCGGGCCCGGCTTGGCGCGCATCACGTAGGCGCGAGCGGGCGTCAGGAGCTTGTAGGTGGGGTTGGACTGCCCCCCCTTGAACTGCTCGACCTGCAAGGGGCCGGCGAAGCCGGGCAGGTGCGCGTGCAGGTACTGCTCGAGCGCCAGGGTGTCGAAGCGGTGGCTCTCGGCCACCGGGCGGGTGCCGGTGAAATGGTCCATGGGTTCAGTCTCCGCCGCGGCGGAGACGAACCCGCGCGGGATGGTCTATCGGTCGGCAGCGGCCATCAGCTTGTCGCGTGACAGCACCACCAGACGGGTGGGCTCGACGCGCAGGACGCCCTCGCGCTCGAGTTCCTTCAGTTCCTGGTTCACGCGCTGACGGGAGGCCCCGAGCAGCTGTGCCAGGTCTTCCTGCGCCAATTGCAGGCCGATGCGGATCTCCTCGCCCTGCGAGATGCCGTAGCTCTTGGCCAGCAGCAGCAGTTGCCGCGCCAGGCGCGCCGCCAGCGGCCGGGTGCTCAGGTCCTCGATCAGGTTGAACATCAGCCGCAGGCGGCGGCAGTTCAGACGCAGCAGCGCGTCGTAGAGTTCGACGTGCTGCGACAGCAGTTCCTTGAAGTCGCCCTTGCGCACCACGACCAGCGTGGTCGGGCCGTGCGCCGAAGCGTCGTGCGTGCGCGGCAAGCCATCGAACAGCGCGGCGTCGCCGATCCAGGTCCCGGGCTCGGCGTAGGTCAGCGTGACCTGCTTGCCCGACAGCGAGACCGAGCTCACCCGCACCGCACCCTTGGCCACGCCGATCCAGTCTTCGGCCTGCGTGCCACGTGCCGCGAGCATGGCTCCATCGTTGAGCCTGCGCACGTAGGCACGCGCCAGGATGGCAGAGCGCAGCGTGTGCGAGAGCGATGAAAACCATGCACCGGATTCGATGTTGTGTCGCTCGTCGATTGTAAGAACGGGGGTGTTCATGGCTTGTCCCTGACGCGACAAGGCAGGCGTCAGGCTCACTGGGGGAGTCGAGGATGAGGTTTACCCGCTGTCGCCGAGGCGACGCACTCAGCGAAAGCGCGGGGACCGCCGCTGCAGGAAGGCATCGATGCCCTCCCGTGCATTGTCATGGAAGAGCTGCTCGATGAAGGATGCGCGCTCCGCCTGCAACTGGGCCGACAGGTCGCGCTCGGACGCCGCCCGCACCAGGGACCGCGCGGCCGCGACCGCATTGGGTGCCATGGCGGCCAGCTGCTCGCCCAGCGCAAGGGCTTCGGTCAAGGCCTGGCCGGCGGGGCACAGCCGGTTGACCACCCCCAGGGTCAGCAGACGCTGTGGCGGCACGGGCTCCGCCAGCCAGGTCCATTCGAGCACCAGCGACTGCGGCACGCGGCGCGACAGGAACCAGGTGGCGCCTCCATCGGGTGTGAGTCCGACCTTGCCGTAGGACAGCACGAAACGCGCGTCCTCCGCCGCGACCAGCAGATCGCAGGCCAGGGCCAGCGAAAACCCCGCACCGGCAGCCGCGCCTTCGACCGCGGCAATCACCGGCCGGGGGCACCCCTGCAGGGCCAGGATCAGGCCATGAAAGGCTTCGATCGAGCGGGCCTGCTCCTGCGGCGGCGATTGGCGGGCCTGGCCAATGCGTTGCAGGTCTCCGCCCGCGCAGAAATGGCCGTCGGCGCCGGTCAGGACCACGGCGCGTATCGTCGGATCGGTGGCCGCGGTGTCCAGCGCCGCCAGGGCGAGGCCGTGGACCTGGGGCGACAAGGCGTTGCGCTTGCCCGGATGGTCGAGGGTGAGGACCAGGCAAGAGCCCTGGCGTCGGGTGTGCAGGGTGGCGGTCATGGGCGAGGGCCTGCATGAAGCAGGTGCTGCGGAGCGCCTGCGGACAGGGATCCGGTGACGGGTTCACGCGATTCTGGCACCCCGACAACACCCCCATATGGCGGGCGTCGGGCGCCTCGGGCAAAGGTATCAATGCGTGATAGAGTCCCTCGAACAATTGCCCACACCCGCTAGGCATGGCCTTTTCTCGCCCCGCGCACCTCGTGATCCTCTCGGCCGCACTGTCGGCTTCCGCTGGTGTCGGCGCCGTGGGTTTTGGTCGCATCGTTCCGACCGCCGTGTTGGGCCAGCCGCTTCAGGTCCAGATTCCCGTGCGGCTCGACCAGGGCGAGCAGCTGTTCGCCGAGTGCGTGCAGGCCGAGGTGGTGGCGGGCGAGGGCCAGTTGCCGAGCAGCCAGGTGCGCGTGAGCGTTCAGGCCACCGCACAGCCCAGCGAATGGGTTCTGCGCGTGATGACGACCTCGCCCATCCTGGAGCCTGTCGTCGAGATCACCGTCAGCGCCGGTTGTGAGCGGCGCTTCGTCCGGCGGTTCACCGCCCTGGCCGACCCGCCGGCGATGCCCTTGAGTGCGCCGGTCGCCCAGGCCGCGGCCCAGGAGCGTCCGCTCCAGAGCCAGGCCCCCCGTCTTCCGGCGGCACCCGTGCGCGAGGCGAGGGTGGCCAGTGCGTCCCCGCGGGCGGCCAGTGCGCCTCAACGGGCGCGGGCCGCCTCTGACGCGCCGGCCGCCCGCAGGCCCGCGGTGCGCGCCGTCGCCCCGGTGGCCGACAAGGCGCCCGCAAGCCCCGTTCGCGAGGCGCAGGTGTCTCGCCTGCTGCTGGACGTTGGCGTGGGGCCGCGCTTGCGCATGGACCTCGAGGAGCCGGTCTTCATGCCGCCCGAGGCCGTGGCTGCGGCAGCCTCTGGCGCCGAGGGGGGGGAATCCGTCGAGCAGCTGCTGGCCCTGCAGAAGAGCCTGGACAGCCTCAAGAAGGAGACCTCGGCCTACCGGCAGAACGAGCAAGCCTTGCGTGCACGGTTGGCCGAGGCCGAATCGCGCAGCCGACTGGTCCCTTGGCTGCTGGGCCTGATCGCCTTGGGGGGGGGCCTCGCGGGTTGGTGGCTGTGGCGCCAGCGGCGGGCCACCGCACCGGCCGAGAAGACCGATTCACTGCTGGCGCCGGATCCGGCGGCGGCGCCCTGGTGGGGGCCGGCCGCCGAGGGCGCCGTGCCCGAGCCCACGCCTCCCGCCTCCCACAAGGCCGCCGCCGCCGCGGTGGAGGACTGGTTCAACAGCCCGTCTCCGTCGGGCGCCACCACGGATGTGCAAGGCGTGCTGGTGCAGGACATCGTGCCCCCGGCGGGGTATGAGCGGACACGCCCCATCACGACGGAGGACCGCCAGGCCATGGCGGCCACGGCCTCCATCGTGGACGGCCAATTGCCCCCGCGGGAGGTGTCCGTCGAGGAGTTGCTGGACCTGGAACAGCAGGCCGATTTCTTCATCGCGCTGGGCCAGGAGGACGCGGCCGTTGACCTGCTGATGTCGCACCTGCGCAGCAGCGGTGGTCAAAGCCCCTTGCCGTACACCAAGCTGCTCGAGATCTACCGTCGCCAGGGCGATCGGGCTGCCTACGAGCGCATCCGGGCCCGGTTCAACCGGCGCTTCAACGCCTATGCGCCGGATTGGGACCATGGTCCGCAGCACGGACGCTCCCTGGAAGAGTACCCGGAGGTGACCGGGCGTCTGCAGGACCTGTGGTCCTCTCCGCTCAATGCCATGGCGGTGCTTGAGGCGATGCTGTTCCGGAACGATGACCTGCAGGAGTTGTTCGACCTGCCGGCCTACAAGGACGTGCTGCTGCTGTACTCGCTCGCCCGCGACCTGTACCAGCAGAGCGGCGTCACCGCTGAAGACGTTGACCTGCTGCTGCCCCTGGGCGATGAGGCCGCGTTCATGCCCTCCGGAACCAGCGCGGTAGTGGCCGATGAACCCCCGGGCCTGGGCGCCTACGACCTGACCGCCTTCTCGCTCGACATCCCCACGCCGCCCCCGGCCGACCCGGACCGAAACGCCTCAAAGGGCTGACAGGCGCTCCAGCGCGAGCTGCAGGGTCTCGTCCCGCTTGGCGAAACAGAAGCGGGCGATCCGGCGATCGGGCGCCTGCTCACAGAAGGGCGACAGGGGGATGGCGGCCACGCCGATCTCGCGGGTGAGCCACTCGCAGAACGCGGTGTCGGGCAGGTCGGACACCGCGCTGTAATCCACGCATTGGAAGTAGCTGCCTTCGCAGGGCAGCAGTTCGAAGCGCGTGGCGGCGAGGCCTTGGCGGAACAGGTCTCGCTTGCGCTGGTAGAAGGCCGGCAAGCCCTCGTAGTGCGCCGGCTCGGCCAGGAAGCGGGCCAGTCCATGCTGCATCGGCGTGTTGACCGTGAACACGTTGAACTGATGGACCTTTCGGAACTCGTCCATCAGGGCCGCCGGTGCGGCCACGTAGCCGACCTTCCAGCCGGTCACATGGAAGGTCTTGCCGAAACTGGACACCACCACGCTCCGCGCGGCCAGCTCGTCATGGCCGCAGGCGCTGGCATGTCGGCGCCCGTCGAACACCATGTGTTCGTAGACCTCGTCGGAAATCACCAGCACGTCGGTCGGGCGCAGCAGCCGGGCCAGTTCATCCCGCTCGGCTCCGCTCCACACGCGGCCGCTGGGGTTGTGCGGGGTGTTGATCATGATCGCGCGGGTGCGCGGCCCCAGCGCCGCACGGATCGCGTCGAAGTCGGGGCCTAGCGTGTCGGTGCGCAGCGGCACGCGCCGTGCGGTGGCACCGGCCAGTTCGATCGACGGCACGTAGCTGTCGTAACAGGGGTCCAGCACGATGACCTCGTCACCAGGGTGCACCAGGGCCAGCACGGCCGTCAGCAGGGCCTGGGTGGCGCCTGCGGTGATGGTGATTTCGCGCGCCGGGTCATACACACGCCCGTGCTGGCGCAGGATCTTGGCGGCCACGGCTTCTCGCAGCGGCGCAACGCCGGCCATCGGTGGGTACTGGTTCAGGCCCTCGCGCATCGCGGCCACGACCTGGTCCACCAGCGTCGGATCGCAGTCGAAGTCCGGGAACCCCTGGCCCAGGTTGACGGCCCCGTGCTGCTGCGCGAGCGCCGACATCACGGTGAAGATGGTGGTGCCCACGGTGGGCAACCGGCTGGGCGGCACGGGTGTGCGGAACTCAGAGCTCATAGGAATCTCCGTGACCGGCCATGGCTCGCTCGATCAGGCCGCGGCTCAACCGCGGCGACAGCAGCTCGGCGAAGGCCAGCACATAGGTGCGCAGGTAGGCGCCGCGGCGGAACGCGACACGGGAGGTGTTCAGTCCGAACAGGTGAGCCGCGGGTCGACTGACCAGGTCCGGACTGGCGTTGTCGCCTTGGACGGCCATCTCGGCCACGATGCCCACGCCCAGCCCGGAGCGGACGTAGGTCTTGATGACGTCGGAGTCGATGGCCTCGAGCGCGATGTTCGGGCGCAGCCGGCGCTGGGCAAAGGCCAGGTCGATCCGCCGTCGTCCGGTGAAGGCGGCCTGATAGGTGATCAGCGGGTGTTCCGCGAGGGCCTCCAGCCCAGGGCGTTCAAGTGACGCCAAGGGGTGATCGGGCGGCATCACCAGCACATGCTGCCATTCGTAGCAGGGCAGGGTGATCAGGTCCTCGTTCTCGGCCAGGGATTCGGTGGCCAGTCCGATGTCGGCGGTGTCGTCCAGCAGCATCTGCGCCACCTGTTCGGGCGTGCCCTGGTGAAGGCTGACCTGAACCTTGGGATACCTGCGACGCAGCTGGGTCACCGGATCGGGCAGCACATAGCGGGCCTGGGTGTGGGTGGTGGCGATCGACAGGCGACCGGCGTCCTGCAGCGAGAACTCCTCGCCGATGCGACGCAGGTTCGCCACCTCGCGCAGGATGACTTCCACCGAGCGCAACACCAGTTCGCCGGGCTCGGTCACGCGTCGCAGGCGCTTGCCGTGGCGCACGAAGATGTCGATTCCCAACTCTTCCTCGAGCTCGAGGATGGCCTTGGAGATGCCGGGCTGCGAGGTGTGCAGGGCCTTGGCCGTCTCGGTCAGGTTGAGGTTGCGCCGCACCGCCTCCTGCACGAAGCGCAACTGGTGCAGGTTCACGACCGCCGCTCTCCGGACAGGGCCGGGGTGTCGTGCAGGCCGACCGCGATGCGGGCCATGGCATCCAGCAGCAGGGGTGACTCGCCGATGGCCGGGTGCAGGGTCCAGTGCACGTCCGGGTGCGCGGCGCGCAGGCGATCCATCAGCGCGGGCACATCCTTGCGCACATGGCCTCCTGCGCCGAGGAAGGCGGGCAACACGTCCACCGCATGGCAGCCGGCCAAGGCCAGTTCCGCCCCCGCCTGCACCAGATCAGGGGCCATGAACTCGAGGAACGCGTTGCGGACCTCGCGCCCGGGGCAGGACTCGCGCACGCGGCGAAGCACCTCTTCGAAGGGGGCCGACCAGTTCGGGTCACGGGCCCCGTGGGCCAGCAGGATCAGTCCGCGCATGGCAGTCCTCAGCGGTAACGCACCAGCCACCCGAAGGCGGTCAGCGACAGGGTCAGAAAGAGCAGGCTGGGCATGGAGGCCGCCAGCCAGGGGGTCCAGGCGTGCAGCAGGCCCAGGTGGCCCACCACGTTGTTCAGCAGCACGAAGGCCACCCCCAGCATGATGCCGCCAAAGACCTTCAGGCTGATTCCGCCGGCACGGGCATGCAGATAGGCGAAAGGCAAGGCCAGCGCCACCATCACGATGCAGGCGAAGGGGTACATGACACGCTTCCAGAAGATCAGCTCATGGCGCTGCGCGGTCTGTTCCTGGTCGCTGAGGTGCCGGCTGTAGCGCCACAGCTCGAAGGTGGTCATGCCCTCGATGGGCGACAGTGCGGTGCTGACCAGGCGCTCGTCCAGGGTCGTGGGCCAACGCAATGAGAGCAGGTGCCGCTCCTGCACCGCCCCGCTGGGGTCTCCGGCCTCGGGCCAGCGGGTCTCGGTGGCCTGCTCCAGGATCCATTCGCCGTCGCCCGCCCGGGCGTGTTCGGCCTGGATCCGGCGAACCAGTCGGCCTTGGGCATCGTGCTCGAAGATCCGGACGCCGCGCATCAGGCCGTGGGCCTCGGTGGCCTCGACGTTGATGGTGACTGACAGCTCGCTAGCGCCCACCTCGCGGTGTTCCTTGAGCCAGGCGCCTGCGCTTCCCAGCTTGATGCCGCCACTGGTCCGGGCCCGCAGCGCGGCGGCCTGTTGCTCACCCAGGGGGGCGATGTAATCGCCCGCGACGAAGGTCAGCACCGCGAACAGCACTCCCAGGCGCAGCAGCAGCAGCAGCGCCCGGCCAGGCCCCAGGCCACCGGTTCGCAGGATGGTGAACTCCGAGGACTGGGCGAGCCGGGCCATCGAGTAGATCGTGCCGATGAGCACCGAGATCGGGGCCAGCTCGTAGAAGCGGTAGGGCAGGGAGAGCAGAGCGGCGAGTGCCGCCATCCAGGTCGTGCCGCCCTTGCGGGTGGCGCGCTCGAGCTCCTCCAGGAAGTCGATGAAGAAGAACAGCGACATGAATGCCACCGCGACGAAGAAGATCGACCACACCACATCGCGGTAGATCAAGGAGCGGACCGTCTTCATGGGCAGGCCCTCCGCCCTTGCCAGGGCAGCACGAGCACGCTGGCATGGTCGCGCCACCACAGCAGTGCCAAGGCGAGCGCGAAGGCGCCACCATGGAGCAGCAGCAGTGCCGAGCCCATGCTGAACCGCCCCGCGCTGACCCAGGCCTGGCTGAGGTTGAGCAGGTTGTAGTAGGTGATGAAGGCGAGCAGAGCGAACAGGAGGTTCCAGTTGGACGCCCGGCGCGGATTGGTGGCCGAGGTACCGATGCCCAGCAGCGTGAGGTTGATCCCTCCGAGCAGCACGCCGATGCGCCAGGTCAGCTCTCCCATGGCCGGTCGACCACCGTCCTCCAGCAGGGCGAGCGAGCCCAGGGTCTTGGGCGCCGGCGCTTGGGCCGCCCCCACCTTGTTCGTGTCGACCACCATCCGGTAGGTCTCGAAGCTGGTCTCGGTGTGTTCACCGGTGCGGCCATCCCGCTCGTTGCGGTGGCCACCGTCCAGCACGAGTTCACGGCCCAGGTCGGTGTTCTCGACGCGGCCGACACGGGCCGTGGTGACCGACTCGCGGTCCTTCTGGCGACCCAGCACGAAGACATTGCGCCCCAGGCCGGAGGTGTCACCCTCGCGTTCGATGAAGAACACGCGGCTGCCGTCACGGGAGGTCTGGAAGCTTCCGGGGGCCACCCGTGAAATGTCGGCGCGCTGTTCGTAGCGGCTGCGAAGTTCGGCGGTGCGCTGGTTGCTCCAGGGCCAGACCACCAGGGCCAACAAGGCGATCAGGGCGACCACCGGCCAGGCCATGCGCAGCACCGGACGCACGAAGCGCGACAGGCCGACCCCGCTGGCGAACCAGATCGCCATCTCGCTCTCGCGGTACATGCGGCCCAGGGTCACGACCACGGTGATGAACAGCGACAGGGCGAGCAGGGTGGGCAACTGTCCGATCACGGTATAGCCCAGCAGCAGCGCGACGTCCCGCGGGTCGGCATTGCCGTTGGCCGCCAGGCCCAGCATGCGGATCAGGAACATCGTCACGACGATCGTCAGCAGCACGACCAGGGTGGCGCCGAAACCCCTGAAGAGTTCGCGGCGAATGGTGGCATCGAATAACATCAGCTGCTTGTCCTCACGAGACCTGATTATGAACGTGCAAGCCATTGCGGTCGGTGCAGCCGGCCTCTCCGGGGTGTCCACCGATGCCCTGGTCGTGGTGCTCACGCCGGCCCACAAGGCCGTGGCGGGAGACGCTGCCTTGGACCGAGCCCTGCAGTCCGCTGCCAAGGCCGGTGACCTCCAGATCAAGCCGGGCCAGAGCCTTTATCTGCACGGCGTCGAGGGCGTGAAGGCCCCGCGCGTGCTGTTCACGGTGGCGCGCGACGCCTCCGCCAAGGCCTTCCGGGCCGCGGTCACCGCGGCGCTCACCGCGCTCAAGGGCCGCAGCTTCAAGAGCCTGGCCGTCGCGCCCCTGGCCGAGGCCACCGATGCCCACGCCGAGGCCCTCTGTCTGGTGCTGGAACAGGCCGCCTACGTCTACACCCACACCAAGCCCAGCGCCGAGAGCGCCGTGGTCCCGGTCAAGACCACCCTGCTGGTGGCGGCCCCGGCATTGGCGCAGGCCAAGGCTGGCGTCAAGCGCGGTCTGGCGATCGCCGCGGGCGTGACCGAGGCGCGCGAATGCGCCAACCGCCCCGGCAACGTCTGCACCCCGACCTGGCTGGGCGAAGAGGCCCAGCGCGTGGGCAGCGCCCACGGCATCGCCGTCAAGGTGCTGGACCGCAAGGCCATCGAGAAGCTGGGCATGGGCTCCTTCCTGTCGGTGTCCGCCGGCTCCGACGAGCCGCCGCGCTTCATCGTCATGGAATACAAGGGCGGCGCGGCCAAGGCTGCACCGGTGGTGCTGGTGGGCAAAGGCATCACCTTCGACACCGGTGGCATTTCGCTCAAGCCGGCGCCGGAGATGGACGAGATGAAGTTCGACATGGGTGGCGCAGCGGCCGTGCTGGGCGCCATGCGGGCCATTGGCGAACTCAAGCCCAAGCTCAATGTCGTCGCGCTGATCCCGACCTGCGAAAACATGCCCAGTGGCCGCGCCACCAAGCCGGGCGACGTGGTCACCAGCCTGTCCGGCCAGACGATCGAGATCCTCAACACCGACGCCGAGGGTCGACTGATCCTCTGTGACGCGCTGACCTACGCCGCACGCTACAAGCCGGCAGCCATCGTCGATGTCGCGACCCTCACCGGGGCCTGCGTCATCGCCTTGGGCCACCACCACGCCGGCCTGTACGCCAACGATGATGGCCTGGCCAACCAGCTGCTGACCGCCTCGAGCGAGGCGCAGGACCCGGCCTGGCGCATGCCGCTGGACGACGAGTACGCCGAGGGCCTCAAGAGCCATTTCGCCGATGTCGCCAACGTCGCGGGCCGCCCGGGTGGCTCGATCACGGCGGCCAAGTTCCTGCAGCGTTTCGTGGGTGACACGCCCTGGGCGCACCTGGACGTGGCGGGCGTGGCGCACAAGGGTGGTGCAGCCAAGGGCGCGACCGGTCGTCCGGTCGGCTTGCTCACGCACTTCCTGCTGGCCCGCGCCGGCAAGGCCTGAGGCCGCAGGAGCGACCAGGATGGCTGACGAGGTGGTCTTCTTCACCGGCGTGCCGGACAAGTTCGACTTCGCCTGCCGTCTGGTGCGCAAGAAGTACCGTGAAGGCGTTCGCCTGGCGGTCTATGCACCGCCGAACCTGCTCGCCCGACTGGACCAGTCGCTCTGGACCGAACCCGAGCGCGACTTCCTGCCCCATGTGCGTCTGAAGCCCGGTGCTGCGGTGCCGGGCGATGCCGTGCTCACGCGGGTCTGGCTGCTGGAGCAGCCCGAGCCCGGCTTGCGTTGTGACAATGCCCTGAACCTGGGCATCGATGCCATCGACGGACTCCTGCAGCACGACCGAGTGGCCGAGGTGGTGGGCCTGGATGACGATGATCGGGCGTCCGGGCAGACGCGCTGGCGGCGCTACAAGGCGGCGGGTGCGGCCATCACCCATCGGCCCCACGGGCAGCGCTGACGGCGCTGTCATCCGCGCGCCGGGATGGCGCGTTCTGGCAAGGCGTGCGGCCTCTCACGGTTTGTCCGCCGGCGGTGCCGGGGCCCGGGTTTATCCCGGGCACAAAGCCTGCTTAGGCTGATCGTGCGGGCCTTGCGCCACCCTTGTTTTGGAGTATCGTCATCGCGCCGTGCAAGCAGCCCTCTGCATCCACGCACAACTCCTTATCCGTACCCGGAGGTTTCCACTCATGCAAGTCAAACTGAATGTGATCGCTGCTGCCGCCACCCTGCTGGCCATGGGCGCTGCCCAGGCCCAGGACGTGGTCAAGATCGGTCACGTGGGTCCGACCAGCGGCGCGATCGCGCACCTGGGCAAGGACAACGAGAACGGCGCCCGCATGGCCATCGATGAGCTCAACGCCAAGGGCGTGACCATCGGCGGCAAGAAGGTCAAGTTCG